>JADJMM010000001.1 GCA_016709575.1 Sphingobacteriaceae bacterium
GATAAGAAAAGAACTTCGGGCAATTCCTTTAAATCGAATTTTTTAACGGTATCAAAATAATTTTCTGTTGTAATTTTCATTATGCTGCGAATTTTAATCGTTTAAGTTTTGATTCTAAATTCTTAACCGAGATGTTTTTAATACTTGGTTTTGTTGTTAGTGCTTTTATTTTTGCAGGGTCGTAATTCATCACAAGCATTTCTGTTTTCTTTTTATCGGTATGCTTTGTAACAGCCACAGATTTTTCTACCTTCTTTATATTCCATTTGTATTTTTTGATGTACTGTGATAAAATAGGAGAAGGGTAAGAGCTTAGTAAAAACTTACCTTTTATTTTTACTAATGTGTCTAAGAGTTGTTTGTAATCATCCTCCGAATAGCCTTTGTAATGTCCCATATCAGAACCGATGTAAGGTGGGTCAGCATAAATAAATGTGTCCTTCGTGTCGCTTCTTTGAATGACTTTAATGGCATCGTTGTTTTCAATTTGTACCATGCGTAAACGGTCGGCATAAGCTCTTGTAAAATCATCCCGTTTATTTGCCAATGATTTTTCTTTTGAGTTTTCTTTTCCAAAACCCCAGGAGCCAATCATACTGGCGAAGCCCTGATTGGTTAATACCCATAATGCCCACGCACGTTTTACATCGGTAAACAAATCAGGATGTTCATACACTACCATTGCTTTTTTATAATGCTCACGACTGTGTAATGTGCCTTGTAGTTCTTTCTGTAATTCTGAAAATTTTGTTTTAACCACTTTAAAGAAGTTTATTACTTCTCCATTCTTGTCGTTGATGATTTCAACTTCTGATTTCGGTTTGGCAAAAATAATGCACCACCGCCAAAAAGGGTTCGCAATAAATTGTGTGAGCCGGTATAATATTCAACAAGTGTTTTATCATATTTTGTTTGCCTCCGTAATAAGTGATTGGTGTTTTCATTTTTTTTGTTTAGGCAGCTTGTTTAAAGTTTAATAGTTCTAATTGCAATTCAAGAGTTAAGTTTTTAATTGAATCATCATTTTTTAATTCAATTGCTTTCATTCCGATTAATCGTTCAGCAATAGCCCGAACAACAGGAACACTAACTGCATTACCTAATAGTTTGTAGCGTTGCGAATCTGATATTTCTGAAACCGAACCGTTAAATATTCCTGGTCTTGTCCAGTTATCTTTAAAACCTTGTAAGCGTTCACATTCAATCGGAGTTAATCTTCTTAAATTATTTTTAGCAAGCGTATATTGTTGTACGCCTGTATCAATCGTTCCTGCAATACCTTTACCCACACGACCTCTTCGTTTGTTCGCTTCCAAATAAGACAGATTAATACTATCTCCTTTTTTAGCTGTAGCATATCCCTTCTGCGTGTCTTCAGGAATATGAAATACTCCGTTCTTTGTCCAGTTATCAGGGAAACCTTGTAACCGTTCGCATTCGGTAGGAGTTAACCGCCTTATTTTTTTGTTGACTAAATAATTTCCGGTTTGCGACCCGCTTCCGTGACCGGATGATTTAATTGTTTTTGAAATACCATTTTTAGAATCGTATAAACGATTGTGTTCTGATTCATTTTTAGTGAGCTCGCGCAACATCACCATGCTGTCCTTTTGAACAGAGGTTAATTGATTGGCGATATTGTCTTTTCGTGATTCAATTTTTCCCCCTTGCCCTTTGTAGTTTCGGGTACGATAAGCGACTCCGTTCGCTATCAAGGTTGTTCCTTATCCAATCCTGTTGTGTATTCAGAGTCGGACTTTGTTTCATTTTAGATAAATTCCATTTGGTGGAAGAGCCTTTCCAATGCAACACATAGGAGAACGGTGAGTACTTTCTCCCACTTTGGTATCGATGGTTGGGCTTATAGTTTTCCTTTGAGATTTTTCTTTATCGAACGCATCACACCCTTGAGTGCTTTCTCCGATAGGAAATATTTGGGATTGGGTTTTGCCTCTAAGACATCCGACAAAGTAAACCCGCTCTCTGTTTTGGGGTAGAAACCAGCTAGTATTAAGCAGTTGCCATTGGATGTCATAAATCCCAAGGTCGGCAAACGTTTGCAGTATGACTTCAAAGTCTTTGCCTTGGTTACTGGAGAATAACCCTTTGACGTTTTCAAAGATAAAAACATCGGGTCGGCATTCCCTAATGATTCTAACTGCTTCAAAAAAGAGGTTGCTTCGTTTTCCTTTAAGCCCTTTGCGTTTGCCAGCAATGGAAATATCCTGACAGGGTGAACCAAAGCAGATAATGTTTGGGCGTTTGATTTTTTTAGTGTTGATTTTCGTAACATCGCCAAGATTAATTGAATTTTTAAAATTGTATTGATAATTTGCAACTGCATATTTATCAATCTCAGAAAAAATAATGTTGCTTGATATGATAACCCGCTTCCTCTAGTCCTTTTGAAAAACCACCAGTTCCACTAAATAAATCAAGCAGAACAATTTCATTCTTCTTTTGTTTAGGCTCGTTAATGATATTTGCAGAGGAATGGCTATAATCATAAAACCCTTCCAATCCGTTCATTCCTTCTTCTGCAAAAGAGAAAAAACCTTCTTTGGTAATAATGATGTGATCTATTAATTCAAGCTCCAAAGATTTAGCGGCTTCCTTCAATTTTTTTGTAATGCTGATATCTGAATCACTTGGTTGTATATTTCCGCTCGGATGATTGTGTGAAATAATTATTCCCGTGCTTAAACTTTTTAATGCACCTGCTAAAATCAAACGAATATCCACAAGTGTTCCTGTAATACCGCCAACAGAGTGTTTTGTATAACCAATAACATCTCCTGCATTATTTAAATACAAGACCATCATCTGTTCTCGTAGTTCTAATTCTTCAGGAGAGAAAATAGTTTTTAAAACCTTAACAGCTCCCTCGGCCGTTTTGATTTTTAATCCTGTCTACTTTTTTAACGGGATTGATATAGCTTAATTTTTATTTCAGGTAGTTTCATTCCAGAAAACAATAAAGACAGGATGTGAATTTTACATCCTGTCTTTGATTAATATTAGCTATACACTAATGCTTTACGGTTATCCCAAACTTTATCAAAGTTCTTGTCACCGCCAGCCCATTGGTAAGTCAACACATTTTTGTTATTGGTTACTTTTTGAATCGCCCAAACAGCATCTGCGTTTTTAGCACCCGGATTAGCAAAGCCTTTGTAAACTACATTAGCATTTGCTTCATCAATTTGCTTCGGCTCAAAGAACAATTTATCGTTCAAGGCATTTACTTTATCCTTCATATCGTTTACACTATTTTTAATGTTAACGATTTCAGCATTGCCTTCTGTTTGTTTTAGTTCTGTTGCCAAACCTGTTGCCGATGCTGTTTGAAGCATCTCCATAATTTTATCACGTAGTTCGCCAACATTAGCACTTGCGGGATTGGTTACTTCCAGTTGATCCACAAACACATTGTAAAGTGTTCCTTGTCCGATATCAATTTTGATGATGGTATCTCTTACGATTTCCACTTCACGGATTTGATTTTTTAATATGAATTTAGGAGAGCCATCTGAGATGAGTCTTAAACTCGAACCGCCATTTATGATTTCTGTTATCATGGTTAATTGTTTTAGTTGTTATTATCGTCTTTGTCTTTTATCGCCCCCACAACTACTTCGCCTATAACTGCTCCAATAAATCCTCCAATCATTACATAAGGAACTACATCTTTTGCAGTTTCCTTTGCATAGAAATAACTAATTAAAGAAGCAGCGAGCGTTACAGTTGATACAATTGTTTTTTCTTTCATGCGCATTTATTGCCTTGATTTTATAATTAAACTTGTGGTTACACCGGAGAGAATTAGAAAACCTGCTGCAAGAAATTTATTCTGAATCCTGTTCTTTCGCTGTTGCTTATAAGCAGTTTCCAAATCCTCTGTTAACTTTCGTTCTCGTAGCAGATTATCATCGCTTATGCTTTTTAGCTGGGTATAGGAAATTTGACAAACAACAATTTCTGAATCCTTGACCGCGACTATATTGCTAAGCTCTCTGATGGTTGTTTCATAACCGCTTTGCGTACTATCCACCCAAAAGACATAATCTGAAACCTCCTCTTTCAGCGAATCACAATCATTTAACTTTTGCTGAACACTTAAACCGGATGTATCCTTCTCAACCAAACTCACCACATTAAATTTGGATTGCTCCAGTTTTATTTTGGTAGCGATGAGTTGCTTTTGAGTTTTATTTAACGCCCTCTCCAAACTGTCGGAGTAAATTTTTAAAAGTGCGAACGCTTCTCGATAATGATTATCCACAAGGCTTACTTCTTTCTCGGCTTTTTGGATTTGCTCTTTGTCCAGGCTTTAAATGTTCCGTATCATTGGAGCAGGTACTGAACAATAGAAATAACCCAATGCACAAGGCTGTAATTAAAATAACGATTGGTACTTTTTTCATAATTTATTTTACGTTTTAGAATGATTAATTTTTACTTTCTGAGTGGACCGCTTTTGGATTTACGTTCCAATGAATAACCAAATGTTCCTGCTCCGATCATACTAATGAATGCGTAGAACATATATTCGGGAACGGCTACTCCAAAGAACTGCTGACCAATCCAACTGATGATGGACATAAGCACATAGAGCATAGTACATACTTCTCGTAATGAGAAATTACCGTCTTTGTCTTTTAGTAATTGATGAATGATGTCTTTAATTTTCATTGTCTGTTTTTTCTTTTCGTTTAAATAATTGGGCTATTTTATTTCTGCTTTTAAAAGAAAAATATCCAACTGCTATCAACCCAAGAGTTCCTATACCGTATGCGATTCGCCTGATGTTTTCTCTTTTTACCGACCTGAAATCTATCAGGGTATAAGTAAATTTATTACATATAATTGGTTGTGGCGTTCGCATAGTTTTAAAAACTCCTGAAAGGCATCTGCATTTTTCAAATACCTGGCATCCTGCCGAATACTTATCGACTGTTCTCGTAGTACCAGTTTTATTGGCTCTGTGGATATTGATTCCGTATAGGCCTGTTGTTTTTGTACCATTGAGAAAATCGAGTTTTGCATTTCGGTCGTAATCACGAATCACCGTCACGGGTTTGCGTTGTACTAAGGCTTTGTATTTTCCCTGATGCATTCCTAACTGATAGGTATCGAGATACTGGCCTTCTGAGAGGATCGCAGTTCCTTGTTTTTGCAATGGGTTTTTTAACCAAAAAGTACCGGGGTCAGTTGTGGCTTTAAATACATGATAGTTCCACTTGATCGGGCTAATCTTATAGAACACATGAATCTCGTCATCAAATTTGTTGGGTTCGGTGCTGTTTCCACGCAAGCCTACAATGTTGAGTTCGTAAGGACGAGTATAAAGCTCATAACGTTTGTGACGAAGTATGGCGCGTAATTTTCCAAGTACCATCTTATGCTGCGTTACCTAAATCAGGTTCGTAATTTTTAACCAATCTTTTACATCAAAGCAGGGGCAGGCTTTGTGTACGTTTGGAGAAAATCACGGTGACCTAATACTTCAGCAGAAGGATATTTTCAGTGGTGATACAATCAAATCGAACATCGCGTGTTTTTGCGAATCGCTTCGATTGTCAATTGGTTTGCCTTCTTTATCAATGCCACCTAAATAGGCAATATTGATACAGGCGGAGTTATGTAAATACACACCGTTGCTATTTTTCTTTTCATCCAACAACTGAACAACTGTTCCGTCACGTTGAATAAAATAATGGTAACCGGGTGTGTCTTTCCATCCTCGTTGTTCTTTCAATAACGTTTGATAGACTCAAGCGTGGTATTGGTGGGCGTGGCAGTGCAATGCACCACAATGTATTTTATGTTTCTAGGGTTATTCATTTTAATGATGTTAAATTGTTCCTTATTGCCTGCAGGGCTCTCCGCTATTTTTCGTTTCGCTACAATAATTTTCATCCAGTCGCTGTACTGACCAAATTCTGCTTCCGCTTTCATATCATCTAGCATATTTGTTCCGTATAGTTTTTATAGGAAACTGCTGTTTGAATGAAGGCAGTTTGTGTTGGGATTTCGTTAAACACTGCAATAATTGCATCTGCATCTGTCCCCAGTAAAAAGCCATAGACTTTATCAAAGGCTGCCTTTAGTCTTTTTGCCCACGCATCGTAAGCATTGGCTGTCGGTGCTTGTCCCTTCTTTGGAGGTTTTCCTGCAATGATCTGTAACATCTCATTGTACTCGGTGCTTTGCAACTCATCACTCATATCCTTTAATAGATTTGAGTTGTAGAGTTTCTGATAGGACTTCTGAACTTTTGCAAATTCATCCTTACTGCTTATTTGTCAAAGTGCATTTCGTAATGCAGTTGTATTTGTTCCCCACCAACCGTCATTCTCAAAAGCCATTTTAATTTGCTTGGCGATTGTTGCAGAAGATCCGTCTTCAAAACTTTGATTCTCTTCTTTGTTGGCCACCTTATTTAAAATCAACTTCCTTCCGAAATACACACCACCTCCTAATACCGCTAAACCAATCGCTGAGTAAAGGGTTTTCCTTTATGCTCATGCCTTGCTCATGCTGTACTTCCTGATGGTTATATGGTACTATTTCTTGCATATTGATTTATTTAAAATTGCCTGCGGAGGCTCTCCGCTTAAACTCCGAGTGCTTTTTTTGCGAGTGATAGTTTTACCGGATCATTTTTAACGATGTGCGCGAGCTTCTCCAATTCTTTTGCAGAAAGGCGTGAAGCCAATATTGTTAATGCACTCATTTTGGTGTCCGCTTCTTGTTCCGTAGGCGCTTCGATGCTGATATCGTAATTAAATTTTGCCATGTTGCTTTGTGTTGACACAGTTTTCCTTTAGGCAGGCTGATTTTCACAGCCTGCTAAAAGAATTTCTGTATGGATTAATGATTTAGTTCTTGCCGATATTTTTCAGAACTTCCGTTACGTTGATGTTTAATAATTCGGCAACTGGTTCGAAGTATTATGGTATCTTCTTCCAGTTTGGTAATGACCTGAGTTAAAATAACGATCTCTTCATCATCAAAACTTTCAGCAATGCCTCGCATAAAGTTTAAGTAGCCTTTCTCTTCATCGCTCAATTCAGGAGTATCACTTTTCTTTTTAAAGCTGACTTCTGTTTCCTGCGTTGGAGTAGTAGTACCTCTTTCTTTATTGTCCTGCTCAATAATACCGGCTAATGTTTCGCCACCCGGTAATTTGGCGACCATTTGTGGATTACGTCTCACAATTCCTTCAACAACTACCGATGCTAATTCTCCAAGATTGACATTTCCCCAATGCAGTTTTTACCTTTGTACTCTAGTAATTCTGCCGCCAACTTTTCAGCGTACTCTTCTGATTCTTTGAGTTGCTGTTTGGTTTGCTCAATTCTTTTACAAGAGCTTCGTGTTCCCATCGCTCACGATGTGTTTGGAGTTCTCTTCCATACGACTTTCAATTTCGATCCCGCTTAATCCTTGTTGCTGAACAACTGTCTTTTGTTCATCTTGCTTTTTCATGCGGTACACATATTGGTCGTTGCGCGGAGATTGAGAATTAGTAGAGTACACCAAAATTCGGATACGGTCGGTATCTTCGGTCATATAATCCTCATAAGAATCAAACTCCTGGATATCGTTTGTTTTATGAACTGCTTTTAAATTATCGACATAGATTTCATAATAACGTGCAGCGTTTCTATCTGCCTGTGTTTGCAGATACAATTTTAGTTTGTCGATTTTTAACTGGTCGTATGTTTCGCTTGTGATTGCCATATTATTTTTTTTCTTCCGTTTTTAAATGCTTTGGTATTACCTGAATGAATCGCAAATGATTTGTAGTAGTTGAATAATTGTTGATGTAAATCACACCTTGATGTTCGTAGCTCTGCTCGTTGGTTTTACCAAAACTTAAATCATACATTCCAAAATCAGATATCACACTTATGCTGACCGGAGGCTCTTCTACTAAAATGTAAAACTGATTGTAGGCTTCAAGCTCTAACAATTCTCCCGCCTGTAATGTCAGGTGTCGGAAACGGATGTAATAGTTTTTACCATAACCCAACTCTTCCATTCTCCGTGGGATATATTCCAATGCGAGTGCTGTTGTCATTTTACTTTGGTTCTTTTTCGTTGTTTAAAAATTCAAACGTTACTCCATTTTGATTCTCACTTGTTTCAATCCACACAAATACTTTAAGTGTATAAAGAAGGTCTTGCTTGTGAAACTTCCCAATGTTATCAGATATATAGCATTAATGATAGTGGACTCAACAGGAACATCTACTTTTTTCGATGTGGTTTTTCCTCTTATGTCTTTTAATCCTGAATGAATCTCAAAAGCCTTTGGCTGTTTAAATCCTTCATAAAACACCGAAGCCTTGACCCAATCTGAAAAGAATATGTTTTCTTTTTCCATGCTTTGTAACTTCAGTTTTCCGGCAACGTTGTAATAACCTTCTATTCTCGGTTCTCTTGCAGGATCTAATGCTTCTAAAGTTTTGATTTCCGGCATAGCTGATGGAGCAATCACTTCTTTTCCTGATCTCGATTTCAAAAGCACATCGGTTTCAATGCCGACTATTTTAAAAGCGTGTTTGGAAAGTTTGACTTGAAAGTGCGTGACTTGCCCGCCTTAGTGATGGTTGCTTCAGTTACTAAAATTCTTACCCTGCTCATATCTCGCTTTCTCTTTCTCCATCAACACTTAAGGACACGATATAAGGAGCGAACACTGTTCTACCATCTTCATTGTCGGTATATTCAAAGGTGATCGAAGCCGTTACTGATTGAAATTTTACCAATGAAAAACAACGTTTATTCGGCTCCACGTTTTCCGATGACATGATTTTTTTAGTAGAGTAGCCATCGGGATAGATTTCATCTTTGTTGATTTCTAATCTGAAAGAGCCTCTGTAATAAGTCAGGTCATCACGATTGGAAAGAATGCACACACCATAAATGGTTTTCACTTTTATCTACCTCAAAGGTTTTCTTTACCGTTTTCCGGCTTCAGTTACTTGCATCAAATTGCTTGGAATAATATTTTAGCATCTTTGTTTTCTCTTTATTATTTATATCTTTAAAAAGATTTTTTCATCATTTAGGTTTAATTAAAGTGGTTTGCCTTTAAAAGCAAACCACTTTTTTTGCTAATGATTACGGAGTTGTGATAGTTCCGTGTAAACCCACATACAAATGTGTCTTCGGATCTAATCCTTCCATTGAACCTAAATCAATAGTTGCTTCCACCAAAATATCATCGTGTATCATTCGCGGGTTTGCCAGTTTGTAATAACCAACCGAAACGGTATTCATCGTTTTGGTTTTGAAAATTGTGTTCACCGTTTCAGGCATAATGATTTTCTTGTTACTTTTTAAACTGAACTCTCCGTTGGCCAATGCAGCAAAATCTTCAATGCCATCAAATTTGGAGGCAATTACCTGGTCTTTGTTCACCTCTGCCGGAATTGCTGCCAATAAAAAATTCCGCTTACCAATAAGGCTTGGTTCTTTGGCAATTTCGCGTTACTAATATTACGCAAACCCCACTTCTTTGTCATCTTGCGTTTCAAACATTTTCACGGTTTTCGAATTCACGGGTTTGATACTGCAAATGATCGTATCCGCTAAACGCAACTCACCTTTCATTAAGCCATCTTGCTAATGTGTTGTGGCAACTCACTAAAATGTTTTCCATTTCAGCTCTTGATCAGTTACTTGCAGGAACACCACCCGCCATTTTATTCATCACGCGCATACGCTGAATTGGATTCATGCGTCCAAGTGCGCCCAGTAACTCTTGTGTTTCGGGGCCATCTACGCCCAATAAAGCTCCTGAGTTATTGTACTCTTCGACTCCGTCTAACATTCCTAACATATTGTTTTGTTTTTAGTTTTGTAATTAATTTTTGTTTTGATGATTGATGATGAGGTTTCAGGGTTTATAAAGAGGCTCTTCGCCCAGTTCACCAATCCCACCTGAGAAGGATTGTTTACGTTCAAATTTTTTGCTGACTCCGCCACTTGCCTTTCGATGCGGTCTAAATCATCAAAGGCTCCTTCAAGTTCTTTCCCATTTGGATAAGTGATGTATTGTACTTCGCCCATTCCGTTTGTTCCGTCTTCTTTTCTTTGCTCTTGATGATCTTATCTAAAGAGTTTGTGTTTAAACTCATTTTTAAAGCGGTCATTCGGTCTTTTATTCCATCGAAGCCATCTCTTTCATTTCCGTTCATTCCTGCAACGGCTGGTATCCTCCCCGATGCCATCATACCCACACCGAATGCTGCCGCGCCATTACTGCCCATGTAATGTCCGACACCGGTTATCGCAATTCCGACAAGGAAGAAGAACGTCCCACCACCGCGCCTGCTAATCCGCCACCGATAGCTCCGATCAATACATCACGGCCTGTTTCGATGGCGGTTTTTTTAAAGTCACCTTTCGCCAATGGATTCGCTCCATTAAGTACCTCGTGTTGATGCGCTTTTTTTATGTACCTGTTTTTACTTTTTCCCATTTTTTCTTTTGTTATTTAATTGAACTCAAAAATTATTTTCTCTTACAGTAATGCAACCGATTCTTTCTTGTGCTTTTTACTTTTAAAGTGTTTGTGATTTTTAGGTTTGTGTTTTTTCTTACTTCTCGGCACGCCAGATAAAGAAGGTTGTGTAGCAGCAGGTTTTTATGTGTAACGATTTTGTATCCTGCGAAAAAGCAATCCTAAACTTCCTACACCAATCGCTACAGGCTTGATCCACTTTTTATTTTTGTCCCAAAAGCCTTCAGGTTTATTATCTTCAACATCTTCTTTTTCTTTGCCCTTGCTTTTACTTTTGCCGTTGATGTTCGAATCGTCTGATGCATCATCATCTCCGCCACCACCGCTACTACTTCCTCCACCTCCTGAAGAACCGGAGCTTTTACTTTTAGTAGTTACATTTCCACCGCCACCTTCATCACTTGATCCACTACCTTCTTCAGATGAACCGCCTCCGCCTTCTTCACTTCCGCCACCTTCTCCGCCTGAGCCTTCGCCTTCTTTTCCTTTTTTTGGAAAGATGTTACCGACACTTTTTAGTAAGGCAGCAATAGCTCCAATTACGCCTGTTGCCGATGCAATGGCTGTGGCCGTAACCACTCCTAATTCCCCGAATTCACCATCTAAGCCTGATAACTCATCTCGGTACATGTCCGTTCCAAGAATTGCGGACGCATCTGAGGTTTCATTTAAACCATCTAACGGATCGTAGCCAGCACCTAAACCGTTTACTTCTTTATTCTTGTTTCCTTTTCCCGTAAGAATTGCTTTCTTTAAATTTTCCGGTTTGCCCCCCATACCGTAAAAAATCTTCTCCAGTTTTTCTCGTATTCTTTTTAGTTTAGCAAACTTGCCCATGTCGATGCCTTTATTTTTAGCGGCATCTTCACTCAAGTATGACCACTTTAAACGTTCCCCGATTTTCATCACGTTTAATTTTGCTGAGAGCAATACTCCTGCACGAATGGTTGCTGTTGCAGGATTTAAAATATTAGTAAGGTGTAAGCCCTTTTTTAATATAGTCTTAAACTTTCCTTTCTTTTGTCCCCCACCCCCTTCGGAGCCTCCTTCAGAATCCCCACCGCCTTTTGCTTTTCTGCGAAAGAGTTTTCCTAGATCAGACATTGCTTGGCTATCATCGAAGATACCTACCAAGTCGAGTGTGTCTATGTTTTTGGAATCGTAGATTCCGTTTAAATATTCTAAATCCATGTTTGTATCTTTTTTTTCGCTGTAAGGTTCTTCGTAATCAAAATTTCTCACCACACAATCGATTGTTATATATGAGCCGTCATTTAAAGGAACAATGGGGTAGATGTGTTGAAAACGGTCTTCTTTGTATTTGGTAATTCGTAGCTTGTGTCTGATGTTTAAATTGCTAAGAATGCTGCTGATAAATACAGTGTAACAATCGCAATCAACTCCTTGTATATTGTCCCTGTCGTGCCATGCTCTTGCGGGACTTCGTACCTGTTCTTTTCCATCTTCATCTTTTTTGTAGGCGATGTGATTGTAAACAAAGTGCAAATATTTGAGCAGGTTTCTCTCACATTACTGCCTTTTAAAATTTTGGCAATTTTCTCTGTGTGAAACAAAGTATCTCTTACTACTTGTGGAATGAACCGAATCGTATCTGCTACCGTTGCACCTTCTTTTTAGTGATAGTGGTAAGCATTGCCCTTGGAAACAAATGGTCGTATTCCTTTCCGCTTTTAACTCGTATCATTTCTCTTCTTTCCATGTTATGCCTTTCCTTGACTAAGTGTAATGGTATCTGCTTTGGTGTAGGGTACTTTTTTCCAACCGATGTCAATGGTGGTTAATGTTTTTACTTCCAACTTTACTGGCTCTTTATTTTGAATGGCTTTAATCAATCCACCTGATAAAGAAAAAATATTCATCAGGGGAACTTTAATCATCATCTTGTCGATGATTGCTTCTCCAAAAGCCGGTATCTGAATATCTTTGTCGAGTACCTGCGATGAGCCCACTGTTGTTCCTTTGTACACCAACTTTATAAATGGAAATTTTATTTTGAACGGTGTGCGTGTCGGATTTTTTAATTGTACATCTACCCTCAATGTTAATCCTGAAAAATCCAACTTGTGAATTTTTACCATCGGTACTGTTTCCAGTTCCGCATTCATTTTGTTGAGTCGCAACAAGTAAACTGTTCCACCAATCAAACCGCCTCCGATTATTGTTCCAACCGTTATTTTTTTCCAAGTCTCCATTACTTCTTTTTTAATCGTTCACTGATGTAATCCCCTGCTACTTTAAATGCCATCCAAATCACTCCGCCCACGAGTGCCTTGACTGCATAATCGGCAAGTCCTGAGTAGTCGAGATTAGCAAGTAGAATTGTTCCTGTGAGAAACATATTACTACTGCTATCTGTACTACTTTGATTTTTTTCCATATTGCCCTCCTTTTTAATTGTAGTAATTACTTTACGGGAACAAAGGAATGGCAAGGGTTTGACTCACTTTCCGAAAACCACTGTTTAGATTCATCTTGCGCATCCAAACGCATCGAAGTGTTATTTAGATAGCAATTTCAAAGAGCGTTTTTGTAAGACATTTTTAGGATGAGCATGTTTGTAATAATGCTTTTTCAAAAACAGAATGGCATAACAGCTTCCTCTTAATGCTACTCGTTCCATAAACAGTTCTCGTAAACCAACTCGCCCTGTGCCATTATAATCATAGGCTCTGTGATTAAGGAGCGTGTTTTCAAGTACATCGTTGCACCATGCTATTGTTTGTTTATCGCTCAACTTCTTTTTTGTTTCCACAAATAAATGCCATCTGATTTTTTTATACTCTATGTCAGAAGCATTATCAAAAAACATTTTTTGTGCATCCTCAAATGAATTGACGTACTTTTTTTTGAAGGGGAAACTGAAGCTTTACAACCTCCCTGCACCACGAAGCTTTGTAAGACATGGCGATTATCGAATATATGTTCCATCGTTTCTTTAGATCACAGTTCAACAATACCCGGTGCGCCCAGTTTATCAATGATGATTTTTACCTGCGCAACGGTATAGTATTTGCCTTTTAATTCTCCGATCTCATCTTTAAAACCTTCCGTCCATTTTTTATAGGTAAGTGCTGAAACCCCATATAGATTGCGGATTTCCTTGGGGTGAGTATGCCTTGAGCATAAATTTTCCCTCTTCTGTTTTATTGCCCATGACCGGATTGTTTTAAAAGTTTACATGGATGGTGATGTTGTAAAAAGCTGTGTGAGCTTTTCATCCTGGTACTGGATGAGTTTTCGTTGATCTCTAAAACAATTCCGCTTCGGAAGTTGCTACATAAAGCATCATTTTTTTTGCAATGAATCTAAGCCGGAAACTTTATCTAAATGATTTTCCCTCTTTGTAAAGGGCAATGTATTCATCTTCGCCTTTCATTAATACTTTGTTGTAATCCTGTAAACGTTGCGGATTCAGGTGTGCAAAGCTTTTGTAAATGCAGAGCTCTCTTTCGATGATGTCGGTGCTGTAAGTTTCCGCTTCATGCGAGTTGGAGATCTCATTACGAAGCACTCCGTAATGTGGTACTAATCGTTCAAAGTAGAATGCCGGATTAATTGCTCTTGCTACTTTTTGCATCAAGCCTAATGTTTCTACACAAATATTGGCGAAGAATAAACTCTTCTGCTCAATGCAGGCTTTACGTTTTTTTTCTCGTTTGAGAAAATAGAATTTTTGATTTTTTGGAGAACTTTTTCTTTGGATGGTTCCCACCTTTTATCACTCGCATGTGAGAGTGATGTTTTATTTAATGCTGTCATAATTTTTTTTTTTAAAATTTATGACGCAAAGGTGTGGCGGAGAGATTGGGCAACAGCCGAGAAGGGGTGTTATTGCAGACTTGAGTATAATTTGTTTGAAACTGTAAGTTTGGGGTTGTTTTGCAGGTTTGGGGAATTTTGCTCAATATTATCTTCAGTAAAGCATCCGCCTAGATAAATATGGCCTTTAGAAATTATGCATTATATAAACCAAAAATCAGGTGTGGTAAGGGAGAAAACATCTACTGGTATAATTTTAGGGGGAGTAACAATTGTAATACTGAGAATACCTTTGTTAATTGTACTGGATTGTAGGCAAATTGGTGTAGGATAGACCCGATTTATTAAAGTTTTCTTATCTTATTCAATAGTGAATTAAGTTGTTTTATCTCTTTATCTGACAAGTGTTCTATAAATCCCTCAAAATTTCTGATATCCTTATCCATTTTACTAACAAGGCTGTGTCAATAATATTCAACTTTACGTTAATTTTTCGCCTATTTTTCTGGTCTTGCCTGCGAACTACTAAATTTTTCTCTAAAAGCCTTTCAACCAATCTTGTTATATCCGAACTTTTATCAAGCATTTGTAGCTTAATGGTAGAAACCATCATGGACTTAGGATAAACTTCGTTTAAAATTTTAAGTATGTTAAATTGCTGAGCGGTGACGTTGTATGCTTTTAAGACAACATGGTACTCCATTAGCAAACCAATTATTTGTAAAATAGATTATTTACTAAAGCTTTTTTTACTTTAAACAATTATCGTTTAAACATCTATCTGAAAATAAATTTTAAATATATGATATACATATAGTTAAAAGAATTGTATAATAATTAATAACTCAGGAAACTATGTAATATAAAATAGTTTTCATAGTTTTGTCGCTCTTAATGGAAGAAGAAGAACTAATTGAATGTCTACTTGAAAAAATATTAATGAAAACAAAAAGAATTTGAAACACATATTTAAAAATCACATATCCAATACAGGAGATTATTCTTTTAATGGAACATTTAGCAGAAATGTTTTCCGAAATGAAACCCACACGTATTTGATGACCCAAAAATACCATCCTGTTGTTTGAAACAGTTTAAAGAATTTAAAGAAAATTTTTTGTTTCCAAATGATTGTGGAAAATTTGGAAAAGGTATTCAAGAAGGTTTATACAGGCTTACAATAAATAAAGAAATTTTAGCCAGGCTGCGCATTGAAGAAACTGAAATGGCTTTAAATCCTTTGTTATTTCATAAAGAAAAATACAAAATTGCGGATATTCAAATTGAATTATTAGATCATTATTTACATGGCATAACTACTTTGAAAGGGCATAAACTAATAAATAAATACAGACAAATAAATGAAGACGAATAATTTATGAAAAATATTTCAATAATAATAATTGGCGCTGTCATCTCTTTTCAGACAATTGCTCAAACTAATAACCAGCCTGCAAAAAACCTTTCATTGAAAGAAGCAATTGAATTTGCATTAGCAAATAACTCTAGTATAAAAAATGCCGAGTTGGATATTGATGCCTCAAGGTATAAGAAAAAGGAAATAACAGGTATGGGGCTTCCTCAAATATCTTCTTCTTTTGATGTTAAAGATTATGAGAAGCTACCAACGCAATTGCTTCCTGGACAATTTTTTGGCGCACCTCCCGGAACCTACATTCCGGTGCAATTTGGCGTAAAATACAACGCTACAGGCTCGATTCAGGCTAGTCAGATTGTTTTTAATAGTGACTACATCGTTGCCTTACAATCCTCAAAGTCATTTTGGAATTGTCAGAAAAAAATTATCAGCGTTCACAAATTGAAACCAAAGCTACAGTTACTAAAGCCTATTATACCGCTTTGGTGAGTAAAGAAAGGTTGAAATTGCTTCCAAGCTAATGTAGATCGTTTGAAAAAATTAGTTGAAGACAGCAAATCATTAAACACAAATGGTTTTGTTGAGAAAATTGATGTTACTCGTGTAACTTTGCTTATAATAATTTGCTTTCGAAAAGGAAAAAATAGAACGTTTAGTTGGGTTGACGGAAAGTGTTTTGAAATTTCAAATGGGAATGGAAATTAAATCGCAAATTAACCTTACAGACTCCTTGCATCTTGATAATATTCCGGTATTTGATATTTCTACTTCTAGTGAATTGAATTATAAAAATCGGATTGAATATTCTTTATTGGAATCTCAACAAAGATTAAACGAACTTGATGTGAAGAGAGGTAAATTAAGATATTTACCTTCCATATTTCTATATGGTAATTACAGTGCACAAGCGCAACGAAACGAGTTTGACTTTTTTGACGCCAGCAAAAAATGGTATCCAATCGGAATAATTGGAGGAACTATAAATCTTCCGTTGTTCGATGGTTTTCAAAATCATTATAGATTGCAGCAATCCAAAGTTAATTTGATGAAGACGGTTAACACTATGAATAACTTAAAGAATGCTATTGATTTGGAAATTGAAACTTCTAAATCAAGCTTATTAAACGCCTTAAACACATTAAATATTCAAAAAACCAATATCGAACTTGCGAAAGAGGTTTATGATGTTGCAAAGAAAAAATACGAGCAAGGCAGCGGTTCAAGCATTGAAGTTATGAATGCGGAAACGGCATTAAAAGAGGCTCAGACCAATTATTATAATGCTTTGTACGAATATTTTACAGCAAAAGTTGACTACGAAAAGGCCACAGGTGTAATAAAATAAATTAAAGAATAAACTAAAAAAATAAAACAACTCAACTACATATGAAAAAATTAGTATTGATAATCTTCATAACAGGATTAATAGCCTCTTGCGGATCGGGAGATAAAAAGGCCAAACTAGAAAAACTCAAGCAGCAAAGTTCTGATTTATTAGAGCAAATAAAAAAACTTGAAGATGAGATTGCTTTAAGTGGCGATACTACGATTAGCAATATAAAAACAAAAGACATCTCCATAAAGCCCATCACTTTTGAGACCTTCAAACATTTTATAGATGTTCAAGGCCGTATAGATGGTGACGAAAATGTAACTGTTAGCGGTAAAATGGCTGGAGCTGTTGATCGCATATTAGTGAATGAAGGGGATGAGGTTTCGGAAGGACAGGTGCTTGCTGAACTTGATAATTCAGTTTTTAAGCAAAGTTTAGAGGAGCTAAAAAACGCACTTGCTTTTGCATCTGACGTTTATGAAAAACAGAAAAATTTGTGGGATCAGAAAATTGGCATTGAAATACAATTTTTATCTGCTAAAAACAATAAGGAAAGTTTAGAGAAAAATTTCAACTCTAAAAAGAACAAATGGAGCTTTCAAAATAAAATCACCCATTAACGGGATAGTTGATGGGATTGATATAAAAATTGGTCAATCAGTAATGCCTGGTATGCCGGCAATACGGGTGGTCAACCTTAATAAATTAAAAGCGAAAGCTGAAATTTCTGAATCCTATGCTTCAAAGGGTGAAAAAAAGGAAACGAGGGGTTGTAATTTTCTTTACCTGATTTAAATAAAGAAATTCCATCAAAAAATTTTTATACGTCTAAAGTTATAAATAATACAACCAGAACTTTTAGTGCGGAGGCAGATTTAGATTCACAAAATCAAGATTATAGGCCGAACATGATTGCTGTTCTAAAGGTTGTTGATTATCATAAGGATTCAGCGATTGTAGTTCCACTCAACCTTGTCCAACATTCAGGCACTTCTGAATATGTTTATATTGTTGGTGTCAAAAATGGAAAAGAAATTGCCATAAGAAAGGATATTACTCTTGGACAGATTTATAAAGGCAAAGTAGAAATTATTACGGGATTAAACCTTAATGACAAATTAATAACGTCAGGTTATTTGGATTTAACTGAAGGCATGTTAATTAAATACTAAATATTTTAATTGTGGAAAAGAAATTTAAAGAGTTCAAATTAACAAGTTGGTCTATTGATAATAAATCGGCCATCTATGTGCTAACCATTTTTATTACGTTAGCAGGAATGTTTTCATACAACAGTATTCCTAAGGAAAAATTCCCGGATATCGTTATCCCTACAATTTATGTAAGTACTGTTTACCCTGGTAGTTCGCCAAAGACATGGAAAATCTAGTTTGTAAACCACTTGAAAAACAGATTAAATCTATATCCGGAGTAAAGAAACTTACAAGCAATTCTGTACAGGATTTCTCTAATATCATTGTTGAATTTAACACAGATGTAGAGGTTGCAGTAGCAAAACAAAAGGTAAAAGATGCAGTAGATAAGGCAAAAAAAGATTTGCCGAAAGACCTCCCTTCCGATCCAAGCGTGATGGAGGTAGAATTTTCAGAAATGCCGATAATGTTTGTGAACATATCAGGAGATTATGAATTAAGCCAGTTAAAAAATATGCAGATGACTTACAAGACCGAATAGAATCTCTTAAGGAGATTACAAGAGCGGATATGGTTGGAGCTTTAGAAAGGAAATTCAAATTAATGTGGACATGTACAGAATGCATGCTGCCAAACTTTCAATGACAGATATAGAAAGGGCCATTGCTTCAGAAAATTTGATTATATCCGGAGGAAGTGTTGATATGGATGAAATGGCAAGAACAATTAGTGTTTCAGGAGAGTTTTCGGATATTGATAACATAAAAAACATTGTTATTAATTCGATGGTTGGCGCACCTGTTTATTTAAAAGATGTTGCTGATGTTAAAGATGGTTTTCTGGAACAAGAAAGTTATGGTCACCTTGATAACAAAAAGGTAATTACTTTAAATATCATTAAAAGAGGTGGTGAAAACCTGATTGATGCTTCTGATAAGATTAATGACATTATAATTGAAATGAAAAAATCATCATTTCCTGAAGATTTGGTTATTAAAACAACAGGAGATCAATCGTCTCAAACCCGAACTACATTACACGATTTAATTAATACCATTATCATTGGCTTTATTCTCGTAACAATTATTCTGATGTTCTTTATGGGTGCTACCAATGCAATTTTCGTTGGATTATCTGTACCTCTATCCATGTTTATTGCTTTTATGATTTTACCTGGTATTGGTTTTACCATGAATATGATTGTATTGTTTGCTTTTCTGCTTGGTTTAGGTATTGTGGTTGATGATGCAGTTGTTGTTATAGAAAATACGCACCGGATTTTCGATAACGGAAAAAAGAATATTGTTTCTGCGGCTAAGCAAGCGGCAGGTGAAGTGTTTCTGCCTGTATTATCCGCAACCATAACAACACTTGCGCCCTTTATACCACTTGCATTTTGGGGAGGTACTATTGGTAAATTTATGCATTTTATGCCCGTAACAATGATTATTACATTGAGTGCATCGCTTATCGTTGCTTATATTATTAATCCGGTATTTGCAGTTAATTTTATGAAGCCACATGAAAGCACCATGGTAAAAAAGTCGTAAAAGGACTAGTTATTGCTGTTGTAATGGTAATGATTGCTTTGTTGTTTTATATAACAGGATCTCCAGGAAAAGGAAATTTTATTATTTTAATGTTACTGATTTATACTTTGTATAGTTTATTAATTGAGAAAAATGATTGCCAGGTTTCAGGAAAAACATGGCCTGCTGTTCAGAATTTATACGCACGATTTTTGAATTGGACACTTGATCGGCCATATAAAGTTGTTGGATTAACAATAGCCTTGCTTATTGGTTCTGTAATGCTTACAGCATTAAGAAATCCTAAAGTAGTTTTTTCCTAAAGGAGATCCCAATTTATTTATGTATATG
Organism: Sphingobacteriaceae bacterium; assembly: GCA_016709575.1. Lineage (GTDB taxonomy): Bacteria > Bacteroidota > Bacteroidia > B-17B0 > Aurantibacillaceae > JAHEYG01. The sequence continues at coordinate 20,063 of JADJMM010000001.1, forward strand.
CAACCTTACCCGTTGGTACAAAAGCTTCCGCGACCGACTCCATTGCGAAAATAATAGAAGGTAGAATATATAGGTAATTGAGAGAAAAATCCAATAGTTGAATCAGTAATTACAAACGTAGCTGTTGGTGCTTCTGAAAATAGAGATGACAGAGGGAAAGTATTCAAACAAAGCAAAGGTTGGAGTAGCATTTGTTGAATTTGGATTACGAGATGGGGTTTCAACTAAAAATATTTAGATGAAATTAGAACTGCCGTTAAGGTATTCCGGGAGTTGAGATGTCTATTGATCAAGAACAAAGTGGGCCACCTACTGCCAAACCTATTAATATTGAAATAAGTGGTGATAAATTTGAAGATCTGTTGGCAACCTCACTTTCCCTGAAGAAAATGCTTGATTCGCTGAGATAGCGGGCGTAGAAGAACTTAATCTGACTTGCAACTAAATAAGCCTGAAATAAAAATTAATATTGACAGGGAACGAGCAAATAGAGAAGGAATATCAACTGCCTCAAATGGAATGGAACTTCGTAATGCAGTTTATGGAAAAGGAGGTTTCACGATTTAAAGATGCAAACGATGATTATCCAATCATGCTTCGTTATAATAAGTCACAGAGAAATAATATTGAAGAGTTGCAAAATCTTAAAATTACCTACCGTGACATGAATATGGGTGGAGGTGCTTATTCGTCAAATTCCGTTATCCGCTTTGCTAAAGTAGATTACACTAGCACTTACGGAGGAATAAAAGAAAAAATCAAAAAAGAGTAAGTACTCTTTCTTCTAATGTACTTTCCGGATTTAATGCTAATAAAGTAAATGCGGCATTGCTTTCAGTTACAAAAAACTTTAAAAACTCCGCAAGGTGTAATAGTTGAATTAACAGGCGAAAAGGAGGAACAAAAGGAAGCGGCTGCTTTTATAGGACGAGCTTTGATGATTTCCGTTTTATAATTTTATTGATATTAATTGTTCAGTTTTAATTCATTTAGTAAAACATTAATAATTCTGTCTGAAATTATTTTAAGTGTAATTACGTTGTTCTCCTTGGCTTGGCTATTTCCAATATGGATATTCCAGTTGTAATGACTGGGATTGGAATTGTTGCTTTAGCTGGAATAGTCGTCAGGAATGGTATATTACTCGTAGAAGGGGTACCGATAACCTTGTTGAGAATGGCATATCGGTTCGAGAGGTTGTTGTTGAAGGTGGACGCATAAGAATGACTCCCGTAATTTTAACTGCTACGGCTACAATATTGGGCATGATTCCACTTGCTGTAGGTTTTAATATTGATTTTGTTACCATGTTTTACAGAATGAAACCCAAAAATTTATTTTAGGGGGTCGATTCTGTTTGCCTAAGGGTCCTTTGTCATGGACAATTATTTTCGGATTAAGTTTCGCAACTTTTATCACGTTAATATTAGTTCCTGTAATGTATTTAAGTGCATTTAAAACCAAAGAAAAAACAAAAAAGAGTAATTTCCGGTGTTAGAAAAAAGAAGGTTTACGATTGCTTCAAATTAAATTTCAGTTGATGAATATTCTTATCTCTCATAGACCGTTTAAAGAATATTTCAAAGCTTTATCACAAAGCTGTTACAAGTTATTTAAACGGTTTAGAAATTGATAGGGATTATATAATACTTTTTGTTATTAAAATGAGTCGAAAAACCTGACTCAAAAAGAGATAAGTGAAATAATCCATGTTGAGAAGTCGTCACTGGTGCAAATGATAGATTATTTAATGAAATCCGGATATGTTGAGGAATTTCAAATCCAAAGGATAGAAGGCAAAACTTTATTTATTTAACAGAAAAAGCTAACAAGGATATTTCCTTAATAACTATGCATAAGAAAAGCCGATGAATTTTCTTTCAAGACTTGTCCCAAAAAAGAAGTTAAAGTATTTAAGCAAAGTTTTAAAATGTTATGCTAGTGAATTTAATTTAATTAAGGAATAACACTTGTTCTTCAAAATATATAAAATTATGAACGTATAGTAAAAATTAGTTAAGCAAACTTGTTCTTTTATTAATTATTGTAGATTTTTTCCTTAAATAAAATATCAGATTCAGATGGCTTTAGTAAATTTTTTGAAGGTTTTCAACGGGGAAGAATTTCAGAATTACTGAAATACAATGAGAGGCTTCATTTCTTACTTTCTGTCATACACAGATTTTGCCATTTCTAAAAAAGTGAAGCCCAGATTCTAAAAAAAGAATGTCTCCGGCCGTTATTATATCACATATTCTGTCGCGACAATCCCATATATTCTCCTAATTTTTATAGGCTAAATTTGAAAACATTTAGCAAGGTAAATTTATGTACGTTGCAATTATAATTTGAGCATATCGCTATATCATCAAAATAATCTACGAGAAGGTCGGGCTTGATTAAACTGGTTTCATAAATCAAACGAATTAAATCAGTTCAGTTTCAGGTTGATGTAAATTTCGTTTATGGGGGAATTATTTTTTGGATGTTATTTTCTTTAACAATTTCCCTTGCAATTTCTTTTGACATTGAATCACAATCTAAATTAATATACTTTAAAGTAGTAAATAACCGTTAAACAATATATGTTTAAACAAATAAATTTTCATTACATGAAAAATAAAAAGGTTTTAAGGACTTAAATTACAGTCTTATCTAAAAGTTCATTTAGTTTCTTCAGGTCTGTTTCATTTAAATGCGAGAGAATATTATCGATTTAAATCAACTAAATCCCATTTTCTCTGAAGGCTCAACCCTTTTTTGTTATTTTAATCTCAGCAACTCGCCTATCACTTATACTGTTTTTTCTTTCGGCTAATTGCTTAATAATTAGCCGGTCAATTATTCTTGTTATGTCCGAATTTTTATCAAGCATTCTTTCCTTTATTGTTCCAATTGAAGCTGTTTCAGGAAATTGTCCTCGAAGTATTCGTAGAATATTATATTGCTGACCTGTTAATTTGTATTCAGAAAGCAAATCCTGAAACTTTGAAAAAAGAGAGCTGTTAGTGTAATAAATATTTATAATCGTCTTTTGAAATTCACTCCTGAATTTGCTTTGCTTAATTTCTTCCTTCATATTTATAAAATTATATATTCATAAGTAAATTACCTAATTAAATATTATTGTTCCCACAACAAACCAAATATATGCCAAAACGCTATTGTCTTATTTTTATTTTGTTTAAGAATACTTGGAAAAATCCTATTTTGAATACTCTTCCCTGATGAAATAATTTCCGGAATTTTTATCAATATCCAGCCTTTTAAGGATATCCGAAATAATAATTTCTTCAGTAGTATCATTAGCACGTATCTTTCTATATAGAACCCCAAATCCGCCAATTGGTAGTTTCAGAAAATTTGCTTTGATGCTTTTGGAGCATCGTTTTTAGTTCGACAATAATATAACTGAATGTCTTTCATCCTTTAATGTTAATACTAATTTTTGTATTCATTTTCAAAAAGTATTGGAGGGCCGGTATTGCAGACAATATTTAAATGGCTTCTTTGTGGAACAGCAAACTATTCTGAAAATCAAACTGCAGCCTTTCAGCCCATATATTTACTTCAATGATACCACCTCATAATCTTTTAACCTATACGGAGCCCCTGTTGCTAAACGCTGGAAGCATTTCTTCAAAAGTGTGTTCAATATTTTCATCCTCATTCGTAGGCAGAGACTTCTTTATATTAAAGGCACACTTAATGATCAGGGGTGGGGGCGAAAGCCATCAAGCCTAATTTATTTTTTTTCGTAATTGACTATGCTTTTTGTATATCTCGTTTGTCAATTGTTGTTT
>JADJMM010000002.1 GCA_016709575.1 Sphingobacteriaceae bacterium
AATTACTTAATAATCATTTTTGTATTCGATATTACATTCCCAGCTATAACTTTGACATAATAAATACCCTCCGGCTACTTTATCAGCTATATCTATTTCAATAATCTTATCTCTATAATTTCTTTTTCAATTATTAGTTTTCCCCATACCATCATAAATAAAGAGATCTTTAGATTCATCCGAAAAAGAAGATATTGTGAAAACTCCGCTGTTTGGATTAGGATAGCACATAGTCATGTTATCCAAACCCATTTTATTAATTTCAGAATTATTCATTGCTAAACGAAAGTTAGATTATGACAAGTCATATGCTGGCAACCTTGAATGTGGGCTAAAAAATATTGAACCAGTCTTTGCTTCCAAACCCGGGTTCAACAAAATATAATTACCTGAGTTAAATGTTACATTTTGTCCTGAAAGAACATTTGTATTATTACTTGCCGTAATATAACTCCTCTTAAAGTTAATGAAGGAAGGATGATGTGGTAGTATAGTTGGCAAAAGGAATACAATCTTCCACCGAAACATCATCAACAAATAAAACGGAAATATGTGAGCTTCCATTTGAATGTTCAGGATATATCCATAATCTGTCGTAATCATTATCAGCAGTAAAATAAACATCAACAGTGTACCAGCTGGTGCTATTAAAACCAGTGTATTGAGCTATTGTCTGTTGACTAGAAGGCGTTGGTATCACATAATAAGATGATGTTGGTGCATAACTTACGGTTGATAATTGGGATAAACCAGTAGCTAGCTTAATATAAACATTACTAATAAAATTATCAATATTTGGGGTGCCGCTTGTTGACGAAGAGCAAGCTAATTTTAGAGTTAGATGATAAACTTTGTTTTTATAAAAGTGACAGGACCCGAAAATGCCCTCTCCTGTCACATCAGTTCCGCTAGACCATCTCCCACTCCACATTGTTGCATGATGAATTGTCCCATTCCTAAAGACCTCAGGTGAACCATGGGAAGCCGACCATCCGAAAAAGCTACAAGCTACGAATGGAGAAGCGCTCATGGTAAGATTAGGGCCAGTATTTGGAACACAGTCGCCACCTGTAAATGAAAAGTTTTCAAAATCCCCACCAGTAATCTGCGAATAAAATGGAAGGCTAAGATTTAGGAAAAAAATAATAATGTATGTCTTCTTTTTCATAGGATTATCGCTTAATATTAGGGTTTCAGACAGTTCTGATAATTACTTCTTCTCTAATTGTTCAATTTTTTTATTTAATTCGATTATGTATAATGATAGTTCTTCTATCTTTTCCAAAAGTTTTGCATCCATTGTAGCAACATCAATTCCATTTTCAACTACCTCCAATGCGGAAGGAATACCAGGCAAATGCTTGTTTGCTTTTATGTATGAGTCCAATTCATTAATACTTCTTACTTTATAATTTTTATCAAAAACATAATCTGCCCAATTGGATGTAGTGGCAACTGCAACTTTTACTTTTTCTGTTAAAATACCCTGTTGAACGTATAGTAAATATTGCCCCACAGTATTAATTCCCACAAAGCCACTTAAAGATTGATCACCTACCAATACTTTTCCGTTTACTGTAAGTTTGGCTGTTGGTTGAACAATACCAGTACCAATACCAACATTACCTGTAGTTCCACTAATAAGAAATCGTGTTTGATTGACTCCTGAACCACCAACCCCGTAATCATAAATACTAAAATTACCAGCACCTTCAAAATTTGATGAACCATTGGAAAAGATCCCCCAATTATGTCCATTTAAACTTACATTATCCAAATGTAATCCAGCAGCACCAGTACCAGTTTGTTTCACCTGAATACCATCGTTTGTTACAGGAGTCTGAACGGATAACTTATACCCAGGAGTAATATTTCCTACTCCAACATTTCCACCCGCTGGATCTTGTAATACCAAAGGACTATAAGTAGATGTTGCACGGTCATAAGAAGTAATTTGGCTGTAGAGGGCAAATGGATTAATCTCCACCCCAATTGTTCCGGCATTACTAACTACAAATCTCCTCGCAGGAGTAGTTGTTCCTATTCCAAAATTTCCTGTGCTATTTTTCAGGGTCATCATTGTGGCATTACTAACTTTAAAAAGCAAATCTCCACTGGTTAAGCCCCAACCTAAAAATTTTGTTGCGCCATAAACATTATCGGCAGAAGTTGATTGTCCATTAGCATTTATTGCCGCGAAACCTAAACAGATTGTTACAGCAAGTTGTTTCAAATTAATTTTCATAATTAAGTTTTTTATTGTTACAAATTAACCTTAAGTAATTCTTAAAATTTAACTTAAACCTATAGCTGGCTGAATTTCGACAATAGATGGTGAACATTTAAAATAATTGGAATAACGAATAATAAAAAAAGCCCCGGTTAATTTAACCGAGGCTTTAGTGATTAAGTTGTTTTATTGTTTTATTACTTTTTTAATGACAGACGTTTTTGCATCCATAATTCTGATAAAATAAATACCTTCTGCCTGGTTACTCAGATCAACGTTCAAACTTTTCTCCAAAGCTCCCTTGCTTTCGAAAACTATTTTACCGTTTACATCATAAACATATATATCTCTTAAACTTTCTGTTTGCATATTCACGGAAAATATACCATTAGTGGGATTAGGTGAAACAACAATATCATTATTCATAATTTCATTTTGGTTTTCAATTTTAGTTGCCATCGTTAAGTACTCAGGCATTGCCGGATGATAATCTACTTTAACAAAAAATTATTTCCGCCTGCCACTCTACAACTTACTCCTATCATTATAGTTTTAGAAATAGTTGACTGCAGGCGTACATGGGCCCCATGTGCCTCTTGTAATTCTATAGGTTTTACAAAGCGAGAAAAATCCCGGGACAGGTGTTCCGGCGCCGCCGCCATACGGAGGAGTTGGAAAAGGACTTCCGGTAGCCCACGCCGTATTATTTGGAAAATGGACATTATAGGTTGGAAAAGTATTATAAGTAATAAACGGACTATACCACCAGGTTTGTGCATTTGTCATTGTAGTATTAGGTATAACGGCTCCCGTAGCAGGATTTATTTCTGAAACTTCCCACCAAAATCCCGGTGGTGTAGATACCGGAATAGCGTGAATGGTATAATCAGTAGCACTAATATCATCACCACCTATTGTGAAATTAGGATCCAAAATTGCATTCGGTAATACTGTAACTGTAGTTGTTGTTGAAACTAATGAAGGAGAACATGCACAACCGCCCATTCCTTTTACAGTATATGTTGTTGTTGAACCCGGTGTTACAACAATACTTGATCCTGTAATCGCACCAGGATACCAAGTGTAAGATGTTGCTCCGGTTGCCGCTAGCGTTACTGTTGTTCCTGCACAAATAGTTTGACTTGCACTTGCAGATATTGGAGGGCAACAATATCTAAACGATACATCATCAATTGCAAAATCTCTATCTATCCCTTGTGTGTTCTGTTGAATTTCAACAGCAAGTGTTCCGTTGGCAACAGCTGTCCATACACGCTGATGATAAGTCCAGGCTTGTGCTAAATTACTTGTATTTACCGTCGGAATCGGACCTTGTGAAGATCCAACCAAAGACATAGTTAGGTTAAACGGACCACTGTAAACACTATTTGTCCAAAAAGAAAATGTATATGTTTTACCTGCACAAACGTTATAAGTTTGCTTCCAAACATATTTTGAAGAATATAATGTTTCGAAGCCATCGCATATAAGCATTTTTGTACCTCCTCCCGGAGTGTGATCAGGAACATTTGGCCAACCCGAACATTTTGTATTTAAATTAGTATTTACAGAATAAGTGCTGTGAACACATGCTGCACTTTGAGTTAGCTGAGACTGAATCCCGCCTGTAAGTGCAAAATTACCATTGAAAGTTAAGTCGGCTGTTTGACAAGGTTTCGGAATTACTTGCCCTTTTGTTATAAAGGAAAGTAGCGAAAAGAACATTAGAAAATTTAAAGTTATTTTTTTCATTTTAGTAGTTTTATTATTTACTACAAAAAAACCTTAATCCTTTCATTAATCTACCTATACTTCAGGTGAGGTAGGTTTTTGGAAATAAATGGCGGGTTTTAGAAATAGTCGGTAGAGACAGCTTTACATCTGTACTAAAGCCAACTTACTCAATAATTCATTTTTCTTCCTTCTTGAAACCTCACAACTCTCACCATCACTCATCACCACATAACCACCTTCGCCTTTTACGTATTTGGTTACATGTTTGAGATTAATGAGCGTTGAATTATGAATACGGAAGAAATTATAATTTTCAAGAAGCTCTTCATACTCCTTTAATAAGCGCGACACCATTATTTTTTGTCCGCCTACCAAATATATTTGCGTGTAACTTTCATTAGCTACACATTTAATAATATCTTCTGCGTTTAACATTTGTAATCCATCAAAAGTAGGGACAGCAATTTTTGCAGATTTCCCCTTAAGATTCGCTAAAAGTAAATCAATTGCGTCTGACTTAATTTTAGTGTTTGAGTTTTTTTCTATTCGCTCCAATTTAGCTATTGCAGCTTTCAATTCATCTACTTCAATTGGTTTCAACAAATAATCCAAGGCACTAAACTTTATGGCTTTAATGGCATAATCATTGTAAGCAGTAGTAAAAATAACTTCGAATTCAGGGTTCTTTACTTTCTCCAATAAACTAAATCCATTCTTAAAAGGCATTTCAATATCCAAAAAATCAAATCAGGTTTATGGGCCTCTATCGCCTTTAAAGCAGCATCAACCGAATCGCACAATTCCAAAACTTGAACTGTGGGACAATTAGCACTGACAATACTCTTTAAAGTGATTCTACTTTTTTCTTCGTCGTCAACAATTAATGCTTTTATCATATCTGTTAAAGTAAATAAAATTATACTACATCGGAATATTTAATTCAACGCAAGTTCCGGTTACTTTATTATCTGAATCTAAAATATCGGTCACAATAACACTCACCCCACCATTATTCATTTGATTAATAATGTCTAACCTCTCTTTTGTGTTAGCCATTCCTATTGATTTCTTTAAAGTCTTATTGTTGGCAAGATTAATCTCCTTTGATTGCTCACGCCCTATTCCATTATCTCGAATAATGCATTTCAATACAGTATCTTTTTTCTCTAATATAATTTCAATACTTCCCTTTTCCTTTTTATGCATTAAGCCGTGCCAAATTGAATTTTCAACATAGGGCTGAATAATCATAGAAGGAATTTGTGTATTTTCTACATCTACGCTTTCATCAACCACCACAGAATAAGTAAAACGGTTTTCAAAACGTAATGATTCCAATTCTAAATACAAATTAATCGCCTCTAATTCTGTGTTTAATGGTATGGTTCCCGGCTTTGAATTATCAACCACATAACGAATAAGTTTCGCAAATTTCGCCAGGTATTTTTGAGAAGACACGGGATCGTTATTTGTAATAAAATATTGCACAGAGTTGATGGCATTAAAAATAAAATGTGGATTCATCTGAGATCGCAGCGCCTTTAATTCCGTCTCCGCAATTTTATTTTTAAAGGCAGCTTTCTCTTGTTCTCGTTTTCGAATGATACTCAATCTTAATTTAAAAAGTAAAAAATTACAAGAATCCAAAACAAGGTAACAATGATTTTGAATTTAAACGTCTGCCACCATGCAGGTAAAATAGTAAATGAAACAGTTGCAGGCGTTTTACTCCAATAACCATCATTATTTTTGGCACAAACCATAAAGCGATAACTGCCCGGTGGAATGGTTTGATATTTCACTGTTGTATAGGTGGTATGTATCCAATTAGAATCAATACCCAAAATTTTATATTTATACTCAATATGACCTGCATCTTTAAAGAAAGCCCAATGTAATTAATGGTTAAATAATTTTTATCATAGCTTAAGTTTTTCAATTCCTGATCAGAACACAAACTATCATTCACAAACGTTTGTAATATATAAATAGGCGGCGGGTAAGTGTTAGACTTAATATTAGCCGGGTTAAAAATTGAAATTCCATTGTTATGCGCTAACCATAATTTATTATTATGTTTAATAATGTTATTTACCTCATTGGTCAATAATCCATTCTTCTCGTAATAGTTTTCTATATCATATTTACCGGATGGATTATGGGTAATTTTACTTAAGCCCTTATTGGTGCCAACCCAAACTGCGTTAGAATCTGAAAATAAACTTCTACACATATTTCCAGCTAAACCTTTCTCTTCCGTAATCTGAATTACTTCCTCTCCCTTCTTTACTATAACACCGCCACCTCTCGTAGCAACCCAAATTTCACCATTGGGAGTTTCACAAATATCTACAGCCCTTATAGCAAATAGTTTATTCGCCTCTCCCAAATATTCAAGAACCTTCTTATGGTACGTATAAACGCCATTCGCCGCGCTTATCCAAAGTTTTCCGTGACTATCTTCAAAAAGATTATCCATACGTGCTTCTACATCACTTGAGTCTATTTTTAAAAGAATTTTTAATTGTACTTTATTATCCTGCCATAACGCAAAGCCCAAATATTTCCATCATTACTTCTTATTATTTTTTTTACTATTATTTTACTAAACCCAGGTATGTTTTTAAGTTTGTTGTTCTCGAAATAAAAACATTTTGCAAAGTGGTAATAATTGCTTTGTTCTCATAATTAGAAATACTTGTAAGTCTGCTTTTCTGAGCAAAATTACCTAACTCCAAATTAAAATTATCAGAAACTGTACTTACAGAATCTTTATACAATAAGCTTGCGGTTCCATCTAAATGCCCGATTACTACTTTAGAATCATAAACACCTATACAGGAAATTTTACTCTCAGAAATTTTATTTTGAGGTGTATAATAAGAAAAGTTACGATGAGGAATATAATATAAACCATGTCCTTCAGTAGTAATCCAAAGGCCATCTTCTTTATCAATACATAAACCCGTTGTTATTTTATTAGTTAATTGAGGGATTGTTTTACGAACTGCAAGATCCTCATTTGAATACGTAAAAAACTCCATCGTACGTACCGGTAATAATAGTTTTATTTTTGCTTTCCAGCATATAAATAATCATCGACTTTCTCTTCTCTTTGATGAAGAATTTTGCCGGCATTAAATGTAACAAGATGATTACTCAAAGAAGCTAAATAATGCCCATTCGCTAATTGAATAAGAAAAAAACGGCTATTTACGTCATCATCAACAACATTTGGATTTACTGAAACTACTTCTTGAAAACATGAATTATATTCAGTAATAAGCACTGGCTTGGAATTATTACCGCCAAATATTAATCCTTGTTGCTTGAAGTTTATGAAATATTTTCCCTCTGGAACTTCTACTTTTCTAATATCAGATTTTTTCCAACCCGGAAGTATTTTTACAATAAAATTAGATGTGCTGCCAAGCCAAATAGTATCTGCTTTATCAATGTAAATGGAAGTGACGAAAACTTTTTTAAATATTTTTTCCAGTGTATCGTTACACTCAATTGTATTAATCTTATCGTTTTCAAAATAGGAAAGTTTACTGGAGAGCGAACGAAACCAAATTCTGTTCTTTACATCCTGATAAATACCAAACACAGAATTATCGGGCATGCCATTTTCTGAACTGAAGTTTTTAAACTCATAGCCGTTAAAACGACTAACACCCATATCGCCAATAGACCAAATGTATCCTTGGGCATCTTGCATCACCCCATACATTTCTGAACTCGAAAGACCATCTTTTACATTGTAATTATGCAGTCTGTCAAATTGTGCCCTTAAAGGATAGGAGGTGATTATTATTACAATAATAATATAGGAAAGGAGGCTAGATATTTTTGGCTTTTCCATTGCTATGGTTTACTCTAAAAATAAAAAACCCAGACATTTGTCTAGGTTTTTTGTTGGTAGCGGGAGGATGATTCGAACATCCGACCTTTGGGTTATGAGCCCAACGAGCTACCCCTGCTCTATCCCGCACTATACTTTGATAAAAAGAACTGTTTTTGTTCAAATTAAGGCATAACCTTAATTCGGGGGCAAAGATATATTTACTTTCTTTGTAAACAAAATAAATCTTACTAACATCAGCGGAACCCCACATAAATCAGGCTTTGTCAGCATTATAGGCTGCCCAAATGTGGGTAAATCTACCCTCATGAATGCCCTCGTAGGAGAGCGTTTAAGCATCATTACTTCTAAGGCCCAAACCACCCGTCACCGTATTATGGGCATAGTAAGCGGTGAAAATCATCAGATTGTTTTCTCTGATACACCGGGTATTTTAAAACCCAATTACAAATTGCAGGAAAAAATGATGCAGTTTGTGATTAGCGCCTTAACCGATGCTGATGTGTTTTTATTAATCACCGATGTATTTGAAGATATAGAACTGGAACCCGAATATGTAGAGAAATTAAAAAAGACTTCAACTCCCGTTCTGCTTCTCATTAATAAAATTGATGCTACCACTCAAGCAAAAGTGGCTCAAAAAGCAGAAGAGTGGAAAGTAAAATTACCCAACGCTAAAATTCTAGCCATCTCTGCTATCGAGAAATTTAATCTCGATATGGTGATGAATAAAATTATTGAACTACTTCCGGAAGGTCAACCTTTTTACGAGAAAGATCAACTCACAGATAAATCAGAACGCTTTTTTGTAAGCGAAATTATCCGCGAAAAAATTTTAATGCAATACAACAAAGAAATTCCTTACAGTGTTGAAGTGAATGTAAATTCGTTTAAAGACGAACCCAACATTTTAAAAATACAAGCTGATATTATTGTAGAGCGCGATTCTCAAAAAGGAATTATTATCGGTCACCAAGGCGAAGCACTAAAAAAACTCGGCACCAAAGCGAGAGAAGAAGCAGAAAAATTCTTCGGTAAAAAAATCTACTTAGAGTTATTTGTGAAAGTGGATAAAGACTGGCGCAGTAATGATAATCGCTTAAAAAACTTTGGGTACTAGTAATAATGCAATTGATTTTTTTGTAGAACCTCGTCCGTCATTCTGCCAAAGGCAGAATCTTCCTACTTCTTCGGCGTATACAATTTCGTTTCTTTTTTAGGGTCAGGTTTCTTCACATCATCATTCTTCCCCTTGGCATTTCTAACATCAATATCTTCTTTCAATACCCATCTATCTTTACTCTGCTCATAAGCGTCAAAACTTCCATCCGGACCATAATACTGATACTGCCCTTCTAAAGTTGGACCTTCATCTTTAGGTGATAAATGACTAAACACAATTTGATTTCGTTTATCATTGTAACGTAACGACATTGCTACTTCTGCTGAGTATTGAAACATTATTCTTTTCGGACTTTTTTTCGGAATTCTAAACACATCTTTTCCGAAAATTGGCGTGCCGTCTGACTTGAAATACAATACATCAATAAATTTTTTCTGAATTAAATTGTCGTTTCCATCCCAACCTAATAAAGTATAATAGCCATCGCAATCCACAATATCATAATACAACATACCAAACCATTTTTTCGGATCACCTACAAAAGTTTCTGGTGAAGTTACAGTGGATGATTTATCTGAAAGCGCAAAGACTTCATATTCATTAGTGACAACTTTTTTAAAAATTCCTTTTTTTATCAACTTACGATTATTCACTTGAATAAATCCGAAATAAAATTGTTGTCCGTCGTTTTTAAAAAGATTCCAGGTAATAATTCTGAATTTTTTATCCTGTGAACGTAAACACGAAACCCCTTTAATGCTATCGAGATTTTGTTCCATGGAAGCCGGATTTTGCAACAACTCGTACCACAATCTGATGAATTCTTTATTCGCTTCAAAACGCTCAGCTTCTTTTTTTGTTTCGAAAACTTTTTTCTGTAAGCCAATTATTTCATTTACTAATCCATCAGCCGATCGGTAAACGGTATCTTTTTTCTGGGAAAATCCCAAACTAAAACTGATAATTAAGACGAGAGTATAAAGTTGTTTTAGCATTGGCATATATAACGCAAATATCGACAATTAGTTACAGTTTGAAAAGGTTAAATACTTCATATTAATTATTTTTGTGAGGTTAAATAAGTTTTGGTGAATAGAATAAATGTAATAACTTTGTAATTACAGTACGCCTATTATGGACATATCGTTAATATCAATCGGGAACTCAAAAGGGATTCGTTTATCGAAGACTCTAATTGAGAAATATAATCTTCAAGATACAATTGAATTGGTTCTTGAGAAAGGTTATATCATTTTAAAGCCTAAAACTTCCTCACGCAAAGGATGGGAAAAATCGTTTAAAAAAATGCACGAAAACGGCGATGATAAATCATTAATGTCGGATGTTTTTGAAGACGAAAACTTCGACTAATGGAATTAAAGCAGTATCAAATTGTTTTGGTGAATCTTGACCCCACCATTGGAAGTGAAATGAAAAAAACACGACCATGTGTTATTATTTCTCCTAACGAAATGAATAAATACTTGCAGACCATTGTAATTGCTCCAATGACGAGCAACTCTAAACCTTATCCAACAAGAGTAGAAGTAAAACATAATAAAACAAAAGGCTGGATAGTGTTAGATCAAATAAGAACCATTGATAGAAAACGCGTGGTTAAAATTTTAGATCAGCTAACAGAAAAAGAAACTTTTAAAGTAAAAACTATAATTCAAGAAACTTACGTAGATTAGTCACATGAAGAAAATCTTAATAGCTAACAGAGGAGAAATTGCCCTACGTGTAATGCGCAGTGCTAAAGAAATGGGTATTAAAACCGTTGCCGTTTATTCGGAAGCCGATCGCAACGCGCCATTTGTACGTTATGCAGATGAGGCCTTTTTATTAGGTCCGCCCCCAAGTAATCAATCTTACCTTTTAGGTGATAAAATAATTGAAATATGTAAAGCCAATAAAGTGGATGGTATTCATCCTGGTTATGGTTTCTTAAGTGAAAACGCAGGCTTTGCAAGAAAAGTTCGTGAAGCAGGAATTACGTTTATTGGTCCTAGTCCGGAATCGATGGACATGATGGGTGATAAATTAAGTGCAAAAGCTACAGCGAAAAAAAATAATGTTCCAATGATTCCCGGCTCTGACGGAGCGATTAGTGATACTAAAGAAGCGATTAAACTCGCAAAAGAAATTGGTTTTCCCCTCTTAATAAAAGCATCAGCAGGTGGTGGTGGAAAAGGAATGCGTTTAGTAGAGAAGGAAAGTGAAGTAGAAGAACAAATGAATATGGCGATTAGTGAAGCAGTTTCTGCATTCGGTAACGGTGCTGTTTTTATTGAGAAATACGCAAGCTTACCACGCCATATCGAAATACAAGTGTTAGCCGATAACCACGGTAATTGCGTTTATTTATTCGAACGCGAATGTAGTATTCAACGTCGCCACCAAAAAGTAATTGAAGAAGCGCCTTCGAGTGTGTTAACGCCTGAGTTACGTAAAAAAATGGGTGAATGCGCAGTAGCAGTTTCAAAAGGTTGCGGCTACAGCGGTGCAGGTACAGTTGAATTTTTAGTGGATGCTGATTTGAATTTTTATTTTTTAGAAATGAATACGCGCTTACAAGTTGAGCACACCGTTTCTGAAATGATTACAGGTTTAGATTTAGTGAAGGAACAAATTAAAGTAGCCCGTGGCGAAAAATTAACCTTTACACAAGATGATTTAAAGATTAACGGTCACTCCTTAGAAGTACGCGTGTGCGCCGAAGATCCAATGAATAATTTTTTACCTGACATTGGTAAATTGGAAGTTTACAAAACTCCAAGCGGACCTGGCGTACGTGTGGATGATGGTTTTGAAGAAGGAATGGATATTCCAATTTATTACGATCCAATGATTGCGAAATTAGTTGTGCATGGTAAAGACCGCACGGAGGCTATTGAAAAAATGCTTCGCGCTATTAGCGATTATAAAATTGTAGGTGTTGAAACCACTTTAGATTTTTGCACGTTTGTGTTAAAACATGAAGCTTTTATTTCAGGTAAATTTGATACAGGTTTTATTGGTAAATACTTTAAACCTGAAATGTTAAATCCCGTTGGTGATGAAAACAACGAGGCTTTAGCTATTGTAGCTTCTCATATTTTTAACAATCACAAAAAGCAGGCTAGTCCTGTTAGCAATGGTACTGTTAAAAAAAGTAAATGGCGTGAAAACAGGCTTAAAACTTAGTGTAACCCAAGGTTACCTTTTGCGTAAAAGATAATAAACAGGTATATGAATTGTTCAGAATATATACCATCTACTAACAATCATAACAGGATTAAAACCCCTGCCCTGCTCTTACTTACGCTTTTACTTTTTGGTTCTTCTTTATTCGCTCAGGATGTTCAAGTGCCTACTACTTCTACAACTCAACCCGGATATAAATGCCGCGCTGAAATTGTAAATGGCGATACTGTTCCTGTTGTTGATCTTTATGATGTTTATGTTTACACTGAATTCGTTTTCAGAAATAACCGTCAGCGCGAACAATGGACACGTATTAAACACAATGTAAAGAAAGTTTATCCTTACGCCATTCTAGCAGCAGCCAAATTAAAAGAATACGACCGCATCCTTGAACACATGCCCGATGAGAAAATGAAAAAGGCTTATTTACGCGTGTGCGAAAAAGATTTGAAGAATCAGTTTGAAGATGAATTAAAAGATTTATCTATTAATCAAGGTCGCGTGTTAATGAAATTGATTGACCGCGAAACAGGAAAAACTACTTACGAAATTGTAAAAGAAATGCGTGGTGGTTTTGAAGCTTGTATGTGGCAAGCCGTTGCCCGCATCTTCGGAAATAACATGAAAGATGAATATGATGCCAACATCGAAGACATAATGATAGAACGCGCGATAAAAATTGTGGAATCAGGACAGTTTTAGTCCATCAAAATTTATATCCAATTCCCGACCGGATTTGATAAGTAAGATTTGGGATTTTTACAGGTTGCCGGGTATCGAAAAGCAAAACCAATTCCGTTTTAAAATTCAACTTTGAAGTGATAAATATTTCCATAGCTGAATTATTTGCAATTCTATAATCATTAAAGTCGGCCAAATTAGGCTGGTAAAATGTTGTTGATGTAAAATCCCATTTATTAAACCCGATATTAAAACTTAAGTAAGCACTAATTCTGTTGTTATCGGCCTGCAATTTGTAATTATCCTGAGATTGATGCTCGAACATATATAAACAAGCTGAGTACATTTTAAAGTGGTGCTTTTTAATAATTTTTATTCTGGGGCCTATACCTGCCAGATATCTTTCGTCCAATAGTAACACTCTGTTATATTGTGCCTGAACGAAAGCTTCAAGTGTGATATGGCGGGTAACTTTGAAGTTGTATCTGAAATGCTGATATCCGGAATTCACAAAATCTGTATTAGCTGCATTTATTACAGACAAATCACTAATCATTAAAAACCGATGTCTGTTTTTTTGGTACTGAGCATGAATATTAATTCCCATCGAGAGAATTTGTTGAGTGTTTTGAACTGCGCTAAAATTACCGTTTATGTTTCCTACAAATCCATTTGTATCGTTAAGAAAGCGTTTAGACTCAATATTAATTACCTGGGCTCCGGCTTTACAAAAACAAATCAATAGAGCTAAGCAAACTATTGGCACTCGAAGTTTCATTGTGAATTCCTAAAAAGATCGTTTCTGGATTTTGGTTTTTTATTAATCATCCAATTAAAGCCTTTCAATCTCGCTTCATCAATATTTACTTCAGCTATTGGTGTAATTGTACTCTCTGGTTTTTTAATAAAAGTTATTCTGTCTAGTTCACCTTCTTTAAACCAAATCACAATATCGCTACAAACTGTTTTGTTTAAGCCTGAAATTTTCTTTTTCTGTTTTGGGAAATACAAAACTTGCGAATTTCCTGTCACAGCAATTTTACGAATGGTATCGTTTTTAAAATAACCTCTAATGGTTTTCCCTGTTATTTGCTGGTACATATTATTATCAATAGAATCTGATTGCTGAATAACAAACGCATTTCCATCTAATAAAAAATTATGAATCCCACTCTTGCCTACGCAGACGTCAATTTTTTTTGCGGTGGACTGTCCGTTTTGCGACCAAATAATTGGGGAATAAAACATGTGCATTAACGAATCGACAGAGCTGTATCCTAAAGAATCACACATACCTTGCAAATCGGTTTTATAATATTTTACGTGATGGTAAGCCTTTATCATATTATTTACAGAATCAATATCCTGATGATACAAAGTATCTGCGGTTAAGAATAAAGAGTCTTTTTCAAATATTCTTACATACAGAGCTTTTTTTAGTGATGAGGGCGATAGAACCCTTTTCGGTGTATTCAATATAATCTCCGAAAATCACCGACTTATTTGTCGTATCCACCAAACGTACATTATTAAACGCGCGACCAAAACCTTTTTTACGATCGTACAATAAACTATCACCACTTAATTTTTGTTCTTTGGTAACAAGAATCGCATTTTTACTAAATGCTGATTTTTCATTCTCCGTATCGTACCATCCGTTCTCGCAATAGATATAATCTTCCTTACTTAGAATAATTGTTGGTCCTAAAAAGTATGACGTTTTATTAAGTGTATTGTAACGCAAAGTATCACCGCGCATGGTGTAATCTTTATTCTTCAACTCCACATCATATTTAAATGCAACTTCTTTGGTGGCTGAGTAATAATGCCCGTTTTTACTTACTAACGTATTTTGTTTGTTAACGATAGTACCACCATCATAATAATTAGCGATGCCGTTGGCTACATCATACGTCATGATATTTGTAGTGAGTGTCATGTCCTTCTCAATACACTTAACGTTATCTTGTAGCGTAGCTAACTTTGTAGCGCCATCGTAATGTAATTTATCGCCGTAAACAAAAATACTATCACCTTTTACAATAGAAATTTTTCCAAACGCATCCATACTATTGTTCTCGTACAAATACGCGCTATCGCATTTCATAACAGCGCCTTCGTGTTCACAAACCACATCACCAATCAAACGTTTTGCATTAATACCTTTGTCGAATCTCAAAACTCCGGCGTGTTTAATTTCAATTAATTTCCCTTTAGAAGGAACAGCTTGCGCAGTTTTTGTAACAACAGTTTTAGATTGTGGTTTAGGCGCTTCTTTCGGTTTTGTTTGCGAAAAAATAAGTCCACCTAACAAAAAGAAAACAACTATGTAAACTGCTTTTTTCAATTCGTTTCGCGTTTAGTGGGTTGCCATACGTTACTATCTACACCCTTAACGTAAGTAATAAATCCTTTCAATAAGGCCAAATTCATTAAATAAAAATGGCTTACAAATCGCAACAACGAAAAATTAATGTTCAATAGCCAATCGATTACGGGTGTAAAAAAACCAAATAATTGAAGAGAGAATAAAACAACAAACCACTTATCGTGAAACATTAAAGAGAACGAAGTAAAGAAACACACCATTAATAAAAATGGCGTTAACCAACGCAACACTTTGTGCGACCAAAACGCAAAGCCAATGCCGTTGAATTTCCATAGTAAAGCATTGTAGCGGTTAAGATTTTGAAAATTACCAATAGAGATTCTTACCTTCCGTTTAAACTCTTCCTGCGATTCAGTTGGAACATCTTCGTTACAAATGGCTTCTTTGTCAAATACAATTTCCTTCCCCTGCTCTATTACATTTAAGGTGATATAAAAATCATCCATGTAAAAGTTTTTGGGAACTGGCGAGAAATGTTCTTTGCGGATAGCATAACAACCGCCTTCCGCTCCCATTACTACATTCCATTTTACACTTTCAAAATATTTAATTTTGTTTTCTAAGGCGATGTACGTTTTTTCTTGAGAGGCTATTCCTTTATCAGTTGGAGAAACTTTTATAATATTAGCTGCTACTTGTGCTGTATTTTCATTTTTAAAATGGCGGATCAAGTTGAAAATAGTCTCAGGTTTTAAAAATCACATTCGCATCCGTTAAAATAAAAATCGGTCCGCTTGCATTCTCTGCTAATTGATTAATGATTCCTGATTTTCCGGTTCTACCGCCAAACCTGGTTAATTTTATTTGAGGATATTTTTTTGAATACTCTTCAATAATAGAATCTGTTCTGTCATTGGAGGCATCAGAACCAATATAAAGAGTGATTTTATCTAAAGGATAAGTTGTATTAAATACAGATGCAATTTTATCACCAATCACTTTCTCTTCGTTGTAAGCCGCCATTAAAATAGCAACCTCGGGTAAATTTTCTTCTAATGTGTATTTTTCTTTGTTGCTCTTTTTGTCAGGGGTAAACACAATTAACCATAATGGATACACCACATACGAATGCAAAATAGCGTATGCCGATAAAACAAATATGATCAATAGCGCACTATACATTTAAAACCGCTTTGTAAAAATTCACTAACCCCGATACCACTTTACCATTGTCGAATTCCTGCTCTGCAAAAGTTTGAGCACCTTTTCCTAATTCGTTGCGTTTGGTTTCATCTTTCAATAAATCCACAACTGCTTTAATAAAATCTTTAGGTAAATCGGCAATGATTATATTCTTTCCGTTAGTATAATTAATTCCTTCTGCTCCAACTGATGTAGAAACAATAGCTTTACCGTAAGCCATGCCTTCAATTATTTTTATACGCAAACCACTTCCAGATGCAAGCGGTACTAACATTATGTCATGCTCATTATAAAACGTTCGTGAATCTGGAACATCTTCAACCACTAAAACATTTGCTTCATTTAATTTTTTTAGATGCGCCGGCATATTTCGTCCTGCCATCACAAATTTAGTATCGGGCACTTGCTTCAAAATACTTTTCCAGCAATTATTTAAAAACCATTCGGCCGCCTCAACATTCGGCATCCAATCCATGCTGGCGAAATGGAAAATAGTTTTTGGTTTTTTAGTTTCACTTTTCTTTTTCTTGTAATCGTTTACGTCTACTCCTGTAATACAAGTGTAAATTGGTTTTTTAAATCCTTCTTTCTCAAAAACTGTTTTATCGAAATCCGTAATAGTTACAATAGCATCTAATTCATTCAATACTTTTAACTCGAAATTCTTTAAGCGTTTCGTCTGCAAACCCAAATACCATTTTTTGAAAGCCGACTTCTCGTTTTTTAAATGACGCTCCCAAATTAAATACTCAATATTATGGGCGCGCAATACAATTTTTGCCTTTGAATGTTTTTTTATGACGTTGATATAAGTTGCCACAAACAAACCTTCCAATTGAATTACATCAAATGTATTCGCTTTTAGTTTTTCAATTAACTTATTTTCGAAATCCTTAAAGTAAAAGCGACTCACAAAATAAGAATCAGATGAAAACAAATTTAGCACAGCACCAATAACACTTACATCTGTATTTTCATAAACCGACTGATAGTGAGATTTAGTTTTATACTCTTGCGGAATATCATCATCCGACTTAAAGTGCTTTTTGGTGTTTATGGTGAGAACATGTAAGTCGACCTCATTAGCAATAAAACCTACGCCCATATTGTAAATAGCAATAGAGCTGCCATCGTTTGGCGGATAAGGAGCTTTATTAGATATTTGAAGTACGCGCATTAGTTTTTAATCTTAGTCTTTGAAAATAATTTCTTAATCGGTTCCAAATAAGAATCCATATCAAACAGAGCCGAATCAGTAGCAGCTTTATAGGTTAAGAAAATTCCCACTGGTAAAAATATATATAATGGCAGCCACATCCCAATCCAAGGATTTAAAACACCTTCAATAGTTAAAGCTTTAAAGGCTTCGGTAAAAATAAAGTAAGCTAAAAAGAAAAAAACAGCAATTACTACAGGTAAGCCTAAACCGCCTTTACGGATAATGGCGCCAAGCGGCGCTCCCACAAAAAACAAAATGATACAAGCAAAACATACATTTATTTTTTCATGCCAACCAATAGAAAAATCCATTTGATGATATTCATCCTGAGTATTCCCATCATTCACCGAATCTATAAACCCACTTGATGTACGTGCTACATTCATGGCATTTTCAATAGCGGAATTAAACTGTGGTAAACTTAAACCTGCATAAAATTTCCTAATGTTAACAGGCTCTCGAATTGGTTTTCTAATAAAGTTAGATGTTCTGTAAAAAAAATAATTCTCTGATTGCAATCCTAAACTAGCATAACGCTTTTCCATCTTTTTATTCAAAGAATCTACTTCATCACTAATTTGCCATACATTCATCATTTCGTGGTGGTGACCAAAAGCATTTTCATCGGTACGTTTCAATTTAAAATCAGTTAACTCAATATTTACAATTAGCTCTTTAAAATTTAATTGCGAGAAAGACTTTGTGTCCGGTTTTCCGAGTTCCGGAACAATTTGCTCGTAACGGTTACCATTGCGTAATTTAACTACAAGGTAATTTGTATCCGCACTCATTTCATTTCACCGCTATCGGCATACAATTGTTTATTATTTCCAACGCGGTCGGTATGATCGTAAATTAAAATATTTTGCAGAGTATTACCATCCTTACCTTTCTTTCCAACGCGCATGGTATAATCATCAATCTTATTATAAAAAATACCTTCTTTAATATTCATCACTGGTTTAGCTTGCCGAATATCCCATAATAAAGATTGTGAGCGCAACATTACCCCGGGCAAAATAAAATTATTGAAAACAAAAGTTAAAACTGCCAGAAAAATAACACAATAAAACACGGGTTTAATGATTCGGAAAAGTGATAATCCCGAGGATTTCATAGCAGCCAATTCGTAGTTTTCGGCCAGACTTCCGAAGGTCATAATGGAAGCTAAAAGCACTGCTAAAGGAATACATTTTGGTATAATGGCCAGCCAGGCGTAAAAGAAGAGTTTACCTAAAGTCCAAAAGCCCAAACCCTTACCAATAAAATCATCTAAATAGGTAATAACCACCTCTACTAAGAAAAACAGGAACACACTAACAAACAGCGTTATAAAAAACGGGGGTATAAACGATTTTATAAGTAGGGTATGTAGTTTTTGGGCTGCACTATAAGCCTCTAAGATACGTCGAAATTAAAAAACAACATATCTTAGTTATTAATCAAAATTGTTATTTTTGTTTAAATATTATGATCAATAACAAGAAAATAGTGGTGGTTTTGCCTGCTTATAACGCGGCCCTTACTCTAAAACGTACTTACGACGAAATTCCCTTTGATATTGTGGATGACGTGGTGTTAGTGGATGATTGCAGTACCGATAATACAGCTGAAGTAGCAAAATCTATTGGCATTAAGCACGTGATTACCCACGAAAAAAACAAAGGTTACGGTGGAAATCAAAAAACATGTTACGATAAAGCGCTTAGTTTAGGGGCTGATATTGTGGTGATGTTGCACCCTGATTATCAATACACCCCAAAATTGATTCAAAGTTTATGTTACTTATTGGGTAACGATTTATACCCCGCAGCTTTTGGTTCCCGTATTTTAGGAAAAGGTGCTTTAAAAGGTGGTATGCCAATGTATAAATACATTTTTAACCGTTGCTTAACCTTAACTCAAAATATTTTAATCGGACAAAAATTATCGGAATACCATACCGGTTACCGTGTGTTTTCGAGAGAGATTTTAGAGAAAATAAATTATCATGCTAACTCTGATGATTTTGTGTTTGATAACCAAATGATCTCTCAAATATTTTATGCAGGATTTAATATTGCGGAAGTAACTTGTCCAACAAAATATTTCCCGGAAGCAAGTTCAATCAACTTTAGCCGCAGTATGAAATACGGTTTAGGTGTATTAGCTACTTCGTTTATACATTTCTTTAACAGAATCGGACTGATGAAGTCTGAAATCTATAAAACAAAAAAATAATTCTCCATGGCCGTTTACCGTTTTAGAGTTATTATAGAAGATAACGAAGATGTTTATAGAGATATTGATATAAAAGCTGCGCAAACTTTTGCGGAACTTCAAGCTACTATTCAGGAAGCATTTAAATTTGATAATAAACACGCTGCTTCTTTTTTTGTGAGTGATGATTATTGGAGAAAACATCTTGAAATTACTTTACGTAAAGAAGATCTGCCTTTAACGCCTGAAGAAATCCGCTTAAAAGTAGATCCGAAAAATTAATGTCGGAAGCCAAAATTGCAAAGTATATAGAAACGCCGCATCAACGTTTTGTTTATGTATACGATGAGAATGTACAATGGAATTTTTTATTAGAGATGATGAAAATTACCAATGAAGAGCCTAAGGCAAAATATCCATTGATTTCAAAAAGCATTGGTAATCCCCCAAAACAATACAAGCAATTAAACATTATTAAGGATGAAGATCCTGCTGATGCCTTGTTGGCTGCAATTATGGGTAAAGGAAAAAAAGCAGACAAAAAAGAAGATGATGATGTTGAAGATGAAAGCGAAATTTATAAATCCTTAAAAGTTGAAGGTGTTGATGCCGGAGATTTAGAAGGTTTAGACGGCGAAGAAGGTGAAGAGACTGAAGTTGAAGAGGGAGAAGATGATTTAGAACATGGTGATGATGAAGAATCGGGCGATGATTACAGTGTTGGCGATCACGATGATGATGATCGATAAATAAGAACATTCACAATAAAAGCTCGAATTAACCGTTCGGGCTTTTTTAATGCATACATTTATATAATATACGGAGTTTGCCCAAAAGACGTAAAAATGAGTAGGCAAAAAATAATTTAAAGAATATGAAAACAATAGCAATTAAAATTTTATCACTTAGCTTTTTTTTAACCTCAGTTATCTTCACAGGATGTAAAAAAGATGAAACAGCTCCGGGAACGCAAGGTCCACAGGGTCCTGCTGGGCAAGGAGTAACAGGCACTAGCAATGGGTTTATTAGCGGAACTCTTTCAGGTACTATGAGAGATGGCACGCCTTTCTCTGAGCCTTTTAGCTTTTCATATTATTTTGGTAGTGAATCCGGTACTCTTGATAGTTTAAACGCTGGTAGTTACAATTTCTCTCTATCTCGTCAAACAAATGACGTTTTTACAAATAACTACGCATATATGACAATTAATACGGCTTCTAAAAATTCTACCACCGGAACAATTACCAACATGGGAATTAGTTTAAAAAAATCAATTGGATCTAATAAGGTTTTCTATTTCGATGGGGCTTTAAATTCTGGTAATGTTACCTCGCTTTCGTATAATGCTTCTACAGGATTATTTTCCGGAAGTTTCACCCTTAGCATACCAGGCAGCTCGAATAATACAACTAATACTGCAACTGTAACCGGGAATTTTCAGGGCAATGTTGTTCAACAAGTTTACAGATTAGCACAAGGTTCTATAATTAATAAAAACTAATTTCCTTTATAAACAAAAAGCCCTGAAGCGTACTTGTTTTGCTTCAGGGCTTTTTAATTTTTAAAAGTTCAATTACTTTTTGTTTACAGTTCCTGCTAATTCAGCACCTGCTTTAAATTTTACTACTTTCTTAGCAGCGATTTTAATTTCTTTTCCTGTTTGAGGATTACGGCCTGTACGAGCAGCGCGTTTTGCTACAGTAAAAGAACCAAAACCTACTAAACCAATACGCTCTCCTTTTTTCAAGGCTTTGTGTATCGAATCGATAGTTGCATCTAATGCACGGCCGGCATCAGCTTTTGTCAATTTTGCGCTTGCGGCAATTGAATCAATTAATTCTGCTTTGTTCATTTTTTAAATTTTTTTAGATTAAACAATCTTGTTTGATGTTTAACAAATGTATAATGTATAACGAGTTTGTCAAGTATCTCCGTCGAAAACTTTAGTCTTTGTTCATAAATCTGACTTTTGTTCATAAATGAACCGCTGAAACGCCCGTTTAACGCGGGTTACAGAGCTTTTACCGTTTTAGATTTTAGTTTTGGATTACAGAAAAGTAGTATTTTCCGGAAATTTATAACCACGCAAAATTCTTCGGTAGTCATTTTCTTTTCCCTGCAATTGTAATTCTTTTATACTAATGTATCCACCACTACAAGCTACGTTCAAATAAGTTTTATTGTCTGTTGTCACCAAACCGTTAGTATACGAATGTTCTGAGTCCTCTTTTGAGTTGAAAATATTTTAAGCGACATCACATTTCCCTGGCATCCTTAAATTCAGTAAACGCTGCTGGATAAGGAGAAAGGCCTCGGATTAAATTATAAATTTCTTTCGGAGATTTACTCCAGTTAATCTTACAAGTTTCCTTAAATATTTTTGGCGCGTGAATTGCTTGCGAATCATCCTGAACTTTTAAATCAACCGTGCCGCTTTCAATTGCTTTTACTGTTTTTAAAATAAGACTAGCTCCTACTTTCATTAAATCGTCGTGCAAATCGCCGGCAGTTGTATTTTCTGCTATGCTAACTTTTTGCTGATACAACATGCTTCCTGTATCAATCTCATGCTTTAATTTAAATGTTGTAACACCGCTTTCAGTTTCTCCATTTATGATGGCCCAATTAATTGGAGCAGCTCCTCTGTATTTTGGCAATAAAGATCCGTGCAAATTATAAGTTCCTAATTTGGGCCTATTCCAAACTTCTTCTCGCAACATTCTAAAGGCAACTACAATTTGTAAATCGGCATTCAAACTTTTTAATTCTGCAATAAAATCAGGGTCTTTTAATTTTAAAGGTTGTAACACTTTCATTCCATTAGCAACAGCAAATTTCTTTACAGCACTTTCATGAAGTTGTTGTCCACGCCCTGCTGGTTTATCGGGTACAGTCACTACTCCCACTACATTGTAATGGTTCTTTATTAATATATCTAAACAAGGCACCGCAAATTCGGGCGTGCCCATAAATACTATTCGCATACTACAAATGTAAAATGTTACATTTGTAATTGTGCAACAATCTTTAAAAAGATATATACCAATTATTGCCGGACCGCTAGCCGCCTCTATTCTTTGGATATTCTTTGATCTGGAACCAAGTAATCCCAAGGTAACCCTAATGGCTGGTATTGCTATTTGGATGGCGATTTTGTGGTTTACTGAAGCGGTGCATTTAGCGGTTACAGCTTTAATTCCTATGTTATTAATGCCCAGTTTAGGATTAGCCGACGCGAAATCTGTGGCACAACAGTATACCGACAGCATTATCTTTTTATTCCTAGGAGGTTTTATGATTGCCTTTGCTATTGAGAAATGGGATTTACATAAACGAATAGCCGTAAAAATTTTATCGGTGGTGGGAACAAAACCAACCAGCATTTTATTAGGCGTGTTGCTTACCGCTTATTTAATTAGTAATTGGATCAGCAATACTGCAACTTGTATGATGTTGTTTAGCGCTGTTCTTGCTTTAATTCTAGAAACTGAAAAATATATTGATGGCGATAAACACCGCAAACATTTTGCCGCCGCACTTTTATTAGGACTCGCCTACTCTGCCACCATTGGCGGATTAGCAACGCCAGTTGGAACACCTCCTAATATGTATTTCTTTAAAGCTTATAAAGAAGCCTTTCCTGAGAATACTGATCTAAATTTTTTAAGTTGGTCGGCCATTGGTTTTCCTTTATCGTTTGTACTTTTAATTGCCACCTTCTTTGTGTTGTCGAAATACTATTTTGACAAGACTCTAAAAATAAATTTGACAAAAGATTTTTTTAAAACCAATTACAAATCGTTAGGTAAATCGGGTTACGAAGAAAAATGGGTGTTTTTTATCTTTATAACCTGTGCTATTTTATGGTTTACCAGAGCGGATGTTGATTTTGGTACTTTTAAATATAAAGGCTGGAACCACATTTTTAAAGAGTCGAAATTTGTGGATGATTCAATCGTAGCGGTTGCCGCAGCTCTTCTATTATTTTTAATTCCTTCTAAAAGAAACAAAAACGAAGCACTTTTAACTTGGGATGATGCTAAGAAAATACGTTATGATATTATTTTAATGTTTGGAAGTGGTTTTGCTTTAGCTTATGGTTTTGAAGTTTCCGGCTTGAGCGGATGGTTAGCGGGTTCATTAAAAGTTCTACAAGGCGCTAATCCTTTCATTATCATTATTTGCATTTGTACGGTGGTTTGTATTATTAGTGAGTTTGCTTCTAATATTGCAAGTATTCAATTAGCCATTCCGGTAATGATTGCTTTACAGAAAAACTTAGATCTTCCGCCTTTAGTATTAATGATACCAGCTACGTTTGCCGCATCGCTTGGATTTATGTTACCCATTGCGACTGCAGCCAATACAATTGTATTTGGAACCAAGAAAATTGAGATAAAAGACATGTTTAAAGTGGGATTAGTGTTAGATTTTATTGGAATTGTATTGATAAGCGTTTTTTGTTACCTATTTTTGTAAAAGATGATATCCGCTAAAAACATATATAAAAAATACGCCGAACTCGAAATATTAAAAGGGATAACCGTTGATATTAATAAAGGCGAAGTAGTTTCTGTAGTTGGTTCATCAGGGGCAGGTAAAACAACCTACTTACAATTCTAGGAACATTAGACCGACCAACTTCAGGCGAATTATTTATTGATGGTACTGATGTATATAAATTGAATGATAAAAAATTAGCGGCTTTCCGTAACTTAAATATTGGTTTCGTTTTTCAATTCCATCATCTGTTACCGGAGTTCGATGCTTTAGAAAATGTTTGCATGCCTGCTTTAATTGCCAAAACTTCAAAGAAACAAGCAGAGATAAAAGCAAAAGAATTATTGGATTATTTAGGATTGAAAGACCGCTTCACACAAACCTTCCGAATTATCAGGTGGCGAACAACAACGTGTAGCTGTGGCAAGAGCTTTAATTAATTCACCCAAAAATAATTTTTGCGGATGAGCCTTCCGGAAATTTAGATAGTAATACAGCTCAAGAATTACACCAATTGTTTTTTAATTTACGTAAAGAATTAAATCAAAACTTCGTTATTGTAACTCACAATACCGAATTAGCCGATATGGCCGATAGAAAATTAGTGATGAAAGACGGAAAAGTTATTTAAAGACTTTCGCATCTTTAATTAAATCTTCAAAAAAAATCAGAAAATCTTCTTCAATTGATTTTTCATGCTGCAAAAACAGCGGAACAGATTCGTTTAAGAAAACACCATGATTTATTCGGTATGACAAATGTTTTAGCACCAATTCTATTCCTTCAATTTTAGAATATTCATAAAACGTATTGTTTTGAAGAACATAATTCAAAAACCCTTTCGACGTCTCCGGCAAATGCTGTGTGTTGTTTTGTAATACTGAATAAATATTTTTTGTAAAGATATCTAGTTTCACCTCCGAAAACTTATCGAAATTTTTTGCCAGTAAATAATCGTAATAAATATCAACCAATACGCCACTATACCTTTCAAAACCATCATAAAAATTACGTTTACTTTTTATAAATAAAGGATGTGTGTCTGTAAAGTAGTCTATGCGCCTGTGTAAAAGCACGCCCTGCTTAATTTCAGGTGGTAAATGTCCCGCATCGGCCAACTTTATATGGTCGGCAATAAAATTGCCAACGGTAATAGGCTCGTTATTAAACGATAAGAAGGCGTGGGCTAAATAATTCATATTATTTTGAATTCTAAATTTATAAATTACTTTTGTATTAAGTTTTAATTATGATGAAAAGGTGTTTTTTAGTGTTGGCAGTTGTTTTAACGGTATTTAGTTCATGCCGTAAAGGACCGAAGCTGCGTTTGTTCGGATGGTAGCACAGATCTAGGAACTTTTCTTATACTAATGTTACCAGGAAAGAAGCAAAAACTTTCTGTCAATCAAACCAAACTCAATATCAAACTACGTATCCAGGAGCAAGCTGTACTTTAAAATAATTGATGCGATTCTTCTATACATATCAACTGTTTTTTTATTCTGGCTTCATCTTGTACTAAAGCCAGAAAATGTGAGTGTATTGATACCTCAGCACAAGCCTTACAATCAGGAATGGATACAAGTATCTTCTATATTAATGGTAATAAAAAAGATTCTAAAAAGGCCTGCGCAAACTTGGCAGACAGTACTGAAACTTGCACTTTAAAAGACAAATAATGTTTAAAAAGATTTTCATATTAGGGTTTTTATCTACCATGAGCTACTCTTGCATTAAAGCCTTATGCTTGCGAGTGTGAATACGTTTATACTTCACCTGTACAAAAATCGCATCTTTTAGTTTATGCCACCAAGAATAATAAAGAAGAAGCGTGTGCTAAGAGTAACAAAGACACCAGTTTAGTTTGTAAGGTAAAAGAATAACTAATTTATCTTCGAAGTTTCGTTAGCCAAACCAGTGGCAGCGGTAATATCCATCTTCACAGAACCGATTAAAATTTTTGCTTGCGCTCTTAATGGCACGTGATTTTTATCGTCAGTAATCCAAATATTTAAATCTTCTTCGCTTTTAAATACTCGTCCTTTTTGTACAATAGGACGAAAACGTAAGCAGTTGTATTTTCCAATATCTGTTGTAATGGCTTCTCTGCCCACAAACTTAATTTTAAGCGGCCATAATTCTTTATCGATAAAACTATTTATCGAAAATATATCACCTTCTTTTGCATTACTAAAATCAACATTACGTGCGGCGTAAAAAGCTGATAACATATCTTGAATTCCGGTTGGCACATCAAATTTTTCACCACCGCCAACATCTACTTTTTTTGTATAGTGATTAAACGTGTAATCCTGACTAAATTTAACGCCGCCTTCATCTACTCTGCGTACAAACATCCAAGGCACCATCGCATCTTTATCAATAAAAGTTTCGTAACGATCGCGTACTTTATAAAACCAATCAAACGTTCCTTTTGAAAAACCGTTTCCTACAATGTGATATACCTTTCGTCCGGATATTTCCATAATTGAAGGCTTCACTTCTAAAATAGCAACACCGGCATCCATAACACCATAATGCAAACGATACGTTAATACTTCACCTTCTTTAAAAGCTGTGTTAGGATTAACAGGTAAATCAATTACATTAGTATTATTTGAAATAATCAGATTTAGCTCTTGTTTCTTTGTGGCCGTATAATAACCCGCAGAGCTAAGTGCTACAGTAGCTGCAATGGCAGTTAATGTTATGGTTATTGATTTAAACGATTTCATGGTATGCTTGTTTATACGTAAACATTGCAATTTACGTGCCAAACTAAATTACTAATTTTTGTTAATCTGAGCAACCAAATCGCAAATCTCATTACGTTCAGCTTTTAAATCCTTCATTTTTTGTTGGTTAGTAAGTGCTCTGAACAAGCCTAATGTTTTTAGAAGGAACGGGTAATAATACAGGACAAACTTTCCGGTAAGAAAAGAAACAAAAACTGCCAATCCCGCCCAACCAACATTATGTGTTAATTTATTCACCACATAAAACTGAATGCCATAATAAATCCACATTAAAATAGTGCCGATAGCCATGTTAAACGACGAATGGAATTCAACATTACGCACCATTTTATCAGTAATTTTTCGGAAGATTTATAAGGCAAATAATTTCCAAGTAAGCCACGAATCCAAAGTGGAGAAAACACAAACAGTAAAATTGTTCTAACAAAAAGTGCAGCCAACTTACTTTTTGATTTATGGTGCGGATTTACTAACCAATCTCGGATTTTTAATGTGTTAAGATTTTTGAAATATGCCTTACATTTTTCATTGAGTTCATCAATTACACTATGCTGTTCTACATCGGCTGCATTAACCATAGCCGCTATTTGTTGCGACATTTTTAATTCGTGATCCAAATTTTTATAATTCCAACGATGCTTTTTTACACCAATCACGCAAAAACAATTCTTCCAACCAACCCACCAACTTATCGTTCTTAGGATTATCAATATGTACGATAAGTTCTTTCATTTTTGGTTCAAGAACTTTTATAAATGTGTTTAAGGTACGTGCAGGTTGCGCTTTATACTCTTCCATAAAATCGGCCACACGAATAGGTTCGCCAATATTATAAAACAAATTGCTCCTGAACTTTTTTGGATTAGTATAATTAACTCCAACAGGAACTACTGTTAAGTTTGGGTTATTTATTTCTTCCATGGCATTAAACACCATGCGCGGCACCCCTTTTTTCAAAGGGCGTAAACGGCGTTCTTGTACACAAAGACCTTCAGCAAAAATGATTACTTTTTTATTTTCCTTTAACATTCCAAAAACCCTTCTGTAGGTTTCGTCATTTTTTTTCAAACCTTCCTTACCACCATCTTGCATTCTGAAAATTGGGGCAATACCTAAACCTTCAAAAATATAGGTAGCAATTCCGGGCTTAAAAACATCACCACGTGCTAAAAAATAAAACTTGGGCGGATAGGCTGCGTAACTAAATAAAGCAGGGTCCATAAACGCATTTGGATGATTGATAGCCACAATTACAGGACCTTTTACTGTAACGCTTTTTCGGTTCTTAACGGCTAAACGTTTATAAAACGTATCCATCCCGAAACCCATTATAAGACGTATTAAATTCCAAATCATTGTTGTAAAAATACAAACAATTAAGTCAATTATTGTAGTTTATGAACTAACTTTACAAAGTGAAATCGCTCCTCTCCTTAAATCACTACTTCATAAAATACAAATGGCTATTATTAATGGGCATTTTATTTGTTTCGCTCTCTACTATTTTCGGAACCTACCAAGCTGTAATTGTTCGTAAAGGCACTAACACTGTTTTAAAATATATTGCCGAAAATAATTTTTCCGATACCTCTATTTTCATCACCTATGGTTTAACTATAATTGGATTAGCCTTAACAAGTGGTTTGTTTATGTTTTTAATGCGACAAACAATTATTGTAATGAGCCGACACATTGAATACGATCAAAAAAATGAAATCTATCAACACTATCAATCATTAGATGTGAGTTTTTACAAGCAATACAGTACAGGCGATTTAATGAATCGCATAACTGAAGACGTTGGGAAAGTGAGAATGTACACGGGGCCGGCTGTAATGTACTTAGTAAACACATTGGTAACGGTAATTACGGTTTTAGTTTTTATGTTGAATGTAAATTGGGAATTAACGCTGATGGTTTTTATCCCACTTCCTGTTTTATCATTTATTATTTATAAAGTATCCGACAAAATAAATAAACGCAGTAATAAAGTTCAGCAAGAATTATCGAATCTCACATCGCATGCACAAGAAAGTTTTGCCTCTATAAGGGTAATTAAAGCTTATGCGCAGGAAAATTATTTTACAAAAAGTTTAGATGAGAAAGGTGATATTTATAAAAAAGAAAATCTAAAACTCGCCACAATCGAATCGTATTTTCAGCCCACTATGGTGTTGATGATTGGTTTAAGTGTGATGATTACCATTTGGTATGGCGGTTATTTAGTGATGCATAAAAAAATTGAAGCGGGAAATATTCCTGAATTTATTATGAATGTATACCGACTCACCTGGCCATTTGCTGCGTTAGGATGGGTCACTTCTTTAATTCAACGCGCTGCTGCTTCACAAACAAGAATTAATGAGTTTTTAAAAACACCTTCTGCTATCAAAAATGATTCGACAAGTGAAACAAAAATTGAAGGTGATATTAAATTCAGCAATGTTTCGTTCACCTATCCCGAAACAGGCATCACCGCTTTAAAAAACATTTCGTTTCATGTTAAGCCCGGACAAATATTAGGAATTACAGGTCCGGTTGGTTCAGGGAAATCTACTATCGCGCAATTGTTAAGTCGGATTTACGATACAGAACAAGGAGAAATTTTAATGGATAATAAAAACATTAAGCACCTCAACTTATCGGATTTAAGAAAAAGTATGGGAATAGTTCCACAAGAAGTTTTTTTATTTAGCGACACTATTGCGAATAATATTTCATTTGCTTCCGAAAAAGAATTTAGTAAAGAAGAAATTGAAACCGCTGCAAAAAACGCTTCGGTATTTAATAACATTCAGGAATTTCCAAATAAATTTGAAACCTTAGTTGGTGAAAGAGGTATCACACTTTCAGGCGGACAAAAACAACGCGTGTCCATTGCAAGAGCCATAATTAAGAATCCTGAAATTTTAATTTTTGACGATTGTTTGTCGGCTGTTGACACAGAAACTGAATCTCTAATTTTAAATAATTTAAAACGCATCATGCAAAATAAAACTTGCATAATTATTAGTCCGCGTATTTCCAGTATCCGTCATGCCGATACAATTTTGTATCTAAAAAACGGAGAAATTAGTGAAAGTGGAACGCATCAGGATTTGTTAAATTTAAAAGGCGATTATTTCGGTTTATTCGAGCTTCAAAAAAATTAATTGCTACATTTGCTCCCGCATTGAACGCCACCTCACAAGATATTAAAGCAGAAGCCGCAGATTACTCCAAATTCCGTGGTTTTGTGATGCTGACAAAATACCGTTTAGCAGGCTTAGTAGTTTTCTCCGCCGTTATCACTTATTTAACCGTTGCTGAAACCATTAGTTATCAGCAAATTTTAGCACTTTCCATTGGAGGTTTTATGGTTACAGCGGCTGCAAACGGTTTCAATATGATTATTGAAAAAGATTTGGATAAGTTGATGGACCGCACCAAAAACCGACCCCTTCCAACCGGTAAATTAAATATAATTGAATCGCTTTTGTTTTGTTCGGCATTTGGAATTGGCGGAACTGTTTTATTGTGGGTTTTTACTAACCCTTTGAGTGGTATTTTAGGGTTTGTTTCTATTGTTTTATATGCACTTGTTTATACACCTTTTAAAACGTAAAACACCTTTGTCTGTTTTTGTCGGAGCTTTTCCCGGTGCCTTACCAACCTTAATTGGTGCTGTTGCGGCTACTGAAGGTTTTGGAACGATTACGTTCTTTGCGTTTCTTCTATTTTCGATTCAGTTTTTCTGGCAATTCCCTCATTTTTGGTCGTTAGCCTGGTTTAACCATGATGATTATGCGAAGGCGGGTTTTATGATGTTACCTTCGGCAGGTGGTCGAGATGACGTTTCAAAATTTCAGATTTTGGTGTATTCTTTATTTTTGATTCCGATTAGTTTGTTGCCGTATGTATTTCACTTTGTTGGTTGGATGACAGGAATCATTGTTTTAGTATTTGGGATTACCTTAGCTTTGCAAGCGTATAATTTTTATAGGATTCCAACCATTGAAAATGCTAAGAAATTATTTATTGTGGCGATTATTTATTTACCTGTTGTGCAATTAGCACTTATGACAAAAGCTTAAAATGGAATCAGAAATTAAATACAAACCAAGTCCAACTTTAAAAGAGGATTTATTAATAGCTAAACGCAAATCAGCAAAAGCTTTATTATGGATTGGCATCATAAGTATGATAATGTTTTGGGCTGGTTTAACCAGCGCCTACATTGTTCGACAGAATGCCGGAAATTGGTTGTTATTTAATGTGCCGGAAATGTTTATTGTAAGCACGGCCGTAATTGTTTTAAGCAGTATAGTTTTTCTTTATGTTCAAAGTGCAGTCAAAAAGAACAACACAAAAGGCATTATTTGGGGCACTTTAACCACCCTTATTTTAGGATTCGTTTTTATGGCTTGTCAATACCGTGGCTGGGGTGATTTGTTTGAACATGGTGTTGTTTTAGGAGGTAAATACAGTAATCCATCAGGATCCTTTTTTATACTGTTTATTTTAGCCCATTGGGCTCATCTTTTAGGGGGTATAATTTCCCTCATGGTAGTGTTAATAAATTCTTTAAGGAAAAAGTATACAGCGGAAAACGCCTTAGGTATTGAGCTTTGCGGCCTTTACTGGCATTTTTTAAGCGTTTTATGGGTATATTTATTTTTGTTTTTATATTTTATTCGTTAAAATTGCAGTGTAAAATTTAATTTTTGTTAAAACTATGTCTCATTCAGCAGAACTAGACCCAAAAGAAGCCTGGAGTGGTGGTCAATCCCCATTCAGACTAAGTTACGGAAAGATCTTCATGTGGTTTTTCCTTATTTCCGATGCTTTAACTTTTGGAGGCTTACTTTGTGCCTACGGATTTATCCGTCATAAATATTCTGACGTATGGCCGAAAGCTGAAAACGTATTTACTCACTTTCCGTTTGTTGAAGCGCATATTCCTTTGGCTTATGTAGGTTTAATGACCTTTATATTAATTATGTCGTCGGTTACCATGGTATTAGCTGTAGAGGCTGGTCACCGTAATAACAGACGTGGCGTTTTAATCTGGATGTTCTGGACTATCGTTGGAGGTTTAGCTTTCGTAGGTTCACAAGCATGGGAGTGGTATCACTTTATTGTTGGAACTGATGTAGGAGCGCTTAGAATGGTTTGGGATCCGGAAATCGGGAACTATGTTCAAAAAACCGTTTACGGAGCTAATATGACCGTTAACGAGTATGGAGCCCCTCAATTTGCTAATTTCTTCTTCTTTATAACCGGTTTCCACGGAACCCACGTATTTTCGGGCGTGGTTATCAATTTTGTCATATTTATGAACGTTATAATGGGTACTTACGAAAGACGTGGTCATTATGAAATGGTTGAAAAAGTAGGGCTTTATTGGCACTTCGTAGATTTGGTATGGGTATTTGTATTTACCTTCTTTTATTTATTGTAAAAACTTAAAAACTAAGAATTATGGAATTCCACGACGATTATCCTGAATACGAAAAAATGGCCGCACATAATGAAGAAGACGGTAAAAAATACGCCGTACTCTTTGGAATGTGTTTTGGATAATGTTAATCATTACAATTTTTGAATTAATTATTGGTTTCATGGCTCCTGGCAATGGTTGGTCTGGTACTTTATGGCTAAAAACCCTCTTCATTGGTTTAACAATTGTAAAGGCTGGCTTTATCGTAATGGCTTTCATGCACTTAGGACACGAAGCAAAGTTTTTCAAATACACTGTTTTGGCTCCTTATGTTGTATTTATGTTCTATTTGATATTTATTTCACTAAACGAGGGTACATACTCAGGTAAACCTGCAAACCGCACGCCTATCGACCAATTATTGGTTAAACAGCAAGAAGATTTAAGATCAGGAGCACATCATGGTGGAGGGCACGAAGCTGCAGCCTCTGAACATGGTGCTGAGCACCATTAACATTAAAATAAACCCGCCGAATGGTGGGTTTATTTATTAAAAATTTTTGCACATTTAAATATTTTCTTATTTTAGCGGATTAATAAATTTAAGGTAATAAGTCTATCTATGAAACAAATCACCAAACTTACATTAATTGCGGGTGCAGTTATTTGCATGTCATCTCTTATATTTGCTCAGAAAGCATTGGTTTAGGCTGATTTAGCATTCGAAAACCACCAGTACTTCTCGGCGGTTGAGTTATACAAATCAGCATATACTTCGGTTACAAAGCCGATATGAAAGCTAAGGTTTTGTTTAGAACAGCTTTGCATATCAAGAGATTAACGATATGAAAAGCGCTGAAACTTACTATCAAAAAGCTATTGCGGCTAAATACCCTGATCCTGAAGCTATTGTAAGATTAGCTGATGTTTTAAAATCTCAAGGTAAATATCCTGAAGCAATTACTGAATATCAAAACTTCAAAAAATTAGCCCCTTCTGATCCTCGTGGTGATAAGGGTGTTAAGTCAAGTGAGTTAGCTCAACAATGGAAAGATA
This sequence comes from Sphingobacteriaceae bacterium, assembly GCA_016709575.1. Classification (GTDB taxonomy): domain Bacteria; phylum Bacteroidota; class Bacteroidia; order B-17B0; family Aurantibacillaceae; genus JAHEYG01. The sequence continues at coordinate 33,501 of JADJMM010000002.1, forward strand.
GCCCGGGTCGTTACAAAATCGAGAACATGGCTTTAATCAACTCTAAAGAGTCTGATTTCTCTCCTACCTACTCTGATAAGAAATATAACACTTTAGTATTTACTTCAACTCGCGAAGGTGTTAATCAAAAACAAGATATCACTACTGGTCAAAATCACTCTAAAATGTATGAGACCAAATTAGATAAGAACGGTAAATGGTCAACTCCTGTTATTTTAGCAGGTGCAGTTAGTAGCGCATTTAATGATGGTGCTGCAGCTGTTTCTAAAAAAGGTGATTTCATGTTAATGACTCGTTGTCCTGAAATTAAATCTCAAAAGTCAGGCTGTCAATTATACATGGCTAAAAAACAAGGTTCTGGTTGGGCTGAGCCTGTTAAACTTCCATTTAACATCGATTCAGTTCAGTTCGGTCACCCAGCTTTGTCTGCTGATGGTAAAACAGTTTATTTTGTTTCCCGCATGAAAGGTGGATTTGGTGGTGCTGATATCTGGAAAACAGTTTATGATGCAAAAGGTAATTCTTGGAGCTTACCAATTAACTTAGGTCCACAAATTAACGGTTCTAACGATGAGATGTATCCTTATGTTTCTGACGATAGCAAAACTTTATATTTCTCTTCTAACTCTCATCCTGGTATGGGTGGTTTAGATATTTTCAAATCTTAAATTGGTGCTGATGGTAAATTCACAAAAGCTCCTGAAAATTTAAAAGTTCCTTTAAACTCTGGTGCTGACGATTTCGGTATCGCATTTGAAGGAAAAAACAACGTGGTTATTTCTCTTCTAACCGTGAAGGCGGAAAAGGAAGTGATGATATCTGGTCATTCTATTTACCACCATTAGTATTTAACTTAAAAGGTAAAGTTGTATCAAACGGAGGTAGCAAAGGTGTTGGTAAAGGTGAGCCTGTTTCTAATGCAAAAGTTAAGATGCAAGGAAGCGATGGAACAATTAATGATGCTACAACTGGTAACGAAGGAAGCTACGCTTTCAAATTAAAAGAAAACGTTTCTTACACAGTTACAATCGAAACAAGCAAACAAACAGTTTCTTCAACTTATAAAGATGGTTACTTAGCGTCTAAAGATATGGGTGCTTTAACTACTGCTGGTGAAAAAGAATCAAAAGACTTCATGAAAGATTTCGAAGTTGTTCCGGTTGAAAAAGAAATCCGTTTCCCTGCTGTATTATATGACCTAGGAAAAGCTGACTTACGTCCGGAGTCTAAAGATTCATTAAACTTCTTATACCAAACTTTAGTTGATAACCCTACTATTATTATTCAGTTATCTGCACATACAGATAGCCGTGGTTCTGATCCTAAAAACTTAGTTCTTTCTCAGGCTCGTGCTCAATCTTGTGTTGACTACTTAGCTAACGAAAAGAAAATTCCTTTAGCTCGTATGAGTGCAAAAGGTTATGGTGAGACTCGTTTATTAGTAAAAGACGATGTAATCAACAAAGCTAAAACTAAAGAAGAAAAAGAAGCTTTACACGCTAAAAATCGTCGTACTGTATTCGGAATCGTAAGTTGGGATTATAACGACCCTAACGCTCCAAAAACAGCTCCTACTAACAAGCCTAAAGTATCTGGCGAAGAAGAAGAAGAATAGTATTCATATTATATAATAAAAACCCCGTGCTAATACCACGGGGTTTTTTATTTTTACATAGTGCAAAAAAACTTCGTAGTTTATAAATCATCAGCAGGAAGTGGTAAAACCTTTACCCTTGTTAAAGCCTATCTTAAAATTGCTTTAAGTGATGAATCACCGCGACCACAAGCTTACAAGAAAATCCTTGCCATAACCTTTACCAATAAAGCTGCGGCTGAAATGAAATTGAGGATTATTGAAGCCCTCAAACAAATTTCACATAACAAACCTAGAGCCTCCTCTTTAATTGAATTAATAAGCTCTGAAACAGGAATTAGTCCAACCATACTCATAAACCGCGCTAAACTCAATTTAAACGAGATTCTACATAACTATTCCGACTTCTCCATTAGCACTATTGACAGCTTTACCCACAAAATAGTTAAGACCTTTGCCTTCGATTTAAAGTTGCCTGTTAATTTCAGTATTGAAACTAATACGGCTGACTTTTACAGAAAAGTGGTTTCCGGTTTAATGGCCAAAATTGGAGAGAGTCAAGAGTTGACGGATTTACTTGTACAATACTCTTCCAATAACGCCGAAGAAAACAATGCCTGGGATCCTGAAAAAAAATTATTAGAGTTTGCTGAGATAATTCAGAAGGAAGACGCTGAAGTAAATTTACTTAAACTCAAAAGTTATTCAAAAGACCAATTAAAAAGAAATTCAGAAAGAACTCTATTCATTCACCTCTCAATTTAAAAAACGAATTAAAGAAAAAGGAGAAGAAGCTTTACAATTAATAAAAAGTAAAAATTTAAATGATGAGCATTTCCATTATGCTAAAGCTGGTGCGCAAAGTACTTTTAAAAAGTGGGCCGGTTTCAATAACGAAAGTATAACGGAAACAATTGGAGTACGCATTAGAGAAGCAACAACAAGTAGCAAATGGGGAAATGGTAAAAATGATCCTGCAGCAAAAGCAGCTTTAGAAAGTATCACTCCTCAATTAAATACCATTGCAATAGAAACAATAAATTACATTGATGAAAACGCTCAGCGCTTCAGTCTATTTAATTTATTAGAAAAAAACATCTACTCTTTAATTTTAGTAAACGAACTACAGGAAATAAGTGAAGAGTTTAGAGTAGAAGAACAAATTGTTTTTATATCTGAATTCAATTCGAAAATAGCAAAAGTGGTTTCAGAGGAACCTGCCCCTTTTATTTATGAGCGCTTGGGTGAACGTTATAACAATTATTTGTTGGATGAATTTCAGGATACTTCTACCCTACAATGGTTAAATCTACTTCCGCTTGTTGATAATGCATTGGCTACAGGTCGCTTCAATTTAATTGTAGGCGATGGTAAACAAAGCATTTACCGCTGGCGCAATGCCAACGTTCAACAATTTAATATTTTGCCTGAACTAAAAGATTCTGAACAAAACGATATACTTGCCGAACGCGCCGCCAGTTTAGCTGAGAATTTTAAAGCTGAAGTTCTCGATACAAATTACAGAAGCTTAAAAAATATTATCGACTTTAATAATTCAGTTTTTGAATTTTTACCGCAATTCTATCTAAGCGATCAATTTAAAAGCATTTACGATAACGCTAGCCAAAAATACAGACATGACACCGGCGGTTATGTGAGTATTCACTCAGGTAATCTTGAAAAAGATAATGTGGATCTTGAAAATTTTACACTCATAAAACAACACATAAATCACGCTATTAATAGCGGTTATTCTTACAACGATATTTGTATCATTGCCCGCAACAATAAACAAGGAAATCTTTGTGCCAACTTTTTAATGCGAGAAGAAATCCCTGTTATTTCATCAGATTCTTTGTTACTTAAAAATAATCCGGAAATTAATTGTCTTACCGCATTTATAACATATCTTAATAATCCTTTTGATGATATTAGTGCGGCAGTGGTTTTAAAGTACGTAGTAGAAAACAAAGAATTATCTAATAACATTAAAGAACTTGTCCGCTCGGGAAATTTATTTTCAGTATTAGCTGAACTTAAAATAGATTTAAAACCTTCCTCTTTTAATCAGAAAAATATTTTTGATGTTTGCGTTGAAATTATTACCAAACTAAAATTAGAAGAGCATAATCCCCAATACATCCGTTTCTTTTTTAGATGAGGTGAATGATTATCTTGTGAATAAAACAGGTTCAATAAACGATTTCATTTATTGGTGGGACAAACGAAAAGAAAAAGCTTCCTTAATAATCCCCGATGGAACGAATGCTGTTCGGATTATGAGTGTCCACAAATCAAAAGGACTTGAGTTTCCTGTTGTAATTTTACCTTTCACTAATTGGCAAGTGTACAAAGCAAATCCGGCTTGGGTGGATTTAAGTCATACTGATTCACCATTACCTGTTGGATTATTTGATTTAAACAAAGGCTTAGAGGAAGCTGGTTTGAATGAATTTTACGAACTGGAAAAAAACGAACAATACCTCGATAATTTAAATTTACTTTATGTTGCATTTACCCGCGCGGTTGAACGCCTCCATATTATTACTTACAAATCAACCACACAAAATCAAGCAACGGTTGCTGACTGGATAAACGTTTACTTAACCAATATCATTGGTGACGGCGAAACACTTTATGAATTAGGCAGCTTACAGTCTAAACAATTAACAGAAAACAAAACTGATACCACTAACTTCGATATTTCTAACTTACACTTTAATACCAATCCGGGATTAATTAAAATTAAAGGTAGTCATAAATTGAAACTGCAAGATAACACTGAAGCTGCGCTTGAAAATGGAATTAAGATGCATTATATTTTATCAGGCATCAATTCTGTTAGCGAAGTTGGCGCTGTACTAGAAAGAATGTTAATGCAAGGTATTATAATTGATTCTGAGAAACCCGAATTGGAACAAAAAATAAAAGATATCCTTCAAAACAAACTTATCGAAAATTATTTCTCAGGAACACTGAAATCAAAAAACGAAGCAGAAATGATTACCGATACCGGCGATCTATTGCGTCCTGATAAAATTGTATTTGATACAGATTGTGCTGTTGTTATCGATTATAAAACCGGAAAACCCAATACCAAAAAATATGCCTTGCAAATGAGTCAGTATGCTATGGCACTTCAAAAAATGGGACATGCCCAAGTAAAAAAACTTTTGGTTTACGTTGATGAAAATTTAGTTGAAGAAGTGTTTTAATAAGATTTATCCTATCGATACCTTTAAGTACATATTCATAACCACACGCTTCTCCAATACAAGACTGTTGGCGTTCTTCTTTTTGTTTGCATTCAATTATTCGTACGCGCAACAACCCGCCTTTTCTATTCTTGGCGAAAATCAATTCAAGGGTTTACAAGTTTACGATGTAGTACAAGACAATGACTTAAACTATTGGTTTGCTACCAATGAAGGCCTTTTTCTTTTGATCATTATAATTACCAAAAGATCGATTGCGAAGATGCTAAAGCTCTTCTGTTTTTGATTTTGTGGTCAATTCAAGAGGTACCATCTATTGTCACAACCTCAATAACCAGATCTTTCAAATCAAGGATAATAAATACAGTTTGTTATACGAACTAGAGCCTGATGAAGTTTGTCCGGATATTAGTTTAATTATAAATGATAAAGATCACTTACTTATTGGATCCAAAAAATCATAGAACTTTCTGAAGACGGAACTATTATTAAACGTATAACCAGAAGTGATGGATATCTTGGTTTGCCTTTTGCCGATGTTAATAGAACCATTTTTTATCACTTAGGAGGAAGCGATTCTGTTTTGATAATTCAGAACGAAAAAAAAATTGTTCAAAAATTCAAAAACGGCTCCGCTTCTTTATTACCCAATGAAATTCTGAAGTTTTTCTCCCTGGGCTCAAAAACCTATGCCGTCAATTTAAAAACTAAAGCGGTTTATAGCTTTAATACAAAAACTATGAATTAAAATTATTAGGTACAAGCAATGCATTTGAATCCGCTCGAATGTCAGGCTTTACTCTGTTCAGGATAAACTTTGGGTAGCCGGTACACTCCCAGGTGTTGTTGTTCTGGAAAAAGAAATTATACCTGAACAGATAGATCCCTTATACAAAGATTATTTTATTTCTGATGTGTACGAAGATCATGAAGGGAACATCCTTCTTAGCACATTTGATAAAGGCATACTCGTTATTCCTGATGTGAAGATTCCCGGTGTCATTCATTCTTTCCGGGATGATCCAATCACCTCGTTGTACTGCGATAAAGAAATGGGACTTTTGTTAGGTTCCTCAAAAGGCCAATTAATGGCTTACAAAAACAACTTACTCAGTACACTTAATAACAAAGGCAAACGGCCAATTGAACATTTATTTAGCAGTCCTGACTTTCCATTTATTCTGTTTGACGACGGATACATCCGTTTAATTGATAAGCGTAGCAAAACGATTACAGAATTAATTGAAGCATCATTAAAAGATGCCGTCATAGTATCAAATGATTTATTTTATATTGGCACTAACAGGGGAATTATTAAATGCGAAAGGAGTGGGGTTTCTAATTTCAAAATGTAGTCCCCTTAAAGATTTTGGATTCAGAGTATATTGCATGTCTTATGATGTTACTAAAGGCATATTGTATGCATCGACTTCCAACGGTTTGTTTTACATTCATCCCAACGGAGAAGGTAAACCCATTACACGCCGAAACCAGAATTTTTTTCCGAATACATTATGCTATTATAAGGGGAAAATTTATTCAGCGGATAAAACAGGCGGAATACTAGTTATTAAAAACGAAGAGATTGCAACAACTATTTGGCCGAAGATTAACGGTCACACAGAACAAATTTCAAAACTCATCGTCTATAAGAACACTCTGGTTTCCCAATCATCTAAAGGCCTGTTTCAATTTGATCAGAACGGAAAATTACTAAATGCATTAAATTCGTCGTTGGGCCTTTCTACCAATCGTATTATTGATTTTACTATCCACGACGATAAACTTTGGGTGAGCCATATAAATGGTGTGCAACAGATTGATCTTAGCTCGTTACACCAATCAATCACAACACCACTAATCAAAATTTCGAGTATTTTGGTAAACGACAAGGTGGTTGAAGGCAGAACAGATCTTACTGACTGATGAACGTAAAATACAATTCACGCTCTCATCTCCTACTCTAAGAAGCAGGGAGAATATTCATTATCATTATAAACTGGAAGGGAACGACGATGCTTGGACCATAAATGATTATGCTTCAAATAAAATTACCTATAACGCACTTGCACCAGGCAATTACACTTTTTATGTAAAAGCAGAAAAACAAGGCGTTTTTAGCAAAACTATTAGTTACACCTTCAAAATTAACTCCTCAATTTATTCAAGATGGTGGTTCATTGCTTTAGTTGCTTTAGCATTCCTGATAATTGTTTATTTCATTTACAAATGGCAATTAAATATTCAACGTAAAAAATCACAACAGATCAACGAATTAAATGCGTCAAAATTAACCGCTATTCAGTCGCAAAATGAATCCGCACTTTATTTTTAATTCACTTAACTCTATTCAGGATTTAATTTTGAAAGGGGATGTAGAGCATTCTTATTCTTATATTACTACCTTTTCTAATTTAGTACGGAGAACCTTAAGTTACTCAGATAAAGACTTTATAGATTTTGAGCAGGAAATAAAACTAATTGAATTGTATTTATCACTTGAGAAATTAAGATTTAAAAAAGATTTTTCGTTTACTATTAATACCAACAACATCGTTGATATTCAAATTCCACCAATGTTAATTCAGCCCTTTATTGAAAACGCTCTAGTACATGGGTTGCTACATAAAGAAGGCGAGAAAAAATTAACCATTCATTTCGAATTAAAAGACACTTTAATTTGTGTGATTGAAGATAATGGTGTTGGTCGCGAAAAATCAAAAGCCATTAAACTAAGGCAACGCTCCGAACACGAATCATTTTCAAGCAAAGCTATTTATAAACGATTTGAAATTTTAAGTAATGTTTTTGAAGGGCAATTTGGTTACACCTATGAAGATTTGCAGAAGGAAAATCAAGCAACAGGAACGCGCGTAAGCTTAATAATTCCGGTAAAACATAAATTTTAATCCATTCATGAATAAAACTGTATGATTGCTGAATTAAAAATAAATACATTCAAAACGAAAACTAAGTTTGCATACTGTGAATAAACTAAGAGCCATATTAGTTGATGATGAGGAAAGCGCGCGCGACGTTCTTCAAAATCTGTTATTAAGGTTTTGTCCGGACGTAGAACTTATTGCCAAGTGTGAAAATGTTTTAGAGGCTGTTGAAGTTATTAATAAAGAACATCCCGATTTAGTGTTCTTAGATATTGAAATGCCGAATTACGCCGGTTATGAAATAGCTAATTTTTTTAAAGAAATTAATTTTGAAATTATTTTTGTAACGGCGTACGACCAATATGCTATTCGCGCCTTTGAAGTTGCGGCTATCGATTATTTATTAAAGCCAGTTGATATTGAGCGTTTAAAATTATCAATTGCAAGAGTTAAAACACAACGCAATACCGAGCAACAAGCCCAACGTTTGGCTTTATTAAGCAATACTTTAGAAAGCAAACAACTAAAAAATATTGTAGTTAGTGATAAGGGTCAGCAAAATATTATACCTATTGAAAGTATTATTGCTATCGAAGCGCAGAATCCTATTGTATTATTCATACAAGTGAAAAAAAGATTGTTGCCAGTAAAAATTTAAAACATTTTGAAACTATTCTCGAAAGCCTCCCTCAATTTATAAGAGTGCATAAATCCTGGATGGTGAATAAAGAACATATCAAAAATTACTCCAAATCCGACCTTTCCATTCAACTAAGCAATAGGGTAACCACCAAACTCCAAATACAAAAAAATCGAGTTTGAAGCGGCTATTTCATAGTAAAACAGTCCATTCCTGAAGCCAATTGTCCGTTGCTGAAGAATACAAATTTCTTGCATTTTTATGCGATATGTTTGTACGATAAAACTAAAACCATGAAAAAAACTACTACTTATTTGCTCAATTACATTACTAACACAACAGATCAATGCTCAATGCTTTCCCGCGATTAACAATTCATCACTTACTACTTTGCAAAACACAGTTTGTGTAGGCCAAAGTGCTACTATTACAGTTGGAGCTTCATTACCAGGAGTACAATACTATTTAAGAGACAATGCTACTAATACTGTAGTAACAGGACCACTAAATGGAACTGGCTCACCCTTATCATTTAATACAGGAACACTATCAACAACTCAAACATTTCATGTTTATGGTCAAAGCTTACCTGGAGGAAACGTTGCTTTAGATTTTGACGGAAATGATGATGAAATCTATCCAATTTATTCATCAGCAACAAACTCTTTAACACTAGAGGCTTGGATTTATCCAAGAGCAACAGTTTATAAAAGAATAATTTCAAATTACAAAGGAACAACTTTTGGCGGTCAATTTTCGATGGACACTTATAATGCTACTAATAACGGAAGAGGTTTAAGATTTTTTGTAATTAGTGCGACTAGTGCAACTCACTCAGTAACTATAGCGAATGTTTTAACCTTAAATACATGGAATCATGTTGCAGGTACTTTTGATAATGGTGTTATGAAATTATAGTAGCAAGTATTGGTAACTTCAACAGCTGCATTTACATCTCTTCCAGCTAATTCAAATGAAATAACTATTGGAGAAGATCCTTCGATTGTTGTTTCAGAATTTTTTGATGGAAAATGGATGATATCAGGATTTGGAACACAGCAAGAACAGCAACAGAAATTTCACAAACATGAGTAATTGCCTAGTTGGAAATGAAGTTGGCTTAAAAAACTATTGGAAATTCTTGAAAATTCAGGCAACAAAGTACTTGACATCGTAACCAATGCTGTTGGCACAATGGCTTCTGCAATGTTACCTTCTACCGCTTGGACATCAGGAAATGTGAATTGTGGTACTGCAACATGTAATTTAACAATGACCAATCTAAAAACTATTACCGTCTCTGCTTGTACTGGTTTAGCAGAATTGTCTTCTGGTAAACAAGACATCATTGTTTATCCAAATCCAACAAACTCTACATTAAGCATTAAAACAGAAGAAACCATTGAATCAGCTACCGTTTATAATTTATTAGGTTCCGTTGTTCTTGAAGAAACAAACAAATCATTCTCGGTTGAACAGTTACCTGCTGGAGTTTATACGCTTAAATTAAAACAGCTAACGGAACTGGTACAGTACGCTTTGTGAAAGAATAAAATCGCTTCTCTTTAAAAAAAGGAACTCACCTAAATAGTGGGTTCTTTTTTTGTCCATTCCTGAAGCCAATTGTCCGTTACTAAAACGGTCAAATTCTCCATTCGCATTTTTTGTACTATTGTCGCATATAAACTAACCAAAGAAAAACATGAAAAAAACTTTTACTATTTGCAGTGTTTAATTAGCGGTTCAATATCCGCTCAAAAGTTAGTGTGGGCTAAAAAACTCGGAGGTACCGGTGATGAATTTGGCAAAACTATTGCTGTTGATGCTTCCGGCAATGTTTATACAGCAGGATTTTTTACAGGCACAACAGATTTCGATCCGGGTGCAGGAATTTCCAATCTAACATCTTCCGGTGGTTTCGATATTTTTGTAAGCAAGTTGGATGCTTCAGGAAATTTTGTTTGGGCTAAAGCAATGGGCGGCGGACCAAATGACGACATGGCTTTTGGTGTAAATGTAGATGCATCCGGTAATGTATATACAACAGGTTTTTTCAGAGCTACAGCTGATTTCGATCCGGGAACAGGAACATTTACATTAAGTTCTAACGGTCAAAGAGATATTTTTATAAGCAAATTAGATGCTGCCGGAAATTTTGTTTGGGCAAAACAAATAGGCGGCACTGGTGATGATATCGGTTACAATACAGCCATTGATGCCTCAGGAAATGTTTATACTTGCGGTTACTTTGTTAGTACAGTTGATTTTAATCCGGGAGTAGGTACAAATAGCTTAACCTCCATAGGTACTAATGATATTTTCATTAGCAAATTAGATGCGGCAGGGAATTTTGTTTGGGCTAAAACAATGGGCTCAACAACAGGAGATGTTGCTACGTGTATTACTTTTGATGCTTCGGCTAACGTTTATACTCTGGTTATTATAGTGGCACAGCAGATTTTGATCCGGGCGCAGGTACATCTAATTTAACAGTTACAGGAGTTAACGATATTTTTGTAAGCAAACTAGATGCTGCCGGAAATTTTGTTTGGGCTAAAAAAATGGGAGGTTCAGCCACTGATATAGCACAAGATATATTTGTTGACCCAACAGGAAATGTATATACAACCGGATATTTTAGCGGCACTCCTGATTTTGATCCTGGAGCCTCATCTTATACTTTAACATCAACAGGTCTTGAAGATATTTTTGTAAGTAAATTAGATGCTCTGGGTAATTTTGTTTGGGCTAAAAACTTAGGAGGTTCAGGTTACGATGTTGGTTACGGCATAACCGTTGATGCAGTAGGTAATGTTTACACTAGCGGAAACTTTAACGCGTCAGGTGACTTTGACCCAAATGCAGGCGTGAGCACTTTATTATCAAATGGTGGTTATGATATTTTCGTAAGTAAACTCGACGCGGGAGGTAATTTTGTTTGGGCCAAAAATTTTGGGAGCTCGAGTAACGATTTAGGTTATGATATTGCTTCAGATGCTTCAGGTAATATTCACACTACTGGTAGTTTTGCAGCTACAGCTGATTTCGATCCAAATAGCGGTGTGTTTAATATAAATATATCAGGTTTAAATGATGCATTTGTACATAAAATGGGTTCTCTAGGTGTTGGTATTAATGAAACCAAAGTTGGCATAGAAGCAATTGTTTATCCAAACCCTGCATTCTCAACTTTAAACATAAAAACCCAAGAAACAATTGAAATAGTTACTGTTTACAATTTATTAGGCGCTGTTGTTCTTGAAGAAACAAACAAATCATTCTCGGTTGAGCAACTACCTGCGGGAGTTTATAAACTTCAAATTAAAACAGCTAACGGAATTGGTACAGTACGTTTTGTGAAAGAATAATTACTTCAATTAATGTTATACAAAAAAAGGAATCCTTTCGGGATTCCTTTTTTGTTTATGAAAGGTATTTAAATAGCTACAAACGAAATGTATTCAGGAGCAGTCTCTTTCATACTTGTAATTCCTCCTGTTATATTATATACTCTTTTAATTCCTGCTTTTTTTAATAAAGAACAGGCTATAATAGAACGATAACCTCCGGCACAATATACCGCATAAGTTCTATCTTTATCTAATGTGTTTACTGTGGATGGCAACTGGCTTAAAGTAATAAATACAGAATTTTTAATGAAGCAAGTTTCTCGTTCCGATGGCTTTCTTACATCCAAAATTATAGGGTTCGCTAACCTATCAATGTTTTTACCGGGAACGGAAATTATTTTCTCGGTTTCTTCTCCCGCCAAAATCCAATTGGTTATACTTCCCTTTAAGTATCCAACTACATTTTCATATCCTATTCTGGCTAATCGCACAATACTCTCCAACTCCTTTCCTTCCTCAGCTACCAAAACAATTGGCGTATGAAAATCTATTAATGACCCGGCCCAAACAGCATAATCACCATTTAAACCAATAGAAATTGAACCCGGCACAAATCCCATTTCAAATTCATCAGGAATACGGGTGTCAATAACCGTAACCCCGTCTCTAATTTTTAACTTTACCTCTTCGACACTTAATGCTTTACTCTCCCGATTGATAATTGTTTCGTAACTATCATAACCGCTAATATTAATTTTTGCATCCTTAAAGAAATATGGCGGAGGGGTTGGTAAATCTTTTGTAACTACATAAATAAATTCTTTCTTCGATAAATTTTGCATGGCATAATTGGTTTTTTTCTGCTCTCCTATTGTTGAAACAGTTTCTTTGCCAATATTTTTCCCGCATGCTGAACCAGCACCATGACCCGGATAAACAATTAAACTATCAGAAGTGTCTTTATTTTTTTAGTCAAAGATTCAAACAACATTTCCGCTAATTCTTCCTTATTTAAATTTCCACTCATTAAATCAGGACGGCCAACGTCACCAATAAATAAAGTATCCCCCGTAAAAACACAACGTGGCTTTTTTTCTTCATCGTAAAGAACAAGACAAGATGATTCTATGGTATGTCCCGGCGTATGCAATACTTCCAATTCAATTTTTCCAATTTTAATTCTCTCTTTATCGGCAGCTATATGTGCCGTATAGTTTGGCTTCGCATTCGGACCATAAACAATCACAGCGTCCGTTAAACGGGCTATATCTAAATGTCCTGAAACAAAATCAGCATGGAAATGCGTTTCAAAAATGTATTTAATTTTTGCATGTCGCTTTTTCGCCATCTCTAAATAAGGTTCCGGTTCTCTTAAAGGATCAATAATTAAAGCTTCACCCTCCGATTCGATATAATACGCTGCCTGCGCCAGACAGTTAGTATAAATTTGTTTTATATACATAATTGATGATTTAAATTTTACTTTCCTTCCAAAATTAATTTTGACTCATGAAATATGCCTTTAATAGAAACAACGTTTAATGGTAATTCAAGTAACACGTGCAGAAAGCTTAATAAGAACAAACAGCTAAAACCAATTTTATAATCATAAGCATACAAGGCTATAGAAGTTAACCAAAGTGCAACAATTACACTTAATCTCTTTTTAGGAACTTCATGCCATTTTATAACACGCGTTTTAGAAAACCAATTTAGATAATGATATGTATATGCAAATGCAATGAAGCGCATTAATAAAATTCCTGTCTTAGAAAAATAAATTTGACTAGCCATATTATCTTTAAATATGTCTACATGCAATAATTCTTTTAAGGAGAAATAATTAATAGCCTCAAAACTTTTGTAAGACTCCCTTGAATAATCAGAATAAGCCCCATTAATACTTTGCGGAAAAACATAAAACAAAATAACCGGACAAAGCACCATCACAATAAACGAAATGTATCCGCTTTTACTTCTTGTTTTTAAAGCGCCATACAAAACAAACAAGGCCGTAAATACAAATACGTGAATTAGGGTTGGAAGAAATACCGAAAGAAATAGGTAGAAGTTATCAGCCAATTTTAAAGTCACAATTGCCAGCAAAATTCCACCAATACGTAAATAATGACTCTTTGTTAGTGCAAATATTACAGAAGCAATAACTGCTAAATAAATATATTTATTTACATCCTTGCCGGTAATATCTGAAGATACACCAATCATTGGCGCAAGTATTGGTATAGTTATAAGAATTCCCAACACTACCAGTAAAATGCTATCGTATTTTCGTTTGGCGTAATACTGCTTATCGTGCAACCAACTTATTTCGGTAAGATAATGTAAAGGACCTAATACAGCATAGGCAAATAAAAACATCTCGAACGGAACAACAATCGCTATTACGCAACACACCAACATTAAACCAATGTTCAGGTAATTTATTCTATCGAGTGCGGTTACGTTCATATTCTATGCTTTACAAAGTTCCTCGTCTCGCCTGCTCTGCTTCTATTGATTCAAATAAAGCCTGGAAATTTCCTTTACCAAATGACTTCGCGCCTTTACGCTGAATGATTTCAAAAAATAAAGTAGGACGGTCTTCAACAGGTTTAGTAAATATTTGTAATAAATATCCGTCTTCATCTCTATCTACCATAATTCCCCATTTTTTCAATACGTCCATATCTTCTTCTATAATCCCTACTCTATCTTTTACCGTATCGTAATAAGTACCGGGTACATATAAAAATTCAACGCCACGTTTTCTCATTTCAGAAATTGTAAAAACAATATCATCAGTCGCAACTGCTATGTGCTGACAACCCGGACCGTGATAAAAATCCAAATACTCTTCCACCTGCGATTTCTTTTTTCCTTTTGCAGGCTCGTTAATTGGAAATTTAATACGACCATTTCCATTGGTCATAACTTTACTCATTAAGGCAGTATATTCTGTTGAGATATCTTTATCATCAAAGGTAACCAGGTTAGCGAAACCCATTACATCTGCATAAAAACTTGCCCACTTATTCATTGCACCTAATTCAACATTACCTACCATATGGTCGACATACTTTAAACCCGTTGGTGTTGGCTTGTATTCTGTTTCCCATTTTTGATAACCAGGCATAAATACACCTTTGTAATTTTTTCGCTCTACAAAAATATGAATGGTTTCCCCGTAAGTGTGAATTCCCGAACGTACTATTTCGCCATCCTTATCTTTTATAACTTCAGGCTCTAAATATGGTTTTGCACCGCGCTTCACAGTTTCTTCAAATGATTTTCTGGCATCATCCACCCATAAAGCAATCACTTTAACACCATCACCATGATTACGGATGTGATGTGAAATTTGACTGTTAGGATCGAAAGGGCTCGTTAATACTAAACGAATTTTATCTTGTACTAAAACATAAGATACTCTATCACGTGAACCCGTTTCTAATCCAGCATACGCTAATTCCTGAAAACCAAAAGCAGTTTTGTAAAAATGCGCTGCTTGCTTTGCGTTTCCTACATATAGTTCAACATAATCTGTTCCGTTTATTGGTAAAAAGTCTTGCGCTTTTTCGAAAACTTTTTCTCCGCTATAATCGTAATTTTTTACTTTGGTTAAATCTGCTGTTTCCATAATTAATGTGTTAGTTGTGGTTTACTAATCCATGATTTATAATAATCTTTTACTTCGTATTTTAATGCTTCAGTTGTTATTTTAAGAGGATTGAAAGGGTCTATCATCACAGCCAATTCTTTTGTTTCCTTTTTTCCAATACTTCTTTCAATGGCTCCCGGGTGCGGACCGTGTGGAATTCCTGCAGGATGTAAAGTAAATTGACCGGCTTTAATATTATTTCTGCTCATAAAATCACCATCCACGTAATATAAAATTTCATCGGCATCAATATTACTGTGGTGATAAGGTGCAGGAATTGCATCCGGATGATAATCGTACATACGCGGCACAAAAGAACAAATCACAAAATTCCTTCCCTCAAATTGCTGGTGAATTGGCGGTGGCATGTGAATTCTACCCGTAATTGGTTCAAAATTAAAAATTGAAAACGCATAAGGATAACTGTATCCATCCCAACCCACTAAATCAAAAGGATGTGTTTCATAAGTGTAAGGATAAATTAATCCACGCTTCTTAATCATAATTTTAAAATCACCATGCTCATCATGCGTTTCGAAATTATAAGGCAATTTAAAATCTCTTTCGCAAAATGGTGAGTGCTCTAATAATTGTCCGAATTCATTTCTGTAACGTTTAGGTGTTCTTATTGGACTATGAGATTCAACAAATAAAATTTTATTCTCATTTGTATCGAATTCTAATTTATAAACTGTTCCTCTTGGAATAACAACGTAGTCTCCGTATTCAAAATCAACAGTACCGTACATGGTTTTACAACGACCACTTCCTTTATGAATGAATAACATCTCATCAGAATCTGCATTCTTGAAAAAATAATCGTTCATGCTTTTAGTTGGAGCTGCCATTCCAATTTGCATATCATCATTAAAGAAAAATATTTTTCGGCTGGTGATGTAATCGTCTTCAGGTTCAACATCCATTCCCATAAAACTTACAGCACGCAAATTTTCATCAATACCAACTTCCGGTCGCGCAGAATGAGCTTTACCCAATTCCTTTACCATGGTTGGTGGATTAAGATGATAAACTAATGAAGAGGTGCTCGAAAATCCTTCGGTACCAAATAATTCTTCGTGATATAATTCACCGTTGGGTTGACGAAATACAACGTGACGTTTATTGGGAATTTTACCGTGTTTCTGATAGATTGGCATAGGCGAAATTTTATATTACAAATGACGCACAGATAGCGCTACTTTTGAATGACTTCAGTCATACTACAATACCAAAAAACCTGATTTAAATTAGGATTATCCGACGATTTTATAAAGTCCCACGAATACAATCACCAAGCCAAGAGACGTTAATCCGTACATGGCCATTGTAAACGACTTATTAGAATGGAAATTGAAACAGGTAATAAGAAAGCCGGCCAAAATAACAACTAATCCAATTCCTAAAATAACCAAACCTTCTTTGCGATGTTTTGCGTAATGGTCAGACTTCACTTTCTTAACCACGGCATACACCATGGCTTCATCATTATGTTTCTCCAATAAAATTTCTGTTATTTTCTCGAAATCATATTGACGTGCATAAAATTCATTGGCTAATTCAACCAACTCATCCCAAAGCGCTTTATTGTTACCGTATTGCATTGAACATACAATCTATAACAATAATAATAAAAATAAAATGACCTTAGTCAGTTTTTAATGACACTTGAAATAATCGAAAGACTCTTTACAAGAATTACATTTATAAAGTGCTTTACATGCTGTAGAGCCAAACTTACTAATAACTTCAGTGTCTTTAGAATTACATCTTGGGCAAGCAACCTGTTTTTCTGTACCAAACACTTTACTACATGATGAATGCTGCGGTGGTGAAATGCCGTATTTCCTTAATTTAATTTTAGCGGTTTCGCTAATCCAATCGGTTGTCCATGCGGGAGTGTAAACTAAATCTACTTTTACATTATCTACATGATGATCATGGAGTTTTTCAATAATCTCATCCTCTATCATTTTCATGGCGGGGCAAGCCGTATAGGTTGGCGTAATCGTTACCACATATTTATCCTCTTTATATTCCACACGCCTGAGCATACCTAAATCGGCAATTGAAATAACAGGAATCTCCGGATCCGGGATGTTTGCAATCCAATTATAAATTTTTTCGGTATTGGCTGTAGTGTCTACCATTTTGCATCCGGATAAGCACGTTGTAAATATTGCATTTCTGAAAGTATATGTCCCAGTTTTTCAGTATGCACACCTTTTCTTCCACCGGTTTGCATATATCCATCTTCGGGCATTGTTAAAGTTGCCTCTGTTAACACGTTTTGCAATTTCATTTGCCATTGTGATTTAATCGGAATTAAATCTACAACAATTCCATCTTTCAATAATAAATTCTCCACTTCATCCATCTCAAACAATTCCCCAGTGTACATCCATAAATCATTCACAGCTTTTTGCATTCTGTTATGACTTTCTTCTGTACCATCACCTAAACGAACTGTCCACTCTGAAGCATGTTCAAAGTGATACTTCACTTCTTTAATTGCTTTTGAAGCAATCGCTGATATAGTAGGGTCAGCACTTCTTTCTAAATCAGAATACAAGAAATATTCAAATGTTGAAATAAATAATTGTCTTACAATTGTTCGTGCAAAATCCCCATTGTCTTGCTCCATTAATAAATGGTTGTAGTATTTTATTTCGGGACGACGATAAGCTAAATCATCTTCAGAATTTCCTTTTCCTTCAACTTCTCCCGCGTATTTTAAAATAGCCTGAGCTCTTCCGATCATATCCAAAGAAATATTAGTAAGTGCTAAATCTTCTTCAATAAAAGCGGCTTTGCTACAAAGCTCCGATAATCTGTGTCCTAAAATTAAAGCGTCGTCGCCTAATCTTAAACAATACTTGAATACTGCTTCTTCTTTCTTCATAAAAATAATTTAAATATTTTTTGCGCCTTCTGGCATTTCGTAAAAAGTTGGGTGACGATAAACTTTTTCTACCGATGGATCAAATAACATTTCATTATCATCCGGATTAGAAGTAATCATATAATTAGATGGTACTACCCAAATACTCGTTCCTTCTCCTCTGCGGGTATAAGTATCACGTGCATTTTGCATCGCCATTTTTCCATCAGATGCATGAATACTTCCTGCATGTAAATACGGTTGACCTGATTTACTTTGGATAAAAACTTCCCAGCGGTCGAGTTGTGTGTCTTTACTGTTGCTCATAATATCAATTTTAAATTACTGCGGTTAACTTTTTCGCTTTTTGTTTTAATTTGTAAGCTTCTGCGGCTTCTCTAATCCATTGTCCTTCTTCATAGTATTTTATGTGATGATCCATTCGTTGCTTGTTACAAGGACCATTTCCTTTAATTACACTATAGAATTCTTCCCAATTAATTGGACCAATAGAATAATGCCCGGTTTTTTCGTCTAATTTTATTTTATCATCCGGAACTTTTAAACCAATTAATTCAGCTTGTGGAATTGTTTTATCAATGAATTTCTGGCGTAAATCATCATTTGACTCGCGTTTTATTTTCCATTTCACGGCATCACCTGTGTGAGGAGAATCGGTATCATGCGGACCGAACATCATTAAAGCGGGCCACCACCATCGGTTCATTGCATCTTGCGCCATCTCTTGTTGGTCTTTTGTTCCTTTCATCATCTTCGCCATGATTTCGTAACCTTGGCGTTGATGAAAACTTTCTTCCTTACAAATTCGTACCATCGCTCTGCTGTACGGACCATAAGAAGTTCTTTGCAATGAAACTTGATTTACAATTGCAGCTCCATCCACTAACCAACCTATCGCACCAATATCTGCCCAGTTTAAAGCAGGATAATTAAATATGTTTGAATATTTTGCTTTTCCGCTGTGCAATTGTTCAATTAATTCTTTACGGCTAATTCCTAAAGTTTCTGTGGCGCTGTATAAATACAAACCATGTCCGCCTTCGTCTTGAATTTTCGCTAAAAGAATTTGTTTTGAACGCAAACTTGGCGCACGTGTAATCCAGTTTCCTTCGGGCTGCATACCGATCACTTCGGAGTGCGCATGTTGGGAAATTTGACGGATTAAATGTTTACGGTATCCCTCAGGCATATAATCACCTGCTTCAATATGTTCACCGGCATCAATCCGGTCCTGAAAATTTTTATCGCTATGTTCGTTATGCATAATACAAGATTTTACGTAACAAATGTATTAGACAAGCTAACGCACAAAAATGATTTGCATCAGATAAAAACGATGAGATAAATCAATATTAAAATATGACTTGTCTCATATAAGTGAGAATTTTACTACATAACTTTGATGAAGCATCTATCAATGGAAAATAACCTTGGGAATATCGATCGGTTCATTCGCCTTATTTTGGGGATTGTGCTATTGATTATCGCTTTTGCTTCGCATTTAACATCCGGTTTATTAAGTTATGCCGTAATCACGTTTGGAATGGTGTTTTTCGCTACTTCTGTTGTGGGTTTTTGTCCGTTATACGCCTTATTTGGATTAAATACATGTAAGTTTTAGATGGGAGATTTCTGCTAAAATTTCTTATCTTTGACGAGTCTTGAAAAAAGTATTATCAATATTCATCATCCTTCAACTATTAACCAATCACGAAGCATTTGCTGAGTTGATTAAGGTCCCCTTTTTATTTCATCATTATAGCGAAAGTGAAGAGAGTGAATCCATCATGCATTTTCTTAAAAATCATTACTCTTCAAATTCACACGAAAAAAGCGATCACGAACATGGGAAGTTACCGTTTAAACATTCAGACGACGGTTGCGCGCATCATCCCTTACCAAGTATTTCTCCTGTTACAAAAACGGAGAATGATTATTTACTAAATATTTCAGCTTTAAGTAAAACTAATTATCGCTTAACTAACGATAATATTTATTCCTCATACACAGGAACCATCTGGCAGCCGCCTAAACTTGCTTAATTTTTTATTACAATTTCTTTTCTCACTTTGATTAGTTCAAGGTGAAACTTAATTATTAAAAAAATAATCAGTTTTTTATGCTGAATAAAATTATTTCGTTTTCGATAAAAAATAAGCTTGTTATTGGCTTATTTACAATTGCATTAATTCTATACGGAATTTTTGAATTGACCAAATTACCTATTGATGCAGTGCCTGATATCACCAACAACCAGGTTCAAGTAATAACTGTTGCCCCATACTTTGGTGCCACAGATATTGAACGCCTGGTTACATTTCCTATTGAACAGGCTAATAATAATTTGCCAGGGTTAATTGAAATCAGAAGTTTTTCCCGCTTTGGATTATCCTTAGTAACTATTGTGTTCGACGATGCCACAGATGTGTATTGGGCGCGACAACAAGTTTCGGAGCGACTTCAAAAAATAAAAGATCTAATCCCGAAAGGTATTGGCACGCCGGAGTTAGCACCTGTTACAACAGGACTCGGGGAAATTTACCAATATGTTGTTCGTCCGAAAAAAGGTTACGAAGGAAAGTACGACGCTACAAAACTAAGAACTATACAAGATTGGATTGTACGCCGACAATTATTAGGCGTGAAAGGCGTGGCGGAGGTAAGTAGTTTCGGTGGTAAATTAAAACAATATGAAATTGCAATCAATACAGATAAATTAAACGCGCAGCATATTACAATCAGTGATGTGTTTAATGCTTTAGAGAAAAATAATGATAATACAGGTGGGGCATATATCGAAAAAGGTCCTACTGTATTATATATAAGAACAGAAGGTTTAATTGCATCATTGGATGATATTAATAATATCGCCATTAAAACAACAGAAGACGGAACACCGTTATTTATTAAAGATGTGGCTGATGTGCGTATTGGTCACGCCACTCGCTTTGGAGCTATGTGTTACAATGATAAAGGAGAAGTTGCCGGAGCTGTTGTAATGATGTTGAAAGGCGCTAACAGTAATAAAGTAATTGAAAGTGTAAAATCAAAAATTGAACAAATTCAAACCACATTACCGGAAGGTGTAATAATAGAACCATTTCTTGACAGAACAAAAATGGTAAACAACGCCATCGGAACTGTTCAAACCAATTTAATGGAAGGGGCTCTGATTGTTATTTTTATTTTGGTTTTATTTCTTGGGAATTTCCGTGCAGGATTATTAGTAGCCTCTGTTATTCCTTTAGCAATGCTCTTTGCCATTATTATGATGAATATTTTTGGTGTTAGTGGTAATTTAATGAGTTTAGGAGCGCTCGACTTCGGATTAATTGTTGATGGCGCTGTAATTATTGTTGAAGCTGTGATGCATCAACTTCATCACGGAAAAAAACTAGCCTTAACTAATAAAATTAATCAGGAAGAAATGGATAAAACGGTTAATATATCAGCCGGTAAAATGATGAACAGTGCAGTATTCGGACAAATAATAATTTTAGTGGTTTACTTACCTATTTTCACTTTACAAGGCATAGAAGGTAAAATGTTTAAACCCATGGCACAAACTGTTGCTTTTGCTTTGGTTGGCGCATTTATTTTATCGCTAACCTATATTCCGATGATGAGCGCTGTTTTTCTAAGCAAAAAATTAAATCACAAGAAAACATTTTCTGACCGAATAATGGAGAAAGTTGAATCTGCTTACAAATCAGTTCTATCTAAACTTATTTCTATACCAAAAACAGTTATTACAAGTGTCATTATCCTTTTTAGTCTTTCTATTCTTACACTTCTTTCTCTGGGTGGAGAATTTATTCCCGCTTTAGAAGAAGGTGATTTTGCTGTTGAAACTAGAGTATTAACCGGGAGTAACCTAAATACAAGTATAGAAAATACTCAGAAAGCTTCTAAAATTCTATTAAAACAATTTCCGGAAGTAGAAAAAGTAGTTACTAAAATTGGAAGTGGTGAAGTGCCAACCGATCCTATGCCGATGGATGCTGCCGATTTAATGGTAATTCTTAAAGACAAAAAAGAATGGACATCAGCACATAGCTTTAATGAATTAGCAGAAAAAATGAATGCTGCATTAATGGAAGTGCCTGGTGTAACATTTAGTTTCCAATTTCCTGTCCAAATGCGTTTTAATGAATTAATGACCGGGGCAAAACAAGATGTAGTTTGTAAAATATTTGGTGAAGACTTAGATACTTTAGCAGCCTACGCTAATAAACTCGGAAAAATTATTAATACTGTTGAAGGAGCAAAGGATATTTATGTTGAAGCTGTAACCGGCATGCCGCAAGTGGTAATACAATACAAAAGAAACGCTATGGCTCAATATAATTTGAATATAGGTGATGTAAACAAAGTGATTAATGCGGCCTTTGCAGGACAAGTTGCCGGTTTAGTATTTGAAGGCGAAAAAAGATTTGATTTAGCTGTGCGTTTAAAGAATGATAACCGTGAAGATTTAAACGACATAAAGAATCTTCTAATTCCTGTTTCAAACGGAAATCAAATTCCCTTAGAACAAATTGCACACGTTGAAATAAAAAACGGCCCTAACCAAATTCAACGCGAAGATGCCAAGCGCCGTATTGTAGTTGGTTTTAATGTAAGAGGAAGAGATGTGCAAAGTATAGTTAATGAACTCCAGGCTAAAGTTGGGAAACAAATTAAATTCCCGGCAGGTTATTATCCAACCTACGGTGGTGCGTTCGAAAACTTAAATGAAGCCAAAAATCGTTTAGCAATTGCAGTACCGATATCTTTAATATTAATCTTTCTTTTACTCTACTTCGCTTTTAATTCGATTAAACAAGGTTTATTAATTTATACAGCCATTCCTTTATCTGCGATTGGCGGAATTTTCGCTTTGTTTTTAAGAGGCATGCCATTCAGTATTAGTGCCGGCATTGGCTTCATTGCTTTATTCGGAGTTGCAGTATTAAACGGAATAGTTCTTATTGCTGAATTTAACCGCTTAAAAGAAAGCGGACATAAAAACATCATCAGAATTATATTAATTGGAACAAAAGTAAGATTACGGCCAATTTTAATGACTGCATTTGTTGCTTCGCTGGGTTTTTTACCAATGGCGTTAAGTAATGGTGCGGGTGCAGAAGTTCAACGACCATTGGCAACAGTTGTAATTGGCGGACTTCTAATCGCCACCTTTCTAACCTTATTTGTATTACCAATCTTATATATTATGTTTGAAAGAAAGAATTCTGTTCGGTTGCTTAATTACAAAGCCCTTACTTCAATTGTTTTCACTTCATTTATTTTTCTCTCTAATAGTTTAAGTTCGCAGCAAAGTATTTCGTTACAAGCTGCTATTGAATTAGGATTGAAAAATAATCTGCTTGTGAAAAACGAAAAACTAAAATCAGATTATCAAAAACAATTAGTTAAATCAGGATTTAACTTGCCCTCCACTACGGTAAATGGTGAGTACGGACAAATTAACAGCAGTTATTATGATAACCGCGTGTCTGTTAGTCAAAGCTTAAACTTTCCTACAGTTTACGCGCGACAAAAATCTGTTTTAAATGAAGAATGGAAAAGTAGTTTATTAAGTGTTTCTTTAAAAGAGGCCGAACTCAAACGAAATATCAGCTTGCTTTATTACAACCTTATTGTATTGGAGAAAAAAGCACAACTTTTAAAAACAACTGATAGTATATATGCCAACTACTCCATCTTAGCCGATCTAAAATTTGCTAAAGGTGATAATAACATTCTTGAAAAACGGCAGCTGAAAGTCAGAGAGGGCAAATAATGATACAGTTAAATCAGCTTCAACAAGAAATTGATTTGTTACAATTAGAATTTCAATTGCTATTGAATACGCCCACTAAGTTTATTTTAGAAAATTCTCAATTTAAAGTAGAAACTGTTATCAGTCCAGATACTACTTTATTAAAACAACATCCTCTAATTAAACAATTAGAACAACAGACTCATGTTTTTAAACTGAACACAAAACTCGAGCGGTCGAAACTATTACCCGACTTAAATTTCTCTTATAACAATATGAGCATGATTGGTACAGGATCCGATAATGTTTTATACAATAGTTCTACTAGGTTTCAGTCGGTGCAAGCAGGATTAGGAATTCCTTTATTTTTGGTGCACAAAAAGCAAAAATTAAATCCGCTAAATCCATGTATCAGATTAGTGAAAATAATTATCAAAGCGGCATCCAAAACATTAGAAATGAATATAAGAAGGCTAGCGCAGCTTTAAACAATCAATTAAACTCACTTAGCTATTTTGAAAGCAAAGCGCTCAAGAATGCCGATTTAATTTCTGAAACAGCAACTAAACAATTTAATAACGGAGAAATAAATTATATGGAATGGGTTTTACTGTTGAACCAATCCGTTTCCATAAAAAATGATTACCTGAACACGATTAAAAACTATAACGAAGCAGCGCTTCAATTAAATTACTTACTTTCTAAATAAACGACTATGAAAAATATATTTGTATTACTAAGCTTATTTCTATTTTCAGAATGTGGGACAACATCTACCACTAAGGAAAACACATCTACAACAACTGAAAACTCCATCACTTTAAACGATGCGCAAATTAAAAATGCCGGAATAGTTGTTGGTAGAGGAGAGAAGAAAAATATTTCTTCTGTTTTAAAAGTTAACGGGAAAATAGAAGTTCCGCCACAAAACATAGTTTCAATTAGTGTTCCTCTGGGTGGCTATCTTAAAACTACTCACCTATTGCCGGGAACTAAAGTGAAGAAAGGCGAAACCATTGCAACCATTGAGGATCAGCAGTACATTCAAATTCAACAAGACTATTTAACATCTGTTGCTAAACTTTCGTATTCTGAAAAAGAATACAACAGACAAAAAGATTTGAATCAAAGCAAAGCCAGCAGCGATAAACAGTTTCAATTAACAGAAGCGGATTACAAATCTCAGAAAATTGCTACAAAATCCCTTTATGAAAAATTAAAACTTATTGGTGTAAATCCGGAAAGTCTGGATGAAAATACCATTTCAAGAAGTATCCATGTTTATGCGCCGATAGATGGCTATGTATCAAAAGTAAATGTGAACATTGGTAAATATGTAAACCCTGCTGATGTGATTTTTGAATTAGTAAATCCTACCGACATACACTTGGGACTCACTATTTTCGAGAAAGACGTAAACAAACTTTTTATTGGTCAAAAATTAAAAGCCTATACCAATAACGAACAAGATAAAAAACACAATGCTGAAATTATTTTGATCAGTCAGGATTTATCAGCCGAAAGAAGCGTCATGGTTCATTGTCATTTTGAAGATTATGATAAAACACTTCTTCCGGGCATGTATATGAATGCTGAGATTGATATAAATGCCAGCAATTCGTTTGTAGTAACAGAAGAGGCTATCGTCAACTTTGAAGACAATAATTATATCTTTATTGAAGAAGGTAAAGGAAATTATAAATTCACGGAAGTTAAGACTGGCATTTCTGAAAATGGCTTTACTGAAATAGTAGATGCTGCTGCTTTACTTGACAAACCAATTGTAACAAAAGGAGCTTACTCTCTTTTAATGGGATTAAAGAACAAAGCTGAAGAGTAAATTAAACTGCTGAACTAAATATTTTTGCTGTAGGGGTTTTGCGCCAATAGCGTGCATCAATGCACATGCAAATATTGCGGAGAAATGCTTTTCCTGTTTCAGTGACTTTTAATTTATAAGGTTCGATTACTAGAAGACCATCCGTTTGTAAGTCTTTTAATCGTTCTAAACCTTCATATAAGGCATTGCATTGAGAGTTTGGCTCTGACCATTCTGTTTCGAAGCGGCACATTATATTAAGAATGTGCTTACGGAGAGTTAAATCTTCTTCATTTAAAATATGTCCTTTTACAACCGGTAAAATTCCCTTATCAATACTTTCTTTATATTCTTCAACGGTTTTTATATTCTGAGCAAAGCCTGTCCACGAATCCCCAATAGACGAAGCACCTAATCCAACTAACAAACGTGTATAGTTAGAGGTGTAGCCCATAAAATTACGGTGCAATTTTTTCTCCTGAGATGCCTTGTAAAGCGAATCAGTTTTTAAAGAGAAATGATCCATACCGATTTCTTCATAACCATTTTCCAAGAACATAGCCTTCCCTACTTCGTACAATTTCCGTTTCTCTTCATCTAATGGCAAATCTTTTTCGGTAAATTTCCGTTGGCCTGGCTTTATCCAAGGCACATGGGCATAACTGTAAAACGCAATTCTATCAGGTTTCAATTCTAAAACTTTTTGAATTGTATCGGTAATAGTTTCCAAAGTTTGAAATGGTAA
Organism: Sphingobacteriaceae bacterium; assembly: GCA_016709575.1. GTDB lineage: Bacteria > Bacteroidota > Bacteroidia > B-17B0 > Aurantibacillaceae > JAHEYG01. The sequence goes on from JADJMM010000002.1 coordinate 60,070, forward strand.
TCCATATACTAAATCAAAATTAAGAGAGTTATAACCAACATTCCTTGCTTGATTAACAACCGTCTCCACTTCTTCAAAAGATTGAAAACGATTGATAGCATCCTGAACTTTCAAATCAAAATCCTGAATGCCATAACTAATCCGTTTGAATCCTAATTTATTTAAGGCTATAAGATGCCCGGGTAAAGTATTAGAAGGATGTGCTTCGAAACTGAATTCAGCATCTTCACACACTTCGCTCTTTTCTAAAATCCCTTCGATAAGTTTTGTGAGATTAGTTGGATTAAAAAAGTTGGAGTTCCACCGCCTAAATGAATTTCTCTTATTCGTGGTTTATTACCAAATACTTCACAATACATAGCCCACTCTTTCAAAACACTTTGCAAATACGGTTCTTCTACTGCATGATTAACTGTTATACGCGTATTACAAGCGCAATAGGTACATAAACTTTCACAAAAAGGTAAATGAATATAAACGCTTATGCCGTCGTTTGAATTACTGACATCAAATGAATCCTTAACCAATTTTTTCCACTCATCAACACTCGGCGTTTTATCCCAAAACGGAACTGTTGGATAGCTGGTGTATCTCGGCACAGGAATATTATATTTTTCAATCAAATTCATTTATTGTAATTCTAAAGCTAATTCGTTGATGAATTGCGATAAAGCATTGTGATGAACATGCGGCATAACAACTACTTTATACCATTGCGGTTGTCCCTCGTGTGTATCAGGAACCAACACAAACTTTTTCGCCAGTTCTGCAGAAACATATTTACTTTTAATGGCTACTATATTTAGATACGGATTGCGATAATACTCTACCTCCATCTCACTTAATGCTGCGCAGAAATCACTTGTTTTATCCGTAAGCTCCCGCATTTTCTTTGTCCAGCCCTCAGAACCATGCGCATGTAATATCATCCACATACAAATAGCATTGGCACCGGAACGACTCCCCACTAAAGTATAATCCTTCCCGTTTACATAAGTTGCATTATCGTTACATACAAAAGGCATGTAATTCTTTCTGATAAGTAGAATTCCCGTTCCGTAGGGCGCCTGCAACATTTTATGTCCGTCGATTGAAACAGAACTAACATCAGGATTTTTAAAATTAAAATTGCTTTCGTTATTCGTGAAGGGATAAATAAATCCACCATAAGCTGCATCGATGTGAAGCTTATAGTTAAGGTGCAATAAGTTGAAATAATTGGTTACTGCATTTATATCATCCACACTACCAAACATGGTGGTTGACATATTTAGTACAACAATAAAATATTTCTTCCCATCATGAATTGCTTTACTGACATTTCTTTCCAGTTCAGGAATTGAGATTTGATGATACTCGTTTACCTGCACAACAACATTACTAATGTTTAAGAGATTAGAAGCTTTGTGAATAGAATAATGCGTGTCTTCTGACGAAATAATACATATTTCACTTAAATCAGCGTCCTCTTTCTCGACAAAATAATTTCTATAAATCCAAATTGCTTCGATATTAGCTTCTGTTCCTCCTGAAGCAACATATCCATCATATTGTCCGTGTTCAGCCTTAAAGATTTCTTCTGCACAAATTTTAATCAGATTCTTTTCTATTTCTTGAGTGCCCGAAAACATATTCTCATGTTCATCTCCTAAAGTATGACAGCCAATATGATTTGGATTGGCAATTAATGTAGAGAGAAAAGGCGAATCCTTTAAAAATGGTGCGTCATCGTAGAATATTTCTGTATCTAAATAAGTTCCGGGAACACCTAAAATAGTTTCGCTGCGGTAATTGATGTTCTTACTTAAAGCATCAAATATCGCTTGTTTTATTTTTGACTATTTAATTTTGGCCAATACATTTTACTTATGACAACAATCTAATTTTTCTTTTCCTTCGTTTATTTACCTCACACTTCTCCTGAGTTAGTTTAGGGCTGATATAATCAATACCTAAGTTCATGCCACGCAAAATCATTAATACAGCCATTAGAGCTACAACAACAGGCACAACCTTACGCATATGGTTTCTTGCTTTTAAACTAATAAGATTGCTATAATAAGTAACAGCAAACATAAAAGGCAAAGTACCTAAACCAAAGAATACCATGAACAGTGCCCCATTTGTAATACTACCAGTTGCGAGCGCTCCGGCCAAGGCCATATAAACCAATCCACAAGGGAGTAAACCGTTTAAAAGTCCAATTGAAAAAAATGCGCTATAATTTCTTTTACTAAAGAGATTTGACAGTTTTGATTTAACTGCATTGATAAAGAAATAAGCCTTTGATAAAACAGGATTACTCACTTTCCCAAAATAAGAAATGATAACAAACAATAAAATTAGGGAACCCAATACAATTGAAAGCGCTTGCTGTAATCCAAACAAAACAAAACTTTGTCCAATGGCCCCAAACAACAAACCAAAAGCCGAATACGTAACAATTCTTCCGAAATTATAGATGAGTATAGTAAATACTTTTTGTGAAGCTGATTTATTATGCACCGGTAAGGCCATAGCAATTGGTCCACACATACCTACGCAGTGAAATCCACCTAAAAATCCTAATACTATAGCTCCAATTAAAAATTCCATTAGTTCATATTAATCAATTCTTCTTTAATATACTTTTTACCATTACTATTAACTGTAATTTTCATTTTGTAAACACCGGACACCAATTTACTATCAGTGATGTTAACTTGTCCTGATCCATCCATCTTAAATTTCAAATTAATGTCTTTTGAAGCATCTGATGGTCTGAAAAAATAAATCTCACCGGTAAAATCTTTTGTCTGCAATTCAGCAGGAATATTAATACTAACCACTTTACCTGATACTTGATAGTTTATTGGACTACTCAAACTATTCGCATTTGTGATAGCATCAATTTTAGATTGATAGGCTAATTCTTGCTTATAGTAATCTTTTGATTCTAGCTCTTCCTTATTTTTTGTAGTGATAAATACCAATGTAAGGATTAGTACTACAAAGCTCATGTACAATACGGTTATTCTTATTCCCCAACTCATAGTTTTTGTTTTAATGGTTTATATAATAGGACCTAAAAAATTTGTTTTTACTGTTTTAATTTTTTTGCCGTTCGTGTAAATACCAATTTCGATTACGGTTTTTCGCTTTAGGATATCTGATTTATACATGTAAACAAAAAACTCGCCTTGAGACATATCTTCTTTTTTCACAGACAAACTCTTTCCTACAATCTGAATTTTTGCATCAAAGTTTTCCACCTTCAATGTCACAGGTAAACTATCGCGGGTTTTATTTACCAATTTAATTGTGAAAAGATTACTGATTTGATTGTTCGGCTGCTCTTGATACAACATACCTTTGGCACGTAAAATAGTTGCATCATAATCTGAACGCGTGCTTAATAAAAAGACTTCAACACCAATTAGCAGAACCAATACTGTTATGTAAGCTTTCATTCTTGAAGTAAAATGTAATTTTCTGCGTTTCTTTATTCCATTTTCGGAAGCAAATGTGATTAACTTTTTTGGCAAGCCAACGCTTTCCATAATTCCATCACAAGCATCAATACATGCTGTGCAGTTTACACATTCTAATTGCGTTCCATTTCTAATATCAATTCCTGTTGGACAAACTCTTACACATAAACCACAATCAATGCAATCCCCTTTACCATGATCCTCATTGCGTTTCATTTTATGGCGGGGTTCTCCACGTCGATAATCATAAGCCACAACAATACTTTCTTTATCCAATAAAACACCTTGCATTCTTCCATACGGACAAACGATTAAACAAACTTGCTCACGGAACCAGCTATACACAAAGAAGAAAATGGTGGTAAAGATTAATAAAGAAGTAAACAGTCCTTTATTCTCTGCAAGAGGCTCCTTCGGAATTTTTAATACTTCATCTACACTAATTATATAACTTAAAAATGTTACCGCTATTACAAATGAATGAAAAAAAATGAAACATGCTTAGAAACACGTTTTATTATTTTATTTATGGTCCACGACGATTTTTTTAATGCGCGTTGCTGACTAGCATCACCATCTATCCAATATTCAATCCGCCTGAATACCATTTCCATAAAAATTGTTTGCGGACAAGCCCAACCGCAGAATACGCGGCCGAAAACGACTGTAAACAAAGCGATAAAGACAATAAAAATGAGCATTCCTAAACCAAAGATGAAAAAATCTTGTGGCCAAAAAATACTTCCAAACAAAATGAACTTACGTTCTACTATATTGATGAGGAACAATGGTTCACCGTTTACTTTTATAAATGGTAAACCAAAAAAAAGAATTAAATAAATGTAAGTTAAATAACTACGGAGATTAAATAACTTACCATGTGGTTTTGTTGGAAATAACCAAGCTCGTTTTCCGTCTTTGTCAATTGTGGCAATCGAATCTCTAAAACTTTCATTTGTATTTTCAGGTGTGCTCACATTTAGTATTTAAGTGCCGATTATTTTTTTAATGAATCCATTGCGATAGCTGTATTAGCAGAGTTAGCAGCAACCGGTGAATCTTTTAAAGCCGCACCGTCCTCAACATACAAATCACCTTGTTTTTCTTTTCCTTTTGGTGGATTAGTACCTCGTAATGATTTAATAAAACTTGTTACCTGTGCCATTTGCATGGGCGATAAATCTTCTTTCCATGCTTTCATTCCTTTATCAGGCCAGCCGTATTTTACAGTTTTAAAAATATCTACGATACTTCCGCCGTGTACCCAATAATCATCGGTTAAATTCGGGCCAACACCACCTTCACCTAATTGTCCGTGACAAGCAGCGCAACTAGTGACAAATAAATTTTTACCTGTGGTTAAATCTACTTCAGCTGTTAGCATTTTTACCGAGCCTTCATCAACATTACTTGCCGAATTCTTCATGGTTTCCGCAATAGCTATTTCGGCAGCTTTCACTTCATCAGCGTATTCTTTTGCCTGCAAACTTCCTGTTTTTGCGCCATGATAATGTATCATGTATACAATTGCAACTACAATGGTTAAATAAAAACCATACTTCCACCAAGGCGGTAAATTATTATCCAATTCTTTAATTCCATCGTAATCATGGTCCATTAAAATTTCTGCTTCCTTCTCAACATCAACAGCATCATTTAGCTGGTCAAAAATTGCTTTTACCTTAGATGATTTTACTACAACTTGTTTTGGTTCACCGGCAGGTTTTGTAAAACGACGGATAACACCAATTAAAGATGCAATCATGATTAACTCCAACAATATCACACTGCACATAAAATAGAAGGTGATAGAATCAATGCCGCCAACCGACCAATCTTGGCTTACTGTTTTTGTTTCCGAATAAGAAGACAATGCCAATAATAAAAAACCAATGGTAAGAACTGTTGATGATGGACCGGAATTCTTTTGTTGATGTTTCATGAAATCTGAATCACCAAGATTTTTTATTACGGCTGATAAAGCGGCAATAATAACCAGCAACAAAATAATTAATACCAACAAAGTATTAAATAATGGATTCGTAAAAACAGAAGACTCAGCCGGTTGAGCAGCTTCCTGTGAAAAATTCACTAAAGGCATTCCTAAAAATGTTATTAAAGCGAATATGTGTTTTTTATTTATTAAGCTTTTCATAGCTGGAATTTTTAATTTTTATAACTCGAACGGAATTTGTTTTAGTTTAGCGATGTAAGTTTTATCCATCTTGAAGGCATAAAATCCAACCACAACAAAAAACAAAAAGAAAATTAGCAATGAAGTAAGAGGATAGATTCCTATACCCGTGATGCTCTCTAAATAGTTTATAAATTTCATAGCTTAAATTTTAATTTGTTAAGTTGGCTACTTCTGCTTTAGGCGCTACCTTAATATCTTTACCCATCCTTTGTAAATATGCAATCAAAGCAATAATTTCTTTATCTGCTACAGTTTGAATACCATCCTTTTTTAAACTCGCTGCAATTCCTTCAGCTTGCTTTTTCATATCTGCCTCTGCTATTTTCTCATAACCCTCAGGATATGGCACACCTAGCTTCATCATTGCCTTAATTTTTCCTACAGTACTTCCAACATCCACTTTATCTTCTAACAACCAAGGGTAAGGCGGCATAATAGAACCCGGCGACATCGACAAAGGATCCATCATGTGATTGTAATGCCAACTATCAGGATATTTTCCGCCGATGCGGGCCAAATCCGGTCCGGTACGTTTTGAACCCCACTGAAAAGGATGATCATAAATAAATTCACCTGCTTTTGAATATTCACCGTAACGGGAAGTTTCACTTCTGAAAGGACGAATCATTTGTGAGTGACAAGTATAACAACCTTCACGTACATAAATATCCCGTCCTTGCAGCTCGAGTGGTGTATATGGTTTTACGCTGGAGATAGTTGGTATGTTTGATTTCACTAAAAATGTTGGGACAAATTCTATAATACCACCAATCATCACCACAATTAAACTCGCCACTAACATTTGTACAGGCTTACGTTCGATCCAACGGTGCCAATGATCTTTACTGTGTGGTTTGTATTCACTAGTTAATGCCGGAGCTTCTGCATCTTCGTTTGCTGTGAATTTTCCAAGCTTTACGGTTTTCATGATATTATAAACCATTACTAAAGCACCAATCAAGAATAAAGTTCCGCCAACGGCACGTGCTGCATAAAACGGCGCCATTTTTGTAACTGAATCCATGAACTGCCATTTTAATTGTCCTTCAGGAGTAAATTCTTTCCACATTAAACTTTGCATGATACCTGCCCAATACATTGGTACTGCGTATAACACAATTCCCAAAGTTCCAATCCAGAAATGGAAGTTGGCGAGTTTCATGGAATATAATTTTGTATTGAACATTCGCGGGATTAACCAATATAAAATACCAAACGTCATAAATCCATTCCAACCCAAAGCACCAACGTGCACGTGAGCAATAGTCCAATCGGTAAAGTGAGAAATTGCATTTACAGATTTAATAGAAAGCATAGGTCCTTCGAAAGTTGCCATACCATAAGCGGTAACTGCAACCACTAAAAATTTTAATACAACGCTATCACGAACAGTGTCCCATGCACCTCGAAGAGTTAATAAACCATTTATCATACCGCCCCAAGATGGTGCTATTAACATAATAGAAAACACAACACCTAATGACTGTGCCCAATCGGGAACAGCAGTATATAATAAGTGGTGAGGACCAGCCCATATATAAATAAATATTAAAGCCCAAAAGTGAATGATGGATAAACGATAAGAGTATACCGGTCGGTTAGCAACCTTTGGTAAGAAATAATACATTAAACCTAAATAAGGTGTTGTTAAGAAAAAGGCTACTGCGTTATGTCCGTACCACCATTGCACTAAAGCATCTTGCACACCGGCGTACCAAGAATACGATTTCCAGAATGAAACAGGGATTTCGATTGAGTTAACAATGTGTAACAAGGCTACGGTTATGAATGTAGCTAAGTAAAACCAAATAGCAACATATAAATGACGCTCTCTTCTTTTCAAAATGGTACCAAACATATTAATACCAAAAACTACCCAAATTAAAGCGATTAAAATATCTATTGGCCACTCTAACTCTGCGTATTCTTTTCCTGTAGTTTTTCCTAATACTAAAGTGATGGCAGCCAAAACAATTATTAATTGCCAGCCCCAAAAATGAAGCTTGCTTAAAAAATCGCTGAACATGCGGGCTTTTAATAAACGTTGTAAAGAATAATACACGCCCATAAAAATTCCATTACCAACGAAAGCGAAAATAATGGCATTAGTATGCACAGGCCTTGCGCGACCAAATGTTGTATAAGGTAGTTCGAAATTTAGAACCGGAAACACTAATTGCAATGCAATAAGTAAACCTGCAAGCATACCTACTATACCCCAAAGCATAGTAGCGTAGGCAAAGTATTTCACAATTTTGTTGTCGTACTGAAATTTTTCTATTTCCATATTTTTATTTGTTATCAGTTTTATCTTTTAGCTTGTCGTCGAATAACATTCGTATTGATGGCGTATAATCATCATCAAATTGTCCGGTTTTTACCGACCATATAAATGCCACTAAAAAAGCGATGGCTATTAGGAGGCTGGCTGTTATAAGTATGAATATTACGCTCATAATCTAATTCGATTCAAAAGTACTTTTGGCGGCAAATATGTTGCCTAATCATTGTCATTTCAAATCCTGACTTTTATCAGTTTCTTCATCCTTCGATAGCCTGCCAATAGCGCAGCTTACATACGATTTAAGGTTAGTTGTAATCTTTTCTAGTCCGCCTTGATCTGTGCCGTTAACGGGGTATCCCAGTTCATTTAAGCGTTCTTTAACTAAATTCAAATTCGCGCTATCGTTATAAGAAACATCTACTTCACTTTGCTCCGGAATAACTTTTACGTCGATGATTCCTGTTAGCTTTTTAAGCTCCTTTTTTATTGTTGCCGCACAACCTCCACATTTAAGGTTATCGACTATTATTTGTGTTTCCATGATACTTTACTTTTAGTTTATTAGATAATAATGAACTCATACCTGTAGTAAATAAAATGATACTAATAGAACTTACAGGCATTAAAATAGCTGCTATAACAGGAGATAAATTACCTTGTACTGCAAAATATAATCCCACAATATTATAGAGTATTGAAAGAATGAAGCTGCCACTAATAATGTATTTATGTTTTTTACAATAGGCTATCAGTTCAGGGAAAATCGAAAAACTTTCACCATCCAAAATACCATCACTCTCAGGTGTGAAATTGTTAATGTTATCCGTGATAGCAATTCCAACATCGCTTTGCATTAATGCACCGGCATCGTTTAAACCGTCGCCTACCATCATCACATTTCCACCACACTGAATTGACTTAACGTAATCTAATTTATTTTGCGGACTCATATTAAATTTCAGATTCGCATCATCACCTAATACTGTTTTTAAGTAGCCTTCTTCTGCGTTATTATCACCCGATAAAATCATCACGCTAAATTTTTGCTTCAAATCACCTAACGTGGTTTGCAGATGCTTTCGGTATGTGCTTTTTATGCTGAAATTTCCTAATACCTGGTGGTTAATCTCGACAAATACATTGCTTCCGTTGGAAAGCTCAGAAGCGCCTCCTTTTACTATAAAATTTGCAGAACCTAATTTTACAAGGTGGCCGTTAATTACCGCCGAACTTCCTTTACCTTTCTCTTCATAAAACTTTTTTACAGAAAGTGATTTAGTAAATGGCAGATAAGCGGTTATTGAACGACTTAAAGGATGATTGGATTGATTCGCAAGTGTTCTTACTAAAGCAACTTGTTCGGTAGTTAAATCATTTCCATTATAAATTATTTTCGACTTAGCTTGCTCGGTTATTGTTCCTGTTTTATCAAATACAATAGTTTTGATTTTTGAAATTTTCTCTAAAACAGTTTCGCTTTTCAAATACAAACCATAGCGCTGCAATACTGCCAACATGCTTCCATTTGTGAAAGTAGCGGATAGTAAAAGTGCGCAAGGACAAGCCACTATTAAAATGGAAGTAACAGCAGGCCAAAGTTTAGCATAATCATTAAAATACCAGTATACACCCGTTACAATAGCAATTGAAAATAAAACTAAAGTGAAATAGCGACTTAATGGCTGAATGAAAGATTTACTTTTATCGTCACTTTTCTTAGAAAATGCATCATTATTCCAAAGCTGCGTTAAATAACTTTGTGAAACTTCCTTTATCACTTCTAATTCTATAGCACCACCAACTTGTTTACCACCGGCATAAACTATTTCTCCAATACTCTTTTTAACAGGTAAACTTTCTCCGTCACGAAACTGTAATCGATAGTTGCATCACCTAAAAACAAAATAGCATCAGCAGGAATAATTTCGTTACTATAAACTTTAATTCTATCACCCACTTTAATTTTGGAAACAGGAATTTGTTTTTCTGTACTATCCGGATTAATTACATTAACTCCCAATGGGAAATAGGATTTGTAATTGCGGTTAAAGGATAATGAAAAATGGGTTTTGTTTTGAAAGTAACGACCAATCAACATAAAAAACACAATGCCTGACATAGAATCCAAATAACCAACACCAGTATCGCTTAAAATTTCAAATACACTTCGTCCAAATGTTATTAGTATTGCTAAACCAATAGGAGCATCTATATTGAGGAACTTTTGTTTTAACCCCTTGTATGCTGAAATGAAAAATTCGGAAGCGCAATAAAAGAATACTGGTAACGATAAAACCAGATTTATATAGTTGAACATATAATTCATGTTCTTCTCACCTAGCTCCCCATCAGAAAAATAATCCGGAAAGCTAAACATCATAATATTTCCGAAACAAAAGCCGGCTATACCAATTTTATAAAGATGGGATTTGCTTACTTTCTTAACCGAATTTTCAGAGATATCATTTAGACTAATGTGTGGCTCATAACCAATGGAAGTCATGAGCTCAACTAATTGTTTCAAGGAAATATTTGCTTCATCAAAAACAACCGTATATTCTTTTCTTAAAAAATCGACTCTGGTTTTTAGAATGCCTTTATTTAATTTTCCTAAATGTTCCAGCAACCAAATACAACTACTGCAATGCATTTGAGGTAAGTAAAAAGTAATGTGGTGCTGACTACCTTCCGAGAAATGAACTAATTTTTTCTTTACAGACTCGTCTTCTAAAAAAGCGAATTTGCCTTCCCGAACAATATGTTTTTGAGTAATTCCCGGATTCTTTTCGAAATCATAATACTCACACAAATTACTTTTATTGATAATACCATAAACGGTTTTACAGCCCTCACAACAAAACAAATGATTATCAAAACTAATATCGTCCGACAAGCAATCTTCACCACAATGGTAACAGGTTGTTTTTTCGGATATCTTTAAGTTTGTATTCATAAAAAGAAGTCGGCAGGCACTGACCAATTAGGCATTCGCCCGCCGACAATTAAACCCTCAAGCCGGATTAAATAACCCTTACCTGATTTCTTTACCAAAAGTATTGATGATTATGAGAGAGGGATATGAGCAAAGTCATATCTTAGGTTGACAGATATCAAACTACGATTTAGTTCAATAAAAAAGCCCCGATTTTGCGACCAGGACTTTTAAAAATTAGAATTACTATTTACTCCTTAACAACACGGATTGTTTCTGTTTTGTTTTCAGAGTTCGTTAACTTAATAAAATATAAACCGTTTGCTAAATTCGAAATACTAATCACTTGGGTGTTTTCAGAAGCAGAGAAGTTTAGATTTTGTTTTAACACTAACTTACCTGCTGCATCCATTACCTCAGCATTAATAGCTGTGTTTTTAGTTACACCCGCTTGGATTGTTAATTTACCTGAAGTTGGATTTGGATAAATTGAATAAGCACCCGCATTAACTACTTCATTAATTCCTGTACAAGCCGAAACTGTAATAGTAATCATATTTGAATTTGTACAATTAGCAGTTGAAGTTCCTATTACAGTATAAGTTGTGGTAATAGAAGGCGTAACTGCAATTGAACTACCTGTTGTACTACCCGGTAACCAAGTATATGTTGAAGCACCACTTGCATTTATGTTTGCTGTTCCTTGATATGGAGGTCCGCATATTAAACTAGAAGTTGTACTTGCATTTACAATTGGTAAAGGATTTACAGTAACACCTCTTACTGCAGTATTAGTACAACCATTAGTTCCTGTTCCAACAACCGAATAAGTTATTGTTGAAGCCGGAGTAACAGCAATTGGACTTCCGGTAATACTTCCGGGATTCCATGTATAAGTTGAACCGCCGCTTCCTGTTAAGGTAGTAGTTTGTCCTGCACAAATAACACTTGAGCTTGCTGTTGTATTAATTGTTGGTAGTGAATTTACACTCACTGTTCTTACAGCTGTATTTGTACATCCACCTGCGCTCATTCCGGTAACAGTATAGGTTGTTAATACAGTTGGTGCTGCACTAACTGTTGCACCTGTTAAACTTCCCGGCATCCATGTATAAGTTGATGCGCCACTTGCAATTAAGGATGCATTTGAACCTAAACAAATAACACTGCTACTTGATGTAGTACTGATTGTAGGAGAAGGATTAACTGTTAATGTTTTTGTTGCTGTGTTCGAACAACCATTTGTTCCTGTACCAACTACTGAATACGTTGTAGTAATTGTTGGTGACACTGAAATTGTTGTTGTAGTTGGACCTGTATTCCAAGTATAAGTTGAAGCACCGCTTCCTGTAAATATTGCTGAACCACCTGCGCATATTGCAGTTGCACCTGCAACCGTAACAGTTGGTAAAGCATTTACATAAGCAGTAGCTGTTCTTACTCCACTACACCCACTGGTTGTTCCTGTAACTGTATAAACCGTTAAAGAAGCCGGTGTATAAGTTGCAACAGTTCCTGTACCACCACCACTTGTCCAACTATATGTTGTAGCGCCTGATGCTGTAAATGATACTGCTGAGCCTGCACAAACTGTTTTAGATTGAACCGGTATACTTACAGTTGGTGTTCCTACAATAATTACGGTTTGTGTTGCAACAGAACCCGGACCAATAATATTTGTTGCTTGCATTGAAACAGTATAAGTTCCGCCGCTAGTAAAATTCATTGTTGGGCTTTGAAGTGTAGGGGTAGTAACCGTTACACCCGCAGCAGGAGTTACACTCCAGCTCCAACTTGTAGGAGCATTAACTGACTGATCGGTAAATGAAATATTTGTTCCTGAACATAATCCTGTTGAAGCAACAGAGAAACTTGAAACAGGAGGAGCGGCTGTAACAACATCTACTTTATAAACACCACGACCATAAGTTGCTGCGTAAAGTTTTGTTGGATTAGCTGCTGAAATTTCTAGATCTGCTATTGGTGTGTTTGGTAAACCTGTATTGTATAATGTCCAGTTAGTAGTTGAATTATCCAAATAATAAACACCAACATCCATACCAACATAAATTCTGTCATTTGAACCCGGCTCGTAAACAATAGTATTAGCAGGGAGGTTTGGTAAATTAGTTGATACGTTAGTCCAAGATGTACCTCCGTTAATAGTTTTGTAAACTTTTGTTCCGCCTGTATAACCACTAAATGTTACCCAAGCTGTATTTGGATCGGTAGATTTAATTGCAATATAAGTTGCTTGAACACCAGGTAAAGCAGCTGTTGCCGCCCAAGTAGGAGTTGCAGCGCTTGCATTTGTTGTTTTATAAACACCGGTATTCCCATGAATAGCGTAAATAACATCATTGTTTGATGGGGCAATTGCAAATTCGATAACACCTTGAGAAGCGTTACCCGGAATATTTCCACATTGTGCCCAGCTGGTTGCTTGATTAGTTGATCTCCATAATTGTAAACGTGAACCATAAACCACATTGGCTGCAATAGGATCTTGTTTCCAAGCAGAAACCCAATAAGTACCACCTGTTAATCCGGTAACACAATTAGTCCATGAAATACCACCGTTAGTTGATTTTCTATAGCCACCGTTTGGTGTAGAACTAAATACGTTCATGTTATTGGTTCTGTCAATAAAACAATCCATACCATCACCACAGTAACTAGCGCTATAAGTAGTTGGGGTATGAATATTACTTCCGTTATCCTGATGACCGGTAATCCAATAGTCAGCAGTTGTACCAGATAAACCAATTCTGTATTGTTGTGCAATGTTTCTTGGTGAAGAAAGATCTGCCCATGTACTTCCATTAAATTTATAAATTCCACCATCGTTTGCTGAATACAAAACGCCTGCAGGAGTATATTCTACTTCGTGAACATCAGCATGTACATAAGAAGGATTTAAACCTGTACTGTTCCAACAACCGATACAGGTCCAGGTTGATCCGCCATTCGTGCTTCTCCAATGATTGACACCACCTGTTACAACTTCATCTCTGTTTAAAGGCGAACAAGCTACAGTAAGATCGTACCAACCTTGTCCGCTACCTGCTGTTCCTGCACAAGAGTTTGCTAGTACATCAGGGGTAGTTGACATTTGAGTAAATAAAGTTCCGCTTACTGTTGAGCGATGTAAACTTGCAAAACCATTTGTACCACTATTCGAACGCAGAACGTAAACATAATTCGGATCAGCCGTTGTTACTGCAATACTTACCCTGTTACAGGTTGTAGCAGGAATACCATTTGTAATTAAAGTGAAAGTAGCACCATTGTTAGTTGATAGATATAAACCATGTGTAGTACCACTTGCTCCACCGCCTGCATAAACAGTTGCAGAAGCTCCCGGTTTAAATTCAAGATCATAAGCATTTATTGTACTAACTTGAGTCCAAGAAGTTCCACCATTAGTAGTTCTCCAAATCCCTGCGCTTGAAGCTGCAATTAATACCTGCGTATTCGAAGGGTCAATTATTAAACGACGCATCATGCGTTGTTGATTTACTGTCCATGTTAAACCTGTTGTATTCCATGTAGCACCACCATCAGTAGATTTTAATACTCCAATACAATATGTGTCACCTGCATCACCATCTCCGGTTGCCATATACATAATGTTTGTATTAGTTGGGTCAATAGCAATATCAGAACAACCAATCACACTTAGATTATCAGTGTTGGTAGTCCAACTTGCTCCATCGTTTGTTGTTTTCCATAATCCACCTGCAGGAGCACCCACCCAATAAGTTGTTGGAGTAATTGGATCGAATGTAATAAAATTATCGCGACCAGCTTTACGTGGTAATCCACAAGCAGAACCTGTCATAGCACCAAAAGGGCCCATGGCAGTCCATGTTGTTGAAGCAATAAGATTTGGATTTATAACTTTATTTCCGGAATTACTCGCAGCTAAAAAGTCGGAATAATTTTGCCAAGTTTGACTGGCCAAATACATATTACCTGTTGGGTAAACGCGCGGTTCCATAAAGGCTTCCCAACGTTTGTATGGTTTATAACCACTTCCTTTTTCTTCGGTATCATGAGTTGCCCAATAAGCATTAGCTGCTTTTTGAACATCATAAAAATTAGCATTCGGATCTTGCATTAATTCACGCCAATCCTTAGGCTCTGCCTTTGATAATTGCGCACTTAATGTGCCGAAAATCGATACTGCTAAAAAACTGAGTAATAATTTTTTCATGGTAAGGGTGTTAAATTTTATATAATACTACAAAATTGAGAGGCAAAAGTCAATTTTTTAAGCCTCTTTTTTTGATCAAAAAAGTATCCCTATTTCGGATGAGTGAAACCCCTATTCATCGATGCGGAACATGGGTTAGGTCGAGTTAAAACAACTAATACAATCTAAAATTTTAGGAATCTCTGACTATTCCTGCTTTTTTAGCAAGAAAATCTCATTGAACCCGAACGACATCCATGAGGAAAAACCGAAGGCTTTCTCTACCGAATATCCCGGTTTTTCTGTTGGACTAATTATAAAGTCATCTTTTTCAACAAACCACCATCTTCCTTTATGAGAAGCAATGTAATTTTTTGTATCCTCTGAATGCCAACCATTAAATTCGAATCCTCCATCAATGTTTTTGGGAGATACATTTTTTTTCTTAACTAAATAATCCGTTGCTTTCATCCTGGCTTTATTTAATGCAAGGTAGTCGTGGGTAGCGGCAAAAGAAAACCAAAATAACGGAATGAATAATAGAAAGAAATATGGCCTATTAATTTCTTTCTTCATTGAAACTAAATAAGCCATAAAATAAAACGGAGTTAAAAACAATAAGTATCGGTCGTTTGCATAACTAAAACACAATGGCAACAAATACAACACAAAAAGTATCGGGAAAAATAACTTTGAAGAATTTATTTGTACTGAATCTTGCTGCTTCTTTATTATCGACTGTAACGAAATAAAAAAACTTAAACCTCCTACAAAGTTTAAACAGGCCCATATACATGTGGTAAAAAAAGGCAAGACTTGATTTTCATCAGTATTAAAACCTGTAAGAATAACAGGTCCAACTCCAAAATGATAAAACATGTTACCAACAAAAGGGAAAACATTTCCTGAATAGAATAACTTAATACTTATTAAAGAAAAATATACAACAAGAATTATCTTACTCAAAAGAGAACGCTTTAGTAACTCGTAATTTTCTTTTAGAGAAGAAATTGTAAATGGTAAAATAAATAATCCGAGACAAACTGTTGATGTTATGAAATAGTCTGATTTGGCGGAATACTCAAAAATAAATAGCACTGCATAAGTTATAACAAAAGGCAATACAGCTAAGCCAAGATTTTTTACATTACGTTTTTCAATTATGAGGAATATAATCGCAAATACAATTGGAATTAAAACACCCGTTTGTCGGTTTAAACATAATAAAACGCTAAAGACGATAAATAAAAGAAAATGGAGTACGCTTCTGTTTCCTAAATACAATATCATAAAGTGAAACACACTATTCCAAGAAACATTTGGAATACATCAGGCATAAACGAATTACCCAATGAAATAGTGAGTGGATTAAAAACAAATAACATTAAGACGAGAAGCCGGTTTGTTTTACTCACCGCTAAACGTTTTAAATTAGAATCGATTAATAGCGTACTAATAATTACACACCCAACCGAAATTAATCTTAGTAATGTGAATGAAAATCCAAATAGTTTAGAAAAAATATTCCCGCAAATAGCAATGGTAATCCAGGAATAGCTTGCCAAAATGAAAATTTTAGTTCGGAAGTTTCTAAATAAGTTTGAACAGCTTTTGCGTAGGCCCAATCGTCGTTCAAACAAAATTCACCAATAGGATTTATTAGAAATTCAACAATTATAAAAATAATAATAACGAGAAGGCTGACATGTTCTTGAAAATAGCGTAATACTTTTTTAAAAATATCTATCCCCATTAATTAGATTATTTTCCTCGCTAAAAGTAATACACACCTAATACAAAAGGATTTATAGCCATTTGTAACAAACTTGCGACAGCAATGCTTCAATTTTACAACCACCAATTATACACTTTATAATAAGTCTAATATAAAGAATTTATTAATAACTTAGTTTCTTATTAAGAAAATTCAAAAACAACTAAACGCGCAGTGATGTTTTCAAAAACTAAATCGAGTTTACTTCTTGGAAATGTATTAAATTATAAAGTGCTTAATATTTACTTTTATATTAAAGTTATATTATTATTCATTTGTCGAAAATACGATACTTTTTATTCATCAAAATGACAAAATTACCACAGTTTCCAAAAGAAAATTAAGTAATATTTCAATAAAAATTATGTGTATCTGGAGATAGAGTGTGATTTAGTTAAAATTTATAAGAAATAACTTTCATTTTTTGTTGTTTTATTGTTTCCCATTTTAATGATTATTGTCATAAAATTAACAAAATGCCAAAAGTAAATTCGTAGTATTGCTTCATGATAATAACAATTTTAGAGAAATAAGAGATCTGAATATGCAAATTAACGCTGATTTATTAATTACATGGGGCGCTGTCGCCAGAAAATTCAAAAAAGGTGAGTTTATATTCCATGAAGGAGATCACCCAAGATTCTACTATCAAATACTTGAGGGTACTGTTAAAATGTTTAATACCAATTTAGAAGGGAAAGAATTCACCCAAATGGAATTTAAAAGCGGGCACAGTTTTGGTGAGCCACCCTTATTTATTGATGAAAGTTATCCTTCAACAGCAGTAGTTTGTACTGATTCTATTATTTTGAAATTATCAAAAGAAAAATTTTTAGAGATTTTAGATCAATATCCTGCTTTTCAAAAACAATTAATTACTCTTTTCGCAAAACGTATCTATAGTAAGTCAATAACCGCCAGGGAAATTATTAATAACACACCTGAAACAAGAATAATGGGTTTCCTTAACGACTTTAAAAAGAAAAGCAGTAGAGAAAATGAAAAAATAGAAATTCCTTACACTCGTCAAGAAATCGCTAATTACACCGGATTAAGGGTGGAAACAGTTATTCGAACCCTGACGAAAATGAAAACAAAAAAAATAGTTCAAATAGTAGACCGCAAACTAATATACTGATTATGTCCTTTAATATAAAATTCTGGTTAAAATTCTCTTTATTTAATTTACTTATTGTAGCTGGCCTTGGTGTTTTAATGAGGTATAAAATTGGGTTTGACTTTCCTCATTTCAGTCAAAAACACATACAACATGCACACTCTCATTTTGCATTTGCTGGTTGGATCACCCACTCCCTCTATGTACTCATAATTCACTTCCTATTAAAGAAAGTTCCTTTAATAGATACCAAAAATCACAAACTTACTATAATTGCAAATTTAGTCTGTTCATACGGCATGCTATTTTCTTTTTTATATCAGGGTTATAGTACCTTATCAATTATTCTTTCAACAATTACAATTATTATTGCCTGCTTCTTTGCTTTTTTTGTTTTTAAAGATTTAAAAAAGATTGATGATTCTAATCCGTCTAAACCTTGGTTTAAAGCCGCTTTGATATTTAATATTATCTCATCGCTTGGAACCTTTTATCTGGCCTACATGATGGCTTCCAGAAATTTTAATGAGCATTGGTATTTAGCTTCTGTTTATTTTTATCTTCATTTTCAATACAACGGGTTCTTTATTTTTTCTTGCCTGGGTTTATTTTTCAGTGAATGCAATACCATGTTGCCTCAGTTTAAATACAATAAAATATTTTTTAACTTATTTTATTTGTCCTTTATTCCTGCCTATTTTCTGTCGACATTATGGGCCAAGCTTCCTATTTGGTTATATACAATAGTTGTTATTGCGGCCTTTACTCAGGTGTTTGCGTGGTTCAAAATTATACAGGTAATTAAAGCGGCTTTAAAATCAGGTTCTACCTTAAATAAATTTCAAACTTATTTGTTCTTATTTGTAGGCATTGCATTTACCATAAAATTACTATTACAGTTAGGGTCAACAATTCCGGCAGTTAGCGATCTTGCTTTTGGGTTTAGGCCTATCGTTATTGCTTATTTGCATTTAGTTTTACTGGCAGTTATTTCCGTATTCATTCTTTCGTATCTGTACACATTTAAATTAATTTTAGTAAATAAATTAACCACTTTGGCCTTTAGTGTATTTGTGATAGGAATATTTTTAAACGAATTTGTGCTAGCAATACAGGGAGTCGCTGCTTTTAGCTACATAGTTGTTAAATATGTAAACGAAATGCTTTTTGGAATTTCTCTATTGCTACTTTTAGGCACTATATTAATTGTAACTTCCCAACGAAAAAAATTAGCAGAATTATAACAAGAAGTATTGTTACCAAAGCGATTTTGAATTAAAACATAAAACTTACATTCACTAAAAAGTTGCGTCCAAATCTTGGGATACCTCCAATATCTAAATGCTCTCGATAGGTACTATCAAAAATGTTTTCGCAAGCTACTGTTATTTGCAGCACTGTTGATTTTATTATCACATTTCGTGATGCCCTAAAATTAAATAAATTGTAATAGGGCGTTACTTTATCCCCAAAATCGGCATTAATTCGGTTTTGAGTAGTTGCATAATCATGTTCAAATTGAAAACGGAAAAGTTTATAATTGTAACGTAAAGCATGTTGCAATTTGAAAGGTGAAATTAAAGGTAACGGTGTACCCGTATTTGTTTGTGCATAAACAAATTTACCACTGGCTATATATGTAATATTACCGGTAATTTGCGCTTTTAAATTTGCCTCGAACCCTTGACTTGTTGCATAATCGATGTTTTTATATGTTTTTAATCCGTTGGCGCCTATTGTCATCTGACTAAATCCAACTAACTGGTACGAATAAATATAATTTTGAATATGATGGTAGAAAAAATTTAGTGAGTATTCCATTTTTTTTAGCTGTTGTTTAAAAAGCACTTCCATTTGGTATGACTGTTCAGGTTTCAGTTTAATGTTTCCGATATAATCGAACTGATCTTGTCTGTTAAATAAATAATACCCGTATCTCTCATTGCTTGTAGGTAACCTTTCACCATAGCCAACACTAAATTGAGTGGTTATTGTTTCTTTAAATCGTTTATTATACGCAAGATTTAGATTTTTTAAAATATCAGTTTTTGTTTCAGTTATATCTGTATAATATACTTTCCATTGTTTTGAGCCAATACCACTGGAGGCAAATTGACTACAGTAATCTAATCTGCCATTAATATTTAATTGTTGTTTAAACTTAAAATTAAACGATTGATTGATGGCAAATCCAATATCATTTAAATAATTTTCGGGCAATGTTTGCATGTACATAATCGGTTCTCCTTTTGGATACATGGTCATATCAGCTCTTGTATAAACACTATGATAATCTATTCTTAGTTTGAAACTATTTTTGCCAAACAATTCGTTAAATGCTCCAAATGTCTTACTCCACCCTGGCATATCCATATGCATTGGAGCATCACTTCTGTGTGTATCATCCATTTGATGCACAATTTCATTATAATAAACTTTTAAATTATTTTTTAAAAAGTATCCATTCTTAAAATCAAGTGCATGGTTAACCGAAAATATTTGCGCGGATGCTTTACCTACATCCATTGGCAAAGCAGGGTATCCAATATTTTTTCCCCAATCTCCAACATAATCTAACTTTACAACTTGAGATCTAGTTATTTTGAGTGAAACGGCTGTAGATGTGTTTCCCTTTTGATATTGTGAATGTTGTATTAAGACATTTGAGCCTGCCCTATAATCATCAGCCTTTCTGAAAGTACCACTTATACGATAAGCAATTGTTTTATAAGACTGTTGAAGAGTTAAAGAAGAATTATAACCATTATTTACACTTAAATAAGATTGAGAGAGTTGACCTTGAATTTTTGAATGACAATTGAAAGTTGGTTCTTTTAGTTTCATTCCTATTTGACCACCAATTGTACTTCCTTCTAATGCGCCTGAGGCTCCATGTGCCACGTTAATAGATTGCAAATTTGCAGGTTCGATGTATATTGAACCCGGATCCATTTTATCAGTACAAGCGCCGTACATACGCATACCATCTATTGTTACATTGGATTGCCCTGTACTATAATTCCTTAACGTTGGTTCTAATCCATAAGCTCCTCGTTTAATTAAATTAACGCCCTGCATTCTACTTAAAATATCCTCAATACTTGCTAATTTATTATTTTTATAAAAGTTAAATGCTTGATTTTCATTTTCACTATTACCTATAATACATACTTCTTCAAGTTGAACCAATTTAACAGCAGAGTCATTAGGAATTATTTGTCCTAATAAACTCTGCTGAAAAAGAATCACTATAAATAGTAACTTAAGGCGTAACATTATTGCAATGTTGTTTCAAAATATTGGTCATTACTAATAAGATTACCGTTTTTATATAATTTTAAATTTATCCTCCATAAACCAGTCATTGTAAAATTCACTTTACCAACATAATGGCCATTTGATGTTAAAACAGGATTAATGTTATTTGGTGAACCATGTCCCATACTAGGCATTTCAGGAACTATTTCCACAGAATAATTATTTACAGATTGGTAAGTCATAGCGTTAACTTTTTTATGAATAGTAATTTCGAAGTTATTAATTCCTACCTGAGGAATTGTCAAATCAACTAATGATACAAATACCGATGAATTACTATCAAGACTTAATACGGTACTCTTGAATCTGGCCGGGGTGTTCAATATAACATCTACCCCAATTGTACCGCTGCCGGTCAAATTATTTTTTTTGTTATGAAAATTAAGGTTAAGCGACCATTGAGTGTTGTTTCCGGGCATCGAAAAAACTACAGCTGTTTTAAAATAACCATTTGTAGTTATTGTATCCTTTGTATTTTCAACAGGTGAACTGTGCTGCATCATGCCCATATCCATCATTGGCATCATACTAAAATGTCCAGCTGATAATGGTGAGCCATCAATTGAATCAAATAACGCCACATAAACTTCATTGTAACCTGTTTCTAAAGCTTTTTTAGAGTATAGTATTGCCTTAGCTTTTGCGCCTGTAATATACGTTTCTCCTATTTTAATCAGGCTAACCGTTGTGTTCGTATCTTCTGTTACTTCCTCCGGAGATGTGTGATTCTTTTTACATGAAAATGTAAGTGCGACTATTGCTGCTACTGTGAGCATTTTAAAAATTGTTTTCATAATAAGTTTTTCTAATAATTACATTTAAGCAACCGTAATTTTATTACAGAATGATTGCTTTCGATTAATAAATAATGAAGTGTCCTACGGCTGAATAATTATTTCTGCATAATAAGAAAATGATATCCCGTAAGGAAATATAACCTAAACTGTAGGTGGGTGAAAAACAGAAAGAGAAATGGGATTTGTCTCCTTATTTAAATAACCCCAATTAGGGGAAATAGATACGTAGAAAAATGGTGGTAAAACAGTGTTATCATAGTCATAACAAAATTGCACCTCTTCTACACTTCTTGTATTGTTTTTAGAAGAATTATCATGCTTTTCCTGCTCTTTCAATTGTTTTGTTAAATGACATTTTCCATTACATTTAAGTTTTGGTTTGGTTTTATTCTCACAAAAATTAAATGTAATATATTCTTTATTTAAAAGGTAATTTGAGAGCAAAACCAGTTTTCCGAAAGATTGGATTAGAATTCCAAAAATCACCGCTATTGTTACTACTTGTTTCAATTTTGCTTTTGCTTTTCGAATACAAATGTAAAAGCTGAGTTACTAGGTTCTTGTGATTATAATCATAAAAAGCCTTTCTTTTGGCTAATATAAATCATCTAATTTCTTATTAAAACAGATAGTTTAGTGTTAAAGAAAGTTGTGTTAATTGAATTCTGTCTTGAGTTTTCAATTTCCGCTATCGTTTTTGTATCGTTAATGAAATTTTGAATGTAGTAGATTCCTTCATAATTAAATTTTTCCAAAACATCTATCATCCTTTGAATATCATTTTGAACTAAGAGTGACGAGTGAAGTGTTGTTCTTACCTCAAAAGGAATAGCGCTGTTAATTAAAAGTTTCAGGCTTGTAATAAAATTTGAATACAGATTAGATTTTGTAATAGACTTAAATTTATCTATTGGTGCTTTAAAATCAAGGGCTACATAGTCGATTAGTTTTTCCTTGAGCAAAATTCTATTATTTTAGGTTTAGTTCCGTTAGTGTCTACTTTTATTAGTAATCCCATTTTTTTAATTTCAACAATGAGTTTAATAATATTTTTATGTAACGTACACTCTCCGCCGCTTAAAACAACACCATCCAACAGATTTACCCTTGTTTTTAAAAACTTTAAGATTTCCTGATAAGATAGCTTTCCTTTCCCCTAACACTATATCTGGATTATAACAATACTGACATCTCATATTACAGCCTGCAAACCATAAAAATGCAAGCTGTTTTATCAGGGTAATCTAATAAAGTAAATGGGGTTATGCTGTATATGGGCTTAACTACATCGGCTTTCGCTAAATTGTATTCGTTGTTTGTGTTCACCTTTTTTTCCAATATTAAAACTTTCTACCGGTCTGTGATATCCCATTACTCTGGTATAAACTAGACATTTTGTGCGTTGCAAATTATGACTCTGCAATAACTGATTGTTGCTCTGTGTTTTCATGTGTTATGTGATTAAGGGTTAGTTTTTCTAATAAAATTTCATCGCAATGTGGACAGTATTCATGTTCGCCTGATAAGTAACCATGCGTTGGACAGATACTAAATACTGGTGTTATCGTAATATATGGTAATCTAAAATTTGAAAGCACTTTTTTTACTAAATTTCTACACGCTTCAACCGAGCTCAATTTTTCCCGCATGTATAAGTGTAAAACGGTACCGCCTGTATATTTACATTGTAATTCATCTTGCAGCAATAAAGCTTCAAACGGATCGTCAGTGTGGTTCACAGGAACTTGGGAACTATTGGTATAGTAAATATTTTCTTCTGTTCCGGATTGGATAATATTTGGAAACCGCTTTTTATCCTCTTTTGCAAAACGATAAGTAGTTCCTTCTGCAGGGGTAGCTTCCAAATTATATAAATTACCTGTTTCCTCTTGAAACAATTTCATTTTTTCACGAATGTGTTCTAATATTTGACTTGCAAATTCAATTCCACTTTCAGTTGTAATGTTATCTTTTTCGTCAGTAAAATTTAATATCATTTCATTTATTCCATTCACTCCAATAGTTGAGAAGTGATTTCTAAAATGGCTTAAATATCTTTTAGTGTATGGATATAATCCTCTATCGTACATATCTTGAATGAAAATTCTTTTCTTTTCAAGTGTAGATTTTGAAATATCGAGCAGGAAATCTAACCGTTGATATAGCGCGCTAATGTTTCCTTTATATAAATAGCCTAAACGAGCCATATTTATTGTAACAACACCTATACTCCCTGTCATTTCTGCACTTCCAAATAAACCATTTCCTCTTTTTAACAGCTCTCTTAAATCCAGTTGTAATCGACAGCACATGCTTCTAACTGCATTCGGCTTATACGCTTTTTCGTTTTCTATTTTGTTTCCTTTATCATCTAAAATATATTGACTGCCGATAAAATTTTGGAAATAAGAGGAGCCTATTTTAGCTGTATTTTCAAATAATAAGTCGGTGTTTTCGCCATACCAATCAAAATCTTCAGTAATATTTACTGTAGGAATTGGAAAAGTAAAAGGTTGACCTTGAGAATCACCTTCGGTCATTACAGTATAGTAAGCCTTATTTATCATGTTCATTTCTTTTTGGAAATGCTCATATCTCATATCAACCAGGTTATCCACGCCCCTTTCTTTTGCCAGTTCAATAAGTTTAGTATCGGTTACTGTTTTAAAAGGTGGTTATCGTTTTTTGTTGGGATTTGTTCTTTCAAATCGGAGGGTACTACCCAATCTAAAGTGATATTAGTAAATGGTGATTGACCCCAACGTGCCGGAACATTTAGGTTGTAAATGAAACTACGCACGGCTTTTAATACTTCTTCAAACGATAATTTATCTTTAAATACATAAGGCGCTAAGTATGTATCAAATGAACTAAAGGCTTGCGCGCCTGCCCATTCGCTTTGAAGTATGCCTAAGAAATTAGCCATTTGTCCTAAGGCTTCTCTGAAATGAGAAGGAGCCTTACTCTCAACTCTTCCTCTAATACCATTAAATCCATCGTTTAATAATACCCTTAAGCTCCACCCTGCGCAATATCCTGTTAAACAATCCAAGTCATGGATATGAATATCGCCATTGCGGTGTGTTGCACCCTCTTCAGGGGAGTATACTTTATCTAACCAATAGTTAGCAATAATTTTACCGGCAACATTATTTACTAAACCTGCGTTTGAATAAGCTGTATTTGCATTAGCATTAATGCGCCAATCCGTTTGTCCTACATATTCCTGAATTGTTTGGGTACTATTTATATAGGTTGTATTGATATCAATATTATTGGTTAATTCTCTTTGTAATTTACGTGTATGTCGATACAACATAAACGATCGCATAACATCAAAATAATTTCTGGCAAATAACTTCTTTTCAATAATATCCTGAATCTCTTCAACACTCCAAGTGTCTTTTGACTTTAATTCAAGAAAAACTTCATCAAAAATTTCTTCTTCATAGTTTCTATTTACACTTTGAAATCCTTTAAGGATTGCGTCTTTAATTTTGAAAAGGTCTAAAGGTTTGTACTCGCCATTTCTTTTAATTACATACTTTTCCATGCTATATTTATTTTTAAATCACTTTATTTTTAGACACAACAATTCCACCCCAACTATTCAGGTTATTTAATTTAATCATTACGTTAGGTTGAGTAATTCGAAAGTTAAACATAGCAGAAGAATAAATTTCTTCTGCTGTTTTTTAGTTTTTCAAACAACTTAATCCTTCTATTACACTATTAGACATTTCTGCTAGGGTTGTTTTTTCCAGCATTGTTAATATATCCTTTTTAATGTGTTTATACTTATTGTGAACCGGGCAAGGTTGCGATTCGGAGCATTGATTTAATCCTAAAACACATTTACCCTCATGCAATGATCCATCAATTGCAATAACAATTTCAAGTAACTTTGTTCTACTTATTTTTTTTACATCAGCCTCAAAACCTCCTGTTGCACCCTTAACCGAACTTATAATTTTATGCTTAACCAGCGTTTGCAATATTTTTGCAGTAAAAGCCTCAGGAGAATTAATCTCTTTAGAAATACCTTTTAAACTGGCTCTATTTCCATTAATAGACTGCTCTGCAACATATACTGCTGCTTTTATCCCATATTCACACGCTTTCGAAAAAATCATAATGTTATCTTGTGGAAACAAAAATAAAATTAAAAAAGCCATATCGGATATCAATGTCCGATTAGTTATAAACAGATAACTGTAAATATCCTTTTGTTAAAAAATATTACAAAAAAAGGAAATCATACATTAATATGATTTAACTCATAACGGTGGGGGTATTATTTGACTACCCTTACAGAGGTATGTCAGTGATGTTTGATGATATAGTATTTGGTCCGATAGCAAGTAGACGTTTTGGGGTTTCACTGGGTATTAATCTATTGCCTTTACAAAACAAAGTTTGCAACTTTAACTGCATATATTGCGAATGCGGTTGGACTGACTTAAAATCTTTTAAGATTAATTTTTCTGATTCACGCAAAATAATTAACGCTGTTGAAGAACGCTTTAAGAAACTCGCCCAAGATAAAATTCATATTGATACGATTACCTTTGCAGGAAATGGTGAACCTACAATGCATCCCGAATTTCCGGAAATCATTGAAGCTGTAATTAAATTGCGCGATTTATATTTACCTAAAATAAAAATAGCGGTTTTATCAAACTCCACGCTTTTAGGCAAACCATCAGTTTTTGAAAGTTTAAAAAAAGTAGACTTAAAAGTAATGAAATTAGATGCCGGTACCACTGAGACTTTGATTAAAATTGACAAGCCGCTTTCTTCAAAAACTATCGAGTGGTATATTCAAAAATTAAAGAAATTTAATGGTGAGTTGATTATCCAAACTATTTTTTTGAAAGGTTATTGCGATGGAGAATATGTTGATAATACAACTAGCGATGAACTTGCGTCGTGGATTAAGGCCGTAAAGGAAATAAATCCGAAATCTGTGATGATTTACACTATTGATAGAGAAACGCCGGCTGAAAAATTAGAAAAAATCACAACTGAAAAATTAAATTCGATTCGTGATATGGTTTTAGCAAATGGCATTATTGCTAATGTATATACTTAAATACTATATTTTTTATGAAAAAGGTTAAAACATCAAAAAACTCAGAAACAATAATGACTGAAATTGTTTGTCCAAACGATACAAATCCAATCGGAATTCTTCAGGGCGGGAAATTAGTTCAGTGGATGGACATTGCATCTGCTATTTGCGCTCAAAATCACGCAGAACATATTTGTGTAACCGCATCCATAGACAGTGTTAAATTTAAAACGCCGGCAAAAGTTGGCGATATAATTACCATAAAAGCAAAGATGACCCGTTCATTTAATTCTTCTATGGAAATATATGTACAGGCTTGGGCCAAAAAAATACTGAGCCAAAAAGCATATCTAATAAACGAGGCTTATTTTACGTTTGTAGCTCTTGATGATAACGCAAAGCCAGCAATGGTACCAACCATTAAACCTGCTTCAGAAACTGAAAAAAAAGAATATTTAAATGCTTTGAAAAGAAAAAACAATCGTTTAAAAAATAATTAATATTATGAATCCTGTTCCCGATAAACTAACCTCTTTTCTACAAGAAAATAAAATCTCAACAGTTTGTTTTGTCGACCAAGAAAATAATCCCTATTGCATCAATTGCTTTTACGTATTTGATCACGAGCATTTTGTTCTCATATTTAAATCCTCAAATGGAACAATGCATCAAAATTTCACCAAAGCAACAGCAAGCGTTTCTGGTACCATCTTGCCAAACACTATTGATATATTAAAATTGAAAGGGGTACAATTTGTTGGCAAAATAATTGATAAAGAAGAAATAGAAAAGCTGCAACTTACTTCCAAATATTTAAAAAAATACCCTATGAGTATTGGTATAATAGGATATATTTGGGCTGTTAGATTAGATTTTTTAAAACTAACAGATAACACTTTAGGGTTTGGAAATAAAACTATATGGAATTTTAAATAAAAATTAGAAAAGAATTAAAATCGTAAACAGCATAAAAATTCCAACAACAAAAGAAACTAAAATTGAAGCTAACCCAATAGTATGATGATTATTTTTTTAAATCCTTTGGCAGTGATATAAACTCCCAGGCCAATGCATACTAAAATCCAAAATAATCCAAGTAAAATATAATTTAAGCTCATAATTTTATTATTTAAAGTTTATTTCTTCTTTCTATTTCTTTTTTCAAGCGTACAACTTCATCTATTATTTGTCCATCAATTGATGAATTTTCTTCTGATCGGCGAATTAAATAAGGAATTGCTTTTTTCACTTCACCATACGGCAAATACTTAGAAGAGTTATACCCGTTAACACTTAAGTTAAACGTTAGATTATCGCTCATTCCGTATAGCTGTGAAAACCGCACTTTAGAATAGTGGTTTGTTATATTGTATTTATTAATACAATTAATAGCATGAAGTGTGCTATCATTATTGTGTGTTGCTATACAGGAGTCCACTTTTTTAAATTCACGTAAGCATATTTCTACAGCCTGGTTAAAGGAATCATCTGTTTCTTTTTTCGTATCAAATACGGGAGAAGTTTTACCTTCTTTTCTGGCTTTCTCTCTTTCTTTTTCTACATATGCACCTCTTACAAGTTTAATTCCGGGAATATAATTTTTTCGGCCAGCTTCCTCAATTAAAGTATTAAGATATTTCAATCTGTCCTTTAGGTACATTTGAAGAGTATTAAATACAACAGCATATTCTTTGTTATATTTTTGCATCATGGATTCTGTAATTTTATCAAAAAGATCTTGCATGCATCTATCCTCCGCATCTATGAAAACAATAACTTTAGCAGAATATGCAGTTTTACAGATTAAATTAATTCGCTCAATTAACCTGTCGAATCTTGGTGAAATTATCGATTCATTTTCCAAATCCATTGCGTTACGATACGTTAAAAATTTAGGATCTTCTAATCCTGTAATTTTAACACTTACATAATTACCCGGGCACTCCTTACCTAATTTAATAATATTAGCCACAATTATTTTGGTGTTATTTTCAAAAAATTCATCACTGTTTTCTGCTTCAGAAACATAATCAAGAACTGATTTGACTTTATATGTTTCTAAGTAGTTTATTTTTGAAAAGGCCTTATTGATATCTTCGCCCGCACAGAAAACATTAAAAACCGTTTTTTTAATCAAAAATTTAAATGGTAAATTATATTTTAGTATACCATTTGTACAAGCTATTAGTAGCTTTACTAATCTTTGGTTTTGCAATATGCTAAAAATAAAATGAGTAAATTTTAATTCTTTATTAGATTTATAGCTGTATGCTGTTTCTAAATCTTCTAAGTTTATATCATTTTTCATAACAAATAATTAAATGGTTTTTAAATCGCTTGATAAGCCTTTTTTAGCGGAATTTATTAAGATAAAAGCAAATGAACTTAATGTTAGTAGTAAACCTAGGCCGGCAAAAGCAAATACAATAAAATAGGGCCTAAGAGATTCCATCATTTTAGAATAACTTTCTTGATTAATGCTTAACTGCCAAATACCCTTTTGTATACCTGCTGTATTTAGAGATAACCAAAAAATTAACAAACTGAGCTGTAATAACCAGAATAAATAATTTAAATATTTTCGTTTATCAGTGCTATTAAAAAACTCGAAGCACGCGGCTAATAATATCATTGTATTTATCCCTATTGTTGTTCCCATAGCGTGAGCCACTGTAATATGTGTGCCGTGAGTGTATCTGTTTATAGACGGAATTGACATTAATACAGCTTGTCCCATATTTATAAAAATCCATATATCTGCTGCCATAATAAATCTATATGGGAAATAGTGGTAATGTTTTTGAACTACGCTTACACTTTTTTTCCAGTCAAATATTATTTTAATAAAAAAAATCCACTCTGTCATACTAACTATATAACCTATATATCTAATATATTTTTCGGTAGGGAGTGTGTAAATATGATGCCCCCAGTTAAACATCAGATTAAATAAGCCAAGAAAATACATTACAAAAGCAAATTTACTCCTACCTGTATTTTTTGTACTTGAAATCTTATCCATTAAAAAAATAGCCGTTCCATACAAAATTTGATTCCAGGAACCAACCAACGAACCGTTTACTTTCCATTGAATAGTCATGTCTGTAATAAAATGTTCTCTGAAATATGGAAATACCCATAAATAATTTTCAGAAAAAGTGAAAAGAAAAAATAGGACTCCTGTTAACCACATCCAAATATAAACAGGCCAGTCTTTAATTTTTTTAACTAGCGTATAAAAATTAGCCAGAAATAACATCCATGCAATTGCTATTGGCAGCGCCCATACAGGGTTAAATTCCCAGTATTCCCGTCCTCCAAAATCTTTATTAAAATAAGAAATCAGAATACCTACTATGGCAACAATCCATAATGCCCATTGTATAATAGCAATTTTATAAGTTGCTGTTTCAGTTATATAAGGCTTTAAGCCGTTATAAATGCAACCAGTAGCTCCTAGAATAATCCAAAAAATAGCTGAAGAAACATGTAATGGCCTTAATGAAATAAAACCTAGCTGCTGTATCAAGAAATCAGGAAAAATATAGATTGCGGCTGCTAATATTCCAAAAAACAGACCTAAAACCAGCATGCATAAAGATGTTACCAAAAATAGATTTCCGATATTAAAATTCTGAAGCTTCATTTTTTTTCAATCATACAGAATTCATTTACATTAAACTCTCTGTGATCAGCCTTTCCACTTGCATCAGTGGATTTTAAAAATTCAATAAGTGAATTCATTTCAGAATCTGATAACATAAATGCAGGCATTTGCTTGGTGCCAGATTTAACCATAGCTCTAACTATTTTTTCGCCCTTATTAGGATTTGATATAATATTGGTTAAATCCGGTCCAAGATATCCTCCTAAACTATATAACTGATGGCAACTTTGACAATTATAGGATTGCCATACTAATCTACCTTCGGATGCTATTTCTTTATTAAATCTTGAATCCTCCGTTATCGTAAGTGGTTTAATATATATACTGAATGAATATATAAGGAAGAACAGACTTAATATTATAAATATATACCTAGGTTTAAAATTCATGTGCTGATTTACTCATTTACAGCTTTTCGAATTTGGCCTGAAAAAAACGGAGATATTTTGGTTCATAAATCATTTTTAAACCTTTAATCTGATTTCTTCTTTGGTATACTGCTGCAGCTGATTCAGCAATCACATCCATATGAGCCTGAGTATAAACTCTACGCGGAATAGTAAAACGTACAAGCTCCAATTTTGGGTAATAGTTTTCGCCATTAGCTTTTCTGCCAGCGGAAACAATTCCTCTTTCCATTGTTCTCACTCCAGAATCTATAAATAATTCGGCGGCTAAAGTTTGAGCCGGATATTGATCTTGCGTAAGGTGTGGTAAAAAAGCTTTTGCATCAACAAATATGCCGTGTCCGCCAATAGGTTTTACAATTGGAATTCCATATTCCATCATTTTGTGTCCTAGGTATTCAACCTGACCAACTCTTGCGTGTTGATGATTATCATCTAAGCTTTCTGCAATACCAATAGCAATTGCTTCCATATCTCTTCCGGCTAATCCGCCATAAGTATGAAGGCCTTCGTAAACAACTACTAAGTTTCTGGCTTCTTCAAAAACATCCCATTCGTTAGTAGCCATAAACCCACCAATGTTAACCAATGCATCTTTTTTTGCACTCATCGTTGCACCATCCGTTAATGAACAAATTTCAAACACAATTTCTTTGATAGTTTTTTTGATGTACCCCTTTTCTCTTTGCTGAATAAAGTATGCGTTTTCTGCAACTCTGGTCATATCATGTATGATCCGGATTTTGTGTTTTTTTGTATAAGCGCGTAATTCTTTTAAATTTGCCATACTAATTGGCTGGCCTCCGGCAAGATTTACGTTTGTAGCTATACTTATATAAGGTATTTTTTTTGCCCCGTATTTTTTTACTACTTTATCCAACTTATTTAAATCTACATTTCCTTTAAATGGATGTTCATTTAAAGGCTCATGAGCTTCGTCAATAATAATATCTGTAAATATTCCACCGGCTAATTCCTGATGCAACCGTGTTGTTGTAAAATACATGTTGCCCGGTATGATATCGCCCTTTTTTATTAATATTTTGGACAAAATATTTTCAGCAGCTCTGCCTTGATGTGTTGGAATAACATATTTATAGCCATAATATTTCTGTATAGATTCTTCTAATTTATAATAACTTTTACTTCCGGCGTAGGCTTCGTCACCAGTCATAAATGCGCCCCATTGCCTGTCGCTCATGGAATTTGTTCCACTATCGGTTAACAAATCAATGTATACATCTTCCGACCTTAAAAGAAACGTGTTATAACCTGCTTCTTTTATTGCTTTTACTCTTTGTTGTTTGGTTGTCATTTTTAATAATTCAACCATTTTCATTTTATAAGGCTCAGCCCATGATCTTTTAATTATCGGTTTCATAATATCAGCTTTATGTTTTTATTATTTTTATTTTTATACAGTGCGTAATAATGGCAATAGGTTTAATGAAGACCGTATTTCTTCAAGCTGTTTTACAATATTGATTTTAATTTCAGCATTACTTTGTTTTATTTTAGGTACGAGTTCTTCGTAATAATCAATTCCCTTTAATAAATTAGTTTTAAAAGTTTGAAAATACGTTAACTTTTTCTCTGTGATTACTTGGTATTGATCTTCGATTTCTTTCTTCAAATAATCAAAATATAATTGCAACTCGTTCACAAAAATATTAGGTCTGTTTAAATTATTTAAAACATTCAAACGTCCATAAATATGATCAACCATTTGTTTTAGTGAGAATGTATCAGAAAAATAAGCCAAATTTGGGCCCGGACAAATGGTAACTGCACTTAAATTATGTGAAAGTTTAGTCTTATTTTTAAGCAAGGCTGAAGCGCCCAAGCCTTCGCATAAACAATCCTTTTCTGTTACTTTCTCAATTTCATGTTGCAGTACTTTAACATCCGAAATCTTAGTTTTAAGTTGTTTAATTTTTAAATTTTGATATTCTCTTGAAGCAGTACAAATAGGCTTATCAGTAAATTCTTTATCCATGGAAAGGAATTTTTTAAAACAAGGGCTGCCCGGTCTGTTTTTATCAATTCTCATCTTACGCTGTGCTTCCGAACTGCTATTTTTGAAATTACTAAACGGAACCCCTAAAGGTGAAGAATGACTTAAATAATAATCTTCTTTTTTAGCTGATTTTAATTTATTAAGCGTTTCATTATCTACATTAGTGGCTTCAGGAACCAACAGGAAGGGACTACCCCATCCCGTTGAATCTAAATTATAATAATGAATTAAAAAACTATTTTCCGCACTTGTGCCAATGCCACCTTGTGCGGTAATTTTCAATTCCGGTTTATTTCTGAAAGGGTTTCTTCCTGCCAATTTTAATGCGTTTCCACATTCAATAAATAATTCCTGGTATAAGTCATTCCGCTTATTTTTAAAATCTTCAAGTATCGGACCTAATGGAATTCCATTTGATATAAATGCATGTCCTCCACAATTAATACCTGATTCTATTCTAAATTCAGATATCCACAAGCCTTTTTTTGCTAAATACTTTCCTTGAATTAACGCAGAACGATAATCACTAACTTTCAAGATAATTTTTTTACTAATATGTCCCTTTAAATCAGGGTAAAAATCTTCAAATGTTTCACAGTAACTAAATAATCTTGGATTTAAACCTGCTGAAAAAATAATTGAAGATTCTATTCTACTATTAGCATATCCTCTTAATGCCGCCAACGCATCAGAAAATTGAGTAGGCAATTCATTTCCATCAGCGTCATAATTAGTTTTATCTAATTTCGTCATGATGTTTACATCAATTTTTCCGGCTGTAATTAAACCACGAAGTTGTTTTTGTAATTTCTCTTTTTCCGGAGATTCTGAGGTAAGCATTCTGTTATACAGCGTTTTTACTTCAGAATCATCAGGTAACATTTCAAAATATTGAATAATATTTTTTCCTGTATTAAAATCTTCGTGCTTAATTTCTGTGATTTGTTTATCGATTATATCTTGAATCAGATTCAGGTAAGCCGTTATTCTTTTAGCTCTGTAATCCCGTTCTTTTGTGTGAATTTTCACATATTCAATACGTTCATTTTTACAAATTACTTCCCTCATTTGTTCAATTAAATAATCTTCAATAATTGAAACCACAGAGGTAATGCCGTACTTAGCAACCTTTACAGGTGTATCTATTGTATAAGCTAGGCCCATAACGGGAATGTGAAAAGTATGAGGTGTTAAGGTTTTCATATTGCATTTATTAAATTATTTTATTGCAAATATATTCACTTAATTTTTATTTTAGGACATTTTTATCCGATTTGAAAATATTATTAATCTTATGATTTCAATCATAAATCATCGAATGACAACTCGATAATTTTGGATAAAAATCTATTTATGAAAACCACATTAAAATACTTACTGCTAGCAGGAACAATTGGATTATTCTCTTGTAATTCACAATCAGAAACCAAAGCCGAAGGAAATGGCGAAGCCACAGAAGCTACTACAACAGAAGCTAATGGGGCTGGTCAATCAGCTGTCCAAGATGCAACTTCTAATCCAAATATTGTTCAGGTAGCTGTGGGAAGCAAAGACCATACTACTTTAGTAACAGCGGTAAAAGCCGCAAGTTTAGTTGACGCATTAAGTAATGCAGGTCCTTTTACTGTATTTGCACCAACCAATGCTGCATTTGATAAATTACCTGCAGGAACAGTTGAAGGTTTACTTAAGCCTGAGAAAAAAGCCGATTTATCTTCTATTTTAGAATACCATACATATGTAGGTGCGTTAAAAACAGATTATATGCAGGACAATCAAGAGTTTGAAATGGTAAGTGGTAGCAAAGTTAAAATAACTATAAAAGATGGTAAATACTTTGTTAATGGCTCAGAAATTGTGGCCTCAATTACAACAGCTAATGGCATCATACATGTTATAAATGATGTTCTATTGCCTAAATAAAATATATTAATCAAAAACAAAAACGTGGCGATTTACTATTCCGCAGCAAGTAGTAAAATTCAAAGCAAATTTGACGCCGAATAATCTTTATACTTTTTTCAAATTAATTTTCGGTTTTTTGATTAACAAGAAGGCTGCCTCAAAAGGGCAGCCTTCGCCTATTTCAACAGTACCTATATGATTATAATCACCATGCAAATAAAATAATATAATAACCTTTGTAAAAAAAAGATATGGAAACTAGTGTCTTACATAATATAACTCCATCATATAATTATGACGGTTACAGAAAATTGGTTCTTATATATGCTAAGGAACATAAAACTTCGGGAGAACAATCAAAAGAACGAATTGAAGCCACTTTAATTAATGCCCAACGAATTAAACGTATAGACAAACAATGTACTATAAATCACAAATTACAAACTTTAATAAGTGAGATAAATAAAAAACAAAAGTGGCTGGTGATTTCCGAATCATGGTGTGGCGATAGTGCACAGTGTGTTCCTGTAATTGCAAAAATGGCCGAATTAAATGCGAATATAAAACTAGAGTTAGTTTTTAGAGATGAGCAACCGGATTTAATGGACTGCTTTTTAACTAATGGCTCCCGCTCTATTCCAAAATTAATCTGTATTGATGAGACTACTGATTCTATAAATTTTGTTTGGGGACCAAGACCAAAAGCTTTACAAGATAAAGTAGTGATGTTAAAAAATAATAATCCTGAAATATCGCACGATGAATTAATAAAGAACATTCATTTGTGGTACGCACAAGACAGAACAAATTCCATTCAATCTGAATTTATTGATTTGTTAAATAAAGTAAATTCATGCCAATAAATTGCTTGTATGATTCAAATCATCATTCGACAACCCTGTTGTATCTAATTTTACCTTCGAATCATAAATAATTAGAATATGGAAACAATTGAAACATTAGACGTAACAATCATTGAACCAAAATTAAAACATCCAACCATTTTTCAAAAATTTGATACTCTTATTGAGGGTGGTGCTTTTATTATTCATAATGACCATGATCCGAAACCTTTATACTATCAGCTCATAGGAGAACGGGGTAACATTTTTACATGGGAATATCTTACGTCGGGACCCGAGCATTGGGAAGTGAAAATTAAAAAAAAGGATTCCACCTTAGAAGCTACGATTGGTGAGTTAGTAGCAAAAGATTTTAGAAAAGCTGAAATATTTAAAAAATACAATTTAGATTTTTGTTGCGGAGGTAAAAAAACAGTAACTCAAGCTTGTGCTGTTAAAAAAGTAGACTATTTGGCTGTTGAGAAAGAGTTAAACTCGATCGATTTGGTTAATAAAACACTATCGCACAATTTTGATGAATGGAGTTTGGAATTTTTAGTTGATTACATATTAAATACACATCATGAATATGTAAAAAAATCCATTCCGGTGTTATTAGGATATACAAGTAAAGTCGCCAAGGTGCATGGAGGCCATCATCCCGAAGTAATTGCCATTGCGCAAAAATTTGATGAAGCTGCAGAGGAGTTAAACGAACATATGTGCAAAGAAGAGCAAATATTATTTCCTTATATAAAGCAACTTGTATTAGCAAAGTCGAATAATCTAAAAACGCCATACACAGCTTTTGGCAGTGTTAAAAATCCAATACACATGATGGAACATGAACACGATGCTGTTGGCGACATCTTTAAAGAAATTAGAGAGTTATCTAATAACTATACTCCTCCTGAAGATAGTTGTGCTACATACAAAGTTTCATATTTGAAGTTGAAAGAATTTGAAGAAGATTTGCATCAACATATTCACTTAGAAAATAATATTCTTTTTCCGAAAAGTATTTC
This sequence comes from Sphingobacteriaceae bacterium, assembly GCA_016709575.1. Classification (GTDB taxonomy): domain Bacteria; phylum Bacteroidota; class Bacteroidia; order B-17B0; family Aurantibacillaceae; genus JAHEYG01. The sequence goes on from JADJMM010000002.1 coordinate 97,088, forward strand.
AATAGAAAGTCAACTATAAGTATTTAATCAACAGACCCTAAAAGGGTCTGTTTTAATTTTAAGCCAAATGTATATAAACGAAAACACTAAAATATCTGCATTAATACGTTACAACCCTAAATCTATTGATGCCATTGCATCGATATCAAAGAACTTTGATAAACTAAAAATTCCGGTACTAAGAAATGTTTTAGCCTCAAGAGTTAGTATAAAACAAGCTGCAAAAATTGGCGGTTCAAGTGTAGATGTATTCTATAATAAACTTATTCCTTTAGGATTCATCATAAAATCAGATGCCGCTAGTTTAAAAACAGATGCTGTTGAGTCGTCATCTTATAATTTTCAAAATCTTAGCGAAGAGAATATTGTAGAGTTGGATGTAAGAGAAATGTTAAAGGCCGGAAAAGATCCTTTCAATGTTATTATGGAAAGTTTATCAACTCTTTCTGAAAACTCGATTTTAAAAATTGTAAATACATTTGAGCCAACACCACTTATATCCATTTTATCAAAAAAGGGGTATATTCATAATACTATTATAATTGAAAAACAATTGGTTCACACCTATTTTAAAAAAGAAATTACAACTAAAAACAGCGACAACACTATACTTAATGATAGTAAGTCAGAAGAAATCACTCAGGTTTTAAAATCGTTTGGCACGAATACTAAAGAAATAGATGTGCGACATTTGGAAATGCCATTGCCTATGGCTACGATTTTGAATGAACTTCACACCTTGCCTGAAGATTATATGCTATTCGTACATCATAAAAAGGTGCCGAAGTTTTTATTTCCCGAATTAGCAGAAAGAGGATATCAATGGCGAATACAAATAATTTCGGTTGATTACGTAAAGTTATTTATATTTAAATAATGTTAAGCCCTGATTTAAAAGATTACTACATTTATCGTATCATCACTGCTCATTACATTTCTTCAGCATTTTTCTTTTTACTTACTACTGTTCTGCTTTTTTGTTCCAGTTATGCCTTTATAGGGCATTACTTTCATCCCAAAATTCTGGCAATAACACATCTCACAACTTTAGGATGGATAACTTTTATTATTATGGGCTCTTTATATCAATTAATTCCGGTAATAACAAACAAACCCATATACAGTCCAATTTTAGCATTGATAGTTTATTTTTGCATGCTAATCGGAACTATTTTATTAGCTATTTCCTTCTGGTTTTTTGATGTAGGGTTTTTAATAGAAAGCGCTGCTTGTTGCTTATTTTCAGGCATTACTCTTTTTTTAGTAAATATCTTGCTTACTACACGAAAACTAAACGAAAAAATAATTGAGATTGATTTTATACAAGTTTCATTATTTTGGTTTTGGTTAACAGCATTTATAGGTACATTATTGGCTTTTAATTTCAGATTTGCATTTTTACCGAAAGAACATTTGTACTATTTAAAAATTCACGCGCATATTGGATTAATTGGTTGGTTTCTGTGCTTGATTGTTGGTGTAGCTTTAAAATTAATTCCAATGTTTTTATTGTCCGGAAAACTAAATAACAAGCCTTTAACCTATTGCTACTACTTAATTAATCTTGGCTTATTAGGATTTATAATTGATGCGCTATTTTTTAATGGATTGGACAGAGTGCTTTTATACAGCGTAATTATCTTTTCAGGTGTACTATTTTTCTTAAATTATATAGCAAACGCATTTAAAACAAGAGCCAGAAAAAAACTAGATGTCAGCTTAAAACATACACTTGTAGCTTTTATAAGCGCTTCCGTTCCAATAACATTATGGATTCTTTTAAAAACTCATATAATTACTGATAAACGAGTAGAATTTCAAATATCATCAGCAATTGTATTTAGTCTTTTATTTGGTTTTATTACCTTGATGATACTCGGACAGGCTTTCAAAAATTTAGCATTTATTGTTTGGATCAAAAAATATCAGCACATTGCCGGAAAAGAGAAAACGCCATTACCTAAAGATTTGTATTCAGAACAAGTAAACCGTATTCAACTTTACTTATTTATTACTGGCTTTATTGTAACACTATGTGGCATATTGCTATCAAACCCTTTATGGATTAAAACTGGCGCGTTATTTTTAATCGTAACTGCTATACTTTATATAATTAATATTTTAAAAATCTTTTTTCACAAAGCAAAAGTTAGTACTCATTAATTTTTTAATAAAATGAATTTATACACAGATAAAGAACAGCGGGAAATTGAAATTTTACATTTTCTAAAAGAAGTTATCGACCCTGAATTAGAAATTAATATTATTGATATGGGATTAGTGTATAAAGTAAATTACGATAAAGACGGCGAAATCACAATTGACTTAACCTTATCAACTAACCACTGTCCTATGGGAGATGTTATTGTAAACAGCATTAAAGCCTGCTTAGCGCGTCAGTTCCCAAAATTTGATATTGTTATTAATATGGTCTGGGAACCACAATGGTCGAGAGATTTTCTAACACCCGCTGCCAAAAAACAATTAGGTATAAATTAATAGTTTTCATAACCTAATTAATAAAAACAAAATGCCATAACAAACAGTTATGGCATTCTTATTTACTCAAATAATTTAAAACTCAACTAATAAATTATTTCTCTAGTAAATGTCTAACGCTCTTTATCGCTCCTTCGGGCTCTTGCTCTAATCCGTTTTGTTGATATGTAATTAAGCCTTGTTGATTTACAATATGTATTGTATTTGAATGATCAAATCCTCCACTTGAAAGCTTCTTAACTTTAACATTTAAAACATTAGCTATTTCTGTTGTTGATTCTTCGCTTGAGCTTATTAATGTCCAATTCTTGTTTAACTGGTACTCTTTCGCAAATTCCTGACATCTTTCGGGGGTATCTCTTTCAGGATCCATACTTATTAGCAGAAATTGAATGTTTTTTAATTCATCAGGCGTAAATGATTTCTCTATCCGTTGTATATCAGCAACAATTCTGGGGCAAGCTCCTTCACAATGCGTAAACACCATAGCCGCAACAGTTACTTTACCTTGTAAGGATTGGATTTTTATAATCTCGTTGTATTGGGTTTTCCAATCACTTGTGAGGTTAAATATGGATTCATCTAGAATTTCAGAACTTGCTACAGTATTTATACTACTGTCTTTCTTACAACATTCTTTTTCCTCTTCACCGCTATCTGATTTTCTATTGTCTTGACAAGACATTATTAAAATCGAAAACAGAAACACCACAAATTTATTCAGTACATTTTTCATAACAATTTATTTAATTATCAATCCTATTTTTTCATTTTCACGCACCTAAATCCTAAATTTTGAACGCTATATTTTGCTTTCACACTAGCTCTCATGGCAAATCTCATAAAAGATGCGTAATTATTTAAATCCTTTGAACCAAAAGAACCTCCACCACAGAAAAAACTATTATCTAAACTGCTATTCCCTCTTGATTCGCCAGTGGTTAGAGCATTATTAAAATCATAAGTCCATTCCCAAACCAAACCATGCATATCATATACTCCATAATAGTTTTTAAATGTACTTCCCACATTTGGTAAAACAGCGGGAGAATGTTTTGTAACCCAATTTAAAACCCATTGATTAAATTCTTTCGACTTACTTGCATCTGCTTGCGTTTGATTTGACCTCGCCACTAATTCCCATTCTGCATTTGTTGGTAATCTTTTGCCCTGACATTCACAATATTTTTTTGCAGCAAACCAGGACACATTCACTACCGGACTTTTCGCTACATTTTTATTAAACGTTGTATCCGAGGTCCAATGACTTAAATACATTGAATCGGCAAATAATCTTTTTATTTTGTTTTTACTCCACTCGCTATAATTTTTAATAAATGCCGCGTAATCTGTATTTGTTGCCGGATAAATATCCATATAAAATTCTTTTACAAAAACCTTCTGGCTATCTGAAGAATATAAAGGGAGGTATTCTCCTCCCTTTATAAGCGCCATATTTTTAAACTCCCCTTTTTGTTGTGAAAAGAGTTTTGTAAAAAAAACACAGATTAATATTACTAGCAAGTGTTTCAATTTATCTATTTTCTTAATTTCTTTACATCAGCATCTGTCACTTCTCCTCCTTTATTACCAAAACTATTTAGAACGTAAGTAATAACGGAAGCAATTTGACCATCACTTAAAGTTTGCTTAGGCATTACTCCATCAAACATTTGTCCATTAACTGTAATTTTTCCTGATAATCCATGTAAAACAGCGCTAATAGCTTTGTTTTTATCAGATTTAAAATAATCAGATGATGCTAAAGGAGGAAACGCTTTTGGTATACCTTTTCCATCAGATTGATGACAAGCTTGACAAGTGCTTTTAAATATATTTTTACCCTGAGCTAGTTTAGCTTCTTTAGTTAAAGGTTTTGCTGGAACATTAGCAGAAGCATCTTCCGGCATTGTTTGAACAGCTCCACCCTCTCCTTGATAAATTCTATCATCTTGCTGTCCGGAGTAAATAGCTTTATTTTCATTTCCTTCAACCTTCAACATACCTAACGACCCTTTATTGAATGTTCTAAAAATAGAGTGGTCAACCAAAATAAGTGTTGCAGGAACATCACAAATAAATTCAGTAATTGCTGAACCTCCGGCAGGCACTAAAGTTGTTTGTACATTGTGATTTTGTGTAGTTCCTCCTTCAGGATAAACATTATCAAAAATTTCTCCAATTACGTGAAAGCTTGAAACTAAATTTGGTCCGCCATTACCTACGAATAAACGTACAGTTTCTCCAACTTTTGCTTTCAGTGCTTTTTCGCCGGTTAAAGCCCCTACTTTACCATTAAATACAACGTAATCCGGTTCTTCTTTTAAAGCCTTCTCCATATTAAATTGTTGTACCCCTTCTTCTCCATAAGCTCCTTTAGTGTAAAAGTCTCCTTGACAAACATAAAATTCTTTATCAACTTTAGGCAATCCTTCTTTAGGCTCCACTAAAATCATTCCATACATTCCATTAGCAATATGCATACCTACAGGTGCAGTTGCACAATGATAAATATATAATCCTGAATTTAATGCTGTGAATGAAAACTGAGTTTCATGTCCAGGCGAAGTCATAGTTGCTGCAGCACCACCACCTTGACCAGACACTGCGTGTAAATCGATATTATGAGGTAATTTACTATTAGCATTATTTTTTAAGTGAAATTCAACAAAATCACCTTCTCTTACTCTTATAAATTTACCCGGAACGCTTCCACCAAAAGTCCAGAAATTATATTTTACACCATCCATCATTTCCATTTCTTTTTCAATCACTTCCAGGTGAACAATAACCTTTGTTGGATGCTTTCTTGTTATTGGCGGAGGAACATTAGGTGCATCAGTTAATATTGCAATTTCTTCACCTTCCATTTTTTCAGAGATAGCCTCGCTATTCTCTTTTGTTGACGATCCTTTATTATTACAACTTGTAATAATACTTGATAAGAACAAGGCTGAAGCAATAACCATTGTTGTTTTTGAGATTTTTTTCATAGCATAGATTTAATTGGTTTAACTTTTAATTTATTTACATCTTCAATCCTGTTTTAGGCCATTTAACTGTTCCCGGTCTTATTATTACCATTACATAAGCCCAATTACTAATTGGTGCTAAAGAAGAAGTGCCTCTTAACATTTGCAAACCGTTTGTTCCGAAAAACTGTGAATACCCTGCTTGAATTGATACGCCATCTGTATAATTATAACTCATTGTAAAATCAACTTCACCTCCTAAATTAGTATTGGATAATTTATCGGTCACTCCTTTTCGTTTATCTCTAATATCGCTTGCGGAATTAAAATAGTGGCCATTGATTCCTACTAATACTTTTTTGTTTGTATAATGAATTCTAAAGTAACCATCTAATAATCCAACAGTATTTAAATGATTTCCTACATAGAAATAATCCATATATCCATTAAAGCGATGATTAGTTCCATACAATGGATTAAATGAGTGATTCACTTTATTAGCTGTATCTGTTTGACTTGTTCCGGATAATAATTCGGCGCCCAGTGTTAATTGCAAACTCTTAAACGGTTTATATCCAATTTCTGCACAAGCATCAAAAGCACTTAAATCTTTATTTGCGTTATCCTTTCCTGATTGATAATATCCATATAACAAGCCGTTTAGTTTAGCGCCCTTGTACTCTACTCTTAAGCCGGTTGTTTGCGAATAAGCGGTTATGGAATCTCTTTTTAAAGTTGTGGGATTTACTTTAGTATATGCCATACCATTATTTAAAAAAAGAAAACTGAAATTAAATTTTTTATAAGCTTTTGTTGCCCATAAATATTCAAACTCTTTATAATTATTAACTGTGTATTGTATAAATTTATTAGATTCAGTATTTTGGTTATATGCAGCTCCTACATGAATAGCCCAAGTGCTATCAGTATATTTTAAAACTGCAGCATCATGTCGCCGCCCCTGCATTGCCCAATCTAATGAACCAAAAATCCGATCATCATCATACGAAATAGCCTGCCTACCAATTTTTGCCGCTAATTTTTTTGTAAAGTTTAATTCACCAAATGCTTCATAAATTGAAAAAAAACCTTTTGTGTCAATTGCACTGTTTGCTACACTACCCCACGTTCTTATGTCTTGTGCCGAAATATGTATTTTAAATTTTTCATGTTTATAATCGGCTGAAAGGCGTGCTCTTTGTGAAATAAAAACGGCTCCTTTTTGATTTGTATCCGCTAAGGTTTGATACCCATGCCGATATTCTCCTCGCGCCATATATTGTCCGCTAACCTGAAATTGAGCATTAACACTTTGTGAAATAGTGGCTCCTAACACTAATCCGTAAAAGATTTTTTTAAGTTGCCGAGTAGTTTTCATAAGATTTGTTTTCAGTCCTAAATGTAGATTAACATTTATTGTGGATGTACATCACAAAATTAACGTTTATTATAATATCGGACTATTTTGTCCGATATAAATTTTTGTGATTAATATCAATCATAATAGATGACATAAATCAGATTTACTATACAGCAGAATATAGAAATTACAGGCTTATAGACATGACTTTTTATATAAATACAAGGAGTTGTGAAATATTAATCTAATACAATTATTATGAATTTTAAAACAATTATTGAGCCATTTAAAATCAAGATGGTAGAGCCTATAAAAATCACCACTGTTGAAGAAAGAAAGGCGTTTTTAAAAAAAGCTAATTACAATACATTCCTTTTAAATTCAGAAGAAGTGTTAATCGATTTTCTAACTGATAGCGGAACATCTGCGATGAGTGCTTTTCAATGGGCAGGAATCATGCAAGGTGATGAGTCGTATGCCGGATCCTCAAGCTATCATAAGATGCATAAAACTATAATTGATTTAACAGGGATGGAATACATCTACCCTGTTCATCAAGGAAGAGCCGGAGAACGAATATTATATTCGCTACTAGGTGGAAAAGGTAAGGTATTTATCAGTAATACACATTTTGATACCACTCGCGCCAACATAGAATTTTCTGGTGCCGAAGCTATTGACATTGTAATTCCGGAAGGGTTAAATCCTATGCAATATCACCCATTTAAAGGAAACATGGATACTGAAAAATTAGAAAAGCTAATTTTAGAAAAAGGAAAAGAAAATATAGCTGCTGTTATTTTAACCGTTACTAATAATAGTGGCGGCGGACAACCAGTAAGTATGAAAAATGCAAAAGAGGTATCATTCATATGTAAAAAGCATAAGATTAATTTATTTTTGGATTGCTGTCGTATTGCTGAAAATTCGTATTTTATAAAAGACAGAGAAGAAGAATATAAACAGCATTCGAGTAAGCAAATTGCCATTGAAATGTTTGCGTTATGTGATGGGGCTGTTATGAGTGCAAAAAAAGATGCTTTAGTTAATATGGGCGGATTCTTAGCTGTAAAAAATAAAGAACTTTCGGAGGCTTGTAAAAATTTATTAATTATAACTGAAGGGTTTACTACGTATGGCGGTTTATCGGGCCGAGACATGGAAGCTGTTGCAATAGGACTAGAAGAAGTTTTTGATGAGGACTATTTAAAATACAGAATAAAGAGTACTGCTTATTTAGGCGATCGCTTGCATACTATGGGGATTCCGTTAATTTGGCCTATTGGCGGGCATGCAGTTTATATTGATGCTAAAGCCTTATACCCACATATTCCGGTTAACCAATATCCTGGTCAATCATTGGTGTGTCAACTCTATTTACTTGGAGGTATTCGTTCGTGTGAAATTGGCTCCGTTATGTTTGGCAAATATGATGATAAGCATGAATTAATTCCTGCCTCAATGGAGTTAGTTCGGTTAGCGATTCCAAGAAGAGTGTATACACAAAGTCATATTGAATACGTGATTGAGGTATTTGAAAGAATTTTACAAGAGAAAGAAAAAGCCTTTGGTATAAAAATTACCGAAGAACCTAAATTTTTAAGACACTTTACTTCAAAATTTGAACCTATTCTCTTAATGTAATGTATTATTGACCTAAAATAAAAAGCGTTGAAAATTTTATCAGTCTTTCTTTATTTCTTATAAAACACTGTTCATTTATATAAAAGATATAAAACAACTAATAAAAACAATCAATAAAACACTGAATACCCTCCAGAAAAGATGCGCCTCCTTAATATCCATAAAATAAAAAGTTACAAGAATAAATTTGACTGCAAATAATCCCATAACGAGTATTCGTATTGAATTTAAATTATTAAGAAGCAACGATGTTAAGGTTAAACTCATTAATATAAGCCATATAATTATTCTTTTCATTTTAGAAGAGTAAATAAATTACCGGGAACACAATCAACCAAATTAAATCACACATATGCCAAAATGCTGCACCTGCTTCAAAATCTTCCTGAGATAAGTTGTTGGTTTCATTTATCGCCTTTAAAACAAAACCAATAATTACCAAACCTACAATAACATGGATAAAATGAAATCCGGTTAGCAACCAATAAAATGTAAAAAATAAATTAACATCGAGTGTTAATCCTTCCGAAAATTTACAATAAAATTCGAATCCTTTTAATGTGCAAAAAAGTACACCACTTAATAAAACCAATTTTAAATAAAACCTCACTTCTACACTTTTTTTACTTTTAAAACAACTTGCAGCCATAGTCATAAAAAAACCGCTAGTCAATAAAACGGCAGTGTTAACAACACCGAGTTTAGTATTTAAAAGTAATCTTGAAGAATGAAATAGTTGAGCATCACTTTTACTGAAAAGAACCATGGCCACTAAAGCCATACCAAAAGTTAACAACTCTAAAGTAATAATTATCCACATTAATATCCCTCCTGGTGGATAATAAATATTTTTTGTGTGGCTATTATTTTCACTCATTTAAGTTTTGGTTTTAAAATACATTCAAATACTTTGATGCCATACATTTTTTGTCATAAAATTATTTAGAATTACTTCAAGTATTAACACATCTATACTAATTTGTATATTTCTGTTAATGAAGTTAGAATTGATTTTGCATCTAATTTTAAATCTTTTAGTTCTCCAGTTCGCACATCAAACACCCAGGCATGAATTGCGAGTTTCCTGGAGTTTATGGCTTTTTGAACTGATGCAATCTTCATAACATTAACACATTGCTCTATAACATTCAATTCTACAAATCGATCATATCTGTCGTTTTCGTTTTCTATTTCATTTAACTCATTTTTATGAATTCTATAAATGTCTCGAATGTTTCTTAACCACGGATTCATAATACCTAAATCTTCTTGCAACATGGCAGCTCTTACTCCACCACATTGATAGTGACCACATACAACAATATCATTAATTAGTAAATGTTTCACTGCATAGTTAATAACAGATGTTGCACTAAAATCTAAATTATTTACCATGTTAGCGATATTCCTTAAAACAAAAACTTCTCCAGGCTTTGCACCAATAGTTTCTTCAAATGCCACTCGGCTGTCGCTACAACCTATATATAAAATCTCTGGTGACTGGCCGAGTGCAAGTTTTTTGAAATATTCTGGTTCATTAGCTTTTTTTAATTCAATCCATCTTCTATTATTACTGAAAATGCTTTCTGATTTATCTGTTTTCATTTTTAATGTTTACTGAGTTAATACTACCTTATATCAAATATTACCTTAAGATTTAGTGTTTTAATTTATCATATAACTTTACCATGGATTGTAATAACTCAACCGGTGTTGTTAAAATTTGATGATTGCCCTGACCAAACATTTGCGGTAAATAAAATTTAGCTTCTGTTTCAATTGCTAAGGCATATGATTTTATTTGCCGTTCGCTTAATTCTCTCAAGGCTTGCTTTACATCATTAATACCATATTTTCCTTCATATTTATCAAAATCGTTTGGTTTACCGTCTGATATCAAAACAATCCATTTGTTTTTTGTGCTCCTTTTTTCTAACATGGCGCCTGAATGTCTCAAAGCTGCTCCTATTCGTGTATAACCTTGTGGTTCAATTGCTCCTACTTTACATTTTGCTTTACTCCAATCTTCATCAAATCCTTTTAAAGTCATGTAGGAAGAATAGTTTCTTGTTTTTGAATAGAAGCAATTTATAGAAAAATCAATATTAAATTCGTTCAATATTTCTCCAAATAAAATAGATACTTCTTTTTCAACATCTATAACTCTGTTACCATTTGCATAACCATCACTCGACAAACTAATATCTAATAAAAGTAATATTGATAAATCCTTTTCCTTTTTTCTGTTTGAAATATAAATTCGTTCTGAAGGGGTTCGTTTGGCTTGAATATCCACTAATAAATCAGTTACAGAGTCTATATCAAATTCATTTCCTTGTGTTTGACGGCGTTGTTGTTGTAATTTATTATTTACATTCGCTAACATTTTACGCAACCCATTAAGTGTAGCTGTGTACTTTTTTATTGTATTTTTATAATATTGTGTGTCGGTTTTTAGTTGTGTAAATGGATACACTTTACAAAAATTTTCCTTATACAATCTTTTAGAATAATCCCATTCGTCGTATTTTAAATGATAGCCTTTTTCATCCACTTCAGAACTTTCAGATATGGTGGTATTCTCTATAAAATCTGCTTGATAAACAGAGTGAGCCGTATCATCAACTCTAACTGTAAATTTCATGTTTAATTCGTCAACCGCCTCCTGATGCTCTTCTAATTCATCATCGCCGTCAAAGTCTCGCCAAGTTCCGTTAAATTCATCGGCTGTTTCCACTTTTTCAAAATTATGGGTCATCACATAATCTTCCTGTTGCTTTTTATCAACTTCAACACTCACAATACTTTCAACCGCTTTTGCCTTTATAATTGTTGTAGGCTGCTTTTCTGCCGCCGTTTTTACTTTCTCTGAAAAATTTTTTAGTTTAGTATTGGAGGTTGTTACAACTTCATTTGTCATCCATTTTCCATAAAGCCAAGAATAATCCGGCTTATCATTTTTGGAAACGTTATGCATCAGATGTTGCTTTAACGTTTGATGTAATTCTATTGTTAAAGGATACTCAACGAAAAGCACCTCTAATATTTGAGGTGCGGTATCAAAAGCTTTTTGTTGCGATATTTCATTTGATTGAGTAATGCAGGGTTCCCAATTCAATGCTAACCTTTTTTGAACTGAAAGATATAAAATTCGAAATAAGTAAAATTCAAAATTTTGTTTTCTATCGGTAAATTTCGAAAATGACGCCGGTAGAAAAAAATTATTGTTTTTATAACCACCCTCCCGCTCAGCTGTAAAGATTTCGATAGCACAACCGGTAATAGCTCTTGATAAAATTGTCAGTTTTGATTTGATTTCAGAAAGACAAACGCTTCGTTGAATATCTTCCGCCGAATACTTTTTACTCTTTTTTAAATAATTTACAAATTTTCCGAATATATATTCGTCTAATGGCATATTTACATTATCAAATTACATAAATCTGCTAAGGCTTCTGAAACCTCTAAATCATCAGTTAAAGGTTCAATAATGGCCACCTTAACAGACAAGCGTTTTGCTAAACCACTGTGAATTAATTTTGCCGCATCAACCAATAAACGTGTAGACACAGTTTCAGAAAGACCCAGCTCCGTTAAGTTCCTTATTTTTGCAGCAATTTGTACTAATTTTTTCGCATCCAATTCATTAATAGAAGTTTCTTGAATTAAAATTTCCGTTTCTATTTTAGATTCAGGATAATTAAATGACAATCCAATAAACCGTTGGCGTGTTGACGGTTTCAATTCTTTAAAACCTTTCTGATATCCCGGGTTAAAGGATGCAACAAGCATAAAATCTTCGTGAGCTTTAATAGTTTCTCCTAATTTATCAATGTACAATTCTCTGCGATGATCTGTTAGAGAGTGGATGGCTACAACTACATCGGGCCTCGCTTCAGCAATTTCATCTAAATAAATAATAGCTCCCTCTTTAATGGCCTTAATAAGAGGCCCATCTAACCAAACTGTTTCTGCACCTTTAATAATAAATCTTCCTATCAAATCTGTTGAAGATGTTTCTTCATGACAGCTTATTGTAATTAAAGTTTTATTGAGTTTGTGAGCCATATGCTCAACAAATCTTGATTTACCTGTACCTGTTGGTCCTTTTAAAAGTAATGGGATTTTATTTTTAAATGATTGCTCAAAAACTTCAATTTCTTTTCCTACAGAGTGATAATAGGGAGCTGTTGTTGTCATAAAATTTCATTTAAAAAAAACGACACACAGAATCCACTTCCTACACAAACCCTGTGTGCGTTTTTTTGTTATATAATTTTACATAAAATTATACGTTTTTATTCATTATTTAGCTTGATCCACTAATGCTTCATCGTTAGGCCTTCCATATTTTATAAACTCATAGATATATAAAATAATACCTGATGTAAATAGTGTGGCACAAGTTACTAGCACAAAAAAGTGTGGTTGAATTTCTCTCTGTACATCTCCAAACTCTAAGCCTACTTTTCTTTCAAGATACACTTGAGCTACACCCGCTACACCAAATGCAGCGGTCATTCCTATCATTCCTATATTCGATAACCAAAATGCTAATTGACCAGTCATTGTGTCAAATAATTTTCGGCCTGTTAAGTTTGGTAACGCGTAACTAATTATGGCTAAAACAATCATAGCATAAGCGCCCCAAAAAGCTAAGTGCCCGTGCATGGCAGTTACTAACGTTCCGTGAGTATACATGTTTACGCCCGGTAAAGTATGTGCTAAACCTAACAATCCTGCTCCAACAAAAGAAACTATTGCTGTTCCTAAAGTCCAATTTAGAGCTATTTTATTAGGATGCTTTTTTTCGCCTTTCCTATACATTGTAACTGCAAACAATGCCATTGCTAAAAATGCAAGCGGCTCTAATGCTGAAAAGATACCTCCAACAATTAACCAAACCTTACCAACACCAATGTAATAGTAGTGGTGGCCTGTTCCTAATATTCCTGAGATAAATGTTAAGCCCACAATAACATATAACCATTTCTCAATTACCTCTCTATCAACACCGGTTATTTTTATTAGTAAGAATGCTAAAATACCTCCCATAATTAATTCCCAAACACCTTCTACCCATAAATGAACTACCCACCATCTAAAAAAAGAATCCATTGTTTGATTGTCGAACCAAATCATTCCCGGTAAATATAATAGTGCTGCAAATACTAAGCCCATAGTTAAAACTAACGAAGTAGTAGTTCGTTTTTTACCTTTGTAAAGTGTTAGTACAATAATTCCAAGAAATGTAAGCACATTCACTACTACCAAAAAATCTAATGGTCGTGGAATTTCTAAAAATTTTCTTCCCTCCCAATAATTTAAATGAAATCCAACAAGAGCAATAACACCGACCACCGCTAATGAAATTAATTGAATGTATGCAAGTTTTACGCTTACCAATTCATGTTCTGCTTCTTCAGGTATAATGTAATATGCGGCTCCCATAAAACCAGACAATAGCCATACCACAAGTAAATTAGTATGAACCGCTCGGGCTGCATTAAAAGGTATTATACTATGAAGTCCGTCAAATCCCATATGGGCAAATCCCATAATAAAACCATATATTAATTGCAACGATAATAGTAACATTGATAATGCGAAAAACCAATAAGCTACTTTTTGTGATTTATATTTCATAATTATATATTTTATTGGTTAATTATTTTTTTAAGTCTGGTTTTGCCGGAAAGCCATTTAAATCAACCTCACCTATCCATTTTAAAAAGGCAACAACATCATTAGCATCTTGCTCTGAAAAAGCATAAGCAACCATTTTACGGCCCCTTGGCGACCAAGGTGTCTTCGACATTAATGCTGCCTTAATATACCCTTCTCCTCTTCTCTCATAAACCTTTGTCAATTCGGGTGCATAGTAAGCGCCTTCTCCCATGATAGTGTGACAGCCCATACAATTATTAGCTTCCCATATTTGTTTTCCATGAATTACTTGAGGAGTGAGATTTTCCTCGTGAGTTCTTTTAGGGACGTCATTACTTAATGAATTCCATGAGAGAGCTAAGAATACTCCAAAAGTAACAACTGTTCCTCCCAGAAAAAAAGCCCTTGCTTGCGATTTCGATAACATAGTTGATTGTTTTTAATGAATAAATAATTACTACTTACTTAAGGATAACTTGATTTACGATACAAAAATATCAAAAAGATTTAATTCGGATAGTTTTGTCCGATATGATATTTATCTAATTCTGTTACTTTTTTATCTGATTTAAATCATGTTGAGTAAAAGAAAGAAGCGCGTTTATCCCTTCAGGATTTGCATCTGCATTACAGTAGCAATATTTGATGCTTTTAGCTTTATCAAATCGGCCTTTTCGCCACAAAATAACTCATCTACGGATTCATTAAAAATCTTTATCCATTGATGAAAATCTTTCATAGTTAAAGGGGTTTTTGCATGAATTTCGCTATGTTTATCCATTGGATTTCCAATATAACTTCCAGTATAGAAGACTACATTTTCCCAAAATTTATACATTATTTCTAAATGCTTATCCCATTTAAAATCACCCATAAAAAAGTGGCTGATTGTTGGATCTTTTTTTACTTTTTCATAAAAAAGATTAACCAATTTTTCAATATCCTTTTTGTTTAAAATGTCTTTTTTCATTTTACAAATCCTTTCTTTTAAATTTTAACAGCGAAATCCAAAATGGAATGAGTATCCATAGAAACAAAATAAAAAATGCCATAGTAATACCTAAAGATGTACCAAAAAAATCTTTAAATATGGCTCCGGTATATCCCATCATTGCGGAAACATCTAAATGCAATAAAATCAAAATCCTAGCTAAATCAATAGGATTAAAGGCTGTGACAGCCACCATCATTTTTTCGATAGGATAATCAGCAAACTGAAATAAAATAAATAAAATAAGCCCATCAAAAAGCAATGCAAAAAATAACCAAAGCATAATGGCAATACCAATTCCTTTTGCTTTATCTCTTGTAATAATAGAACTTAAAAACGCTATGGCAACAAATACAATTGTAATAAAAAATCCTACTACCAACATCATCATTCCAACATCTGTTGGTGCATAAAACAGAATAGGTATTCCTGCTCCTATAAAAAACGACAATACTAAAGATGTACTTATTCCAAAAAACAAACTCCACCAAATTTTACTTCGTTTAATGGGTTGACTCAAGAGTAATTCAATAAATTCTGAGCTATTGTAAATATAGATAGTTGAAAATATAACAGAAACTAATGGAACAGTAAGCAGTATAACATTTAATAGAGTTAATAAGCCTTTTGTACTATTGTCTTCTAAACTAAATACACTCCAAGATAATATTGATAAAATAACCGTGTAAACCAACACGATTTTATTTTTTATAATATCTAGAACAATAAATTTTGTAATCCTATTCATTGTTTCGCTCCTTTAAAATTTTTGCAATAGCTTTCGAAATTTTAATTTCGCCGGTTGATGATTGTAAATCGTCAATTGTTTTATGAAATTGGACAACGCCATCTTGCATAAAAATAATTTGAGTTATTAAATCATCCAATTCACTTAATAAATGTGATGTAATTAATATTAATTTTCCTTTTTGTTTTTCTGTTATAATTTTTTCTTTTAAAATTTCCGAGGCCAAAGGATCAAGCCCAGCTGTGGGTTCGTCTAATATCAATACATCGGGGTTAAATAAAAAGGCTAATGTAGCACTCACTTTTTGTGTAGTTCCTCCGGAAAGCGTTCTCATTTTTTTATGAAACAGGTCTTGCAATTTAAATTGACGTAATAAATCTTCATCTAATTGCTCTTCAGGTTTCCTGATTTCTTTAATCATTTCCAAAATTTGCCCAATAGTCATATTATCAGGGTACCGGCCAATTTGCGGCATATATCCTATATGTTTTCGGTATTCAAAGTTTTTAGAAATATACTCCTCTTTAAATTTTATAGTTCCTTCAGTAGGAATAACCATTCCTAAAATGCTTTTTATTAAAGTAGTTTTACCACAACCGTTTGGCCCAATAAGCGCGATACACTCTCCATGATTACAAGAAAGATTTACGTTACTTAAAACCTTAAGTTTGCCAAAGCTTTTTGATAAATTATTTAACTGAATCATAACTTTAGAGAATGCATTAAGGGCGTTTTATCAATAAAATTATCGGGTGTTAGGCTGGGCATTATCTTTTCTGATTTATCTAATAATGTTACCATAAAGCTTCTAAACAAGAGCATTGCAGGAGGATTATTTTCAACTATTACTGAGAAAAGGCTAAGTGGGTGATAAGGAACATCTCCTATTTTGTTTTTATCTAAATCGTAACCCTCATACTTATCCCAATAATTACCATTAAAAGTATTTAAAACCAAAGAGCCATTAGTGCTTATATCAAAAGTATTACCCACAAAATTATTTGATACAATTTCATTATCCATGCAACTAGCTTGAATTTTCATTCCCCAACCATTGGCTTCAAAAATATTATTTTCAATTTTAATTCTACTGGTTCCTTCCATGTGAATTCCTTCGGTGTTTTTAAAAAATTTATTTCCAAAAATATAACTATCAGATATTTCTTTTAAAAACAAGCCATAAGCCGCGTCTCCCCAGTTCTCCGAAAATAAATTATTAAACATTTTTACCTTGTGAGTAAACATTACTGAAACGCCAGCACCGTTGTTGCGAAATATATTTGAAATATATGAATCATTATTCGAAAACATAAAGTGTAAACCGTAACGAATATTCCCATCTGAAATATTTCTCCAAATAACTGAATTAGTTACAAATTCGAAATAAATACCATCCCTATGTCCGGATACTCTATTACCTATAATTTGAAGGCTATCGCTTTTCCAGCAATGTACTCCATTTCCTATTTGTTGTTCTTCAACACCATAAGCGACGATTTGATTGTTTCTAATAATACAATTTATACTATATTGAACATAGATTCCAAAAAAATTGTCGTCAAGAATATTACCTTGAATAGAAACATTACGCGTATCGTATATTTTTATGGCACAAGGATCATCTAGTGTTGCAAAGCCAGAGTGTTGCAACTTAAACCCGGAAATTAAAGTATTTGCCGATTTTATGGATAGTATTTCGTATTTTTTTTGCCCATCTAAAACTGGAAAATTAATTCCTATTAACTTAACTTCTTTACAAATAATAATATTACCCTCTTTGTAAACACCCTCATGTACATAAACAGTATCGCCATCTTTAATTTTCTCTAAAGCACTTTTTATACTTTTAAATGGTTTGCTTTTTCCGACTTCATATTTTTTTGCAGATAAATAATATGCAGCAGAGGTAAATATTAATATAGCAATTAGTCGTTTCATTATTTATTGATAGTATTCCAATCTATAAATTCTGCCGACACATCGGCTGCGTATTTAGTTGCATTTTCTTTATTTTCAAATGCAGCTATATTACCACCCATAGGGCTTTTTACATTCTCTCCTTTAACGTAAATGGCAGTCTCTACTGGCAATAGTTGATTCTCGCCTAAGAAATTTGCAACATATAATGCGGCACCATTTGTTCTTTCTTTATTTTCATTCTTATAATCAAGTAAGCAAGAGATATCGTCGAATTTATACGTTCTTCCTTTAGTTGTAAACAGCACTGTTGCAAATTTCGGATTGGATATAGTCATGCCACAATTATCGCAGTTATCCGAATTTAATTTGATTGCATCCGGTTTTGATGGTTCGCACGAGGAAAAGGAAAACAGTATTATCGGTAAAACTACTGCTGCTAAACTTTGTTTGATTAATTTTTTTGCTTTTCTATATTCTAAAACAACTGCTGCGGCCATTAATAATCCGCTAATAATAAATAACCAACCGCCTATATCAGGAATTGAATAGGCACCGAAATTTAATAATTGCTTGAAGCCGATAAGGGGGGGTTGATAGGCCATGCCAGGTACAATAATTGCAGCGCTTGGATCTAAATTATGCCCATAATTATATTCCCATCTCCAAAAATCCACCATTGCTATAATGCCAAATAAAACAAACGCTCCAAATAAAACATTTAATGCTTTCTTTTTTCTTACAAATACAACCAATAAACAAGCTAAGGCATAGCCGGATATTATGTATGGTAAAACAGTGAACTCGATAAATTCTTCAGCATGAAGTGTTTTCATTCCAATGTAGTGATTTAATCCATTAATGATTTCTACCTCTCCGCCAATTTTATTGGCATGAATGGTTAAAGCTAAACCTTCTGGATATTGCGGTGCATCTAATTCAATTCTCCAGATTGGATAAAACAAAGAGGTGATTAACAACATTCCCGCAATCACAAGCAGTACTTTGGAAATTATTCCAATATTTTTTTCATTCGAGTTCATATAAGTGTATTGGTAATTAAATAAAAAAGGAGCAGATAAATCAATTTCTGCTCCCTTAATTATAAATAATTTGTATTATTTAGAAGCAGCTGCTACTTCTGGCTTAGTTACACCTGTTCCAAATTTAAGAGGAACATTGCTTCCGGCCGGAGATACTCTAACGTAACCCGTCATCTCTTGATGTAAAGCACTACAAAAATCTGTACAATACATAGGAGATATACCAACTTTTGTTGGAACCCACTTTAATGTTTGGGTTTCGCCCGGCATAACTAATAATTCTGCATTATCAGCACCTTTGATTGCAAAACCATGAGGCACATCCCAATCTTGTTCTAGGTTTGTTACATGGAAATACACTTCGTCTCCCATTTTGATTCCTTCAATATTATCAGGAGTTAAATGTGAACGTATAGCTGTCATATAAACATGAACTTTATTACCTTCTCTCACCACTTTTGTATCTTTCTCTCCTTTTGCTACGTATGGATGTGCATTCTCTTCAATCTTAAACATTTTTAGAGATTTGTCTTTAATAACACTTGCTAAAACTGCTTGTGCGTAGTGAGGCTCTCCAATTGTAGGGAAATCTAAAATCAATTTCATTTTCTCTCCACTGATGTCAAATAACTGCGCGCTTTGAGATAATTCAGGACCAGTTGGCAAATAACGATCTTTAGTAATTTTATTATATGCAATTAAGTATTTGCCGGTTGGTTTTTTTGTATCACCACCAACTACACATAAGTGACCAATAGAATAAAATGTAGGCTGTCTGTCTATTACTTTTAAATCTTTAATGTTCCATTTAACTACTTCTGAAGACACGAACATAGATGTATATGCGTTTCCGTCAGCATCAAACTCTGTATGCAGAGGCCCTAATCCCGGTTTTTTTACTTCACCGTGTAATGCAGCTTCATACTTTATAACAGGAATCCCCTCAAATTCACCATCAAAACTTTTTGCAGCAATTGCTTTCAACATCTTATCATAACTAAACACAGGAATAACAGCTGCTAATTTACCACTTGCAACAATATATTCACCGGTTGGAGAAACGTCGCAACCATGTGGTGATTTAGGGCAAGGGATGAAATAACAAATATCTTTTAATTCTTTTGAATCTAACACAATCACTTCGGTTTTAATTTCTGAAGTTGCAGAATGCGTTTTTTCACTATAAGTATTATGAGCATATTTTACAGCTTGTTTTCTTCCTTTACCTGCTTTTAAATACTCTTCTGCTTTTTTCCAATTAACCGCCATTACAAAGTCTTTGTCTTTTTGAGAAGCATTTACTTCTAACAATGTACTTGCTTGCTCGGTGTTATAACATGAAAAGAAAAACCAACCATGTGAAACGCCTTTACCAGCGCGACTTAAATCGAAGTTAACGCCTGGGCATTGAATTTGGAAAGCAATATCCATTTTACCATCTTCTTTTCCAACACTAATAAAACTTAAAGTTCCTTTAAAGTTTTCTTTATATGAATCAATGGCTACATCTCCATTTACATCATCCGGAGGAACACTAAAACGAGTTCCGGCTACTACATACTCTGTATTTTCAGTAATAAATGGTGATGAGTGATTACCACCACTATTTGGTAACTCAATAATTTCAGAAGTACGAAAAGTAGTTAAATCAATACGAGCAACACGAGGAGTGTTATTAGCATTACCAAAAACCCATTTTCCATCATATTCACCGTTTGTTTTAGAAAGTTGAACGTGATGTAAATCATCCCAAGGAACCATGCCGTGAGAGGTATTTAACATTGGTTTAGTTTCTTCACTATATCCCCATCCTTTTTCAGGATCAACCGAAAAAACAGGAATAACCCGTAGTAAACGTCCGCTAGGTAAGCCATAAACGCTCATTTGTCCACTAAATCCACCACTCACAAAATTATACACTTCGTCGTATTTTCCGGGCGCAACGTAGGATTTAATACCAGCATCACCACTGACGGCGTTTGCAGTATCTTTTGGTTTACATGATTGTAAGCCTACAGCAGCAAATAATCCGGTTAACGCCGCAATTTTTATTAAATTTTTCATATATCTTTTTTTAGTTACTTATTTTAAACCATCTACTTTTCTCATATACTCCAGAATTGCTCTAGCATCATCATCTGTTAAACTTTGGTTTGGCATTCTAACCAAACACAATTCTAACATTGCTTGAGCCTCAGGATCCTTGTCTAACATAGGATCAGGATTTGTGATAAAGTTCATAATCCATTCTCCTGTTCTGCGTTTTGTAACATCTTTCCATCCCGGTCCAACTAATTTCTCATCTGTCATTTTATGACAAGAAGTACATTTCACATTGGACACATCTTCACCAATCTTAGCCTTAGCCTCATCCAATTTATCGCTTAATGCAAGTGATTCTGCTGTATATTTACCTTCTCCTCTTTTTGGATCATACTCTTCGGGATCTTGAACCATGCTTTGCGGCTCTGCCTGAGCTGCGGGTGCAGTCTCTGTTTTTGGTTTATCTTCTCCGCCACATGAAGAAAAGATAGCTGCTATCATAAGTGATGCAAGTACTGTAAGTGTTTTCATAATAGTAATAATTAATGTTAATTTGGGTGTAAAATTGTAAGTTAAAAGTACGACTTTTTATGATTGCAATCATAATCTGATATTAATAATCAAAGATTGAGCAATGTCATCTAATATCTAGAAAACACATATTATTAATCAGGTATTTATATTACATCAGGAAATTAAACCTTAAACTATTGATTTGTGTGTATCAGGATGGTTTCTAACAGAATAAGGTTAAGTCTTTAAAATACGGTTAATTGTACTGAAAAATGATTGATTTGAATTGCGCTTTTTTGGGCTAAATTGATAGGATTATTTCCCGATACAAAACTTCGTAAAGATAGAGTCAAGCAAATCATCGTTCGTCACCTCGCCGGTGATGCTTCCTAATTCATCTAAAGCATAACGAATTTCCAAAGCTAATAAATCACCTGCTATGTTTTCATCCAAACCTTTTGCAACCTTCATTAATGCCTGATTAGCTCGTTTTAATGAATCAGAATGACGGGCATTTGTTATAATAGTATCCGTTGTATTTACAGTGCGCGCATCAAATAAACCAACGAGCTTATCTTTTAACACATCGATGTTTTTATTTTCCTTAGCTGAAATATAAACCGGTTGGAATTCAGAAAACTCTTTATGTAAATCATCTACATTCTCTACGTCAATTTTATTGGCCACAACAACTAATTGCGATGTTCCAATATGGCGGCGGATTAATTCGATTTCTAAAGTTAAATCGCCTGCACTTAATTCGTGTGCATCGAATAAATAAATAACGATAGCTGATTTCTTTATGACTTCAAAAGCCTTGTTCACTCCTATTTGCTCAACGATATCAGTTGTTGTTCTGATTCCAGCTGTATCAATAAAACGGAACAAAACTCCGTCAATTACAATTTCATCTTCAATGGTATCCCG
Source organism: Sphingobacteriaceae bacterium (assembly GCA_016709575.1). Lineage (GTDB taxonomy): Bacteria > Bacteroidota > Bacteroidia > B-17B0 > Aurantibacillaceae > JAHEYG01. The sequence goes on from JADJMM010000002.1 coordinate 119,412, forward strand.
AGTTGTACCGGGAATTTCACTAACGATTGCTCTGTCATCATCTAACAAAACATTTAGTAAAGTTGATTTTCCAGCATTTGGTTTCCCTACAATGGCTACGGGAATTCCATTCTTTATTACATTACCTACCTCAAAACTATGAACTAATTTTTCGATGATGCCAATTATACTTTGAACTAAGTTTTTCAAATCAGTTCTATTCGCAAACTCAACATCCTCTTCACTAAAATCTAATTCTAATTCAATCAACGAAGCAAAGCTTACTAAATGATCTCTCAGAACTTTTATTTTACTTGAGAAGCCACCACGCATTTGTTGCATCGCCACTTGATGTGATAAACCTGAATTACTAGCAATTAAATCCGCTACCGCCTCCGCTTGTGATAAATCAAATTTCCCGTTTAAAAATGCACGTAAAGTAAATTCACCTGCATTTGCCATTCGGGCGCCATACTTTAATAACAGCTGTAATATTTGTTGTTGAATATAAGTAGAACCGTGACAAGAAATTTCAATGCTATCTTCCCCAGTATAAGAATGCGGATTTTTAAAAATCGTTACTAGTACTTCATCAATAACAATTCCTGCTTCAGCAATAACACCAAAATGAACCGTATACCCTTTTTGAGAAGAAATCTTTTTTGATTTTAATTCTTTATCGAAAAATATTTTTTCTACTACCTCAAATGATTTTTTTCCACTTAAACGAATAACAGCAATAGCACCACTTCCATGTGGAGTAGCGAGTGCAGTTATGGTATCATTCAACTGTAATTTCATTTGTGAATTTCTTTAATCAAAAAACCCAGACTCTTCGTCTGGGTTTCGTTTTTATGAAGTTTTTGCTTCTTGCGCGGCTTTAATTTTTGCTTTAATAGCCTCGGTAGTGGTTGAGTTCGGTCGCTCAATTGCTGAACCGGTTGCTCTATCCCAAATTAAACTTGCTAATACTCCTAATGAGCGGCTCACACCAAATAATACAGTGTAGAAATCATACTCATGCATACCATAGTGAACTAATAATGCACCTGAGTGCGCATCCACATTTGGCCAAGGATTTTTAATTTTTCCTGTAGCTTCTAAAATTGGAGGCGCTACTTCGTAAACCATCTGAACTATTTCACAAATATCATCGTGCTTAATCCAAGTTCTGTAAAAATCTTGTTGTGCAGTAAAGCGAGGATCTGTTTTACGTAATACAGCGTGACCGTATCCCGGAACAACTTTTCCTTCTGCTAAAGTTTTCTTAATGTATTCTGCAATTTGTTCTTTAGTTGGTAATCCTCCTCCTAAATTTTCTTTCAACTCCATAATCCAATTCAACACTTCCTGATTTGCTAAACCGTGTAACGGACCAGCTAAACCATTCATACCTGCTGCAAAAGATAAATACGGATCGCTTAATGCAGAACCAACCAGGTGAGTGGTATGTGCAGAAACGTTTCCGCCTTCATGATCTACGTGAATAGTTTGATATAAACGCATTAAACGTTTGAAGTCAACTTGATCATATCCTAACATGTGAGCAAAGTTAGCCGCCCAATCTAATTTATGATCCGGTTCAATATGTGCACCGTTTTTATATTTACGACGGTAAATGTATGCTGCAATACGCGGTAAACGCGCAATTAAATTCATTGAATCTTCGTAAGCATAATCCCAATAATCTTTTTTGCTCATGCCTTTAGCATACGCTTTTGCAAAAACACTTTCAGTTTGCATAGCCATAACACCAACAACAAATTGCGTCATCGGATGCGCATCCACAGGTAATTTTTCAATAACGTCGAACACGTGTTTCGGAACGTTGCTACGCTTCATCCATTCGTTAGTGATAAATGAAACATCTTCTTGAGATGGTAATTCACCAACTAACATTAAATAAAATATCCCTTCGGGTAATGGTTCTGTTCCACCCGGAGCTTTTGGTAATTGTTTTCTTAATTCAGGTATTGAATAACCTCTGAAACGGATACCTTCTTCGGCATCTAATTTAGAAGTTTCAGTCACCATGCCTAACATGCCGCGCATACCTTGGTACACTTGTGCTACAGTGATATCACCCAACTTTACATCGCCATGGTTTTTGATGATATCTTTAATTTCAGCAGAAAGTGCTACTGCTTTTTCACTGAATTTCGACTTTAAAGGATCCATAATACGTATTATTTTAACTACGTAAATTTAGCGAAGGGAGGCTAATAAACAAATAAAATTTCTTATAAATAAACATAAAGAAAAGGGCCTAAAGGGAAGCCACTTTTTCATCATTTGGAAAACGCCATACGGGGGGGTATTTGCGAAACGGAAAGCCTTACCCATATAACGAGCCGAGCTACCTAATTGTTCTTCAATACGTAGCAATTGATTGTATTTTGCAATCCTATCACTTCTTGAAGCCGAACCGGTTTTAATTTGTCCGCAATTTAAAGCCACTGCTAAATCAGCAATGGTAGTATCTTCAGTTTCACCACTTCTATGACTCATAACCGAAGTATAACCATGTTTATGTGCCATATTTACGGCATTAATGGTTTCGGTTAAAGTTCCGATTTGGTTTACTTTTACTAATATAGAATTAGCTACGCCTTCATTAATTCCTTTTGCTAAACGTTGAGAATTTGTAACGAATAAATCATCTCCTACTAATTGCACTTGACCACCTAATTTTTCTGTCATTAATGCCCAACCCTTCCAATCGTCTTCTCCAAATCCATCTTCAATCGAAATGATTGGATATTTTTTACACCAATCCGCCCAATATTTTACCATTTCTTCGCTGGTTAATTTGTCGCCGGTTGATTTTTTGAAGTGATATACTTTTGCTTTTGCATCGTAAAATTCAGAAGCAGCTGCATCCATCGCGATATAAATATCTTCTCCCGGTTTGTAACCTGCTTTTTCGATTGCTTGCATTACTGCTTTAATAGCATCTTCATTATTTTTGAAATCAGGAGCAAATCCACCTTCATCTCCAACATTCGTGCTCATTTTTTTCGATTTCAAAACAGCTTTTAAGTGATGGAAGATTTCAGTTCCCATTCTTAAACCTTCACTGAATGATTCTGCACCTACTGGCATAATCATGAATTCCTGAAAATCAATTCCATTATCAGCATGCGCACCACCATTTAAAATATTCATCATGGGGATTGGCAATAAGTTTGCGCCTACACCTCCAACATAACGATACAAAGGTAAATTCGATTCCAATGCTGCTGCTTTTGCAACGGCTAATGACACCCCTAAAATTGCATTAGCGCCCAAATTTGCTTTATTTTCTGAACCATCTAATTCAATCATCTTCGAATCGATAGCAGTTTGATCCATTACATAAGCACCTTTAAGGTTCTCGTTTAAAATAGTGTTTACATTATGTACAGCTTTATGAACGCCTTTACCCATGTATTCATTCTTATCATTATCGCGTAATTCAACGGCTTCATGACTACCAGTTGAAGCCCCTGAAGGCACTGCAGCACGGCCAATAATTCCGTTTTCGGTAATTACATCTACTTCTACAGTTGGATTTCCTCTTGAATCTAAAATCTGGCGGGCGGTAATTGAATTGATATACATATAATAAGTATTTTTGTTAGAGACCCCAAAATTAGGGATTTTCAAACGAATGAGGTCAGCCAAGCGAGCAATATTTAAGCAGTTTTTAACTTTTTTAGGAATAGTTTTCCTCATTTTGCCCGGTTGTCACCCTAAACTAAACCAAATTAAAAACCAGCAGCAACACGGACTCTGGATAATTTATACAGATAGCACCAAAACCAAAATTTTAACCAAAGGCAAATTCAAAAATGGCATCCAGGTTGGCAAATGGATTTATAATTCCCCCAATGGAATTAAAGAACGCACTGAAATTTACCGCGGCAAGAGAATTAAAATAAAACATTTTCATCTCAACGGAAAAACTGCCGTTAAAGGAAAAGCCAGAATAGTTGTTGAACAGAAAAAACTTCATTTTTATTATACGGGACCATGGTATTATTATTTAGAGAATGGTGCTTTAGAAAAAACAGCCTGGTTCGAAAATGGTATTCGCGTGAAAGAAGTGTACAAAATAAAAACAGGTTCTCAAGCTTATGATTCTTTGAATATCGAGCTCGTGCAATTGGATAAAGATTTTGTAAAGTTTAGAGATACTTTAAGAAAGACTTTAGATAAATTAGGAAAAGATTCGCCGGAATATTTAAGCTTAAGAAAACAAGCCCGCGAAAATGATTCTTTAATTTATGTGAGAATAGAAAAAATTGTAAAACGTTTTGGTTACCCTGAAAAAGTTTACACGGGTGAAAAAATAATGTGATATTTTTTATCATCGGCTTTGCACCCTACTCTATTAAAGAAAAATATTTAGAAGTCTTCCGCTCAGCCGCCGAAAGAAATGAGATTTCACTTCGTGATTTTGCCTATTTTGAAGATAAATATTGGTTAGCGAAAAGCAATTATCAAATTTATGGCACGCAATATAAATACGATAAAAATTATAAGGAGACTTTTTATCCTGTGAAGGATTTGTCTTCTATGAATGATAGACGGGTTAAGATGGGGTTAGACCCGGTTAATCTAATGAACTATCCGGAGTATAAGTAAGGGGTTAATGGAATGGCTTTTCTGAAGCAATCTTTAATCTTCATTTTAGCATTACGTTTTTTATTTTTCTTCTGTTCCTGAGGTGATTTTTGTGCTAAACACTTTTACCTTGTAAAAATAAGGAAGAACAATTCCCGCAGGTAAGCCTCATGCCCAAAACCACGGTAGCTCAAATGCGCAAGCCCACGACTCTCCTCAAATTTCTTCTATCACTGACAGGAATCAAGCTCTGGATATTCATTTAACTTCAAACGTTTCTTTTACAATTCAACACGTCCTGCATTCAGAATTCCTTCGCTTAAAGAAATGATATTGTGATGAACGACGCTGGCTGGAATCTGTGCTGAGGGCGTAGCCTGTGCGGGGATCAGATTTTCTTGATTTTTTGGTTCTTTTTCATCAAGGAAAAAGTGACTGGAAATTAAATTGAAAGAAAAATTACTTTAAAGTAATCTGATTTCCAAGGCTGTTCCATTAGTTTCAAACAAAAGAACTTGGAACAGAACAAAACCCCAAATGGGTAAACTCCCCTTTAAAAAAGGGACAATCATTTTTTGTTAGAAAAAGCGGTTAACGTGCAATAACCAATCTCTTCCTCGCCACTTGCCCCGAAGAATTCCTCAACTCCAAAATATAAACTCCTTCTGAAAGATCAGAAACCTGCATCTGCGCTAACCCACTACGAACTCCCAACTCTACACTCCGAACTAAGCGTGCGTTTACATCCACCACCCTCACCTCAATACTCTTCTCATAAAAATAATTTAAAGAAATATTTACTACATCTTTTGCGGGTTGGGGATAGAGAGCAATGCTGTTGGAGAATAAAGTGTTCTCGTTTATTGAGCTAGGACTTACATTTACATTAACGGTATCTGTTTTTATGTTGCCGCAAATGTTTTGGGTGACTACATAACTATAGGTGCCCGGACTTGTTGGCTTTACCCACAAACCTCCGCCACTGCCAACAGAAACTGTACCACTGCTCCACGTACACTCCAAACCTATCTCGGGCGGACGACCAATAAATGCACTATCTCCTAAAAAAATATTTTTATCAGGACCGGCGGATGCAGAAAGATTGAAATCGATTACACTAACATCATCAATAAAATAAAAATTTAAATCCGTAGTTTGAGATCCATTAGATACAGTTTTTGTCGTCGCTGCATCGGATAAAAAATTACCGAGTGTTAAATAGCTTTCGTTTCCTGAAGCTGTGAAAGTTCCGCTAACTTCAATCCAGTTTAAAGTATCTCCAATGGTATTTCCCAAAGGATTTTTAACTTGAGGCAAGATAAGTCAAATGAATACCGCAATATTTAATAGTATCCAAATGGCTGCATCGTCAAAATACATTCTAAAGCATCATTGCCATAAGGTGAAGATTATTAATATTGACATACATTTTGCACAATAGGCTTTCCCAGCAATCAATGTTTTTTAGCCTCTACTTGGGTATTGAGTATAAATAGATGAAACACATTGGCGGTGCAACATTATTGTGTTGTAATCATCAAAGCCTTGCCTGTTCTTGGGAATTGCAACGTATTGAAACTTGAAGGGATAATTCCAATAAAGAACAATTGATTAAACAACTTTACACCAATTGCTAATTTAACTGAATCAATACTTGTCCAATTTAGCCCTCATTATGAACACTGGATAAGTACAAGAAATAGTGTCTTCAAAAGAAGGATTTCCAACAAAATTTACTTGCGCTCGAAAAGAAAAACCAACCGAAACTAAAAGAAATATAAAAAGTAATTTTCTCATTAATAAAAAAGGAGAGCGTTTTGCTCTCCTTTAAAGTTAAGGATTTATTTCTTACATCCCGAATCGAAGAATTCCTTCTTAATAACAGGGTTATCCATTACCTGGAAACTCATAAATGGTTCGCCGAATAATTTGCAGTAGCGGTCGTTGTTGCGTTTGTGTGCAATACTTAAGGCTCTTGCAAAATTCCTTGAATAAAATTTCTCCGGCATATGAGAAGCAATACTAATGTAAGCGAAAATTAAATTCTCTTCTGCTTTTTCAGTTACAAATGGTTCTAATAAAGTTGCTGCGTATTTAAAATCTTTAGCTCTCGAGAACACAAATGCTAATTTCAAAGCATTTTGCCATGTGGCATCTTTTAAGTCGTAGAAACTTTTGATGCGGGTGATACACGCTTCAATTGCTAATTGAGATTCAGGTGTGTCTAAAGTATCTAGCACTTCCATAATTTTAAATTGCCATTCAATGTTTAAACCATCTAACAAACGTTTTTCAATTTTTGTTTTGGTGTACATCTCATCAATTTGCTGTTGCATTTTCGCTTGTGCATCTGCGCTTGCTGTAGCGGTATCCAAACGAATTGCACAATACAATTTGTTGTATTTTAAAATTTCGTTATCAGGCGCTAAAGCATATAATTTCTCAATTTCTTCCTGATCGTCATCATCCACATTGTTTCCATTTTGTAAGAAACGGTAGTGAACTTTGTTGTTTCTTAGATTAACAGAGTTTGGTCCTTCAGGAATTTCTAAACTATCAATAGCTCCAGAAGAATATTTTTTCTCCATTACTTTTTTGTAAGTGTACTCCATGATTTTAAAAGCTTGCTTTTCTTTATTCGCTTTTAAAGCGCGACCGAAACTTACATTAGTGAATTTTTGTTCTTTACCTCCACTAATATCATAAGTGATATCCATAATCACCTGGGCAAAACGCTCCTTAGATAAAACCGGCTCTAATTCTTCCTGTAATTTTTTATCGCCGTTAATTTTTTTGATAGCAGCTTTTTACCCATGGTAGTTAAATCAGCGTGTGCTCCATCATCGTTTTCCAACATAAATAAATCCCAGCTATCGCGTGTTTCAATGTTTGGTTGAATTTTTAAAGCTTGACGTCCTTGTAAAACTTTCGCTACACTTTCAGCACGTTTGCGTTGTAATTTTGCGTTCGCCACTGAATCTCCTTCAATAGAAGAGTAAGCGTAAATGTAAAGTCCTTCAATGATAAAATCAGGCTCGTTCAACGCATTAATTAAAGGTTGAATATCTTCATTCTTAAATTCAAATTTATTTTTCGCGAATGGAATAGTGAAGTTGATGATAGAACTTTCCGAACGTGGTTCAAATGCAGGTTTTAATCCTTTTGATTCCGGCGCAGGAAGAATTCCAATTGGCGTGCTGCTTTCTTGCTCACCACTTTCTAAATAAGTTCTTGTAACGGTACGACAAATTTTTCCGTCTTGCACAACCACTAAGTTGATTTCGTAGGTCCCGCCAATTTTCGGCTCGAACTTAGCCATTTCTACTTCAATCTTATTATTACGGACTTTCTTTTTCGCTTTAGGATCCGGTTTAATTAAATTTTTCTTGAAGAATTTATCCTTGTAAACCACTTTACTCATGATTCCTTTATTGTAAAGGTTATTATCCATGATGTTGTAATTCGGATTATCGTACTGTGCTCTTTGTACAATGTCGATAGCGAAACCATCTTTTGGTTTTTTCAATAATTTCTTCAACTCTTTCATGTTGCTGTATTTTAAATACACTTTTCCGTTAGCAACATAAATCCCCTTGTGCAGGTTCTCGTAATTCTTAAACTTATCGCAATTCTTGCAGCCTTTTAAATCAGGCGCTTTCATTTTTTTAGACTTGGTATTGAACGGAACCGCTAATTCTTTTTTCATTTTAGCACCATCATTCATAATATCATAACCGCCAAAAACAGCAGAAGCATAAACCTTCTTACCATCTGAGCTCATGATATAACTAATACCCACAAAAACATATTTTGGATTTAAGAGAACAGGAACATCCTTTTTGTTATTTTCCCAACGGGTGTAAATTACTTTTGCCACATCGTCAGTACTATAATTCTCACGACCTTTACTTACGGGCGCACTCATTAAACATTCTTCGCCTTTAGAAGTTGCGCCAACTTTCTTTAAATTCTTTTTGGTTTTAGCAGCATCTACTTTTGCTTGTCCGCCATCATCATAAGAACCCGCGCTTATGGAAGCAGCATTCGTTAACATCTCGTTAAACTCAAGGGTATCTAAACCTTTGCTTTTACGGAACTTATTTATTTCAACCAATAAGGTTTGAGGGAGTTTGTTGAATGTGTCTTCGCTTTTGTTTTTATCTTTTTGAGCAGTTAAACTCAACACAAAAAACGAACATAGAACTAATGAAAAATACTTCTTCATAATGCGGGATAGGTTTAATACTTAGGAGATAATATTAAAAAAAATAACTCGGGAGACAAAGGAGCTCTTTTAACAATGTATTAACAACTACGAATACGAATTGGTACGTATATACGAATCTAGATGCTCAAAAATCTGCGATTATCTGCGAAATCTGCAGGAAATACTGCTCGAAGGCAGCGATTTATGCTTTGAAGTAAGCTATTCTTGCAGACCGCGGCCTGCTTTTTCAATTTTCCCTTCGGTTTTAAGCTGGAGGATTATCTTATCTAACACTCCGTTAACGAAGGTTTTACTGTTAGGGGTGCTATATTCTTTAGAAATATCAATGTATTCATTTAAAGATACCTTAACGGGAATGTTTTTTAAATGAAGGATTTCAGCAATCGCCATTTTCATTAATAGCATGTCCATATTGGCAATACGATCCAGTTCCCAGTTTTTGGTGTGGGCTTGAATTAATTCTTCGTATTGCGCTTTGTACTGAATTGTTTTTCTAAATAAAGTAGAGACAAATAATTCATCATCCTCTTCGTCTTTCAACAATGGCATTAATTTAAATTTACCATCAAAAGTTTCGAAAGTACGGATGGCTGAATTGAATGCTAAAAATGTATCGTCAGCGAAATGGATATTTTGTTCTTCAAACACATCATTTAGCACATCGTGCTCATCGAAATGATTGACAATAATATTGATTAAAAGATTTCGATCTTCTTTAATACCGGATTCGGTTGAAGCCATGTAAGTTTTGTAATCTTCACTCACAATAATTTCATTGTATAATTTACGAACCACATCCTGATTATCTATCCAGGATATTTTTTGTCGCTCGATTTCGTTTTTTTAATTCCTTGCTGTCAGATAACGAAATCAATAAACTGTTATTAATGAATTTTAAATTTGGATTTAAATCCGATTCTGTAGGAAGACGTTTGTTTTTATGTTCATCAATCACCAAATGTGCATTGTGATGCAAATCGGTAAACAAAGCTAAAACAGAAATGTAGAGGTGGTAAACTTTATCGAGACTTTTAAAAAGTTCTTTTTCAAACAATGCAATATCGGCGTTTTCATGCTGAAAAAAGAATACAGCATTTGCATGACTTTAATACGGAGGAATCGGCGATTTAGCATAAAGAACGTTTACGGTTAAAAGTTTCGGGTGTAAAGTTAAAGGTTTTATTATGGTTTATACTATAACACAGCATTAATTTTTGCAATCGCTTCAATGCGCTTCTCAGCAAGGCGATTTGCAGCCATATAAGTTGGAATTTTCTCAGCTTTTGCCATCTGAATAATGTTCCAGGTTGTATCGTAAATTTTTTCGGCGTGTGCTAAAGCACGTTCGCGGTTATAACCTTCCAATTCGTAGAAAACATTGATAATACCACCGGCGTTCACCACAAAATCAGGAGCATAAAGCATTCCTTTTGTCATAACCATTTCACCGTGTTTTTTCTCTTCAGCTAACTGATTATTAGCAGCACCGCAAATAACTTTACATTTTAAACGACCTAAAGTATCATCATTTAAAGTTGCGCCTAAAGCACAAGGAGCATAAATATCAATATCTAAATCAAACATTTTATCAGCCGAAACAAATTCAGCTTTGTGTTTATCGACTGCTATTTTAACGCGCTCTTCTGTAATATCGTAAACATAAACCTTAGCACCTTCTTTAGTTAAGTGTTCAACTAAATGCATTCCCACATTACCAATTCCTTGCACTAAAACTTTCTTACCTGATAAACTATCAGTACCAAAAGCTTCTTTTGCACTTGCTTTCATACTTACATAAACACCATAAGCAGTAACGGGAGAAGGATCTCCGCTTCCACCCATATTTTCAGGTAAACCACTTACATATTTAGTTTCCATGTTTATGATTTCCATATCGCGACTGCTCATTGCTACATCTTCAGCAGTAATATATTTTCCACCTAAACTATCTACGAATTTACCGAAACGACGAAGTAAGGCTTCTGATTTTAATTTTTTTGCGTCGCCAATAATTACAGCTTTTCCGCCACCTAAATTTAATCCCGCAACAGAAGATTTGTAAGTCATACCACGTGATAAACGCAACACATCCGTCAACGCTTCCATTTCATTATTATAATTCCACATACGGGTTCCGCCTAATGATGGACCTAATACAGTATTATGAATAGCGATAATTGCTTTTAATCCTGTTGAGTTATCATTACAGAAAACAATCTGTTCGTGATTGTTAAGCATCATTTGCGCAATAACCGGGTTTTGCGCTAGGTTGGTGTCTTTAATATCTTTTACTTCCATAATGAAGAATTGAGCAACAAATTTAGCTTTATTTTTAACCTACGAAAAAAATAATTGGGCGAGAAAAACGGGGGTTTATCTAAATAATCCGAAATCTTTAAAAAAGGAAAATATCCAAACAAACAAACAGACAAAAACCACACTGGCGATGCCGTTACTGGTTCCAAAAGCAAGGTTCACACGGCTTAAATCGTTAGGTTTTACTGATAAGGTGCTGATAGATTAAAAGTCCAATAAAAACAACAGCTCCCCAATATAAAGCCAAGAAAAAGCCCCGTAAAAAAAGGCGAAAACAACAATAGAGGCTGCAATTAAATGCATGAATTCTGATAACCTTAAGGCATTCGCCTTTCCCATTAAAACAGGAATAGATTTTAAACCTTCGCTCCTGTCAAAATCTTCATCCTGTAAAGCAAAAATGATATCGAAACCTCCAACCCAAAAGAAAACCACAATTGAAAAAAGGATTGGTAAAATATCGAAGCGTTCAGTTAAAGCTAAGTAGGCTCCGATAGGTGCCAAACTCAATCCCAATCCTAAAATTAAATGGCATAACGGAGTAAATCGTTTTGTGAAACTGTATCCTAATATCACCATCAAGGCAACGGGCGACAAATAAAAACACAATTTGTTAATGAAGTAAACACATATCATAAATAAAGCTGCGCTAACAACGGTAAAAACCGCAGCTGAAGTTGGTTTTATTTGTCCGGCAGGAATTTCCCTTATTGCTGTGCGAGGATTTTTTGCATCAAAACTTCTATCGATATAACGATTAAAAGCCATGGCCGCGCTTCTTGCAAAAACCATGCAGCCAATTACTAAAATTAATTTCTCCCAGCTAAAAACGGCTTTGCCTGAATGAATAGCCAATGAAAATCCAATGATGGCGAAGGGTAATGCAAAAACAGTGTGACTGAATTTAATGAGTGATAAATATTTTTTTACAGCATTCAATTATCTGCGGAAAATCATAATCATTAAAAATATTACCGGAAGAGAACTTAAAATCATAGCCGCATAACCTAAAGGATATTTTTTACCCGAGAATTCGTGTTTTGCATCTAAAAAAACATTTACGCCCGATAAAATAAATCCAAGAACAGAAAATAATAATCCAAAAGGAAGTGTACGGAAACTAATTAAACAACAGGCCGCAAGTATACCGAACACCAATGAAACAATGCCCGAAATTTTATATACTTTAAAAAGACTCATCACTCAGCAAAGAAATTCATTACACGTCTGCGTAATTTGCTGGCGTAAGATTGAAATAACCAATCCGTATAATTATTGGTAGCGTTTATGCATTTACCAAATTGCTTCACGCGGTATTTCATTTCTTCAGTGAGTAAATTATAAAGCTCAATGGCTTCATCGTAATCTGATGCATTATCTTTTATACGACCAAAATGATCTTCTAAAGATTCATCAACCACCACTTGCGGTTTTAAACCACGGCGTAAACATGCTAAATAATGATCGCGTACAATAAATGCTTCCTGAGAAGAGTTTAAGAAACGTTCCTTAATTTCAGGAGGCATTTCGTAATCGTTCTCTAATTCGTAATCCCACTCATCTTTATAACGATGCTCTAAATATAAATGTGGTGCTACAAAAACGTGTTTCCAATCAATTGGATATTGCCATAAATTAAAACGGCGTGAATTATTTCCTAAATCAAGAATCTTAAATTGCTTTTTGGTTGGTAAAACACGACTACCACGACCAATCATTTGATGATAAAGCGTTAATGATTTGGTTGCGCGGTTTAACATGATGGTTTCCACTTCGGGCTCATCGAAACCAGTAGTTAAAATACTTACTGAAGATAAAACACCATTTTTTGTATTACGGAACCACTCTAAAGTTTCAGCGCGTTCTCTATCGCTGAACGTACTATCTAAATGTTTTACAGGATAACCTTTTTTCTTAAAGGTTTCGTAAACCGCGCGGCTCGTTAAAATACCGGCGTTGAAAATTAATGTCTTAGTTCCTTTTGCTACTTCTTCGTAAGCTTCAATTAACTTACTCTGCATCATAGCTTGCGTATATAATGTTTCGTGAGAACCAACTGTAAATTCACCAGTAGTACCAATACGAAGTGAACTTAAATTCACATCGTAAGAATAGGTAACACCTTCACATAAATAACCTTGTTCAATTAAATTCGGAATGCTTTGTCCAACAATTAAATCGCTATACGTTTGATATAAGGGTAATTTTTTATTGCTGCTTAATGGTGTTGCTGTAACACCTAAAATATTTATGTCTTGGAAGTAATGGAAAATTTTACGGAATGAATTATTATGCGCCTCATCCACAATCACTAATCCAATATCTTCTAAAAACTGATCATTTTCTTGTAAACGATTATTCAAAGTTTCAACCAAAGCTGTAAAACAACCATACTCACTTTGAGCGGGAAGATCTTTTACTTCAGAATTAATCACTTTGTTTCTAATTCCTAATTCTGCTAAAACATCCGAAGTTTGTTTACTTAACTCGATACGATGTGTAAGAATTAAAACTTTACGTTTGTATTTTGTGATATAACGACGCGCTATTTCAGAGAAAATGATGGTTTTACCACCACCTGTTGGTAATTGAAATAACAAGTTTGCGTTTGGGGGAAGATCCTCTAAGCGCTTAAAAATATTCTCTACAGCTTCGGCCTGGTAAGGGTATAACTGTCTTGGTTCTCGTACAACTAATTGTTCTTCGCTCATAAAAAATTAACCGTCAAATATAAGCTTTTCTTAGCCCTCCCCCATTATTTCTATCAACATTTAATTAAAATTGGCTATAAAAAGCTACCATTTAAAATGCGTATATTTACTGTTTTTTTAACATCATTTTTATGCCTAAAGTTTCCAATAAAGCCGTTGAAATGCCGGCTTCTCCCATTCGTAAATTAGTTCCGTTTGCTGAAGCCGCTAAAAAAAGAGGCGTAAAAATTTATCACTTAAATATCGGTCAACCCGATATTGCAACACCTGATTCTTTTTTGAATGCAGTTAAGAATGCGCCTGTTAAAGTGTTGGAGTACAGTCATAGTGCAGGAAATGAAAGCTATCGCAAAAAATTAAGCACGTATTATAAATCGTATAACATTAATGTTGATTATACCGATATGATTATCACTTGCGGTGGTTCTGAAGCGATTGCTATTGCCATGCAAACTTGTTTTAATCCCGGTGACGAAATAATTATTCCTGAACCGTTTTATGCTAACTATAATGGTTTCTCGAAATCAGCAGACATAATTGTAAAACCAATTGCGAGTTCAATTGAAAGTGGTTTTGCCTTACCTCCTATTTCTGAATTTGAAAAATTAATTACACCAAAAACAAAAGGGATTATGATTTGTAATCCCGGTAATCCAACAGGTTATTTATACACCAAAGCAGAATTAGAAGCGTTGCGAGACTTAGTAAAAAAATACGATTTGTTTTTATTGAGTGATGAAGTGTATCGCGAATTTTGTTACGATGGAAAAGAATATGTTTCGGTAATGCATTTAAGTGGTATCGAAAACAATGTTATTTTATTAGATTCTATTTCGAAACGTTACAGTGCATGTGGCGCACGTATCGGTGCTTTAATTAGCAAGAATAAAGAAGTAATGGCTTCTGCTCTTAAATTTGCACAGGCGCGTTTAAGTCCGCCTTCATACGGACAAATAGGTGCAGAAGGCGCATTAGATACACCACAATCTTATTTTGATGGCGTGAAGAAAGAATACATTGCCCGTCGTGATTTTGTTATTGATGCTTTAAATAAAATTCCAGGCGTGTTTTGTCCGAAACCAAGTGGTGCATTTTATTGCATTGCCCGTTTACCAATTGATAACGCCGACAAATTTTGTCAGTGGTTATTAGAAGAGTTCGAACACAATAAACAAACAGTAATGTTAGCACCGGCAACTGGATTTTATTCAACTCCGGGTTCAGGTATAAATGAAGTGCGTATTGCGTATGTTTTAAATTTAGAAGATTTAAATAACGCGATGATCTGTTTGAAAGAGGCACTGACAAAATATCCTGGGAAAACTAAATAAGACGCGTATTTCTGCCAGAAAATGACAAAGCCTACAGAATTTAGTATTTAAATTCTTAATGGCATTCTTTTTGCCTTAATTTATTACGGAATTCAAATATTCCGGAAAACAAATTGCAAGATTACGTCAGAAAACAATTATTCAAAATCTCTTTCTTCCCGCTTTGCTTTTTAGCTATTGCTTGGTTAGTTTTTTTTCTTGATACAAAATTTAATTTACACTTAACACAATTCGGAACTTCTCCCCGCACCTTAAAAGGATTTACCGGCATTTTCTTTTCTCCATTCTTACATTCTGATCTTGGACATATTTCAGGAAACAGTTTGCCCATTTTAGTTTTAGGTATGCTCACCTTTTATTTTTACAAACCAATTGCATGGGGAAGTTTTTTGTGGATTTATTTTATGTCAGGCATTTGGTTATGGGTGGGTGGAAGAAATGATTCGGAGGGAATGGTTCATCATATTGGTGCGAGTGGATTAATTTACGGAGCCGCTACATTTTTATTTTTCAGTGGTGTGTTTCGCAAACACAAACCATTGATGGTGATTTCTGCACTTGTTGCCTTTTTATATGGAAGTATGATGTATGGGATTTTTCCGTTAGAGCCAGGCGTATCTTGGGAAGCACATTTATTCGGAGCAATCTCAGGTGTGATGGTGGCTTATAATTATAGAAAAGAAGGTCCGCAAAAACGAGAAATTATTTGGGAAGATGATGGTGTTGATTTTGAGGCGGAAGAAAAAGCTGAGGAAGAAGCTTACGCGAAATTTTTAGAGCAGAATAACATCAACATTCATTATCACTTTAAACCGAAGGATGAGAATGAAGAGAATCGGGAATGAACAGTCGCACAAATTTTGCCCGCAGATTTCGCAGATAAGCGCAGAAATATCTCACTAAAAATCTGCGTAAATCAGCGAGATTTGCGGGAAACCTTACGAAGCTCTATAAAACTCAACCAACTCAATAGCTTGTTTTGCCTCGGTAACATCGTGCACTCTTAAAATAGAAGCACCGTTTAAAAGCGCAATTGTATTTAAAACTGTTGTTCCGTTTAAAGCAGTTACCGGATTTGTATGGATCACTTTATTAATCATACTTTTTCTGGAAACACCTGCTAAAATGGGAAAACCTAATTCAAAAAATTGTGGTAATTGTTTTAGGAGTTGGTAATTGTGCTCAGTTGTTTTTCCAAATCCAAAACCGACATCCAAAATAATATTTTTGAAATTTAAATCCGTTAAGCGATTTACTTTTTGTTCTAATTCATTCTTCACTTCAAAAACAACATCACCATATTCGGGATTTTGCTGCATGGTTTGAGGCGTGCCTTGCATGTGCATTAAAACATAAGCGACATCTAATTTCGAAACAACCTCAAACATCTTCTCGTCTAAATTCCCCCGGAAATATCATTGATTATATCGGCTCCAGCTTCCGCTGCTTTTTTTTGCAATGTTAGAACGATACGTATCAACAGAAATAAAAATATTAGGAAATTTTTTTCTTAATTCTTTCAAAACAGGCTCTAATCTCGTCCACTCTTCTGTTTCATCAATTTCTTTGGCGCTCGGGCGCGATGAAGCTGCTCCAATATCTATAATATCTGCGCCCTGCTTAATTTTTTCTTCAGCATCACGTAAAACATCGTTTACATCACTGTATTTCCCCCCATCGTAAAAGCTATCGGGCGTAAGATTAACAATGCCCATTACTAAAGGCTTTGTGAACAAAAGCTTTTTAGCATTTATTTGGTAGTGATTTGGTATATTTTCTTTAATTTTAGTGCTCATTATGCAGACTACAAGTGTTCAATACGATAAGGCTATAAAGCTATGCAAAGATATCTTTTTAAAAAAGATGAAAGATTATGGCACCGCATGGCGCAATTTACGCCCAACTTCGCTTACCGACCAAATTTTTATTAAGGCTCAGCGCATAAAAAGCATTGAAAGCAAAGGCACCCAAAAAATTGGCGACGATATTAAGGGCGAATACATCGGTATTATTAATTATTGTGTTATTGCTATGATTCAACTCGAATTAGCTGATGATACCCGTGTTGAATTACCTGCAGATGAAGTTGAACGCCTGTTTGACAAACACGTTTCAGCTACCAAAAAATTAATGGAAGACAAAAACCACGATTACGGTGAAGCTTGGAGAGATATGCGAATGAGTTCTTTAACAGATTTGATTCTAATGAAGGTATTCCGCGTAAAGCAAATTGAAGATAATATGGGAAAAACCATCATTTCAGAGGGGGTTGATGCCAATTACATGGATATGATGAATTACTCGGTTTTCGCTCTTATTAAGTCAGATAGTTAAAAACACTGTTAGTTAAAAAAAGCTAAAGTCTTTTTACTTCTCCCTTAATGGTATAATTTTAGCCATAGGAACAAATAAATTATAACCCCATGAAGAAATTTTTATCCTCAAAAGTATTCCGCGCTATCTGGTCAATTGGTTTAGCCGCTTTGTTTTATTTTATTTGTCCTCCTTGTTTTAGCAAGACAACCATTGCAATTATTTTAGGGATTCTGTTAATTCTGATTAATGGTTCAGCATTAATTGCTCGTTCTCCGTGGCCAACACATATTGCTCGTGTTTTAGTTGGAGGTTTATTTATTTTTTCCGGATTCATTAAAGCTAACGACCCGCTTGGCTTCTCTTATAAATTACAAGAATATTTTGAAGTATTTAAAGCCGACACCGGTTTAGGGATGTTCGAATGGTTTGCACACATTGCTTTACCATTAGCTATTATGATTTGTGTGAGTGAAATGCTTTTGGGTGTTATGTTATTGATTTGTTACAAACGCGAATTAACACTTTGGTTATTGTTTGCTCAAATTGCATTCTTCACCTTCTTAACTTTCTATTCTGCTTGTTACAATAAAGTAACACATTGTGGTTGCTTTGGTGATTTCTTAAAACTAAAACCTTGGGAAAGTTTCTGGAAAGACATTGCACTCCTGATTTTAATTACCATGCTTTTTGCAGGTAAAGAACACATCAACGAATTAATGTTCCCTGCTCTGTTAGGTGTTGTATTTATTGTTTCAGCCGTTGCTTCAATTGCATTCCCTATGTATGCGTACCGTAATTTACCGCCGTTAGATTTCAGAGCTTATGCTATTGGCATGAACATAAAAGATAATATGAAAGCCGGGGCCGATTATCAACCCGCCGTCTATGAATCCGGATTTGTGTATGAAAATTTAAAGACAGGTGAATTAAAAGATTTCACTATGAAAAATTATCCATGGGAAGATACTTTGAACTGGAAATGGAACGCAACAAAAAATATTTTGGTACACGATGCTATTAATCCACCAAAAATTACCGACTTCACTGTAAATAATGCAGAAGGCGTAAATATTACCGACAGCATTTTAAATAATAAAGATTATAGTTTCTGGTTAGTGTGTTATGATTTAACGAAGACAGAAGAAGATGCTTCTTTACACGCTAAGCTCAATGACTTTTACACTTTGGCTACAAAAGACAATAAAAAAATTGTTGGTATGACATCGTCAGGCGCAAAAGAAATTGATGATTATAAACATGCACATCAGGCTCTGTATGATTTTGCAAGTGTTGATGGTATTGTTTTAAAAACAATGATTCGCAGTAATCCTGGATTAATTTTAGTAAAGAACGGAACTGTTATCATGAACTGGCACTGGAGAAACATTCCAAGCTACAGTGAGATTAAGGATAAATTCATGAAGTAGTACGGACTTTTCCCTCTCCTGAAGGAGAGGGGGGACCAAGCTTGCTTGGTGGGTGAGGTTACTTCTTCAGCGCTCAAAATTTATCGTACAAACAAACTCTTTACTTCTAATAATTAACCTCATCCGTCTGCCTTCGGCAGCCACCTTCTCCTATAAGGAGAAGGAAAATTACCCCTCTCCTTATAGGAGAGGGGGGACCACGCAAAGCGTGGTGGGTGAGGTTCCTGACGTACATCATTTTGTAATCCACCTCTCTTTCCTTACATTTACTTCATTATGTCAAAGAAAACTTTAAAGCTACGTTTCAATACTGAAAATTCCGGTACCTTATACTGGCGCGCACTTATTGATGGTGTTGAACATTTAGCAGACCACGTTGACATAAGAGTTCCTTCTTACACATCTCAAGACACCTTACCCGATGGTCGCATTAAATGGCACATCTCCGCCGATTATACTGAATTGGTTTGGGAAGGGACGAATTTAATTGTGAAGTAGCTTCGACTCGCACGGTCCTACGCTCTCGCAGCTCAGCTACCGCGTTCTTTACAACTAAATTTTATAGAAATGAATTAGGCGACTTCCATGCAAAATTGAAGTTTTGAGAACAATCTGCATTTTAACTGGGTAATTAACTACCATCAATGTATTGTAATCTCGTGCGTCTATTGAATGTACGCCTCCCGTATTTCCTGAAATCGGACTAATTACTTTAAATTTTGTGTCCCCAACATACAACTTAGATTCAAATAAACTATACTTTGTTATACCGCTAAACTCAGAGTCTTTATTGTCGACATAATCATATGTTCTGTATTTACCTTTTCCATCAGAGGAAATAATCAACCAAGAATAATACCCTCCTTCTTTACTTACCCAAGTCCCAACCAAATCAGGCTCTGCTCGTATCGCCTTTTTCTTGATGCAAGAAGTTAACAATAAAATTGAAAGCGCTATGAAAAGGAATTTCTTCATAGATTAAATATACTAAAAATCACCCAAAAATCTTACCGGGATTTAAAATTGAATTTGGATCAAACACTTTTTTAATATCGCGCATTAATTGGAGTTGATGTGGCGGGAAAATAATTGACATATATTTTTGTTGCACTAATCCAATTCCGTGTTCGCCACTGATGGTTCCTCCTAAAGATTTACAGAGTTCAAAAATTTCGGTGATGCCTTTTGGTAAAGCATTGTTCCAAACTTCATCACTTAATTCTCCTTTAATAATATTTACGTGCAAGTTTCCATCTCCGGCGTGACCGTAACAAACAGAACTAAATCCATATTTTTTACCAATGTCTTTTACACCGCGTAATAATTTTGGTAATTCGGCGCGCATTACAACAGTGTCTTCTTCTTTATAAACTGAATTACTTTTTACAGCCTCCCCTACTTTCCGTCTTATTTTCCATAACGATGCTTTTTGATCTGCTGTATCCGCAAATAAAATTTCATCGCATTCGTGTTGTTGCATAATGTTACTTATTATTTCGCAATCGCTATACAACACATCCATGTTGTTTCCATCCACTTCCACCAACAACAGCGCTTCCCATTCAGGTTTAATAGCGAAGTTCACTTCTCCTGCGTATTTAATACTCCAGTTAATTGCATCGCGCTCCATGAATTCCATCGCGCTTGGTGTGATGCCCGCCTTAAAAACTTCTCCAACAGCTTCGCATGCTTTTTCTGCGCTATTGAATGGAACTAACATCAACATATCAAATTTCGGAAGCGGAATTAATTTGAAAACAATTTTGGTTACAACGCCAAGTGTTCCTTCACTCCCTACAAATAAATGCGTTAAGTTATAACCTGTAGAATATTTTAAAGTGTTTGCTCCGGTCCAAATTATTTCACCGCTTGGTAAAACAACTTCTAAATTCAAAACATAATCACGTGTTGTTCCGTATTTCACTGCTTTTGGTCCGCCGCTGCTGTGGGCAATATTTCCACCCAGACTACAACTTCCCCAACTCGCAGGATCGGGCGGATAAAATAATCCTAACTTTTTTACTTCTTCCTGAAAAATATAATTAATCACGCCCGGTTCAACAGTCGCTTGCAAATTTCTTGTATCAATACTTAAAATTTTGTTGAATTTTTCCATGCTCAACAATACACCACCCTTAATTGGTAAAGCACCACCACTTAATCCCGTTCCAGCTCCACGCGTTGTTACCGGAATTTTTTGCTCGTTGCAATGTTTTAAAATTTTAGAGATTTGCTCAACCGTTTGAGGTTTTACAACAACATCAGGAAAAAACACTAAATCTTCCGTCTCATCACGCCCGTATTTCTCAAATTGTTCCTTATCAACGCTTATAAAATCCTTGCCAACAAGGCTTTCCAAGTGGTTTAAGGTTATTGACGTAAGCTTGTTATAAGATTGTTCTGCCATTTCGAGAGGCAATTTATCCATTTTTGTAATATTGTAGGCGCAAAGCTTTTACAAATTTTAGACGTGTTTATTAACATTCATACGCATAAGGAGATGATGGATGCCAAAGTTGAGTTGGTTAGCCTTCATTCGCCGTCGGCTAAAAAACCAAATTTGTATTCGTTTGGCATTCATCCCTGGAAAATTGATAAGGATGTGAATGATGTTTTAGCGGAAATGGATACAATAAGTCGCAACCGCCGTTGCATTGCGATTGGCGAATGCGGTTTAGATAAAGCGATTGATACAGATTTTGAATTACAACAAAAAATATTCTGCGAACAAATTCAAATTGCAAATGAAGTTCAAAAACCATTAATGATTCATTGCGTAAAAGCATTTAACGAATTAACGGCTTGCTTAAAGAAAATGAACAATACGGTTCCTGTTATTATTCATGGCTTCAATAACAATCAAAATATCGCCAATGATTTATTGAAGCACGGTTATTTATTGTCCTTCGGAAAAGCATTAATGGATGATGACTCCAACGCATCAGAAGTGATAAAACATGTTGGTCGTAAGAATTTCTTTTTAGAAAATGATGATAGCGATGTTTCCATTCGCGATATTTACAAAAGAGCGTCTGAAATTTTAGGAATAGAAGAACAATTTTTGCAAGAGCAATTGAAAAGTAATTACCAACACATTTTTAAGGAAGAGATTTTATAAGATGGATAACGCTTGGATGGAACGCACCCAATTATTAGTTGGGAAAAAAGGAATAGAAAAGTTAATGGCCGCCGATGTTTTGGTTGTTGGTTTAGGGGGAGTTGGTTCATACGCAGCAGAAGCCATTGCCCGCGCAGGAATTGGTAAAATGACAATTATTGATGGTGATTTTGTAGATCCGACAAATCGTAACCGTCAATTGCAAGCACTTTCATCAACACACGGATTAAGTAAAGCTCTTTTAATGGAGCAAAGAATAAAAGATATTAATCCGGATATTAATTTAACAACGATAAGAGAATTTCAAACGCCGGAGATGATGAAGGTGATTCTTGAAAAGAAATATTCTTACATCATTGATGCCATTGATAGTATTTCTCCAAAACTTCATTTAATTCAAACCGCTTATTACAACAACCGAAAAATAATTTCCTCAATGGGTGCAGGCGGAAAAATGGATCCAACACGGGTTCAAGTTGCTGATATTGCAAAAACAAATATTTGTCCACTTGCGCAATACGTTCGTAAGCGTTTAAAATACATGGGAATTTATAAAGGTGTAAAATGTGTTTTTTCAGATGAATTGCCTGCAAAATATTCCATTATGCGAACCGACGGAACTAAATTTAAAAAATCAGCTTACGGAACAATTTCATATTTACCTGCTGTGTTTGGTTTGGTTTGCGCTTCGGTTGTTATCAAACACATTGCTGATTACAAAGAAATAAGATAACTATCACATCAAATTAACTCTATTCGTAGTTGTGATAGAATTTACCATGTAATATTTCTTAGTTGTAACTGCATTCGCTTGAATTTTGTAAGAAATAAAATTTAAGTAAACGAAATTAGTGGAGCACGCTTTTTTTACTGCGCTTGCTTCAGCTGCTGTAAAAGTACAAGTTCCTGCTGCAGCGGAAACAGTTCTCTTTTTCAAAACAGAATCACAACTCAACATCACTACAACTGAATCTGCATTGGTTGCGCCGTTAAATGTTATTGTATTGAGAGATGTTTTACTGATTACAGTTCCACTAGTTAATGAAGCAATTGTTGGGAAACTTGAATTAGCAAAAGTAAAAGATGGAACACTCGCTGTTCCTGAAACAGTCCAAGTTGAACCACTTCCATAATTTATTCCGGAAAAAGGCTGACCATTTATTGGCTTCCCACCAAAATAATAAGAACCTGAGCTTTGTTTTACTAAAGTTGAGTCGTTGCATTTTACAACACCTGCATCCACATAATTATAATTTCCGGGCGCAGTGTAAAAGAAAGCAGTTGCCTTTCCCAACCGAGTTACATAAAGATTCGTGAATTCATAAGGATCTTGAGATGAAGTTAAAACACCATCAGCATCTGCAGGAATATTAATAAAAAATACAGGTGCCTGAGGTGGATTTACAGGAATTGTTATTGGCGTAGTAGGTTCTTCCTCTGTTTTTTTCTTTTTACAAGCTATCAGCAATCCTAAGGCCAAAACTATTAATACAACTTTCTTCATTTTTCAAAATTATAAGTAAAAATAGCCTTTTTCATTCTTAAAATCAAGTTAAAAAGATTACATTTATAACCTCAAATTTATGACTGTTACAGAAGAAATAAACCGCCGCCGCACCTTTGCCATCATCGCACATCCCGATGCAGGTAAAACTACTCTGACTGAAAAATTATTGTTATTCGGAGGTGCAATTCAAACTGCGGGCGCTGTTAAATCAAACAAAATAAAAAAATCCACTACTTCCGATTTCATGGAAATTGAAAAGCAACGTGGAATTTCGGTTTCAACTTCCGTAATGGCTTTCGATTACAAAAATTATAAAGTAAATATTTTAGATACGCCCGGTCACGAAGATTTTGCTGAAGATACTTACCGTACTTTTAGTGCAGTTGACAGTGTAATAATGGTAATTGATTGCGTAAAAGGTGTTGAGCCACAAACCAGAAAATTATTGGAAGTGTGCCGTATGCGTAACACGCCCGTAATTGTTTTCATCAATAAAATGGATCGTGAAGGACAAAATCCTTTTGATTTGTTAGATGAAATTGAAAAAGAATTAAAAATTAAAGTTTGTCCACTCAGCTGGCCAATTGGTATTGGTAAATCGTTTAAAGGGGTTTACAATTTGTATGAGAAAACTTTGAATTTATTTCAAGGCGACAGCAAAACAAAAGTAGAAGAAACACTTGAGATTACAGATTTAAATTCAGGTGAATTAGAAAAACGTATTGGTGTAGATTTCTCAGAACAATTACGCGCCGATGTTGAATTACTAAGTGGCGTTTATGATAAATTAGACAAGGAAAATATTTAGCAGGACAAATTAGTCCGGTGTTTTTTGGAAGTGCGGTTAATAATTTTGGTATTAAAGAATTGTTAGATTGTTTTGTTGAAGTGGCGCCTTCTCCAAAAGAACGTGATACAGATGCGGGAATAATTAAACCTGAGAATCCTAAATTCAGCGGTTTCATTTTCAAAATTCACGCGAATCTTGATCCGAAACACAGAGACAGAATTGCATTTTTAAGAATTTGCTCAGGTGTTTTTGAAAGAAATAAATATTATCATTTAGTGCGCGGAAAAAAAGAATTACGATTCAGTAATCCAACTGCTTTTATGGCGCAACAAAAATCAGTTATTGATGAAGCTTATCCCGGCGATGTAATCGGTTTATATGATGCGGGTAATTTTAAAATTGGTGATACTTTAACCGAAGGCGCTGATTTTAATTTCAAAGGGATTCCAAGTTTTCACCGGAATTATTCCGTTATGTGACGAATCTCGACCCAATGAAAACTAAACAACTTCAAAAAGGTTTAGAGCAATTAACAGATGAAGGTGTAGCGCAATTATTCACCCGTAAAGTTGACGGAAGAAAAGTTATCGGAACTGTTGGAGCTTTGCAGTTTGAAGTTATTCAACACCGTTTAAAATCAGAATACAACGCCACAGCAAGTTTCGATCAAATCAATCTTTACAAAGCCCTTTGGATTAGCTGCCCTGATAAGAAGAAATTGGAGAGTTTTATGCAAGATCGCGCCGCTCATATTGGCTATGATAAGGAAGAACGTCCTGTTTTCTTAGCAGAATCAGCCTGGTTACTCCAAATGGCCCAAGAAAAATTCCCGGATGTGGAATTTCATGTAAAAAGTGAGTTTTAGACCCAAAAACCACGCCTAACCACTTATTAAACAGCCCAAACCACTTATTGAATAACAGTGAAAATCGTTGATTTTAATGTTAAATTTGCGTAAGGGAATGAGCCTGTCTTTTTCATATACAAAAATCACAAAAGGTAGTCTAATGATTACCCTGTTTTTCTTTGCTTTAATTTTCAGTTTCGAAATTTCAAATGCACAATGTCCGCCAATAGGCGTTTTAGCTTCCAACTCTCCTGTTAATTGTCAAAGCTCAGCAACTACTGCAACTGTTCAGGTTGGAGGAGGACAAGCGCCGTATACTTACCAATGGCTTCCAGCCGGTGGTACTGGTTCAGTATCAACAACCATTCCTCCAAATTCATATACCATTAACGTAACAGATGCTAATGGTTGTCCTGGTTCTGGTAACTTAATTATTTTAGCTAATGCAGGATTAACCGTTTTTTTAAATCCCACTAACGTAAGTTGTTTCGGACAAAATACCGGGCAGGTTATTGCTAACGTTGTTGGCTCTATAACATTTCCAATAAATTTTACTTGGACACCAGCTGCTCCAAATTCGGGAACCATTTCAAATTTACCTGCAGGAGGTTATACTGTTTCCATTCGTGATGCTGCAGGTTGTACATTTGCAGGCTCAACTACTGTTACACAACCAAGTTCAGTTACGGCAAGTATTGCAACAAAAACTATTGCTTGTAATGGTGGTTTATCAAACGCTACTGTAACTGCCACTGGTGGTTCGGGATCACTTACCTATTCTTGGGCACCTGCTGTTTCAACGAATTCAATCGTTAACAATATTACAGCAGGAAATTATACAGCAACAATTACCGATGGAAACAATTGTATTACTACTGTAACTACAACTATCACTGAACCAGCTCCAATTCAAAATACACTTAACCTTGTTCATGCAACTTGTAATACATTTACTAACGGACAAGCTTCCAGTAATCTTACGGGCGGCACACCTGCTTACTCCTACACTTGGTTACCTGTAAATGCATTTGCTTCAAGTGTTTCAGGCTTAGGCGTTGGAAATTATACCTTGCTTGTGAAAGATTCAAAACAATGCTCTTTCACACAAACATTTTCTATTAATCAACCCGCTCCTATCACTTATACAATGACGCATACAGATGAGTTTTGCATTAATGCAGATGGTACAGCAACCGTTAATGTTGGCGGAGGTAACGGTCCGTACACCTACAGCTGGAGTACGACGCCTGCAAAAACCGGTTCTGTTGTTACTGGATTAGCAGCAGGTACTTATTCTGTTTTTATTACAGATGCAAACAATTGTAAAGGCATTGGCGTAATTACCATTGGAAATGTTAGTAACATGGTGGCTTCTATTCCTTTAAAAACAGATATTACTTGTAATGGAATTTGTAACGGATTTGCCATTTCAAATATTACAGGGGGTAGCGGACCTTACACCTATTCTTGGCTTGGTATCCCAACTGGGACTTTAGCGAGCATTAATGGCTTATGTCCCGGACAATACACTGTAAAAGTTACAGATGCATTGGGATGTTATACACATACAATGGTTACCATTACAGAGCCACCCGCTATGACTTACACAGTTAGTGGTATTAATTTAGTTTGTTACGGACAAAGCACAACATTAAGCGGAACAGTAACTGGAGGCACGCCAAGTTTCACTTATAATTGGCAGCCTGGAAATCTAACAGGAAACTCAGTTGTTGTTACACCAAGTACAACTACTGGATATTCGTTAACGGTTAAAGATAGTCAGGGCTGTATTGGTGCACCAAAAGTGTATTCTGTTACAGTTAATGCACCAATCAGTATTTCTCCTGGTGCAAATAGTTTTACAGTTTGTCCAAATGTTACAACTTCCGTCACTGTAAATCCTATTGGCGGAAACGGCATTTACACTTACAATTGGATGCCGGGAAATATTACAACAAATAGTATTAGTGTCAATTTACAAAACAGCACCATTTACACAGTAACGATAAAAGATGGTTGCGGAACAACACCTGTGAGTACAACAGTGAGCATAAATGTTTTTCAAGTACAAAATCCTTCATTCACCGTTTCTGCAACAAAAGGCTGCGAAACTTTTTGTACACAATTTAGCAATACATCAACCGGAACAACAACTGCACTGTGGAACTTTGGTGATTTTTCGCCGCCAGTACAAAGTCCTGTGGTAACACATTGCTATGATAAACCCGGAACTTATAGTGTTTCGTTAATGATAACAAATAATTTAGGTTGTAAGATTACTTTGATAAAACCAAACTTAATTACAGTTTATGGAAAACCAATCGCTGATTTTGTTCAGAACCCCACACTAATTGATCTGAATACAAATGATGCCACATTTGAAAATGCTTCAGTCAACGCTACATCCTTTTCTTGGAGTTTAGACGGTGTTCCAATGTCTTCACAAAATGAATTCAGTTATAGTTTTTCTCAAGTAGCTTGTTACAATGTGCAATTAGTAGCATCAAATATTGGAAGCAACGGTAATGCTTGTCGCGATACTATTACAAAAGAAATTTGTGTAACCGAAGGTTATAATTTTTGGATGCCAAATGCATTTTCACCCGATGGTGATACCAAAAATGATTACTTCTATCCTCAAGGAACAGGTTGGGTAGATTTGGATTATAGTTTTGAAGTTTATAACCGTTGGGGTGTATTAATTTTTAAAACAAATAGCACAGTTGGACAATGGGACGGAACTTATGGTGGAAGCCGCGCCACTGATGAAATTTATATCTGGAAAGTTTTTGTAAGAGATATTTACGATAACGAACACGAGTACCGAGGACATGTATTGATTATGCGTTAACCCACCTTCGCCCAATCGGGACGAGTTTTTTCTCTCTGTATTAAACCTTTATGTAAGATTTTATTTTTCTCAAGTGCTAAATCAGCGTCTTCATTTAAAATAGTTTGTGCAGCTGTTCTTGCCAATTGAATTATTTGTCCGTCGCGGACTAAATCTGCAATTTTTAAATCTAACACGCCGCTTTGTTGTGTGCCTTCAATATCACCTGGACCACGTAATTTTAAATCCACTTCACTTATCTCAAAACCATCTGTTGTACGAACCATTGTTTCCATTCTTGTTCTGCTATCCGCTCCTAATTTATATGAGGTCATTAAAATACAATAAGATTGTTCGGCGCCTCGCCCTACTCTTCCTCTTAACTGATGTAATTGTGATAATCCAAAACGCTCTGCACTTTCAATAACCATTACTGAAGCATTAGGGATATTTACACCGACTTCAATTACAGTTGTTGCCACCATAATTTGTGTTTCACCTCTTACAAAGCGTTGCATCTCGAAATCCTTTTGCTCTGAAGTTAATTTACCATGAACAATACTGATCTGATATTTTGGCTGCGGAAATTCCTTTATTAAATCATCATGTCCTTTTTGCAAATTTTGAAAATCTAATTTCTCACTTTCTTTAATCAAAGGGTAAACTACGTAAATTTGCCTTCCTAATTCAATTTGCTCTCTCATAAAACCAATTACACGCAAACGTTGAGTTTCCATGTAATGAGAAGTACGGATAGGTTTTCTTCCCGGAGGCATTTCATCAATAACAGAAGTATCTAAATCACCGTAGAATGTCATTGCCAACGTTCTTGGAATTGGCGTGGCCGTCATAATTAAAATATGCGGCGGCACTTTTCCTTTATCACGCAATTTGGCGCGTTGCGCTACTCCAAAACGATGTTGTTCATCAATCACCACCAAACCTAAATTGGCAAACTTTACTTTGTCTTCAATTAAAGCGTGCGTACCAATTAATATTTTTAATTCGCCACTTTCTAATTCAGCATGCAACTTTTTTCTTTCTTTTGTTGTAGACGAGCCCGTTAACAAAGCGATTTTTATTCCCATCGGAGATAATAATTCAGCAATAGTTACATAATGTTGATTCGCTAAAATTTCTGTCGGAGCCATTATACAAGACTGAAATCCGTTATCAATTGCTAATAACATACTTAGCACTGCGACTAAAGTTTTTCCACTACCAACATCACCTTGCAATAAACGATTCATTTGATGTCCACTACCCATATCGGTGCGAATTTCTTTCACCACTCTTTTTTGGGCGCCGGTTAATTGAAATGGCAAATGTTTATTATAGAAATCATTGAAACAATCTCCTACTTTGCTAAACACAGCGCCCGGAACAGTCTTTACATTGATGTGATGTAGTCTCAATAATTTTAGTTGTATGAAAAATAATTCCTCAAACTTTAATCTGTACTCGGCCTTTTGTAATAATAAATTAGAATCCGGGAAATGAATTTGCTTCATTGCCTCCCATTTAGGCATTAATTTAAAATCGGATAATATTTCATCAGATAAATTTTCTTCGATAGAATTTTGATTTATTTGAGAAACCAATTGACGCATCAATCGTCGTAAACCTTCGCTATCAAAACCTTTACCTTTTAATTTTTCAGTTGAATGGTAAACGGATTGGAAAGCAGATTTCAAATTCATATCTACTGAACTTGCTAATTCGATTTCGGGATGCGCGAGATTAAATTTTCTTCCAAATAAAGTTGGTTTTCCAAAAACAATGTATTCGGTTTGTGTTTTTAATTTATCGGCCATCCATTTATGTCCTTGAAACCAAACTAACTCAATGGTTCCACTACCATCTCTGAAAATAGCCACTAAACGTTGTCCGCGCTTTACACCAACTGTTGTTAAACTCTCAATCACGCCTCTCAATTGCACGTAAGGCATTTCCTCACTAATCTCACTTACGCTTTGAAATTTAGTTCTATCCACATAACGGAAAGGATAATGTGTTAAAAGATCCCTGAACAAAAATACTCCTAACTCACTTTTTAATACTTCGGCGCGTTGCGGACCAATCCCCTTCAGGTATTCAATTGGTGTATCGAGGAAAGAGCTGGCCATTCGGGTACTAAAATTACAACAACCGTATTGTTAATACAATTATCCGTTACATAATTATAAACATTGTTTTAGCCTTTAATTTTATAGAGTGAAATATGCTAAACATATTCTTTTATCATTTGTCCTTCTTATATTTTTCTTTAAAGCTAATGCACAACTTTGTTAAAGAGTGATATTGTAGAAAATGAGTACAAACCTAACGACAACGGAATTCTTATTTCCACACCAAAATATTTGCGTTTGGCTTACATTTGTTTGTATGCTGATTTTGTTTTTTATAAAACTAAACGTTGGCAAGTAAGTGTTCCGCTACAAACCGGTATTGGAGCAACGTGGTTCCAGTATAAAAGAGGTTATGATTTAAGTTCAAACAATAAAAAACTTTTGCTTTTGTACGAACCGGGCATATCAACACACTTTAAAGTATTTAAATGGTTTGGGCTTGGCGTTGCAGTTGGTTACCGCTTTGCTATCAAAAACAATAGTGCGATAAGTGACCGACTTAGTTCACCCACTTATGCTTTCAAAATTTTATTTTGGGCCGATCAGCTGTATTACGATTTGTTTCCAAAATCGAAATGGACTCAGAAAAGAGGTCCTGCCACTTGGTAATTATTATTTACTTAGGAAATTCCTGAGCGCTTTATAAACATCATTAGCTTCAGCATCATTTAACTGCATACCAAAACGAATTGCTTTTCCTTGACACTGAAACTCTAAACGTTCGCCCCCTTTAATCCAGAAACTTTGGTTAATGTTATCAGCAAAACTAGTTGGACTCACTTCAATTAACTCTAAACCATTTACCAATTCCAAATCAAACTCTTTTATTTTACCTCTACCCGACACTTCTCTTTGGTATTGCAACTTCCCTTTTTTAATCCATAATTTTTCTTTACCGAATTTTTTCCAGGCATAAGCTCTGGCTATTTTATATTCGAAATAAGCCCAAAATGATAAGTAAACAATGATAAATATTTTTGCATCGCGACTGGTTATATTAAAGTAGTTGGCGAAAACAATAAGTCCGCAAATAGTCCAAGCCATAAGCCATAGAAACATCACAAACAACTTCTTCTTATCAGTAGTTGGTAAAATAACGAGACTAAAAACATTGTCTTTCTCTAAAACACTTACTCTATCACTTATTACCTTCATGGTTTAATTTTTAAAGAAATAAGTTTTTTAAACTAAAATTTATTCCTTTCTTTATGAGGCAAATTTATAATTAGTTTGATGAATAACCCAAAACGCACCCTAAATTTATTTGATACAGTGATGTTGGTATCCGGATCCATGATTGGCTCAGGTATTTTCATTGTGAGTGCAGATATGAGCCGTAGTCTGGGTTCACCTGTTTGGTTATTATTAGCCTGGGTTTTATCAGGGGTAATTACCTTATTCGCCGCCTTAAGTTATGGGGAATTAGCAGGAATGATGCCTGAGGCGGGTGGACAATTCATATACTTAAAACGCGCTTTTGGTAAATTAACCGCCTTTGTTTATGGTTGGACAGTTTTTTTAGTGATACAAACCGGGGTAATTGCGGCTGTAGCTGTTGCCTTTGCCAAATTTACAGGTGTATTTATTGAATTTTTTGATGAAAAACATGTGTTGCTCGAAATCGGCAGTATTTTAAAATTACCAGTGCTCAATTATTAGCGATTGCC
Organism: Sphingobacteriaceae bacterium; assembly: GCA_016709575.1. GTDB lineage: Bacteria > Bacteroidota > Bacteroidia > B-17B0 > Aurantibacillaceae > JAHEYG01. The sequence goes on from JADJMM010000002.1 coordinate 151,213, forward strand.
TCTATTATATTTTTAACCTGGTTAAATTCGAGAGGCATTCAAAACGGAAAAATTATTCAGCGGGTATTTACCTCCGCAAAACTGACCGCTCTATTTGGTTTAATTGTAATTGGAATAATTTTAGGTGCACAAAGCGATATTTTCTCAACTAACTTTTCTGATTCATTAGCTTACAAAACCGATGTTGTAAATAATGTTGTGACTACCACGCCTCTCGAAGGACTTGGTATTATGACAGCATTAGGTGTTGCTATGATTGGCGCTTTATTTAGTAGTGATGCCTGGAACAACGTCACATTTATTGCTGGCGAAATTAAAGAACCACAACGTAATATTCCCTTAGGTTTATTTATTGGAACAGGATTAGTTACTATCATTTATATTTTAGCAAACATTGCTTATTTAATGTTGTTGCCTGTTAAAGGTGACCCCAGCGCAGTTGATGCAATGGGAAAAGGAATTATGTTTGCACAAAACGACAGAGTTGGAACTGCGGCCTTGTTTACAGTTTTTGGAAATACATCTCAGTATATTATGGCGGCATTAATTATGATATCCACATTTGGTTGTAACAACGGATTAATTTTAGCGGGCTCGCGTTTATTTCAGTCGATGGCGGCCAATGATTTATTTTTCTCGAAAGCAAAAGAATTAAATAGTTATGGCGTTCCTGCCAAAGCTTTAATTATGCAAGCGATTTGGGCCAGCGTTTTATGTTTAAGTGGTTCTTATGGCGATTTATTAGATTATGCCACATTTGCCTCTCTTATATTTTACATTGTTACTATAACAGGATTATTTGTATTACGAAAAAAAGAACCTGACACTCCTCGTCCTTACAAAGCATTTGGCTATCCAATAATTCCAATACTTTATATATTACTAGCAGGTTTCATTTGTATAGATTTATTGTTTTTTAAAACATTTAATACCGGCATGGGGGTATTGATGATTTTATTAGGTATACCCGTGTATTATTTATTCAACAGAAAAAAAGCAGAGTAACATGAATTTCGTTCACCGGTTTTTAAGCGCCTGGTTCGGATTTAACAAACAACAACGCAATGGCTTATTGGTATTATGTGCCCTTGTCTTCTTGTTATTTGTAGTGCGATTAAGTATTTCTTCTTTCATTAAACCTGAGCCAATTTTATTGGCTGATTTTTCAAATGTTAATCTTCCTGAAAGTAATTCTAATGTATTAGTTACTGATTCAAGTTCTGATAACAACACATTGTTTGTCTTTAATCCCAATACCGTTTCGAAAGAGCAGTTAGTTAAATTGGGCTTTAAAGAAAAAACAGCGAACACATTTATTAATTACCGAAACAAAGGCGCGCACTTCAATAAAAAAGAAGATGTAAAAAAAGTATATGGCGTTACCGAAGAACTTTATTCAACTATTGAAGCTTATATTTTAATTGAAGGTGAAAAAATCACACATAAAACTTTTTCAAAACAAGAGCCTTCTTCCAAAAAACAAATTAAGGTTGTTGAATTAAATACTGTGGATAGCATTGGATTATTACCGTTACCGGGAATTGGTCCTGCTTACGCGAAACGTATATTAAAATATAGAAGTTTATTAGGAGGTTTTTACTCTACCGAGCAATTAAAAGAAGTGTATGGTTTTACAGATTCTTTATTTCAAATTGTGAAAGCTTATGTAAAAGTGGATGCTTCCCTTGTTACAAAAATTGATTTGAATACAGAGGATTTTAAAAAATTAAATGCACATCCTTATATTAGTTACGAAGACACGAAATCCATTTTTAATTACCGCCGAAAAAACGGACCCATCACAAAGCTGGAGCATTTACGGGTTTGTATTTATGATGAGGAACAGTTGAAAAAGATTATTCCTTACTTATCATTTTAATTTCGAATTTAGTTCGTTCGCAAACTTAGGGTCGATTTGACAACCCAATTTCTGCGCTGCAGTAATATCCAAACTTGCTTCTGCAAAATTCTTTATTTCATAAAAAGATAAAGCTCTTACATAATAAGCCCTGCAATTTTGCGGATCTCGTCTTAATAAGTATCCTAATTCAGTTATTGCTTCCGAAAACATTCCTGAAGAATAAAGTGCTAATCCTCTGTAATAATTCGCCATTAAAATGGTTGGGTCGTATTTTAGAGCCGTTGTAAAATCTTCGTAAGCTTCCTTGAAATTCTTGCAATTAATATTGGCGATTCCTCTTTCCATATAAACAGAAACCAAATCACGTGGATTATTTTGAAGTACAAAATTGAAATCAGAAATAGCTTCGTTGTATTTTCCGGTTTTGTTCAATAGTAAACCTCTGTTAAAACGTGCCGAAACATAATTGGGTCGGATGGCAATAGCTTTATTTAAATCCATAATTGCATTTTCGAATTTTTCATTCTTTATAAAAATAGCGGCACGGTTACTGTATGGTAAAGCGGCATCAGGACTTTTTTGGATTGCGTCGTTCCAAAAGGTAAGACTATCATGCCAAACTTTTGTGCGTGCTTTGGAATAGTAGCTACATGTTAGAATAAATAGGATAACACCAGCAACTGAGATCCGTTTTGATGTTTTAAGTTTTGATTCGATTAAGGAATAATTAAACAAATGTCCCATTATGAACATCAAACCAACATAAGGCAGATAAGTATAACGATCAGCCATAATCACATTTCCTGCCGGTACAATTTGTAATACTAAAGCTATTGTGATTAAAAAAAATAAAACGCCAAAAAGGATTATTTTCTTTGCCACTTTATTTTATAAACCAATACCGAAAAAATCAAAATCAAAACGGGCGCGATATAAAATACTAACGGATACTTTCCATTATCACTCAATGGATAATTATAAAACGCCGACAAATCAGAAAAAGAAAACAACTTGAAAATATACATGACAATTGAGTAACTGCTAAATAGTATTCTATCCACAAAATCAATATCTGCTACATCGGCCAAGGCATTCGCTGATTTTTGCGAAAGAATTGAAAGGTATCCGAAAATCACAGAGAGAATTAAAAAGGCGCTTTCTCCAATATCATTTTCTTTGAAAATTTTCCACTCAAAAAATAATCCACGGCTAAAAATACAATTGGCAAAGTAACAGCCATGGCTTTAGAAAAAAGTGCGAGGAGAAAAAACAGAAACGTAATTATGTACCATTTACTTTTATTGTCTCTTTTATAAATAAAATAAGTACAGAGCGCTCCTAAAAAAAATAAGGTGCATAGTAAATCTTTCCTGTCGGAAATCCATGCGACAGTTTCAACATGCATCGGGTGAATGGCAAACAGAAGTGCCGTTACAAATGCAGTTAATTGTTGTTTTGATAGTAACCAAACAAATGCAAACACCAAAAACGAATTGATAATATGTAAAAGCAAATTTGTAGTATGAAATGCTTTTGCACTTAAACCAAACAAATTATACTCCGCACGATAACTAAGAGTTGTTAAGGGATGATAATGTCCGTTAGAAAAACTAGTGAATGCCTCTTTTACCGTAATACCCTTAGAAGATTGAAGATCTACGTTATTGGTAATATAAATACCATCATCCCAATCGCTGAGAAATTGATTATTTAGAGATTGGAAATAAATCCCAATGGTGAAAATGGCGATTATGGCGAGCCAAAATAAATTTGAATATTTCTTATTTGCAAACAGAACTATCAAATATAAAAAAAGGGAAGCAATTGCCTCCCTTTAATTCAAATATAATTTCAGTTTTAAGCTGTCTTCATTTCACTTAGCACCTTGTTCATAGCGCGAACTGCTTCTGCACTTTTTACAAATGCTGCTTTCTCTTCGTCGTTTAATTTGAAGTCAACGATTTTTTCCCAACCGTTTTTACCAATAACAACAGGAACACCCAAACAAATATCTTTTTGTCCGTACTCACCGTCTAAGCTTACACAACAAGTATATAATTTCTTATGGTCGTTTAAAATACTGTCAACTAATGCAGCAACAGAAGCACCTGGAGCATACCAAGCTGATGTACCTAACATACCTGTTAAAGTTGCACCACCTACCATTGTATCCGCAGCTACTTTTTTCAATTTCTCACCGTCTAAATATCCAGATACAGGAGTTCCGTTATATGTTGCTAAACGAGTTAAAGGAATCATTGTAGTGTCACCGTGACCACCGATTACATAACCTTGCACATCAGATGCAGGAACATTTAACGCTTGAGATAAATAACATTTGAAACGTGAGCTATCTAAAATACCACCCATACCAATGATACGGTTCTTAGGTAATTTACTTTCTTTTAATGCTAAGTAAGTCATTGTATCCATAGGATTACTTACAATGATGATAACTGCGTTCGGAGAATGTTTTAAAACATTTTCAGTTACAGTTTTCACAATTCCTGCATTGATACCAATTAATTCTTCACGAGTCATTCCCGGTTTACGAGGAATACCAGATGTAATAACAACTACTTCGCTATTTGCTGTTTTAGAATAATCGTTAGTACTTCCACTGATGCGGGTATTGAAACCGTTTAAGGTTGCAGTTTGCATAAGGTCTAAAGCTTTTCCTTCAGCAAAATTTTCTTTAATATCTAAGATAACTACTTCACTCGCGATTTTATTTAACGCGATGTATTCTGCACAAGATGCGCCTACATTTCCGGCACCGATAACTGAAACTTTCATGGTATAATTGATTAAATGAGTTAACTAATTTTCTTTAAATATAGAGGATTTGAGAGAATTAATAAAAGATTTTGGTCATTTTATTTTACCTCTTCATAATCAATATACTCCCCTGCATCCGACTTCAACTCACCCTTTTTAGGTTGAGTATTATGGTTGGTGTTATGATTCGTATTTTGATTGTAATTAGGGTTGTTTCCCGTAGTGTTTTGAGCATTCCGAGCTGTAGTAGAAAAACTCTTGAAAGCACTGATTACCCTCCAGATTACCCAAATTATTATGACGGTCCAAATAATATCGCGCATGGCGTTAATTTATGAAGCAAATATCCTAATTTTTAGGGTTCGTTTGACGTTAATTTTCGCCAAAAACGATAATCGGTTGATTTCTAAGCCAAGCGGTTATTTACTTAAGTACAAGTTTCTTTCGCTATAAATGTTTTGGAAATACTCGTCGAACAAATCATCAATAAAGTAGATCGCTTCACCGGTTGATTTCATCTCCGGACCTAATTCCTTCTGGATTTCAGGAAATTTCTCGTAACTGAATACCGGAATTTTTATAGCGTAACCTATTTTCTTAGGTTTGAAAGTGAAATCTTTTACCTTAGCACCCAACATTACTTTTGTGGCGTAATTTACATAAGGTTCATCATAAGCTTTAGCAATAAACGGAACCGTACGTGAGGCACGAGGATTCGCCTCGATGATATAAACTATTTCGTCTTTAATTGCGAACTGAATATTTAATAAACCAACTGTTTTTAAAGCAACTGCAATTGTTTTTGTGTGCTGCTCCATTTGTTTTATTACATTATCTGACAAATCAAATGTTGGAAGAACAGCATAAGAATCTCCCGAGTGAATTCCGGCAGGCTCAATATGTTCCATCATTCCAATAATGTAAACGTCTTTACCATCACAAATGGAATCCGATTCAGCTTCAATAGCACCTTGCAAGAAATGATCTAATAACACTTTATTATCCTGGTAAATCATTCAATAATTTTACAACGTGTTGCTCTAACTCTTCTTCATTGATTACAATCTTCATCGATTGTCCACCTAATACATAACTAGGACGAACTAATAAAGGGAAACCTAATTCTTTAGATAAAGTAAGAGCTTCTTCAGCATCAGTAATTACTCCAAATTTTGGATATGGAATATTATTTTCTTTTAGTAAGTTAGAGAAACTACCTCTGTCTTCAGCTAAATCCAAAGATTTGAAATCTGTTCCAATAATTTTGATGCCGTAACGCTCTAATTTTTCTGCAAGCTTTAAAGCTGTTTGTCCGCCTAATTGTACAATTACACCTTCTGGTTTTTCATGAAGGATGATGTCGTAAATGTGTTCCCAGAACACCGGCTCAAAATATAATTTATCGGCTGTACTGAAATCTGTACTAACGGTTTCCGGATTACAGTTTATCATAATGGTTTCGTAACCCATTTCCTTTGCTGCTAATACCCCGTGAACACAACTGTAATCAAATTCAATTCCTTGTCCAATACGATTCGGACCGCTTCCTAAAATAACAACCTTCTTTTTATCGGTACGGATACTTTCGTTCTCGTCTTCGAAGGTTGAATAGTAATAAGGTGTTTTTGCTTCGAATTCCGCTGCACAAGTATCTACTAATTTGTAAACGCGTTTAATACCTAATTCATTTCTCTTTTTATAAACTTCGCTTTCCAAACAACGTAATAAATGTGCTACCTGACGATCAGCATATCCTTTTTGTTTGGCTTCATAGAGAAGATCTTTAGGTAAATTAGAAAGATTATGTTTTGAGATTTCATTCTCCAGCGCAATCATTTCTTCGATTTGCTGTAAGAACCACATATCAATCTTCGTTAGCTTTTGAATAGTTTTGATAGCGATACCATGTTTCATCGCATCGTAAATCATAAACAAACGGTTCCAACTCGGGCGCTCTAAAGCTTGAAGTAATTCTGCAGTGTTTGTATTTTCTTTTCCATCAGCACCTAGACCATTACGTTTAATTTCTAAACTCTGACAAGCTTTTTGTAAGGCTTCCTGAAAACTTCTTCCAATAGCCATTACTTCACCAACCGATTTCATTTGGAAACCTAATTCACGGTTACAACCTTTAAATTTATCGAAGTTCCAACGTGGAATTTTTACAATTACATAGTCTAATGTTGGTTCAAAGTATGCTGATGTTGATTTTGTAATTTCATTTATTAATTCATCCAAATTATAACCAATCGCTAATTTACTGGCAATTCTTGCAATTGGATAACCGGTTGCTTTACTTGCTAAAGCTGATGAACGTGATACGCGCGGATTAATTTCAATTGCAATAATTTCCTCTGATTCTTCATTACTCACAGCAAACTGAACATTACATCCACCTGCAAAATTTCCAATACTGCGCATCATCTTGATAGCCATGGTACGCATCTTTTGATACGTGCTATCACTTAATGTTTGAGCAGGTGCTACAGTAATACTATCTCCTGTATGTACGCCCATTGGATCGAAGTTTTCGATAGAACAAATAATAGCAACGTTATCGTTTTTATCACGTAACAATTCTAATTCATATTCTTTCCAACCTAAAACTGCTTTATCAATTAATACTTCATGTATTGGCGAAGTTTGCAAACCTCTATTTAATAATGCATCAAATTGTTCTTTTTCATAAACTACTGAACCACCACTTCCACCTAAAGTAAAAGAAGGACGAATTACCAACGGGAATCCAAATTCCTGAGCAACCGATTTACCTTCTAAAAAACTTTTCGCGATTTTACTTGGCGCCATACCCACACCAATTTCATTCATGCGCATGCGGAATAAATCACGGTCTTCAGTAACTTTTATCGCTTCAATATCCACGCCAATCATTTTCACACCATACTTTTTCCAAATTCCCATATCGTCGCATTTCAAAGCGAGATTTAAAGCGGTTTGTCCGCCCATTGTTGGAAGCACAGCATCAATTTGACGCTCTTCTAATATTTTGATAATCGATTTTACTTCTAAAGGCCAAAGGTAAATGTGGTCGGCAGTTACTTTATCCGTCATAATTGTAGCCGGATTACTGTTAATTAAACTGACCTCAATACCTTCTTCTCTTAAACTTTTTGCGGCTTGCGAACCTGAATAATCGAATTCGCAGGCTTGCCCAATGATAATGGGACCTGAACCTATAATTAAAACTGATTTTATGGAGTTATCTTTTGGCATATACTTTTTTACTGTTTAGGACGGAAAAAACAAATTGTGTAAAGATAGTCGGATTGCCCTTGCTCCAAAAAACAAGATATTAACGAGTTATTAATAAAATAAATTAGCTTAACTTACGTTAGCTAAATACCCATGAAAAAAGCCTTACTACTTCTCATAACTTTAATTCTTTTAAACAAAGAGTATAAAGCGCAGACTTGGGCACAATTAACGGATTTTCCAAGCAATGAGCGGGATGATGGCACTGCTTTTGTAATCAATAACAAAGCGTACTGCGGTTCAGGCTTACAAGTTGGTTGGGGTTTAGCCGGGGATTTTCATTATTTGGATTTAGGAACAGAAACCTGGAGCACAGTGGCTTCAATGCCGGCAGGAAAAGAACGTCAATACGCTTGCGGATTTACCGATGGAACCAATGGTTTTGTTTTTGGAGGTGAAGCTTTTGGTAGCAACCTAAATGATTTATGGATGTATAGTCCAACTACCAACTCTTGGACAGCCATGGCCTCAAAACCGGGAAACGGCGTTAGAGGTGCTTCATATTTTGTAATTGGAAATGTAGCTTATATTGTTGGTGGTGCTTCTGCACCAAATGATGCTATTAATGAAGTTTGGGCTTATGATATGAGCACCAACATTTGGACTCAAAAAAATAATTTACCAATTACCAATTGGAGAGGAGGTGGCGCTGCAACAAATGGAAAAGGTTATTTACTGTACGGCATGAATTCTGTTTATGCTTATAATCGATATCTATATGAATACGATCCATTAGGTGATAATTGGACTTACAAAAGCACCTTCGCAGGACCAGGCACTGGAAAAGTTTATGCCAATATGCAAGCCATTAATAATGATTTGGTAATTTTTGGTGGGAAGGATAGTTTGAACGCTTGTAATAATCAACTCTGGTCTTATAATCTCACAAATAACACATGGCTTTCGGTAAGTACGTTAACTGCTACATTACGCAAAGGCGGAATGGGTTTTACAAATGGCGGTACTTACTATTATACCTGCGGAATTAGTCAAGCTGATGTACGCTTAAAAGAAACTTGGAAAACGGCTATATCGGTTGGGATAAATGAATTTGAAAAGAAAGAAGAGTTAGGAATATTTCCCAATCCCGCTTCAGAAACTATTACAGTAAGCTTACCGAAAAACTCACGAAAAAATTATGAGATTCTTGATGCAACCGGACGGATTTCTATTTCGGGTGCATTAGAAAATGATAAGATAAATGTAAGTTCGTTAAGTCCTGGTCTGTACTTTCTTGTATGTGGCAGTCATAGTTCAAAACTTATTATCCAATAAATTTTGTGATTTCTTTAAAACTTATTTTCTTTGTATCACAAATGACAATCGTTATTACATATAAACGAAAATGTAAGGCCAATCAGGCCGTTAATTAGTTCTGAAAGCTATGTGCTTTCCTTTTGTGTCAAATCATTTTATTTTTATCATCTGGAACAAAATATAAAATCGGTTTTATTACCTGCCTTAAATTTCATGCGTATTGATGAAAACGAGGAGCCTGATTTAAAATATATTGAAACCAACATCAACACAGAACTAAAAAAATATCCGGGCGAAAATTTATTTATTACTCAAGGTTACATTTGCAGAAATGAATTTGGTGAAATTGATAATTTAAAACGTGGTGGTAGTGATTACACCGCTTCTATTATTGGTGCAGCATTACATGCCAGCGAAGTTCAAATTTGGACAGACATTGATGGTATGCATAATAATGACCCTCGTTTCGTAAATAAAACGCATCCGATAAATGAATTAAGTTTTGATGAGGCGGCTGAGTTGGCCTATTTCGGTGCAAAAATTTTACATCCAACTTGTATTTTACCGGCGCAAAAAAGAAATATTCCGGTGCGTTTAAAAAACACCATGCAACCTGAAGCTCCCGGAACTTTAATTGCAGGAAATGTAAGTACATCTGTTGGATTAAAAGCAGTTGCAGCTAAGGATGGTATTATCGCTATCAATATTAAAAGCGACCGAATGTTATTAGCACATGGTTTTTTACGTGCAGTATTTGAAATTTTCGAGAGGTATAAAACATCAATCGACATGATTACTACTTCAGAGATTGCTGTTTCTTTAACTATTGATAATCCAAAACACTTGAAGGAAATTAAAAAGGAGTTGGAAGAAATTGCAAATGTTTTAATTGAAGAAAACCAAACTATTATTTGTATAGTGGGAAGCGTTCCTAAAGATGCAGCAGGTTACGGATACAAAGTTTTAGAAGCGTTGAAAGATATTCCATTACGAATGGTGTCTTATGGTGGTAGTCCGAACAATATTTCTGTTTTGATTGACGGCAAATTGAAAAAAGATGCGTTGATGGCGTTAAATAAAGGTTTGTTTAATTATTAATCCGGTTTTATGTTTTCAAAAGATACTATACAAAAATTTGAGAAGCTGCCAACGCCGTTTTATTATTACGACATTGCTTTACTCACAAAAACTCTGGAAGAAGTAAAAAAACAATTCCAAAAACATAATTTTCATGTGCATTATGCGCTGAAAGCAAATTCTAATCCGAAAATTTTAAAATTAATTCATTCGTACGGTTTAGGTGCTGATTGTGTTAGTGGCAATGAAGTGAAACGTGCGGTTGAATGTAATTTCACCAATGATAAAATTGTTTTTGCGGGTGTTGGAAAGAGTGATGCTGAAATAAATTACGCTTTAGATCAGAACATTTTGTGTTTTAATGTGGAGAGTTTGCAAGAACTCGAAGTAATGAATGAACTTGCGCAGAAAAAAAATAAAGTAGCAAACATCGCGTTGCGAATTAATCCGAATGTTGATGCGTACACACATAAATACATTACCACAGGATTAGAAGAAAATAAATTCGGGATTAATCCTTACGAGTTTGATGATGTAATTGCTTTGCTGAAAAAAACTTCCGAACTTAAAGTTAAATGGTTTGCATTTTCATATTGGTTCGCAGATTACTGATTTAAGTCCGTTTAAAAAATTATGTCAGCGCGTTAATGAAATCAACACCTGGTTTTTACATAAAGGTTTTGATTTAAAAATTATAAATGTTGGTGGCGGATTAGGTATTAATTATAAAGAACCCGAAAAAGAAAACATTGTGAGCTTCGATTCATTCTTTAATGTGTTTAAAGAATTTTTAGAAGTGCGCCCGAACCAAGAAGTGCATTTTGAATTAGGTCGCGCTATAGTGGCTCAGTGTGGTTCCTTAATATCGAGAGTACTTTACATTAAGAAAGCCATAAATACCAATTTTGCTATTTTGGATGCGGGTATGACAGAACTAATCCGTCCGGCTCTATATCAGGCATACCATAAAATTGAGAACTTAAGTTCTGTTGCAAAACCCCTAAAATATGACGTGGTTGGTCCAATTTGCGAAAGTTCCGACTGTTTCGGAAAAGCAATGGAATTGCCTGAAACCGAAAGAGGTAACTTATTGGCTATCAGGTCGGCAGGAGCCTATGGAGAGGTGATGGCCTCGGGGTACAATTTGAGGGATAAAACCCGCCAAATATACTCAGATGAGCTATAGTTGGTCGATTTGGCAAAATATGCCCTTGTAATTTTTGCAACTTTAGCTTATTGTTGTATATTTGCGTCCCCATAATTTTTGGGCGAAATTAAAGATTTAGAATATGTCACGTATTTGTCAAATAACAGGAAAAAAGGCGATGGGCGGTAATAAAGTATCGCACTCTAACGCAAAGTCTCGCCGTCAGTTTAAAGTGAACTTAAAACGTAAACGTTTTTTTGTTCCTGAAACAGGAGAATGGGTTACACTTCGTGTATCTACATCAGCTTTGAAATTTATTAATAAAAAAGGTATTTATGCCTGTATGAAGGACGCGAAAGCAGCCGGAATACTTGTTGCATAATCTTTATAAAAACCAGGAAAAATGGCACGTAGTAAAAACAGAATACAGGTAATTTTAGAATGTACTGAGCACAAAGAAAGCGGTAAGCCGGGAACGTCTCGTTACATCACAACTAAAAACAAAAAGAACACACCTGATCGTATCGAGTTAAAAAAATATAACGCGGTATTGAAAAAAATGACTGTTCATAAAGAGATTAAATAACCTTTAAAAATAAAGTACAATGGCAAAGAAGGTAGTTGCAACATTAAAAACGGGAAAAGGTAAAGATTTTACCAAAGTGATTAAAATGATTAAGTCGCCAAAAACTGGTGCTTATGCATTCCGTGAAGAGATCGTACATAACGATCATATCGCAGATTTTTTAAAATCTAAATAATATTATAGCAAAACATTTAAGATTTCTTTCTCTAGAACAAGGGAAAGAAATTTTTATTTTAAGGCAGTTCTAAATGGGATTCTTCTCCAAATTATTCAGCAAAGAAAACAAAGAGAGCTTAGACCAAGGTTTATCTAAAACCAAGGAAAGTTTTTTTGGTAAGATTGCAAAAGCAGTTGCGGGAAAAAGCACAGTTGATGCGGAAGTACTCGATGATTTAGAAGAAGTGTTGATTAGCGGCGATGTTGGTGTTGGTACTACCATCAAAATCGTTAAACGTATTGAAGCACGCATTGCCCGCGATAAATATGTTTCTACATCCGAATTAAACGTAGTGTTACGTGAAGAAATTGCCGGACTCCTTAACGAAAATAATTCTGTAAATAATACAATCGACTTCTCTGCCCCACTTCCAAAAAAACCATACGTAATTATGGTTGTTGGTGTGAATGGCGTTGGTAAAACAACTACCATTGGAAAATTAGCTTACCAATTTAAACAAGGTGGAAAAAGTGTTGTGCTTGGCGCAGCAGATACATTCCGCGCTGCAGCTGTTGATCAATTAACAATTTGGAGTCAGCGTGTTGATGTACCAATTGTTTCTCAAGGTATGGGTGCAGATCCTGCTAGTGTTGCTTTTGATACTTTAAGTAGTGCAAAAGCAAAAGATGCTGATGTTGTTATTATTGATACGGCTGGACGTTTACATAACAAGGTTAATTTAATGAACGAGTTAACCAAGATTAAAAACGTAATGAAAAAAGTATTAAAAAGGTGGCGTAGTTATTGGCATAAGTGATGAGTTCAAAATACCTGTTAAATACATTGGTGTAGGCGAAAAAATGACCGACCTCCAATTATTTAATGCCCCCGAGTTTGTGGATAGTCTTTTTAACAAGGGCTAGGTTTTTCGATTTTTTTTATTAATATCGTAGAGCAAAACTCTTACTCTATGAAAAACCTCTTAATTGTTTTCTTCAGCATTGTTTGTTTATCGTTATCAGCGCAAGATGCTCCTGTGTTTGAAGATTTGATAATTGAATCTGATTCTCTTACTAAAGCTTATAAAGCACCCGGGAAAATTTCATTATCCTAAAATCAAAACGTGGTTCTGACGGCATGCCGAAAACATCAAGTGGTGATTCTATTAAAGCAATGAACATTACGGATATTGTTTTAGTTTATACCGAAAACGAAGCTAGTGATATAGCAACACGTGAAATTGCAAACCGCGAGCGTTGGGAAAATTTAATTAAGACTTATCCTGAATTCTTTAAAGAAAATCCTACTCTATTTAATACTTGTCAATGCGTAATAGGCGGAGATGCCGAAGCTCTAAAAAAATCACAAGGGTTTTATGTTTTCATTGGTGGAAAAGCAGAAGCTCCGGAAGTAAAAGCTGTTGCTAAAAAAGAAGAGCCTGTAAAGAAAGTCGTTAATGATGAAAAACCAAAGAAAGAAGAGAAGGTAAAAGAAGAAAAACCAAAGAAAGAAGAAAAAGTAAAAGAAGAGAAGGTTGCGAAAGTAAAGGAAGAAAAGCCTAAGAAAGAAGAAAAAGTAAAAGAAGAGAAGGTTGCGAAAGTAAAAGAAGAGAAGCCCAAAAAAGAAGAGAAGGTTGAAGAAGCACCTGTAGTAGCTGAACCCGTTGTTGCTAAACCAAAAAAACAAGGCTATGCAACTCCTAAAAAAGCAAAAGATGCAAAAGTTTGTCGCCCCCCTTGTTACGAAGGTGGTGATGAAGGTTTAAATGAATTTTTGAAAACAGCAATTACATTAAGTAAAAAACAAAAACGTCACACCGGTGATTTAGAAGCAATAGTTACTTTGATGTTACATTTTGATGGCTCCATAAAAAAATCGATGATTCAATGTGCCGATGAAGATTTTAAGAAACAAGTTGAAGAAGCTATTAAACAAATGGACTTATGGAATCCTGCTGTTAAAGGTGGTGTTACGATTAAATCTCAGGTGAAACTAACTTTGCGTTACGATAACTCCAGCAAACAAATAAAACCATTTGAAACTCAAATTATCCCTCGCCCGGCACCTAAATGTACAGAGTGTTTAACGGATAGTCAGGTGTTTCCGGAGTAATTACTTCTCTTTGCGTTTTACAATTAGCACCATTTCCTTGTCGAGTAGCAGATACCCGAACTCATAACAATACACGTAGTGTGATTGTTTTTAGTCAAGATTTGATTGGTGTAATATTTGAAATTGAATCCTTTATCAACTAATTTTGTTTTGAGAGGGTTGTTGTTTCGCCTTTTAAATTCTCTTCTAATACACGACGATTCTTACGTAAAATATTATTCACGTTACGAACGTAATTCGTTGTATCACTGTTTAATTTGTTATTGTAAGAATTACGACAAATGTCGTTACAGAATTTTTTATCGGAGCGGCCTTTAATGGTTTCACCGCAATCTAAACAGACTTTCTTTTCCATTTTATTTCCTGAACCAATTAATGGTTTGTTGTAAACCTTCTTTAAATAAAACTTCAGGACTATATTCTAAATATTGCTTTGCAGCAGAAATATCCGCTAAAGAATCCTTCACATCACCGAAACGCTGACCACGATGCGTTGCTTTTGCATCAGGATTAATTTCATTGGCAATAATATTAAACATTTCATTTACGCTAATGCTTTGTCCGCAGGCAATATTAAATACTTTTGAAATCGCTTCAGGATTTTCAGTTAATAAGGCTTTAATGTTTGCCTGAACAGCATTTGCAACAAAAGTAAAATCGCGACTTTGATTTCCATCCCCATTAATAAATACTTCCTGATTATTCATTAAAGATTGAATGAACAAAGGAATAGCCGCTGCATAAGCACCATTAGGATTTTGGCGTGGACCAAAAATATTGAAATAACGTAAGCCAATAATTTCCATATTGTAAGTAGAAGCAAAAATGGCGGCGTATTGTTCGTTTACTAATTTACTTACTGCGTAAGGTGATAATGGTTTGCCAATACGATGCTCCACTTTAGGACTTTCATTTAAATCGCCATAAACAGAAGAAGAGCTCGCGTACACCACGCGTTTTACCCAGTTATTTTTTGCTGCTACAAGAATGTTTAAGAAACCTGTGGCATTGGCTTCGTGCGTGGCTAATGGATTTTCTATACTGCGGGGAACTGAACCTAATGCGGCTTGATGAGAAATATAATCAACACCAATACAAGCTTTTTCACAATCAGAAGGTTTTGTAATATCTCCCTGATAAAATTCGAAATTCGGAAACGATTGAAAGGGTTTTATGTTTTCGATATTACCTGTAATCAGACTATCGAGAACACGAACTTTTTTTGCGTTGTTGTTTAAAAGGAATTCAACAATATGAGAACCAATAAAACCAGCACCGCCTGTTACAAGGAAGGTGTTGTTTTCTATTTGACTCTTGTTATACACTTATCGTTTTACGTATTGTTGCTCGTAATATTTTTGGTAATCACCTGATGTTACATTGGCTAACCATTCTTCATTTGATAAATACCAATCAACCGTTTTTTCTAAACCTTCTTCAAATTGAAGTGATGGTTTCCAACCTAAATCTTTTTGCAATTTTGTTGAATCAATAGCATAACGTAAATCATGACCGGCACGATCTTTCACAAACGTGATTAGCTTTTCGTTGGTCCCTTCTGCCCTATTCAATTTCTTATCCATTATTTTGCAAAGCAAACGGATAACGGCGATGTTAGTCCACTCGTTATGGCCACCAATGTTATAAGTACTTCCGGGTTTTGCTTTATGGAAAATAGTATCGATTGCTCTTGCATGATCAATTACATATAACCAATCGCGGATATTTTCTCCTTTACCATAAATTGGAAGAGGCTTATTGTTTTTGATATTACTAATACAAAGTGGGATTAACTTCTCAGGAAAGTGATTCGGTCCGTAATTATTAGAACAATTTGAAATTAAAGCCGGCATGCCGTAAGTATCATGATAAGCGCGTACAAAATGATCAGAGCTTGCTTTTGATGCTGAATAAGGTGAATGTGGATCGTAAGCTGTGGTTTCTAAGAACATTCCTGTTTCTCCTAGAGAACCATACACCTCATCAGTACTTACATGATAAAATAATTTAAACGCTGAATTATCTTCTTTGTAAATTGTTTTTGCAGCATTTAATAAGTTTACAGTTCCAATTACATTTGTGTAAACAAATTCTAAAGGATTGGTAATGCTTCTGTCGACATGACTTTCTGCAGCCAAATGTATAACGGCGTTAAACTTATGTTCAGTAAATAATTTATTAATGAAATCAGCATCAACAATATCCCCTTTTACAAATTTGTAATTAGGTTTACTTTCAATATCAGTTAAATTAGCAAGATTTCCTGCGTAAGTTAATTTATCTAAATTATAAATTGTGTAGTTAGGATAATTGTTAACGAATAAACGCACAACATGCGAACCAATAAATCCTGCGCCTCCTGTAATTAGTATTTTCATCTTTATAAATGTTGGATTTTGAATGTTAAATGTTGGATTATAATTTAAAATTCAACATCCAACATTTATCATTTCTATAAACTCCAGTAAGTAAAGCTTTTAATTTTTTCTTTGTACATGCCTTTTACATCTACAACAATACCTTTATTACTTAAAATAGTTTTGAAAAACTTTTCGTCGTAAGCTTTATATTCTTTGTGATTAACAGCAACAATAACGCCATCGTATCCTTTACCTAATTTATTTAAACCAAAACCATATTCGTGTTTTAATTCATCACTTTCAGCATGCGGATCAACAATTTCAACCTTCACACCAAACGATTTTAATTCTTTTACAATATCAGCCACTTTGCTATTACGGATATCGCTAACATCTTCTTTAAATGTAGCGCCCATTACCAACACTTTTGATTTTGAAATATTTTTTCCGGCAGCAATAATTTTCTTCACACAAGTTTTAGCAACGTAAAAACCCATGCTGTCGTTTACATAACGACCGCTATTAATTACGCGTGCGTGATAACCTAATTCTTCAGCTTTGTAAGTTAAATAGTATGGGTCAACACCTATACAATGTCCGCCCACCAAACCCGGTGAGAATTTTAAGAAATTCCATTTTGTTCCTGCGGCTTCTAAAACTTCGTATGTATTGATTCCTATTCTTGAAAAAATAATTGATAATTCATTCATTAACGCAATGTTTACGTCGCGTTGAGTGTTTTCAATAATTTTCGCAGCTTCAGCAACTTTAATTGAAGATGCTCTGTGGGTTCCCGGCTCAACAATAATTTCGTAAGTTTTTGCAATGTTCTCTAAACTTTCTTTATCACAACCTGAAACAATTTTTAAAATTTTGGTGATGGTATGTTCCTTGTCGCCCGGATTGATCCGCTCAGGTGAATAACCCACTTTAAAATCCTTCATGAACTTCAAACCTGATTCACGCTCTAAAACAGGAATACAATCCTCTTCAGTACAACCCGGATATACTGTAGATTCATAAACCACATAATCACCTTTCTTTAATACTTTTCCAACTGTTGTTGAAGAAGCGATTAATGGTTTTAAATCAGGTAAGTTATGTTCATCAATTGGAGTTGGAACAGCTACAATAAAAAAGTTCGCCTTTTTTAAGTCTTCTAATTTATGTGTGAACTGAATATCTGCACCTGCGAATTCTTTTTTGCTTAATTCGTTACTTGGATCAATTCCTTTCTTCATCATATTAACGCGTTTCTCGTTAATATCGAAACCAATTACTTTTACTTTTTTAGCAAAAGCAAGTGCAATTGGAAGTCCAACATAACCTAAACCGATAACGGCAACTCTTGCTTCTTTTTTTACAATTTTCTCGTAGATACCCATAAATTTATTTTGAAGATAATTTTTTAATTACTGTTGTTGGTCGAAGAGCATAGATACGCTCAATAATATCAACCACTTTTAATCCTTCCAACGCATTGGTTGTTATTTTGTTTTTTCCTTTTAAAGTATCAATCACATTATCGATAACAAAATTATGATTGTTAGCTGAACCTTTATAAGCACCGTAATCGTTTGCGGGATTCGTGGCATCCAACTTCGGCATTGTATAATCTTTAATATTACAAACTTCAATTTGATCCATGTATTGTCCGCCCACTTTTACACTGCCTTTACTTCCTACAATGGTTAATGAGGATTCTAAATTTTTATCCCAAACCGCAGTGCTGTAATTTATACAACCCATTCCGCCATTTACAAAATCAAAACTTACAAAACCGCTATCTTCAAATGCCGTTGATGTTTGGTGATTGAAATCGGCAAACTTTGCTTGAATGTTAGTGATATCACCAAACAACCAATACATAATATCAATCCAATGAGAAAACTGAGTGAATAAAGTTCCGCCGTCTAAATCTTCAGTACCTTTCCATCCACCGGCTTTATAATAACGTTCATCACGATTCCAATAGCAATTTAATTGCACCATGTAAACATCACCAATAATTTTATTTTCTATTACCTCTTTCAACCAAACACTTGGTGGCGAGTAACGGTTTTGCATTACACAGAAAACAGTTTTGTGGTGATGTAATGCTGTAAAAATTAATTTTTCACAATCCGCTTTTGTTAAAGCCATTGGTTTTTCAACTACCACATTCTTATCAGCTTCTAGGGCTTTTAATGCGTGCTCTGCATGCAAACCGTTAGGCGTACAAACATTCACTACCTCAACTTCAGGATGTGCTTTTAAAAGGTCGTCGATGTTATTATAAAATTTTTCTTTTAAATCGGTTAACCCAATTTTATCTTTTGGCATTACATCACACACTGCTATTAATTCACATTCAGGATTACGTCGTACCATTTCAGCATGACGTTTACCAATGTGTCCTTGTCCAACTACTGCAAATTTTATCTTCGACATATTATGAAATTCTTGAAACTATATTATTTTCTAATTTATATTTTTGTGCGCTCTCTTTACAAGTAGCATTGCCATCTTTATCAAACTCTAAACGGTGACCGAACTCGCTCATCCATCCCATTTGTCTTCCGGGATTTCCAACTATTAAAGCGTATGCAGGAACAGTTTTTGTAACAACAGCACCAGCACCAATAAATGCAAATGCACCTATATCGTGACCACAAACAATGGTTGCGTTTGCACCAATGGAAGCGCCTTTACCAACATGTGTTTTAGCGTATTCTGATTTACGGTTAACGGCACTGCGAGGATTAATTACGTTGGTAAAAACCATTGATGGTCCTAAAAAAACATCATCATCGCAAGTAACACCTGTATATATAGAAACGTTGTTTTGAATTTTTACATTTTTACCTAAAACAACTTCAGGAGAAATAACTACATTTTGTCCAATGTTACATCCATCACCTAAAACACAGTTAGGCATGATGTGGGAAAAGTGCCAAATTTTAACACCTTTTCCTATACTACAGCCCTCATCAACAATTGCTGAAGGATGCGCAAAATATTCTTTAGTTGAAGTCATAAAAAAAGAACAGCAAACATAAGAAAAGCTTTAAAAACCAGCAAATTAAAGAGGCCTTAATTAGATTTAATGTTTCAGAATTTTTGACCGAAAAAAGCGAGATTATGAAAAAGGGATCTTTGTTCAAAATCAAGGTTTTTTTACAGAAAATTCATCAAAAAAATAAGCTTTAATTGTTCGGTTTATTAGTTCAATTTTGGTCTCAAAAAACTTTGATATTTTGTTCATAAAAACATATGTAATTGGTTTTTAGACACTTCATTTTTTAAATATAAAATCGAGTTGCTTTTATGATGAAAAAGTGAAAACGAAAGATTGGAAAAAGCAATCTTAACGTTTGTTTTTCAATTATTTACAACAAAAATCGGATTCAAACAATGCAATTACTTTTAATTTTTAAGGAATAAAAATTTATGGCTTTCGGTCGGAAATTAACCACTAATAAAGAAAACCCTACCACTTTTAAAATGTTATATCTTTAAAGTACCTTTTATATCCATTTATTTTTATATTTACAGAAATTTATCAGATTTGTTAAAATATACTAAATAACAATTTTACGTTAAGAATATGATTTCAAAGTTTACAAAACAGCTAAAAGGCGCCGCAGTAATTGGAGCGTTATTTTTCGGAAGCAACGCGTTCGCGCAATTAGGTTTAACATGGGCCGAAATGGGGCCAAATGATATTGCCGGCAGATGTCGTTCTATTATCGTTGATAATACTGACGCTACAGGTAATAAATTATTTGCAGCCGGTGTTAGTGGCGGTGTTTTTAAAACTAGTAATGGCGGTTCAACTTGGTCGCCTGTTAATGACCAAGCTCAATCACTTATTGTAAGTTGTATGGGACAAGATGCTGCTGGAAATGTATATTTTGGAACAGGTGAAACTTTTGGTCGTTCCGTTGATGGCTCTGGATCATCTTCTTTTGTAGGAACAGGTTTATACAAAATCACAGCTAATTCCTCAATAATTACCTTAGTTAAAGACTCGACCTTATTTGGTAATATTAATGAGATTGCTGTTGCTGCTACGAACACCATTTACGTTGCTGCACAAAAAGGATTTTTTATTTCGACCGATGGTGGTGCTAATTTTACTGAAGAAGCCACCTCTTCGACTGCCAGTTTATCTGCAATGGACGTGAAAATTGCAAAAAATGGCGATGTATATTACTCAGCGGGATTCGTTTCAAACGCAGATATTTTAGCAGGATCTAAAACATCTTCTACCTCTGCAGTTTATTACGCAGCTTCTGGTTCATCGGTTTATAGCGCAATTACACCAACTACCATAACTAACAGGGGTAGGATTGAAATAGCCCCGTCTCCTGTTGATCCGAATTACGTTTACCTTTCTATCGCGAAAATGAAAACTACCAACGGAAGTACTGTAACTACTGGTGGTTTGTCAGCAGTTTTAATATCAGACAACAAAGGCAGTACTTGGAGTGTAATAACACTTGGTACGACTCAGTTCGATCCTTTTACTGCATTGAACGGTACAAGGTACGGTGATTATGCAAACACAATAGCTGCCGATCCAATTAACGCTAAGGTTTGTTATTTAGGAAGTGATGTTTTTTATGTGTGGTCTCAAATTCCAAGCAATCCATTAGGACAAGGAAATTGGAATCAAATTGGAACAAACTTCCCTGCTCCTTTTGCGTTTTATATTCACTCGAATATTCATGATATAAAATTCAATAGCGGAAATAATTCGATGTACATTGCTACCGATGGCGGAATATATAAAACAGTTTCTAGCAATTCCGGTTTCCTTCCATACAACAAGGGATTTAATGTATCACAATTCTTTTCCGTTTCATTTCCAAATTTCCCAAGGGTAAGTCAAGGCACACCAACCAATGTAGCAATTCCTTATGCAGGTGTTGCAGGTGGTACCAGTGGAAATAACTTAACTTATTTATCAGGTAGTAATTCATCAGATTTACAATCCTCTAATAATTTCGGTTTAAATGATGCGTTTCAATCTGATTTTTCAAAAATTGTTCCTAAAGCATTGTTCTATTCAGGTTCTTATGGGTCTATTTTCCGAACAAGCGATATTGATTTAAACCCTTCTGCTAACTTTTATGACGTTTCTTATAAATTTGGAGCTAGTGGTGCTCCTGGTGTTTCAGGTTTTGCACACGAAAACACACCTATGCGCTTGTGGGAAAATACTAATGGCGGTGGCGACTATGCTCTGTTTTATAACGAGAATACACAAAGTCAGTTAGCTAACTTTTTACCAGCTAAGGCAGGATATACTGTATCTAACACACGCGCTCAAGCATCAAGCCGATATGACTCAATTTTCGTAACAACTACAAGCACAAAAAAAATTGCAACAACAGTTGTAACTACATCAGTTGCTAACACCAATTCAACAGCAACTACATTTACAATAAACAACACCAGATTAAGTGGTATCTGTAAATACGATTCCATCATCATTAAAACAAGTTCAACAAAGTTATTATCGCCTCCGGCAAACCAAACAATTACTATAAAAGTATCATATAGCGGTTCTGTTGCAAGCGGATATACAGTTACCGGCAATGCGAGCGTAACACCTGTAACTAATAATATGATTTTTAATTATTCAGGTCTAACGGATAGCATTCGTTTTACTTTTAATACTCCTCCAAATGACTCTTCTAAGTTTACAATTAGGTTCAAATATAAATACTCACAGAACTTAGCTATCTTACCAATTTATACTGGAACAACAATTAGTAGTTACAACGTACTTGGTGAAGCAAACACAACTTCAACCACCAATAACATGGTATATCTTAATGCAAATCAAGTCGACAGTATCCGTTATACTTTTGCTACACCAGTTGATTCTTCAATTATCAAAACATTAGTAAAATATAGGTATGATGTTGGTGATGTAATTACTTTAAATAATACTGACATAAGCGGTAACTTCTTTACCTCAAGTGTAACATTAACAACTGCTTTATCAGCCTCAATTGCGCCAAAGCCTATTGTATTAGTGCCATTAAAAAAATCTGCACGTTTGGCGGTTGGTTTACGAGCCAAAACAACGGCATCGCCATATACAGATGGTCCAAATGTTTATTTGGTTAAGAGACCCCTTAATTTTAGTCTTAATCCGGATTGGGTAAAAATTGCAGGTAAGAACTCGCGAATGGATGGACCTGGTGGAGTAGCCGCTACAACAGCAATTGTATCTGTTGCAACCGGAACTAATGTTCCTGAAATTACAAGATTAGAATGGTCGCCAAGCGGAAAATATATTTATTATTCTGTTAAGGCAAGTAGTTCTGCTTTTTACTTATATAGGATATCACATTTGGAATTTGTTGGTGACTCAGCCTCTGCTGATTTTAGCGGAGAATTCTCTTCTGATATAGATTCAGTAGGAGGAACTGTAAAAAATCAGTTTTACAAAGAACTACTCCAATTGCACGTTTTTCAAATCCTATTACAGGCATCGCAATTAACAACACCGATACAATGGTAATGGTTACTACTGGAGGTTATAACAATACAATTGGTACTGTTTATTATAGCAACTCTAGTGCTGCAAAAATGAGCATGAATATTACGGATGCCTCTAGCTTCTCAGTTAAAAACGGAACCAGTCTTCCAATAACACCTGCATACACAGGTATTTTTGAAATGTCGAATAATAATACAGCTTTAGTTGGTACTGAAGAAGGTATTTATAGTACTTTAGATATTACACAGCCTAGTCCTGTTTGGGTTAAAGAAGGTGGTGGAAATTTCCCTAATGTTCCTGTATTCCAATTAAGACAACAAACTTTACCTTATTGGTTATGCTATAACTCAGGTATTATTTATGCTGCTACTAATGGCCGTGGTATTTGGTCGACTGATAAATTCTTTACGCCTTATGCTATTGGTGTTGAAGAGCAAGAAGCTAAAAATCTTACTGACTCTAACATTAAAGTATTCCCTAACCCTGCAGGAGATGCAACTAACTTATGGTTCAAAGCTTCAGGTGATGCAAGTTACAAAGTAACAGTTTACGATATTAACGGGCGTATTATGATGCAAGAAGCTACTGGTAAATTAATGGAAGGCGAACAACGCTTAACATTAAATACTGCAGCATTAACAAGCGGCATGTATTTTGTAACTGTTAGCGGAACAAATAACTTTAATGCAAACTCTAAATTAGTTATTACTCACTAGTTTCTATAAGCTCACCTGCGGGTGAATCAAATAAAAAACCCTTCCGAAAAACGGAAGGGTTTTTTTATTCCATATATTTCACTTACTTTATCTTATAAAAATTTAAGTTATGATAAGGAAAAGACAAATCACTACCCTAATTATTTTAAGCCTACTAACTTTTGTAGCGTGTAAAAAAGAAACCGCTGGACCAAAAGGTGAAACTGGTGCAACCGGAGCAACAGGACCTGCCGGAAATTCAAATATGCAAGTTCAAACTTTCACAACCTCAACAAGTAGTTGGACCATTAATACTTGGCCCTACAATTATGCGGAAGTTGTTTTTAGTATTCCTGCTATTACCTCGACAGTAGTTTCGAACGGTGATGTAAGAGTGTTTGTATTGGACGGAAATGGTACTGCATGGCAAGCGCTACCCTACTCGTTCTTGTCATCACAATATAATTTCAAATACAAAATTGGTGAATTAATTATAGATAATACGCTTTATAATAACGCGGTTCCAACTAATCCTGGAATACAACAATTCAAAATCGTAATAGTTCCTCCAGGTTTTATTAAAAACAATCCGGATATTAATTGGAATAATTATAGTGAAGTGAAAAATAAATTAGGTGAAAATTGACCTCACAAAAAAAAATTCATTTTATTGTTTAGACAACAATCCGTACTAAATCATTCAAAACAAATTTAAAACGGATACTAAGCCTTTATAAATTCAAATACAAAGTTCAATATATTTTATACCTTAGTACTAACCTATTCCTTTATTTGTGGCGGCACTTTCGAGTCAAATTATTATGATAGTTGTCGCTGTTTCAGTGATTACAATTGGTTATGTTATTTTTAAACTAAAGGCAAGATTTGCCAAAGGGCGTTTGATGCAGTCTATAGTTGTTGACGACCGAATTGTTCTTGTCACTTTGTTACATCATTCTTCAGGAGGCGGTAAGAGTTCTTTGTCCAGTGGAAGTTATTCCATACGTTTAAAATTTATTGATATTCATTCCGGACATGTAATTGGGCAAAATATCATTTCCCGCCAATATGAAATCAGAATGGCTGTTAATGGGATTATCTGGTTGACATTAAACAGAGCCCGCTATCAAAAGCTAGCTGACCAAGAATTAATTGCCTTAGATGTTTTTTCAAACAAAAAAGTATTTGATCAGGATGAACTGAAAAAAAATCTTGGTCTTGCAAAAAATGAAACCATTAACTCTATGGATTTAGATTCAAAACAGGCCATATTTCTGTTATATCAGCAGCAGGTTTTAAATACACTTTTGATTGTACAA
Source organism: Sphingobacteriaceae bacterium (assembly GCA_016709575.1). Lineage (GTDB taxonomy): Bacteria > Bacteroidota > Bacteroidia > B-17B0 > Aurantibacillaceae > JAHEYG01. Next base: position 176,331 of record JADJMM010000002.1, read on the forward strand.
CATTACAAGCTAATGAAGCCTCTAAAAAAATTAGTAATCCTTCAGAAACAATTTCAAGGGATAAAGCTCTTCGGAATGGACACTTTCATTTTCAAAAAATTCAAAACGCCGTCCGTTACCAATTAATGTATGACAAAAAAACAATCGGAGAAAACCAAAGTTTTGTCAATCCAATTAGCTTGTATACTATAAATACAACCGCCACAAAAGAAGCGCTGATTTTCTTTCATCAGCAAAACCTCGATGGCCAATCCGCTTCTTACATTTCAGTTGCGCAATCAGATAATTCCAAAATATCAGAACTCTTTAATGTGACTGCAGTTGAAAAAAAATTCATTGAAGTAAGAACAGTAGGTGAAACCAATTCTTTCTTTATTATTTCAGTACTAAATGGTAAGCAGGATTTGGTATTAGCTATTAATAAATCGACACAAGAAATTGCTTGGATTTATAAAACTTAATTTTCTGTACTGTAATTTCAACAATCATCCAATTAATTAAAAAGCCCTACTCACTCCTACCATCCATCTAAACTGGAAATAATCTTTTTCTTGGAAAGGAAGACGGTTGATGAATAATGGCATATCAAATCTAATAGTTAATGGGTTTATGTTTACTAGTGGTCCCCACTTTACAATACTAAATGTTGCGCCTACTCCTGCATCGTACATGAGTTCGCTCATTTCGTTAGCTTCAAAAGTGTAGTTGGTGTTTATAGTTCCTGCATCACCAAACAAATACGGATTTATTTTAATACTGTTCTTCAAAAATTTAAAATTCATGAATTTAAATAGTTCGCCAAATTCAATTTCGGTATTAAAAGCTGCACCGCTAATTCCTTTATAGTTGTAACGTAAAGTACCATCAGGATTTCTTTCGGGTAATAAATAACCTGAGTAACCTCTTAAGTTTAATCCTCCGCCTGCAGTAAAATGATTGGTAGTATTTCCATATCCACCCCACTCCGGCGTAAATATTCCCATAGAGCGGGTATATTTATTATCCATTAATTCTTCGTTATTAGCACCGGCTGCATATAATGCCGATTCACTTGGAATACTATTTCCAAAACCGGCTTGTGCAAATAAACGGGTGTTAATGTTGATACGACCTAAATCATTTTTATTCACCACATTTAAAGTGATGGCAGAGAAATCATAATCTTTTGTAAAGGCAGAAGTTCTTAAATTCAAATTAATATTTCCTGTTCCGCGTTTGTAACGGTAGTTGTGCTCTAAACCAACATGCATAGCGCTGTTAAATTTCTGATAACCCCATTCATTTTTGTTAATCAGATAAACCATGTCTTGTTCCAAATCGCGTAACATGGCCTTGTAATGTGTATAGAACCTTGTTTTATCGTTGTTGCTCTTCTTCTCAAATCCAATAGTTCCACCATCTAAACCATCTAAGGATTTTAATTGCATGTAGAAATTAGATTTCTTCATGAATTTATTAGTGCTGGTTCTGTAATTAAATAAAAAAGAAATAGGGTTAAAACTATTAATACTTACAGTACTATCTAAATAGGTTTGGTACTTAAGATAAGCTGGGCCAATTCCGGTACTATACCACGCGGTTAAATCAAATACATGTCTTACTGCTAAATAATTTCCGTTTAAATGAAAACCTACCTTGATGCCATCGTAACCATTATACCAAAGGGCGGGACGAACACGCATATCGTATTGCTTCCAATTGGGTGCGTTATAAATATGTGAATCAAATTTTACATCAATTTTATTTTTCTTCACGTTATTCAACATGTTTACGTCAGCCAAACGATAACTCGGATCAATAATTACATTTTTTAATTTGCTTCCAACGTTAATGGTGCCCGTGTAAGATGTTCTCAGTTTTGGTCCCCACCCTATCCAGCGTGGTAATGGCTTTGCCCAAGTTGGTTTCTCGAACCACGTGTTTGGAATTTGATAATGGTGTGCCGAATCATTTCTATCGATGATAGTAAAATCAACAGGCATTTGCATAGTGCCAATTCGTTTAAAGGTAATTTCGTAAATGCCTTTTCTCTTTTTCTTTACTTTTCCAATTTTGTAATCGATTGTTTTTGTTGTTTCCAACCACTGATCAAAAAACCAATTTAAATCTACACCACTAAATTGAATAATTGAATTACGGAAATCCTCCGGGTAAGGGTGACAAAATTTCCACTGCTTAAAATAACTTTGCATGGCCTTATCAAATAGGGCGCGCCCTAAAACATATTCTAAATTCTTAAGCATGGCTGCAGTTTTAAAATACACACTACTATAACCACCACCGTGGCGAATACCACCGTTAAAATCATCACTGTGTGTATTTAAAGTAACTTCTTCACCTTTTGTTACAACTGAATTATAATAACCAGAGTAAATTTGTTGATCGATGATACGAACAGGATTGGTGAACTTCCTTTCGTACTTATTTTTGGGAGAGTATTCTTTTACAAGCGGGCCATCAATAAATTGATAAGTATCTGCTGTATAAAATTGTGTTAAGCCTTCATCTAAAAATGCGCGGTAAGTTTCGTTACTTCCCACCATTCCAAAAAACCAGTTGTGTGTTAATTCGTGTATGAATAAAGAACGATAACCCGGATCAAATCCACCATTCAAGGTAATCATGGGGTATTCCATTCCGTCATTAGCATCGGCACTAATCATTTTTGGGTAATGATAAGGTCCGATATTATAACTATTGGTCTCAATGATTTTTGTAAGGAATTGAGCAGCGTTATACCAACCTGCGGCGTGAGGTTCTTGCACTAATGAAATACACCGTACGCCATCCCAATTTGCTTCACCAATACGATAAGTTGGATCGGCAGTATAAGCAACATCATGAACATTGAATGTGCTGAACTTCCAAGTTTTTTTAGTGCCGTCTTTTTTAATAATAGTACTTGGTGCAGAGTTCCATGGCTTTTTCAAGAAATTCGAAATATCTAATTTTTTGCGGAGTGTATCGGGCAACATTTCTTTTTCATTAATCATCGTGCCTATTCCATTAACAATATAATTGTTTGGTAATGTTAGTTCGATGTAGAATGAACCGAAGTCGCCATAAAATTCATGATCCATGTGTTGATCAGTATCCCAATTAAATTTACGATCGAAAACAGAAATACGCGGATACCAATGCACAATGTCGTAATGTTTGTTTCCGAATACATTAAATGTTTTCATCCGGTTACGGATAACTTCTTTATCGAAATAAGTGTTGAAATCGATATCAAAAGTAATTGACTCGCCAGATAATAAAGCTCTTGGTAAATATACCTTGAGAACCGTATTATCTAATTCTGTTTTTAAATCTACTCCCTTTATAGAAATTTTATTTACGGTTGTACCAAGGTTTTTTTCGCGGTACTTACTGTAGTTTAATTTGTAATTATTGTTTTTGTATAAATCGGAGAGATACGAATCTTTATTTTGTGCGTTGCTGTATAAATGAAAATAAACAATGGTTAAATCGTTGGGAGAATTATTCCAGTACGTTAATTCTTCGTGACCACTAATAATATCGGAGCTGTCGTTTATTTCTGCTTTTATAGCATAATGAACATCTTGTTGCCAATAGCCTTCGTAAGGTTTACGGTTTTTCCAATACATGGGATTAGTTACCGAACGGTAATCGATGTACTCATTTTGTGAAAAGAGAAAAACAGGAAGAAAAATAAAGACAAGAAAAAATCTCATTGTTATAAGCTTATAATGATTAAAGATAGAAGTTATTTGAGAGCCTTCAAACTTAAATCTAAACTTTTTACATGGTGGGTTAAACTTCCCACAGAGATAAAATCGACGCCGCATTTGGCGTAATCGGCGATGTTTTTTTCGGTAATGCCGCCTGACGATTCCACTTCGAAACGACCGTTAATAAGCTTTACCGCCTCTTTAGTTTGAGCGGGTGTATAATTATCGAGCATGATGCGTTGAACACCGCCGCGCTTCAATACTTTTTTCACATCCGCTAAAGTGCGGGTTTCAACTTCTATCGATAACTGCAATTTTTTATTGAGGAGATAAGTATTTGCTGCGTCAATAGCTTGAACAATTCCGCCCGCAAAATCAATATGGTTATCCTTGATTAAAATCATATCAAACAAACCGTAACGGTGATTAGCACCACCACCAATAACAACAGCCCACTTTTCGAAGAAACGAAAGCCAGGAGTTGTTTTGCGTGTATCAATTACTTTTGTTTTGGTGCCTTTGCAAAGCGATTGCATATATTTTGTTTTAGTAGCAATGCCACTCATACGTTGCATTACATTCAACACTAAACGTTCGGCTGTCAATAAAGCTTGTGTATTTCCTTCAACAATAAAAGCGACGTCGCCCTTTTCTACTTTGCGGCCATCTTTTAGAAGTACTTTTACAGTAATAGATTTATCAATGAATTTGAAAATTTCAACAGCTGCTTCAACTCCGGCGAGGATGCCGTCTTCTTTCACCAACAATTGCATTTTGCCACTGTGAGTAGCAGGAATAGTAGCTAGAGCCGTATGATCGCCGTCACGCACATCTTCCTTAAAAGCGCGTTTCACAAATTTTTTGAAATCGAAATGTTTTTCGTGAAGCAGGATATAATTACTCATTGTCGTTTTCAATCCTGAATTGAGAAATCAAATTGCGGCGCAACAAAATCGAAACACGGAATTTTCCGTTTGCTGTTTCGAGAGAACCGCTTACAAATTGTACGCTGCTATTTACAGTACGCGACTGTGATACAGTGAAATTTTTGATAGTATGTTTTTCGAAAAAGAATTTAATGTTGGCTTCTGCTTGTGCTTTGCTTAATAAATCTTCCTGATTTAAAATTTTAACGGTAAGCTTCTCATCAAAAAATTTAACCAACTCAGATGATTTGCCTTGCTTAATAGCTGACACAACATCATCCGTTACATCAAACGCGTTGAAGAAAGAAGAAAGAAAAAAGATTATAGATACTAGTACTTTCATTATTAGATGCTAAATTTACTAAATTATACGCTTTACGCTAGATGAAGGTTACTTTACTGCAAATAGATAAAACTACTGAGAGTTATTTAAACGAAGGGATTTCAATTTATCTCAAACGATTAAAGAACTACACAGCTTTTGAAATAGTCACAATAAACGTGCCAAAAGCAGTGAGAATGCGGCCTGAGAAGGAACAAAAGGCTGAAGAAGCTAAGCTAATTTTAAAGGAATTGAAGGAAGTTGACCACTTAGTGATTTTAGATGAGGGCGGAAATTTGTTAAATTCGGTTGATTTTAGCCAATTTCTGACAAAAAAAGCCGTTTCAAATGTTAAAAGTCTCATTTTCTTAATTGGAGGGCCTTATGGCTTCGATGAAAGTATTTACAAAAGAGCGAACTATAAATTATCACTTTCTCCAATGACATTCTCACATCAAATGGTACGCTTATTTTTTGTAGAACAGCTTTATCGCGCCTACACAATTACTAAAGGTGAGAAGTATCATCACCTATAATAAACTACTTGACAGTCAACAATCTAAACTTCATTTTAGATTGCTGTAAACAACCCTCCTTTAACAAAAAATTGGTCTAAAAAAATACAGTTTGGCTTTTTATGAGGTATCTTTGAGCTCAATAAAAAAATAACAAAGTGGACAATTCTAATATCATCCGATTTAATAACGCCAACCGTCAGTTTTACATGACTGTGAAGAAAAGGGTTGACGAGTATTTCAAAACAAACAACATTTCAAAATTTGGGAATTATAAAATGGTATTGAAGACCATTGCCATGTTTATTATCTTCTTAGGTCCTTACGCTATTTTAATGTCGAACATCGTTACTAACGGTTACGCTCAAATGGGACTTTGGATTATGATGGGCATAGGTATGAGCGGTGTAGGTTTATCTGTAATGCACGATGCTAATCATGGTAGCTATTCTAAGAATACCAAAATAAATAAGTTAATGACTTATAGTATGACTTTAATTGGCGGTAGTTCTTTAAACTGGCAATTACAGCACAATAATCTACATCACACTTTCACCAATATTGAAGGTCATGATGAAGATATTGCACCTTTAGGATTTTTACGTTTCTCACCTCACGCAGAGTACAGAAAAATTCACAAGTTTCAATTTTTATACGCTTGGTTTTTTTATGGTTTAATGACTTTGATGTGGGCTTTCACAAAAGACTTTTCGCAATTAATCCGTTATAATAAAATGGGTTTATTAAAAGGACATAACACTACTTTTAAAGTTGAGTTAATTAAATTATCTATTCACAAAGTAGTTTACTTAGGTTACAATTTAGTATTGCCGTTAATATTTATTGAGGCTCCAATCTGGCAAATTTTGCTTGGCTTTTTTGCTATGCATTTCACTTGTGGTTTAATTTTAGCTCTTATTTTCCAACCGGCGCATGTTGTTGAAGAAACTGAATTCCCTACTCCTGCTGCCGATGGCGTACAAATGGAAGATGATTGGGCTTCACACCAAATGAAAACAACTGCAAATTTTGCACCTAAAAACTGGTTATTATCTTGGTTTGTTGGTGGTTTAAATTTTCAGGTGGAACATCATTTGTTCCCGAATATTTGTCACGTACACTACAAAAAAATTGCGCCAATTATTAAGGAAACTGCTAAGGAATTTAATTTACCTTATCACTCTAAACCAACATTTATCGGTGCAGTTATATCGCACGCTAAGTTGTTGTATCAATTAGGCAGACCGAATCAGCAGCAAATGGCTTAAAAATCTTCATCATCTTCTTCCTTTTTCTTTGGTTGAAGGTTGTTTGACTTCTTGGTTTTGTTTTCTGTTTCAATTTTAAAATTCTGTGCTTTTGTTTTTTCAGTTTGGTTTATGGTGCTGTCTTTTTTAAACAGACCAAACTCCTCTTTTAAAATTTGTTTCAGCGTTTGTTTCTCTGCTTTTAAATCTTCTCCAATCTTTTGTTTTAAGCCTTTACGGTCGTATTTGATAATGGGATTGTCAACTGTGCCTGTCATTAAAATATAAACGCTGCGGCGGTTTTCCGGATCGTTTTCTTCAAACTCTAACTCCTCATCCAATTGTTTATTAGCACGCTTTTTACTGGCTAATAATTCACTGAGCAATAATTTAATGTGATAATCAATCTCGTTTTTAAAGGTGTGCTTGCCCCACAACTCCATGTTAAGGGCTGAGTTCTTAATATTTGTTTTAGGAATAGTGATAATCTGATTCTTGATATCAAATGCGCTTTGCAGACTGGAAAACTTAATATCTTTCAATTCACTTACTTCAACATACTTCGATAAACTCTCGAGTGGTTTAAAATCAACTAATCTGCCTTGTGTAATAGTTAAACTACCATTCGCAGTAACACTTTGTAAATCGCATTGCAATTCTTTCGTCCAATTACCTGTGAAATTAATATTTGCTGTAGCGAAACCTTTTAAATGTTTATCGGATAAAGTAGATTGTCCGAAATTATTGAATTGATAAAACAGTTTTGTGATGTTTATATTTTGTAAATCGGATGCAGCTTTAATGGCGATGATTTCCCCACTCGCATCCGCCATCGCATTTAACTGAGCTTTTCCATCCATGGTTGTTAATGAAATATCTTGCGCCACAATTTTTTGATTGTGAATAGCAATCACACCTGAAACAGACTGGGCTTCAAATTTCGCAAACGAAAAATTAGCGATACTTGCATTTAAATCGAAATTCAAATTAGCAGGGATATTTACTTTTTCAGAACCCGAATTAGTTCCTCCGTACAATACATCTTCTAAAACTAAAGTATTACTTTTTAATGCAGCATTTATTACTAAAGGTTGTTGAGGGTCGAATAAATAATTTAAGAAGCCTGGTAGCTGTCCGTTTAATTCCACATCCGAAGTGCCGATTAATAATTTAAAATCATTCACAGCTACGTTGCGGTTATTTAAAACAAACCCGCCTTGATTAATATTTATTTCATTTTGTTTACCCTTAAATTTAGTTTTGATGTCTTTTAATGTTGCGGAACCTTCAGCGCTGACATTAGGAGAGAATGCGGATTGTTTCATTTCACTTAAACTTCCTTTTACCGCTGCATTTAATTGAACACTACCGGAAACAAATTCTAAAGTATCTATTGGCCAGAAATTATTTACATCTTCCAATTTTGCATTTACATTAACGTTTACGTTTAAATACGGGTCAGACAAATTGGTGATTAAACAAAAGCCGCTAATAGTGTTGCTTCCTAATTGCGCTGACACATTTTGCAAATTCAAATAATCATCTTTTTCACTAACACTTAACTTACCTTGAATGTTTAGATTGGTTAACTGCATGTTTTGTTGCTTATACGTTACAGTTGCATTGTTAACACCAAACTCAGCATTAATATTTGCTTTTTCACCCACCTTATATTTAATACTTCCCTTACTAAAAAAATCACCTTCGCTTTTGTAATCGTTTATGCGCGATGCGTATTTTTCCGGCAATAACGAAAGGACTGAAGCTATATCTAAGTTTTTACCGGTGAAATCAAAATCAGCCGTCTCTAAACTATCTGTATAATTAAAATTTACCTCCGTGGCAAAATAAATTTCATTCAATGCTAATTCAGCCTTACTGATTTTATAATTTGATTTACTAATATCCAATTCAGCATCGTATTTCAAATTCTTTTGATTTAGTAAATTGGTTTTGTTTACAGTCAAATACTCCAAACGAGCCTTTCCTTCAGTTTTTAAAGCATATTGATCGTTTCCAAAATCACCCGAGAAAACAGCTTCTTTAAATGATAAACTCAATTTCACTTTTTGTTCCGTATTTCTATACTTTAAATTTATGCTTTGTAAACTGATGTCCTTTAAAGCGAATTTCAAATTATCGGTACCTTGTCCTTCACTCTTTTTCCAGAAAATATAATTTGGGCGGCCTTTCCTATCTATACCTAAATTACATTGCGCTCCACTAATATTTATTTTATTGATGGTGTAATTTTTATTCCACAAATCCTTCAAGTTAAACATCAGCCTGATGTTCTCAGCAAAAATTAAAGTATCGCGTTCTTTCTTTTCGATGGCTTCCAAAATCAACACATCTTTAAACTCTAAAGCACATTTTGGGAAAGACTTAATAAATGTTAAATCGATATTCTTCGGGTCGACCTTCACTTCCGATTTCAAATTTTTGTTGAGTTCCCCGATGATGATAGATTTCACTTCATCTTCATACACAAAAACAAGGGAAACCGCTGTAATGCCCAGCAGTACTACAATTGCAGTGAGCCACAAAACAGTTTTAATAAAAAAACGAAATGGGCGGAACGGTTTCTTTTCAGGTATTTGAACAGTATTCTCCAATACAATAAAATTGAAAATAAAATCAAAGCCGAATGAGGTGCCGACTTGTTTTATTTAAACAATAACGTTTTAATAACAGAATGTTACTTGGTAATTACCCTAGAGAAGTTAAAATAAATGGTATCAGTAGAGCCGCCTATAAAGGCTTGCATTTCGTTTTTTGAGGGCAGACGGTAATTTATGATGCGCGGGAAATCGTGGGCAGGATTTTCAAATTGTACGAGTGTATCTTGCAAAATGGTGCTTGTAAATGTAACTGCTTTGCCTTTATTCTGACCTTTAACCTGCGTGATGAAATTCCATTTCCCAGCTTCGTTAATGATCTCAACTTCTTCCATCACATTCGTATCCTTACCGGAAACCGTATAGGCGCGAGATGAATAAGAACCATCTTCATGCCATTTCCATTCTTCAAATTGTTCTTCTTCGGCTAATTTCCATGTGCCAACTAACCTGTCAAAAACTAATTTTTCATCTGCTGTTCCTTTACTTTCATCCTTAGTTCGAACAACTCAAACAGAAAATAATACAAACCGAAAATATGACAATTTTTTTCATAACAAATTGGTTATATAAGTAAATATAGTGAAATCCACCTAAAATGCAAGTAAATAATAAGTGGATTTACAAGCTAATAACAAGCTTATTTGTAGATAATTTTATGATTAGTCACTTTATCACCTGAAGTAATTCTAACTATATAAAGTCCTCGTGAATAGGTACTCAAATCAATTGTAGAAGTATTTGTTTGCAATACGCCTTCTGAAATTACCCTTCCGGTATAATCCAAAATTTCAACAGTTGAGTTTTCGTCTGCATTATCTTTTTTACCTGATATTGTAAATACGCCGCTTTCTGATGGATTTGGAAGAATACTAAATTCATTTGCATTCAAATTCATTTTTCCAACTGCCACCATTTTAGAATAGGTATAGGTGCCATCAAAATCGGTTTGCTTTAATCTGTAATAAACAACATCAGCTTCTAAAGGTTTTAAATCGAAATCTTTATAGCTTAACAGTCCATTGCTATTTCCAGCTCCCTTTATTGTAGAAATCGGTTCGAAATAAAATCCGCTTTCACTTCGTTCAACAGTAAAATAACTGTTATTGATTTCCATAGAGGTTGTCCAATCTAGCTCCACAATTCCATTAACAGCTTTCGCTTTAAACTCCACCAATTCAATTGGTAAAGCACAACTACTGCAAGAAACCGTAACATTATCTATTTGATATTTTTCACCAGCTGCCCAAGTTTGAAGCGTAATCCGAAGCACTAAAGTATTCGAAGCCGGTAAACAAGTAGAAAAGTTATATGATGTTCCAGAAGATAATGCGCCTAACAAAACATAAGTGCCTCCTGAACACGTTTGCGCACAAGTTCCGCCCTCGGAAGAAGTAAGAGGCACAAATCCTGCACCATTAGAATTATATTCAACACTAATCCAGTCAACACAATTACAACCACAACCTGCAGTACATTCTTCAAATGAATTTGTGGTTGCGGCTAGATTAAAATCTATGGATAGTGTTAGTCCGTTTGTACAAGCTGCTGTATTAATACTTCCTGTCGTCCAAGAAGCCGGTCCATTTGTATCCTCACATTCCAAAGCATTTCCATTGACATAAAAATAATCTCCGGCAAGACAGGTTGCGCAAGATGTAGTCCAAGTTACAGCACCTACGTTATCAGCTCCGGTTGTTGAAGTATTTGCTTCATTAAAAGGTTCTGAAAAAAATAACTTGTGCGCTTGAAATTACAGTAGCCAAACAAAAAACGACAAGCCAAAACAAAGTCTTGATGTTTTTGAATTAAAACTACATTGATTTGATATATACTTACTACCGTTCAAAAAAAGTAATTCAATAAATTAATTTTGAAAGCGGTTAAGGAGTATTTTAAATGAGGGGGTTTAAAATTCCTTTAGGGTGTTCACTTCTTTAAGTGCAAACCAAATTTACAAAGTATCTTCCTATAGGATATGTACTTAATATTAACAAAATGCTAAATTTTTGGGGTATTTTAACAATTGCAAAAGGGCACAATTTTTGTACCTTTATTAGTCTAAACCCATTACTATGAAAAAGTTATTTCTTTTAGCCACAGTTATTACAGCAGCCATTAGCTCAGCATTTATCCTTGCTCCTGCTTTTGATGAGTTGGCTATTAATTCAGCCGTGCCTGAGGCAAGCTATAAAATGAAAGATGTTAGCGGCAAAGAAGTTTCTTTAGATGAAGCTAAAACTGCTAAAGGTTTATTGGTGATTTTTTCTTGTAATACTTGTCCGTACGTAAAACTTAGCGAAACCCGTATAAAGAGTACAGTGATTATTGTGCTACAAATGGTATTGGTTGTATAATTGTAAATAGTAACGAAGCACAACGCACCGAAGAAGATAGTTTTGATGCTATGACTAAATACTACGCTGTGCAAAAATTAAAATGTTTTTATACTGTAGACGCAGGTTCTAAATTAGCGAATGCTTTTGGCGCAACACGTACCCCTCAATGCTTTTTGTTTAATGCAAAAGGTTTAGTTTACAAAGGCGCTATCGACGATAATGTAAAAGATCCGGCTGCAGTTAGAGAAACTTATTTAAGAGATGCGCTTAACGCAGTTGTAAAAAACACAGTTCCTGCAAAGCAAGAAACCAAATCTATTGGTTGTACAATAAAAAGAGTTGAGTAACGTTATTCGTTAAACCCTCCCCTTTTAGTGTTATGAAAAATTCAACAATATGGTTGCTGATAGCGGCTACAATTTATTTAAGTTCTTGCGCAAAGAATTACAATTGCGTTTGTACTAATCCGGGCGGATCGGAAGTGGTTTTTATTAATCGGTCCTCTAAAACTAAAGCTGAGAAAAAGTGTAAAGAATACTATGATTCAAACTACGGAAACATTCCCTGGAATGAAACCAATTGTTCGATTGAATAAATCTAGAAATTATCAAACCACTGGCGCTGACGAGGAATCTTCAAATCGCTGAGCATACTGGTTTTTAAATTGATTGTTAAGCTATAACTTTTTCTAAATCCAAAAGGCACCCAATCAATTCTGGCTTCCCAACATTTTAAATCGCGGTACAAGTTTACACTGGTATAACTTAATTGTTTATTAGTAAAATCATATCCGCTGGTGGCACCAATTTTCCAATATTTAGTCACGTTAATATCACCACTAAAATTTAAACTCTGAACATACTTTGGTTTTGCGCCAATGTAAGCTTGGGTAATATTCATATTATAAAAAATATTCAAACTCCATTGCATCGGACCATCATCAGCAATGGTTTTCTCGGCACCACGTTCCGCACCATTTGTCATATTTGGCGGTTTACGCGCGTTCTTTGCAGCTTGTACTAAGTTAGAGCTGAAAGAGGCGTTAACCGCGACATTGGCACTGGTAAATCGTGCTAATTGTCCTGTCTCGTTATATTGATATCTCGCCACATCGCGCTTGTACAAAGTATCGTATACGTAAGGATTGAAAACAGCATTTCCAACCAAATCAAAAAACTTAAATAATTTATTACGCGCACTTACATTGATGTTGCTCAAATTAAAACTATCAGCAGCGAAATTGTAAAATCCACTTACACTTAAATTCTGAAGAATGGTTTTCTTCACGTAAGTATAACCGGTGTCTGTTTTTTGACGAACTTTCGCTTCAATGTTATTATTCAAATTAAAATTCAACGTGTTTTGCTCGCCTTGTTGCGGACCACCAAACATACTGTTCTGGAAAATGCTGTAGTATTGTTTTGTTCCTAAAGTATCCACCGTTACCTGTTTCCAAAAACCATATTGCTCTTCGCCAAAATCCGGTCGGTACATATACGTTACCGTAGGAATTAATAAATGACGGATTTGTTTTAATCGCTTTGATTTAAACATGTAGTCCATAAATAATTTTGTGGAAACTGCGGCTGTAAAATTAGCATCGTAACCCGCAGCAAAACCATTTACAGTATCTGTTTTTACCATATTACTGGCCGCCAAAATTCTTTCCTAGTTGTTTTAGTATACATTACTGAACTTAAATTTACAGCAGGAGTCACCGTAATATATTTTGCGATATTAAAGTTTGTTGATATTGGTAAACTGTGACGGATTCCATAACGCAAACGTTTCTCAATATCTCCTTTAAATAAAATGGAATCGTAACCTGACAAAGTATTGCGTGCTTCTAATAAATAATTCACACCAATTTTATCAAGCACATTTGGTTTAACAGCATTAGCTCTTTTGAAAGGAAAAAAACGATTTACGTTAAAAGTTAATTGCGGAAATGATAAATCAACAATACCGGTTATGGTATTCTGACTTCCCATTGCATTTATACTTAAAGAACTCCAACGCGCACTTTTTGTAAAATTCACGTTCGATTGAAAGGTGTTTGCTAAATATTGTCCGGAGTTTTGTGCATTAAACTTATTGTATTTTTGATTGATGTAATTTACGTTAGCACTAAAACGAACTGAGGGATTATTTTTATTATCCTGATTATGCTGCCAATTTATATTATAGGATTTTTGCTTACTATATTGTAAAGGCACATCTTTATCACCAATAATAAATTCCGAATATCCTAAATTAATAGCGCCATTGTATTTGTATAACACATTGTAATTATTGGTAGTTCGCAAACCCCAACTTCCGTTCGAATAAATATCACCGCGAATAACCATATCCATTTTATCATTAATTCCCCAATAAAAACCGCCATCCTTAAAAAAATATCCTTGTCCGGGCGAATTACCTACAAACGGAATTAAAATTCCATTATGTCGCTTTTTAGAATTAGGAAAATAACCAAACGGCAACATTAAAGGTGTTGGCACTTCGCTAATTTGCAAATACATCGGGCCTGTTACAATTTTATCATCCGGAATTATTTTTGCCTTGGAAGCAACGAATGCTGTCCGCGCATCTTCATACTGACAAGGAATACACTTTAAATTTTTCATGTAGATAACATCTGTGCTATCTTTTTTAATTTCATTTCCAAAAACCAATAAATCACCTTGCTTAGTAAGTACATTGAAAATTTTTCCCTTTTTTGTTTTAAGGTTGTACATTATTTTTTCGGCGTTGAACTCTTGCGTATTATCTTTAAAAATGGGTGTACCTACTTTTTTTCCAAGAGAATCAACTGTACCATAAGCGACAACTAAATTTTTGCTGTTATCAATTTCGATGAATTCTGATCTCAGATTCATATCGCCGTATTCAACATAGGCATCGCCAAAAAGATAAACTTTGTTATCTTTTGCCTCGTATCTTATCGAATCTCTGGCGTTATAAATTACCTTCTTATCTAACGGTTCATCCTCCTCGGCAAGGGTATCAACTGTTACTTTATAGGTAGAATCGGCCGTAACAGGAGTTACAGTTTGTGAAACGCTAAAAAAGGGCATAGATATTAACATTGCCCTTAAGAAAACTAATATGGACCCTCGATTAGGTATCAAACCTATTAAGCTAACTTTGATTAGATACAAATCTACTAAATACTTGTATCAGAGAAAGTTGTTTTACTTGAAGATATTAATAAAAAACCTTAAAAAAACAGGGCTTTTGCTCGTGTTTTGCCTTGTTTTAGGTGTTACATTAAGCAGTTTTCACAGAGATGAGCCTAAGGGGATAAAAACTATCGTTATTGACGCTGGTCATGGTGGAAAAGACCCCGGTTGTAATGGGGTAACTTGTAAGGAAAAAGACATTTCCCTAGCTGTAGCCTTGCGTTTAGGAAGTTAATTGAAGATAATTGTCCGGACGTTAAAGTGATTTACACCCGAAAAACAGATGTTTTTATTGATTTAGAAGAGCGCGCGCAAATAGCCAACAGAAACAAAGCCGATTTATTTATATCCATTCACTGTAATGCCGCAGGAAAACCGGTGATGATACGGGATAAAAAAACAGGCAAAATGCGCGTTAAAACTTTCACCAACAAAAAAGGTAAAAAAATTCCTGTTGAAACTATTAATCCTATTCCTTTTGGTTCTGAAACTTATGTAATGGGATTAAAAAATGAAGAAGGAAAAATGAAAGTGGCGCAACGTGAGAACTCTGCCATTTTATTAGAAGATAATTACGAAAAAAAATACGAAGGTTTTGATCCGGAGAGTGAAGAGAGTTATATCATTATGAGTAATTATACATCAGCTTATGTTATTCAAAGCGCACAACTTGCTTTAAAAATTCAAAGTGAGTATTCAAAAAAATCAGGGCGGGTAGATAAAGGTGTACACCGGCAAAGTATTTGGGTGTTGTGGAGAACTGCTATGCCAAGTATTTTAACAGAGATTGGTTACTTAACCAATCCAATGGAAGAACAATTTTTGTGTTCGGAGAAAGGACAGAAATATATTTCGTACAGTATTTTTAATGGCTTCCGGAAATTTAAAGATGAAGTTGAAGGAAAGAAAAAAGAATATAATGATGAGTTTGAAAATATAGAACCACTGAAGAATGAAAATTTGGAAGCTGGCAACACCGGTAAACCTGTGAAAGAAGAATTCACCGTTGAAGAAGAAGACGATACCAAGCAAGACTCCGTAAAAACACCAATAAAAGACGGACCAAAAATACCAGAGGTAAAACAACCTAATACTTCGACAGGCTCAGCAACCAAGGAAGTTGAGAAAGAAAAAGAAGCACCAAAAGATGTAAAAGAAATTGTTGAGAATTATAAAAACAACAAAAAAGACTCTGTAAAAACCGAAACACCAATTAAAGAAAAAGAAGTTGTTGTAGTAAAACAAAAAGAGCCTGAAGTAAAAAACAATACTGGAGATATAGTTATTGAATTTAAGGTGCAGTTTGCTAGTAGTGATAAAGAATTAGATCTAAAAGAAAGCAAATTCAGCGCTGTTGAAAATGGCAGCTATTATAAAGTGGGAAGTTTAAAAGTACACTTCCGGAAATTATAAAACATCAACTGAAGCCTTTAAACACCAGAAAAAATTAGCCGATGCCGGATTTAAAGATTGCTTTGTAGTTGCCTTTAAAAACGGACAACGTATTGATTTGAAAGAAGCCAAACTACTACTTGAAAAAAATAACCCTCATGGTCACAGGTCACCTGCGGGAAACGATTCGGTTTTCTTAAAAAGTCCGATACTTGGCTCAATACAAGCTCTAAAGCTGCTTCATCATTGACTAAGAAAATAAATCTTACTTCTTCTTTTTGCCAGTATTCAATTGTTGCTGACGCTCCTTTGTCATTTGCTCTAACTTTTTTTGGAAATTAGAAACCTTTACAGGCTTCTTCATATTCTCATCAATTTTCGCTCGAATTTTAGCATCATCAATAAAGAATTTGAATGCATAAGTTTGTAAGAAAGTAATCATGTTGGCTAAGAAATAATACCAACTTAAACCTGCAGCATAACTATTCATTACTGCTAAGAAAATCACAGGCATAAAATACATCATGAATTTCATTCCCGGCATTTGTGCACCTTGCTGTGGGGCAAGCATGGCACTGTTCATCCATGTGTAAATAATAGTCGACACAAACATTAAGGCTGCGAATAAACTCACGTGATCACCATAAATACTGTTGATGATAGTTACTTGTCCGAATGTCCAAATGCTATCGTAGGTTGATAAGTCATCTGCCCATAAAAATCCTTTCTGGCGTAATTCGATAGCTGCAGGAATAAATGCGAATAAGGCAATTAAAATAGGGAACTGTAATAATAAAGGAATACAACCCGACAAAGGATTAACGCCGGCTTTTCGATACAAGGCCATTGTTTCCTGTTGTTTTTTCATTGGGTCGCCATCTTTGTATTTAGCAGCTAAAGCTTCTGTCTCAGGTTTTAAAACACGCATACGCGCACCCGACATATACGTTTTATAAGCGATTGGTAATAAAACAATTTTTACAATGAGGGTTAAGATTAAAATAACAACACCCATGTTCATGTTACCTAACCAGTCGAATAACGGAATAACCATCCATTTATTGATGTAACTAAAAATGCTCCATCCTGTTGGAATGATTTGCTCTAATTCATCACCATAGCCCTTTAAAGTTTTGTAATCATTCGGTCCGAAATAAAATTTCATGCCAAATTTTTCGCTTGGCATGTGTGTGTATGGAATTCCTAAATCCGTATTAACAGCTTTTACAACTGCCTTTGAATTAGGGCGACCAGACATTTTTACAAAACTTCCGTCTTTTAAGAATTCAGTTTGTGCAATTAAGGTTGAGTTAAAGAATTGTTGTTTGAAGGATACCCATTTAATTGGCGCTTCGTTTAATGATTTTTCTTCTACTTCAGTACGTGGATTAATATAATCCGGTTTGTCAATGGTGAATTTAAAATAAGCTGTCGCAGCTTCTTGCTCTTTCTCTATATATTTTTCCTGAGAAGGATAATTCATTCGCCAGTTTAAAGTCATTTGATCTACGTTAGAAGAAATGATTTTATCCATTCCTACAAAACGGATATCACAACCCACCATGTAATCTTTATCTTTTAAACTGTAAACGTATTCGATATACGAACCCGGTTTACTTGTTTCTAATTTGAAAGTGATGGTTTTTGATCCTGCTCCTGATACAACAATAGATTTATCGGAAGTTTTAAAATAAAAACTATCAGTAGATAAAATTCTTGAACGCTCGTAAGCATCTAATTTCAATGAGAAATTTGTAGAATCTCTGTCGAACAAAATTAATGGAACAGTTTGTCCGGAGCGCGTATATTTTTTTAATTCAACTTTTATTATTTGCGCACCTTTGTTAGTGATGTATGCTTTTAAAACATCGTTCTCGATAGTTGTAATTTCTTCAGTTCCTTTTGCAGAAACAGAAAAATCGCGGTATGCATCGTTTTGAATTAACGCTTTTACAGAGTCGCTTAAAACTGTACTTGCTTTTAAAGTATCTTCAACAACTTTTGTGCTGCTTACAATTTTCTTTGCTTCATCTTCAGCAATTTGTTTTTGCACTGCTGCAACTGAATCTTGTTTTTGTTTTGTGCGCGCAATTTGTTCTTTGCTTGGTCCGCTAAAAAATAACCAGATACCAAGTATTGCTGCAATTAGTCCTAAACCTATTAACGATTTTTTGTCCACTTCTTAAGAATTTTGAAGGGCAAATTTAGCATTTTTAAAGCATATCCCAGCTCTTACGTAAGATATTAATTGTTAAGTTGTTATAAAATCGGTGAAGGGTAATTTGAGGTAGGTGAAATGTTTGGCCTAATGGCCTTAGCTTTATGTGTTCCAGATAGAGTCTTCGCTTATTGAAATTTTTACTCTTGTATACTCACCTTTATCAATTTCGAAATTCACTTTAGCCCCTAATTCACTCGCTCTTTGGGTTATATTATTTAATCCATACCCTCTTTCAACTTTTTCTAAGTCAAAGCCTTTTCCATCGTCCTCCAATACAATTTCACGTTCATTAGTGACACAATTTTGAATATAAAAATTCTTGGCTCCAGAATGTTTAACGGAATTATTGATAATCTCCTGCACAATTCTAAATAAATTAAGAGTTGCCTCAGGTCTAAGATTTAATTCGCTATTTGTGTTTTGAAAATGCACAGTTACATTTCTACCACTAAATACTCTGTCAGCAAACTCTTTCATTTTCAAACCAAACTGGGTCAAAGAAATTTTCTCCAAGCTAATTGTCCAAATTGTATCCCGCATTAAAGCTGATGCCTGACGTAATTGATCTGAAATAACTTCAAGGTCCTTTTTATCTTCTTCTTTTTCTATGCCGTACGCTTTTACATCAATTGCAGAACTTATGATAGTTAACTCGGCACCCATATTATCGTGAAGATCTTTAGATATTCTGGAACGCTCTTTCTGAATTTTATTCTGAAAAAGTATCTCCTCTTTTTTGCGGTTCAAATTATTCCGCTGTATTACATATAGGATAATGAACAACAAGATTACAAACCCGGAGATAATAATGATGAGCAGAATATTCCTTTTGCTTAATTCTAATTCGTTTTGTGCAATGGTGTTTTGCTGCGAAAGAATAGTATTTTCCTTCTGCTGAAGATTGTATTGAGTTTGTAGCTGACCTAATTTATCCTGAGTTTCCTGATTATATAAACTATCATTCACAACCTGATGCATCTCTAAATAATAATTCGCCTGTTTAAAATCACCTTTATGATGCTCTAATGTGTACAAACCTAAATAAGCCTTCTTCTGCCATAACCAGCTTTTTATTTCCTTTGATTGTTTCAAGCCTAATTTCAAATAGTCTTCTGCTTCTTTATAGTTCTTGAGGTCAATGTAACACAAACCAATATTAGTATTGATAATAGACATTCCACTTAGCGTCCCAATCCTGTCGTAAATATCTTTAGCCAATAAATAATACTCGAGTCCTTTTTCTGTATTCCCCAAACGCCTTTCACAAACGCCAAGTGATTGGTAAATCTGTGAAATGAATTCTTCCCGACAATATTTTTTACTAAGAGGTAATAATTCATCGTAAATGGCAACTGCCTCTTTAACTTGATTGGTTTTTGATAAGATGATAGCATAATTACATTTTGCAGAGACATAGCCATCATAATCCTTAACCGACATAGCGCCTTCTGCCGACGAATTGTACATTTTTTTTGCCTCCTCAAGCTGATTATTCCGTTCGTAAATACTACCTATATTATTCTGCAGTTTAAAAACTTCTACAGTTGAGCCTGCCTTAGTTAATAATTCAAGCGCTATCAGATTTTTTTCGAGACTTTTATCATATTTACCTTTTTCATAATACCCTAAGGCTACTTTACTCATACTGGCTCCTGCATCGCGCCATTGCTTTTTAGCCAATCGGATATTGTATGCTTTTTCTGCAAGAATAATACAACTATCAAACGTTCCTTTGAAATAATAACTTAAAGAGAGATCGTTCATACAGGAGGCCCACAAAAGCGAATCACCTAACGTTTTTGCTAATTCACATGCTTCACCACCATATTTTATAGATTGACCTATATTACTTGTAGAAGTGTAATAGCAGAGATCATCTAGTGCCTTTACTTTTGCTACTCCGGTAAGTGATGACAATTTTTTTTCAAGTGAATCAATGGTATGTTTCAGGTCGTTTTGCGAGAAACAGGAAAGGCTAAAGAATAAAAATATTACTAATACAAATTTAAACAGACTAGGAACACAATTAGAGTAGACCATCTTTTCTGGCTTTATTTACAGCCTCTAATTTACTATGAACATTTAACTTTTTATAGATATTTTCAAGATGTTTTCTAACTGTTCCATAACTTATACCTGCAATATTGGCCACTTGCTCATAGCTCTTTCCTGAAGCTATATGCTCTAACATTTCAATTTCACGTTTACTGAGCTGACTATCTATGGACACCTCTTGTTTTACTTTTATTGTAGCGTTTTTTATGAGGTTTAATGACTTTAAAGCAATGCTTGCGCTCATTGCGCTCCCACCTTCCATCGTTTCAAATATAGCACGGTGAATTTTTTCAGGTTTTTCATCCTTCAATAAATATCCCTTCGCCCCAGCACAAATAGCATTAAATAAATTGGTCTCGTCGTCAAAAACCGTACACATTAGTATTTTGGCATCCGGATATTTTGCGAGGATTTTTTCAGTTGCTTCAATTCCATCCATCTCAGGCATTTCAATATCCATAATAATAACATCCGCCTCAAGACCCTGCATCATAGCATGCAAAACTTCTTTACCATTAGCAAACTGCTTTACAACAGACATGTCTTTTGACAACTGCAATTTACTTACAATGGTTTCTCTTACATTTTTAATATCGTCGACTACAGCTATCTTAATCATAATTGTGAAAATAAAAATTTACCTGCTCAGTTCAAGGCAAACTTATGAATTATAATTAAAGAAATAAATACGCAGAATAGCGTATAATGCTTAGAACTTCTCCCCTTCCAACTTGGCCACAACAGCCGAAGCCACTGCGTTTCCAACAACATTTGTTGCGCTGCGACCCATGTCCAGAATTTGATCAACAGCTAATAATAACAACAAACCTTCACCTGGAATATTAAACATGCCAAGCATACCGGCAATCACAACTAATGAGGCGCGGGGAACTCCTGCCATTCCTTTACTTGTTACCAATAAAATCAACATCATTTTAATTTGATCGGCCATGCCAATATCCATTCCGTAGGATTGTGCAATGAATACGGTGGCGAATGTCATGTACATAATAGAACCATCCAAATTAAATGAATAACCTAATGGCAATACAAAACTCACAATACGATTACTGATACCGTGTTTTTCTAAAGCTTCAATTGTTTTTGGCATCGCGCTTTCTGAACTCGCTGTACTAAATGCAAGAAGAATTGGTTCCTTAATGTCAGATAACAATTTGTAGAATTTTATTTTGAATAACATGGAGATAAACCACAACACTACAAATACAAAAAATAATAATCCACCAAAGAAACATAAAATTAAATACGCATATCCACTTAATACATCCAAGCCTTGCATGATGACGACCGCAGTTATAGCACCAAAAATTCCAACAGGTGCAAAGTTCATTACGTAATTTGTAATCTTAAACATAATATGTGCTAAACTATCACAAGCTTTTACCATTGCTTCTCCATGTTTACCAATAGAAGCTGCAGCTACACCAAAAAATAAAGCAAATACTACAATTGGCAATACATCATTAGTAGCCATTGCACTTACAATGCTATCAGGAATAACATGAGAAATAAAATTCTTAGCGTCCTGCGCATTTGATTTCACACCTGTTTCAGCATGTGCATCCGGTAAATCCAAATGCATGACTTTTCCTGGCTCAAATAGATTTACAATAACCAAACCTAACATCAAGGCAATTAAGGTAGCACAAGTAAAATACACAACAGTCTTTAATCCAATTCGTCCAACTGATTTGAAGTCGCCCACCTTTGCCACACCTAACACTAATACTGCGAACACTAAAGGCGCAATAATCATTTTAATCATGCGTAAAAATATATCACTTAAAATTGAGAAGCGTGATGCAATAACTTTCTTCTGGTCCTTAAATTGTTTCTCGCTGAGTTTAGTTAAAACTGCTTCTGTTTTTTTAATCACTTCAGGATTTCCACTTTTTACCAAAATAGTTTTGGCATAATCCGGTTTTGAATCCTTTAAAGATTTATTAATGATATAACCAGTTACTAAACCAATTAACATGGCAATAACAATACTGGTAATAAGGCGGTTTTTTTAGAAAACATTAATTTTAATTTATATCACCAAACTTAATGATTATATTTAATTTTACATAACAGAAAACAGCTTGATTAACTGTAGCCACAAAATCTCAAAAACTCTAAATCCCACCAAACTCTAGTGGAATTTAGTGCCTTGGTGTTTGTGCAAAAACGAAAACATTTGTTATGACGATAACACAAGCACAACAAAGCGTAGATAATTGGATTAAAACCCATGGTGTACGCTATTTTAACGAATTAACCAATATGGCGATGCTAACCGAAGAGGTTGGTGAAGTAGCCCGAATAATGGCTCGTCGCTATGGCGAACAATCAGAAAAAGAAAGCGATAAAGCTAAAGTTTTGGATGACGAGTTGGCTGACGTGTTGTTTGTGCTAATTTGTATCGCTAATCAAACAGGTGTTAATTTGGAAGAGGCTTTGAAAAAATCTCGATAAAAAACAGCTCGTGACAGTGAACGCCAGAAAGGAAACGAGAAGTTGAAATAAGAAGAAATCCCGCATTTAAGTCTGACTGTTCTCAGTAAAAATAAACTAAATGCGTTTAACAAATTTGTAATCCAAAAACATTTATACATTTACAAAAACCATTCTCATGAAAAAGTTACTTCTTGCCCTTGCTCCTATTATACTAATGAGTTTTAATCCTCCAACTGATACTAAGGAAGCTTATGTTTTATACGACATTAAAGGTGTTAGAACAGATTATTCTAAATTGTTAGCTGAGGCAAAAAAAGCAGATGTTGTTTTATTCGGAGAATTACATGATAACCCAATTTCTCATTGGTTACAAAAAGAATTAACTAAAGATATTTACGCTGAGAAAAAAGAAAAATTAGTATTAGGTGCTGAAATGTTTGAAGCTGATGATCAAATTGCTTTAAACGAATATTTAGCTGGAAGATTAAGCGAGAAAACTTTGAAAGATGAAGTTAAACTCTGGAACAACTTTGCTACCGATTACAAACCACTTTTAGATTTTGCAAAGACTAATAAATTAAATTTTGTGGCTGCTAATATTCCTCGTCGTTATGCAAATATGGTTTACTCGCGTGGTACTGCTTGTTTAGATAGTATTGATGCTGATGCAAAAAAGTGGATAGCTCCCCTACCCTTTAAATACGACGGCACTGTAAGAGCGTATAAAGAAATTTTTGAAAATGGCGGAGGACATGCCGGCGAAAATTTACCAAAATCGCAAGCGATTAAAGATGCTACTATGGCGCACTTCATTTTAAAGAATTGGACTAAAGGCCAAACCTTCATTCATTTTAACGGCGCTTATCACAGCAATAATCATTCAGCTATTGAATGGTATTTAAAACAACAAAAGCCTGATTTAAAAGTGATGGTGATTTCTTCAACGGAACAAGCTAACATTTCAAAATTAGATTCAGTTGCAATTGGTAGTGGTGATTTTATTATTTGTACGCCTTCCAATATGACGAAGACTTATAAGTAACTAAGAAGCGTATTTCTTTCTACGGATATAAAACTGAATCATTCCGAAAAGAATGACAACACCCAATGGTAAAGCAATATTAATTAATTGCCATTTGCTTTCTTTGCCCTCAATTTTCTTTTTGTCTAAAAGTCTTAATTTAATTTCGCGGGCTCTTAATTGAAGTAAGCCTTCATCATCCAATAAATAATTCATACAATTCAACAAAAATGTTTTGTTTGCGAAAGTTTGTTGTGTGTAACGATCGAATCCTAAAGGTATAGGGCCGGATTTTCTACTGAATTCATTTTTTGCAACATCACCATCCGCAATCACAATCATTTTAGTTTTTTTACCATGCGCTTTAAAAGCAATAGCTGTGTCGTTCATAATCGCTGACGGTAAACGGTTTTCGTAATTGGAATTGAATTCACCTTCCAATAAACAAGCAACAGGTTGGTAAGGCATATTGAATTGTGACTCCTTTGGTTTAAACTGCACCATGGCTAAAGCTACACGTGCGGGAGTTGGTTGCGTTTTTGAATATCTTGATGAATGCAATAAAATTGTTTTTTTAATACCGCGTGCCGAGACTGTATCGATAGTACTTACAAATTCCATCTTTATCAAATCCAAATTCTTCACAATCGGATGATCGATGTCGGGCATAATAAGCGGACTATATAACCACTGGAATGGTTTATAATTCTTTTCACCATTAGCGAAACCAACATTTACAGGAATAGTAGCGCATTGCATGTCTTGCACAAGAACAGGATTTAAACGCACACCATATTTAAATAACATGTCAGTTAAGTTTAAATCGTTATTAAAACCTAAAGTAAATTGCTTTATACGGAATGTATCCATGTCTAAATACACAGGATCAATCATCCACAACACTTTTCCGCCACGCATAATAAATTGATCGATAATAAATTTATCCTTCTCTACAAAAGCTGAATCGGGTTGAGAAATGACTATGACATCTGTTCCGTTTAAAGCATCTAACTTTTGATTGATGATTGTGCGATTTACTTCGTAGTACTCACTTAACGAGCGCATAAAGTCATACTGGCGCAAAGTATCTAATTCATCATGACCTTCAATAAAAGTAACTTCCGGCTTACGTGGTGCTTGTAGTTTACGAATGGTGTTTGTAATACCATATTCTAATTCCTGCACCGAATTATTTATACTCATTTCAGCAGAGAAACCTCCGCCTGATTGCCTCTTATAAATTTGCCAAGGCATTTCACGACCACGATATGTCACAAGAGCGCCCGGCCATAATAAAGATTCAGTTACTTTT
The DNA here is from genome assembly GCA_016709575.1 of Sphingobacteriaceae bacterium. Classification (GTDB taxonomy): domain Bacteria; phylum Bacteroidota; class Bacteroidia; order B-17B0; family Aurantibacillaceae; genus JAHEYG01. The sequence continues at coordinate 201,636 of JADJMM010000002.1, forward strand.
TGTCCTTTTTTACTTTTATCAATTACTTGCTCAGGAATAATCCCTTTATCGTACAATTGTTTTTCAATTTTATTGACTTCTTCCTTACTAGGATTCTCCCCTGGATTAATGAATTCATAATCGATTTGATTATTTGAATAAGCCCTGAACTCATCTAAAATTTCTTTGGTTTCATTTCTTAATCTTGTGAAATCAGGATTTAAATCGCCCTGCAAATAAATTTTCATATAAACAACATCATCCAAATTTTTCAATAATTTTCGGGTTGATTCAGCTAAAGTGTAACGCTTTTCGGAAGTTAACTCAAAACGCTGGAAGTAAAATGAAAACACAAAGTTGGCGAGTATAACAATACTAACCGTCATCACAAAGTTGAGAAGGTCTTTGCGTTTATTACTTGTAGTATGTTTTTTCTCTTTTACCATTTTCTGCTTTGCAACACTAATTTTGTTGAGATGTTGAATAAAGTAATCACACTTAGAAAATATAACATATCGCGCGTATCAATAACCCCGCGACTCATAGAAATATAATGATGATTAATTCCCAATGATTTTACAAACGCATCATATTTTCCGAACAATCCGGATGCTGCAATGTATTCGAAACCGGTATAACAGAAGAAGCACAAAAGAAGCGCCATGATAAAAGCGATAACTTGATTCTCGGCAACTGCAGAAGCGAAAATGCCAATGGAAACAAATCCTGCTCCTAAAAATAATAATCCAATGTACGAGCCCCACATTCCACCTGTATCAATACCTACTCTATGGTCGGCTGCTAATTTGCTAACGGTGTAATAATAAATTAATGTTGGAAGTAATGAAACGATTACCAAAGTAAATCCTGCTAAATATTTTGCGAATACAATCTGCATATCGCTTAAAGGGCGGGTTAATAATAATTCGATGGTTCCTGTTTTTTTCTCTTCTGAGAAAGTACGCATAGTAATAGCCGGAATTAAAAATAAATACACCCATGGTGCTAAAACAAAAAGGGGATCAATATTTGCGAAACCATTTTCTAGAACATTAGTACCTGTACTCTCGCTTGGAATTAACCACATAAACGCACCAATTAGTGTAATAAATACACCGATGGCCACATAACCAATCAGCGAACTTAAAAAGCTGCGGATTTCTTTTATGTATAAGGTTAACATCTATGCAAAAATAACATTATAGTAGTGAATGTTGAAGAGGATTATGATTTATTTAACACATTTTTATTCAGTAAAAGCAACGTTTCTTCTAATATATCATGTCCGCCTTCATAATGAATGGAATTTGGTGTAATACCATTTCTTTCCAGCGTCTGCAATTGCTCTACTCTACGTTTATCAGATAAAAGTTCGTCTTTATCTCCGGCCACATAATGCCAGTTTAAGGTTTTCAGTTTTTGTACATCGCTTTCCCAATTCATATCGGGTGGAATAACACTGCCCCATACAATTAAATTATCAATTTTGTTTTTGGTATGCGCTGCCCATCGGCAAATGGTTGCTCCACCTTGCGAAAAGCCTAATGCGTTTACAATAACTTTTTCATCAAGAGGTTTTATGTAGTTCTCGTAAACTGTATCTAAATACGCACAATAATCTTCAATATCTTTTTCGCGTTCTTCTCTTGTCATCCAACTCGCTCCTATTTTTCCACTGAAGCCATTTAAATAATAACGGTGCAATCCTTCCGGGAGAATAAATAAATTTTCATCGCCAAATAATTTCTCGAATTTATTAATGAAAAAGGTAGTCATTTGTCCGTACCCATGCGCCACCAACCAAACTGATTTTAGACTGGAGCTGTTGGCTCCTTCAATAGCAACCCGTGCTGTTTTCTGAACTTTTAAATAGTCAATCATTCTTCGTCGGCTCCTGCGCTAAATAAAGTATCTGCATCAATAGCTTGATAAATTTTATAAGTTTGATAAGCACTTCTGTTTAATTGATTACTCAATACAACAATAGTTATTTTATCACTTAGTCGCCTGTGAAAAGCTGTGCGGTAACCATGCCACCAGCCATTATGAAACACTTCTTTCTTATCGTTATCTTTAAAATCTTTCATTCTCCAACCTAAACCGTAATTACTTAATTTTTTTTCTCGGCTTAATGCGCTGTAAGCTAAAGCTTGCGTTTCTGGATTCAATAATTTTCCCTGATACAATGCTTCGCTAAATAAAAACATATCGTAAGGTGTTGAATAAATACTTTTATCGCCCACCACATAATCAGCAGCTTCCGGTTCAATTATTTTCCATCGGTTATCATAAGGTTTAGAAACTGCTTTTTCAAAAATATCCAGACTTAAAATTGTACCTGAATGCCGCATTCCCAATGGAAGAAAAATTTCTTCACGTAAAAAATTAGAGAATGTTTTTCTGGATACTTTTTCGATTAATAAGGCGAGTAATGCGTAATTAGTGTTGCAATAATTAAACGCTCGATTGGGTTGTAAATATAAAGCCGGACGTTTCTCTACCATTAATTGCAACACCTCCTGATTTGTCAGAACTCTGTTTTTACTGGTGACAATATCATTTAAGAAATATAAATAATTTGGTAAACCCGAACGATGCGACAATAAATGTTTAATCGTGATATTATCGTAAGGAAATTCAGGAAAATAAGAAGCGAATGTATCATCTAATTTTATTAATCCTTTTTCAATTAATAGCATTACCGCCGTAGCAGTAATAACTTTTGATACAGATGCTAATTGAAACGAAGTGGTGTCGGTTAAAAGAACATTATTTTTTTTTATCAGCGTAACCGAAACATTTTTGATAAATAACCTCAGCATCCTTTGCAACAATTACAGCACCGTTAAAACCATTGCATCCCACCATCTTCGTAAACAACGTATCTAAACGAAAAGCAACATCTTTATATTTTGCAGGCGTAACTTTTCCAATATGCGGCGCCTCAGGTTTTGAAAAACCTAACATCCCGAATTCGGAATTAGACTGTCCGCAACTAAAGCAGGTTAACCAACATACTATGAAAATTACTTTTCTCATTTTTGTTTCTTAGTGTTTTTTACAGGCTCGTCATCGTCCTTGTACTTATCGTAATCTAATTTATTGCCCCAATAATTCATCTGCTGCTTTATCCATTCTTTACGTTTACTAATGTAATTAGTTGCAGGATTAGCTTTATAGCGTAACGGACTGGGTAGAATGGCAGCAATAGCGGCCGCTTCGTCTTTAGTTAATTTCAATGCTTTTTTCTTAAACCAATGTTGCGAGGCGGCTTCTGCGCCATAAACGCCATCACCCATTTCGATGCTGTTTAAATATACTTCCATGATGCGCTCTTTGCTCCAAAACATTTCAATCAATAGTGTGAACCAAACTTCAAAGGCTTTACGGATATAACTTCTTCCTGACCATAGAAAAACATTTTTTTGCAGTTTGTTGTGTGATGGTACTCGCCCCGCGCATATGTTTACCTTGTTCATTTTCTTTCATGGCTTTTTGAATGGCGCCCCAATCGAACCCAAAATGCTCCAAATAATTTTGGTCTTCACTACAAACAACGCCAACTGCAGTTTTGGGTTTATTTCTTCAAATGGAACCCAATCATGATCTAAGTGCATTTTTTTTCCGTCCATTTTTTGTTCCACACAACGGATTACCATCAAAGGAGTAAGGGGAACAGGTACCCAACGGAACAGAATAACCGACAAAATGGAGACCACCACGAAGCAAACGATAGCTTTCCATATAAAATTCAGTATTTTCCGTAATAAAGACATGCCCAAAACACAAATCTATTCGTAATTTTGTACCGAAAACCCTACCCTTCAACAATCAATTAACTATGGGCTTTTAATTTCTTTATGCAGAAAAAATGGATTTACGCGCTTTTAGCTCTTTTAGGAGGTTTAATTATACTGTTTTACTACAATAAGTATAAAGTTGCGCCAACTATCGACCTAGCTAAAATAGAAATAACTACCGATACAGAACAGCCTTTTAGTATGTCGCAATTGAAAGGAAAGAAATTAATTGTATCCTTTTACGCCAGCTGGTGCGGAAATTGTTTGGAGGAATTAAAAGACATCAACAAAGTAAAACAATCTGATTTAAGTGACATAGAAGTAGTTTGTATAACCGATGAACCGATAGAAAAAATAGCGCAGTTTAAAGAAAGAACCGGCTACCCATTTCTATTTTTAAAATTGAAAAAAAACTTTCAAGACATTAACATTTACTCTATACCTGTAACTTATATTGTAAATGAAAAACTAGAAGTTGTATAGGAACATTTGGGATATGTTGATTGGACCGACCCTTCTACTCTCAATCATATTAAAAGTTTGTATTAAAAAAAAGCGCTGATAAATCAGCGCTTTTCGTTTTATTCTTCATTCCTATTTGGGGCAGGTTTTCCCATGACGTGTTTTGTTTTTGTCTTAGGTTTTGGTTCCGGATCAGGAATATAACGCGGTCCACCCATAGTGTGTTCAATGTTTATTGGTGTAACAGCTTTTATTGAATCCTGTACATGTTTTGTTTTTATAGAATCGGGAGGAATTACAAAAGCAACTTCACCTTTCATCGTTAATTGTTTGTCTCTCGGACTACTTTGCGCACAACCAAATAAACCAAAACCGAAAATAAAAAAAGTGATTAAGGCTGCCTTCTGAAAAAAATTCCAGCCACGAAATTGTTTAAAAAAATGATCAAATGACATTTCATCTAATTGTTCCTCTTTAAATCTTCCACATACCGATTCTGTTTCAGGTAACTTCACGAAAAAGTTTTTTATCTCATCAATGGTTTTACACTGAAGTCGATTACCGTTTTTTGCATGATAAACAAAATGCGCCTTTTTCGTTGGGAGTCATTGCATCCCAATTCTCGTGGCAGGGGTTATCTATTACTATTTTCATGATTCCTTTGTTTTATATTTAGATGAAATAAGCTTCAGAATTCCACAATTATCAATTATAATATATTGACATTCAATACTTTATTGTTTCCTATCATCAATCATTACGTCGCCCATTAAATGTTGTGGAGGCGGTGGATTTTTTTTCTTTGGTCTTTCTTCACTAGTAACTTTCACCTTTCCTTTTATTGGACGATGAGTTGTTTTGGTTGTATCCTTTTTACAAATCGGTTTAATGGTATCCTCCGGAAAATAAGCAACAGTTCCCATTTTAATATCCGGCGCGCGATCTGGATGATTTTGTGCACAACCAAATAAACTAAATCCGAAAACGAAAAATATTATAACAGCAGCTTTCTGAAAGTAATGCCATTTTTTAAAACCACTGTGAAAATGATCAAAGCTCATATCATCTAACTGTGTTTCTTCAAATCGTCCGCAAACGGATTCTGTTTCGGGAAGTGCAGTAAAGAAACTTTTAATTTCAGTTACTGTTTTCTTACTAAAATCAACTACATTTTTTTGGCAAGACAAACAGAAAGCGCCTTTTTCATTGGGTGTCATCGCATCCCAATTTTCGTGGCAAGGAGTGTTTATTGAAATCTTCATAACCTGATTTTTATATTTAGATGCAGGTTAGGGAATAATTCCATAAATGGACTTAATCGAATTTTATAGTCGCAAATCTATATCGGTTCTTCAGATGATCCAAATAAAGGTAAATTCTGGAATTTTCAGTTACGAAAACATCATTGTCTGAACGAGGAGTCAACTTTCCTACTTTTCCCTTCATTGGAGAAAAACAATACTCTTCATTTTTTGAAAGCAAGGTTCTTTTCAATGTTTTACCGTCCCCAGTATTTACTTCAGAACAAACTAAATTTGAACCGTGTATAAAAGCCAGAGATTTGAATTCATCATACTTAAAGCTTTGTTTTTGGAACAACGCTTGATTATCCGGATGTTCGTTATTTATAATGTAGAGCTTATTTGTTCCTAGTACCGCAGCGTATTGTTTGAAAGCTTCCTGACGGGTTGCGCTCACGTCTTTTCGGAACGGTAAAATACTTAACCATTCAATCTTTTCATTTATTCCCTGTTTTGCCACTATGATACCCATGTAACTGTAGGCAAAATTATTAATCGTAGCGCCATAGATTACAGTAGAACCTGTAAATTTCTCCATGTACTGTTGTCCGGCAAAATAAATACTATTACCGGACTGGAATATATGATCTAACTTATACTTATAATAAGGTGAATCATTTGAATCATATCTCAATTGACTCATCTGGTCTTCGTTAAAATATTCTATTACTTTCGAATCAATATTGCCGTTTGCTAAATTAATCCTATAACTAAATATACCTGCTCTTGAATAATTTTGCCCTCTTTTTCTATATAACCCTTTAGAAAACCACCCACTAATAATTGTTCATTATTAACTCTAAGAAAACCTAGATCTGTCGCTTTGCATTTCTCAAAATTCAGCTCCACCAATTTGGGTTTAGAATATTCCGACTTAAGAAAGCCTATAAAAAGCGTGTGAGTGTTTTCACTATTCTCTGGTCCTGGATCCTTTATCATGTGACCATAATAAACATTGTCTTTGTCGTCCAGATATAAACCTGTTAACGCTATATCCTCATAATGTAAACCATAGCCCGTGAACTTACTGTTTTTCAATTTCTGATCAATAGACTTTGTCCATAAAGAAACCTTTTCTTTTAAATTGAAGAGTGTAAAATCAGTAATCCATGGACTGTCTCCTGAAATTTTATAGCACGCCTTAATTAATAATTTTGTCTGATCTGAATTAAATACCACATCATAATCTACATTTTTAGCTGGTAGTGAAATAATTTCGGTACCAATGCTATCTACTTTACCTTGACCTGATATCTTCCAATAGCTGAATACAGAACGTTCCGATTTTCTATTGAATTGAGAAATAAAAACATATACTACACCTCCAACACACTTAATCTCTTCCACTGAAAGATCATTCTCATCTAATTTGATCTCTTTTATAAACTGAATGTTCATATCAGACTTACCATATTTTTCTATGATAAGGTGGGCGTAGTCGCCTTTGGCATAAACTCTGTAACAATAGAAACCATCTTCATCAGTTCCTATTACCCTATTCATTTTTCCTTTCACTTCCTCTAATTCAGGGCCATATTGAAGTTGCAATTGACTAAAGCCAATTAATGATGTAAAAAAGAATAATGAATATAAAATATTGCTGCGCATTCAATTGCAAGATACAATTATTTACTAAAATTTTTAATCGTGGTTTTTGGAGAATGATAGAATCATGGTTCGATAGGTTTCAAAAAAAACGCCCCGTAATCGGAGCGTCTTTTAATTAAGCGTTTTTAAAATCCCAGGTTTCCATAAACTTGGTAGTATAATTTCCTTTTTTGAAATCTTCGTTTTGCATTAATTTTAAGTGGAATGGAATTGTAGTTTTTACACCTTCAATTACATATTCACTTAAAGCACGGTGCATTTTTGCAATCGCTTCTTCACGAGTTTGTGCAACAGTAATTAATTTTCCAACCATACTATCATAGTTTGGCGGAATTGTATAACCACTGTAAACATGAGAATCAACACGAATACCATGTCCGCCCGGTGTATGCAATGTTGTAATTTTTCCCGGCGAAGGAATAAAATTCATGAATGGATTCTCTGCATTAATACGACACTCGATAGCATGTAATTGCGGATAATAATTTTTTCCTGAAATAGGAACACCTGCAGCTACTAATATTTGTTCGCGAATTAAATCGTAGTTAATTACTTCTTCAGTTATCGGATGCTCCACCTGAATACGTGTATTCATTTCCATGAAATAGAAATTGCGGTGTTTGTCAACCAAAAACTCAACTGTACCTACACCTTCGTATGCAATTGATAAAGCAGCTTTAACAGCAGCATCACCCATCGCTTCGCGTAATTCCGGGGTCATAAAAGGTGAAGGTGTTTCTTCCACTAATTTTTGGTGGCGACGTTGAATAGAACAATCGCGCTCACTTAAGTGACAAGCTTTTCCGTATTGATCGCCCACAATTTGAATTTCGATGTGGCGAGGTTCTTCAATATATTTTTCCATGTACATGGCACCATTACCAAAAGCAGCAGTTGCTTCGTGTACAGCGCTATCCCATAGAGCTTCTAAATCTTCTTCTTTCCAAATAATGCGCATCCCTTTTCCACCACCACCGGCAGTAGCTTTAATAATTACAGGATATCCAGTTGCAATTGCAATTTTTTTCGCTTCTTCAACATTTTCAATTAAGCCATCAGAACCGGGAACACAAGGAACACCGGCTTCTTTCATAGTAGCCTTTGCATTACTTTTATCACCCATTTTATTAATCATTTCGGGTGACGCGCCAATAAATTTTATTTTATTTTGGCGGCAGATTTCAGAAGAACTTTGCATTCTCACTTAAGAAACCATATCCAGGGTGAATGGCATCAGCGTTAGTGATTTCAGCAGCAGCAATAATGCTCGACATGCTTAAATAACTTTCTTTGCTTGGTGGTGGACCAATACAAACAGCTTCATCAGCAAACTTTACGTGCAACGATTCTTTATCGGCCGTAGAGTAAACTGCTACTGTTTTTATTCCCATTTCGCGACAAGTTCTGATTATCCTTAAGGCAATCTCTCCCCTGTTTGCGATTAATATTTTTTTAAACATGATTTTAGGTTTAAAGTTCAAGGTTTAAAGTTCAAGGTTTAATACCACGAACAATAAACATTAAACATGGAACATTAAACTGATTAACTAGGATCTACTAAGAAAAGTGGTTGGTCGTACTCAACAGGAGTAGCGTCATTCACCAATACTTTTACAATTTTACCTTTGATGTCGCTTTCAATTTCATTGAACAACTTCATAGCTTCAATAATACAAACAGTTTTACCTGCCGCTACATCATCACCCACGTTAACGAATACTGATTTATCAGGACCCGGAGAACGGTAGAACGTTCCAATCATTGGTGATTTAATAGTTAAGTATTTTGACTCATCAACACCATTTGAAGTTGGGGTTGAAGTTGCTTTAGTTTCAGTAACAGGTGTTGGATTATTTACCGGTGCATTAGTTACCATTTGAGTTGGTGTTGTGATCATTTGGGTTGGAGCCGCCTGATACATTACCGGACCGGATTGTTTACCGGTTTTAATAACGATTTTAATCTCCTTTGTTTCCAGTTCAACTTCATTTACCCCGCTCTTCGAAACAAACTTAATGAGATCTTGGATTTCGTTTAATTTCATTTGTTAGTGTTTTTAGTTAGTTAGTGGGGTCAAAAGTAACATTTTTTTATTTTTAAAAAGCTTAATTTTTGAGAGTTTTTGTCGAAAAAATGAACAATTTGAGCGACTTTTAACAAAAAAAGCCTCAAAATGAGGCTTTTTTAATGATTTATTGAATTTGGATTATTTACCCAATTTCTTTTTTAATGCTGAATCTAATTCGTTTAAGAATTCTTCAGTGTATAAGTAGTGTTTTCCGTGCTCTACTTTATTTCCATGGATACAAACGGCTAAATCTTTAGTCATTTTACCACTTTCTACAACCTCAACACAAACTTGTTCTAAAGACTGAGCGAAGTTCATTAATTCTTTATTTCCGTCTAATTTACCACGGAACTCTAAACCACGAGTCCAAGCAAAAATAGAAGCAATTGGATTAGTTGAAGTTGGTTTACCTGCTTGGTGATCGCGGTAGTGACGAGTTACGGTACCGTGAGCAGCTTCAGCTTCCATAGTTTTTCCGTCTGGAGTAACAAGTACTGATGTCATTAAACCTAATGAACCAAAACCTTGTGCTACTGTATCTGATTGTACGTCGCCATCATAATTTTTACAAGCCCAAACAAAGTTACCGTTCCACTTTAATGCAGAAGCAACCATGTCGTCAATTAAACGATGTTCGTAAACGATACCTGCTGCATCAAATTTAGCTTTGTAATCTTTCTGAAAAATTTCTTCGAAAATATCTTTAAAGCGACCATCGTATTTTTTCAAGATGGTGTTTTTAGTAGATAAATACAATGGCCATTTTTTAGATAAGGCCATATTGAAACAAGAGTGAGCAAATCCTTTGATAGACTCATCAGTGTTGTACATAGTTAAAGCAACACCATCACCTTTGAAATTAAATACTTCAAATGATTGAGGAACACTTCCATCTTCAGGGGTAAACATAACAGTTAATTTACCTTTTCCTTTAGTAACAAAATCCGTTGCGCGGTATTGATCACCGAATGCGTGACGACCGATACAAATAGGAGCAGTCCAGTTAGGAACTAAACGCGGAACATTTTTACAAACGATTGGTTCACGGAAAACAGTTCCATCTAAAATATTACGGATGGTTCCGTTTGGTGATTTCCACATTTGTTTTAATTTGAATTCTTTTACACGCTCTTCATCAGGAGTGATGGTAGCGCACTTAATACCTACGTTATATTTTTTGATAGCTTCAGCAGAATCAATAGTAACTTGATCGTTTGTAGCATCGCGGTGTTCAACACCTAAATCATAATATTTAATATCTAATTCAAGATAAGGAAGAATTAATTTGTCTTTAATAAACTTCCAAATGATGCGGGTCATTTCGTCGCCATCTAATTCAACAACGGGATTGGCTACTTTAATTTTGCTCATGGTAAACAGTATTTAGGTTTAAATTTCTTGTCAAAAATTGAAGCCCAAATATATAAGAATTAATTTAAAAAAGGGAGGGTAAATTCAACAAAAAAGCCACCTTGTTAATAAGGTGGCTTCTATATGTTTATAATAAATTAAAGACTACTTTTTAGGCTCTTCTTTCTTAGTTTCTTCTTTTTTAGTCTCTTCGGTTGAAGTTTTGTTATTGTTTGTGTTGTTATTCGTTTTCTTCTTTCCCGGTAAGCCTTTTTCGTTTATAGCCATACGCGTTCCGCCTGGAGCCGGCTCTTGCTTAGTTTCTTCTGTCTTCTTCTCTTCTTTCTTTTTAGTGTCTTGCTTTTTATCGTCTTGAGCAAAAGAACTTGCTGTGATAAAAGTTAAAGCTATTACTGTTAGGATTGTCTTTTTCATATTCATTAATTTTAATTAAAAGTACTAAAATTTGCCTTATTCCTTAACTAAAAAGTGTTAAAGCTTACTTTAAAAGCTCCATAGCCTCTTGTAAAGAGATGATTTCTTCTTTAAATGTTGCTATAATAAACGCCTCAGGGAAACCTTTGTCTTCCATTTCTTTACGCGCCTTTTCAGCTACATCGTAACCACTGTATTTTCCAACAGTAATCCTTACCATACCTGTAGCGGTTGTTTGTTTACCTACGCCTTCTAAGCCTTTTAAACGTTCATCCATATCAGCAACAGCTGTAGGTTTTTTAAGCGCACCTACCTGAATTTTAAAGCTGATTAATGATTTATCTACTGAGCTAAATGTTTTATTTTCATTTAAGTCTTCTTTTTCTTTTGTCGCCATGGTTGCGCCGGCTTCACTCATCGGAATTCGTTTTCCATCTTTATAAGCTGTAACAAAGGCATCAGTATATCCCATAAAGAATAAATCAGCTTTTCTTGTAGCGGCTTCCATTACAGTTTTATAACCCGCTGTTACATACCGGTAAGTTCCTTCTTCTGTTTTTAATTCTACAACGTTACCTGAAGTACTAAATGCCTTTAACGATATTTTATTTCTATACGCTCCTAATTGCACACGGTAAACAATGTTTCCTTTTGCAAATGTATTATCGTTTGTATTGGTTGAAGTTGTACCTGTTGCAGTAGCTGAATTGGTTGTTGAAGCTGCAGCATCATTTACAGCTTTCAATAATTCCTCTTCAGTTAAAGTGAAGTACTTTTCGTTTTTAAAATAACCTACTTTCGATTGTTTATTTCCCTCTGCCACAAATTCATCGCGACGTTGCTTCGCTAATTTGACATCTTCATAAGTTCCGGCAGTATAAACTACAGTTGAACCATCATCTAGAATAGTTGATTTAATATCACCAATACTTAATAAAAATGCCATCTCATCACTTGGCACACCACCTTCGTAACGGGCTAATTCAATTGTATAAATACGTTTCTCGGCAGCGTTAGCATTTACGTTTGGTTTTGTTCCTGAAGCTAACTCAAAAGCATTACCAATAATTTCAGTGGCTCTATCAATACCTAATGAATCAAAATAGTGATCATGCCAGCTCTGCCAAAATTCATCAGTTAATGCAACACCATGCATGTTTACATCAAATCCTTTTGGTGATGGATTTTCATCGTCCATATAATTTGGAACACCATCCATGTCATCATCTAGCGGACAACCATTTTTATCCACTTTCACACCCGGAGGAGTACCTTGGCAATTATCATCAAAATCTTTTACACCGTCTTGATCGTAATCCATATTCTCAATCGCTAACCAATCCACACCATCATAATGAGCGTCAGATACAGTATCTTCAATTGCCTTCTTCTTATCAACTACTAAATCATATTGCAAAGAAAATGAGCTGTACACAAACTTATCTTTGCTTTTTGTTCCTGCCCTGTCACCTACACTTTTATTAGTTATGCCATCCACATAATCAGTTGTGGTTAAATAATACTGAACACCTACTTTAAAATCAATACGCGGTGTTACTTCCATGATGGCACCAAATCCTAATGGGAAGGCGAATGAACGCTCGGCATATTTTCCGAAACCATCAGCATTTCTTTCACGAATATCAGTTTCATATTTATAATCACGAACTAAATCTTTTGCAAATTGAGAACCAGCACTTCCTTCAGGCATATTTTTTATCGATCCGTCTTTCCAGTAATAATAAGTTTCGCCATTTCTATCTTTCAAATCTGTTTTAGATAAAAATTCAAAGCCGGTTACACCTGCGCTAATCCAAGGACGAATTCTGTATTGATCGGGAATAAAATTTCCGAAATCATAAACCAAATTAAGACCACCTGCCCTGATTTCTGATTGAAAATTTTCGTGACGGTTAGTTGTGTTTTCGAAAGCACCAAGTTTTCCAAACAGAATATTAAAATTAATTTGTAAATAACGATTTAAGCGATGCGATACATTTAAATCGTAGCCTACTCTTGAAGTCCATGGCGCTTGATAATGCTTGTTATACAAATCACCAAAGAAAGAAAGCATACCGGTTCCTAAAGCTACTTTTGGTTTAAATACAGGAGGAAGATTTTTTGGACCTATCTCCAGATTAGTATCAGCTGGAATTGCTTTTGCATTATCATTAAAATACTCTATTGAATACGGCGGCATCATTGGTGCGCTGGGATTAGGCACAGTATATGAAGTATCCGATTCAGTTTGCGCAACTGAAACTGAAATCAGAAAAAAGCAAAAATGATGCTTAAGAAGCACCTCATAAATCGTGAATATGTAAATTTAGTAATCAATTTTTATCTTACCCACTTTTGACTGGAAATCATTAATGCTTCTTGTACTGTAATTCTTACTGGTCCGTTATAAGCTGTAACAAAGGCACCATTTACACCTTTACCTTTTACGGTTTCGCGGTGATTACGGGCTAGTTTCATACTTTGTTTCCGTTACCGGTTGTGTTGTTGTAACAGGCGTCTCAGTTTTTGTTTCGGTTGCCGGAGTTACAGTTTTTGTTTCTGTTACAGGTTGTGTTGTTGTAACTGGTGTTTCCGTTTTCGTCTCAGTTACAGGTGCTTCAAATAAAGGTAATTTTTCAGCTTGTAATTTATAAAATTTAGATTGATTACTTTCTAAATACGAAAATTCACCTTCCAAATTAATATTGTCTTTGTGAGTTCCGCTTAACACGTAAGAAATTTCTAATTCCGGTTCGGTTGGTACATTTACCCAAACAAATTTTATTTTTCCATCTGCAACCGAAAAAGAACCTCCGTTTATTTTATCTTGTTTAGCTGTAAAACCCGCAGGTAGCACATCGCTATAACGTGCAAAACCCTTAATTCCATCTTTCTTAATTTTTAAATTAATCATCCAGTCGTTTGCTGTTGCGCCTTTTGTTATTGTACGTGATACAGTAACTAAACTATTAGGTTCATCACCTGTTGCAATGGTTGGAGTTGGTTCGGCTGTTTTAGCGGTTGTAGTTGGTTCAACGGTTGGTGTATTTACAACTGGCTGTGTTGTTGGTTCAGCAGCATTGACTACGGGCGTAGCAGATCCTTCACCAAAAACAACTTCAGTCAAAGGCATTTCTACAATTTGCTTGTTGTTGTTTTCAACGTAAGAATATTTAGCGCCAATGGTTTTTGTACCACTTACATTAGCATCAGCTACTAAAACTAATTTAACGGTAAACTCAGCTTCTGAAGGAACGCCTGTCCAAATCCATTTACCAATACCTCCGGTAAACGAAAAAGTAGCGCCTTTGCTATCTGCTTCTTTAACAGTTACTCCTTCCGGAACTTCAATTTGTAGTTTAGCAAAACCTCCCATGCTACCCTTGTTGACAATTAATTCGGCGGTTACTTCGGTCCCGGGTTTAATGTTACTCGGGAAGTTTCCTTTAACGCTTACAGTTCCATCTGAGAATAAACTGTAAAAAAATAGTGCTAATGAATTAATTGTTACAAAAAGGTATTTTATCATAGGTTTAGTTATTGTTCAAAGAAGAAATCGATCAGTCGATTTAATCTTTCAACGTTGAATGCGGATTCGCCGTCGAAGAAGGAATCGATTGATTTTGTTATTTCCTCTGCCGAGATGTATCCATCTTTATTTGCATCGGCAGGTTGTAACTCTGTTGGTATTTTTGTTGTTTTACCAGATTTTTCTTTAACATCTTTTGCTTTAGTTTCAACTTCTTTTAGATAGTTTAAACTTGGCGCCACATTAAATCCTTCACTTCTTTCAATAGCTAAAGAATCCCATTCCATTTGGCGTTTTGCATAATCTTCTTCATTAATGGTAACTCCAAATCCATCCACCTTAGCGCCTGGCTTTGTGGTAGGTTCAGCATCCATATAATCTTCAATACCGTCACCATCCGTATCAGTAGGGCAACCTTTGCCGTTAACTTTAGCACCCTTTGGAGTTCCTAAGCATTCATCTTTTGTATCAACAACACCATCGTTATCGTAATCTGCATTATCAATAGCAGAGAAGTCAATGTTTGCGTATTCGTCTTTCGGTTTTTTGGTGAAATTATAATTCAAGGAAATGTTTCCTGCAATCCAACTATCATTTCCTCCATTCTTATAATTATCAATATAATCTGTTAAAGCGATATTGTAATTAACTGCGAAACGAACGCTGGTGCGTAATCCCATTTGGAATTTCATTCCCAAATTAATTGGAATGTAAAGAGCGCTGCGGCTATAGTTAGCAATAGAATCTTTTAATTGTGTTTCGTAATCGTAATCACGCTTAATAATGTTTGCCAAAGGCTCGTTGGTAGTCGACTCCGATAAATCACGAATAGAACCATCTGCCCAATAGTTGTAAGTTTTGTTGTTTGCGCCAACTAAATCACCATGAGGATCAAACATCATATAACCAACGCCCACCGAAATAAACGGTGCCGCCACTTTATGTGTGTCTTTCAACCTATCGAAAAAAGCCATGATGTTAAACTCACCACCCATAATTTTCGATTGAAAATTTTTATGAGAGTTAACTGAATTATCAGTTCCCTGAAGGGTTCCGTACATTCCGCTTAAGCCAAAGCCTAAAACTTTCCCTACACGGTAATCAACACCAAAGTTGTAACCTAATCGGGCATCTGCAAAATAGTTAGTGTTGCGTTCTTTCCCAACATCACCATTAAACTTTAAACCACTTACACCAGCAGTAATACCGAATTGAGCATCCGCTACGAAAGCAAATGACATCAAACCTAAAATAACTAATACTTTTTTCATTAGTATTGAATTTAAATTGTTTTTACACTATTAACCAATGAGATAGACCTCTACCCCATTCTTGAAATAAAAGGTTAAAATATGCAAAATTCGGTACTTAGCAAAACTAATTTAAAAAAGAAAAGCCCCTGATAAGGAGCTCTTTAGTTGTAAACAAGCGGATGTTAAAACCAGCTTTATAAACTGGCAGTTCGACCCCCATCAACCGGCAAATTAATGCCGTTAATGTAAGATGCTGCGGGTGAGGCTAAAAAGGCAACAGCTGATGCTATTTCGGTAGGATCGGCGAACCGTCCCATTGGAATTTCATGTAACATTTCAGCTTTAACTGAATCTGTACCTAAACCGTTTTTAGTAGCCTTGGTATTTATGATATTTTCTAAGCGCTGGGTACTAGTTGCACCGGGTAAAACGTTATTTACAGTGATATTAAATTTCCGAATTCATTAGCCAGCGTTTTGCCCAATTACCAACCGCTGCCCGAATTGTATTTGACACTCCTAAATTTGGTAAAGGTTGTTTTACCGAAGTAGAAATAATATTTATTACTCTTCCATAACCTGCATTTTTCATTCCCTCTAAACAAGCTTGTACTAAAATATGATTACAGATTAAATGATTATTAAATGCCGAAACAAATTCTTCAACCTTTGCGGAATTTATAGCGCCGCTCGGAGGACCACCTGTGTTATTTACTAAAATATGCACCGGACTATTTCTTTGCATAAAAGCATCCAACAGTGACTTTAATTTATCAGGTTGTGTAAAATCAACACACATGTATGAGTGGGTTTGACCATGCTCTGCACTCAATTCTGCTTTTACTTTTTTTAGTGATTCTTCGTTACGGGCCACTAATGTTACGCTTGCTCCCATTTTAGCTAATTCCATAGCTACAGCTTTTCCGATGCCTTGTGTACTACCACAAACAATGGCTTTTTTATTTTTTAAATCGAGATTCATTTTATTTTTCTATTTCTTTTAAAACGTCAACAATTAAATCTTTTTCAAATCCCCTTGAAGAGGCATATTGCAATAATTTATAATGCTTTTTTATTATGTTGGACTCTTTTATGAGCTTACTTTTCTTTGCAATAACTTTTTCTAAGGTACTAAAATAATCCTTGTCGGGAATTTGTTTTAGAGCCTTATTTATGCAATAATCACTTACCTTCCTTTGCCTTAATTCAATTTTTATTTTTATTTTGCCCCATTGTTTTATGCGAAATTTTCCACCGGCAAAAGCTATCGCAAAACGCTCTTCGTTTAAAAAATTTTCGCCAATCAGTTCGGTTATTATTTGTTCAACATCGGCAGCGTGAAGTCCGAACTCGTATAATTTATCCCTAGTTTCTTGTTGGGCGCGCTCCTGGTAGGCGCACCAATTTTCAATTCTTTTACGCGCCATTAAAGGTGTTAGTTGTTTTGGTGATATTTTACGGCCGTAGTTTTCCAAGACTGCTAAAATATTGATTACACTTGTAATAAAAAAAGTACAATTGAAGTTACCTGAACAACTTTTAAACAGTTTAAAAAATACCGCCGGCTTTGATGAAAAAAAGTTTGTGGATTTACATAATAGCGAAGAAAAAATTACTTCGGTACGATTAAACCCATTTAAAAAAACAAAACTTGATTTTACATTAGACAAAGAAGTAAGTTGGTGTGAAGATGGATTTTATTTGAACGAACGCCCATCCTTTACTTTTGATCCACTTTTTCATGCAGGTTGCTATTATGTTCAGGAAGCAGGTTCTATGTTTTTGGCACACGCTTTAAAACATTCAGTTGATTTAACGCAAGAACTTGCAGTTCTGGATTTATGTGCAGCGCCCGGAGGAAAATCGACTTTAGTAAACTGCTTACTAAACGAAAATAGTTTTTTAATAAGTAATGAAGTTATAAAACCACGCGCTGAAGTTTTAGTTCACAATTTAAATAAATGGGGAACTTGCAATACAGCCGTATCAAATTGCGATCCGCAAATTTTTTCAAAACTCGATTCGGTTTTTTGATGTAATTGTTGCGGATGTGCCTTGCAGCGGTTCCGGTTTATTTCGGAAACAACCTGATGCTGTAAATGAATGGAGTGTTGATAATGTTAATCTTTGCAGCACGCGTCAAAAACGGATTGTTGGTGATTCTATTTCGAGTTTAAAGCCGGGAGGTGTTTTTATTTATTCAACTTGTTCGTACTCAAAAGAAGAAAACGAAATGGAAGTGGAATGGATGATGAAAGAATTTGATTTAGAATTGGTGCAAATTCCATTGGAAGAAAGTTGGAAAATTATTGATACCGGATTAGGCTACCGGTTCTATCCCTACTTAACAAAAAGTGAAGGTTTCTTTTGCGCGGTGTTGAAGAAAAAAGGCGAATCAGAACCCAATCACAGCAAGAAAAATAGAAAAATTACATTCGAAGAAATTTCAAAAAAAGAATTTGAGCCTTTAAAAAATCATGTTGATTTAAAATCTAATCATAAAATTTTCCGCTTCCAAAACGAATTTAAATTGGTGAATGCATCTCTTTTTGATTTCATGAATACTTATGGCATGAACGTGTATTTCAAAAAAACAGGAACAACTTTGGGAGAATTAAAACACAGCGATTTTTTACCCCATCACGAATTCGCACAAAGCATTTATTTAAGTTCCTCCACCAAAAAACTGGAGCTCACAAAAGAACAAGCCATTGCCTTTTTAAGAAAAGAAAATTTAAATCTGAAGGCTGAAAAGGGAATTAATTTGATGACTTATAAAAATCAAGGCTTAGGTTGGGCAAAAGTTTTAGATAATCGCATTAATAATTATTTGCCAAAGGAATTCAGAATTTTGAGTCAGGAAGAGTTTTAGTTTCCTAAATTTCTCAATGCAGCAAACACAATTTTAATGTCTTTTTCTACTGAATAATCTTTTGAATAAGACAAGAACAATAAATTAATTTTATCCGCTTGCAATTCTGTTTTAGAAGCGTCGGCCGGTGTTAACACTGATGGCTTAATGGCGGGTAAATCTTTACGTGGGGCTTTACCATAACCAACCCAAGAATAAATCCCTAACAATACTTTAAAACAATTGGCGATAAAATTGAGTTTGTTTTTTTGAACGAAAAATAAAATTGGAGAAAATAATAATAACAGACCAGATGAAGTTAAATCGAATAAACGTTTCTTTCTTCTGTTCTCCGGCTTCCCAACATTATTAATATCGATAACATATAAATCGCCTGCGGTATCAATACTATTACTTCCAATAATGGATAAACTTTCGGGCGGTGCAATTTTAAAATCAACACCCTTTGTAACCAGCGTTAACATTTTATCGATGATGTTTTGCGATGAAATATTTTTAGCGCAGAAAATAATTTCGTTGATCACATGTACATCCACAATTTCATTTATCTGATTAAAATTACCAATGTAATACTGATGTTTTACGCCATTATCATTATTACTTACAAAACCAACAAAGCCTGCATTAATACGTGTTTTCCTTTAATAAACCAAAAACGCGGTCAAACTCTTCTTCACTTCCAATAATGACAATCCGTTTGCTTTTTTTGTTCGGTTTTGAATTTAAATTGTGATAGTCCCGCTGCATTATAAATGATGCGCGTAATCAGGTAAACCAAAATTGTATAGGCCGTTCCTATTAAAATTAAGGCGCGCGAGAAACGATAATTTTCAGGTAATAAAGAATATAAGATTAAGATAATGGCTGTTCCTACCAATACCCCGCGAATCATTTTTAAGAAGCGGAAAGGTTTATCATAACCACCACTTAAATAACTAAAAAACATCCAAATCACAGTGTAAATCGGAAAAGCTAAATCAATTAAGCGCTTTGAATAATAATCATCGTTAAATTTAAATTGTAATTCGTAAATGTCTTTTATCATGTATAATCCCAATACAATCAATCCAAAATCAATGGCAGGAAAAAAAGATTGTTTGATAAAACGCGCAGTAATTGCAACAGTAGCCCGTAAATAAATAGCCAGATGAATTAAAAAATTAAAGAGCTTGGCATTACCCGAACTAAAATGTTTTTGCGCAAAAATAGCCATCGCTTTATAAAAAACAATTACATAGTTGACACTGCTCTTTTTAGTACTTTCTCCTTTGTAATGTATGATACTTGAATCCGCGAAATAATAGTTTTTATATCCGCCTAAAGTGATGCGATATGACAAATCAATGTCCTCACCATACATGAAAAAAGTTTCGTCCAACATCCCCACTTTATCCAGAGTTTCTTTCCGCATCAACATAAAAGCGCCACTCAACACATCAATCTGATGCGTTTTATCTTTATCTAAGTAAGTTAAATGGTATTGTCCGAATTTTTTTGAGTTGGGGAATAATTTAGCCAGACCAAATATTTTATAAAACGCAACTGCAGGAGTTGGCAATCCGCGTTTTGATTCCGGCAAGAATTTGCCTTTTCCATCAAACATTTTAATTCCTAAACCGCCGGCATCAGGATGTTCGTTCATAAAAGAAACTACCTTTTCAAATGTATCTTCCTGAACAACTGTATCCGGATTCAATAACAAAACATACTTACCTGAGCTTAATTTTATAGCCTGATTATTGGCGACTGAAAAACCGGTGTTCGTTTTGTTTTCGATTAATTTTACTTGCGGAAATTTTTGTTTGATGAAAGGAACAGAACCATCTACAGAATTATTATCCACTACAAACACTTCAATATTCAGATTTTTGGAAGCATTGAATACCGAATGCAAACACTGTTCAACAAAGTGTTTAACATTATAATTAACTATTATTATGGATAAATCCTGCACTTAAAGAGTCTAAATATACCTATTAGGCGGGTATAAGAACGATTAAAACGACCTATTTATTGCAACGCGTACACGATTTACGCTTGTATTTTTTGAGTTCATTAACGCTTGAAACGAACTTAATTTCGTTTGAGCATTTGTTTAAACCACCACAACTGCGGTGCTTATGAAAAGTCTTATCCTTGTTATCGGTACACACATAAACACTAATGGCTTTTGGTGCCGCTTTTTTCTTAGGCGCAGGCTTTTTCTTGGCTTGGGAAAAAGCAGAACCAAAGCACACAAAAAGTGCCATCATGATAAATACTATTCTGGTGTTTTTCATAATTGTAATGTTGAAATCCTTGCTTCAATTATAGGCAATTTTTCCGAAAATTTACCTCCAAAAGCTCTCTAAATTCCACTTCTTAGGCAATTGACCTTAAAATTGGAAATAAATTGAAATTTAGTTGATTCTTTTCTTAAATTTGTGCCCTCTAAAATGGTCTTGTAGCTCAACTGGATAGAGCAATAGCCTTCTAAGCTATAGGTTCCGCGTTCGAGCCGCGGCAGGATCACTGGTGCCAAACCAAGAACCCTCACAGTTTAAAAAATTCGTTTTTTACTCGGGCTGAGGGTTTATTTTTTGGTTAAAATCGGCCTCTTTCTTCAACAATTAAGCGTTAACAACATTACAAAGCCCGTATCTACAGGCCCACCCTGCTCGTTATCTTTATAGGATAATCGCTTCTAACAACAATGGCAGAGAAAAAAAATAAATTCAGAAATACCCCGATTGAGGAAACAGATTTAATGGAAGAAAAATCGGAACCGAAATTTGAAATCAATCGTCAACACGATATTGAAGAAGATCCCTTTTTACCAAAAAAGCCTTCCGCTAAAAAAAATAAAATAAAGAAGGTTGAAGTTGTTGAAGAGGAACCGGAAACCGAAGTTGAAGAAACGCCTAAACCAAAAGCTAAGAAAAAAGAAAAAGTAGCGAAAGTAACTTTAATGGACCGCTTTCAAAAAGTAGTGACGGTTTATCAAAACGAAAGAACTCAAAAAATAATAGGACTCAGCTTAATTTTAACCGGCGCTTATCTTGCCATTGCTTTCATTTCGTATTTCTTTACTTGGGATGTTGATCAGGATAAAGTATTTGGTCCGTTGTCGGAATTATTTAGCGAAGAAGTAAAAGTAAAAAACTGGTTAGGAAAATTAGGAGCACTTGTTTCAAATCAATTTTTACACAAATGGTTTGGTGTTTCATCATTCTTATTTGTTCCTGTGTTAGTGATGTATGGCGTACAAAAATTACTTAGTAAATCGTTTGTAAAACCTCAAGCCTTCAACGCAAAATGGTTATTCATTATGGTTTGGAGTTCTTTAACGCTTGCTTTTATTTTTCATGATAAATGGTTTTTCTTAGGAGGAGGGTTTGGTTATATCATGAACCAACAAATCAGTAATTACGTTGGTAGTATTGGTTTATTAGCTTTACTAGGATTCTCGATGCTTACGTTTTTAGTGTTGAGCATTAATCTTTCGTTCAAATTACCGGAACGCAAATTAGCAGAAGTTACACCGGATGCAGAATTAGAAGCAGAAGAGGAAGTTGTAGCAGAACAAAAAGAAGAAACTATTTTTTATGTGAATGAAAGTAAAGAAGAAAAACTTTCTGCCGAAGAAGAAGCTCAGGCCTTAAACTTCGAAGTAAAAAATGCAGTTGTAGAAACCCCAATAGTTGAAGAGAAAAAAGAAGAACCAGTTGCTGAACTAAAAGAAGAACCAATAGCTCTGGATTTAAATAAAGAAACTGCAGAAAAAATTTCTAAAGAAGGTGAGCCTGAATTTTTAGTGGAGACTGGTCCGAAAGAAGAAGTTCTTGAAGACGAAAATAAAGCTGCAAAATTAGTAGAAGAGTTTGGCGAATACGACCCGACGCTCGATTTAGGCAATTATCAATTCCCACATTACGATTTATTAAATGATTACGGTAACCAACATACAAAAGTAAATCAAGAAGAATTAGTTCAGAACAAAGACCGCATTATTGCCACTCTTAAAAATTACGGTATTGAGATTGACAAAATCATGGCGACTGTTGGTCCAACCGTAACTTTATATGAAATTGTTCCAGCGGCGGGTGTACGTATATCGAAAATTAAAAATTTAGAAGATGATATCGCTTTAAGTTTAGCAGCACTAGGAATCCGTATCATTGCTCCTATTCCCGGTAAAGGAACCATTGGTATTGAAGTACCAAATCAAACGCCTGAGATGGTGCCAATGCGTAACATCTTAGCTTCAGAGAAATTTAATAACTCCACATTCGATTTACCAATTGCTTTGGGAAAAACTATCAGCAACGAAATTTTTATTGCTGACTTAGCGAAGATGCCTCACTTATTAATGGCCGGTGCAACCGGACAAGGTAAATCTGTTGGATTAAATGCAGTATTAGTTTCTTTACTTTACAAAAAACATCCGGCACAAATCAAATTTGTATTGGTTGATCCGAAAAAAGTAGAATTAACTCTATTCAAAAAAATTGAGCGTCACTTCCTTGCTAAATTGCCAAATTCAGAAGATGCAATTATTACTGATAACACGAAAGTAATTCATACACTAAACTCATTGTGTATCGAAATGGATGCACGTTACAGTTTATTACAAGATGCGCAAGTAAGAAATATAAAAGAGTACAATGCGAAATTTGTAAGCCGTAAATTAAATCCAAACGACGGACATAAATATTTACCGTACATTATTTTAGTGGTGGATGAGTTTGCGGATTTAATTATGACTGCAGGTAAAGAAGTGGAAACGCCAATTGCCCGTTTAGCACAATTAGCACGTGCGGTTGGTATACATTTAATTATTGCAACACAACGTCCTTCAGTAAATATTATTACAGGAACTATTAAAGCTAACTTCCCTGCACGTATTGCTTTCCGTGTAACAAGTAAAATTGATTCAAGAACTATTCTAGATGCCGGTGGCGCAGAACAATTGATTGGTCGCGGTGATATGTTATTAAGTACAGGCAACGATTTAATTCGTATTCAGTGTGCATTTGTAGATACACCTGAAGTAGAAAAAATTACCGATTTCATTGGTGCACAACGCGCCTACCCGAGTGCCTTTATGTTACCGGAATATCATGGTGAAGAAGGTGAAAGCGGAAAAGATGATGTGGATTTAAGTGAGCGCGATAAAATGTTTGAAGATGCTGCTAAATTAGTAGTACAGTTTCAACAAGGCAGTGCTTCCTTCTTACAGCGTAAATTAAAATTGGGTTATAACCGCGCAGGACGAATTGTTGATCAATTAGAAGCTGCAGGTATAATCGGACAATTTGAAGGCTCTAAAGCTCGTGAAGTGTTGTGTAACGCCATGGCGCAATTGGATGCTATTATTGCTAAGATAAAAGGACAGTAATTTAAGAACCAAGTTTTTTTCCAGTTTATTCTTTTAATGACTCAAGCCAATTAATTGCCGCAGACTCGTCTACAAATAAACGCGTGTTTACTTTTGGCTTAGTTACTTTTATAAAAAAATTTGCTATCAATCGAACGGGTAAGGATTTTACTAAAAACGCATCTGCTATTCTCCACTTTTGCAAATATTCTGCATCAGCATAAACTTGTCTGGCCTCGGTACTAGATGATAAATTCCCGCCAAAATCAATTACCGCGTAGTGCCTAACGGGTCCCATAAATTCTTGAACGTAAACCAACATTTCTTTTATTTCCGCAACGTCCACAACCTGATCTTGCTTTACCCTATAAAACAAAATATTTTTTTGCTCATCGAACTCAAGCTTAGCTAAGGGATAATCCTTTGTTCTCATAAAGTGGTAAATATAAAAACTATTTTTCTGCCGCCGCTCTTGTTAAGCGGTCGTTGATGGCAATTCCTAATCCTATTGCCGGTAAATACTCTGTGATGATAATTTCTACTTTGCTTTCATCCAGCGCACGTAATCCTGCAAATAAATTTGCCGCTGCTTCAGTTAAGTCAGCAGTTCTGGATAATTCATACGTATAAACCTCATAACTTTTATCACCAAAACTTAACACGCCGGCATTTTCATATTGCTTTAGTAATTCTTCAACATTCCCAATCACCAATTTTTTCATTGGCGCATAATGACTGTGTAATTGTCCGGGTGAAGTTGGATTATCAGAACTATTTATTTTCAATTCTATTTTTCCAATTACGTTTTCAATTTGATCTATCGTCAAACCTCCTAAACGGTAAACACAAACTTTTCCGTTTTCCATTCCAACAATTGTAGATTCAATTCCAACTTCACAGGCTCCGCCATCCAAAATATAATCGACTTCATTACCTAATTGCTTGTTTACATGTTCAGGTTTTGTTGGACTAACATAACCAAACGGGTTTGCACTTGGTGCTGCTAAAGGGAATTTTAATTGTTGAAGCAATTCTAATGTTAAAGGATGATTAGGAATTCTTATAGCCACATCAAATAATCCGGAAGTCACTAAATCTGGAATTACATTTTTCTTCGGTAATAATAAGGTTAATGGTCCGGGCCAATAGGCTTTTGCCAGCTTTTCAAGTTCCGTTGGAAATTCCGTAACGTACTCCTTTGCCTTTTCTATTGAATAGGTATGAATGATAAGGGGGTCGAAAGTGGGCCTGTTCTTAGCTCTGAAAATACCCGCAACCGCAGTGGTATCAAGGGCGTTAGCTGCAAGGCCATAAACAGTTTCAGTTGGAATGGCTACCAATTTACCCTGCTCTAATAAAGAGCTTGCTTTTAAAATATCTTTCCCAATGACGGCCATTGCTCAAAATTAGCAAAAAAGGCTATATTTGTTATCCTAAAATTACTGTGGTAACTCTAAAAGATAAACAATTTAAACCCTATATAAGTTCCGATAAAATTTTGGAAGCCGTAAAAGAAGTGGCCAAAAAAATTAACTCAGACTTAGCCGGTGAATCACCGGTTTTTTTAGCGGTTCTAAATGGTTCTTTTATGTTCGCTGCCGATTTAATGAAAGAGATAAATTTACCTTGTGAAATTTCATTCGTTAAATTAGCTTCTTATCACGGCACAACTAGTTCTGGAACAATTACTGAATTAATTGGATTGAATCAGGATTTAACAGGAAGAACAGTAATTATTATTGAAGATATTGTTGATACAGGAAATACAGTAGAGAAATTGGCAGAGATATTAAATAATAAAAAATTAAAGTCGTTTAAAATTGCAACCGCTTTTTTTAAACCAACAGCTTATACAAAAAACATAAAAGTTGATTATGTTGGAATGGAAATTCCGAATGATTTTGTTGTAGGTTATGGTTTGGATTATGATGGTTTGGGTCGCAATTTAAAAGACGTTTTTGTTTTAGCTTAATCATTAAAAAAAATATACCATGTTAAACATTGTTTTATTTGGCCCTCCGGGCGCAGGCAAAGGAACTCAATCACAAAACCTTATTAGCAAATATGGTTTGGTTCATTTATCAACCGGTGATTTGTTACGTACAGAAATTGCACGTGGCACCGAATTAGGTGTGAAAGCAAAAGAAATTATGGATCGCGGTATTTTAGTTAGCGATGATATTGTGATTGGTATGATTGAAAATAAATTGGATGCTAATCCAACAGCTAACGGTTTTATTTTCGATGGTTTCCCTCGTACAAAAGCGCAAGCAGAAGCTTTAGATGATTTGTTACAGAAAAAAGGAACTGCTATTAGCTGTATGCTTGCTTTAGAAGTGAACGAAGCAGAATTAACCCGTCGCTTATTGGAAAGAGGAAAAGATTCAGGCCGTGCAGATGATCGCGATGAAGCAACAATCAAAAATCGTATTAACGAATACAACAATAAAACTTTACCCTTAAAAGAATATTATTCGGCCGATGGAAAATACCATTCAATAAATGGAATTGGAAGTGTAAGTGATATTTTTAACGACATGGTAAACCGTTTGGTTTTTATTGAAGCTGAAATTGAATTAACACAATTAGAAAACGATTTAGAACATTTAGACTTAACTGTGAATGATTTTGAACAGGTAAACGAAATTTCTTCTGAATTAAAAAGAGATATTGAAGAATTACAAAGCACTCAAAGTTCTTCTCCAAAAACAGAAAAGAAAGCAGAAGTAAAAAAGGATAAACCAGTAGCGAAAGTGAAAGTTTCAAAACCTAAAGCTAAAAAGGTGGTGAAGAAAGCTGCAAAGAAAAAAGCTGCTCCTAAAAAGAAGGTTGCTAAAAAAGTGGTTAAGAAAAAAACTGCTCCTAAAAAGAAGATAGTTAAAAAAGCCGCTAAGAAAAAAGCAGCGCCAAAAAAGAAATCCGCACCTAAGAAAAAAGTGGCGAAGAAAAAAACTGCTCCTAAAAAGGTAGCTAAGAAGAAAAAGAAATAATTCTTTCTCTAAACCTGAACTAAAATTAAAGTGGACTCAAACTTTGTTGATTACGTAAAAATTTGTTGCCGAAGCGGTAAAGGTGGCGCAGGATCTGTGCACTTTCACCGTGATATTAATACTGCTAAAGGTGGTCCCGACGGCGGGAATGGCGGTCGCGGCGGACATATCATTGTACGTGGTAATAAACAATTGTGGACACTCATCCATTTAAAATACCGTAAACATGTTATCGCTGAAGAAGGCGAGAACGGATCGAGTGCAAACTCTTCAGGTAAAGAAGGTAAAGATGAAATTTTAGAGGTGCCTTTAGGAACTGTTGCCAAAGATTTTGACACAGGTGAAGTAATATTTGAAATTACTGAAGACGGACAAGAAGAAGTTTTAGTTGCAGGTGGACGCGGTGGTTTAGGAAATGAAAATTTTAAAACATCAACGCAACAATCACCACGCTACGCACAACCCGGCGAACCAGGAAAAGTTGAATGGAAAGTTTTAGAATTAAAAATATTAGCTGATGTTGGTTTAGTTGGATTCCCGAATGCAGGAAAATCTACTTTACTTTCTGTTGTATCAGCAGCAAAGCCAGAAATTGCAGATTATCCTTTCACAACATTAACACCCAATTTAGGAATTGTAAAATATTACGATTACCAAAGTTTCGTAATGGCCGATATTCCCGGAATTATTGAAGGCGCACACGAAGGAAAAGGTTTAGGTATTCGTTTCTTACGCCATATTGAACGTAATAGTATTTTATTGTTTTTAGTGAGTTGTCAGAGTCCTGATATTTACGAAGAGTTCAAAGTTCTTCTTAATGAAGTAGAACAATTTAATCCTGAATTACTTTACAAGAAAAGAATTCTCGGTATTACAAAATGTAATACAATTGATGAGGAATTAGAAAAGGATTTAGAGAAAGAATTGAAAAAGAAATTAAAAGGTCACGACAAAATTCCTTACATCTTTTTCTCTTCAGTTAGCGGCGCTAAAATTCAAGAATTAAAAGATCTGTTGTGGCAGAATATTAATTCGTAATTATTTTCTCGCAAAGACGCTAAGACGCAATTCTTATTCTTTAATAAATTTCTTATTGAAATCTCCTCTATCTGTTTTTATTCGGATGAAATAAATTCCGTTAGGAAGATTACTCACATCAATAGATGAAACTTTTTCTATAGATTTTATATTCCTCCCATTCACATCAAATATTTCAATGCTATTTACAGCGTAGTTTTTTTCGCTTACGTAAAGTTTATCGTTCGCTGGATTGGGATAAATTTCAATACCGGAAATATTATCTGAAACATTTTCAACACCAAGAACCGTACAGAAATTTGTGTTTACCGAGAATGACACGTTGGTTGTACTTGGTGTATGGGCCGAGATATTGAAGGAGACAATGGGGGCAAAAGGGGGAAAACTAGCAGGAAGTGTAAATGAAGTTACAGATGAGTTATTATAGGTAACACTCACCGAAGAACTACAAACATAAGTTAGAGATGAGTTAAATTTTTGGATCGTCAACGGATTACTTGGAAAATATTGACCTGAAATATCAAAATAATAACTTCCGTTATGAATTATCCGAGAAGCATGATTTGGTGGTTGAACAAAACCAAGCGGATAATTGTAAAGCATAGATCTTGCGCTTAAAGAACCTGCAACCCCATTTGAATCTATCTTCATGAATGCACTTGTGTAATTAGAAAGAAAATTCCCTGTAGACAAACTATAAAAAAGATCACCCGTATTACTTTCCTCAAGATGACCCATAAATGCATGAGGAGTTCCATGGAAATTAGAAAAAGTACCACTCCATTTAGGTTTGCCTGCCATGCTTAATCTTATTACTCCTGAAATTATAGGGGCGGATGATACCTCAAGGGTATTCTGAACATAAAATCTGTCTGTGAACTTGGAAGTAATCAATTTCCAATCAAAATAAGTTGAAGTTGGATTTCCCAATGAAACTAGTCGTTCGACTTTTGTAAAAATATCTAAATTATCGCTGTAATAGTAAATCCCCAGATCTCGTTGTGGTCCCATTCCGGAATAACCACTGCCAATAAATTTATAATAGGCCGCTGAATCGGCAATAATAGAGAACTTGTCGCAATATGAATTTCCTGATGTTGGCGTATTAAAAACTCTATATTTTAGAACATTTCCATTTGTGTCAAGTTTTATAAAACACGCGCCGTAACCGCTCTCCCCCGTTACGACCAGATCATTATTCCTATCGAGAAATAATTTATAACACGAAAAATCGTAACTGATAGGATTATTCCCTACCAAAAGAGCATTGATATTCCCGGTTTTTAACCATGCAACAGTTCCGTCAGAATTTATCTTTCCAAAACAATCATCTAAAGAATAAGTACCGGCACAAAACAAGCTTCCAGTCTTGGAAAGCAACAACCGTTTAAAAGAATTAATGCCGGTATAAGTTTTCGCCCATATAACATTAAAATTCTTGTCCGTTTTTACCAAACGATTCCCCTGAAACATGTAAATGTTTGTGTCCTTGTCTACCGGAAATTCATTTTCATTTGCGGTTGAAGCATTTAAGTAAGGATAACTTTGGCTAAAACCGATTGAGAAGAATAATATGAAAAGTGAAGTAAAGTAAAATTTTGTCATAGGCTTTAATTTTTAATAAATTTTTTATTGAACTCTCCTTTATCTGTTTTTATGCGGATGAAGTAGATTCCGTTTGGAAGACTGCTTATATCAATTGAAGAAGTATAACTCTCTTCTGCAATGTGTTTGCCATTACTATCAAAAATTTTTGCCTGCTTCACTATTCTTGAAAAATAAATGCGTTGGCTGCAAGGATTCGGATACATAAACAAATTTTCTTTACTACTTATTTCCTGTACACCAACATTAGATGTTTTATACTTTGCAATGTAACCATCATTTCCATTCGGAGAACTTAATGTTGCGGTTATAGCAGGCAAATCAAAATTTGCAGTCAAAGAGAAAATACCGGTAGCATATAAATCACCAATTGCATTTATATCAATCGAGTAGCCATAATCATAACTCGTTCCGCCCATGCTTCTTGCCCATATAAAATTAGTGCTGCTATCAATTTTTAAAATAAAGGCATCTGTAAAGCCCTGAGTTGAAATGGTATTTGTTCCCGGACCTCCATCAAAATCGACAGTTGAAGCAAAAGAGCCGGTTGCATAAATATTTTTATTAGCATCAAGAACAATATCACTAAAATAATCATCAAATGCACCTCCAATACTATTGGCTAAAATAAAATTTCCATTGTTATCTAACTTCAGTAAGAATGCGTCAAATCCACCAATTGAAACCCTATTAGTAACGCTAGCCCCTGGATCAAAATCAACAGTCCCTACAAAATAACCACTAATATAAATATTTCCTGAAGCATCAATTTCTAGAGAACTACTTTGATCGCTTAAAGAGCTACCAACACTTTTTGCCCATATGTAATTACCTGAGACGTCCAATTTTAAAATAAACACATCGTAATTACCTGTCGATGTGATAGTGTTTGTTCCCGGACCGGGATCAAAATCTACAGTATTTAAAAACACCCCGGTTGCATAGACATTCCCTAATGGGTCAGCGATGATAGAATTGCCATAATTATAATTACCCGCACTTCCAAAATTCTTTGCCCAAATAAAATTCCCTGCGGCATCTAATTTAGAAATGAAAAAATCCCTGTTACCAACTGCTGTTACCGAAAATGATGAAGCTCCGGGATCCAAATCAGCGCTGGTGTCAAAAGTACCTATCGTATATACATTTCCACCTCCATCAACATAAACCTGACGGGCATCACTTGCATTTGCATAAAAACTTTTTGCCCAAATAAAATTTCCGTTAAAATCGTACTTTGCAACGAAAGCATTTATACTTGCAGCCGATAACAAAGGTGAACTCATATTAAAAACACCTGGCCCAGGATCAAAATCAACAGTTCCATAAAAACATCCGGTTATATAAATATTTCCGCTGGCATCAATAAATGAAGAACGGGCCATATCCTGAAAAGTTCCTCCAATACTTTTTACCCATAAAAAATTACCATTTGCGTCCAACTTACTCATGAAAATATCAGCATTACCAGTAGAGGCCAGCGTGAATGTACCCAGACCTGGATCAAAATCAGTTGTGCTATAAAAAAAACCTGCCGTGAAAACATTACCCGCCGCATCCACCTTCACTGACTGAGTACTATTATAAGAGGTGTCAGAAAAATTCTTAGCCCATTGATAAGACTGGGAATTAATTAAGTTACTAAATAAGATAAGTAAGAATAAAATGTAAAGTTTCTTCATGCGCTATTTTTATACAAGTTACAAAAAAAAGCATTATCAAAAAACTACTTCCCTTAAATGGTTGTTTTTTTGAATATATGGTCAATTATGCCAAATATTCGGCTTTACCATTTAAAACAATTGTCCACTTTAATTTTAAGTTTCTTTCTAAAAGATAATTTGCCGGTCATTTTACGATTCAGTTTGGCTAATTTCTTTTTTACAGTATGAGTTTTTCGCTTTGAACTTGAAACTGATTTGCGCGCGGCAAATTTTATCGATGGCATTTTTATTGAAGGTAATTCCAGATTCAAATTTAACGAGCCTGTTCCCACTTGAATAGCCGGAATATTTACCGACGCTATTTGCTCAATCATATTTTCATTTCCAAACGCATTACCTAAATTATTATCCAATTGCTGACTAAAATTTTGTTGTAACTGAATATCATCATTCATGTTATTTTCTAAAACAATTATCTGTGGTTGAATAACATTTGAAACATTAGTATTTACATTATTAACCACTCTTCTTACTTGTCGCCGTTGGTTGCTACTTGCATTTGTTGCACGTTGAACCTGTACTTGAGGATTTGCATTCGCTCTAATAGGTTTATTGGTGTTGCTAGTATTTCCCATCATGTTTGAAGCAAAAACCTGGTTTACCTGAATATAACGTTGCTCCGGATTGCTATTTGAAAAATTCGTTTGAATTACATTCTGACTAAATGAACTAAGTACAAATAATACTGGTGTTATAACAAATAATATTTTCATGTTTAGGATTTAATGATTCAAAGATTTAATAATTAAGGCTTGCTCTTTATATTAGGATGTTAATGAAGCTTAATTTCCATAAGGGATTAACATATATTTTCATAAATGGCACAAAACCAGCGATTTTAGGGGTATTTGAGGCTAAATTCGTACCTTTACAGCCTTGGTTAAAATTGCAAATATTGAGTTGGGGGAATTCCCTTTATTGCTTGCTCCAATGGAAGATGTGAGTGATCCGCCATTCCGTTATGTTTGTAAAAAATATGGTGCCGATTTAATGTACACAGAGTTCATCAGCAGCGAAGGCTTAATCCGCGATGCCATGAAAAGCAAAAAGAAACTCGATATTTTTGATTACGAAAAACCAATTGGCATTCAAATTTTTGGTGGTGATGAAGAAGCTATGTCTTTATCCGCAAAAATTGTTGACGCAACTAATCCTGATATTTTAGATATTAATTTTGGTTGTCCTGTTAAAAAAGTAGTTTGCAAAGGTGCAGGCGCAGGCGTCTTAAAAGATGTTGATTTAATGGTGCGCTTAACAAAAGCAGTTGTAAAATCAACTAATCTTCCTGTTACAGTTAAAACACGTTTAGGTTGGGACGACAACATGATTAACATTATGGAAGTGGCAGAACGCTTACAGGATGTTGGGATAAAAGCTTTGACTATTCATGGACGTACCCGAGCTCAAATGTATAAAGGACATTCACGTTGGGAATACATTGCAGAAGTAAAAAATAATCCGCGCATTCATATTCCAATTTTTGGTAATGGCGATATTGATTCTCCTGAAAAAGCTTTAGAGTACAAAAATAAATATGG
This sequence comes from Sphingobacteriaceae bacterium, assembly GCA_016709575.1. Taxonomy (GTDB): domain Bacteria; phylum Bacteroidota; class Bacteroidia; order B-17B0; family Aurantibacillaceae; genus JAHEYG01. The sequence continues at coordinate 234,543 of JADJMM010000002.1, forward strand.
CATTGATGGGATTATGATTGGTCGCGCCAGCATTGGATACCCTTGGATATTTAATGAGATAAAACATTTTTTTAAGACGGGAGAACATTTACCAGCTCCTACCCTTCACAACCGCGTTGAAGTTTGTAAAACACATTTACTAAAATCGGTTGAATGGAAAGGTGAACGCTTAGGAATGTTAGAAATGCGTCCGCACTACACTAATTATTTTAAAGGCATCCCTCATTTTAAAGATACACGTATGATTTTGGTAACTTGTGATTCTTTACAAGGAGTTCTTGATACCCTCGATGCTGTTCCTGAAAAATATGAATCTGTAATGCATTAATCCAATGAAACGTTTCCTCGTTTTAATGTTCCTATCTTTTTCGTTGTTCTCACAAGGACAAACCTACGCTAAGATATTCGAAAATTTCATTTCCAAAATTGATTCGGTTGATGTAAGTGATGATGAGATTATCAGTTTCATGAAAAAGCATGAAAAGGATTTAGAAAAAAACAAAGGCAATCGTTCTAAACTAAATAATCTTCTTGGTAATAGCGCTTTTAATCGACAATATTACGGCGATGCAAAAGATTACTATATTAGTGCTTTTAATGATGCTTATGCTGCAGGTGATACAATTTCCTGGAGCTTTGCCCAATACAATTTAGCTTTTCTTTATAATCATGTTGGTTATTATCCGCAAGCCGAACAAATGTTTCAGCAGGCTTTACCTGTAATGGCAAGAGTTTATGGCGCGAGTAGTGAACAATACACAAAAATGTACAGAGTGTTAACCCAAATGTATGTGGAGATGGGTTATTACAAGGAAGCGAAGCCAATGAATGATGCAATAATGTATTATTTCAAAACTTTAAAAGGCGAGAAAGACCGCGAATATCTTATTTCAGTAAATACAGATGCGCAAATTTCACAAGGCTTAGGCGATTATAAAAAAGCCATTGAAATATTTAATAGCTTAATAAAAATACACGGTTCGTTAAATCCAATTGATACAACAGATTATATCACTACTTTAAATAACGGAGCAGAAGCGTATCGTCAGAGTGGAAACTATGATGAAGCGCTTAAACTATTGAACAAAGCTTTAAGATTATCGCACAAATATAAAAACGCTGATAAAATTTCAACTGCAACCGTTTATAATAACTCAGGTTTATGTTACAAAAACACAGGCGACTACAAACGCGCTGAAATTTGTTTCGATAGTTGTATGTATTTATACCGCTCAATGGATTTAGCAAATAACCCTGATTACACGAACTCATTAAACAACAAAGCCGATTTATACCGAATGTTAGGAAGATATGTTCAGGCTACAGATTTATTAACTGAAGTGATTCAAATCCGTGCCAACACAACCGGAAAAAAACATTTTACTTATGCTAATGCTTTGGTGAATATTGGACTGTTGTATGATAGTCAGTATCGCTATGCAGAAGTAGAACCTTTTTTATTGGAAGCAAAAGATATTTACAAGGAAACCGTTGGTGAAGATCATCAGTATTACACCAACTGTTTGCACAACCTTGCTGTTTTGTATATGCACTTAAACAAATACAACGAAGCGGAAAAGTATTCAAAAATTGCAGTTGAGTCTATTAAAAAAGCGGTTGGTGAAGAGCACGAACGTTATGCTTACTTTTTAGTCGGTGCCGGACTAATTCTTGAAAAGCAAGGAAAATATGATAAGGCTATTGAGTGTTTTGAATTATCGAATTCAATTATTAAAAAGAAATTTGGAGTAAAGCACTCTGCTTATATTGATGGGGTTTTCAGTATTGCTTCCACAAATTGGAGTTTAAAAAATTACAAAAAAGCAAAAGAACTTTATTACGCCGCATTACAATCGCACAAAACTCAATTCGATGAATTCTTCCATTCTATGAGCGAAAGAGATCAGCTTGGTTTTTATTCAACTACACAAGAACATTTTGAAATCTTCAATAGTTTTGTTTTTGATTATGCAGAGCAATTTCCAAAAGAAAATCATTCAGATTTATTTAGCACTTGTTTCAATTACCAGATGTTCCTAAAATCTCTACTGTTGAATAACAATATCATTTCACGACGAGAAATTTTAAACAGTAAGGATACAGCTTTAGTTAATTTATATAATCGTTGGTCGTATTACAAACAACTATTAGCTAACCGTTACCGCGAGACAAATACAGAGGAGAATTTTTGGTCGATATCAGATTTAGAAATTGAAGCCGATAAATTAGAACAACAATTAAAGAATAAAACAAGTGTCTTCGCTCAATCAAAAACCATTACTTTTTCTGACATCAGAAATAAATTACAAGCTAACGAAGCTGCTATTAACATTATAAGAGCTGAAAAAGCCGGACAAGTTACGGATACAACTTACGGCTTAGAATACGCTGCTTTTATCATCACAAAAAATTCAACTTATCCTATACTCACCAAAATAGCCAAATCAAAAAACTTTGAAACCACATTTGCACAAGAATACAGCGACAACATAGAAAACAAAAAAAGCAGATAAACTTTCTTACGACCGTTTTTGGAAACAAATTAGCGAGAACTTAAAAGGTGTAACAAAAGTTTATATTTCACCTGATGGGATTTATAATCAGGTTAATTTATATACTTTACAAAATCCTGTCACTGAAAAATATGTTTTAGATGAAATAGAACTTTCAATACTTCCAAACTTAAATTATCTAATGCAGAAAAATGCGCCTAACACTTCCAAAACAGCTGAGTTATTTGGTTATCCTGATTATGAATTTGATTTTGTTAAACAAAAGAAGCAAGAAAAACTAAATCAGATGGTAGCCGTGAATCGTTTTGGATTTAGTGAACTTCCACCGTTACCGGGAACCAAAACAGAAGTAGAGAATATTTCAACCTCACTAAGGACTAATGCTTGGAAAATAAATCTTTTCACCGAAGCAAAAGCCTCTGAGCAGCAATTAAAAAAAGTAAACTCTCCAAAAGTATTACATATTGCCACACACGGGTTTTTTTTAAAAGACGTTATGGATAATGAAGACGAAACTATTTTAGGTTTTGAAGCTTCCAAATTAAAATTAAATCCGTTGTTACGTTCCGGTATTATGATGGCAGGCGCTTCTGTTGTGGCTAGAGATACATTAGCGACAGAATTTGAACAAGACGGTATTTTTACTGCCTATGAAGCTTCCTTACTAAATTTATCGAATACAGATTTAGTTGTTTTATCTGCCTGCGAAACCGGACTGGGTGTTGACCTTAACAACCAAGGCGTTTTTGGTTTGCAGCGTGCGTTTTACATTGCGGGCGCTAAAAATTTAATTATGAGTTTATGGGTAGTTGATGACGACGCCACACAAATTTTAATGAGCGAATTTTATAAAGAGTGGGCTTTAAATCCCGCAAAAGAAAACATCAGTAAATCTTTCAAAAAAGCCCAAGCCGAAGTGCGGAAAAAATATCCTCACCCCTATTATTGGGGAGCTTTTACTTTGTTGGGGAATTAAAATTACTAATTGTCTTTCTCAATATCAGTAGTTTTAAACTTTGCCAATCCTTTTATTGAATTTAACTGAGCGCTAACCTTACTTTCGTCACCGGCTATTACTAATTTATAGACATCAGCCGTAAAATATTTTTTTACCACTTTCTGTACATCTTCCATTTTAACGGCAGCTAAATCATTTAAATAATTTTTCCGTTTATTAAAATCGTATAATAAGGGATTGTATATCGTAGAAATCTCTGATGGCATCTCAGCACTCATCAAACCTATCTTCAAACCTGTTACTGCCTTGTCAAAATCCTCCTTTGTAAAATTGGCAAGAGCGAAATTTTGCAAAGTCTTATCAAATAAATTTATAGTGTTCAACATTTCTTCACCACGAACTGAACAACTAATGGTGAGTAAATTAGAAAATTGAGAGGCGGCATGTCCTGCCCCAATAGAATATGTCTTACCACCCTTTTCACGAATCTCAGAAAACAGTACCACATTAAAAATACGATTGGCTACACTAAAAGCTAACAGATCTTTATCTTTTAAGGAAGGTGCTAATTTATTCCATTGCAGTGCACATTGTGTAGCAGAAGAACGGTTTATAAATCCAATTTCCTTTTTCTTTAGTTGAGGCATGTCCAATGACACACCATTTACCTCTCCGTAAGTAGATTGCCAGGTACCAAAATATTTCTCTACAATAGATCTAACTTCATCATTATTGAAATTACCACAAATAACAATTGAAGAATTCTTTGGTGTATAATTAAATTCATGAAACTCTTTTATTTTCTCCGGCGTGATTAGTTTTAATTGTGCTTTATAATGTTTTCTGCCTAAAGGATTGGAAGTGCCATACATTTGAAAATCAGCAAACACATCAGCCAAATTGGCTACATCCATTTTTGTAGGCGTATTGTAATCGATGTATTGAGATATCATTTGATCTAAATTGTCTTTTTTAAAAGACGGATGTAAAATAGCCGAACTAAAAATGTCCATTCCTTGATCGAAATCTTTGGTAAGGAAATTTGCAGTGATTGCTGTATTATCTTTATTTACATCATGACCCAAATCTCCTCCCAATTTAAAAGCGATATCGTTTTGCTGTTCTTGAGTATATTTTGAATTACCTTCAAGTAATAATTTTGCTGTTATTTCGCTGTAACCCTGTTGTCCCGGCGCCTCATTCTTTTCACCTGTATTAATAACCAACTTTACATTTACTGCGGGAATCTTTCCATATTTTAATAGGTAAATTTTTACACCGTTCTTTAAAGTGTAAGTTTCCAATTGTGGTACTTCCTGCGCCTGGGCAAAAGAAACCAATACTATGCTTAGTATAAAAAATAATTTCTTCATCTTATTCCATTATTGGTTTAATGTTAATTGATTTTAATTTCTCAGGGTCAAAATATGTTTTAGCAATCACTTTTAAATCTTCTCCTTTAATATTTTTATAGGCTTCTAATTCTGCATTATACTTTGTATGATCTTTATAATAGTACTCAGCAAATCCTAATTCAGCCGCTATACTTGAGTTCGAATATTTTCCAAAGGTGATTTGAGCCTCTAAATTCTTGATGTAGTTATCAATTAATTCTTGTTCTACTCCTTCATTAATAATTTCGTTAATCGCTTTCGATATAACCTTCTTCACTTTTGCATTTCCCATCGCTGCCTGCATAACCACATCGTAATTAGCGTAATTATTATACAACCGTGATTCATCACTATTTGATATAATTTGATAGGCGAGATTTCCTTCTGTAACTACACTTGTATTTAAAATTGAATTCGAATTACTAAACAACAATTCACTCAATAAATTAAAAGCATAATAATCTTTATGTCCAAATGCAGGTGCCGGAACGATGTAAGAATATATTTGTACAGGAAAATCAATATTCATTTCTTCAACCTCAATATTATTTGTAAAAATATCCGGCTCTTGCTTTTTATCATTTACAGGAAGTTGTTTGGTTATTCCGCCAAAATGTTTTTTTACGTAAGCAAATACATCGTCAGCTTTTACATTTCCCGTTACCACTATAAACGCATTATTAGGACTATAATATTTATCGTAAAAATCCTGACATTGTTTAGTAGTAAAAGCAGTAATTTCATTTAGAAAACCAATTACATCCACTTGATAAGGGTGATTTTTAGGGTATAAATATTTGTAGCGCTCAGCCATCATTCGTTGATACCAATTGTTTTCTCCTAATCGTAATTCTTCTCCCACAACTTGTCGCTCTGTATCTAATACTTTTTGATCTAAGATTAAATTTGTCATCCGATCTGCTTCCATCTCTAACACTTTTTCCACATTCTGAGATTGTACTTCTTCGTGATAAACCGTTCTGTCGTATGTTGTGTATGCGTTTACATTACCACCCATCTTATCAATGAGTTTTATATAAATATCACCTTCACCATTAAAATTCTTCGAACCACGGAACATCATGTGTTCAAACATGTGCGCCATTCCTCTAACTCCATCCCATTCGTCTTTACTACCCACTCTATACCAAACTTCTACTTGTGCCATTTGGTTAGTGTTTTTCTCGCACACAATTACTTTTAAACCGTTATCCAAAGTGGTTGATTTAATTGGATACTCAATGGCCTTCGACTGCAAAGTCAAAAAACCCAAGCACATTACCATTAATTTATTTTTCATTCTTAAAAGATTAAAATTCGGCGTCGATGCCAATTAAGAAACCTTGATTAAATTTACCGTAAGGACCGTAAGACAACACGTAATCAAATCGTATAATCTGTAAGATTTTCTCTATACCAAAATTTATTTCGTAGTACTGATCCATTTTATCATTAAATAAAACATGTCCGCCCACTACTTCTTGTATTCTTGCTTTTTTTTAAGAGTGGGATTTTATTAAAAATAAATCCGTTAAAATGATGCTCGGCATGTGCTTCTGCATACCAAAACTCAGTACTGTATTTATAGTAAGGCAATAATTTAAACGAACTTAAATAACTTTGATTGGCCAATACAGTTTGATTACCATTAAAATGTTTGTAATCCATAAAGTACATGTTTTGATTACGCAAAAAATAACCACCCATTATACGGTAAGAAAAGGTACCAAATAATCCTAAAGGCACATTATCATCCATCTGCGCCGAAATTAAATCGTAATCCGCATCTCGCTTGGCTATGGGAATTGCTTTTTTATAACCAATATTAAAGCGCGGGTATTTTGAACCGGAAACTATTTTACGATGCGGTACAGTATAATACTTTTGCTTGAAACGAATTCTGAACATCACATCAATGACTAATGAATTATTTATTTTAAAAGTTGAATCATCTGTTGTAATATGTAAAGGGTCGTTACTTGTAAATAGTTTATTGGGATTATCTTTTATTAATAAATCAGTAGAGTTTTTTAGAGGGGCGCGCTCAGCATATTCGAGAGAGCCATAAAAATATAATCCATTAATTAACTCGCGGCGGAAATACAATTGCAAAGACGTTTTCTTATACAATTTCATGAAATTATCGTTTAAGTACAAAGAGTAAATACTGTTGATGGATTCAGAAATCGGATTGCTACCATTAAACTGAGTAACCATCGACTGCGCATAAATCGCAAACTGTTGGAAACGTTTTGGGTTTTGATAATAACTCCAACCTAATTTTCCGCCCTGATAAACTATTGGAAAATCCTTGCCGGAAGCTTGCAGAAATAGTATGACTCCTGAAATTCTCATATTCCTTCGAGAAATTAAAATTCATACTGGCATTCACTCCTTCCACAGTATTATACTGAATACCACTGGTAAGCAAACCCGTTGTACTAAAATTTATTTTCTTATAAGTATTACGGTAATTGTATCCCATAATAAGCGATTGTAACTTAAACTTATTAAATTTCTTCTTTCGCATCCTTAGTTAAATACATATCCACACTATGAATACGCCAGTTGTTTTCCATAATATAAATGGTGCCATGGAAACAAGGATCTGTTTTTCGCTTTGGTGTAACCTCAATTTTATTTATCATTTTACCATCTTCGAATGTTGTTCCCAACAATTTATAACGGTAAGAGAAAAATGCATTTTCATTAATAGGGGAAATAAAAGGGCGATCGCTTAATCCATCAATCTTTACCAAATTTTCGTAAAAATTAAATTTCATATCACTAAGCTGATTAAAACTAAAAGCTTTGTTATCGCCGCTTACTTTACTAGAGTACATGATTTCTTTTTCATCATCCGGCTTACGATAGTGATATTTGCTTTCGCTTTCTGATAAATAAATAACGCCGAGCAAAGATGAATCTAAAGGGTTTTCGCCCGTAGTAATTTTTAAAAGTTTACCAAGATTTTTTGGGATTTGATTCAAACGTTGCAAACCTTTAATGTAAGCGCGACAAGTATAAGAGTTGACTTGATTTAAATACGTCTTTCTTTTTTTTATAGCCTGACGAATTACAGCATAAGCTGGGTCTTCTCCTGCAGTAATTTGTACTTCCTTTAATTGATAATTATCCGATTGCAAAACAGCATTAAACGATTTATCTGCATCTAAATTAAGCACCTTCGATTCCCGCTTGTAACCCACATACTGAAAAATAATTTCGTACTGCCCTGGCTTTAAACGTAAGGTATAAAAACCATCTACGTTACTATTCGTACCAATAGTTGTGCCTTTTACAAGCACTGTAGCAAACGATAATGGATTATTTTTTGAATCTGTTATTTTACCCGATAGGACAAAGGTTTGAGCATAGCCCGAGAATTGTAAGCAAATAAAGGAAATTAAAATTAAAATTCTCATGTTAGGGTTAAGACGGATAAACGTTGCTTAAAGTTACTTTATTACTCAATTAAAAACTATAAATTCTGTTAACGGGTGATTTCAATTATAAACGGACTAGTTCTTTAACATAAAGACATACGACAAAATATTCGCTCCCATTTGTAAGGCTTTTTCGCGGGCTTCAGGACTATCTTTATGCACCTCAGGATTTTCCCAACCATCACCCAAATCACATTCCACATCATAAAAACAAACTAATCGTCCGTTATAAACTAAACCAAAGCCTTGCGGTGGTTTATTATCATGTTCGTGCACTTTGGGTAAACCTTTATCAAAATTATATTTCTGGTGATAAATAGGATGATTGAAGGGAAGTTCTACAAATTCTAATTCCGGAAATACTTTTTTCATTTCGGTGCGGATAAATTTATCCATTCCGTAATTATCACTTATGTGTAAAAAACCTCCACCTAATAAATACTTTCTTAAATTTTCTGCTTCCTGAACTGAGAATACAACGTTGCCATGTCCGGTTACATGCACCAGCGGATAATTAAATATTTCCATGCTCCCCGCTTCCACAATGGCTTGTTCGGGATTAATGTTTGTTTTTAAGTTCGCGTTACAAAATTTAATAAGATTGGGTAATGAAGTTTCGAGGTTGGAGTACCAATCGCCACCTCCATTATATTTTAATAAAGCTATTTGATAGGAAAACGGAGGATTTGTATTTGCAGTTGAGCAAACAACAAAATTCAAAAAAAGTAAGGTGAAAATTATTTTAATCTTTCTCTTCAAATCAACTAATTACTGTTTCTTAAGAACGTAATTTTTATTTTTTTCCATTTCAACTCTTCCAATATCAGAAAAAGTTAATTCCTCTTCAAAGCTCGAATACCCATCAGCGCGAACAGTTACTTTATAAACGCCAGCCCCCAACGCTAAAACAAATTTTCCATTTTTTGAATTAGGCACAAATGTATACTCTTCGTTAGTTGATTTATTCACAGCGATAATGGTAGATATTGTAGATTTAGGATTATTAAGTGTATCCCCTAAAAAAACTTTTCCAGTAATAATACGTACTACTTGTTCATTCTCATTAAAACGGATACGGTAAATGTCTAAATCACCATAACCACCCGGACGAAACGCGCTGATATAACCGGCGCGCATATCAGGCGTTAAACTAATACTTCTATCATCGGCAAAACCATTAATTGGGTAACCTAAGTTTTCAGCTTTACTCCAAGTGTTATCTTCTGTGTTTAAAACACTTTTAAATAAATCGTAACCGCCCATGCTGTTATGACCTTCAGAAGAAAAATATAAAGTAACACCATCGTTAGCTAAAAAAGGAAAATCTTCGTTGTATTGGGTATTAATTTGTCCCGGTAATTTATAAGGCTGACCCCAAACACCTGTAGGTAATTTACGACAGGTGTAAATATCACTTTGGGCACCTACACTCTCACGGCGTGCAAAAACAATTACATTTCCTTCCGGACCAAAACAACCTGAGGTTTCTACTTTCGCGTTAACTTGTTCAGGCAATAATTTTCCTTTCATAAAATCGCCACCAGGTCTTTTTGTTGAAAGATATAAATCACCAAATTTATCAATGTGATCAAGATACACCATCATTTCAGATCCATCGGGTTTTAACCAAACTACTTGTTCATCCAAAGCACCATTAATAGCGTTACCGGGATTAACAGCTTTAGTCCATTTCCCATTTTCAACTTTACTATAGTAAATATCACTTGGGTGATAGCCGTCAACCTCAACGCGCTTACCACCAATATTTTCTTTACGACGGGATGTAAACGCCATAAATGTTTCATCAGCATTTACAAATGGATAATAATCGGGATCTTCTGAATTTAAATCTTTACCTAAGTTTACAAATGTTACGTTAACAGGCATACTCATAAACTGCTTGGCGTTATTACACATTCCAATTTGTCTGTCAACTTCAGGAGCTTTTTTGGGAGCAATAGTTTTATACTTTTCAAATGCACTAATGGCATCATCCATTTTTCCGGCTAAATGATAAGCGTGACCTAAATTAAACCATGCGTCCTCTTCACATTTTGGGTCTTTGGTAACCGCTTCTAAATGTTTAACGGCTTCGGTACGATTAAAGTTTGTGTTTAAATAGCAAAGTCCTAAACGGTATTGAACTTTCTTATTATCCTTCTCAACTTTTAAAATATCACGGTATATAGGAAGCGCCATGATATAATTACCATGCTTAAAATGCTCATCCGCATCTTCAACCTCGGGTTTTTTGCCTTTGGGTTGGGCAAAAGATTGAAGACAAAAGGTGACAAAAACAAAAACTATGCAAGCAACTTTTAACCGCATAAAATACAAGGTTTCAAGTTAGAAAAAACTTTTAAAACACTATTATTTTTTTTGTGAAAGTTTAAATAAATCATCCTTTTCCTTAGCCGTTAAACTGTCGTATCCGCTCTTAGATATTTTATCCAGAAGTTTATTCAAATAGCTTTCGTCCACATTATCAGCTCTTTGACCTTTTGAAGAAGAACTATTATGTACTATTTTGAGCTTAGATTTGGATTTAGAAGCGAAAGAAAAATCAAACAAATCATTGCCGTTCTTTAGGAGATATCCATACAACAAGCCAAATAAAGCACCTCCAATGTGGGCAATTTTTCCACCTGTGTTGGAAGCGAAATCAATTACCGGTGCTTGTTACAAAAACCAAGAGCGCAAAATACTTAAAAGGCATCTCGAAAAAGAAAACAAATACCGGATAATTTGGTGTGTAAACAGCCATTACCATAATTAAACCAAGAACTGCTGCAGATGCTCCGAGTAAATAACCACCGGCAAATGTTTCTGGAAAAAGTAAACCTAAAATTAAAAGTAAAGCTCCGCCAAAAATGCCGCTCATTATATAAACGTATAACATACGTTTCTCTCCTAAAATGGAGTAAAATAATCGCCCGGAGAAATAAAGTAAAAGTAAATTAAACAATACATGCCTTAAACCTTCACATGTGAACATGTAAGTGAAAATGGTCCAGAATTTGTAAATGAATTCGTTACCTGAAAGGGGTAAAGCCATATATGGTGTTAAATAAATATGGGCAATGTTAGTCGCAATATTAAGCGTTAAATAAACCGCAACGTTTAAAATAATAAGTACAGTTAACTTACTTTGTTGCTGAAAAGTGCTTTTTATATTATCGAGAACCGACATACTTCTAAGAGTAAAAGTTACGGTTTTTTTCCAGATTAAAATCACAATAAATCCAAAAAGCATCCCGCCCAAATGCGCGAAATGAGCAACGTTATCCATTGGGTTTGAACGTAAACCTGAAATTAATTCAATGGCACCATAAGCCATTACAAACCATTTTGCTTTTACAGGAACTAAAAAGTAAACATATAATAATGTATTAGGAAACATCATACCAAATGCCAATAGCAAACCAAACAAAGAACCGGAAGCTCCAATGACTACCAATTGATTTAGGAAATCGGCCTTTTGATGAAGTAATGATATATTATCCTCAGCTGTAAATCCAGGAGTTTGCATCAAATTAAAAATTTGCTCATTTACATCCTGCACCTGAAAATAGAAAACTATATATTGAATTAATCCTGCTCCTAATCCTGTAATCAAATAATAAAAAATAAATCGCTTTGCACCCCAAGTATTTTCAAGAACAGAACCGAACATCCAAACCGCAAACATATTAAAGAACAAATGCGTGATGTCGCCATGCATAAATAAATACGTGATGAATTGATATGGTTTAAAATCACTTGCGGTAATATAATGTAAACCTAAAATCGCATCCAAATCAATATTTAAACTTTGTGCAAACACAACTTTAGCAGCAAACATGAGGATATTAATTATCAAAATGTTTTTGATAACAGGAGGCAAAGCTTGAAAACTGCGTGGTCTGAATTCCTGGTAACTCATAGTTTAACGCTTAAAAAACTTTTCGGTTTCTTCTCTGCTAATTTCCATCATCACCGGTTTTCCGTTCGGACTATACAAAGGATCGGTGCAATTTAATAAGTGAGAAATGATCATTTGCATTTCGGCTTCTTCTAAATTTTTACCATACTTAATGCAAGTATTTTTGGCAAGAGCACGACATAAATTATCGTGTATGTCCATTTTTTTGTCGAGCAAATTCAATTTGTAATTTTCTAAAACACCTTCTATCATTTGTTGTGCGTTAAAGTCACCCAACTCGGCAGGAGTTCCGTTTACAACAATATTATTTTTTCCAAAAGGCTCAATTTCGAAGCCTAATAATTTAAATTCAGCTGATAAGTTCTGAATCAAAACAAAATCATTCGTGCTTAGTTCCAAATGAACAGGAAATAAAACTTTTTGTGTTGATATTGGTTTTTGTTCTTTACTTCCTAGAAAATGTTCGTACAAAATTCGCTCGTGTGCACGCTGCTGATCTACTAATACAACATCGTTATTAAAAGAAGTGACAATATATTTTCCTGAAATTTGAAATGTTTTATAAGTGATAGATTCGCTGCGAATTTCATTCTGACCTTCAATTTGGTTTTCAAGCGGGACGTCTATTAATTCTTCAGGATTGTTTTTGAATCCATCGTATAAAGTCTCCCAATTTTTTTTATTCGATTTTTCTAAATCCGAATCTGATGTTTTGTAGCTTGGATTTTGTTTTTTAAACGGATTGTAATCCGGATTGTAACTTACTTTCGGTGGTTCAATAATTCTATTACCGGTATTTGCTTCAATATTAAAACTCATCTCCGATTCAAAATCTAAACTCGGACCAACATTCGCTTTTCCAAGTGCGCGCTTTACCGAACTGTGCAATAAAGCATATATAGTTTTATCGTCGATAAATTTTATTTCTGTTTTTGTTGGATGAATATTGATATCAATATTCTTTGCATCCACTTCTAAAAATAAATACCAAGCAGGGTGTGCGTCATGCGCCATTAATTCGCGATACGCTTCGTAAACGGCATGATTTAAATAAGGACTTTTAATAAAACGATTGTTCACGAAAAATATTGCTCGCCCCTTTTTTTCTTAGCCGTCTCTGGTTTCCCAACATAACCTGAAATTTTCACAACATCAGTAGTTTGCTCAATTGGCACTAATTTTTGATTCATAGAATTGCTAAACAATCCCATAATTCTTTGGATTAATCCTGATGGGGGTAAATTAAAAATCTCGTTATTATTACTGTACATTATAAAATGAATATTATAATGTGGTAAAGCAACGCGTTCAAATTCATCAATAATATGACGTAATTCCGTTGAATCTTCTTTTAAGAAATTTCGTCGAGCCGGTATATTAAAAAATAAATTCTTTACACTAAAAGAAGTACCAACCGGACTTTGACATTCACTTTGATTTACAAATTTTCCGCCTTCAATTTCAATTAATTGTCCAACTGTATCTGAACTTTGTTTTGTTTTTAATTCAACTTGTGCAACGGCAGCAATACTTGCTAAAGCTTCTCCGCGAAATCCTTTTGTGTGAAGATTAAACAAATCATCTGCCGATTTAATTTTGGAAGTGGCATGACGTTCAAAACACATTCGTGCATCAAACGGACTCATCCCCGAACCATTATCAATAACCTGAATTTGAGTTTTTCCGGCGTCTTTTACTATCAATTTTATTTGAGTTGCACCGGCATCGATAGCGTTTTCGAGTAATTCTTTTACCACAGAGGCTGGTCTTTGAACCACTTCGCCCGCCGCAATTTGGTTGGCTACATGTTCGGGTAAAAGAGAAATTATGTTACTCATAAAAGGCAAATGTAATACAATAATCCCGAGGGTTTAATTCGAGTTCATTTTTGTTAAATAATTTTCAGAATCTTTAACCAAAAAGTGAGATTTTAAGTTGTTCATTTTTATGGTCAAAAACAGGCAAAAAACAGCCTTTTAAAGCCCCCAAAAAGTGTAGCTGCTTTAGTCTTTTTTTGTAGCAAGTAATTGACTAATAAACATATAGGTTTTTATACGATAATAAAACTGAATATCAATGAGTTAAAAATTTTATTATTAACAAAAAAATGTTAATTTTTGCAGTCCGAATTTATATAAGATATGAAGAACCTTAAAAAGACCTTAGCCATTTGCGTAATCGCAGTTTCGTTTTTTAGCTTAAAAGCGCAAGAAACTAACTTACTTAAAGCCTTTATTAACGAGAATGATATCGCTATAAGAAGCGTTCAGAAATATTCTATAAACCTTAACGATCCGGCAAATGATGCCACTATTAAGGAGTTGCTACAATCGCAAATAGCTTCGGTTAAACTTTTTAAATCCAATCCTACCAAAAGTGCTGATATAGCTTTTATGGTTCGACAAAAATCGACTGCGTTTTTAACAAAAAACAGCAAGGGCTCTCTTGAGTATCTTGAACTTACAGATAAAGAAAAGCTTTTTTTACATCCCCAAAACAAGTCGAAAAAATCACTTCTGACTTAAACAAAAGTGAATTGCAAAAAGTCAATTCTATCGATACAAAAAATCCTCATCTTTTTGATGACCTTAATACAAGAATCCAATAGATTCTAATAAAAAACTTATTTTAAAATGAAACGTATGACTAATTTTTTAAAGAGTAGTATTTCTATTTTTCTACTACTAGTTGCCCTGTCGAAGCAAGGTTCTGCACAATCGTGTATTATACCAAGCATTAATGCGCAGGCCGGAACAGGTGCTTCTACTACTGTTTGTTCAGGACAATGTGCAGCATTAACCGCAACCATGGTGGCACCACCAAGATCAACAACCACTTATTCGGTTGGTTCGGTAACATATTCTACCATGCCGTATTTTGGTGGGAATAATGTTTTCTCAACTTCTTCGGATGATTTGTGGAGTGACTCTATAAGTATCGGTTTCAACTTTTGTTATTTTGGTAACACTTATAACAAACTTCTAGTTGGTTCGAATGGTGAAATTACTTTCGATTTAACCAGAGCTAATGCGCCTGAATCATGGGTAACAACAGCAATACTACCTAATGCAATTGAACATCCGGGAAATACTATTTGCGGTGCTTACAGAGATTATGATCCGTTACCAGGTGGAGTTGTTAGAACTTACACCTCAGGTGTTGCTCCTTGTCGCCAATTTGTAGCTTATTGGAGTGGTGTTACTTTATTTTCATGTTCTACACCTGTTTCTTCTTTCCAAATTATTCTTTACGAAGGATCAAATAACATTGCAGTAAATATCCAAAACAGTACCGCATGTATGGCATGGAATAACGGTAGAGGCTTAATTGGTATTCAAAATCAAGCTGCAACTACAGTTGTTGCTCCGGCTACCCGTAATACTTTAACAGCTTGGACAGCCATTAACGAATCATGGTTATTTGTTCCAACCGCCCCTCCAAGTTTCAGTGTAAACTGGTCTGGCCCGGGTGGTTTTACTGCTACAGGATTAACAGCTACACCTTGTCCAACTACATCAGGAACTTATTCTGCAACCTTAAGCTATTGTAACGGATCAAGAACCTCAACTGTTAACGTTAACGTTAGTACACCAACAGTAACGGCTTCTGCATCATCCAATACAATTTGCCCTCCGGGTTCAGTTACATTAACCGCAGGTGGCGCTACAACTTATACATGGATGCCAGGTTCTTTAACTGGTGGAACCGTGGTTGTTTCACCAACCGTGAATACCACCTACACTGTAATAGGAAGTGCAGGAACTTGTACAAGTTCTGCAACTGTTGCGATAACGGTTGGCACACCTCCTACTATTAACGCATTTAACTTAACAGGCACAATTTGTCCTCCCGCTTCAGCCAATTGTATTGCCACGGGTGCCTTGTCATATACTTGGAATCCGGGAAATATTGTTGGAAACATAGTTGCTTTAAGTCCAACAGTTACCACTACTTATACTATAAGCGGATCATCTGGCGGATGTATTGGCACAGCAACTTTAAGTGTACCGGTTGGTAGCAGTCCTACTATTACAGCTCTCAGCTCACCAACTTCTATTTGTGTTGGAAGCAGTGCAACATTAACAGCTTCAGGTGCCACAAATTATACTTGGATGCCGGGTTCTTTATCAGGGGCATCAGTTTCAGTAAATCCGATTGCAACTACTATCTATACTGTTACAGGAACAAATACTTTAACTTGTCCGGGTACGAAAACCGTTATGTTAACAGTTAACACAACTCCTACCATAACAGCGGTTAGTAATCCAACATCTATTTGTGCCGGTAGCTCAGCAACATTAACTTCTTCAGGTGCTACATCTTATACTTGGATGCCCGGAAGTTTATCGGGCGGCACTGTAACTGTTTCTCCAGCGACAACGACAATTTATACTGTTACAGGTTCAAACGGAACTTGTTCTTCAACAAGAACAGTTCAAACAACTGTAAATACTATTCCAACAGTTACAGCTGCTATATCAGCTTCATCTGTTTGTGCAGGAACATCTGTAACATTAACCGCAGGTGGTGCTACAACTTATACTTGGAATCCGGGCGGATTAACAGGCGTAACCGTTGTAACAACACCAACTGCAAATACAACCTATACTGTAATTGGTTCTAATGGAACTTGTACTAATTCCGCAAATGTTTCGGTTACAGTAAATCCATCCCCAACATTAACAGCAGTTGCTAATCCAACTTCAATTTGTTCAGGCGCAGGAACAACTGTTACTTTAACCTCAACTGGCGCTGCATCTTATACTTGGATGCCGGGTTCGCTTTCCGGCGGAACAGTTACGGCTAATCCAATTATCACAACTACTTACACAGTAACAGGTGCTTCAGCAGCGGGCTGTACAAATACACGTACAGTTACACTAACGGTTACCACTACTCCCACTATAACAGCTTCTGCTTCATCAGCCACAGTTTGTTCCGGCAGCACTGTTACATTATCTTCATCAGGAGCTACAACCTATACTTGGAACCCAGGTGCTTTAGCGGGAGGCACAGTAGTTGTTACACCTACAGCAACTACCATTTACACTGTAACAGGAGCTAATGGAAGTTGTACAAATACCAGAACAGTTTCAATTACTGTTAATCCAAGTCCAACCGTTACAGCTGTTGCCAACCCAACTTCTATTTGTTCGGGGGCATCTGCAACTTTAACTGGAGGTGGCGCTACAACTTATACATGGATGCCGGGTTCAATTACTACCGCAACAACTATAGTAACTCCAACCGTTACTACTACTTATACTTTAACAGGAAATAACGGCACATGTTCCAATACAAAAACTGTTACACTAACGGTTACTGCAACTCCAACAATTACTGCAGCTTCAAATCCAACTGCTATTTGTGCGGGAGCATCAGCCACATTAACTTCATCAGGAGCTACATCTTATACATGGAATCCGGGCTCAGTAATAGGTGGAACTATAGCAGTTACACCAACTGTAACTACTGTGTATACAGTTACAGGAGCCAATGGAAGTTGTATAACAACTAATACTGTTTCATTAACAGTAAATTCAAGTCCAACTATTACTGCTATTGCTAATCCAACCGCAATCTGTGCTGGAAACTCTTCAACATTAACAGGAAGCGGAGCAACAACTTACACATGGATGCCGGGCTCTTTATCAGGAGCAACGGTAGCTGTTACACCAACTACAACTACTACTTATACTTTAACAGGAAACAACGGAACATGTTCAGGTACTGTTGCAGTAAGCCTTTCAGTTACTCCATTACCAACTGTTACTGCAGTTTCTAACCCTACAGCTATTTGTATAGGAGGTACTGCTACATTAACGGGTGGCGGTGCAACTTCTTATACTTGGAATCCTGGTTCTTTAACGGGAAGTACAGTTGCTGTTTCTCCAACTATAACTACTATTTATACCGTTACCGGATCAAACGGAACTTGTTCAAATACCAGAACGGTATCATTAACTGTAAATCCTAGTCCAACTGTAACGGCTTCGGCTTCTTCAACAAGTATTTGTGCAGGAACTTCTGCAACATTAACAGCTAATGGAGGTGCCACTTATACCTGGATGCCCGGTTCTTTATCTGGAGCAACAGTAGTTGTTTCTCCTACAGTTACCACAACTTATACTGTGACAGGTGCAACAGTTACAGGATGTACAAATACAAATACGGTTACAATAAATATTATTTCGGGACCAACAGTAACGGCAATTGCAAGTCCAACCGCAATATGTGTTGGACAAACTTCTACATTAACAGCAGGTGGAGCGGTAACTTATACTTGGATGCCTGGTAACATGGTATCGCCAAACGTTGTTGTTTCTCCTACTGTAACAACTACTTATACTTTAACTGGAGCTAATGCTTCTTCTTGTACCAGTACAGTTACATTATTATTAACTGTAAATCCTATTCCAACTATTTCAATTGTTGCAAGTCCAACTACTATTTGTAGTGGAGCATCTGCAACACTTACCGCATCAGGTGCTGTTGGAACATACAGTTGGCTACCAGGACCTGTGTTAGGAAATCCTATTGTAGTTAATCCAACAGTAACAACTACATATACTGTGCGTGGTGCCAATGCACTTGGTTGTATTAGCAATGCAACAATTTCATTAAGTGTTACACCTACACCAACTGTTACAGCATCAGTTTCTTCACCTTCTGTTTGTTCAGGAAGTACAATTACATTATCATCTTCAGGAGCTACAACTTATACTTGGAACCCGGGCGCTTTAGTTGGCGGAACTATTACAATTACTCCAACCATTACAACCACATATACAGTAACAGGCGCTAATGGTTTGTGTACTGCTACAAATACAGTATTAGTAAGCGTAACGCCTGGTCCAACATTAACGGCAATTGCAAGTCCAACTACTATTTGTTCAGGCTCTTCTTCTACTTTAACCGGAAGTGGCGCTGCAACATATACTTGGATGCCGGGTTCAATAACTACAGCAACAACTGTAGTTACTCCAACAACAACAACTATTTATACTTTAACAGGGAATAACGGAACATGCTCTAGTACAATTGCAGTAACTGTTTCGGTTACACCACTACCAACTGTAAGTGCTGTTTCTAGCCCAACTTCGATTTGTGCAGGAAACACTGCAACGTTAACTGGAAGTGGTGCTACTACTTATACCTGGATGCCAGGCTCATTAACAACAGCAACAATAGCTGTTTCTCCAACAGTAACTACAATTTATACAATTACAGGAGCTAATGGCACTTGTACAAATACGCAAACCATTTCTTTAACTGTTAATGCAAGTCCAACTGTTATTGCCACTATAAATCCAGTATCAGCCACTATTTGTGCAGGTCGTACTGCAACATTAAGTGCAAGTGGAGCATTAACTTATACTTGGATGCCAGGGGCTATGGTTTCTCCTAACGTTCTTGTTTCGCCTCCAACAACTACTACATATACGTTAGGCGGTACAAATGCTTCAGGTTGTATTGGCTTCTTTACAATAACAGTAACAGTTAATCCTAATCCAACTATTGCTATTGTTGCAACTCCTACAGCACTTTGTTCAGGACAATCCTCTACGCTTACTGCATCAGGTGCAGTTGGAACATATAGTTGGTTACCCGGACCTATTTTAGGAAATCCAATTGTTGTTACTCCAACTGTAACATCAACGTATACCGTTCGTGGTGCTAATGCACTTGGTTGTGTTAGTAATTCAACTATTTCATTAAGCGTTACAACAACACCAACTGTTACAGCTTCAACATCAGCAGCTACAATATGTGCAAGTAATACCGTTACATTATCTTCGTCAGGTGCTACAACTTATACTTGGATGCCTGGTTCTTTATCGGGCGGAACGGTTACTGCTTCACCAACTGTAACAACAACCTATATAGTAACAGGAGCTAATGGTAATTGTACAAATTCAAATACAGTTTTAGTAACTGTAAATCCAAGTCCAACCATAACAGCCGTTAGCTCTCCTACCGCAATTTGTTCTGGCAGTTCTGCTACTTTAACAGGAACCGGTGCTACTTCATATACATGGATGCCTGGTTCAATTACCACAGCAACAACTGTAGTAACGCCTACAACAACAACTATATATACTTTAACAGGATCGAATGGTACTTGTTCGAGTACAGTAGCAGTAACGTTATCGGTTACAACAACTCCTACTCTAACAGCATTAGCTAACCCAACAACAATTTGTGCAGGAAGCTCAGCAACTTTAACTGGAAGCGGCGCTACATCTTACACTTGGATGCCGGGTTCTATAACTACTGCAAGTACAATTGTTACGCCAACAGCTACTACAATTTATACTTTAACAGGAGCAAATGGGGTTTGTACAAATACACAAACTGTTTCATTAACTGTAAATCCTATTCCAACAGTTACTGCTGTTTCGAATCCTACTTCAATATGTGCAGGAAATTCAGCTACATTAACAGGAAGCGGTGCAACAACTTATACCTGGATGCCGGGTTCTTTAACCGGGACTTCAGTTGTAGTTAGTCCAACTATTAATACAACATATACTGTTACCGGCTCTGCTGCAGGTTGTAGTAATTCTAATACTGTTTCAATAACTGTATTCTCTGCTCCAAGCGTTACAGCATTAACGAGCAAAACAGTAATTTGTTTAGGTGATACCGCAACATTAAGTGCTACAGGTGCTATATCTTATACTTGGAATCCGGGCGCTTTAATTGGTTCTCCGGTTATTGTTTCTCCAACTTCAACTACCATTTATACTGTTACAGGTTCTAATGGAATTTGTTGGACTAATGCAACAGTTTCAATTGTTGTGAATACGTATCCAGTACTTCCAACTACTTTAACACCAACTTCACTTTGTGCAGGAAGTACAGCAACTATGATTGCCAGCGGCGCTACAACTTATACCTGGATGCCAGGTTCATTAAGTGGTACACTGGTAACTGTTTCTCCTACTTTAACTACAACTTATACTTTAACTGGTGCTAACGGAAATTGTACAAGCACAACTACAATTGGTATAACTGTTAACTCTACACCAACTATAACGGCTGTTAGCTCTCCTACTGCAATTTGTGCAGGAAGCTCGGCTACTTTAACAGGTGGTGGTGCAGTTTCATACACATGGATGCCGGGTTCCTTAACCGGAACATCTGTTGTAGTTACTCCAACTATTTCGACACAATATACAGTTACAGGCTCTAATGGAATTTGTTCAGGAACCAAAACTGTTAATCTTTTAGTTTTAGCAAGTCCTACAATTACTGCGATTGCAAATCCAACGACAATGTGTACCGGACAAACTGCAACTTTAACTTCAACCGGCGCTTTAACTTATACATGGATGCCAATTGCTGTTACAGGTTCGGCTGTAATTGTTAGTCCAACTATTACAACAACTTATTCTGTTACCGGAATAAATGCAACAGGTTGTACAAAAACACAAACGGTTACTTTAGTAGTGAATACAAGTCCTACAGTAACTGCTAATACAACATCTACGGTTTTATGTTCAGGCTCATCTGCAACATTAACTTCAAGTGGTGCTACAACTTACACATGGAACCCAGGTTCATTAACAGGTGCTACAGTTGTTGTAACTCCAACCGCTAATACAACTTACACTGTTGTAGGCGCAAATGGAAGTTGTACAGATACTAAAACGGTGAGTATTACTGTAAATCCTAGTCCAACCATTACAACTGTTGCAAGTCCAACTATTTTATGTGCAGGCGGCACTTCAACATTAACAGCTACTGGTGCTACTTCATACACTTGGATGCCTCCGGCAATTACTGGTAGCCAGGTCGTGGTTTCTCCTACAGTCATTACAGTTTATACTGTTACAGGTGTAAATTCATTTGGTTGTACTAAAACAAGTACAGTTCTAGTAAATGTAAATACACCAACTATCACTACTATTGCTACACCAACTTCAATTTGTGTTGGCAGCACTGCTACAATTACTGCATCAGGCGCCGCAACTTACACATGGTTACCGTCGGCTACAACCGGAACAAGTGTTGTTGTTAGTCCAACTGTTACCACTACTTATACTGTAATAGGTATTAATACATTTGGTTGTGCCGGAGCAACAACTATTAATTTAAATGTTTCTCCAATACCAACCGTAAGTGCTGTTAGTTCTTCAACTGCAGTTTGTGCAGGTAACTCAGCAACATTAACCGGTAGCGGAGCAACAACTTATACCTGGATGCCAGGATCTTTAACAGGAACAAATGTTATAGTTACTCCAACAGCAACAACAGTTTATACTGTTACCGGCAGTAACGGTGCTTGTACAAATTCTAATACTATTTCATTAACAGTAAATCCAACTCCTACCGTTACAGGTATTGCCAGTCCAAGCATTATGTGTAGTGGTGCAACATCAACATTAAGTGCTCTTGGCGCAGTGTCATATACTTGGTTCCCTGGAGGTATTGCTTCTTTTATGCTTGCTGTTACACCAAGTGTTACAACAACTTATACTGTTAGTGGTACTGATGCGCAAGGGTGTACAGGTACAGGTACACTTCAAGTTACTATTAATGACCCAACAGTAACTGCAACATCAACACCTACATCATTATGTATTGGAAGCACTGCAACGTTAACGGCTTCAGGGGCATCAACCTATACATGGAATCCAGGAGCAACGGCGAGTTCAAGTTTAGTTGTTACTCCTACGGTAACTACAACTTATTCCGTTACAGGTACTAATACAATGGGTTGCCAAGGTAAAACAACATTATTACTAACTGTATTTGTAAATCCAACAGTTACTGCTGCTGCTGCTGCAACTACAATCTGTAGCGGCTTATCGACTACATTAACTACAAGTGGTGCTTTAACTTATACATGGTTACCTGGAAATATGACTACAGCAACTGTAGTTGTAACGCCAACCACAAGTACTACTTATTCAGTTATAGGTGTAAACGGAGTTTGTGCTGCAGATACTGCTACTATTACAATTAACGTATTACAAAGTCCGCAAAACGTTACTGCAACTAATAGTGGAACATTAACTTGTTTAACTACATCAGTTGATTTATTTGGTAGTACTACTTCTACTAACGTAGTTTATCAATGGTCTGGTCCAAGTTCATATACATCAACAACTCAAAACCCAACAGGAATAACAGTAGGTGGTGTTTATACTTTATCAGTTATTGATTTAGCGAATGGCTGTATCACAACTGCAACAACAGCAATTATAACCAATACAGCTGGACCAACAGTAAGTTTAACATCTACAGGAACTATTACTTGTATTAGTAATACAGTTAATATTAGTGTAAGCTCAACAGTTGCCGCTGTAACTTATACTTGGAGCGGTCCTTCAAGCTTTACATCAACTGCAACAAGCTTCAGTACTTCGGTTGGAGGTGTATATACCGTTAGTGCATTTGATCCTGCTTCAAATTGTACTTCAACAAATACAGTTGCAGCAACAACTGATACTTTTGTAGCGATTACAGCAACCATTATTCCAGCAACCTGTACGGGAACTGTAACTGATAATAACGGTACTATATTGGTAAGTAACTTTACTAATCCTAGCGACAAGTACGATTTTGTTACCGGACTTACTTATACAGGAAGTGCGACTTACGCAACTGCTACAATAATTCCTGCTACAGGAACTATTACTACTGCATTAGGTAATCCACTTGTTAACACACCTTACACCATTCGATTCTTTGGTGCTAATGGTTGTACTAAGGATACAACTTTAGTATTAATTCCAATTGATTGTTCAGTTAATAATTCACTTGGCTTAGCTAAAGCAATTACAGCCGTAACAACAAACACTAATGGTACTTATGGTGTTACTTATAAAGTTGTTGTTAAGAACACAGGCTTCGCTACATTAAATAATGTGATGTTAACTGAGAACTTAAGTAATACATTCCCGTTACCAACAACATTTACTGTAAGCTCTGCTCCGGTAATTATTACACCAGTAACAAGCTTAACACTAGATGCTACATTCGACGGTTCAACACAACCTGTATTAACAAACACAGTTACCAGTTCGTTAGCAATTGGTGAAGTGGATACTATTGTATTTACAGTTGATGTTTTACCTAATGGTGTATTTGGAACTTTTAATAACAGTGTATTAGGAACAGCAATAGGTGGTGCTGCTTCAACAGTAGTTGCCGATTCATCACAGGTTGGTTTAAATACTGATCCGGATAACGATGGTAATCCAACTAACAATAATGTACCTACTCCGCTTAATTTAACACCTAATACATTCTTTGGTGTAACTAAAGAGGGTGAGTTAAGTCAGGTATTGATAGACGGTAGTTATGATATCACTTATACTGTATCGATTCACAACTTAGGAAATGATACTTTAAGAAATATTGTATTGAAAGATAGCTTAGCAGGAACAACTATTAAAAATCCTGCATCTTATAGTATAAAGAGCGGACCATCTATGTTAAGCGGAACTTTAACAGCTAACTCTGCATTTAATGGTAACAGCGATCCTAATTTAATTGTAACTGCAGGTAGTAAGATGGCGCCAAACACAGTAAATAAAGTTGTGTTCTCTATTAATGTGATTCCTGATACCGTTACAGTTATCAGAAACACTGCAATAGGAAGTGCATTTGGCAGTTCAACTGTAGCTGTAAGAGATTCTTCTAACAACGGAAACAATCCTGATGTCAACGGAAACGGTGTTTGGAACGAACCTTCTGATAACGTACCAACTGTATTAATCATTGATAAATTCTTAGTACCAGAGGTATTCACACCAAATGGTGATGGTGTAAATGATTTCTTTGTAATTAAAGGAATTCAGAAAACAGAAAATACTTTAACCATCTATAACCGTTGGGGTAATAAAGTTTACAAAATGGACAATTACGATAACACTTGGGGAGGTATGCCAAATGTTAGCGGCACTTTAGGTAATCAGAAATTACCACAAGGAACTTATTATTACATCTTAGAATTTAAAGGTGAAACAAGTTTAAAAACCGTTAACGGATTTGTGGTATTACAGTATTAATCAGTAAGAAATTAGATATTATGAAAGCAAAACAAATAATTTTAGCAACATGTTTAGGTGTGATGTTCTTCGCTTCTCAAAACGTAAAAGCACAATACGATGCTATGTTTACGCAATACATGTTCAACGAAATGTTTATTAATCCGGCCTACGCAGGAAGTAAAGACGCCATGGCTGTAACCGGTGTTCACCGTCAGCAATGGGTAAACTTTCCTGGGCGACCGATTACAACTACCTTCTCAATGCATGGACCAATTGTTAACGAAAAGATGGGTTTCGGTTTAAGTTTCTTAAATGAAAAAATCGGTTCATTAAACCGTAACCTTGCCTATTTGAGTTACTCTTACAAAATCAAAGCCGGTAAAAACGGTAACCTTGCCTTTGGTTTAATGGGTGGCGTGCATAACCAGGTAAATAAATTTTCGCAGCTAAAAGCAACTGAGCAAGGTGATGTTCAAGTATCACAAAACTCACCAAGTGTTTATGCTCCTAATTTTGGTTTTGGTATTTACTATAGTGATAAAGTAAATTACGCAGGACTATCAATTCCTCGTATGATTGACGATCACATTTTATTTGATGCTAACGGAGATTTCACAAAGGTCACTAAAATGTCTCCACAAAAATTCCATTACTACTTAACCTTAGGAAGGATATTTACATTAACAGATGGTCTTAAATTAAAAGGGCAAGCGATGATTAAAGCGGTTCAAAATGCACCATTACAATATGACTTAAACGCGAATTTCTTAATTAAGGAAAAAATTTGGGCAGGTTTATCTTACAGAAGCGGTGATGCCGTTTCAGCAATTTTAGGTATTCAGGTTAGTCCGCAGTTTGTAGTGAGTTATTCTTACGATTATACTTTAAGTCAAATACAAAAATACTCTCAAGGCTCTCACGAAATTGCTTTGAGTTATGTATTCATGTACAAAGGGAAGAAAATTGTTACACCTCGTTATTTTTAATTTTTGAGATTTATGAAAAAGAATATCATCGCAGCATTTATCTTGTTCGTTTTTGGCTTCGGCTTAAAAGCGCAGGAGAGTCTCGTACTAGCTGCTAACAAATTATACAATGCCAAATCGTATTCGGAAGCTATTCCTAAATACGAAAAGGTTTTGAAGAAAGACAGCAACAACGCTATTGTACTTGCTAATTTAGGTGAGTGCTACCGCTTAACTAATAATGCAAAAGGACAAGTTCTTTGCTTTGAAAAATTAGTTAGCACAGGCAAAGCTGAACCTATTCAGAAATATTATTTAGGACAAGCTTTAATGGCTTTAGGTCGCTACGATGAAGCGAAAAAGCAAATGGATGATTTCTCATCTGATGAGCGCGGAAAAGTATTTTCAAAATCTATTGAGAATATGAAAGCCTTTTCTAAAAATGCTGATGCTTATAAAGTAGATAGCGTTTCGTTTAACTCGATGGAAAATGATTTCTCGCCTGTATTTTTTGTGGATGGAAAACTAGTATTTACTTCTGCGCGTAAAAAAGTTCAATGGATTAATCGTAAACACGGTTGGACCGGTAACAGTTACTATAATTTGTATACAACAGAAAAAGGTTCGGATGGCGTTTATTTTAAGCCCGAGAAATTTATGCGCGATTTAGAGTCGAAGTATAACGATGGGCCTATTTGTTTTAATCCTGATAAACACACTGTTTATTTTACACGTAATAACGTAAGTAAAAAAGGAAAAAGTGTTGAAGGAACTTATAAATTAAAAATATTTGAAGCCAATTTAAATATTGATGGTTTCGAAATGGTAAAAGAATTACCTTTTAATAGCAATCAATATAATTGCGCCCATCCATCAGTTTCGCCTGATGGTAAAACACTTTACTTCACTTCAGATATGGGTGGCGGACAAGGCGGATTAGATATTTGGTATAGTAAGATGGGCGAAGATGGCGTTTGGGGTACTCCTGTAAATATGGGTGAAAAAGTAAATACTAAAGGTCATGAAATGTTTCCTTATGCAGCTACTAATAATTTAATCTATTTTTCTTCTAATGGAAGAGAAGGTTTAGGCGGATTAGATATTTACGAAGTGAAAATTAAAAGCGATGGTAAAATGGGCAAAGTATATAATATGGGTGCTCCTTTAAATAGCTCGTATGATGACTTCGGAATTATTTTCGCTGAAGAAACTATGATGCGCGCTGGTTTCATTTCTTCTAACCGCAAACGTGGCGGACAAGATGATGATATTTACGCCTTCAATGTATTACGTGATGTAAAAAGAGGAAAAGATGTGTTGATAAAAACTATGCACAAAGATTCGGCTACTGTTCCTATTCCTTACGCAAAAGTTAAAATCAATAATGATTCTATCACCACTAATGAAAAAGGTGAATACAATTATTTTATTGAAGAAGACGCATACTATAACATGACAGCGAGCAAAGAAAAATATTACGATATCGCTGATTCATTATCTACAAAAATGTCGGATAAAGATGAGTTTGAGAAAACAATATTATTAGAAAGAGATCCTGAACTATCTTTATTAGCTTTTGTATTAGATGCAAAAACCAAAGAAGCTTTAGGAGATGTGAAAATTACAGTGAAGAATTTAGCCACCAATACTGATTTTGATTCTTACACTACTGCCGCTACAGGTGATTACAGAAAACCTTTACTTGGAAGTAAAATGGGCGACAAATTAAGTTTCAAAATTACATTAGAGAAAACTGGATATGTTACCAAAGTGGTTGAGTTTAATCACACCGTTACAAAACCGGGCGAAATTAAATTAAACGAATTGTTAGATTTAAATATTGGAAAAGTAATGGTGGGTATTGATTTAGCTAAACTCATTAACTTAAAACCCATTTATTTTGATTTAGGAAAATCTAAAATTACATCGGCTGCTGCAACTGAATTAAATAAAATTGTTGCTGTAATGAAAGAATACCCTGGTATGACTGTAGAATTAGGAGCTCATACCGATTGTCGCGGTGCTGCTAAAGCTAACGCATCTCTATCTATGGCGCGCGCTAAAGCAAGTGCTACCTACATTGCAAGTAAAGGTATACCACGCACACGCATTACAGGTAAAGGTTACGGCGAAAGTAAATTATTAAACGGTTGTGCTTGTGAAGGGAAATTAGCTTCTAATTGTACAGAAGATGATCACTCTTTAAACCGCCGCACAGAATTTATCGTTACCAAATACAAGGAAATTACCAAAAAATAGTTAAGAGAACGGGCTAGTCCCTATTATTACTTTATATAGTGTTATATTTGATTTCGTACTGAACCCGCTCACATGGCCAAAAAAATCAAAAACGTAGGTATTGCTTTACAAGGTGGAGGTGCTCATGGCGCTTTTACCTGGGGTGTATTAGATCGTTTATTAGAAGTTGAAGAAATTGTAGCCGACGCCATGTGTGGCACCAGTGCAGGTGCAGTTAACGCCGTGGTTTGTGCTTACGGATTACATATTGGTGGTCCCGCAAAAGCGAAAGAATTAATGGAACAAACTTGGCGCAAGGTTGCTAATAGCGGCAGTGCATTTTTTAAGCCAAGTGCAATGGATAAATATTTTGGAAATGGCGACATGCATAACTCTCCGGGTTACATGTGGTTTAATGCTGTTTCCCAGTTTATGTCGCCTTACAATTTCAATCCTTTAAATTATAATCCACTTCGTGATATTTTAAATGATGTAGTTGATTTTGAAGAACTGCATTTATACAACAAAAAGAAATTATTTATCTGCGCCACCAATGTAAAAACCAATCGCGCAAAAATTTTTACCAATAAAGATATCACTGTTGATTCAGTATTAGCTTCAGCTTGTTTACCTTTTTTATTCCAAGCAGTTGAAATTGGCGGTGAGTATTATTGGGATGGTGGTTATATGGGAAATCCTCCTATATTCCCTCTAATTACAAATACAAATATTCATGATGTGGTATTAGTGAAAATTAATTCTATCAATATAAATTCAGTACCAACAACCGCTCGCGATATTGCTGATAGAGTGAATGAGATTTCATTTAACAGCAGTTTAATTAACGAAATGAAGTTGATTCACTACCGTAACGAATTATTACGTAACGGCGTTTTAAAAAGTGATGACAAAGTAAACCGCGAAATTTACGTACATACTATTTCGGGTTACGAAGCATTAAGCCAAATGAGTTATAGCAGTAAGATGAATACCTCTTGGGAATTTTTATTACAGCTAAAAGCTAAAGGCCGGGAAACAGCCGACAAGTGGCTCGAGAGTGATTTTAAAGAAGTTGGATTGAGGTCGACATTTGATGTTGAAGAACATTTTTTCGGAAAGTTTTAAAATTCTTGAAATTAAATAAAGCAAAATATTTTTTTGTTATAGCCGCGGTCTTCATCAGCGGCTTTTGCTTTTCTCAGGTAAAGTATAGCACCGATCCTGAATACCTTCTATCTAAAACAGAATTCGGAAATGTACTTTTTAAAAACTACAAAATTGCTTATCCTGATACAGGCATAAAAAATTTACACAATTACAGTGGTAGAAACTACATGGGGAATTTAGGCTTACCTACTCCATCTTACATGTTAAGTTACAAATCGAAACCATTAGGATTTAATGTTTACGATTTACCTTTTGGTAACGACATTATTTCAAAACAGCAAGTAGAATATTACAGAACTAAAGGGCCCTATGCTTCTTTAACAGGAATTGCCGGTAGCAAACAGGAACAAAGTTTCAGAATGTTATTTACGCATACTTTTAAAAACAGATTGAATTTTACTTTGAAGTTTAACCGTTTTGGCTCTTTGGGATTTTATAGTAAGCAACAAACTTTCACCAATAATTTTTACACCTCTCAGAATTACACTACAAAAAACAATCGTTTTGGTTTTTACTCTTACTTCTTATTTAATAAAGTTAAGTATCAGGAAAATGGCGGGATTAAATACGATACTGTTTTCACCAGTGAACCAACAGTTGGTAAAGATTTACTGGAAGTCAATTTAAGTAACGCCAAACGCACCGTTCGTGAATCGTACGCAGCTTTTAATCCTTGGGTAAAACTCAATAAAGGAAATGATTCAGGACGCGTATCCCATTACATCGATTACAAATTAAGTTACGCCGGAAATTATTATTGGTATCAAGACGCCGGATTACCGTATGATGGTTTTTATAATACAGTTTATTTAGACACCGTAAAAACGAGCGACAGTACACATTTACGTCAGTTTACCAATAGAGTTAACTATACTTTTAAATTAAATAAGGTGGGGCTTGGCGCTTATACTGGTTATAGCCACGAATACAATATTCTTCATCAGTTTGCTGATAGTATTTTTGCGCATCAGTTAGTGTATGGATCTTTATTTTACGACAAATTATTTTTGAGCAAAGATTCTTCAAGCATCAACAGAAATAAATTCTTCTCCACCCGCGTTACTTATAGCAGTATTTTATCAGGACCAAACAGTGGCGACATGAAACTGGAATTGAACAGCGAATTAAGTTTCCGTTTAAATGAAAAAGGATTAGGTACTAAAAAAACTTCCCGCATTTATTTAAGTGTGTTATCTGAACAACGTCATCCTGATTTTATTTATAATTATTGGTACGCCAATAATTTCCGTTGGGACAATAAATTTAAACCCACACAATTATTTCAAACCAAATTTGGTGTAATAAATAACGCATCAGGGCTATCCGCTAACGTATTGTGGCAAAACGTTGCAAATTATTTGTATTTCGATAGTTTAACGGCAACACCAAAACAAAGCAATGTGGTGATTAGTAATTGGCAATACAATTTGAATTTTAATAAGGTGTTCTTTAAACATTTAGGTTTAAGATTAAATTTATATTATCAGAGTACCAATAAAAGCAGTTTAGTGCGAATTGCACCGGGCGCTGCAACAGGAAGTATTTATTACACCGGAATTTTATTTAAGAAAAATCTTACAATTGCAGATTGGCGTGCAAGGCGAATATTATCAAAAATTCAAAGCCTACGCTTATATGCCGGCTACCAATCAATATTATTTACAAAACAGAATTTCAGTCGGAGAATACCCTTTTGTAGATGTTTTCTTAAATGCACGAATCCGTCCGGTACAATTTTTTGTGAAGATAGAAAACGTTTTATACGGAGCCCTGGGCAGCAATTACAGTTTCGTTCCCGGTTATATTCAGCCTGACAGGGCTTTTAGGTTTGGTTTGACTTGGATGTTTTTTGATTAATCTTTAGGGCAAGTAAGTTAATTTTCCTAAAATCTAAGCTAAGCAACCAAAATATGTTTACCTTTGCGTCAAGCCATCTAATGTTTAAACATTTGAAAATAAAAATAGCACTCTTCATTTGCTTAGCATTTGTTCTCAGAATTGCATTAACCAATTTTAATTTCATCTCTGATCTTTCATTATCAAAAGACCTTTCTTCTAAATCTATCTTTTCTGAAAAAACAAAACACACAGAAGTTGATGCTACTCCAAACGCAAACAAATATACATTAGTAGACGTTTTTGAAGAAGATTCAGACAATGAAGAAGATGAAACGAAAGTAAAATCTCCTATCCTATTATTCATAGTTCATTCTTTTATTCAGCATATAAATTTTTCGCCTTCATCTAATAGTTCTTTCGCTCAAATCAAATGCGAACTATTTTCTAAAAGGTATCTTTCCCTTTCTATTCTAAGAATCTGAAAACTCTTTCCTAGGTAGAGAATTTAAATTCCAGTCCATTTTTTTATTTTGTTCTCTTCTTAGTTTATTAGCTTTTCGCTAATTCAATTGGCATAGGAATTCCTCTGCCTTAACTCTCACAAACGTATTCATTTAAAAAAAATCACTATGAGAAATAATCTCATTTTTATAAGCCTAAGCGTTTTGCTATGCAACACTAGCTGCAAAAGAGGCCACGAACAAAAAGAAGAAGAAGTTAAATTTTTAGTGACGAGTTCATTGAAAAAAGACACCATGATTACGCGTGATTATGTTTGTCAGATTCATGCGATCCAACATATAGAAATGAGGGCTCTTGAAAAAGGTTATCTGGAAAAAATCTATGTAGACGAAGGGCAGTTCGTGAAAAAAGGCGACATGATGTTTAAAATCATGCCACTGATTTATAATGCAGAACTTCAGAAAGCACAGGCCGAGGCGGATTTTGCCGAAATCGAATACCAGAATACAAAACAACTTTCTGAAAAGAATGTGGTATCGCCAAACGAACTAGCTTTAATGAAAGCGAAACTGGATAAAGCCAAAGCGGAATTATCTATGGCACAAATTCACCTTCAATTTACTGATATAAGAGCTCCATTTGATGGGATTATGGATCATTTTCAAGTGAGATTAGGAAGTTTAATTGATGAAGGCGATCTCTTAACTACTTTATCAGATAATAGTGAAATGTGGGTGTACTTTAATGTTCCTGAATTGGAATATCTTAATTATAAATCTCACACTACCGAAGAGA
This sequence comes from Sphingobacteriaceae bacterium, assembly GCA_016709575.1. Lineage (GTDB taxonomy): Bacteria > Bacteroidota > Bacteroidia > B-17B0 > Aurantibacillaceae > JAHEYG01. The sequence goes on from JADJMM010000002.1 coordinate 267,246, forward strand.
ATTTATTAAAAGTAAATCTGCTGATGGCAAATAATCAGCTCTTCAAATATCAAGGGCAAGTAAGTGCAATTGAGGCGGACTTTAATAATGAGACAGGAAACATCGCTTTCAGAGCTACATTCCCAAATCCTGATAAATTATTACGTCATGGTGAAACAGGAAATATACAAATGGGGATTCCTATCAAAGACGCTATCATCATTCCTCAAAAAGCAACTTATGAAATTTTGGAAAAGAAATATGTTTTTGTAGTTGATAAATCGGATGTAGTTCATTCCCGCGAAATAGTAATTGCATCTGAGATGCCCGATATCTATATTATAAAAGAAGGCTTAAAAGAAAATGAGAGAATTCTTCTTGAAGGCATTCGTAAAGTTAAAGATGGTGATAAGATCACCTTTACTTACGAAGATCCAAAAACCGTACTTCCAAAATTAAGAGTATACGTTGAGTAATTTAATTTTTTAAAAAGAAGAACATGTTCAATAAATTCATTCAAAGGCCCGTACTGGCTATTGTTATATCGCTGGTAATTTTATTTGTCGGAGGACTTGCCATTAAAACATTGCCCACGTCACAATTTCCTGAGGTAGCTCCTCCGGTGGTGATGGTGAGTGCATCCTATCCCGGCGCAAGTGCTAAATCATTAGCCGAATCAGTTATCATTCCATTGGAACAATCTATTAATGGGGCATGGGGCATGCGTTATATGACTTCTGATGCGACGAGTGCAGGTGAAGCAAATATTCAAGTTGTATTTGAACCTGGAACCGATATCAATCAAGCGCTTGTGCAAGTTTCCAATCGTGTTCAACAAGTAACGAATCGTTTACCAACTCTGGTACAACGCGAAGGTGTTGTTATTACACCGGTAATTCCAAGCATGTTAATGTACGTGAACTTGTATAGCAAAGACAAAAATGCAGATATGAAATATCTGTTCAATTATGCTGGAGTAAACATGGTTCCTGAATTACAACGTATCAATGGTATTGGACAAGTAAGGATTTTAGGAAGTCGTCAATACGCTATGCGCATTTGGTTGAATCCTGATCGCATGCGGGCGTACAATGTTTCTCCTGATGAAGTGATGGAAGCTTTGAATGATCAAAGTATTATTGGTAAAGCGGGAAGGATTGGAAGGGGTGATAGCAAACAAGCAGAAGCATTGGAATATGTTTTAACTTATAGCGACCGCTTCAATGATCCAACTCAGTACGAAAATGTAATTATCCGTTCAAATAAAGAAGGTGAGAATTTACGTTTGAAAGATGTTGCTACCGTTGCTTTGGGAAGTGAGTATTATGATATTTATTCAAGCATGAATGGAAATCCATCTGCCGCCTTAGTTCTGAAGCAAACCTACGGAAGTAATGCCACTGAAGTAATTAAGAATGTGAAATTAAAACTGGAAGAACTGAAAAAAACTTTTCCTCCGGGAATGGAATATGAAATCAGTTATGATGTATCTACTTTTTTGGATGCTTCTATTGAAAACGTACTTCATACTTTACGCGATGCTTTTATTTTAATGACGCTTGTTGTATTTATTTTCTTAGGTGATTGGCGTTCTACTTTGATTCCAACTTTAGCTGTACCTGTTTCTTTAATCGGTGCATTCTTCTTTATGCAGCTTTTCGGATTAAGTATTAACATGGTTACTTTATTCTCATTAGTATTAGCAATGGGTATTGTGGTTGATAACGCTATTGTCGTCGTCGAGGCCGTACATGCAAAAATGGAGCTGGAAAATTTATCCCCTTACAATGCGGTACGTAAAGTTATCGGTGAGATTAGCGGTGCAATCATTGCCATCACATTAGTAATGGTATCGGTATTCATTCCTGTTTCATTTATGTCTGGGCCGGTTGGAACATTCTATAGACAATTCTCCATCACCATGGCAGCTTCCATTATTCTCTCGGGAGTTGTTGCTTTAACTGTTACGCCTGTATTATGTGCAATGATATTAAAGAATAATCATGGTAAACCGAAGAAGCAGAATTTTTTCACAAAAATAATTGATGGGTTTAACCGTTGGTTCGATAAAGTCACAGCGAGATATGTGAACTTACTTAGAAAAATGGCGCACAGGAAATTATTGACTTGGTCGTTAACAGCTTCCTTTATTGCAGGAATTGTCGTCATCAGCAATAATTTACCTTCCGGTTTTATTCCGAGTGAAGATCAGGGGATGTTATATGCCATCATTCAAACACCTCCGGGTTCAACATTAGAAAGAACAAATGACCTTTCAGAAAAATTAGTGAAAGTCATTAATGAGGTAGAAGGAGTGAAATCTGTTTCTTCAATCGCAGGATATGAAGTTTTAACTGAGGTCGTGGTTCAAATGCGGGAACATGTTTGATTAATTTAAAACCTTGGTCTGAACGAAAACATACTGTTTGTTGAGATTATCGAAGAATTAGAAGTAAAAAGCAAAATCGATTCCAGGTGCAACAATTGAATTTTCGATCCTCCGGCTGTTCCCGGTTTCGGTGCAGCTGGTGGTTTCGCTTTACAATTGTTAGATAAAACTAATTCAGGTGATCTTGTGCAATTAGAAAAAGTGACCAACGAATTCATTGGTAAATTAAAAGCAAGAAAAGAATTGACAGGTTTGTTCACTTTCTTTAGTGCTAATTATCCTCAATACGAAATTGAATTCGATAATCAGGCAGCCATGCAGAAAGGTGTTACAATAGGTAACGCAATGAATACCTTGTCCATTTTTGTTGGAAGTACTTATGAATTAGGTTTCATTAAATATCAACGCTTCTTTAAAGTTTTCGTTCAGGCTTCTCCTGAATATAGAAAGTTGCCAACGGATATCATGAACTTATACGTAAAGAATAACCGTGATGAGATGGTGCCGTTTTCTGCTTTCATGAAAATAAAAAAGAAGCAAGGTGCGAATGAAATCAACCGTTACAATATGTACAACACCGCAGGAATCAGAGGCGGACCCGCTACAGGATTTAGTAGTGGTGAAGCTATTGATGCTGTAAAAGAAGTTGCGAAAACTTTACCAAACGGTTTTGATATCGATTGGGCAGCCTTATCATATGATGAAACACGCCGCGGAAATGAATCTATTTGGATTTTTCCTTATTGTTTGATCTTCGTTTATTTTGTATTAGCAGGACAATATGAAAGTTTCATTATTCCTTTCGCGGTTATCTTCTCATTACCTGCCGGAGTTTTCGGTTCATTCTTAATAATTAAAATGATGGGGTTGGCGAATGATATCTATGCTCAGGTGGGAATGGTTATGCTCGTTGGGCTACTCGGGAAGAACGCCGTGTTGATTGTAGAATTCGCGGTGCAAAAACATCGTGAAGGTGCAACAATTCTTGAGGCGGCAATTGAAGGAGCAAGAGTTCGTTTCCGTCCTATCTTAATGACATCCTTTGCATTTATTGCAGGGTTAATTCCATTAGTTCTTGCGCATGGTGCAGGCGCTATAGGTAATAGAACAATTGGCGGGTCTGCGTTAGGTGGTATGTTATTCGGAACCATATTCGGGGTTATCATTATCCCGGGCTTGTACTTTATTTTTGGTTCTATTGCAGCAGGACGTAAACTAATCAAGAATGAAGATGAGAGTTCTTTAACAGAAGACCTTGTTCACAAAATGGATGATTTTCCACAAATAAAAGAAGAAGACAATGAGTAATAAAAAGATATTTAACCGTTCGGTCATCATTTTTGCATCGCTGGCTTTTGCCGCATGCAGTGTTCCGTATATGGGACGCAAAACCGAAAATAAAACTGTTCCGTCAGCATTCCTTAATACAAAGGATTCAGCAAACAACAGCGCAAAAATAAAACTGAAAGATTTTTTTTCAGATCCTAATTTAATCGCGCTCATCGACACAGCTCTTAAAAATAATCAAGAGCTAAATATGATTCTGCAAGAAATAAATATTTCTAAAGCTGAAGTGCGTGGCAAAAAAGGAGCGTATTTACCTTTTGGAGAAGTTGGGGTTGCTGCAGGAACTGAAAAAGTTGGCAAGTATACTAGTCAGGGCGCTAGTGACGAAGCGCATGAGATACTTCCCGGAAAAAAGTTTCCCGAACCTCTTGGAAATTTTTTAGTGAGCGCCGACATTTCTTGGGAAATAGATGTTTGGAGAAAATTACGGAATGCAAAAAAAGCTGCGGTATATAAATACCTTTCTTCAACAGAAGGAAAGAATTTCATGATTACAAAGTTAATCGCCGAAATCTCTAATTCTTATTATGAGTTGATGGCGCTGGATAATCAATTAGAAATATTAAAAAAGAATATTGATATCCAACAGAACGCTTTGGAAATTGTGAAGCTTGAAAAACTTGCCGCTAAAGTTACTGAATTAGCTGTTCGTCGTTTTGAAGCGGAAGTTCTGAAAAACCAAAGTAATCAGTTTTACATTACGCAAAAAATTACGGAGACAGAGAACAAGATTAATTATTTAGTTGGTCGCTTTCCTCAACCTGTATTAAGAAGCTCATCCACTTTTCTTGACTTTGCTCTCGATTCCATTAATTCTGGAATTCCTTCTCAGCTTTTATCGAACCGTCCGGATATTAAACAAGCTGAATTAGAATTGACAGCTGCCAAGTTGGAAGTGAAAGTTGCTAAAGCAGAATTCTATCCATCCTTAGTAATAAAAGCCGGTGCGGGCTATAATGCATTTAATCCACAATATTTAGTTACCACTCCGCAATCACTTATTTATTCTATTGCCGGAACTTTAATTGCGCCAATAATAAACCGTAATGCAATTAAAGCAAATTATTATTCTGCCAACGCTAAACAAATACAGGCTGTTTATAATTATGAGCAGAAAATTTTAGGCGCGCATGTTGAAGTGGTAAACCAATTATCGAATATCAATAACCTTGCGAAAAGTTACGACTTGAAACAAAAACAAGTGGAGGCTTTAACTCAGTCTATTGAAATTTCAACCGGATTATTCAAGAATGCAAGAGCAGATTATATGGAAGTATTGTTAACACAACGTGATGCTCTTGAATCGAAATTCGAATTGATTGAAACCAAGATGCAGCAAATGAATGCGAGGGTTAATATTTACCGTGCTTTAGGTGGGGGTTGGAGGTAAATTTTATAGATTATCACCAATTTTCTTAATTATTTGTTAATCAAAAAGCCCTTATTTCCCCTCTATTTTATTAGATTTGTAGCTCTAAAAATTAAGAATTATGAGCGCAGCAGCAAACAAAGGCCCGATATCAAAATTTGTCGAGCATCACTATAAACACTTTAACGCAGCATTAGTAGATGCTGCTAAAGGATACGAAACACATTTAACCGAAGGTGGTAAAATGATGGTAACATTAGGTGGTGCAATGAGTACAGCAGAGTTAGGTAAATCATTAGCTGAATTTTGGAAAGATGCAGATACTGCTGGACAAAGATTTTTCCCGCATGAATACATGTACAAAATTTTATTAAGCGGCGAATTAAAACAGTATTACGAAATTGATCCTAAAGACAGCTGGATGTTAGCTGCTGCTGAGAAAAATTTGCCAATTGTTGTTCCAGGTTGGGAAGATAGTACGATGGGAAATATTTTCGCATCATATGTAATTAAAGGAGATATTAAAGCAAGCACCATGAAAAGCGGTATTGAATACATGGCTTGGTTAGCAGATTGGTATCCAAAAAATTCAGGCGGAAAAGGTGTTGGCTTCTTCCAAATTGGTGGTGGTATTGCTGGTGATTTTCCTATTTGTGTTGTACCGATGTTATACCAAGATATGGGAATGCATGAGATTCCTTTCTGGAGTTATTTCTGTCAGATTTCAGATTCAACAACATCTTACGGTTCTTATTCAGGAGCTGTACCGAATGAAAAAATTACCTGGGGTAAATTAGATATTAATACACCAAAATTCATTGTAGAAAGTGATGCGACTATTGTGGATTCTCGGGGTAACCTTTCTAAGCGGTCTGGTGAGCTTGTCGCATTCTTGGCTGGTAGTCTCGCTTGGACAAAAGGATGTTAAAATATAATGTTCATAATAAATCCCCGCCCTAAACAAGCGGGGATTTTTGTTGTGTAGTTTTGTTGTATGAAAAGCTTACTCAATTACTTTTTACAAGGACTCATTTTATTTATTCCGTTTGCCATTACTGTAGGCATTATTTTTAAGTTGTTTGATTTTTTCTCTGGTATTTTTTCAGGATTAGGAATTACTAATTACTCCGCCGTAAATACGGTGTTGGGATTTGTGTTTACATTGGCGTTTATTATGGGGATGGGGCTTTTAGCATCTACATTCATTTTTAAAAGTTTTTTCACTTTTGTAGAAGATAAATTAGAACACGCGCCCTTTATCCGTCACATTTATTCACCCTTAAAAGATTTCACGAATGCTTTTATGGGGAATAAGAAGAAATTTAATAAGCCTGTTTTAGTGTTGACGAATCCTCAAGCTAACATTGAAGAAATTGGTTTTGTTACCCACGAAGATTTAAAGGATTTAAAAATTAAAGATAAAGTAGCCGTGTATTTACCATACTCCTACTCTCTTTCCGGACGATTAGTAATCGTTCCACAATCACAAATAAAACCAATTGATGCCGACGCTGCGGAGACAATGAAGTTTATTGTGAGTGGTGGTGTGACGGATGTGGACTAGGGTTACGCTGAATAAATTTAGCGACCCTAGAGTTTCTGACTTCGTCAGAATGACAATTCTTCAGATTATATTCTTTCAAACGAAACGTCATGCTGACCATAGTCAGCATCTTTCGAACTCCAATCTCTCGAAAGGTCCATCATTTCTGGATTAAGTTCTCGTATAAGATTCAGTTTCCAATGACGTGGTCGATTTTTAATTTGCTTCTTTCTTGAAATGGCCTCAATGGTTCCGAAAATCTCTTCGTAGTAAACAAGGTCGACTAATTTGTATTTTGAGGTGAAAGCTGCTGACCCTTTTAAACTTTTGTGTTCTGCAACACGTCTTTCTAAATTATTCGTAACTCCGGTGTAAAAAGTGGTGCGTGTGTGGTTCGACATTATGTAAACAAACATCGTTTTCATTGGGAGATTTTGGTTCGAAAGATTCTGACTTCGTCAGAATGACTTGCGTTTTTTAATTGGCTTCTTGCCGTTAGGTCCCGTCTCTGAATGAAGTTCGCACTCCTTAAGATTCTGACTTCGTCAGAATGACTGTTTGCTATATAAGAAGTTGTTTCGAAGAAAGGCGTCATCCTGACTTCGTCAGGATCTGAAGGTTAACTTTGTTAACCTTCCCCTTCGCAATACAATTTAAAACTATTTAAAATAGCTTGCCAACCTGAGCGTTGAAGCTCTTCTGAATTTTCTGTTTCTGCATCAAACACTGTTGTTATTTCGGTTTCAGTACCGTTTGCTGTGAATGTAGTTTTACATTTGCGACCATCTTCCATAACGTAAGAAATAAGTTTACCGGTTTCTACAGCATCGTAAGTCCCGATAAAATCAAAACCCATACTGCCGTCTTTCGCTTCCATGCGCGATAAGAATTTTCCCCCTACGCGTAAATCATTTTCTGCTTTTGGTGTATGCCAATCATCAGAGGCACTATTCCATTTTGTAATGTGTTCCGGACTAGTCCAGATTTTCCAAACTTTTTCTATTGGAGAATTTACGGTGGCTTGTATTGTTATCATTATGATTGTTTTGTTGAGCTAATTTACGAAATTTTGTGTTGTTTGAATTAGGGCTATTTATTTCGGAATGAAATTTCTTCTATTGATTTTCCTCTTTTCCATTCAATAAGTTCTTCTATAGACTTAATGACAATTTTTTCACTGCCCTTAGTTATTTGGATTGATTCTCCAGAATTCAAACAATTTTGTAATTCCTTGATTCTATTGTTTGCCCATCCATTTAAAGAAGCACCACCCTCTTTATACGCCTCGATTATTTCTTCAAAGTATGAATAAGGGAATATTTTCATGATAATAATACAGTAAAATATTAAATAAGGTCATTCTAACCTACCAGTTTCATTAAAGTTACTTGGACTCGTCCCTTCAATTTTTTATCAGTACTTTTTGATTTCATTATACACCAAATCTGATAATTAGAATCATACAATTGCACTTGATGATGATTCAAGAGCACCTTCATTTTTTTTAACCACTCGGGAAATTGCTTAAGAACAGAAAGTGCGTCTTTACTTTCTGAAAACGGATTATCTGAATGAAGCATTTTACCACATGTATCAATCGCAGCCAAGAATTCTTCCTTTGTTAAAACCCTTCTGTAATATTGATTGTTTCTCTTCACCCTTTTTCGTCTAGCACTTGCTTAGTGGGGATAGGATAAAATTTGGGGTTAATTTTTTTCAATTAACTTTATTATTGAAGTAGGGTTCCAGTCTGTGGAAATGATTTTCTGTGTTTAGAATATTCATCTTTATGAGCTACAAGTGAGGCAAGCGCAATTAATTCAAATATTTTACGAAAGTAAAGCGATTGACTCAACATCAGTTAATTGAAAACCTGTTGTTATTCTTTTTGAAAGAAAATTCTCAATTACCTCTGTCCGACTTTTTAATCTGGTTCATGCATTTTGAATATCGGTCCAATATATCTTGAGTATCTTTCGGATTATCCATAATTACATTATCCCTAGTTCACCTTCTGCCTTTTAATATGCTCAATTTCTATTTTCAAACCTTTTAACATATTCATAATGCTGTCTAAATTTAATTCTTCATCGCGGTAATCGCCGGTGTTAATGCAGCAAGTGTATTCCCACAATTCTAAAATATCTTCTAAGCGTACTTTATAAGGTTGGTACATTTTATTATCAGAATGTAATTCAACTGTACCTTCTTTTTTATTTAAATTATATAAACGCTTGTAACTTAAACCATCGTCTTTTGTGACTACGATATAAGAGTTACCGTCTTTCATGTCTTCCAGTCGGTCTAAATATTTTCCAATGATAAATGAACCTTCCGTTATCGGCGGCGTACTATCACCTTTAATAGGAAAGGCACGGTGTTTACCAACAGGTAAAAACGGTAATTTCATGCGTGGCAATCTTTCTATATAATCAGGATCAGAATAACCGCGTAAATAACCGGCTGATGCTTTCACAGGAATTAATTCTATCATATCATCACCTTCATTATCGATAATAACCGGAAATAAAATACGGTTCTTACCAATCTTCATTAAGGCGTCGGGGTTAGTCTTTTTTAAATCACCCTTTATAAGGGCATCAATAGCAATATGAAAATACTCAGACAGCTTAATTAATAAATCAATAGGCGGTTCGTTACGGCCTTCTTCGTAACCTCCAATGCGGGCACGGGTTACCTCTAATTCGTCGGCCATTTGCTCTTGCGATAAGCCCTTTAATTGTCGCAAAAACTTAATGTTGTTAGATATCTTATTAATCATAATACTACAATTTATAGCATAAAGATACTACAAATTGTAGTTATCTCCAAATATCCCTTTAAAGCACTTTAAAAATGCTATATTTAAGTACTAAAATATTATGAGGGCGCTTGTTTTTTTAATTCCTTTTTTCCTTTTCTCTGTTACGGTAACGCATGCCCAAAGCTCAAAAACTGATTCACTAAAGAAAGCCCTTAGAGTTGCGAAAAACGATACAGCTACAGTTGGTCTAATAAATATTTTAACATATAAAATCTACATGACTGATGAAAAAGAGAAAAATGAAATCGGAATGTATATCGATTCGGCGATTCGTGTAGCCGAAAGAACGAATTATGCAGAAGGAAACATTAAGGCTCGTTTTATTGCCGGAAACGTTTTCAAAAATTACGGGCAAACACAAAAAGCCGAAAAATATCTTTTAGGCGCACTTCCGTACTGCAAGCAAACCAACAATCCATCTGATTATTTTAAAATTAATCACACATTAGGTTCTTGTTTTGACGAAGAGGGTAATTATAAATTGGCCAGCGAATATTTTTTTATTGCTTTAGGCTATGCCGAAAAGGGCAGCAACAAATCTCAAATGGCTAATGCGTATGGCGGTCTTGGAAATTTATATGCCTCGCAAGGTGATTTTATAAAAGCAATCAGCTACCAAAGAAAAGCTTTAACCTATCGTACTCAACTAAACGATAAAATGCGCATGTCGTTTAGTTATGTAAATTTAGGCAACGCCTATAAGAATATAAATAAATTTGATTCGGCACAGTATTATTATAACAAAGCATTAGCTATTCAAACATCCGAGAAAAATACGGTTGGTCAGGCTTACAGTTACACCGGCATAGGAAATGTGTACTTGAAAAAAGGCTTACCGCTTGCCTCCATCGATTATTTTAAAAGGGCTTATGCATTAATGACCATTTCGGATGATGCCGAAGTACGTTCGATGCTGTTAAATGCCATGGGTGAAAATTATTTACAGTTAAATGATTTAAATACAGCTCTTGATTTTTTAAAAAAAGCCGAAGCATTTAATTTAAAATCTAACCGGCTACCCGAATTAAAAGAAAGTTATTTGAATTTAGCTAAAGTGTATAGAACAAAAAAAGATTTCGAAAAAGCATACGATTACTTTCAAAAATATTCTGAAATAAAGGATACATTGCTAAATGCTGACGTGGGCAAAAAAATATCTTCACTCGAATACAATTACCAAATTGAGCAGGATAAAAAAATTACCCAACTCGAAAACGAAAAAATTCAATTTAAGCACGAAGCAGAAGTAAAAAAACAACGCTTAATAATTTGGGCAGGTTTTGTAATTTTAATTATTGTATCGCTTTTCTCTATTTTTATTTTCCGTCAGTACAAAGCTAAAAAAGCTGCCAACTTAATTATTAATAGTCAGAAAACAGAAATAGAAAAACAGCACAGCGAGTTAGAAGAAAAACAAAAAGAAATTGTAGATAGTATTAAATACGCCAAGCGTATCCAACAAACATTAATGCCTAGCGAAAAGTACATTGAGAAAAACTTAAAGTCATTTAAAAAAAGTTAAATGAAGCAGAAATTAATTGCTCTTATAAACTTCGGCTTAAAACCTGAAACCCCTCCTGAAATTGCGGAGCAAACGCGTTTGCTTAATGGTATTAGTTTATTAGGTGTGCCTGTTTGTTTACCTTACATTTTGTTATTCAGCATTACCTGCAATTATACTTTGTCGTTCGCCTTTTTTATTGGTTTGATTATTTTTTCAATTCCCTTACTTTTAAACAAATGGTTTGGAGTTATTACTGCTCGTGTTTTTATTTCTATAATGTCTTCTGCGTTTTTCGGAAGCATTTCAGTTTTAGCAGGAAAAGATGCCGGATTTTATTTAGGATTTTTAGTAATTGCTGTCCCTCCTGTTTTTTTATTTCCTTCTTTACGCACCGGACTCATTTTTGTGGGTTTCTCCATTCTTTGTTTGTTGGCTTCTATTTATGGCAATATGATCTATTCCTCACCATACGCAATTCCTTTTCCAATGTCGATGATTATTTATCTCATTAATCTTTTCACTGTACTCTTAGCCACATTAGGTGTTGTTTTTATTTTTAAGAGTGAGTTAAGTGAGAGTCGCGCTATTTTAGAAGAAAAAAACAAAGAGATAACAGATAGTATCCGATACGCTAAGAGAATTCAGCAATTACTTTTACCACCCGACCGATACATTGAAAAAAATATGGATCGGTTAAAAAACAAAAAGAAAGATTAATACCTAGTAAAAAGGGATATCCTCTTTCGTTTAAAACAGAATTCATTTCTTGTATTTATATTTTTCTATACGTCAAACGTATACAACAAGCCCTTTTATTACCAAAAAGTATATCGCTAAAAGTACCTAACGCTTTAAAAAGCAGCTCCCGGCTAAATTTTCCGATATTTTTTCGGCGGTTCTAAAAAGAAAATTATATTTCTAATAATCAATTATTTACATTATTATTAAAGTCGACAACAAACGGTTACAAACGTATTTATCCGTCTACAACTATTTATTATACGACTCCCGTTTTTTAGTCACCATACCTTTGTCCTCGTCGAAACCAAACAACCGTTGCAACGAAGTTTTAGTAGACAGAAAAAATAAATAATAATTAAATAAACGTAAAACCGCTTGCAATAAGCAGGCATAAAAAAACAAAAAATCATGAATACAGTTAAAAACCGCGTACAATTAATCGGCAATTTAGGAGCAACACCCGAAGTAAAAATTTAGAAAATGGAAACAAAGTAGTAGCGCTTTTCGGTAGCAACTTCGGAAGAATACTTAAACAGAAAAGGAGAAAAAATAAGCGCCACACACTGGCACAATATTGTAGCCTGGGGTAAGCTGGCAGGTATAGCCGAGCAATTACTTAAAAAAGGTAACGAAGTGGTTGTGGATGGAAAATTAAGTTCAAGAAGCTACACCGCGAATGATGGATCTAAAAAATACATCACAGAAGTGGTAGCCGCTGAACTTTTACTAAACAACAAGAAATAATTAAGCAGAACAAGTACGCTTCATTATAAAAATTAAAATAAATCAATTAATAACAATAATAAAAACAAGAAATCATGATGACAATTAAAAACCGCGTTCAGTTAATAGGCAATTTAGGTGCAACTCCCGAAATTAAAGAGTTAGATAACGGAAACAAGATGGCGCGTTTTACCGTAGCAACTTCTGAGTATTACACCAACAAAAAAGGTGAGAAAGTAAGCGAAACTCAATGGCATAACATAGTTATCTGGGGCAAACTTGCAGGTATCGCCGAGAAGTTTTTGGAAAAAGGCTCTCAGGTAATTATTGACGGGAAATTAACCACCCGTAATTACACTGATAAAGCCGGTGCTAAGAAATACTTCACCGAAATTGTAGCTAACGAATTATTATTAATAGATAAGAAACAATAATAAGAACATCCTTAAAACAAAAAACCCCGAAGCGAACACTTCGGGGTTTTTTATGAGTTTAGTTTACTATTGAGTCGATAATAGTCGTTCCGTAATTCGTTTCTCTCCGGTAGCAACCGTTACAAACAACAACTGATCTTTTACGTTTACATCTATATAGAAACGCTCTGTTGTTCCTTCAATTGTTTTAGGTGCAATTAATATCTGACCTAACACATTAGTTACAGTAACTGTACCTCTTGTATTTTTGTCGTAATTAAATTGTACATAAATACCATTTGCATCTTTACCAATCTTAATATTGTTATCAGCACCTACAATACTTGCAACACTTTGTAATGTTGGACTAGTAGCAGTACCATAAACTTTTATGGTGTAAATAGAGAATGATGAATCTGCACAAGCAGGATTTAAGGCGTATAAAGACACATCGTAATTGCCCGGTGTAGCGTAAGTATAAGTTGGGCTCACCGCTGTAGATGTGTTACCATCACCAAAATACCAAGTATAATTGCTTGCGTTTACTGATGCGTTTGTAAATACGAATGGTGTAGAACTGTTAATATCAATACTATCTGCGCTTGAAGTGAAAGCAGCAACAGGTAAAGGTGAACTAACAACAATATTAAACTCACCATTAGCGTTATCACAAGAACCAACAGTAGTAACATCTACAAAATAATCACCAGCTCCTAAGTTCTTTAATGTATCGGCTGTTGTTAAATTGTTTGTGGTTTTTATAATGTTGCCTTGAACATCTTTCCAAACATAATTCCAAGGACCAGTTGTAGTACCAGAAGCAATAATTTTTCCATTTGGATTTTTAGTACAAGCTGCATTAGAAGAAGTGCTGTTTAAAGCAGTTTGGTTTACACTAATATTTAATACAAATCTGTATACACTTGTAGTATCAACAAAGTTAAATGAATACGCACTAGTTCTTAAATCGTGAGTAGTATTTGTAAAGCGGTCGAATAAAGTAACACAAGCGCCGGCAGGTAAATTATTAATGTTTAATGGTGCGATTTGATATGCTCCACTTGTACCTGAAATTACTTTAACAGGAATTGAAACTGTACCATTAACAGTTGGAATACTATTGATTTTGTATCCAACATTGCTAACTACGCTTGAAATTTCAGCAATACCATAACCAGGTGATAAATGTGTAGCATCTAAAGTATTATCGAAACCAGCAGTAGCAGCAGGATTAATATTAATAGCTGTCATGGTATTAAAGTTTTTAGTACCACCGCCTGTTAAGTTTAAAATAAATAAACTTGGAGGATAGCTTGCAACTGCATTTGTTTTTAATAACGCATTTGTACTTGCCGTAGCCGATTTCCAACTTTCGGTTGGACTCAAATTAAATGCTGATGTTGCACGAATATAAAAACCTTGTCCGGTTGGGATATTATCATTAACACCACCTGAACCAACTGCAGGAACTGAACCAACACTTGGAGTAAAAATAGCAAAGTCACCATTACCACCATTTAAATCAGGGTTCCAAACATATAAAGTGTTTTCGCAATTTCCTGTATTACCATTAATAACCGCAGTAAAACTAATTGGTGATGGGTAAGGGTTTGCTAATAAATTCCAACCATTTTGTGCACTTGCACCACCAGTTACTGTCAAAGGAATATTTGATAAGTTTCCTTTATTAATTGAGCCGGTAACATCTAATTGAATATCACTTGTTGTTAAACTTGCCGAACCTAAATAAACCCACCAACCTTTACCTGTACCAATAGCATCAGTTACATTTGCAATATCTACGTAATGTGCTGCGTTTCCAAAATCACCCGAAAAAGCGGATTCATTATATGCAGTTATAGAAGTAAATGGTGTACTACCAACAACAGAACCATCAGGACAAGTAGGACAAGTAATAGCAAATTCATCATTCCAATCGGCAAATGTTTTACTTGAAATACCTGCAGCACCTAAATTGGTGTAACCTGTTGTTCCACCACTTGCAAGAGTTTCAACTGTTACATTTGTTCCGGTAAAATCACCGCTTGCGCCCATTCTTCCGATTCTACCTTTTAAGGTTGAACTAGATTTTAATGTTACGTTTCCTGACCCAGCTGCAAAAGTACCAACAGTTGGTGTTAAAGACCCCCAAATTTCAAGTGGATTACCTAAAGTTAATGTTGTGGTTGCACGAGAAAGTGTTAAGTCTCTTAGAGCACGAGTGGTTGCACTTGTTTGATCTAAAAGTAAACTATTTGAAATAGCACCTGTTCCTCCAACAGTAAATGATGAAGCTGTGGACCCTGAAATATTTCCTTGGGCAATACTTGCCGGGAATGTAATAGCTCCATTACAACCTAATGTTTTATCATTAAGAACTAAAGAGCCTGCAGTAAATAAAGCAGTTCCGTTTACTCGTAAGTCACTACCTAAAGTAACAACTCCACCACCTGTACGGTTAATGGTTAAATTGCGTATTTGATTTGCTGTTGAACCAGAACCAAAATTCAAAGTACCAAATGCACCCGATCCTAAAATAGTTATACTGGAATTTCCAGTTAATAAAGATCCTGTTCCAACACAAGTTCCACTAAGCGTCATGGTTTGCAAACTTGTTGCCATACTGTAATTTGAAGCGGCCGAACTTAAATTTAAAACCCCACTAACAGATGTTGGTGATCCACCATGAAGTTTATTAGCCCCACCGGAAATCGTTAAATTACTGTAAGCCTTTGGATATAAAGTAACCGTACTTGTTTGAGCAAAATCGATAGTTGAACCGGCAGATAATGAAACAAGAGATCCGGTAGGGGTTACTGTATTTTGTAAGGTTAAAGTAGAACTATTTAAAACTCTTAACGTTGCACCTGAAATACTTAATGAAAAAGTAGGGGGGATAGTGAAGTTAGTTAAGCGCGTTGCGCCATCTCCAACATTAATTACTACAGTTCCACCACTTACTGCCCAATCTGCAGATAATGTAGGGGAAAAATTATTAGTTGTATTGTTATAAAAATTAAATGTTTGGTTAGCAGTAACAAAATCAGTTGGGTTTCCGCCTGTTCCGTCAGCATTTAAACCCCATGAGGTTTTATCATGTGGAGCTCCGCCATTCCAATAATATATTGGTGAAGGTGTACCACTTACAATAATATCATCAATAGCCATAAATGAACCTGTTCCGTCACCGGTATAAGACCAACGTAAATAAATAGTGGTTTGAGCATCACAGTCTGCTGGTAAAGCTAAAGTTGGAATGGCATGCCAATTATCATCTGCAACGATATCTGTCCATCCCGGAACTACAGTATAAGTTATATTATCGAAACTATATTCAATCGTTATATCCGGAGATTTTGGTGTAGAAGTTCTGTATTCATTCCAATCTACTACAATATTCTTTAAACCTCCTGTAGTAAAAGAAGCAGAAACCGCTGCTTCCAAATTCGTTAAATTGTCTCCGCCTGCAAGCATACTTCCGCCTGAACTACTGGTAACAGTACACTCAGGAACACCACCTGAACAAGAAGTAACATTATCATCAATTACCCAGTCACTGGTTGCACTCGTCCAAATTGTAGGAGTAGTAGGGAAAGTTGTATTACACGTTCCGGGCGCCCCATTTTCGAAATCTTCGCTATAGGCTGTCTGAGCATTTAAGTTTATCATAGATAAACAAAAAGCAACTGCAAAAATTAATTTTTTAGTATATAGTTTCATAGTCTTGGAATTAGCAATTTAATAAGGGTAAATATATAAAATCCACGCTTTAGTAACAAATACATTTTTGCCTATTTTCTTACTTTACGATAAGAATTCGTAAACGGTTGGTTTAAACTAGTAAAATGAACAGTTAAATTAAGGCGAAAACCAAAAATCCCCCCTTTTCGCGTGTAAAACCACCACTTAAAAGCCAGAAAACGCCAATAAAACGCCTAGTCCAACCATCTATAAAAAAAGCTCCATTACCTAAATTATTTAGGTGTGCTATTTATAGAATAATGGTAAATTTACATCCTTATACAAAAAACTTATGCCATTCCTCTCCAGTTACCGTAAATTCCTCTTTTAGTTTTCTTTGTGGTGACTTCCGCTTCCTTTTTTGCTCAAAATTCAGGTTCTGTTAGAGGTTTCGTTTACAATAAGGAAAATGGTGAGCCGGTCCTTTTTAGCAATGTGTTTTTAAAAGGAACAACTATTGGCGGTACCAGCGATTTAAATGGTTTTTCTCATTAACTAAAATTCCTGCAGGTGATTATACTTTAATGATTACCAATATGGATTTTGACACTATTCGTGAAAAAATCACTATTAAAGCGGGTGAAATTCTAAGCAAAAAATATTTCAGCACAAAAGGCGGTATCAGTTTACAAGAGGTAGAAATTACTACCCAACAAAGTGAAAAAGTTGAAAACACCACTGTATCCCTACAAAAAGTTGACCCAACAATTATCGCCAAATTACCAAGTATTGGTGAGCCGGATTTAGCGCAGTATTTACAAGTACTTCCCGGTGTTACATTTACAGGTGACCAAGGCGGACAACTATACATCCGCGGGGGTTTACCCGTTCAAAATAAAGTACTATTAGATGGTATGGTTATTTTTAATCCCTTCCACTACATCGGTTTATTTTCCGTTTTTGATAATGATATTATGAAAAATGCCGATGTATATTCAGCAGGTTTTGGCGCTGAATACGGAGGAAGAACTTCTTCTGTTATGGATGTTACCACCCGCGACGGAAATAAAAAACGCATGAGCGGAAAAGTGGCAGCCTCTACTTTCGCTGCTAAGGTTATGTTAGAAGGTCCATTGGTGAAATTAAAAGAAGACGGAAAAGCAAGTTCTTCATTTATTATTGCTGCAAAACATTCTTACTTACCTCAAACTTCAAAATCAATTTATTCTTACGCTAATAAAGATGGATTGCCATTTTATTTTACAGATATCTACGCAAAAGCTTCTATCAATTCAACAAGCGGAAGTAAAATAAGTTTTTTCGGATTTAATTTTAACGATAAAGTGGCTTATCCTGATATTGCCACTTATAGTTGGTCAGCTTCCGGAGGTGGTTCTAATTTTGTTTTGGTGCCTAGCGGCTCTAATTTATTAATTGAAGGGGTTTTCGCTTACTCTAATTATAAAATAAAATATCAAAATCCTACTGTAGAAACGGATACCAAATTAAGCAGCGTTGGTAATTTTAATGCTGGTTTTAATTTTATAAAATTTATTGGGCGTAACGAACTTAAATTTGGTTTCGAAGGTATTATCACCAACACGAACTACGAATTACAAAATCCGTTTTTCACAAAAGTGAAACTCGATCGCGCAACTTCTGATATTGCCGGTTTCTTAAAATATAAAATTGTACACAAGAAAAAACGTTTTGTTTTAGAGCCTAGCCTCCGTGTAATGTACTACGCAACTTTAGGCGTGTTTTCTCCTGAACCACGAATTAGTTTAAAGGCTAATTTCACTCCTAAAATTCGCTTTAAAGGCGCAGCAGGTTTATACAGTCAAACGTTGATGAGCGCTAGTTCCGACCGCGATGTAGTGAATTTATTTTATGGTTTCGTGAATGCTCCTGAAAACGATCAAATGCCTTCTAAATATCTCGACAAAAATGGAAAACATTTACTTCAAATTCTTCAGTACAAAAAGCGCAACATTATGTAGCCGGTTTTGAATTTGATATTTTAAAATATTTTGAATTAAACTTAGAGGTGTATCAGAAAAACTTTAAACAAGTAGTGAAACGTAATCGCGATAAATTATTTGATGACACACCTGACAACGCTAGCAAACCAGACGCAATAAAAAAAGATTTTGTAATTGAAGAAGGCCGCGCCCGTGGTTTTGATGCGGTTTTAAAATTTGAATACAAACGTTTTTATTTATGGGCCGTATACTCACTTAGTATCAACGACCGTTGGTCAGGAAACCCAAGTACAGGTGTTATTTTAAATTACCCTCCAAATTTTGATCGCCGTCATAATGTGAATTTAGTAGGTTCATACACTTTCGGCAAAAAACGCAATTGGGAAATTAACGTGCGTTGGAATTATGGCTCTCCATTCCCAACTACACCAACTCAAGGTTATTATCCACAACTTAATTTCCAAAATAACTTAAACTACAACTATACAACTGCTAACGGAAATGTTGGTTATTTACCTGGTGATTTAAATTCGGTACGTTTACCTGATTTCCATCGCTTAGATATTGGTTTTAAATACCGCTACAACTTAAGTCCGAAAGTACTTCTTGAAATTAGCGGTGGTGCTACAAATGTTTACAATCGTAAAAACATTTTTTACGTAAACCGTTTCACTTTTGCGCGCATCGATCAATTACCAATTCTTCCTAACCTTAACCTTAGTTTAAGTTTTTAGTTGATTTAATAATTAAAAGGTTTATTTTTACCTGTAATTATGTCGACAAAAATTTATACTAAAACAGGTGATAAAGGACAAACCTCTTTAATTGGAGGCACTCGTCTTCCTAAACATCATATTCGTATTGAAGCATACGGAACCGTAGATGAATTAAATTCGTTTATTGGTTTAGTTCGCGATTTAATAAGTGAAAAAGAATTATTTGATTTACTAATTGAAATTCAAGATCGACTATTTACTATTGGTTCTTTGTTAGCGGCCGATCCAGAAAAAATAAAATGCCATTACCACAACTTAACGAAACCGACGTTGTTGCTTTAGAAAAAGCCATTGACAAAATGAATGAAACTCTTCCTGAAATGAAAAGTTTTATTTTACCCGGTGGGCATACTGATATTTCGTATTGTCATATTGCACGCTGTGTTTGCAGACGTGCAGAAAGAGCAACTTTAAAACTTGCAGAAAACGAAAAAGTTGAAGAACTCATTTATAAATATTTGAACCGCTTATCTGATTATTTATTTGTTCTCTCAAGAAAACTAACAAAGATTATAACGCCAACGAAATTCCCTGGAAACCGCGCATGTAATATGAAATCTCCGAAAGATGTTGTAGATATGATGATGGCTAAAGATTATTTTAGTCAGTGGTTAGGTATTGAAATTCTAGAAACAGGTTCAGGTATCTCAAAATTAAAAATGACGGTTACTAAAAATATGCTCAATGGTTTTGGTATTGCGCATGGCGGAATTACTTACTCTTTAGCCGACAGCGCACTTGCTTTCGCTTCAAATTCACACGGCAGAAAATCTGTTTCAGTTGAGACCTCTATTTCACATTTAGTATCGTTATTGGAAGGTGACGAAATAATTGCCGAAGCCAAAGAAGAAAATTGCTCGAATAAAATCGGTCTGTATTCTATAAAAGTTTACAAATCATCAGATAACAGTATTGTGGCCCTTTTTAAAGGCACAGTTTACCGTACTTCAAAAGATTGGTAAAAATTTGTTAAAGGATTAAACCTTTATTCTTTACTGCAGTCAAATAAGAAATAACCTACATTATGAAATATCTTAAAAAAATAATTCCATTAGTAATTGCAGTATTTTTACTTGGAACGGGCAATTTATTTTCTCAAAAAAAGGCGGGCGTCAACATCATCCGCATAAAGCACATCATCCACGCGCTAAACGAGTGGTGAAACGCAGCGTTTTCAGACCTGCTAAAGTGGTTGTTTACCGTCCAATGTGGGGTCCAAAACATTATATCCATCGTCGCTGGGTATTTTTCCCGAAATACAATATCTATTGGGATAACTGGCGTAACCATTATGTATTTTGGAATGGAAGTATTTGGTTTTCTCAACCTACACCTCCTCCTATTATCGTAAACATTAATCTGGAAAATGAAAAACACGTTGAACTAAAAGAAGATGACGACGATACAGATGATGTATATCAAAGTAACGACACTCATAAAACAGAATATAAACCTGAATAAAGAAAAGCCCATGAAGTGAACTTTGTTCTACTTCATGGGTTTTTTATTTAATTTAGTGCCTCCTAATAATTACAATTATGAACCAAGCATATATTATTAACGGCGTACGTACAGCAATCGGAAATTTTGGTGGAACATTATCAGTAGTAAGAACTGATGATTTAGCAGTTGTTGTTTTAAAAGAACTCATTAAAAGAAATCCATCTGTTGATTTTTCAAAAGTAGTTGATGTTATTTTAGGTTGTGCTAATCAAGCAGGTGAAGATAACCGCAACGTTGCACGAATGGCAGGTTTAATGGCAGGTTTACCAATTACAGTACCCGGACAAACTGTTAACCGTTTATGCGCATCAGGTTTAAGTGCAAGTATTGATGCTGCAAGATATATTCAATTAGGAGAAGCTGATTTAATGATTAGCGGCGGTGTTGAAAATATGACACGTGGTCCGTTAGTAATGAGCAAAGCCGGTTCTGCATTTGGTAGAGATCAACAATTATTTGATAGTAGTTTTGGTTGGAGATTTATCAATCCGAAAATGAAAGAATTATTTGGTGTGGATGCAATGGGAGAAACTGCAGAGAATGTTGCAGAACTTCATAAAATAAATCGTGAAGACCAAGATAAATTTGCGTTTTGGAGTCAGCAAAAAGCTGCTAAAGCAATGGCAGCAGGAAGATTTGAAAAAGAAATTGTTGCTGTTGAGATTCCACAAAAAAAAGGTGATGCTTTAATTTTTAACAAAGATGAATTTGCAAAACCAAATACCAATTTAGAAAGTCTTCAAAAATTAAAAGCATCGTTTAAAAAAGATGGAACTGTTACTGCAGGAAATGCATCCGGATTAAATGATGGCGCTGCTGCATTATTATTAGCAGGAGAAAATGCTATCAAACAATATAATTTAAAACCATTAGCAAGAATTGTATCAAGCGCTGTTGTTGGTGTTGAGCCCCGCATTATGGGATTAGGTCCGGTTGAAGCGAGTAACAAAGCGATTAAAAATGCGGGTTTAACTTGGAACGATATTGATATAATTGAATTGAACGAAGCCTTCTCTGCACAAAGTTTAGGCTGTACACGTCAATGGAAATTAGATGATAACGATTCACGTATCAATCCAAATGGTGGTGCTATTGCATTAGGACATCCATTAGGTATGAGTGGCGCGCGCATTTTAAATTCAGCTGCAATTGAATTACAACTCCAAAATAAAAAATATGCTTTGGTAACAATGTGTATTGGGGTTGGACAAGGTTATGCTGCTGTAATTGAGAAGTGCTAAAACAAACTCAACTGCGTATCGCCAGCTTTGTAGTTAAAATCACTTACGTTAAATTCAAATTTACTTTCTGTTTCATAAATCGTAAACGCGATAAGGAAAATAATTGGCGGATGCTTTCTGCCATTGGCCCTTCTCCTCTCATTCTTACTCCGGCTCTGCTATCATTAACCGCTCCGCCATGCGCATCAGAAATTTGATTCCAAACTTTATCGGCGCGGTCAGGAAAATTTTTTACTAACCAATCTTTAAATATCGGACCAACAGCACCATTCAATCTCACCATTGTAAAACCTGCACTTGTTGCTCCTGCTTTTGCAGCTAACTCCATTACGTTTGGAATTTCATGATTGGTGAGTCCCGGAATTATTGGTGCAATCATTACACCACATGGAATATTATTTTTTGATAAGCCTTCCAAAACCTTAAATCTGTTTTTGTAAGTAGCGGTGCGAGGTTCTAATTTTTGTCGGATACTCTCATCCGTTCCTGTAATTGAAACCATCACATGAACTAAATTATATTTTGCTAATTCAATTAGTAAATCTAAGTCGCGAAGTATTAAAGCGTTTTTTGTGATGATACTTACAGGATGTTTGTATTTTAAACAGGTTTGTAAAATCCGTCGGGTGATTTCTAATTCTCTTTCCAATGGTTGATAGCAATCTGTGTTTCCCGAAAGCATAATAGCAGAAGGTTTCCAGTTTTTATTACTGAAATGTTTTTCTAACAACTCAGCTGCATTTTGTTTTACAATTATTTTTTGTTCAAAATCTAATCCCGCACTATAACCCCAATACTCGTGGGTGTTACGCGCGTAACAATAAATACAACCGTGTTCGCATCCTTGATATGGATTCATCGAATACATTCCGGGAATATCAGGACTCTCAACTTTATTAATAATAGTTTTAGGATGCGTATAAATTATTTCTGTTTTGTGATTCTCTAATAACTCTTCATCCAACACCTCCATA
Source organism: Sphingobacteriaceae bacterium (assembly GCA_016709575.1). Classification (GTDB taxonomy): domain Bacteria; phylum Bacteroidota; class Bacteroidia; order B-17B0; family Aurantibacillaceae; genus JAHEYG01. The sequence continues at coordinate 290,235 of JADJMM010000002.1, forward strand.
AATTCCTGCACATACTGATATCGCGCAAATTTATTATGCGTGTTTATTTGCGAGCCACGGCCTTTGAAGTAGGAATCTTTTGTTTCTAACATAAAACAAAATTACATCCTATTTGAGGATTGATGGCTACGATTTGTAGCAAAATAAAAAAGTCCGAACAATTTGTCCGGACTGAAAAACTAATTGAATTTAGAATTAATACTTCGGTACCATACCACGTATTCCCATATCTACAGGAAACTCACCTGCATCGGGTTGGTAGTAGCCATCAAAGGTAACTTCTTTCCACTCGAAACTTTTATTCGTAGATAATGATACTGTAATAACAATATCGCTTGTTTCGCTACCTGTAATTACTAATGGAGAATTTGAAACGCCATTAAAAAACTCACCCGTTACCAAACAACTTCCTGCCGGAATTGGTGAACTTGGATTTGGATTTACAACTGTAGTTGCACCAGCGGGCGGTTGACCATCTGCTGTATAAGTTACACTACTAACCATTGTTTCAAATCCCCAATAACCTTGCTTATGATTTCCTGCACCACCAACACTTGAAGATGGTGTAGCCATTACATTTTTAATTTTATATTGAGTGACGTAATTATTAAATCCAAGGAATGAAGCTACAGTACCCCATTGTGTAATGCTACCTGTTGATGTAGTTAAAAACGGAATATCATAATTTTGATAAGCTAAAGAAACACGTAACCACTTATAAGTTCCTGCTCCAACCTGACTTAAAGGAATAGCAAAGAAAGTTTTGTTTTCGCGAACAACAACCGACTGACAAAAAGCAATTGCCTTTTCACCGCCATCACAATCTGTTTCATTAGCTCTGTATAAAACTTTTCCGGCACCTACTGCAGTTAAATCTGTTTGTGCCATTTCAATATAGTGGGCACTCATTTTATTAAACTTAGGTGAACAAGCTGCATTGGTTGAAGGCACTGTTGCCGGCATACCAAAACTATTTAAACGTGCTTGAGTTGAATCGAACTTAAATTGAAAAATTAAATAAGGACCACTACCACTTGCTACAAACACTGTATCAGGGTTTACGCAACTTGTGGGCGGACAAGTTACTGTTGGAGTTGGATCAGGAATCGGTTCTTCAGTTTTGGTATCTTTTCTGCAAGCGATAAAAGCTAAGGCTAAAGCAGAAAATAAAATTAATTTCTTCATTTTTTTTCTTTTTTTAATAATCGTAAATTTAAGCAATTAATTCCATTTATGCGACTAATCATTCAACGCGTTAAAAGTGCTTCTGTAACAATAGAAAATGCTGTTTTTTCGTCGATAAACAGTGGCTTAATGGTTTTAGTTGGTATTGAAGATGCCGATGATGAAAAAGATTCTGATTGGTTAGTTCAAAAGCTAATAAACATGCGCATTTTTTCAGACACTGAAGGGAAAATGAATTTAAGCGTGAAAGAAATTAATGGCGAGATTTTAATCGTGAGTCAATTTACTTTACATGCCTCAACACAAAAAGGGAACCGTCCCTCTTTTATAAAAGCAGCACGACCTGAGAAAGCCATTCCGCTTTACGAAAACTTTATAAAGAAATTAAATCTTGAATTAGGAAAGGAATGCAAGACGGGAGTTTTTGGCGCCGATATGAAAGTGGAATTAATTAATGATGGTCCTGTTACTATTTTTATAGATAGTAAAAGTAAAGAGTAATTTATCCCAAATACGATTTTAATAATTTACTTCGTGAACCATGTTTTAAACGGCGCACTGCTTTTTCTTTTATTTGTCTAACTCTCTCGCGGGTTAAATCAAACTTTTCGCCAATCTCTTCTAACGAATGAGCGTGGCCTCCACTTAATCCGAAATACAAACGAACAACATCTGCTTCGCGACCCGTTAAAGTTGAAAGTGATCGTTCTATTTCCTGACGTAAACTATCACTTATTAGTTCTTTATCCGGACTAATAACAGAAGGGTTCTCCATCAAATCATACATGTTACCACCATCTTCACCGGTTCCTAAAGGAGCGTCCATACTCATGTGGCGACTGTTGTTTTCATGGTGTCCATAATATCACTCGGCAACATATCTAAAGCATCTGCTACTTCCTCAAAAATGGGTTCGCGCTCTAAGTGTTGCTCTAATTTCGAGAATGTTTTATTTATTTTATTGATGGCTCCAATTTTATTTAGTGGTAATCGTACAATACGGCTTTGTTCAGCTAAAGCTTGTAATATACTTTGGCGAATCCACCACACAGCGTAAGAAATAAATTTAAAACCGCGCGTCTCATCAAAACGTTGCGCCGCTTTTATTAAACCTAAATTTCCTTCATTAATTAAATCGGGCAAACTTAAACCTTGATTTTGGTATTGCTTAGAAACTGAAACTACAAAACGTAAATTCGATTTCACTAATTTATCTAATGCGCGTTGATCGCCCGCTCTGATTTTTCTTGCCAACTCTACTTCTTCATCGGCCGTAATTAATTCAACCCTTCCAATATCTTGTAAGTACATATCTAACGAGGCCGTCTCGCGGTTCGTAATTTGCTTGGTTATCTTCAGTTGACGCATGGCAATTTCAGTATTGGTTATATGTTTATTACACTGAAAAGTCCGTACTGTTACATTTATTAGGGTTACTTTTTCCACAATTAGTGTGAATTTGAATGAATTTACGAGCTAAATAAGTGAATAATGTTGAAAAATTAAGCCTTCATTTAACCATTAATTTTACAGATTTAAATTCGATATTTAGCCTAGGTTAAAGCGAATTTACGCATACAAAATTTTGCCCTCATTGAAGAGATAAGGTTAATTTCCCGAAGGTTTAACTGTTATTACTGGAGAAACAGGCGCTGGTAAATCCATTTTATTAGGCGCCTTAGTCACGGTTTAGGATCAGAGCCGATGTAGGCGTTTTACATGATAAAACCAAAAATGTATTATCGAAGCTGAATTTTTCGGAAATTACAATTTAAAAGCATTTTTTAAAGCTAATGAATTAGACTTTGAGAAGTTACCACTATTTAAGAAGAGAAATTACTCCTGAAGGGAAATCTCGTGCTTTTATTAATGACTCCAAGTACTAACTGTTTTAAAAGAATTAGGTGATCAATTAATTGATATTCATTCTCAACACGAAACATTATTACTAAAAGAAACTAATTTTCAATTTGAATTAGTAGATGGCAGCTTTACACAAACACTATTTTCGGATTATAAAAAACAGTTTAGAGCTAATAAATCAAAAAAAAAATTAGAAGAATTAGAAGAACAAGAATTTCAAGCAAAAAAAGAATTAGATTATTTTCAGTTTCAATTTAATGAGTTAGAAGAAGCGACTATTAAACTCGGTGATGCAAAAACATTTGGAAGAGGAAAGTGCTTCATTAGAAAATGCCGAATTCATAAAATCGAGCTTACTAAAATCAGCCAACACTATTTCGGAGGGTGATGCTAATTTACTATCAGGATTAGCAACCGTTAAACAACAATTGCAGTCGTTAGTAAAATTTGGAGAGACTTACAAATCATTGGGGGAAAGAGCGAATTCACTATATATCGAGTTAAAAGAATTAGCGAAAGATATTGATGATACAGAAAGTAAGTGGTGTTTGTATCACAATAATTTAGAGGAAATAAATACCCAATTAGATAAATTAAATCGTTTCTTAAAAAACACAATGCAATAGCGAAGAAGAATTATTATCAATTAAAGATAAAATTGAAAAGAAATTACAACAGTTCTCATCATTAGAAAACGAATTGAAAAACAAAAAAGAAATTGCTTCTATACAAAAAGACAAAACATTAGCAAAGATTTAATCAAGAAACGCAAGACAGGAATCCTGGTATTGAGAAAAATATTAAAAGCATGTTAACGATTTATCAATGGCCAATGCTCAATTTAAAATTGAATTAAAACCCTTTAGAATTTGGCAATAATGGATTAGATAGCATTCAATTTTTATTTCTCAGCTAATAAAGGTGGTGATTTTAAAGAATTGCATAAAATAGCTTCAGGTGGAGAACTGTCGCGTTTAATGCTAAGTATAAAATCTATCATGGCGAGTAAAAAAGCCTTGCCTACTATTATTTTTGATGAGATTGATACAGGAGTAAGTGGTGATGTAGCCGACAAAATAGGACATATCTTAATGCGTATGAGTGAAAAAAATGCAGGTAATTACGATTACTCATTTACCACAAATTGCGAGCAAAGGAAAATTCCATTTATTTGTTTACAAGAACGACGAGAGTGCGAAAACCATTTCTCATATTAAAGAATTAAATAAAGATGAACGCGTTGTTGAGATTGCAAAGATGTTAAGTACAGGAAATCCAAGCGAATCAGCTATTAAAAACGCAAAAGAATTACTGAATGCTTAATTAAAGCATAATTAGTATATTTGCACAACTAAAATAAACACTATGGCATACAACTTATTAAAAGGAAAACGCGGTATTATTACTGGTGCATTAGATGAAAATTCTATCGCTTGGAAAGTGGCTCAAAAATGTCACGAAGAAGGCGCTACCTTTACATTAACTAACGCTCCTATTGCGATGCGTATGGGCGAGATTAATAAATTAGCAGAACAAACAGGTGCTAAAATTATTCCTGCTGATGCTACTAACGTATGGAAGATTTAACTAAACTATACACCGAATCAATGGATGTATTAGGTGGTAAAATCGATTTCGTTTTACATTCAATTGGTATGAGTGTAAATATTCGTAAAAATATTCCTTACACTGAATTGAATTACGATTTCTATAACAAAGGAATTGATGTATCTGCCTTATCATTTCATAAAATGTTAGCGACAGCTTATAAATTAGATGCTCTAAATGAGCATGCTTCTGTTGTGGCGTTAAGTTATATCGCTGCGCAACAAGCGTATCCGTTTTATACAGATATGGCTGATATTAAAGCTATGTTAGAAAGTATTGCTCGTACATTTGGTTATCATTATGGCAAACATAAAAAAGTTCGTATTAATACGGTTTCGCAATCGCCTACAAAAACTACAGCGGGAAGTGGTATTAAAGGCTTTAGCGAGTTTTATGATTTTGCAGAAGCACAATCGCCACTAGGTAATGCAAGTGCTGACGATTGCGCTAATTTTTGCGTAAGTCTGTTCTCTGATTTAACAAAGATGATTACTATGCAAAATCTCTATCATGATGGAGGTTATAGCACGACAGGAGTTAGTCAGGAACAATTGAACATGATTTCAAAATAAATAAATAAATTTAAACAACAAAGACCCGCTTTAAAGGCGGGTTTTTTGTTTATACTAAATATTAGATTTGTACGTTAATTAATAAGCCTGTACATTTATATAGACTTGTAGTGATTTAACCGAACTATGAACATTTACACCAAAAAACAACGCTGGAAATGGGTGCTATTCGTAATAGCCATTCTCATTATTTTCACCTCGTTGTGGTATACTAACAGTTTAGTAAAACGCATTGCCGAAGACGAAAGGGCAAAAGCTAAATTATGGGCCAAAGCCGTTCAGAAAAAAGCCAAACTTTATAAATTCACAAACGAGTTGTTTACTAAAATAAAATTGGAAGAACGTAAAAAGGTTGAGCTTTACGCTGAAGCAACACGTGAACTAATGACTAGTGACGTGATAAGTGATTTTGCATTAAAAGTTATCCAAGAAAATACTACCGTACCGGTAATACTTATGAATGAAGGTGGAGAAATTTCAGGACGAAATTTAGATTCTTTAAAAGAAAAAGACACCACTTACTTAAGAGAGCAGTTTAATATTATGAAAGAGAGCTATGCTCCAGTAGTAATAAAATATTACAAAGAATATAAAAATTATTTCTATTACAAAGACAGTAAAGTTTTTTCTGATATAAAATTAGTGTTTGATAGTTTAACGAAATCATTTTTAGAAGAAGTAGCGCTAAACTCTGCTGATATTCCTGTAATTTATACCGACTCTAGCAAAACACAAATCATTGCCATGAGTAAAAAATTGACTCGGCTAAGGTCAACACTCCTGAGAAACTTAGGGCTACACTCGCAGATTTATCGCAAGATAACCAACCGATTGCTATTGACTTCGGTGATGGCTACATCAATTATATTTATTATGCCGAATCTGAATTACTCACCAAGCTAACATATTATCCTTATGTTCAATTTGGTGTGATAGGTTTATTTTTATTGATTGCTTATATTTTATTCAGTACTGCCCGTAAAGCCGAACAAGATCAGGTATGGGTGGGGATGAGCAAAGAAACTGCACATCAATTAGGAACACCGCTTTCTTCCTTAATGGGATGGAACGAACATTTACGGAGCTTAGGAGTTGATGATACCGTTGTAGATGAAATGAACCGTGATATAAAACGTTTGAATACTATTACAGAACGCTTCTCAAAAATTGGTTCTCAGCCTACTTTACAGGATGAAGATATTTGTACTGTTATTCAAAATGCAACGGATTATTTAAAACTCCGTACTTCAAAAAATGTGAAGTATGAAATACAAATGCCATCAAAAGAAATTCATGTTCAAATTTCTGTTCCCTTATTTGAATGGGTAATTGAAAATTTATGTAAGAATGCTGTGGATGCGATGGATGGTAAAGGACAAATTACTGTTCTTGTAAAAGAAATTCCGGAAGGAATTGCCATTGATATTTCAGATACCGGAAAAGGAATTCCAAAATCGAAATTTAAAACTGTATTCGAGCCCGGCTTTACAACTAAACAACGCGGTTGGGGATTAGGTCTTTCCTTATGCAAACGTATTATCGAAAACTATCACGGCGGCAAAATATTTGTTTTGGATAGCGAAACTAATAAAGGAACTACTTTCAGAATCTTACTGAATAGGTTTTAAACTACCTTGTAAAGAACAGGCTTACTCGGACTAGCGTCATTCTCGAAACTTGTAATTTGAATATTTAGGAGATACATTCCGTCATCCACTTCATTCGGAACGTAAATTAATTCAGTAATTGTTTTTTGGAACTGAGTATTACTTGGATATTGCCAAAAGGCGTGATGCGCTACTAATTTTCCCCCATCTACTTCTTTATCTACACTTGGTGTGTCTAATAAGATATGATCAACACCAATACTATTTAAAAACAGAATAGACTCTTCAGTCATATAAACAGGATTAGTACCAGTGTATTGTGTTTTTAATTTTGCGGGGCTATTTCCTAAAGTTCTAATAATTACAGCTTCAGGTTTTGCGCCATTCAAACACATTTCAATTCCTTTTTGGAAATCACTCTATCACCATTTTCTAATTCTTCAGGAAGAATAGTGATAACCTCCGCAATAAATAAAAATCGTGTTAAACATTTATTTATGGTAACAAATTCTTTACTTATATGACCAACACATTCTGTATGCGTACCATTTCCGTGCGGATTAAATTTTATGTCCCGGAAATTTACACTTCCGCCTTGATTTACATCCCCTACCCAATCGCCCATTCTTACAGGCTCAATACTCATTGGTTTTACATACCACGCACTTGCACAATCAGCATCTGCGTGAAGTGGCATGGAAATATCAATAGGTTTAAAAAAATCAACCCTAAACTCTTTTCCTCTATGTAAAATCGTTGCTACCATTTATAATGCTTCTTTTAAAATCTCCAACTTCATTCCACGAGAACCCTTTATTAAAATGAGTTTATTTTTTTGTAGCTCGCTCTTTAAATTCGCTAAACAATCCTGAGTATTTAAAAATGTTTTGAAGCCGGAATTTGTTTTAGAAAATTCTGAACCAATTAAAATCACATCACTTAGTTTTTTTCGATAATTAAATCTACAATTTTTTTTATGTTCTTCTGCAGCGTATTCTCCCAGCTCAAACATATCGCCAATAATTAGCAATTTATTTTCACCCTCCATTTTCGCAAAATTTTCAATAGCTACTTTCATACTCGAAGGATTTGCATTGTATGCATCCAAAATCAAAGTGTTATTGGCCGTTTTCTCCAATTGAGAACGATTCATGTCAGGAACATATTCCGACAAAGCCTCATTTATCTTTTCAATGTCAACTTTAAAATAATTTCCTACACACGCCGCACACAATAAATTAATAAAATTATAATGTCCAATAATATGTGTTTTTACCAATGGCAATTTGTTCCAGTCTTTTTCATTGTAACGGGTAGTCCATTTAAAATTAACGAATTCATCGCCGTTAATTTGCTTTCCTATTACATCATATAATTTAGTTGTGCCATAAGTAATCTTATCCATGGCGCCTGCCATTTCATGAAGAATAGCATCATCAGCATTAATAAAAACCCGTCCGCCTTTTTTTTGAAATGTATTGGTACATTTCGCCTTTTCCTTTTTTCACGCCTTCTTCACCACCAAAACCTTCGAGATGGGCTTTACCTATATTAGTAATCAAACCGTAATCCGGATCTGCGATTTCGCACAGTTCATTTATTTCGCCTTGGTGATTAGCGCCCATTTCTACAATCGCAATTTCGTGCTCTTTGGTAAGTGATAATAACGTTAATGGAACACCGATATGATTATTGAGATTGCCAACTGTTGCTAATGTTTTAAATGATTTAGAAAGCACGGCATTGATTAATTCTTTATTGGTGGTTTTACCATTGCTCCCGGTTATAGCAAGTACTTTTAGTTTTAATTGATTTCTGTGATGATTAGCTAATTGTTGAAGCGCTTTTAAAACATCCTTTACAAAGAGTGTATTTTCGTTTGTAGCGTATTTCTCTTCATCAACTACAACATAATCACAACCGCCTTCTAATGCTTTTAAAGCAAATTCATTCGCGTTAAAATTAGCGCCCTTTAAACAAAAGAAAATACTGCCCTTATCAAGCTTTCTCGTATCGGTACAAATCTTCTGATTACATTTTAAAAATGCCTCGTATAATTTCTCTATGCTTGCTTCTTGCATGGGTGCAAATTAAAAACCCCCGACGTTAAAGTCGAGGGTTTTGAATATATTTTATTAACAGAATTATTATTTACCAAATCCAACCGGACTACCTACGCGTACCATCGCACAACGGAATCCTAAGAAAGAAGTTGCCTGACGTTGATCTAAGTAACGGCGTGTACCTGGATTTAAGAAGTACGCACGGTCTCTCCAGCTACCACCTTTATAAACGTGGGCTTTATCATTTACTAAAGATGTTTTTGCGTACTCATACATCATCTTCTCAGATTTGTCAGTATAAGCATCTTCACCTTGTTCGTAATAAATACTTGAGTTAACATCACCATCTAAATAGTTAATATAATCAGCAGATTTATAATTTCTACGCTCATCTAAGTTATCAGCAGCAACAGCAGCAGAAACTTCTCTCCACTGAACGCGGCCCGGGATATCCGATTTACCTTCAGCAGTTACGTTTTTGTTACCATTCATTTGCTCAGGATCACCTGGAGTACCAGTCATGCGTGTTAAAACGCTATCAACTGTTTCTTCAGTTTCCATACTTACACCATGTAATGTAGGCTTGTTAACTTTATGTTTGAATTTTTGATAAACAGGACCATCAACGTTAGTTAAGATGTCTCCACCTAAACCACCAACTAAAGTAGTACTATCACGTTGTTGAGTTACGAATACGTTTCCACGGAAAGGACGGAACTCATCAGCATCTTGTAAAGTATTTTGACGATAAACGTCCATTACCCACTCAGAAACGTTACCCGCCATATTATATAAACCGTAATCATTAGGCCAGTATGAATAAACTGGAGAAGTTACGTCAGCGTTATCATTTAAGAACCCTGCAGTACCCATGTAGTCACCGGCACCACGAACGAAGTTAGCATTGATTTGACCTTGATACTCATCAGTAGCGTTACGAACACCATGACCATTCCAAGGATAAATACGACGCTCAGTAATACGCTCACCAATTGTGTTACCAATTAAACCATAAGCAGCATATTCCCACTCAGCTTCTGTTGGTAAACGGTATTTCGGTAAGAAGATACCATCTTCCATACGTACATCACGCTCAGGGTTTTGCTCATCAAATGAAGGTAATTTTTGTTTTAACTGACCTTGCCATTTACCAGCTAAATAAGCTTCAGTACTAAAATAGTCTTGCTCAGAAGGATTTGGAACGTGATCAATTAAACCTTCACGAATTAAAATAAACTCGTTAACGCGGTCAGTTCTCCAAGCACAAAACTCGTTTGCTTGTAACCAGTTTACACCAACTATTGGGTAGTCGCGGTAAGCAGGGTGACGTAAATAATATTCTACGTAAGGCTCGTTATAAGCTAATTTTTCACGCCATACTAAAGTATCAGGCAACGCCTTATAGTATATATCCGGATAAGTTGGCCCGAAAACGCGACCTGTCCAATATAAATATTCTAAGTACGAGAAGTTACTTACCTCAGTTTCATCCATATAGAACGAAGAAACGGTTACGCGACGCGGAACGTTATTCCACTCGTAAGTAACGTCATGTTCAATACGTCCCATTGTAAAGGTACCACCTTCAATAAGTACAAGGCCCGGACCTGTTTCTTGTTCTTCGTAAGGAACTTTTTCAAAACCCCCATTTTGTGGGTCATTGTACGCCCAACCAGAAACTGGAGAACGTTCTTCTGCGCAAGAAAACATAACTACAGCTAGTATGACTGTCAATGTTTTGCTGTTCTTTATCATATTTATTTTCATAATATCTTGAGCTTGAGTTACGTTATAACGAAAAAAAGCGATTAAGGTTACATTAAATTAGAAAGATGGACAACTAATAGTTCTGTATTTCTTTTTCTTGGGCTTACACTGCATCTGGATTTGCAACGAAATTTCGTGCGATCCAGCGGTGTTACCAGCTAATTTTGAGATAGTTACGTCATAACTATACCCAAATTGAAATGAATTTGTTTTAATACCAACTAAGGCAATAACAGCATCTTGGTTACGATAATTACAAACCTGCCACAAAAGCATCTTTACGGTAATAAACCCCTAAATTAAGCTGAATAAACTTTTGTTGGGCTTGGAATAAGATATTTGGTGAGATATAGCTTTCGCCACCTTTTTCAAGGTTAATGATACCACCACCATGAACTGTGAATTTAGCGGGTAATTTAGAAACCCCTAATAAACCTTCATCCGGTTGTGTAATATGGTGAGCTGCAAAACCAAAGAAATAACGTTTGCTATAACCTAAGATACCAGCCGAGAAATCGGCGTTACGCTTAGTTTGAGCAGGTACAATTTCGTTAGTATTCCAAACAAATCCACGGCGAGGGTCAATCATATCCCCGAAGTTAAGTTTGGTGCGGTCTAATGTTTTTTGGAAATAAGTAGCTTGTAAGCCCATTTTTAACGAAAACTCGCGGTTAACGGGTAAATGGTAAGAATACATGAAACTAGCGGCTGTGGTCTTTAATGTACCACGAGCTTGGTCATCAGTTGTAACTAATATACCAATCCCACCTGCCATCACGTCAACGTGTTGGTCGTAAGAAGCACTATAAGTAACATAGGTTCCGGACAAGTTAGGCCACTGATTACGGTAGTTTAAGCAAATACGAGGGCAACGGGCTGTTCCGGCAAAAGCTGGATTTAAGTACGTAGGATTAGCGTAAAACTGCGTAAATTGCGGGTCTTGGGCCTTAGAATCGATAAAAATCCCAAGGATTAAAAAACAAAATAATCCAATTCTCTTAGTCATAGAAAGAAATCAAGTCACACTTAAGGTTACACAAATTTAATAATCTATTTTTAAAAACAAAAAATTTATTTAAACAATATTTTGCGTAACCATTCGTTATTTTTGTATTGAAACTCATGAAAAACACTAGATTCATACTTACTTTAACGTTATTTTCTGCTTTTGGGTTGCTTTTTAGCCAAAAACAAAAAGAACTCACCGCAGAACCGCTAAACTCGTTGGTTTCGAAACCGGTTTCAAAAACAGAATTTGTTGAGAATTCTGCTTTTCCTCTTCAACTTGAAAACGCACAATTTGATATAAAAAACGGAAATGCTCCTTATTTTTTAGATTCAAAAAAAATTAGCAAAACAAATACCGCAAAAGTTTCTCTAAATAACATTCAAACTGTTGTTTTGTCTTCTGAAGTTTCACAAAAATTAATTTCACTTTACAAAAATTATCTAAGCTCCGAATTCTCAACTCAAATTCAATATGCCCAAAGCGGAAAAGATTATTTTGCCTTTGCGAAAATCCGCCCCTATAGAATTACCAATAGCAATCTTGTTGAAGAACTTACTTCGTATAACGTAGATTGGACTACGACAGATGATAATTTTGATGCTCATAAAAAAGCAGCTTCCACTCCATTTAAAAGTAATTCTGTTTTAGCAACAGGCACCTGGTATAAAATAGGAATTACAAAAAGCGGTATCTATAAATTAGATAAAAACTTTCTTAAAAACATGGGGCTTGATGCAACTACTTTTAACCCAAAAGACATTCGGATTTATGGTAATGGTGGTTATATGCAACCGGAAAGAAATGACGCCTACCGTATAGACGATTTAGAAGAAAATGCCATTAAAGTTATTGGTGAAAGCGATAATGTTTTTGATGCCAACGATTACGTATTATTTTATGGGCAAGGTACAAACCGTTGGTTTTATGATCCCACACATATTACAACCTGTTTAGATTTCAATATCAAACAAAACTATTATTCTGATACCTCTTATTATTACATCACAACTTCTCTGGGTGCGGGCAAACGAATTACCGATCGCGCTTCTTCATCCAGTGTTGCAACTCATTCAACATCTACTTATGATTATTACGACTTTCATGAGCAAAACACAACTAACTTCATTAAATCGGGCAGCGAATTTTATGGTGAATATTTCGATTTTACAAACTCCTATACGTTCACTTATCCTATTCCAAATTTAGTAGTTAATGATACAGTTTTAGCTTGGGTTAAAGTTGCAGGGCGCGGAGCCTCTCCTTCCACTTATAATTTTTCTTATAGTGGTAATAGCGTTAATTTTAATACCGGTACTGTAAATCTTAATGATTATTTAGGAGATTATGTTGCGCTTTCCGAAAGCTGTACGCAAGCCCTTTGTAACAACTCCTCATTATTAAGTTTTAGTTTAACTAAACAAACTCCTGTAGTAGTTGGCTGGCTCGATAAAATAATGTTCAATTGTCGCCGTAATTTGATTTTTAACTCAACTCAATTTCAATTCAGAGACCAACGAGTTATTGGAACGGGCAACATTACAAATTATAGTTTAAATACAAATGGTTTTTCTAACGTATCAGTGTGGGATGTAAGCGATATCACTAATGTAACTAATCAACAATACAACATTAATGCTAATACACTTGAGTTTACCATAAACAGCGATACATTAAAGGAGTATGTTGTATTTAATGGCACCGACTATTTAACGGCTAGTTTTGTAACTAAAGTTATTAATCAAAATTTACATGCTGTTGCGCAGGCAGATTATGTTATTGTAACCTATCCCGGTTATTTACCACAAGCACAAAAATTAGCGCAACTACACCAAACTTATGATGGTTTTACTTCGGCTGTTGTTACTTCTGATCAAATTTATAACGAATTCTCAAGCGGAAAACCAGATCCAGTTGCAATTCGTGATTTTGTAAGAATGCTATATAATAGAAATCTATCAACGGGCACTCAAGTAAAATATTTATTGTTGTATGGCGATGGTTCTTATAAGGTAAAAGACCGTTACGGCCCTAATAATTCTTCCATGCTTCCGGGTTGGCAAGTTGGTGGATTTCCTAAAGAGAATTCACATAACCCAACTATTTCAACAGTGTGTGACGATTTTTATGGATGGATGGGCGACACTGAAGGAGACGATTGGAGTTCCGCTCTGGTAGATGTTGGTGTTGGCCGATTCCTGTTAGAACTACCAGTGAAGCTAATGTAGCCTTAGATAAAGTTGAAGCTTATTATAAAAAGAATTTTAATTTTTCAATTAACGAAACCGAAAGTTCTTGCGTGACAGGTTCAACTTATCCGCTTGGAGATTGGCGTAATTGGGTTTCTTTTATTGGTGATGACGAGGATAATCAAACACACATGTCGGATGCCGATAAGTTGGCCGTAAAAGTTAAAACTAATCACCCTGAATATAATATTGATAAAATTTATTCAGACGCCTTTCTACAACAATCAACTCCGGGTGGACAACGTTATCCTGATGTTAGCACTGGTATTGATAATCGCGTAGAAAAAGGAACTTTAGTTTTAAATTATACCGGACATGGTGGTGAAGTTGGTTTGGGGCACGAACGATTTATTGAAATTGCACAGATACAATCTTGGAATAATAAAAACAATCTTCCTTTGTTTATTACGGCAACTTGCGAATTTAGCCGTTTTGACGACCCTGACAGAACATCGGCCGGTGAATTGTGTTTTTTAAATCCAAATGGTGCCGCCATTGCATTGTTGACCACTGTAAGATTAGCATTTTCTAACACCAATTTCGTTTTAAACTCAAAATTGTACGATTTCATTTTTGACACTTTGCCTAATGGAAAAATGCCGTGTTTAGGTGATGTGGTACGTTTAACTAAAGTAAATTCCGGAGTTCAGTTTTATTTCCTTAATTTCCACTTATTAGGTGATCCTGCACTTCAATTAGCTTATCCGCAGCAGCGTGTTTACACCAGTCAAATAAATAATAAAATAATTACACCAACTACTTTTGATACATTAACTGCGTTATCTAAAGTAACAGTAAAAGGCTTTGTTGGTGATAAAGCTGGGAATAAACTAAGTAGCTTTAATGGGATACTTTATCCTACCGTTTTTGATAAAGAACAGCAAATAACTTGTTTAGGAAATGATCCGAGTTCATTACTAGGAGGAACAATTCCTTTCAAGTTTAACATTCAAAAAAACATCATTTACAAAGGTAAAGTAGAAGTGAAAAATGGCGACTTCACCTTCTCGTTTATCGTGCCAAAAGATATTTCCTACAATTTCGATATTGGTAAATTAAGTTATTACGCACACAATGGTGTAATTGATGCTAATGGCTACAACAAGAATTTTTATGTTGGAGGTTCATCAACAACTATTGCTCCTGATAACGCAGGGCCTGTAGTTGGTTTATATTTGAATGACAAAAAATTCGTTTCAGGAGGAACTACCAATGAAGAACCTAATCTTTATGCCGAAGTAGCCGATTCGAGTGGAATTAATACAGTAGGTACAGGAATTGGACATGATCTTACAGCCATTCTTGACGAAAATACGAGTAAACCAATTGTATTAAACGATTACTACGAGGCTGATCTAAATAGCTATCAAAAAGGAAAAGTAAAATATCCTTTCAATCAATTATCAGAAGGTAATCACCGATTAAGTTTAAAAGTGTGGGACGTACAAAATAATTCATCTATTGTTTATACTGATTTTGTAGTTGCAGCAACAGCTGAAATGGCACTTACTCATGTGCTTAATTATCCAAATCCGTTTACTACTAAAACTAAATTCTTTTTCGAAAACAATCAGTGCTGTCAAACCCTAAAAGTTAACATTCAGATATTTACAGTAAGCGGTAAAGTAGTAAAAACCATAAGCCAAACACTTACTAATGAAGGCTTTCGTTCTGACGGAATTGATTGGGATGGTAAAGATGAATTTGGCGACAAGTTAGCCAAAGGGGTATATGTCTATAAGCTCAGCATTACCGGAAATGACAGCAAAAAAGCTGAAAAAATTGAAAAATTAGTGATTTTAAATTAGTATTTTTGAGGTTCACTTTTGGTGAGCAGATTATAATATGCGCATAAAAAATTTAGTTATAATAGCACTTTGTTCCGTTTCGCTTTTCAAGCTGAACGGACAAGTTAGTACACAACAATTAAGTGGTGGTATAAATCCTATTACAACATCTGTACCTTTTCTTTTAATTGCTCCGGATTCTCGTCAAGGTGGTATGGGCGAAGTTGGTGCGGCTACTCAACCTGATGTTAATTCTATTCACTGGAATTGTTCGAAGCTTGCTTTCGCAGAAAAAAACATGGGTTTTGGTATTTCTTATACGCCGTGGTTACGTCAGTTAGTTCCGGACATCAGCCTTTCTTATCTCAGCTTCTACAAAAAAGTAAGTAAGATGAGTGCATTCGGCGCATCTATGCGTTATTTCTCTTTAGGTAACATTACGTTTACAGATATTCAAGGTAATACTACTGGACAGTTTAAACCAAATGAATTTGCTGTTGATTTAGCGTACTCACAAAAACTATCTCAAACTTTTGCAGCAGGTTTAGCCATTCGTTATATCAATTCAAATTTAACAGGGGGTGTTACACTAAGTAACGGTCAGCCTACAAAGGCAGGTCAATCTGTAGCAGTTGACGTTGGCGTATTTTACAAAACAAAACCGAACTTTAAAGTTGAAGGTAAAAAAACAACTGTAACCGGCGGTTTAGCGATTACGAATATTGGAACGAAAATATCTTACACTACTGTAAAAAACTTTATCCCTATTAATTTACGTTTAGGTGGTGGTTATAAAATTGATATTGATGATTATAATACATTCGGCGTTTATCTTGATTTCAATAAATTACTAGTTCCTACTCCACCGGTTTATCAAAGACAAAAAACTATTTCCGGAGCTGATTCTAATGCTATTGCTATTGATCAAGCAACAGGAGCTCCAATTATTGAAAGTGGTAAAGATCCTAACCGTGCAGTAGCTGCGGGTATGTTTGGTTCGTTTAATGACGCGCCTGGTGGTGCTAAAGAAGAGTTAAAAGAAGTAAACATCGCTATTGGATTTGAATATTGGTATGCAAAACAATTTGCCGTACGCGCAGGCTATTTTTATGAAGATAAAACTAAAGGTGGTCGCCAGTTTTTTAATATCGGACTCGGTGTTAGATACAGTGTTTTTGGTTTAGATATGGCTTATTTAATTCCTACAACATTACGTAATCCATTACAAAACACCTTGCGCTTTACACTTACTTTTGACTTAGACGCATTTAAGAGTCAGAATAAAGAAACTACAGGCGCTGCTAATCCTACTCCTTAATTTTTTCTTTAAGGTATTCGAAAAATTTCAGGCAAGTTAAAGTATCTATGTTGCAATAATCTATTAATTGCTGCTTGGTTTGTTCGTTAATTATATCGTTTTCCTCAGCCATTAATCCTTCGTATTTATGCATTGCAACAATGCCGCTTGCAATTTCGAGCGTTGCATAATCAGACTCCGTATTAAAAATTTCAGAAACAGCTTTAAGTGAAAAATTTCCTTTGAACTTTGGGTGAAAAAAATAAAAATTTTGAATCGGTTCAGCTAAATCAATCATTTTCCCTCTTAAGTTATGTATCTCGGATTTGTATTCAGGAAATAAATTTTCCAGCTTACCCAACACTTGCATTTCCAAATTTTTATCAAACACCAACACCGAATCAAACTCTTTCGTAGCTTCTAACAGGGCTAATAAAAATTGGTTTCGCGAATCAGTTTCAATTGGTTTCAAATATTTTTTAAACTCAGGCGCTTCTGCATTACCATAACAAATCGAAAATAAAAATGGTATTTGTTCAAACGGACTAGTGCCATTATATTTTGGAATGGCCGGCGACCAAATTTCCATATCTAAAAAACAATACTTGCCGTTAATTTTTTTAAGGAAATCACTTATTTGAGTTTTTTCAAAATAAGGTTCATTGGTATTAATACTATTCGCTTGAATTTTTAGGTGTGGCTTTAAATCGGAATTCAAATCAATTTTATCAACGGTTTCTGCACCAGAAAAATACAGAGCAAACAATTGTTCCCTGTCTGATTTTCCGATTTTAAAAACAGATTTCGGGTCTTGTGCATTTTTCCAACAGGTGCCTAAGTAATCACAATCGTAAGGTGAAAAACATTGCTTTCCAATAGGAATATCCGGAATTACATTGCGTTCTAAGACCAAATTCATTTGCGTAATAGTGCGAGAGAAAAAATCAATGTTCTCTTCTGCGTTTATTTTTATACTGCGTTTTTTAAAAAGTTGTTTTAAATTAATTTCATTTTCAAAAATGTACGCGCTGTTTAACGTCACTAAAAATAAATCACTAAAATTTGTAAGCGTATTTTTTAGCACGTAATACTGTAAACATGCGTCTTTTATATACGCCTCACTAATTTTTAATGAACTCTTTACTTCATAGGCCATCCAGCTTTCGCCATCGAAGTGAAGAATATCAATCATTACCAAAACCCCATTAAAAACAAAAGTAGCTTCGTAAATTGTTTTTACACCTTCACTTAAAAGTTGCTGAGTTAATTCGTAAGCGGCTTTGCTGTTTTTTACTTGTTTTGAAACATCAATACCATCGGGAAATAATTGTTGGGCTAAATTTCCTACGCTGTGTCCGCGGTTAAATGTAAATTGTTTTTCTTTCGAAATAGGATCCCGTAAATAAGGATGCTTTTATAGAAGAAAAATGCCTTATGGCATTGATCGTACTTTAAAAAAGCGGTTTTACTTATTGGAGATGTGGAAGTGCTCATTAATAATTTTAAATAGCATTAGCTAAAATAAAACACTAATGTAATTAAGACAAAACGAAAACGGTTAAAACTTATTGAACACTGAATTTTTCAACTTTTGTTTCGTTACCGCATACAAATCTCATGTAATAGATACCCTCGCTCAAACTCTCAAGGTTTACGTTTAATAAAGTTGTTCCCATACTAACCGCCTGTTTGTTTTCAGCAACAACACGTCCGGAAATATCTAACACTTGATATTCAACTTCAGTATCTGTAGGTGCATCAACCGACATGTAAAGTTGGCTGCTGGTTGGGTTAGGGAAAATTTTATTCACTTTAAACTTATTTGTTTTGTCTGTATTAACAGCTATCAAGTCACTATAGCGATATGTTCCGTCTTTATCAACCAACTTCAAGCGGTAATAATTTAAAGTTTGAAGATAGCTTTTGTCGTAAAAATTATATGTCTTTTCGTTTTTGGAAGATGGTGAACCCTTGATTTGACCAATATCTGTAAAGTAACTACCATCTAACGACCGTTGTACTATATAATAATCGAAATTAACTTCTTGTGCTACAAACCATTCTAATTCATTAATTCCTTTCTCAATATTCCAGCCTTTGAAATAAATCAAATCAACCGGCAAAACTGGGTTTGTCCAACCAGCAACGTTAAAAGTACATTGAGAACCTGCGTTTCCATCCACCATTAAGTAATAAGTATTTCCAACGGTTAATCCTGTTGCTGTTAAAGTACCGGCTGCTAAGGTTGCAGGATTATAACATGGACTTGATTTATTTGTAAAACTAGTACAAGCGCCAGGACATACAGAAGAACTTTTAGTAATATCGAATACCTGAGCTTGAACACCAGCGGGGCAGTTTGAACCTCCAATACCACTAAATCCAAATGTTGCAGTAGCCGCTGTTGCAACAAACGAAAACCATTGATTATTTTCCACTGAACCACAAAATGTAGTTGGTAAATTTCCGGGTTGATCAGCCGACATAGCATTTGTAGTTCCCGAAAAAGTACCGCCCGATGATAATGGAATTGGATTACTACAATAATCATTTGTAGCTGGTGTTAATGTAGGAGATGTAATTAATAGATTAGAATAGGGATTACAAATTGGCGGGTTCCATGAGTCAACAATTAAATAATAATCAACACCTGCTTTAACGCAAGCCGACAAACCAACATTTCCAACATTATTTTGCACAAAGCCAACACAAGTAGTAGAACCGGAGAAAGGACAGCCTTCGTATAAAAACATACCTGGCCAAGTACCAGTTGAATTAAAAGAGATTTCAATTGTACCAGGTGCTGCAGGAGTAAAAGTCCAAACAGCATCTTCACCCGTAAACCAATTCGCGTTACCGCAAGGTTTTGCAAAACTAGTTTGTAAAAGATTATTCCCCGATCCACAAGTAGTTCCTGGACCTGAAGCGTAAGGTAAAGTTATGCTCGTTACTCCGGCACCTAAACCAGCAGGACATGTTGGCATTGGATTTATACCAAGTGTAAATGTACCACAAGTTGGGTTTGGCCAAGTATCAATAACAATATAATAAGTTCCATTGGTAGGAAAAACAAAATTCCCCGAAACGGTAGTTCCTGCCCCAGTTACCATATTACCTAAACAATTTGTTGGTGCGCCTACAGGACTTGGACAACCGGTAAATATTTGCATAATTTTCCAATTACCAGCGCCGCCCATACTAAAATTATAGGCCATCGGAGCAGTTGTAATGTTGAGTGAGTAGACGAAATCTTCACCGCCTCCATAAGATGTGTTACAAGCACCTGCGCCAACACCATAGTCATTTACTTTTCCACAAGTGGTTTGTGCACCTGAATTAAAAGGAATTGACGCTTGTGTTAAAGCAATTGCTGTTGCGCAAGTATTTTGCGAAAAAACAGTTGTGCTGTAATTAGCAATTAAGAGTAATGATAATATTAGTTTTTTCATATTCAACTTTTATTTTAACCTATTAGGCTGAAAATTATTTAATAACCGTTTTATCGAAATTAGTGTAGTATCCTTTTAACTCTTCAAACGAAAAATATTCTTTTACATAAATATCGTTTTTGTTAATGTACTTAAGAAGAATCGGCTCAATGTCAGCATAGGTTAAATAAGGTTTAACCTTGGTATCAGTTTCGATTAACAAAATTTTATCCTTATAGATAAATTCAGAAAAAACAATCCTAGGTATTTCAGCTAATTCACTTTTAATAAATCCTATTTGGGTAAACGTGGCTTTATCTAAACCAATAACAAAATGCTCACCATGCTCAATCTGTGTTGATGGCTCTTCATTAGGTTCCGATTGACTTACCTGACTGTAAGATGAACTTAAAGCGAAAATAAATGCTGCTAGAAAAAAAATCTTTTTCATTTCTTAAAAATTTATAGTTTAAAGATATTAAAAACAGCGAGAAAAACAGCAATTCTCCCAGTATTGCTGCTTTCTACTTGATTTTTAGGTCATTTGGTTAAACTTCACGCTATATTAATCTAATAAAATAGTAGTTTTATCGATAAAAATTAATATTTTGTCTAAAAGCCATTTGTCACCTAAATCTCAAAAAAATTTAGATTTTTAAGTTCTATTTTTCTCACTCAATAAACCACATATCTTACTCGGTAACTAAGCGTGTTCGCGAAATCTTCATATGCCTAATTTCAAAAAACCTGTTATGCGTATCAAAAATTTCAATTTTCCCAATCTTTTTGTCAATGATAAAACCGCCTATTTAACTTGGGTTTAATGGAGATTTAACCTAAATTTATAACTATTAATACCCTTGTTATGAAGAAGATTTTTACAACCCTTTTTTTTGTCGCGCTATTCTGCAGCACAAACGCCAGTAACACTTACAATTTACCTGTAGATTCGACTGTAAATATTATTGTTGGTTTTACAAAAAACAATGCGAATACAAAATTAAATGATGTAAAAGAGTTTATAAAAAGCATAAGCGGTGTAAATTCTGTTTTGTTTTGTGATAATCATTCCGCTTTGATAATTAATTTAAATCAATCTTTAATTATTTATAATAAAGAAAGTTTCATAAATCAGATTATTGCTGTTTTTCCGCAAGACTCTTTCATAATGAAAGGCAGCGCTTCTGAAATTTTACCGTATTGTACGTTTAACGATGCGATGGATGCACAAATTATAAAATCTAACTAAGATGAAAAAAATTCTACTATCCCTATTTATTATTTGCATTGCAAATTCCAAATTCTATTCGCAGGCTACTTGTGCATCCGCTGTAGTTATTAATCAAGTTTCTTTACCCTATGCATCAGGTGTTCTAACTACCTGCGGCACCGGAAACGATTATGGCGTTGGTTCCGGCGCCGGATGTAACACATCTTACGGTGCAGGTGAGGATTATGTTTTTCGATTAAACATTACAAGTGCCCCGGCTTCGTATAATTTTACAATGGGAGGTGCAGGTACATGGAAAATATGTCAAGTGTTTAATGGTTGTCCTGCTCCTGCGGCTAATCCAACAAATTGTATTGGAAATATTACAACTGGTGGTGGAAATACCGCTTCAGGAAACATTAACTTTCCAACTGTAGGTACATATTATATAGTTATTGATACTTGGCCTACACCTGCATGCGGTACATTTACTCTAGGAATTAACCTTCCACCAACATGTCCCGGTGCACTAGGTTCTTATACCAGCATCGCTGCTTTTCCCTATAGCAACGTAAACACTACTTGTGGTAAAGTAAATAATCTTACCGGCTCTAATGCTTCTCCCGTTTGTGGATCTGCTAGTTATTACAATGAAGAAGATGCTATTTATACATTTACTCCGGCAACTACAGGATCTATCACCATTAACTTAACAACTGCGGGTTCTTGGTCGGCATTAATGTTATATAACGGTTGTCCTTTTTCCGGAGGTGCTTGTGTTGCTAATAATCAAAGTTCTTCTGGTTCAAAATCGATGTGTGCTCTTGTTACCGCAGGTACTCCTTATTATTTAATTATTGATTCATGGACTGGTGGTACTTGTTTAGGTGCTTACACTTTGGGTATCGTTCCTTCAGCAACAGTTCCTCCTTGTAATATGGCATACGCCGTCACGAGTATTCCATATAGTTTTGATGTTTTTGCAGGAACCACCACAGCAACAACAGATGACGTTTTATATACCAACATTATCAACTTTGGATTTCCATTTTGTTATGACGGCGCCTCTTACACCGATGGATACATTGCTTCCAATGCTTCCTTTGTGTTTGATGCTTTAGTATGTGCTCCTAACGTTTATTTTAATCAGGTTGCAGCAGTAGGTATTGGTACCGGTTATTCCATCACACAACCCGCCCCTTCCTTAGTAAGTGGAACATCCTCCACTCCTCAAAACGCAATTCTTGGTCCTTGGCATGACACTAATCCAAGTTTAGGTGGTGTAATCAGATACGCAACAATTGGTACTACACCAAACAGACGATTTGTTGTATCATGGGAAAACGTTCCGATGTTCTCGTGTGGAACAGCAAGTCCGGCAATTTATCACACTGGACAAATTAAATTATTTGAAACAAGTAATAACATAGAAATCCATATTGGAAATAAAGGTGTTTGTCCGGGATGGAATAACGGACAAGCTATTTTAGGTTTGGAAAATTATAATGGAACTATTTACGTTCCGCCTGTTAACGCTACTATGCATAATGCGACTGCAGCTGGTCCGTATAACCAATGGACAATGACCAACACAGCTTATAGATTTACTACTGCTTGTGGTAGTGGTGGAACTTGTGTGGTTTTACCTATTGGATTTAAAGCTTTCTATTGCCAAAGAATTGACCAAGTAAATCAAATCAATTGGGAAACTGACATAGAAGAAAATGTAAAGCATTTTAAAGTTGAACGCTCCACAGACGCTCAAAATTTTACTGAAATTGCAACAGTAAGCCCTAACAATTCACCTTCAAAATATACTTACGAAGACAAAACAGCAATGCCCGGTATGATTAATTATTACCGCATTGTTGCTTACGAAAAATCAGGCACAAGAACTGCCACCTTTATGTATCCTTTAGGTGCAGTTGAAGGTGAAGTTGCTATTTCAAATATTTTCCCAAACCCAGCTCACGACGATGTTAAGATAGGAATTGACTCTAAAATATTTACTGTTGCTAATGTTGTTGTTTATGATTTATGCGGTAAGGTTGTAAAATCATACTCTGAAAAAATAAACACAGGTTTATCTCATATTACTCTAAATATTGAAGACCTGAAAGCTGGTATTTATTTATTAGAAGTTAACTTTTTTATTTCTCATTAAAATAATCTATTAAATCGTCTTCAGTTCTTTAATAGTTTGAACCGGGTTTGCACTTGAGAAAACAGTATTACCTGCTACTAAAACATCAGCACCACTCTGCAATAATTTTTTGTAATTATTTAGATCTACCCCGCCATCTATTTCAATTAAAGCGGTTGCATGCTTTTCTTTTATCATTGCTTTTAATAGTCTTGCTTTGTGATAAGTATTTTCAATAAATTTTTGTCCGCCAAAACCCGGATTAACACTCATCATACATACCAAATCAATTTCACAAATAATATCTTCTAATACCGAAACCGGTGTATGTGGATTAATTGCAACCCCCGCTTTCATACCCGTACTTTTTATGAGTTGGATGCTGCGGTGTAAGTGTGTACACGCCTCATAATGTACAGTTAAAATATCTGCACCCGCCTCTTTAAATGTTTGCACGTACTGATCAGGGTTAACAATCATTAAATGCACATCTAAAGGTTTTTTAGCATGTTTCTTAATGGCTTTTACCACAGGAAATCCAAACGAAATATTCGGCACAAAAACACCATCCATAATATCCACATGAAACCAATCGGCATTACTACTGTTTATCATTTCAACATCACGTTGGATGTTGGCGAAATCGGCCGATAAAATGGAAGGAGCTACTAAATATGACATGGGATAATTTTTGTCAAAGTTATAAAACAAAAACGGATTGCTGTTTTAGCAATCCGTTCTTCTTATCAAAATTATTAAACATTAACTGAAGGCGTTAAAGCCTGTAACATCCATTCCTGTTATTAATAAGTGAATATCATGGGTTCCCTCGTAAGTTATTACGCTTTCTAAATTCATCATGTGACGCATAATAGGATATTCTCCTGTAATCCCCATTCCACCATGAATTTGACGAGCCTCACGAGCAATCGTTAAGGCCATGTGCACATTATTACGTTTAGCCATACTAATTTGAGCGGGTGTAGCACGGTGTTCGTTTTTCAATACACCTAATCGCCAAGTTAGCATTTGTGCCTTTGTAATTTCAGTGATCATCTCAGCTAATTTTTTTTGAGTTAACTGAAATCCTCCAATTGGCTTTCCGAATTGAATACGCTCTTTACTGTAACGCAAAGCACTATCATAACAGTCCATTGCTGCACCAATTACACCCCATGCAATTCCATAACGCGCACTATTTAAACAACCCAATGGACCTTTTAATCCTTTAATATTTGGGAAATAAATTTTCTTTAGGAACTCTAACATTATCAAATACTAATTCACCTGTTGCACTTGCACGTAAACTCCATTTACCATGAGTTTCAGGAGTTGTAAATCCTTCCATGCCACGCTCAACAATTAAACCACGAATATCACCTGCTTCATCTTTTGCCCAAACAACTGCGATATCAGCAAAGGCGAATTACTAATCCACATCTTTGCACCATTCAATAAATAATGATCGCCTTTATCTTTTATGTTAGTGATCATGCCACTTGGATTACTCCCATGATCGGGCTCTGTTAAACCAAAGCAACCCATAATATCACCGGCTGCTAATTTTGGTAAATATTTTTTCTTTTGCTCTTCGCTTCCGTAAGTGTAAATAGGAAACATTACCAAAGAACTTTGTACTGATGCTGTTGATCTAAGACCACTATCACCGCGCTCAAGTTCTTGCATAATTAAACCATAAGAAATCTGATCTAAACCCGGACCACCATATTCAGCAGGAATATAAGGACCAAAAGCCCCTATCTCAGCTAAACCTTTAAACCATTGTTTTGGGAATTTTGTAGTTTGACAAGCTTCTTCAACAATTGGAGTTACTTCTTTTTTACCCATGCACGGGCAGTTTCACGAATTAATTTATGTTCGTCGGATAATAACTCATCCATTAAGTAATAATCGTGTGCTTGAAAATTATCTGTAGCCATTGTTTAAAATTTTAGCAAATGTACTAATTTACCCTAAATAGTTTCCTATTTAACCTTTAACAAATTACAGATTCAGTTTTTATTTACCACCCTAATTAATTATATTTGTTTTAGATGAAGTTTAGGTATTTTCTCATACTTTTTTTACTATGCTCCTACCCTGTTTTAAAAGGTCAGGACATACACTTCTCTCAATACAACGGCTCTCTTCTAAATTTAAACCCCGCCTTTACAGGTTTGTTTGACGGCGATTATCGTTTTAATGGGATTTATCGCAGTCAGTGGCAAAGTGTTCCTGTACCCTATAAAACTTTTGGTTTTGCTGCAGATATGCGATACCGACCAGAAAAATTAAAATCCGATTGCATAGGAATTGGATTGCAATTTAATAACGATCAAGCCGGCGATGCATTCTATACTACTAACCAAATTTACCTCAGCGGATCGTTCATTCATAAATTGAAAAAAGATTCGGCTTTATTAGTTAGTGTTGGTCTTAATACTGGTTATAGTTCATCGAATTTTAATTATAACAAAATGAGTTTCGATAATCAATTTGATGGTTTTGATTATGATAACAACTCACCAACTGGAGAAAATTTCGGACGTTTTAAAACAGGCTTTACTGATTTTAATATTGGATTAGCTCTTCAATATTCGTTTTCACAATTCATGCGCTTAACTTATGCTTTTTCGTTTAATCACTTAACTAATCCTTCAGTTACTTATCAGGGAAACACATTAAGTAAATTAGATTCTAAATTGGGAAATTATGTTGGCTTTGAATTACCGGTTACGGATAACAATAAATTAATTGCACAAGCTGAAATACTTTATTCTCATCAAGGCAAATACAATGAATTTGTGCCCGGCGCAAACATTAAATACATGCTAAATACCGAAACCAACAATGGTGTTTCTTTAGGATTTTATTTAAGAACCAGAGATGCTTTTATTACCCGTTTAGGTTATACATTTAAAACAACAACCGCGGGAATGAGTTACGATTTAAACACCAGTAAATTTATTGCGGCAACAAATCGACGCGGCGCTTTCGAAATTTTTATTACACATATTATTAAACGTAACCGTCCGTTCATTGCTAAAAAACGTGTTTGTCCGGTATTCATGTAATTTGTGAAACAAAAGAAATTTACATATCTCCTTTTTATTCTTTTTGTTGTTAGCTCAACAATCTTGTTATCGCAGAGTAATAAAAAAACATTGTACGCGAAAGGTGTAGAGAGTTTTGGCGAGAAAGATTATTTTTCGGCGGCTCAATATTTTAATCAATTGATTTTATTGGATTCTTCACAAATAATTTACCAATATAAATATGCAGAAGCTTCCCGCTTAAATTATGATTTTGACATTGCTTATCATTGGTACGATAAAGTGATGAAAGAAGACAATGCTAAAATGTATCCTGAAACGCCTTTATGGATGGGAACCATTTTAAAAAGTAAAGGCAAATATAAAGACGCCAAAAAATATTTTGAAAAATACGCTAAGAAAAATAAATCGACGAAAGACAAATACAAACAACAATTAGTTACCAAGGCAACGCGCGAAGCCGAGGCTTGTGATTTATCGTTAATACTTCTTGCAAATCCTTTAAAAGTAATTATTGAACATTTAGATACAAATGTAAATAGCCGTGTGAGTGAATACGCGCCATTTGAACTAGACACTGTTTTGTTTTTCTCATCGTTACGTTACACCGGAAAAGGTAAACGTGACATGAATAACATTGCCTTCAATAAATTATATACTGCTAAAAAACCAATGAAGTTTG
The DNA here is from genome assembly GCA_016709575.1 of Sphingobacteriaceae bacterium. Lineage (GTDB taxonomy): Bacteria > Bacteroidota > Bacteroidia > B-17B0 > Aurantibacillaceae > JAHEYG01. Next base: position 317,755 of record JADJMM010000002.1, read on the forward strand.
GCAAAAGCAAAAGCCTTAGATAGTTTATTTAACGCGAGTAATATTCACAATGCCAACACCAGTTTTAATGATGATTTCACTAAAATATTTGTTTCAAGATGTAATGCTGTAACAACTGTTGATTACAGTTGCCAAATTTATTTTTCGCAATACATTGATGGGAAATGGACAGTTTTAAAGCCATTACCTCCTCCTATTAATATTTATCAATCTAACAATACTCAACCAAATGTTAGCAAGCTTAACGGCAAAGATGTTTTGTTTTTTAGCAGCACGCGCAAAGGTGGTGAAGGCGGTTTTGACATTTGGTACAGCACATTTGATAATGATTTAAATTTTGGAACCCCTATTAACGCCGGTAAAAAAATAAATTCAACTGAAGATGAAATTACGCCTTGGTTTGTAAAGAAAATAATACGTTACACTTTAGTAGCACTTGGCTTAAAGGTATGGGTGGTTTTGATATTTTTAAAAGTGAATTTAAAAACGGCGAATTTGCCGAACCTGAAAACGAAGGTTATCCAATTAACAGTAGCTACAATGATATTTATTATAGTGTAAACGCTAAGAAAAACAGAGCCTACATTTCTTCCAATAGAATTGGTTCTTACTTCGAAGAAAAACAAAGTTGCTGCAACGATATTTATTGTTTTGCTATTGAACCATTAAAAATTGATGAGCCACCAAAACCTGTTGATACCGTAAAAGTAATTATGGATCAATTAAAAATTTTTTGTCCGCTTACTTTATATTTTCATAATGACGAACCGGATAAAAAAACATTGGCTATCACTACCACAAAAAATTACAAAAAAACATATGAAGATTATATTGCATTAAAACCAAAATATTTTCAAGAGTATCCCGCTGGTTTAGATGACGCAGAAAAAGTGCAAGCTGAAGATCGCTTAACTAATTTTTTTGAAGATAGTGTGGATGCCGGTATGCAAGACTTAGATAAATTTGCGCGACTAATGGAAGATGTTTTAGCGCGTGGAGAAAAAGTAAAAATTACAATGAAGGGATATTGCAGTCCGTTGGCAAGTACAGATTACAATGTGAACTTAGCAAAGCGTCGTATTAGCAGTTTGCGTAATTATTTCATGGAATATAAAGACGGGATGTTTAAAAAATATGTAAATCTTGAAGACTCCACTAAAAATTATTTACTCTTAACTGATGTTCAAATTGGTGAATTACCTAAGAGTATTGTGAGTGATGATGTGAAAGATGTGAAGAATTCAGTTTACAGTCCGTACGCCGCACGTGAGCGTAAGATTCAGATTATTGCAGTTAGCAGCTTTGCGGATATTAAATAAATTTAGTAATTTAGTCAAGGAGTCTCCCCGCCTCTTTCAATATTAACCTAAAACAGTTTGGATGAATAAATTTTTACTAAGTAGTATTTGCTTTTTATTTGTTGCTAATTTTTATTCTCAGAATACGAATGAGAGCGTAAAAGGTTTAAAAAACGGGCAAACAACTCATCCTAATTACAATGACGTTGTTCAACAAAAAAATTCGGAGCAGAGAATTGAAAAAACAAAGTTCACAGAACCTAATTCTCAAAAAACGGCTGCGGTAACTGCAAATCGCTTTACGGGTTCTATGAGTGCGTTTGGTGTCTTATATTCAGAATCAAAACCATTACAATATAACTCTTACGTAAATGCAATTAGTTTTATTCATCGCAAAAGTTCAACCTACATGCCTAACTTAAATGGGAATGCCGGTTCAATTGTTGGCATGTATTCAACTAATACCGGCACTAGCTGGGATTCAACTTGTATTTGGGCCGACGCCTTAAACTATGGGAATAATCCTCAAGGTGGAATTTGGAATCCATTAGGAAATACTAATATCTTAAATAGTTGGATGGCTGGTTGTGGACCAATTAATAATGGTTCAGGTTGGGTAGGAAATTGGTATGCTAGTAAACCATTGAATACCGGAAGTAATAATACTCCGGGAACAGACCAACAAGCTCTTATCAATACAAGTTTACCTAGTTCGATGAAGCATGATTTTTCGCAATATTCATTTACAAATTTTGAAGGTGGTTTCGTTCGTTCTGTTGGAAATATTCTAAGCGATCCGAATGGCGTAACAAATGCAACTTTTGGTTTGCGTGGAGCTGCAATAGTGAAAGGGCAATTTAACGCAGGTGCTTTTATTTGGAGTGTTGATTCGTTTGTGCCTTGCGTAATGAATCGTTCTGATGGAAGTAAATATTTAAATAAAAAAATTATTCAAGCCTGGAGTGAAAACGGAGCAACTGGTTATGTTATTATATTAGGAGTAAGATGTGGCGGAGCACCATGTTTTAAAAGCTATCAGCCAATTGTTTATAAAACAACAAATTTCGGCTCGTCTTGGGTTTTGTTACCGGCATACGATTTTTCAATCTTCAATCTTTTGTATGATAGAATGTATCCTATAAACACAATGACTAATGTTGTTGTTCCATACTTTTCGAGTAACGAAGGAATAGATGCAACCGTGGATTTCACGGGTAATTTACATCTTGTGTGCACTGCTATAGGAGCATATAGTTTACATAATGATTCATTGGACTATATCCGTACTCATGGATTTCAAAAGTACCGATATGGTTATGCAAGTAATTTCGACTTCCCGATAATTTATGATTTTTCCACAACCAATACTGGTTCATGGAAAGGTATGATTGTAGATTCTATGGGGACAGAAGGTCCTTCAGGAACTAACGGACAACCTGGATATGCAAATAATCCTTGGAGTGATGGCGCAGGTGCTAAAATGGATTTAAATGCGCGTATCCAAATTAGTCGTAGTAGTGATGGTAAAAAAATTTTCTATAGTTGGACAGAATCGGATTCAACTTTTGTTGGTTTCAAATGGAATGCATACCCGGATTTAATGATGAAAGGTTATGATGTTACTACAAATAAACTCACTACACGATTTAACATTAGTGCAGGTATACTTACAGTAGATAATGAATCCTACTTTCATTATATGAGTCCAAAGGCTATATCGACAGGAACTACATCTTACGAAATTCCATTTACAGTATCACATAACTTAACATATAATGGAGGTGCGGCTATAGATCATTTTTATTTAAAAGGGGCAACTGTTACGGCAAGTAATTTCAGTATAAATCCAATGCCGACTTCATTCTGGCCAATTTTTTCCAATTGCTCAACTGAAGTGACAGAGGAAAAAGCATCAATTAACTCTTTTAATATTATTCCAAATCCAACCTCATCAATTGCTTTTGCTTCTTTATTCACAAGTAAAACAGAATTGATAAGAATAAGTATTTACGATTATCTTGGTCGTTTAGTTGAAGATAAAAACATTAAAAGTAATCCCGGACAAAATAATTTTTCGATTGATTTAAGTGTTTATTCTAGTGGATTATATTTCATTACAATTGTAACCGATTCGTTTACTGAGACTAAAAAAATTATTAAAGAATAATTTGCAAATACGAAATTTCTTTTGTAACTTAGATTATCCCATCCCCGGGACTGTTTATTAAAACCAAACTAGTTAGATTTAATTTGTTTTAGGAATAAAAATTCATGACATTATTATGACAATTAGCTGTCTTTAAAGGACGCTTTTTAACAATTATAACTTGAATTTATTGGGTTCCTAATCAATTTAGTTTAAAGAAAAGACACAGGAGTTTATACTATTAAAAAGGCATTTTAATGTTCTTTTTTAGTTATGAAACTGTTAAAAATCTTTTTTTTGAGATTTAGCCTTTATTAGTATCTTTAGAAACTTAATTAAAAAACACAAATAAATAAAATAACATGAAAAAACATCTACTCATCGGAAGTGCGCTTTTAGTAGCTATTAGCGCGTTTTCACAGAATGGTAAGCTGACTAAGCCAAACGGCATTATTCAGATATCACCAAAAAAAATCGACTTTAAAGAAGGCGGGTCTACAAACTCAACTACTTTTACAGGTCCGGTAAAAAAGGCTAAACCTGCAATTAACAGTAACCAAAAAGTATCTGCAGTTACAGTTAATATGTTTACAGGTTCTATGAACGTTTTCGGTTACATAGTATCACAATCAGATCCATTACAGTACAATCCAGGAGTTAATGCAGTATCATTTGTTGCGCGTAAAAACGGAACTTATACTGCATCTTCTAACAGTAACTCTGGTACAATTGTTGGTTTATATTCAACAAACTTAGGTTCTACTTGGAATGAGACTTGTTTGTGGGCTAATGGTGCAAATTTAGCACGTTACCCAAATGGTGGTATTTGGAATCCACTAGGTAACACTAACATCAACAATGCTTACATTGTTGGAGCTGGTCCTTACACAACTGGAAGCACTTGGGATGGTAACTGGTATGCAAGTAAACAAATTACAACTCCAGGTAACACAACTCCAGGTACAGATCAACAATCTGTAACAAACGCTTCTACTAGTCTTAAAAAGCATGAGTTTTCTCGTTATGCCTTTACAACTATTGATGGTGGTTTTGCACGTTCTATAGCACTTGTTGCTAACGACGCAAATAGTACAGCAGCTGGTCCTAGTGGATTTGGTATGCGTGGTGCTGCAATGGTAAAAGGTCAGTTTAACGCTGGTGCTTTTGTTTGGAGCGTTGACTCTTTCTGCCCTCCAGTAAATTCTAACACAGCTGGAACTAAACTTTTAACAAGTACTCCTATTCAAGCATGGAGCGAAAACGGAGCAGTTGGATACGTGGTTCTTGTAGGTTCAAGAGCTGGTACTAATGCTCAAATGAGTGGTTACCAACCAATCGTTTATATCACTACTAACAGCGGTACAAGCTGGAGTTTATTACCTGCTAATGACTTTGCTAATCCAATTGATTTTAAAGGTGTTTGGGACCGTTTATATCCAATCAATTCTAACACAGCAATTATCTGCCCTAACTTTAGCGGTAGCGAAGGTTTTGATGCAACGGTTGATATTAACGGACAATTACACATAGCTACTATGACTTATGGTCACATTAGCACTCACGTTGATACTTTAGGATACAGAAACGTATTCGGAACTGAGCAATATTCTTATGGCAATACCGGTCCTTTTGATTACCCAATTATTTATGACTTCTATACAAAAACTTCTGGCGGTTGGGATTACCACATGGTAGATTCAATGGGAACTGAAGGTCCTTCTGGTACTAGCGGACAACCAGGTTATGGAAGTAACCCTTGGAGCGATGGTTCTGGAGCGAAAATGGATTTAGATGCTCGTATTCAAATAAGCCGTACTCCTGATGGAAGTAAAATTTTCTATAGCTGGACAGAGTCAGATTCAACTGTTGCTGGTGTAAAATGGAATATTTATCCTGATATCATGATGAAAGGTTTTGATGTTGTAGCTAAAAAAGTTACTCCACGTATGAACCTTACAATGGGTGTTGCTAACATGAACTCTGATGCTTATTACCAATACATGAGTACTAAAGCGGCAAATACTGCAGGTTGTTATGAAATTCCGTTTACCATTACCCGTAACGCAACTCTTAATGGTGGTGTTAACGTTGATACTTGGTATGTAAGCGGCGCTCAGGCTTGTCCTTCAAACTTTACATTAAACCCAATGTCTCCTAAAGGTTTAGGTGTTGGTGTTGCTAATGCTTCAACTGTTAATTTTGAAGTATTAAACTTCCCTAACCCAGCTAACGCTGCAACTACTATTGTTGTAGGTTTAAAAGATGCTTCAAACTTTGAAGTTGTTCTTTATAACTCAATCGGTCAAATGGTTGATACTTATAAAGTAAATGGTCAAGTTGGTTCAAACGAAATCAACATCGATTTAAGCAGCTTTAACTCTGGCGTTTATTTCTACAACGTAAAAGTTGGAAATTCAGTTGTAACTAAGAAATTAGTTATTCAATAATACTTAATTCACTATAATAAAAAACCCTCGGCTAACAAGTCGGGGGTTTTTTATTTTAATAAAGTTGCATTATTTGAAGCGATTTTTTCTTACCTTTATTTCACTAACCAAATAATTTAAACATGAAGAAATATTTACTTTTTGGACCTGCATTCATAGTAGCTATGAGTGCGTATTCACAAAATGCCCGTATGGTAAAACCAAGCGGTGTACTTGATACAAAATTAAAAAAGTACGATTATCCTGAACCTAGTTTATCACAAAGTTCAACTTCTACTTTCAACACACCAATTAAGAAAGCTAAAAACGTAGTTAAAACTAACATTAACGGTAAAGTTGCTAATGCAAATTTATTTACTGGTTCAATGAATGTTTTAGGTTACTTAGTTTCTCAACAAGAACCTTTAGGTTATAACCCAGCAACAAATGCAGTGAGTATGATTGCACGTAAGAGTACTACTTATACTGCGTCATCAAACAGCAACTCAGGCACAATGGTTGGTTTATATTCAACTAACTTAGGTACTAGCTGGAATGAAACTTGTATTTGGGCAAACGCTAACGATTTAGCACGTTACCCACAAGGGGGTATTTTTAATCCACTTGGAAATACAAATATTAATAATGCTTATTTCGTTGGTACTGGTCCCTTCACTAGCTCTGCCGGCGGTTGGGGTGGTACTACAAATGGTAACTGGTATGCAAGTAAACTTATCACAACACCTGGTAACACTACTCCTGGAACTGATATGCAATCTTCATATTACCAAGGTGGTTTCTTAAAAGGACATTACATGTCACGTAATTCTTTTTGTGCTATCGATGGTGGTTTAGTTCGCTCTATGGCTAACATCGTTGCTGATCCTGCAGGAACAACTAATGCAACATTCGGACTTCGCGGTGCGCTTTTAGTTAAAGGACAATTTAATGCAGGTTCTTTTGTTTGGAGTGTAGATTCATTTATTCCTCCAGTTAACAGTAGAACTGATGGAAGTAAACTTATCGGTACCACTACTCCTATTGCTGCATGGAGCGAAAACGGAGCTGTAGGTTACGTTATTATGTATGGTTCAAGATCCGGCACCCCATTAACTTCAATGAAAGGTATGCAACCAATTGTTTACATTACAACAAATAGTGGTGCAAGTTGGAGTTTATTACCGGCTTATGATTTCACATGTGAATTTAGAGGTTTAACTGATCGTCTATATCCACTAAACACAAACACAAATGTTGATTTGTGCTAACTTTAGTGGTAGCGAAGGTTATGATGCTACCGTTGACGTTAATGGTCAGTTGCACTTAGCTACTATGACTTATGGTCACTACTACAGTCACAACGACTCTTTAGGTTACCGTTATGTTTTTGGAACAGAACAATATTCTTATGATAATTCTGGTCCTTTTGGTTACCCAACAATCTATGACTTTTATACAAAAACTTCTGGTGGCTGGGATTACCATATAGTAGATTCAATGGGAACTGAAGGTCCTTCAGGTGTTAGCGGACAACCAGGTTACGGAAGTAATCCATGGACAAGTGCTACTGCTAAATACGACTTAGATGCTCGTATTCAAATTAGCCGTACCGCAGATGGTCAGAAAATTTTCTATAGCTGGACAGAATCAGATTCTACTGTTACAGGTGTAAAATGGAATATCTATCCTGATTTACAAATGAAAGGTTATGATGTAGTAAATAAAAAAGTTACTCCACGTTATAACGTTACTTTAGGTACTACTAACATGAACTCTGATGCTTATTTTCACTATATGAGTGCTAAAGCCGCAGGTTCAAGTTCTGGTTGTATGACTGTTCCTTTTACAATTACAAGAAACGGAACATACAATGGAGACGCACAAGTTGATACTTATTATATTGATAACGCTGTAGCATGTGCTGCAAGCTTTAGTATTAATCCACTGTCACCTAAACAATCTTGTATAACTGGTTTACAAGAAAACAAAAATATAAATTTTGAAGTATTAAATTTCCCAAATCCTGCTAACGATGCAACTACAATTGTTGTTGGTTTACAAGATGCTTCGAATTTTGAAGTAGTTATTTACAATTCAATTGGTCAAATGGTTGATACTTACAAAGTGGCTGGTCAAACAGGTGCCAACGAAATCAATATCGATTTAAGCAACTTTAAGTCTGGTATTTATTTCTACAACGTAAAAGTTGGTGGTTCGGTTGTAACTAAAAAGTTAATCGTTCAATAATAAATAATTCATTCATCATTAAAGCCCCGACTATTAAGTTGGGGCTTTTTTATTTGTTAAGTCCTTTAATTAACAAAAAGGGCGAATTATTAACACGGCTTCATTACTGACTAATTTTTAATAATATTTGCCTTGAACTAAACACAGGAAAAAGACTATGTCGGAAGAATTTGAAAAAAACGAGAGTAATGATAGGAACAATGATAGCGATTTGTTCTCAAAAGCAGTAAGAGCGGGAAAGCGTACTTATTTTTTTGATGTGAAATCTACTCGTGGTAATGATTATTATTTAACCATTACCGAAAGTAAAAAACGATTTGGCCAGGATGGCAAATTTTTTTACGAGAAGCATAAAATATTTTTATACAAAGAAGATTTCGAAAAATTTATGGATGGTTTAAACGAAGCCGTTGATAATATTCGTGAAAACGCACCTCCTATTTCATCGGTTTCAGAAAATGAATCCGGTGGTGAAAAGGATGTGAATTTTGAAGATTTAGGTAATTAAAAAAAGCCCCGAAATAATTTCGGGGCTTTTTTTATTCTGCATGCCGCTTAGCGGCAGCAGCACTTATGTTCTGCTAATTGTCTATTTATCTCTATAAATTGCTTATTTGAATTAAAATGCTTTATTTTTGTATATAACCTTAAACCAAATTATATGAAAAAAATCTACTTAGTTCTATTTATTTGCATTGCCTTTTTAGGTGTTAAATCAGCCACTTTTACAGTTACCATCTTAGGCAACTCTTATTCTCCTTCAACATTAACAGTAAGTGTTGGTGATATGGTGGTAATACAAGCGAGTGGTTTACATCCTGCTAACCAAGTTACTTTTTCTCATTGGACTTCAGGTGTTACAACGCCAATGGTTGGTGGTTGGGGATCTTTATCAACGACGTTCACCTTTACAGCAACCACCGTTGGGACTATATACTATTTATGTCAAACTCATGGACCTTTTGGGATGAAAGGTTCAATTACTGTTGTATCAGGTGTTGGCATTAACGAAACTGCAAATAACTTTTTAAACAGCTACAATTTATTTCCAAACCCCGCTACTAGTAACGTAAAAGTTAGTTTTGGTTTAACTGAAACTTCTACTGTAAACATTAAGTTATTTAACGTGGCAGGACAAGAAGTAAAAGTTTTTGTTAGCGATTTAAATTTAGTGGCTGATAATTACGAATACAATTTTGAACTACCACAAAGTATTGCTTCTGGAAATTATTTTATTGAAGTAAGTTCAGGTAACCGCAAATCAATTAAAAAATTATTGGTTAGTAAATAACCTTACGGTTTTTTCATAAAAAAAGCCCCGTCATACAAGTCGGGGCTTTTTTATAATTAACAAACAAACTATTAGTACACTGCTAAGCAGTACTTTTTGGATCTCTTAGTTATTGTTTTTTATTATAACAATAACCACCTAAATCTCAAATCAATTAGTTAATTGACTTGCCTAAGAAATCTAACATTATTAATTCTTCTAACGAATAGCGTTTACCATCTACAAATCCAACTACCCAAGCATCTTTTTGTCCTTTAGCAATTGCTCTCTGACGTTGAGCTTCTGCATCCTTTAATGTTTTAAATTCCATTTGTGTGAAACGTGTAATACCATCAGGGTAATTTATGATTTCAGGTTTACCGTATTGCGCTAAATGATCGTACTTATAATTTTCAGGGTGGCGGTACGCAGCAATCTGCACCTTAAAAATCATATTACTTACACAAATGTTACCGCCAATAGATAATAATTGAGCGTATACGCCCGGATTGTTTAACGACTTACCTTTTAACGCGGTAAAGTCAGGTAATTTTGCTCCCGGATCGCAAGGGTCAGTTGTGTTTGTAGAAGTAGGAGTTTCAGTTGCAACACTTGTTGTTGTTGTTTCGGTTGTGGTACTTGTTGATGTTTGTGTTTCAGTATTAACAGCTGTTGATGCCGAAGTTGATGTTGGAATTGCAGTTCCAGTCATACTAGAAATTGGAATATTTGTATTGGTTGGTTTAAAGTCTGGCGAATACAAATAGAAGTCCTTTTTTACCTCTAAGAATTTATCTAAGTTCTCGATATCCATTTCCTCTTCAATTGGATCGAAACCTACAGCTGTACATTTAATTTTATAAACGTAACCCGGACTTAAAGCCAAGAGATATTTTCCGGATACTTTATTAGAATAATATGGACCAATTAAAGAGTTGGTTGCTACTTTAAATACTTCTATTTTTCCTTCCATTGGAATATCATTTCCGTAAACAGTACCCTTTAACATAGCGATAATTGGTTTCTCACCTAAAATACCGGGCGTAACTACGTAAATATCTTGTTTCCCTTTTCCACCTGCACCACCTCTATCAGAAGAGAAAAATCCTTTGTCACCTTTTGCATTAATTACATAATATCTGTCATCTTCAGTTGTGTTAAGTGGAATACCCATGTTCTTTGGTTCTAACCACTCGCCATCTTTTTTAAGAGAGAACATAATATCATAACCACCAATACTGGTGTGGCCTTTTGAACTGAAAAATAAAGTAATTCCGTCAGGGTGAATAAACGGCGCATCTTCATCTGTTGGGGTATTAATTTTTGAACCTAAGTTACTTGCAGGACCCCAATCGCCATTTACTTTTTCAGATACATAAATATCTCTTCCGCCTAATCCACCTTTACGTTCACTCGCAAAAAATAAATATCGTCCATCAGCTGTCATCGAACAACTTCCTTCCCAAGCTTCGGTGTTTACGTTTTTATTTAATTTTGAAGGCTTAGTCCAATCGTTACCAATTAAATTACTTTGGTATAAATCACCTAAATCATTATTACTACTAAACGAGAATATGGTTTGTCCATCAGGGGAAATCGCTATTGCTGCATCATTTCCATTCGTGTTTAAAGAAGGGATACCAACAGGCTCACTCCAAGTTGAGTCGGCTGTTTTAACACTCATAAAGACATCTTCGCGGTACTGTCCGTTTTCATCGGCTTTCAAATCATCATTTAATTTCCCACCCATACTTTTCTTGCCGGCATAGGTAAAAATCATCATCGATTCATCAGCGGTAATTACCGGAACACCTTCAACTTCATCAGTATTTATTGGCGAACCAATATTAGTAATATCTGCTTGTACTTTTTTATCTATAAGTTCAATACCATTATTACAATTTTTAATAGTCTGTTTAGCATCCTCTACAAATAATTTATCATCATCGCTAACTTTACTGCCCACTGTAGCAATATAGGTTTCAAATGATTTTATGGCGTCGCTAAAACGGTAGTTTACGTGATAAGCCTTTCCAACATAATAATCTATATCTTTCGACTTTTTGCTGTTATTGGCCTTAATGTCTTCAAAAATTTCAATAGCTCTATCCTTTTTTTCGGCATAAAACAAACAGCAATACCCTAATTTAAATTTGTAATCTAAATCCTTTGGGTTTTTTGCATAAAGCTTATCATACAATTCGTAAGCTTTTCTATAATCCTTATTACTAAAATGGTAATAGGCTTCTTCCTCAAGCTCCTTGTTAGATTGCGAAAACAAGCTCGAAGCGGTAAAGAGTAAAAACAAAACAAATATCTTTTGAAATCTATTTTGCATATGTAAAATTTTAAACATCCGAAAATAAAGGTCTGTTTTTAATGCTCGTGTTTATAGAGGCCTGTAAACAACTTATTAAAAGTCCAATCTTAATAACTCTGCCGCGTTTTATAAGATAACCCTTACCTTAACTCTTACTTTTGTTCAAATTACCAACTTCTATTTTTAGTTTAGTTGCTCTTTTTGTATTGGCATAAAAGCAATTTAACTGTCCTTTGTATTTGCCCGTATTGTTGGCACTAAGCTTAGATGATTTGGACTAACCACAAAAACTTTGTTTGGTTTAACAATACATTTAAATTCTCATTTTGCTTTAACGCAGAATATAAAACTTTGCGGCGCAATCTTTCTTTTTGCTATAATTGCTAGCGTTGTATTTTATTTACGTAAGAAAAGAGGATTAAATAATGATTTAACTGACACCTCCGAATCGGGCATTCTTAATATCAAAAGTGGAAGGATACTTTTATTTTTCGGAGCAGCCATGATTTCTTCAGGGGCAATTGCTTATTCCATTGTCACCAACGACTATGACGACAAGCTTTATTTATCCATATCATTAGCTGTTGTTTTATTGGCTATTTCCATGCTTACCTATTTTGTTGAAGAGGTTAAAAAAAACATCTCTATCATCTTAACAGCTGCTTATAGTCTGGTGGTATTCTATTTTGTTTTTCTTTGCTACATCTCTTCGTTCGACCCATTCTTTGTAATTTGTCAAATAGTCATCTTAAGCTTAGGTACAGTTATTTTTGAAAAAACTGTGCACTTCGTCATCTTTTCAATACTCATTACTTCCCTATCCTTCTATATCACCACAATTGTTGATCTTCCTTTATTCAGTAATACTCTATATATAATAGGCACAATATTTATTTTGTTTGTGTCTATTATAGGAACTTATATAAGACTTAGATTATCAGATCGATTAATTTTTGCGAATACTATCATTAACGATGGGGGCTCGCTGGTAATTGCCGCGAAAAAAAATGGTAATATAATTTATATTAATAAAACATTTACTAAAGTGTTAGGCTTTACTGAAGAAGAAGTATTGGGTGATGGTTGGTGGAAAATTAGAAAATCACAAAATGAAGACACGAATTCTTTTTCAAAAATACAGAAAGGAGAATTAGAATCTACAGTTACTATTCTGTTAAAAACAAAAGAGAATAAACAAAAATGGATTCGTTGGAACAACTCTACACTGGAAAATGGTGTTGTTGTTGGAATTGGTAACGATATTACTGAACGCAAAGAGTACGAAGAGCAGTTTAGAAAACTAGTGGAGAACGCAAAGGATATCATTTATACTACCGATATAAAAGGGTATTTCGATTATATTAATGATGTTACAACCGAATACACAGGTTATAGCAGGGAAGAGTTAATTGGAAAAAGCTACAAAACTTTGGTTCGTGAAGATTACAAACACAAAATTGAAGCCTTTTACAAAGAACAAATTAAAAATAAAATAAAGGAATCATATCGGGAATTTCCATTTACAACAAAAGACGGACGAACATTATGGGTAAGTCAATCTGTTTTATTTAAGTACAACGCACAGGATAATCGATATGAAGGTGCACAGGTTATTTGCAGAGATGTTACCGAAAAAGTTTTAGCCGAAGAAAAACTAAAACAGCATAATGCCGATTTGTATGTAATTAATTTAGTAAAAGAAATTGTGCTTTCATCAAACGAAACCACAAATATGTACGCCAAAATTTTAACCTTACTCGGCAACAATTCTGATAAGAGCCATTATTTCAGTGTTAATATATTTGATAAATTTCATCCGGTATTACATACCTATAGTTTAAATACCACCGACCAAAAAATCATTTCGGTTACGAACGAAATTAATGGCGAATTAATAGATTGGCTACATGACTATAAAAATAATGTTTTTGAGTTTGAGTTGGATGAAGAAGGAAGAACCCTTTACAAAAATCTTCATCAGCCGGTTGATATTTATAAATCTGCTGTTATCTTTCCGATTACTCACGCCTCTAAAACTTATGGCTTCTTTGGTTTCTTTTCGTTAAATAAAAATGCTTATACAGCGGATACATCTATTATGGTGAAAGATATTTGTACAAGCTTTAGCAGCTTTTTTGTGCAGTACGAACAAAACCGCATTATCGAAAATTACTCCAAACAACTGGAAATTTTAAACGAATCGAAAACGAAATTAATTTCTTACAACAATTTAAATGATGTTTATGAAGGTATTATTGATTTATTATCGGATAACATTGAAAATGTTTTCCGAGTAAGTATTCTAGTTCATGATTTAGAACGCAACACGGGCAATTTGTTTTTTAAAGATCCTGAAACTTATGAAATCGTCAGTAAATTTATTTCAACAAAAGATGTGCCAACAATTCCAAACCATTTAAAAGGTTATATCTACGAAAAACCAGATTTTGAAAACGACACCAACTTAAGTGAAGAAGATAAATTGTGGTTAGCGAAAGGCGCAAAGGCTGTTATAAGTTTACCCATAACCATTAATGGGAACTTGTTTGCTTCAGTAAATCTTTTATCACCAATTGCCAATAATTTTTCCGATCAACACAAAGCACTAATAAAAGAAATAAACGAATCGGCTGCCACTGTAATTGAGCAAATACAATTTAAGGAAATTATTTCTGAAAAAAATAAAGATATTTCAGATAACATTACCTACGCCCGAAGAATTCAAAGTGCCTTAATGCCAACCGAAGAATTACTAAAAGAAATTTTACCCGAATCATTCTTAATTTTTAGTCAGAGAGATTCTTTAGGCGGTGATTTTTACTGGTTTGAAAAACGTGATGAAAATATTTTCCTAGCAGTGGGTGATTGCACCGGTCATGGCGTTTCAGGTTCACTGCTAACCATTTTGGCTTCTGACTACATTAAACAAGCTGTAGAAGGAAAAGGATACACTGATCCTGCATTAATATTAGAATATTTAAGTACCGCATTACAAGGCGCTTTAAATAAATATTCGGATGATGAAATATTAGATGGCCTTGATATTTCCTTTGGTATTTATAACACCAACACTAAAATGCTCTTATTTTCTTCGGCTATTCATTATTTCTTTTTAGCACGAAACAACGAATTAATAGAATATAAAGGTAATCGTAAAGCGATTGGTGGATTAAATACTTCCGTTCAGGTAAGTAATTTCACAACCTACATGGTGCAACTGGAAACGAATGACGTTATTTATTTTACAACGGATGGCTTTGCTGATCAATTAGAAAATAAAACAGAAAAGCGCTATGGCAAAGCGCGTTTAAAACAATTGCTGTTGCAAATTAACGATAAGGATGTGAACACTCAGAAAGAGGTTTTGATAAAAGAACACTTAAAGTGGAAAGGAAATTTACCACAAACCGATGATATTTGTTTTGTAGGGTTTAAAGTATAAAAAAAGCCCGTGAACAAATCACAGGCTTTCTGTTTATGATTTCGTGTCAAAATTAATGTAGTACTATTTTGGTTGTGCTTACACCTTCTGCATTAGACACTTTCACAAAGTAAATTCCTCTACTCCATTTTTCAGTATTAATTACAGTTGATGTTACAAGTGTGCTCTTATAAATTAATTTTCCATTTACATCGTAAACTAATAAATCATTTTCGATTTTATTCTTTACGCTTATATTAATTTTATCAGTTGCAGGATTTGGATAAACTAAAACAGCATTATCAGCTAAATTAATTTCTTTAACACCAGCAGCAATTCCATTGTATTTAATTTGCGCTGCCCCAGCACTGTTTTGTAAATCTAATAAGCTGTCGCCAGCAATTAAAGCAAAAGCAACTACCACACTTTGTCCTGGTGCTACTGTATAAGGCCCGGCACCCATAATATTAATAACATCGTTACCTGTAACACTAACACTTCCGGCTGCCAAGCGTTGAGTTGACAGCGTTTGATATTTAATATTTGTTGGGAAGCCAGCTGAAATATCAACACCACCACCACCACCGGTAACGTTATCAACCGCATAAAAATTCGGAGGAGCTGAACTGGTTAATAGTTTAATACCTGCATATTTTCCTCCCGTATTAGTACACCAGCTATATCCCATTTTGTTACTTCCGTCGTAAGCTGATTTATTGTTTGCAAAACTTGTCGCATCAATATCCCAGTCGGCACAAATACCGGCATACATACTTGTATAAGTAGTTGTAGAGTTATTTTTGATGATGTACTCCCAAATTACATATTTTTTATCAGGAGTTGAGTTCCATGCCCAAGTACGTTGATCCACAGTTAAACCAATAATCGAGGCAGAAGCAGAGTCACTGTATTTTGCGTAAGTATCAAAATTACTTAATGCACCTGTTTTAATTTCTGAAATATTCGTTGAGATTTTAAATTCAGCGTCGTTAGTGGCAGCAGTTCCGCGAACACAATCAGATACATTTGCTGCATCCACACCAATCATTAAACCACCATCATAAATTAAATTTTGTGTTTGATACATGAAACCAAGTCCGTTAGCTTGACCATCCGCGCTATAAAAATCTCTTCCTTTACTTGTTGCAGTAGTTAGAACATCGTTAACTGTGATATTAATATAATCAACATTAGCCAGTACAGTAAAATACTGACGAGCGGTGTAAGTTCCGTCTTTAACAGTTAGGGTATAGTTGATTGGAGTATTTGGTGTGAAAGTAGAAACAATTCTAAAACTAAATGGAGTTGCTGTATTAGATATCGTTCCCATCATGGCCAATGAACCGATAGAAACCGTGTTTGATAAATTAACAACACCTGGATTAAGAGTAGCTAAGGTTGCTGTTAAAGCAGAAGTTGCAGCAAGGTAGTTTGTGAATAAACCACCAATTCTTAAAGTATCACTTAAATTAAAAATATCATCATTTTTATCGTCATAAACTAATTTACTATAAACAACAGAAGGTGATAATGGATCTGTTAATGCACGACCTAAATCTACACGGCCAGTACCTAATTTATCTTTTCGTCCACTGTTAATTGGCAAAGAATAATTGTTAAATGTTGTTGTTTTAACTCTTTCTCCAGCTTGTAAAGCTGAATATGAAGGGAAAAAACTTCTTACAATACCAACAACTCCAGCAACAACAGGTGATGACATTGAAGTACCGGTAAATGCATTACTATAAGAGTTTCCTTGAATTGTTGAATTAATGTTTGTTCCAGGAGCGCTCACATCAGTCCAATACCCGTAAGTAGAACTTGTATTAATTATATCGCTTGATTGTGTGTTAACTACTGCTAATACATATTCATAAGCACCCGGATAGAAAAGCTCATCCAAACCTGTGTTACCTGCAGCGCAAACTACTAAAGCATCTTTATTTATCGTTGCATAATTAATAACATCCTGACCAGCTTGTCCACCACCCGGACCGCCCCAAGAGCAATTAATAACTTTACAACCATGATCAGCTGCGTACTTAATTCCTTCATAAGCTCCAACTAAACTACCTGAAGCGTTTGCTATTTTCACAGGCAAAAATTTACATTTAAACCCTATACCCGCTACACCGTTAGCATTATCAGTAGCCGCAGAAGAGATACCAGAAACGTGAACACCATGATTACTACCTTGCCAAGTAGCATCATTATCATTCATTCCGGCATCCCAACCTCGGAAATTATCTACGTATCCATCACCATCATCATCAATACTATTAATTGGGTCTAAATAATTATATTTAATGTTGCCTCCTAAATCAGAGTGAGTATATTCAACACCTGTGTCTGTAATACCAATCACAATTGTTGTGTCGCCTTGACTTGTGTTCCATCCGTTATAAGCGTTAATACGACCAATATGATATTGAGCACTTGTTGTTGCCTGTGGGTCGTTAGGGGTATATGTAATAACCGGAACAAAGTGCGGCTCAGCATATGCTAAAGCTTTACTTGCTAATAATGAATTTATTGCTTTTTCGATTGGTAAAGCGCCTGCATATGTACATTCGTACATAAGTGATAAGTCAGCCATAGCAATTCCATCTTTATTAAACTTTTCGCGGGGCGGTTTCTCGTTGGCAAATTTTTGCGGATAGAAGTTAAACCAATTGCCGCAAAACTTTTTTTGTAATGCAGGGATGTTCACGCCTTCCTCAGAACACATTGGCCTAAACGAATCTTTAACTTTAATAATTATGGTGTTTGCTAAATAATCGTTAGCGGTAACATTCGGCTGTAATTTGTAACCAGTTTGTGCTAATGCCGCAACCGATAAAAAAAATACGCCAAAACTTAATGTAAATTTTTTCATGTTTTAAAAATTAATGAGTTATAAAAATAGGAAATAAAAATCAAATTACCACTTGCATTTACAGGAAGGTGACAAATAAACAGTGGTATTTGGTAAAAGTTCTTGAATATAGCGGTGTTGCTCATCGCTAAATAATATATTTCTTAAATCTAATACTTTTAGATTTTTTAGTTTTCCCAGGGTGGCAGGGAATTCAGCTAAATTATTACTCCACAAATCGGCCACTTCTAATTTTTCCATATCACCAAATTGAGGTGGCAACAAAACTAATTCGTTCTGATTTAAATTAATCCATCTCAGATTTTTTAGTTTCCCGATATCTCTTGAAACATGTTCTAAACCTGTCTTGCTACAAGCTAAATATTGTAATTGCGTTAAATCACCTATTCCATCCGGCAATTCTTTAATACTGTTTTTACTGATGTCTAAATATTGTAGATTTTTAAATTTCAGAATTTCTTCAGGAAATTTTTTGAGATGTTTTTTACGAAGTACTAACTTAATTACTTTATCCGGATTTAAAAGTGCAGAATCCATATTGGTAATTTCATCAGCGTGCGCTAATGCAACTGAATCTAACAATTGCGCTTTGCTTTGCAATAAAACAAAACACAGAACAATTGTACTTATGAAATATTTAAAATTCGTTTGCAAGTTATTTCGTCGTTTTTAATTGCTCCTATTAATTCTTCAATTGAATTGAATTTTTTTTCATCGCGTAAGCGTTCCATAAATTCAACTTTAATAGGTTTATTATAAATGTCTTTATCAAAGTTAAAAATATTTACTTCCAGTTTCAATTTTTCATCCGTATCGGTTGTTGGATTAGTTCCTACATTCATCATTCCAAAACCTTTAAACCCCTCAACCTCAACTCCCACCAAATAAACACCGTTTTTAGGGATTAATTTATCTGTATCTCCTATACTTATATTAGCAGTTGGGAAACTAATGGTTTTGCCTAGTTTCTTCCCATGAACAACACTACCATTAATAAAATAATTATATCCTAAAAAAGCTGTCGCATCTTTAATATTTCCATCAAAAAGAGCTTTCCGTATTTTAGTTGAGCTTATATTAATGTCGTTTATTTCTTCTGCCGAAATTTCATGCACATCAAAATTGTATTTTCCTGATGTCTCCCTGAATGTATTTATATCACCTTTGCGTTCCTTACCAAATTTATGGTCGTAGCCAATAACAAGCGTTTTTACCTTTAATTTATCGACCAGTATTTCTTTTATGAATTTTTCTGGTTCTATTTGAGAAAATACTCTTGAAAAAGGGTACACAATTACAATATCTATACCTGCATCTCTAATTAACTCTATTTTTTCGTCAGGGGTAGATAACAGCTGTAAATCGGTTTGGTCAGGGAAAAGCACCTTTCGGGGATGAGGCTCAAATGTAAAAACCACACTTTTACCCCCTTTTTGGTTCCTGATTTGTATCAGTTTTTGAAGCAGTTTTTTATGCCCACGATGAACCCCGTCGAATGTACCGATGGTAACGATACTGGTATCGACAAAGCTCCAACTATCCAAATCCTTAACTACTTCCATTTTAGGGCACAAGAACGTAAAAATAAAGCTTCCAAAGTTATTAACATATTTTTTATCAAATTTAAATAATTACCTACATTTGCACCCAAATTTAGAAACGTATTTCCATGTCGAAACAAACCGGAAAAATAACACAGGTAATTGGTCCTGTAGTAGATGTTAGATTTGATTTAGAAGGTGGTTCATTACCTAATATTTTAGATGCATTAGAAATTGTTCGTTCAAACGGACAAAAACTAATTTTAGAAGTTCAAAAACACGTGGGAGAAGACACCATTCGTGCAATTGCAATGGATACTACCGATGGTTTAAGTCGTGGTACCGAAGTAATTTCAACGGGGGCAGCTATCATGATGCCAACGGGCGAAAAAATTAAAGGTCGTTTATTTAACGTTGTTGGCGAAGCTATCGACGGTATTAATAAAGTATCTAACGAGAATGGTTATAGCATTCACCGCGCTTCTCCAAAATTCGAAGATTTATCAACTTCAACTGAAGTTTTATTTACAGGTATTAAAGTAATCGACTTAATTGAGCCTTACTCAAAAGGTGGTAAAATTGGTTTATTTGGTGGTGCCGGTGTAGGTAAAACTGTATTAATTCAAGAGTTAATTAATAATATCGCAAAAGGTCACTCAGGTTACTCGGTATTTGCCGGTGTAGGTGAGCGTTCCCGCGAAGGAAACGATTTATTACGTGAGATGATTGAATCGGGTATCGTAAAATACGGTGACGAATTTAAACACTCAATGGAAAAAGGTGGTTGGGATTTATCTAAAGTTGATTTAAATGAATTAGCAAAATCTCAAGCTACTTTCGTGTTTGGTCAAATGAATGAGCCTCCAGGAGCACGTGCTCGTGTGGCTTTATCGGGATTAACCATGGCAGAATATTTCCGTGATGGTGGTGGAAGTGGTGAAGGAAAAGATATTTTATTCTTTATTGATAACATCTTCCGTTTCACTCAAGCAGGTTCTGAGGTGTCGGCTTTATTAGGTCGTATGCCATCTGCGGTAGGTTATCAGCCAACATTAGCTTCAGAAATGGGAGCTATGCAAGAACGTATTACGTCAACTAAAAAGGTTCAATCACATCAGTACAAGCGGTTTACGTACCTGCCGATGACTTAACCGATCCGGCTCCTGCAACAACATTTGCTCACTTAGATGCAACAACTGTATTAAGTCGTAAAATTGCTGAGTTAGGAATTTACCCTGCGGTAGATCCATTAGATTCTACTTCTCGTATTTTAACTGCAGCTGTTTTAGGTGATGCGCATTACAACTGTGCTCAACGTGTAAAAGGAATTTTACAGCGTTATAAAGAGTTACAGGACATCATTGCCATTCTTGGTATGGATGAATTAAGTGAAGATGATAAATTAGTAGTTAGTCGCGCTCGCCGTGTACAACGTTTCTTATCACAACCATTCCACGTTGCTGAACAATTTACCGGTTTAAAAGGTGTATTTGTTAGCATTGAAGATACCATCAAAGGCTTTAACATGATTTTAGATGGTAAGGTGGATGAGTATCCTGAAGCTGCATTTAACTTAGTTGGTACAATTGAAGATGCAATTGAAAAAGGAAAGAAAATTATCGCTGAGTCTAAATAATTAAAAAATGAAACTCGAAATAATAACACCCGATAAAAAACTTTACGAAGGCACTGTTAAATCTGCAACTTTTAGCGGATCTGATGGCTCGTTCGGAGTTTTAAGTAATCACGCACCTATGATTGCTACTTTAAAAGCGGGAAATATTGAGATTACTGAGGAGTCGAATAACAAACAAAGTTTTCCTGTTAAAGGGGGCGTTGTTGAAGTTTTCAAAAACAAAGTGATTGTTTTAGCAGAGTAATTCTTTTATAAAATAAAATTCTGAAAAGGGAGTTCAAAAAGAGCTCCCTTTTTTGTTTTTTATTCCCAAAAAAACCTAAAATTCTTCTATTTTTTTCCTTGATGTTTAAGCACTTACAAGTCTTCAAATCTCTTAATAACTTGTTAATATCGCCAAAAAGCTCCATTTTAATTAGTAAACCGCAAGTTATAGTGAGTGAATGATTGGCTATTCGCAATCTCAAAATATATATTTAATAAGTTTAAAACCCTTATTAAATGAAGAATAAATTATTTAGCCTAGTTGCAATCCTATTTGCGGTTTTTATTTTCAACACAACTGCAAATGCACAAGCCCCATTTAAGTATTTAACTTATATTTTTCCATCAGATTCGATGCAAGGTTTTGATGAGAATGCCGCAAAAAACGAAGCTTTAAGTCGCGGGTTTTTCGGATCAGAATATCATGTTATCATGTACAGCATGAAACGTGATTATATCAATAAAAAATATGGTTATACATATGGTACAACTTTTGGTTCAAACGCAAAAGGAGGTCCTTCAACACCAAGTATTAACGCTGCACCTTGTATAAATGAAGATTTTGAATCTTCACCTTCTACTATTTCGACAACAACAGTTGGTACTATTGGTACCGGATTAGTTGGATGGACTGCTTCTTGGGGACAAAACTCTGGTGTAAATGGCTCTTGTACACAAGCCGGATGTTGTCCGAATGCAGGAAGTACTGATGCTTGGATTCGTACAACACCATGGACGGCACCAGCACCATTAGGTGTAATTCCAGCTTCTCCATTTGGCGGAACAAAGGTTATTCAAATGAACGATAACATTACTGCAAAGGGTGAAGTTGTTCGTATTCAACAAACTTTCCCTGTTACTTCTTCTAACGCATTATTTCAATTCTGTTATAAAGCTGCAATGGATGGTTCTGGTCACGCATGTTGCGATCAGCCTTATATCCGTGTTGAATTATTAGATTGTATGAATAATATTTTAGCTTGTCCGCAAGTAAGTATTACACCTCCCGGCCCTTCTTGTGCTACAGTATCAGCAACGGGTTGGTCAGTAAGCGGAAATATTTCCTACACTCCAAACTGGATTATTAAAGCAATTGACTTAACACCTTACATGGGTACTTGTGTAACTATTAAAATTACTGTTGGTGATTGCGATGGTTGGGCACATTACGGTTACGCGTTTTTTGATTGTCAGTGTTTACCAATGACAATTAATGTAAATAATATTTTATTCCCTGCAGGAAATGCTGCTGTTGCTGTTGCAGCCTGTGGAGTCTCAACTGCAAGTATGACGGCCCCTCCAGGTTTGGGGCCCTATAGTTGGACAGGTCCGGTCAGTACATTCACAAATAATGCGAATCAAACCGTCACAACAACAGTTCCAGGTAATTATACGTTGACGATGACACCTCAAGGTGTTTGTACGCCTATAACAAGAACAGTTAATTTACAATTTGGTACTTTTCCAACAGCAGGATTTACTTCTGCAAATAGTTGTACAACCTATACGCTAACCAATACAGGTACGGGTCCGCCGTCGGTACAAACTTATTCATTTGTTGGTCCTGGCTCTCCAACTTCTTTTACAACAACAAACGCAACAAGTGTAATTAACTTTGCGCCTTCTACAACTTATACGATTTATCAAACGGTAACGAATCCACAGAACTGTCCAGCTACCTTCTCAATGGTGATAACTACACCGCCTGGGCCAAGTCCGGCATTTACTGCCTCGCCGTCCTTTACACAATGTTTGACAGGTAATGCCTTTACTTTTAATGCAACTACTGCTGCAGGTACACATACTTATAATTTTAATCCAACGGTCGGCTCACCCCCTACAGGTAACACTAACCCATACGGACCAGTGAGTTTTACAGCGCCCGGTAATTACACCGTAACGCATACTGTAAATTCTGCAGGTTGTGTTTCCTCAACTCAATCAGTTGTAGTTGTAAATGCAAAACCAACTGCGTCTGCATCTGCTACTCCACCTGCATGTTCTGGTGGGCAAGCTATATTAACCGGTTCAGGTGGACCGGGTAGTATTTCTTGGAGTGGTCCTTTAGGATTTACCGGAGTTGGTGTTCCTCTTGCAATTAACAACTTTACATCGGGTAATCAAGGTACATATACAATGACTGTAAATAACTTTGGTTGTATTACAACAACTACAGTTAACATTACAATGCCTGCTGTTCCATCCGTTACCGTAACAAATACCGGACCTTATTGTGTTGGACAAACTATTCAAATGAATGCTGTCTCTTCTGCAACAAATATATCTTGGTCGTATTGGTACAACTCAACTTGGACTTGGTATAATTTTAGTTCAACATTAACACCAACTATTACAAATGCACAAACTACTTCTTCTGGTGTATATTACTTTTATGTATCATGGGCTGGTGGATGTTGGGCTACTGCATCAACAACAGTTAACGTAGTTGCTACACCAACCGTTGCTGCATCCAACACCGGACCTTATTGTCCAGGTGCAACCGTTCAATTAAATTCACCTACCGCGGCCGGTAGTTATACTTGGGCAGGTCCTTCATCATTTACATCATCAGTTCAAAATCCAACTACAACTACCGCCTCCAACGCCGTCTATACGGTGATGATTGGAAGCGGATCGTGTACAGCTGCTGCAACAACTTCCGTCGTCATAAATCCCGTCCCTTCGCCAACCGCAACTAGTAATAGTCCGGTCTGTTTAGGTGCACCAATAACTTTATCCGTCAATGCCGCTACAAGTTATACATGGAGTGGTCCCGGCGGATTTACATCCAATCTTCAAAATCCAATTATTGCGAGTTCAACCTCAACTATGGCTGGGGTATATACGGTAACCGTTAGTAACGCTCAAGGTTGTAAAGCTACTACAACATTAAATATGGTAATTACTACGCCTACAACTTCGGCAGCTAATACAGGACCATATTGTGCAGGTGCTACAATTTCACTCAGCACACCGGTCGCTACTACTTATACATGGACGGGCCCAAGTGCGTTTACATCGAATGTGCAAAATCCAAACATTGCATCTTCTACAGCAGCAATGTCGGGTATATATACTGTAACATCTACCACAGGTGGGTGTAATGCAACTGCAACAACAAACGTTATTGTTAATGCATTAGCAACTCCAACAGCTAGTAATACTGGGCCTTATTGTCCAGGTAACACTATTCAATTAAACGTTGGTGCATTTACAACTTACACATGGACAGGTCCGAGTGCATTTAGTTCTAACTCTCAAAATCCTACTCAAACAAATGCTCAAACAACCAATGCCGGTAATTATATAATAACCGTTACTGATGCTAATGGTTGTGTTAATTCTGCTACAACAACCGTTGTTGTTAATCCAACACCAACAGTTGTAATAGGAAGTAACAGTCCTGTTTGTATTAATCAAGCTATTAACTTAACATCAAGTGGTGGTACAGGTTATGCTTGGAGTGGTCCAAATGCATTTACTTCCGCATTACAAAATCCTACTATACCAGCAGCTACAAGTGCGGAAGCAGGTGTTTATACTGTAACAGTTACATCACTTGGTTGTACAAGTACAGGAACTGTTAACGTAACGGTTACCACCCCTACTACTTCAGCATCAAACTCTGGCCCTTTCTGCGCGGGTTCAACAATAAACTTAAGCGCAATTGCAGCTACATCTTATACTTGGAGCGGTCCGTTAGGATATACCTCTAATTTACAGAACGCAACACAGGCAAATGCTACAACAGCAATGGCCGGGACTTACAGTGTAATTGTTTCTATTGGAACTTGTACTGCTTCTGCAACAACTAATGTTGTAGTTAATCCTTTACCTGTTCCTGCACCAACCAATACCGGACCATATTGTCCTGGTAATACAATCCAATTAAATGAAGGTGCATTTACAACTTATACTTGGACAGGTCCAAGTGCATTTAGTTCTAACTTACAAAACCCTACACAAACAAATGCTCAAACTACTAACGGTGGTGTTTATACCGTTTCTGTTACAGATGCTAATGGTTGTGTTAATTCTGGCACAACTACAGTAGTAGTAAATCCTACACCTGTAGTTGTTATTGGAAGTAATAGTCCGGTTTGTATTAATACAGCCATCAACTTAACTTCAAGTGGTGGTACTGGTTATGCTTGGAGTGGTCCTAACGCATTTACTTCGGCATTACAAAATCCAACTATTCCTGCAGCTACAAGTGCAGAAGCCGGTGTTTACACTGTAACAGTGACTTCCTTAGGTTGTGCTAACACAGGAACTGTTAATGTAACAGTTACTACCCCTACTACTTCAGCTGCAAATACTGGTCCGTATTGCGCAGGTACAACAATTAATTTAAATGCTCCTGCTGCTACAACTTATACATGGAGCGGTCCTGGTGGATTTACTTCAAATTCACAAAACGCAACACAGCCGAGTTCAACTCCTGCAATGTCTGGAACATATAGTGTAATTGTTTCTATTGGAACTTGTACTGCAAGTGCAACTACGAATGTTGTTGTAAATGCTTTACCTACTCCAACTGCAACAAGCAATAGTCCTGTTTGTGTAGGACAAGCCATTAACCTAACCGGTGCTGGCGCTTTAACTTATACTTGGACAGGACCTAGTGCTTTCAATTCAAATTCAAGCACACCATCAATTCCAGTATCTGTAACTTCAAATGCAGGTAATTATGTATTAACAGTTACTGATGTAAACGGTTGTAAAAATACTACAAACGTAAATGTGGTTGTAAATTCATTACCTGTTATTGCTGTTACTAATCCAACCAATTGTGTAAACACAACAATTAACTTAACATCTAGTGGTGGTGTTACTTATTCTTGGTCTGGCCCTGGTGGATTCACTTCAACTGCACAGAATCCTAATATTACAGGAGCGCAATTAACTATGTCTGGTGTTTATGTGGTTACTGTTACAGATGCTAATGGTTGTATAAATACAGCAAATGCAAACGTATCCGTATTACCATTGCCAACTCCAAATATTACAAGTAACTCTCCTGTTTGTGTTGGCGCTACATTAAACTTATTCGGAACGGGTGGTGCAAGTTATGCTTGGAGCGGTCCTGGTTATACAGGGTTAAATCAAAATCCAACCATTACTAATGTGACTGCTGCTGCAAATGGTGTTTATACTTTACTAGTGAGTTCAGGAACTTGTACTGCAAGTACAACATTTACTGTAGTAATTAATCCTTTACCGGTATTTAACTTTACAGGAAGTAATGTATTATGTAATGGGCAAAGCAATGGAACTTCAACTGTGAATGTAACTGTTGGTACTGGTCCTTTCAATTATAACTGGAGTACAATTCCTGCACAAACAACCCAAGACGCATCTGGATTGGCAGCAGGAACTTATTCTTGTTTTGTAACTGATGCTAATGGTTGTTCAAGTGTTTCTTCAACACAAATTACACAACCAACTGCATTTTCAGTTTCAATTAATAGTACTACACTTTCAGCTTGCGTAAACAATCCTATTAGTATTAACGCCAACGGAAACGGTGGTACTGGTCCATACTCTTACAACTGGGTATCTGGTCCTTCAACTGGCGCTTATTCAATTACAGAAACGCTTTCCGGAAATTTCAATTATGTTGTGAATGCAGTGGATGCGTTTAATTGTCCTGCAAGCGCAAACATTAATTTAACCTTCTTCCCTCAACCAACAGTAACTGCAACAAGTGCTACATTATGCGCAGGACAAAATACTGCTTCTTTAGTTGCGACAGGCGCTACAAGTTATGTATGGCAACCTGGTAACATTACCGGAAGTACTTATTCATACAGCGGAAATACTTCAGTAAACGTAACAGTGATTGGAACTTCTAATGGCTGTAGTAATTCTGCAAACGCAAGCATTGTTGTTAATCCAAACCCTAATGCTAATATTAGTGTAAGTGGCGTTAAAGGTTGTGTGCCAACTTGTGTAACATTTACTGCAAACAATTCAACATCTAATATTGTTAGTTACAGTTGGATATTAAATGGTGCAGGAATTACAGGCGCTCAAAACGGAGTTTATTGTTTTGATGAATCTGCTTCTTACACTTTAGGTTTAACTGTAGTAGATGGAAATGGTTGTACAAGCACAGTTAGTCCAATGAATATTGAAATATATCCACAGCCGGTAGCTGACTTCAACCACGCACCAATTAAACCAATTATTAATCAGGATCCATTTGTAACATTTACAGATGCATCATGGGGTGCTAACATTGTAAGTTGGAATTGGTACTTTATGAATACTGCACAGTATACATCAACACAACAAAATCCTACGTTTATGTATACTGAACCCGGAACATATCCGGTTGCATTAGTTGTAACAAGTGATAAAGGATGTACAGACACTATTGTTCGCCCTCTAATTGTAGGTGAAGATTTTGGAATTTATGTTCCAAATGCCTTTACCCCTAACGCTGATGGAGTGAACGATATTTTCCAACCAAAAGGTTTTGGTGTTGTGAAATACGAGATAAATATTTTCGACCGTTGGGGTGAGAGAGTATTCCACACTACAACTTTTGAAGAAGGTTGGGATGGTACTTTCCAAGGAAGAGGTCAAAACATTTGTAAAGAAGATTCATACACCTGGATAATTAATGCTACTAGTGTATTTGGGAAATCTCATGAATTAAAAGGGCACGTAACCCTAATTAGATAGACGAGTTTCTTATTTTAACCGACAAAAAGGGGGCTAAAAGCCCCCTTTTTAATTCGTGGAAATCCAATAAGAATGAGTGAATGAAAGGATGTTTTTTGGCATTTTAAGTAACTTCGCTTAAGTTTTAATCCATATTATAATGAAGAAGATTTTTTCAAGATTAATTTTAAGTGCTTTTGCTCTTATTATCGTTGCTAACGCTAATGCACAAGCACCTTTCAAGTATTTAACTCACATTTTTCCGTCGGATTCTATGGCAGGATTTGATGAAACTGCGGCAAAAAACGAGGCTCTAAGTCGCGGATTTTTTGGGTCGGAGTATCATGTTATCATGTATAGTATGAAGCGTGATTATATCAATAAAAAATATGGTTATTCAACGGGGCCAGGTTTTAACACAACTGCAAAAGGTGGTGTTACCACACCAAGTATTAATGCAGCCCCTTGTGTAAACGAAGATTTTGAAGCTTCTCCTTCAACCGCTTTATCAACTACTGCAGCTGCCATCGGAACCTCTTTAGCAGGATGGCAAGTGTCTTGGGGACAGAATTCAGGTGTAAACGGGTCTTGTACTCAATCTGGTTGTTGTCCAAATCCGGGAAGTACAGATGCTTGGATTCGTACAACGCCGTGGACTGCGCCTGCGCCACTTGGTGTTATTCCAAATTCGCCATTTGGTGGAACAAAGGTTATTCAAATGAACGATAACATTACCGCTAAAGGTGAGGTTGTTCGTATTCAACAAACTTTCCCTGTAACATCTTCAAACGCATTATTTCAATTAGCCTTTATGGCTGCTATGAATGGTTCTGGTCACGCGTGTTGCGACCAGCCTTATTTAAAAATTGAATTATTAGATTGTATGAATAACATTTTAGCTTGTCCTCAAGTTAGTGTTACTCCTCCCGGCCCTTCTTGTGCTACAGTTAGTGCAACAGGTTGGTCAACTAACTCTTCAAATATTTCTTGGACTCCAAACTGGATGATCAGAGCTATCGACTTATCACCTTACTTAGGTTCTTGTGTTACCATTAAAGTGACTGTTGGTGATTGTGATGGTTGGGCACATTATGGTTATGCATTTTTTGATTTCCAATGTTTACCAATGACAGTTACTGTAAACAATATTCAGTTCCCTGCAGGAAATGCCATAGTTGGTGTTGCTGCTTGTGGTGTTACTACAGGAACAATGATTGCACCTCCGGGACTTGGGCCATATAGTTGGACAGGTCCTGCTGGTAGTGGTATCACTGCTAATCCAAATCAAACTATTACTACAACAATGCCGGGTAACTATACTTTAACGATGAACCCAATTGGCATTTGTACTCCTATTACAAAAACTGTAAACTTACAATTTGGTAGTTTCCCTAACGCAGGATTTAGTACTACTAATAACTGTACTACTTATACGATTACTAATACAGGAACAGGTCCTCCATCTGTACAATCATATTCTTTTACCGGACCAGGTGCGCCATCTTCATATACAACAACTAATGCCACAAGCGTAGTTAACTTTGCACCTTCAACAACTTATACTATTTATCAAACGGTAACGAATCCGCAAAACTGTCCGGCTACATTCTCAATGGTGATTACAACACCTCCCGGGCCAAGTCCGGCTTTTACTGCCGCACCTTCTTACACCCAATGTTTAGCCGGGAATGCGTTTACATTTAATGCAACAACAGCTGCAGGTTCACATACCTTTGCATTTAACCCAACGGTCGGCTCCCCTCCTACAGGCTTAACAAATCCTTATGGTCCGGTTAGTTTTAGTGCAACAGGAAACTTTACAGTAACACATACTATTAACTCTGCTGGTTGTGTTTCTTCAACACAATCAGTTGTAGTGGTTAATGCTGCTCCAACAGCTTCAATATTATCTGCGGCTGCTCCTCCATGTGCAGGTGCTACCGGATCTCTTTCAGGAGCAGGTGGACCAGGTACATTATCATGGGCTGGTCCAAATAGTTGGACAGGTGTAGGTTTAAATGCAACTGTTAACAATTGGCAGACTGTAAATAATGGTGTATATACTTTAACCGTGAATAATTTCGGTTGTATTACAACCCGAACAGTTAATTTAACTATGGGAACAACACCTACTGCAACTGTTTCAAACTCTGGACCTGTATGTTTAGGATCTCCGTTATCATTTAGCGCTTCCGTTCCGGCCGGTGCTTCATATTGGTATTGGTACAGACCAACACCATACTATTATGGTGGATATATGGTTTCATCACCTACGATTGCTGTAACAACTACAGCGACTGCTGGCACATATACATTCTATGTTGGTTACACAGGGTGTCCTGTTCAGGTTTATACAACAAGTGTTCAGATTATTAGTGCAGCTTCATCCACGGTTTCTAATACAGGACCGTATTGTGTTGGTGCAACTATGCAATTAAATGCTAACGCTGGTGCGGGTGCAACTTATACGTGGTCAGGTCCTGGTGGATTTACTTCTACTACTCAAAATCCGACCCTAACCGCATCAAGTACAACTCTCGCAGGGGTTTATACAGTCACTGCAGGTATTGGATCTTGTACAAGTGTAAAATCTACTACTGTTGTTATTAATCCACTACCTAATCCGGTAATGGGAAGTAATAGTCCGGTTTGTTTAGGAAATAATATTAACCTAACTACTACCGGTGGCGGAACCTATTTATGGTCAGGACCAAATAGTTTTGCATCTGCAGTCCAAAATCCAATTATAACGGGTGCTACAACTGGTATGGCTGGCGTTTACACTGTTACAGTAACAAGCACACAAGGTTGTAAAAACACGGGTACTGTTAGTGTAACGGTTACCACCCCTACCACAACGGCTGCTAATACCGGCCCTTATTGTGCGGGTGCTACAATTCAATTAAATACTCCTGCTGGAACATCTTATACTTGGACTGGCCCGGGCTTTAGCTCTAATTTACAAAACCCAACTATTGGAGGTTCTACCTCAGCTATGTCAGGAACTTATAGTGTTACTACTTCAAATGGAGGTTGTTTATCTTTTGCTACAACTTCTGTAACAGTTAATGCTCTTCCGGTACCAGCTCCTGCAAATACCGGTCCGTATTGTCCGGGAACAACTATCCAATTAAGTGTTGGGTCTTTTGTTTCTTACACATGGAGCGCCACTAGTTTCAATTCTAACTTACAAAATCCAACTGTTCCTAATGCGGTTGTTGGTAATAGCGGTTCATACGTAATTACTGTTACTGATGTAAATGGTTGTATTGGCACTTCAAACACAAATGTTTTGGTTAATCCAACTCCTATTGTTAGTGCAAACACATCTTCTGTTTGTGAAAACTCTACTATTATACTAAATGCTAATGGTGGTTCTACATATTCATGGAGTGGTCCTGGAGGATTTACATCTTCAGCTCAAAATCCAAATATTCCAAGCGCGACTATGTCGATGAACGGAGTTTACACTGTTACAGTAACAAGCGCACAAGGTTGTACAAACACTGCGGTAACTACTACAACTGTTGAACAAGTACCGACACCAATTGCTAATGTAATGGCACCTGTTTGTGTTGGTGGTGTTTTAAGTTTCAATGCAACAGGCGGCGTTTCTTATTCATGGAGCGGACCTAATGCTTCTTTCGGAACCGGCTCTACATTTACTGTTTTAGCTAGTTCTGTTTCTTACAGTGGCACTTATAACTTAACTGCATCAAGTCTTAATGGTTGTACTGCAACTACAGCTGTGAATGCGGTAGTAAATGCTTTACCATCTGCTAATATTATTGCCGCTAATAACAAAGGTTGTTCGCCTGTTTGTGCAACATTTACAGTTACAGGTTCTGGTTTAACAAGTGCCATCTGGACAATGGGTGATGGCTCAACAATTAATGGTGTGATGAATACTAATAATTGTTACACTTCAGTAGGTATTTATACTGTTGGAGCTACCGTAACTGATGTTAACGGTTGTACTGGAAGCAATACTCAAACAGTGGAGGTTTATCCAACACCTATTGCTGATTTCAATCACGCACCAATTAAACCAATTCTTAATATTGATCAGGAAGTAACCTTTACAGATGCTTCTTACAATGCAACTATCACTAGTTGGAACTGGTACTTTATGAATACAGCCCAATACACGTCTATTCTGCAAAACCCAACGTTCATGTATACTGAACCGGGAACATATCCAGTTGCTTTAGTTGTAAAAAGCGATAAAGGTTGTTTAGATACTATTGTTAGAACTTTAGTTGTAGGAGAAGATTATGGAATTTATGTTCCAAATGCCTTCACTCCTAATGGCGATGGTTTAAATGATATCTTCCAACCAAAAGGTTTTGGTATTGTGAAATATGAAATAAATATCTTTGACCGTTGGGGTGAAAAAGTATTCCATACAAATGTATTTGAAGAAGGTTGGGATGGAACATTCCAAGGACGTGGAAGTAAAATTATTGAAGAAGGTGCCTATACTTGGTTAATTAACGTTACTAATGTATTTGGAAAATCTCATGAACTTAAAGGTCACGTAACTTTGATAAGATAGACTGATTTCCCTCCTTTTTAACAAAAAAACGCTTAAAAAGCCACCAAAATGGTGGCTTTTTTGCTTTATTCAATTTCAACATCTTGTTAATTAACCATAAGGTGCCAGCCACTTATTTAGTGAAGGAGGGGTATTAATTAGTGGGCGGTATTAGGGAAACTTCATTGGTATTTATATATTTACACCAAGCTATATTACAATGAAAAAAATATTTAAAATCTCAGCGTTAATTTTTGTTTGTTTATTTTTAAGCAATCATTATTTGTATTCACAATCTGCATCTCAGTCTTCTAGACTGAAGTATTTGAGTTACATTTTTCCATCAGATTCTATTAAAGGATTTAATGAAATTGGACACAGTAGTCATGCCTTAAAAGGTGGTTATTTTGGAATCGAATACAAAGTTTACATGTATCGCGCAAAACGTAATTTCATTAATAAGAAATACGGATATAGTCCTGCGCCTTCAATGGACTCATTTGCCAAAGGTTCTATGCCAACCATTAATGCTGCACCATGTGTGAATGAAGACTTCGAAGCTTCTCCTGTTGGATTAGTTGGGGCAACATTAGCAGGATGGACTATCGCGGAAGGATCAAACACAAGCTCATGTTCGATGGGTGGTTGTTGTCCAACTGCCGGCGGATTAGATGCTTGGATTAGAACTACACCTTTCGTTAGTGGTGCTTTAATTGGCACAATTCCTAACTCTCCGTTAGGCGGAACAAAAATTTTACAAATGAATGACAATGTTACCAATCAAGGTGAGGTTGTTCGTATTCAACAAACATTTCCTGTAACAGCAACAAATGCTTTATTCCAATTAGCTTATATGGCAGAGATGGATGGTTCTGGTCACGCTTGTTGCGATCAGCCATATTTAAAACTAACAATGTTGAATTGTACTAACGCGCCTTTAGCTTGCCCAAGTTTAAGTTTAAATGCGCCTGGTGCTTCTTGTGCTTCTACAATTCCTGCAGGTTGGGTAACTAACTCTTCAGGTATTTCTTGGACAACTGCTTGGCAAATGTATTCTGTTGACTTAACCCCATATTTAGGATCTTGTGTTACTATTCAAATCACTGTTGGTGATTGTGATGGTTGGGCTCACCATGGTATGGCATTTGTTGATATGTTATGTTCTCCAATGACAATTAACGTTAACAATACTCCTTTCCCTGTTGGTTCAACTTCAAACGTAACTGTTACTGCTTGTGCCGCTGGTACTGCAACTGTTACAGCACCTACAGGTCTTCAACCTTACAATTGGACAGGACCCGCTGGTAGTGGTGTAACTAATAATCCAAATCAATCGTTTACAACAACTGTAGGTGGTAATTATACTTTAACCATGACACCTCCGGGTTCATGTACACCAATTGTTAGAATTGTAACATTAACTTTTGGCGTTCCTCCTATTGCCACATTTACTTCTGCGAATGCTTGTACAACATTCTCATTCACTAATACAGGAACAGGTCCGCCTGCCGTGCAAACTTATTCGTTTATTGGCGCCGGACCACCTCCAAGTTTCACGACTACGGCAACAACCACAGTCGTCAATTTCCCGCCTTCCACAACCTACACCGTTGTGCATACGGTCATGAACGCGGCCGGATGTACAGCTTCTGTACAGTCTGTTATTAACGTACCTGCCGGTCCAAACCCTGCATTTACAATTCCTACTCCAACTCAGTGTTTAACTGGTAATAGCTATGTATTTACTGCAAGTCAAGCAGCTGGAACTCATACTTTTGATTTTAATCCAACGGTCGGCGCCCCTGCGTCAGGTAATACTACACCTTATGGGCCTGTTAGCTTTACAGCACCAGGAACATATACGGTAACACATACTATTACGAATTTAGGATGTACAACCTCAGCATCTTCTGTTGTCGTGGTTAATCCAATGCCAACTGTAACCGCAAACAATAACAGTCCAATATGCGTGGGTGGTAACGTGTCATTTACAAGTACTGGTGGAGGAACCTATTCATGGGTTGGTCCAAATTCGTTTGCATCAGCTGTTCAAAATCCAACTATTACAGCTATTACAATGCCGGCTGCGGGTATCTACACTGTTAACGTAAATCTTTTAGGTTGTTTAGGTTCTGCAACAACTCAGGTGACTATTGCAACACCAACTGCAGCTGCAAATAATACTGGTCCGTATTGTGCTGGACAAACTATTCAATTAAATGGTTCGGCAGGTACAACTTATACTTGGACTGGTCCGGCTGCATTTAATTCAGCTTTACAAAATCCAACAATTGCCGCTTCGACTGCCGCAATGAGTGGCACCTATAACTTTACAGTTAACTTAGGCGGTTGCTTTGCTAGTGGTTCTACTAACGTTGTCGTTAATGCTTTACCTGTTCCTGTAGCAGGGAATAACGGACCTTTATGTGAAGGCGCAACATTAAACTTAACCGGTAGCGCTTCTACAACATACACATGGAGCGGTCCAAATAGTTTCTCTAGTAATGCACAAAGTCCAAGTATACCTAGCGTTACAACAACTGCAGGTGGTACTTATACCTTTACTGTGATTGATGGAAACAACTGTACAAATTCAGTTACTACTGTTGTAATTATAAATTCAAATCCTCCTCTAGTAGTTAATAACCCAACAGTTTGTGTGGGTGATCCAATTAACTTAACTGCAACTGCAGGTGGTGCAACTTATTCGTGGGTTGGTCCTTTAGGATTTACTTCCGCTGCGCAAAATCCAAATATTGCTGTATCTACAATTGGTATGACAGGAGCTTATTCTGTAACATTAACTACCGCTGCAGGCTGTTCAAATACTGCAGTCTCTAACGTTGGTGTATTTGCTGTTCCATCACCTACTATTGTAACCAATAGCCCAATTTGTGTTGGAGGTCAGTTAACTTTATCAGGTAGCGGTGGTGCTGTATACCAATGGACAGGACCTAACAGCTTCAGTGATCCAAATCAAAATGCAAGTATTAGTCCTGTTACAATGGCAGCTAATGGTACTTACACTTTATTAGCTACGGCCGGAACTTGTTCTGCTATGACTACTGCAGTAGTTGTTATTAATCCTCTACCTACTCCAAACATTGTTACTAATAGTCCAATTTGTATTGGTACAGATATTAATTTAAGTGCAACGGGCGGCACCGCATTTGTGTGGGCTGGTCCTAATTCATTTGTTGGAGCCAATCCGACTGAAACAATTACAGCAGCAGGAATGGCAAATGCGGGAACGTACACTGTTGTGGCAACAGATGCTAATGGTTGTGTAAACTTCACAACTGCAAACGTTGTTGTAAATGCTCAGCCGATTGTTGCAGCAACAGGAACAACAGTTTGTGAAAACGCAAATGCTCAATTATCAGCTAACGGTGGTGTTTCTTATTCATGGAGCGGACCAGGCGGTTATGTTTCAGGTTTACAAAATCCTGTAATATTTAATGCCGGACCTGCAAGTGCTGGTCAGTACACGGTTTTAGTTACTGATGCAAATACTTGTACTAACACCGCAGTTGCAACTATTATACTTAATCCTGCACCCATTCCAAACATTAATTCTAACAGCCCGATTTGTTTAAATGATGTAATGAATTTAACCGCCAGTGGTGGTACAATTTATCAATGGACAGGGCCGAATGGATTTACATCTGCAGTTCAAAGTCCAACTGTTTTAGGTAGTTCATTCTCTGTTGGTGGTATTTATCAAGTAACAGTTACTGATATTACCTGATGTTTCGCAACAACAACTATCAATACAATTGTTAATCCTTTACCGGTGCCACAAATTACTTCAGGACCAAATGTTGGTTGTGCTCCTTTATGTGTAACCTATACTATACAAAGTACTCCAACCGCAACATCTGCTTATTGGACATTTGGTAACGGTGATGCTGCTAATGGTGTTCTTACTGCACAATCTTGTTATAACGCTCAGGGTGTTTATACAATCAATGCTGTTGTTACAGATATTAATGGCTGTTTAGGTTCTACTACTTACACTGCAGAAGTTTATCCAAAACCAGTTGCTGACTTTAACCACGCCCCAATTAAACCAATCATTAATATTGATGGTGAAGTAACATTCACAGATGCATCATGGGGTGCTAATATTGTAAGCTGGAATTGGTTCTTTATGAATACTGCTCAGTACACATCTATTGAACAAAACCCACACTTCCAATATTACGAACCGGGTAATTATGTTGTTGCTTTAGTTGTTAAGAGCGATAAAGGTTGTACAGATACAATTTTACGTCCACTTGTAGTGGGTGAAGATTACGGATTATATGTTCCAAATGCATTTACTCCTAATGCCGATGGATGGAATGACACATTCTTCCCTAAAGGATTCGGAATTGTAAAATACGAACTTACTATTTTCGATCGTTGGGGAGAAAAAGTATTCGCTACTAAAGAATTTACAGATTCATGGGACGGCACTTTCCAAAGTCGTGGAACTAAAGTATGTAAGGAAGACGTTTATACCTGGTTAATTGACTGCACAGACGTGTTTGGTAAGTCACACGAACTCAAAGGTCACGTAACCTTAATAAGATAGTAAAAGCTCAAAACACAGCTTCAAACCCCGCCCAAAAAAGCGGGGTTTTTTTGTCCCCCATTATGCGTGATAAAACCACCTTTTTACCATTATTTTAGAGACGTTTTTACGTTATTTAATTAAATACGCTTACTTTCGTTTCTCATCAATTTAACTAACATGAAATTAAAACTTATTGTTTCAGTCGGTTTGCTTTTTAGCTTATTAACCGCTCCGCAAATTACCTTTTCACAAGGCCCAAAATTTGTTGAAGAAGTAAAGAAAACAGGAAATGAAATTGTAATCACTTATAAAAAATATGTGCTGCCGAATGGTTTATCAATTTTGGTTCACGAAGATCATTCTGATCCGGTGGCTTATGTTGACGTAACTTATCACGTTGGTTCAGCACGCGAACAAGAAGGCCGTTCGGGATTTGCTCACTTCTTCGAACACATGATGTTTCAAGGTTCAAAAACGTTGCCGACGAACAACACTTTAAAGTTATTACCGAAGCAGGTGGAACATTAAATGGTTCAACCAATTCTGACAGGACAAACTATTTTGAAACTGTTCCAAGTAATCAAGTAGAAAAAATGCTTTGGTTAGAAGCTGATCGTATGGGATTCTTGTTAGATTCAGTAACACAAAAGAAATTTGAAGTACAACGCGCTACAGTGAAAAATGAGCGCGGACAAAATTATGATAACCGTCCATATGGTTTAATGGGAGAAAAAATCGGAGAAGCTTTATATCCGCAAGGACATCCTTACAGTTGGACAACCATTGGTTACATTGAAGATTTAAATCGTGTTGATGTAAATGATTTAAAACGTTTTTACATGCGTTGGTACGGACCAAACAATGCTGTATTAACTGTTGCGGGTGATGTAAATACTGAAGAGATTATTAAGTTAGCGGATAAATATTTCGGTTCTATTCCACGCGGACCGGAAGTAAAACCTCAGCAAATAACAAAAGTAACTCTAGCTGAGAACCGTTACATTCATTATGAAGACAATGTGAAATTTCCAATGGTACGTTTAGCGTTTCCAACAGTTGCTGCAAGAACAGAAGATGATGCAGCGCTTACAGTTTTAGGACAAATATTATCCGGTTCTAAAGGCTCACCGATGTACGAAGCATTTATTAAATCTAAGAAAGCAGTTTCTGCAAATTGTTATCAGTACAGCAGAGAATTAGCCGGTCAATTTGAATTTGGTATCAGAGCAAATGGTGGAACCGCTTTAGCTGATATGGAAAAAGAATTAAAATCTACCCTGGAGAAATGGGAAAAAACCGGTGCTACTGATGAAGATATTGAAAAATTTAAAGCTTCTTTTCAAAGTAGTTTGTATGACGGTTTAGCAACTGTACAAGGAAAAGGTGCGCAGTTAGCGGCTTATTATACTTATACAGGCGACGGAAATTATTTGAAAAAAGAAATTGCTGCTTATTTAAAAGTAACTAAAGCAGATGTAATGCGCGTTTACAATACTTATATCAAAGGTAAAAATGCAGTTGTTTTAAGTTGCGTTCCAAAAGGAAAAGCTGAATTAAAAGCACATGACGAAACCTGGAAAATGTACACCAGAAATATTCAACAAGAAAGTTCAGAATACAAAAACCTAAGCTACACTGAACCAAAAGATGTTTTCGACAGAAGTAAAATGCCAAATGCAAAACCAGCTTCATTAGTTCCGGTTCCGGATTATTGGACAGATAAATTAACTAACGGCATTAATTTAATTGGTGTTAGCAATAACGAAATTCCAAAAGTAAATATCTTAATCAGCTTTAAAGCCGGTCACCGTTACGAGCCAAAAGAAAAAGCAGGTATCTCAAGTATGTTGTCTGCTTTAATGGAAGAAAGCACAACACAACACAGTGCCGAAGACATTGAAAAATTGTTAGACAAATTAGGAAGTTCGGTTAGTGTTGGCTCGGGAAGTGAAGAGTTCTCCATTAGTATTTCATGTTTGAAATCAAATTTAGATGCGACCTTAAAAATTGCTGAGAAAATTATTTTCTCTCCAAAATTTGATAATGAAGATTATGAATTAGTTAAAAAAGATCAGTTAGATGGTTTAGCTCAACAACAAACTTCTGCTGCTAATATTGCTAGTAACATTTATGCGAAATTAGTTTACGGACCAAATCACATTATGGGAATTAATGGTGATGGTACACCTGAAACTGTTAGTGCGATTAGCTTAGACGATATTAAAAAATTCTATGCAGGATTATCATCTAACGAAACATCTATTGCTATTAGTGGTGATGTAAAAAAAGAAGAAGTGATGTCGAAATTAGGTTTCATGAACAAATTAAAACCAAATACATTAAACATCATTAAACAACCGGATGCACCGGCAATTTCAAAAACAAAAGTTTATTTCGCTGATAAAAAAGGAGCGCCGCAATCAGAAATCCGTATTGGGTACATGACCAATATTTCTTATGATGCAACAGGCGATTATTTTAAAAACTCAATCATGAACTTCGCTTTTGCAGGAGCGTTTAATAGCCGTATTAACTTTTTATTACGTGAAGTAAGAGGATTTACTTATGGAACACGTGGTGGTTTTTCGGGCGGAAATAAAGTTGCAGGTCCATATACAATCAGTGGTGGTTTCAGAGCTAACTCAACAGATAGTAGTGTTGTTGATTTAATGACGGAGTTAAAAAAATATGCTGATGCAGGTGTAACCGATGATGAATTAACCTTTGCTAAAAATGCAATGGCACAATCGGATGCTTTAAAATATGAATCACCATTTCAGAAATTAGGATTTGTAAAACGTATTTTAGATTATAACTTACCTAAAGATTTCGTAAAGCAACAAGGTGATATTTTAAATACTATCACTAAAGCCGAGATTAACGAGCGTGCTAAAAAACACCTTCCGTACAATAATATGGTTATTTTAATTGTAGGTGATAAGGCTAGTAATTTTGATAAAGTAAAGGCGCTTGGTTACGATATTACTGAGTTAGATTTGAACGGTAACGAAATAAAAACAAACACTCCGATAACCAAATAAAATAATTTTTTAAAGAGAAATGACTTAACTCAGCTCGAATAAAATTAAATCCACTTAAATTTAATCCCGCTTAACGGCGGGATTTTTAATTTCTATACACATGAAAAAACTTTTTACCTCAGTAGCTTTATTTGCAACGGTCATAACTTATAGTCAGGTTACATGTTGTGCAAAAGCAAAATCAACAGATGCATTTGCTATGTTAACGGGAGACAAAAAATTTGTGGCGGCGCATGATGAGCCAATTCCTTTTACGTTACAATCTCCAAAAGGAAAAGATATTTCTTTTTCAACAGAAGATGGAAAACAGGGATATGCTTATGAAGTTGGCGATGCTACTAATAAAAATGTAATTTTTGTTATTCATGAATGGTGGGGATTAAATGATTACATAAAACAAGAATCAGAAAGAATTGCAAAAGAAACAGGTGCAAGAGTAATTGCTTTAGATTTATACGACAAAAAAATTGCAAGCACACGCGACTCTGCTTCTAAATATATGGGACAAGTAAAAACCGGAAGGGCAACAGATATTATTAGAGGCGCTTTAAAATATGTAGGCACTGATGCTAAAATTGCAACTATTGGTTGGTGCTTTGGCGGCGGATGGTCGATGCAGGCAAGTTTATTAGCCGGAAAACAAGCAAAGGCTTGCGTTATATATTATGGCATGCCTGAAGATAACCTACAGAAGTTAACAACGCTTAATGCACCGGTAATGTTTGTGTTTGCCCAAAAAGACGAGTGGATTAATAAAGAAGTGGTTTCAAAATTTGAAATAAAAATGAAAGAAGCGGGCAAAGATGTGGTAATAAAGTCTTACGACGCAGATCATGCCTTCGCGAACCCTAGTAACCCCCACTTCCAGAAAAGCTTCTCTGAAGATGCCTTTGTTAATGCCCGTGACTTTATTAAAAAGCATTTAAAATAAGGTTTTTCATTTATAAGTCGATTTAGCTCATTTTTCAAATATTGAATACTAGTATTATGATAATCAGTGCTTTATGATTATAAATTGTCAAAATCTTCCTGGTAAGAACGCCTCATTAGTCTTAAATCGGTTATTAGATGCTGTTTTAGTCTGTTTTTGTGGGTGTTAGTCTAAAATAATAGGCTAAAAGTTTGTTCGAGAGAAAAAAACTTCATAGATTTGCAGCCCCTAATTTTAGGGAAAAAACAAATATTTTGAACAGTGGACGCATTAAGTTATAAAACAAAGTTTGTTAATCAAGCAACCGCCAAGAAGGAATGGTTACTGATTGACGCGGAAAATGAAGTAGTAGGTCGTTTGGCCTCTAAAGTAGCGTATTTATTACGTGGTAAGCACAGAGCAGATTTCACTCCTTATGTGGATTGTGGTGCTAATGTGGTTATTATTAACGCTGATAAAGTTCGCTTTACAGGTAAGAAATTAACTGATAAAGAATATATCCGTTACACCGGTTACCCGGGAGGTCAGCGTTTTGCTACACCAAAGTTTTTATTAGGAACAAAACCTTCTGAGGTTATTAGTCATGCCGTACACGGTATGCTTCCTAAAAACCGTTTGGGTCGTCGTTTAAACACTAACATCTTCATTTATGCAGGTACAGAGCATAAACATGAAGCACAACAACCAAAGAAGATTGATTTAAATACAATTAAAGCATAATTGAAAGAATGGAAGTAACTAACACATCAGGACGCAGAAAAACTTCAGTAGCCCGCGCTTATATCACAAAAGGTAAAGGCAGCATCGAAGTTAACGGTAAAGACTATAAAGAATATTTCTCTACACCAACATTACATTATTACGTAACTCAAGCTTTAGTTATTTCTAAAGTACTTGGTGAGTATGATGTAAAAGCAAATGTAAAAGGTGGTGGAATTACCGGACAAGCGCAAGCTATACGTTTAGCTATTGCTAAAGCTTTAGTTGAAATTAATCCTGAACTTAAAAAAGATTTAAGAGCAGAAGGACTTATGACTCGTGACCCTCGTATGGTTGAGCGTAAGAAATTTGGTCAGAAGAAAGCACGTGCTCGCTTCCAATTCAGCAAACGTTAATATTTTAATAATAGAAAAGAAATGCCTAGAACAACTTTTAATCAATTACTTGAAGCAGGTGCACACTTTGGACACCTTAAACGTAAATGGAATCCAGCAATGGCTCCTTATATCTACGCTGAAAAAAACGGAATTCATATTATCGATTTAAATAAAACTGTAGTGAAAATTGACGAAGCTGCTATCGCACTTCAGCAAATTGCACGTTCAGGTAAAAAATATTATTTGTTGCTACTAAAAAGCAAGCGAAAGATATTGTTGCTGATAGAATCAAGCCTCTTAACATGCCTTATGTTACTGAGCGTTGGCCAGGTGGTATGTTAACCAACTTCCAAACTATCCGTAAGTCTATCCGTCGTATGGGTCAAATTGACAAGATGGCAACTGATGGAACTTTTGATAGCATTTCGAAAAAAGAGCGTCTGCAATTTTCACGCGAGCGCGCAAAATTAGAAACTCAATTTGGTTCAATGGCAGATTTATCTCGTTTACCGGCTGCTTTATTTATTGTTGATATCACTAAAGAACATATCGCAGTTAAAGAAGCAAAACGTTTAAACATTCCTACTTTCGCTATTGTTGATACTAACTCAAACCCTAACGAAGTTGATTACGCAATTCCTGCAAATGATGATGCTTCAACTTCTATTGCTTACATCACTCAATTAATGGCTGATGCAATTCAAGAAGGTTTAGCTGAACGTAAGATTGATAAAGAATCTCAGGCAGCTGAAGAAAAAGAAACTAAAGAAGACTCTAAACACGAAGCTGAAGAATTAGCAGAAGGCCTTAAAATTAAAGGTGCTGTTAGCGAAGAAGACAGTGAAAAAGGTGGTGGTGCAAAACGTCCACGCAAAAGAGTAACGACCGCAAAAAAATAATTTAAGAATTAAATTTATAGAACGGTCATTCTGGTAACAGGTTGACCGTTTTTTTTAACCAACAATACAAGAAGTAACACTAAACATTAAACAATAAATATTATGGCAATTACAGCAGCAGATGTGAACAAATTACGCCAACAAACTGGCGCAGGTATGATGGATTGTAAAAAAGCATTGGAAGAAAGCAATGGTGATTTTGAAAAAGCAATCGATTTCTTAAGAAAAAAAGGTGCTAAGGTAGCGGCTAACCGTGCCGACCGCGACGCTAAAGAAGGTGTTGTATTAGCAAAAGTAAAAGGTAACCAAGGTGTATTAGTAAGCGTAAACTGCGAAACAGATTTCGTTGCTAAAAATGCTGACTTTATCGCTTTCGCTGATAGCATTGCAACTATTGCTTTAGAAAAAAATCCTGCAAACATCGATGCGTTTAAAGCATTACCTTACGATAACAACATTACTGTAGGCGATAAGTTTATGGAACAAGTTGGAAAAATTGGTGAGAAAATTG
Organism: Sphingobacteriaceae bacterium; assembly: GCA_016709575.1. GTDB lineage: Bacteria > Bacteroidota > Bacteroidia > B-17B0 > Aurantibacillaceae > JAHEYG01. The sequence continues at coordinate 361,439 of JADJMM010000002.1, forward strand.
ACATCGGATTCTACAATTCAGTTACTGCTGAAAAAGTGGTTGCATACAATCACCCTGGTAATCGTTTAGCTGTTGTTGTTGGTTTCAATGCAGCTATTGATGATGAAGCAGCAAAAAACGTAGCTATGCAAACTGCGGCTATGGCTCCTGTTGCTGTTGATAAAGCTGATGTAGATACAAGCGTATTAGAAAGAGAATTAGAAATTGCCCGCGAAGCAACCCGTGCTGAAGGTAAACCTGAAGACATGGTTGAGAAAATCGCTCAAGGTAAATTAAATAAGTTCTACAAAGAATCTACTTTATTAAACCAAGAATACATTAAAGATAACAAGATGACGATTCGTCAATACTTACAAAGTCTAAACAAAGACTTAACAGTAACAGGCTTCAAACGTTTCTCATTATCTTAATAAATTTTAAAATCCCGGCTTTTAAGTCGGGATTTTTTTTGTCTTCGACAAGCTCAGGCACCAAAAACAGAATTGTAAATTGTAAACTATGAAGTACAAAAGAATATTATTAAAACTTAGCGGTGAAGCCTTAATGGGAAATAAAGGTTTTGGTATTGACCAAGAACGTTTAATGGTTTACGCTAAAGAAATTAAAAGCGCACAAGAGGCAGGTTGCCAAGTTGCTATTGTAATTGGTGGCGGAAATATTTTCCGTGGTATACAAGCCGAAAAAGGTGGTATGGACCGCGTGCATGGCGATTATATGGGCATGTTAGCTACTGTAATTAATTCTATGGCGATACAAGCTGCATTGGAAGGTTTAGGTGTTGAGACGCGTTTACAAAGTGCTATTAAGATGGAACAAATTTGCGAACCATTTATCCGCCGCAAAGCTGTACGTCATTTAGAAAAAAACCGTGTTGTTATTTTTGGTGCAGGAACAGGAAATCCATATTTCACAACTGATACTGCCGCAACTTTACGCGCTATTGAAATTGAAGCAAACGTAATTTTAAAAGGAACCCGTGTAGATGGAATTTACACTGCCGATCCTGAAAAAGATAAAACAGCAACTAAATACGAAACCATTAAGTTTGATGAAGTGTACAAAAAAGGTTTAGAGGTTATGGACATGACCGCCTTCACACTTTGCAAAGAAAATAATTTACCAATCATCGTGTTCGACATGAACAAAGCCGGCAACCTTCAGAAATTATTGAAAGGTGATAAAGTAGGAACTTTGGTGGAGGTTTAGACAAAAAATTTTAGGCCCTTAAATCAAACTAAATGCAATGGGCATACTCTTTTAATTTCCTTATTCTTATGATGTTTGTGTTTCATTCGCTAGCACAAACAAGGAATCACTCTGTTTTCAATAATGATACTACTTTAGTTACAAGGCATAATAGAATCTTTCAGCAATATACTGTTCTGAAAAAAGGAGAATATGGGTTAAAATTAAAATCAATTGGCGATGGTCTCGGACTTTTGGGAATAATTCAAAGGCAAAAAGATACTGCAAAAATAAAATTACTTACAAAAAATTATAGAATACTTCGGAAGTATAAAGCCACTTCAGGTGTATGTGCAATGTTTAGCGGAGTATGTTTTGTTGGGTCAGCATTTTACAGTTTCCAATTATGGAACTCAGGAATAATAAAAATGATTCTTTTACTGGTGAACTTATAAAATCAGGAGCTACTTCAACTTTGGCCTTCAAAAAATCAAGTCTAATTTACAAAAAAACGTCTCAAAAAACAAAAAGAAATAATTGACCTGCTTAACGCACGTTAACAAATCATCTCTTCCTTAATTAACTAAATTGTAATTCAGAATTAGGAAGAACTCCTAATCCAGGTAAGTCAGATAGTTCAACTTTACCATTTTTATACTCTATCCCCGAGAAGGGATTGTTTTTTACGAGTGTTGGGCCGTCGAGGTCAACCCAATCGGCATAAGCAGTTAATTGTGCAGCGGCTGAGATTGCGCAAGAGCTTTCAGTCATGCAGCCAACATTCAATTTTAATTTCTTTGCTTTACAGAAATCAATAATGCGCTTTGCTTCATGAAGTCCGGTGCATTTCATTAATTTCAAATTTATTCCTGAGAAGGCTCCCACTACTCTTTCAGCATCACTTAATACTTTTACGCTTTCATCTGCGATTGTTGGCAACGGACTTCTCTCTGTCACCCAAGCCATATCGTCCAAATTTTCTTTCGGCAGGGGTTGCTCTACAAATAAAACATTTTTATCAGATAACCAATTAATCATTTCTAAAGCAAAATTCTTTTCTTTCCAGCCTTGATTTGCATCAACAACCAATGGCTTATCGGAATATTTTCTTATCGTTTCAATTATTTCTTTATCGCTTTCACTTCCTAACTTCACTTTTAAAATATGGAAATCATTTACCTCTTCAATTTTTTGAGGAATTAAATTTAAATCACCAATGCTAATTGTTACTGAAGTATTTTTAGCAACCGGTTTTTCAAAACCTAAATACTCCCAAACTTTTTTGTCCTGAGATTTAGAATACAAGTCATGAAGTGCGATATCTAATCCAGCTTTAGCGGCATTGTTGTTTTCAGCGAGTTTGTGGATTTCTATAGTGAGGTTTCCGTGTCCCGAACTTAAATCTTGTTTTTCTAAAAATGGTTTTGCTTTATTTAAAAACGCAATAACAGATTCATGACTTTCTCCTAAATAAGGCGGCAAAGAAGATTCTCCGTACCCCACAAAACCATCACTCTCTAATTTAATAAAGACAACATCTGTTTTGGTCCTCGTGCCATAAGCTAAACCAAAAGGATGTTTAAATTCTAAAGAGTATGGACAATAAGAGAGTTTCAAGAATTAATTATAGAAACTATTGATTGTAGAAATAATTGTGTTGACTTCGCTTTCCTTTAAATCAACATACAAAGGTAAACGCACTAAAGTATCGGAGTATTTTTCTGAATTGGGAAGATTGTCGCCAGATGCAGCGAATGAACTTTTATGTAAGGCCTGATAATGAAAAGAGACCGGAATATTATTTTGTTTGAGATGGGCAATGAGCTTTGTTCTGTCTTCAAGTGAACGACAAGTAAAATAAAAAATACTCGCGTTATGATTTCCGGAAGCCGGAAGTGTAATGTTTTTATTTCCTTTCAATCCCTCATAATACAAATTCCAAATTTTCATTCTTGAATTTTGAATTACTTCAAATGCTTCTAGCTGTGCGAACAAATAAGCAGCTAACAAGTCTGAAGGCAAAAAAGAAGAACCAATATCCGTCCAACCATATTTATCCACTTCACCTCTAAAAAATGCACTTCTGTTTGTTCCTTTCTCGCGAATAATTTCTGCACGCTTAATAAATTGCTCATCATTCACCACCAACATCCCTCCTTCTCCACACGAAATATTTTTTGTCTCATGAAAAGAAAACGCCGATAAATGTCCGAAACTACCTAATGACTTTCCTTTATAATTACTTCCTAAAGCTAAAGCAGCATCTTCTACAACATATAAATTATGTTTGTTAGCCACCGACATTATTTTCTCCATATCACAAGCAAAGCCTGCGTAGTGCATTATTAAAATTACTTTTGTGTTTTTTGTAATTAGAGATTCTAATTTATCCGCATCCATATTCGGAGAATCAGAACAAGAATCTGCAAATACTATTCTGGCACCTCTTAACAAAAAAGCATTCGCTGTAGAGACAAATGTAAAGGAAGGAACAATTACTTCATCACCAGCTTTAATGTCTAAAAGAATAGCAGCCATTTCTAAAGCATCTGTACATGATGTCGTTAAAAATGTTTTCTTGAAACCGAATTTCTTCTCAAACCAATCCTGACATTTTTTTGTAAATGCACCATCGCCCGAAATATTTCTATTGTCGATTGCTTGAGAAACGTATTCCTTCTCTTTGCCAGTTAAATATGGAATGTTGAATTTCACTAAACTATAATCTTAGCTACTACTTTCAAAAATTTACCTTCACCCATTAAAGGCGCATGTGCGTCGCCGGGAAAAACAATAGCGAAATAGCCTTCATTAATTAAAACTTCAGAAACCGGTTTATCATTAAACAATTTATAATCGTTCTCCGTCATATCATCCTTGTCCAAATCTTTGCATAGCGAAGTTTCCTTATAGCCCATTAAATCTGAACCCTTCAAAACAAAATGAATATCTAAATACTTTTGATGGCACTCCAATTTAACGCCATCCTTGCCTTTACCTTCCATATCAAAGTAAAGAAGGAAACAGTTAGAGCCATCAATTTCCAATTTTTTCTGTTCAAAATCTGCTGCTTTAACTTCATTCAAATATTTGAAAACCGTTTTGAAATAAGGATTTAAGCCGAAATACAAATGCGCATTTTTTAAGTGATCAAGTATCATAATTAATTTTTAAATAGTTTATAATCAGAATAACGGTAATTTTCTATGCCATTTACTTCATAAAATTTTTCATCGCTTACTTCTAAAGCCGAATTCAATTTCAATCTCAATTCTTCTTCCGACTTAACGCACACACTATTAAAATTACTATTTTTTATCGGAAAGCCCTCATAACCCAAAGGGTAAATAATAGTCTTAAATCCCCAAAATAAGCGTTCGTATGAAAGTGTTGAAAATAAAGTTACACCAACTTCAGCATTATAAAACTGATGCGCGTTGGGTACTGTTAAGTCAGCTAGCTCTATGTTTTCAGAAAAACTCTTATAATACTCACGAGTAGCTTCCATCGTTTTTTTCTCAATAGGATGCAAAAAAAACTACCAGTCTATACTTTTCACTACTCCTTACAAAATTCAACAGAAAATTGAATAATCCTTTTTCATTTACATAAGCATTATCATAAACATCTATCCTTCCTTGCTTTTCCCTTAACCACATGCCGCTTGAGTAAAAACCTATAGTTCCTTTTTTTATAGTGTAATTTTTATTGATATAGAAATTCTCCAAATCAAAAGTATTTTCGGGCACCCAGTTATTCAGTTCTTTAACGTACATCGTATCTTTATACAGATTGTATTCGTCGTTTTGATACTTAAAGCATAAACTCAAAGAATCAGCTACTACAGTTTTATTCCAAAAAGATAAAGGAACTTCAGAAGGGATTTTATTTACAGCAATACCACATTTCATTAAAGCATATGCCATTAAATTGGCGTCGTTTTCATAAATGCAAAAATAGTGTAGTTTTTTAATGTTGTATTTCCGTAATAAATGCAAAATATTTACAGCTTCGATACTATTTAGTTTATGAAAAGGATACCTCAATTTATTTGAAGAACAAACGGAAACTAAAAACACCAGAGGAAACGAAATAATTAGAAAGAAAACAATAACACTGGCGATAAAAGCAGATGAGGGATTTACTAATTCAGAACGGCCAATAGCTAATTTCGCATTTTCACCGCTCAATCGACTAACATATTTTGCGCGTTTATCAATCGAATTTAAATTTGTATCGAAAATAGCTACTGAATCATTTTTATCAGTTAAGGAGAATTTCTGTTTTTTAAACTGCGCTAAAAAAAGCGATTTATAAATTTTTATTGAAATTAGCCAATCACTTGTTGCACTTTTAGGAAAACGAAATGTCTGATGTCCAAAATTTGTCCTTACCGAATCATTATAAGCACCTTTAGAACCTGCAATACCTAAAAATTTCTTTAAGTAGGCAGTTTTATAATACAAAAGAATTTTAAAGTACGAAATCATCTATTTTAAATCATCCATAGATAAAGGCGTTCCCTTCTTAAGATCCTTCTTCACTGATTTTCCTATTATAGAATCGTAATATTTAGGAGCGAGTCCTAAAGCCGGACGAATAACCCTAATGTTCTCTTCGCTAATAACTTCGCCTGCTTTAATATCTTCAGCAACATAAATAGAGCGCTTAAACTGTAATGACTTTTTTTCTGCCTCCTGTATACCAATAAATACTTTTCCTAATGATAAAAATGCTCTCTCTGTTTCTACCACTAATGATTTTAATTCTTCAGGTTCTAATGAGAAAGCGCTATCCACTCCTCCATCAGCTCTTCTTAAAGTAAAATGTTTTTCAATTACGCGCGCACCTAACGCTATTGCTGCAACAGAAGCGCCAATGCCCATTGTGTGATCTGATAAACCAATAGTGCATCCGAAAATCTTTTTCATTTCCGGAATTGTATTTAGGTTGGTGTTTTCAGGCGTTGCCGGATAAGTACTGGTGCATTTCAATAAAATCAAATTTTCACAACCGTTATCACGTAATACTTTTACGCTATCCTGAATATCCTCTAAAGTGGAGACACCTGTTGATACAATAACAGGCTTCCCTGTTTTAGCCACTTTTTTTAATAAAGGATGATGTGTATTTTCGAATGAAGCTATTTTATAAACAGGAACATTTAATGTCTCCAAAAAATCAACCGACGTTTCGTCAAATGGCGAACTAAAAGCCAGCATGCCATTTTCTTTGGCGCGATTAAAAATAGCTTCGTGCCATTCCCAAGGTGTATAGGCCATTTTATATAAATCATGAAGTTCTTTTCCTTTCCATAATGAATTCTCGTCAGTAATGGTAAAAGCCCCTTTCATGGTGATAGTATCTGCTGTATACGTTTGCAATTTTAAAGCGTGTGCTCCTGCTTCCGCGGCTGCATCAACAAGTTCAAGTGCTCTGTCTAATGATTGATTGTGATTACCGCTCATTTCTGCAATTACAAAAGGCTTGCAGTTATCGCCGATTTCAATGTGTCCGATTTTAAATGTGTTCATGTTATTTTTTTATTAATCGATATCCTGCATCTCCGCAGTATTCACCTTCGTTTGTAATTTTATATCCCGCTTTTTCAAAACTCATTATAGATGCGACATTCTGTTTCTTTATATAAGCCGTAATTTCCTTGTTGCCATGTCGTTCATAAAAATAATCTGCTGCCATATTTAAAATTAAGCCTGCCAGTTTTTTTCCTCTGAATTCAGGAGCAATCGCTATTCCAATCACATTCTCAGTTTCCTCTCTCAGAATTCTAACTGAGCCGCAAGGTATTGTATTGTATGAGAAAATTAAAAAATCCAATTGTTCATCCTTCAACCTTCCTGCAAACCATTTTTCATGATTAGCAAATTCTATTTTAGCCTTATTGTGAGAATTAGCACGCGTAACCGGGTCGTTATTCCAATCATAAATTAGTTTAATATCGCTTTCCTTTACCTTTCTGCATTCTAACAAAAGTGAATTAACAACGTCTAAAATTCTGGCTGGAGATTTTCCATCCAATAGTTTAGATTGTTTTTTGATTTGTTCGTTAATGTGCTCTAAAGTAATACTGTTGATGTCCTTTCCGATATGATCAGCATCCAATTTCACTGCACATGAATTATTTACTAAGTTTCCTAAAATGTATTTTTGATTTTCTGCTGTTTGAATTAAACTAATATGAATTCCCAAAGCCGCTGCTTCTAAAGCAATATTACTTGGTTGCAGAATTGCTATGTCATTGCTTTGAATCAGTTTCATTAAATCCGTTGTATCAAGAGAATGAAATAGTTTTAACCTGCCTTCATTCTGAGAAGCTAATTTTTCCAATGATTTAAATGCAGAATTTAAAGGATAAGTTAAGATCGAAATTTGTTTTTCGGTTTCCTTTAAAAGAGAAGTAACAATTTTTTCAGAATAACCTTCAGGATCTGTTCCTCCAATACAAACCAAAACTTTATTAGTTGATTTCTTTTCTTGCGATTTTGAAGCTCCTAGGATTTCCGATTTAATAATTGCGTATTCTAAACCGGCATACAATTTTGAATTTGATGACAGTTTATACTCTTTACCGGAATATCCATGATTAATCACAACATCCGCCACATTCTCCCACTCATTCAAATCGTCAATGGCAATCACTTTATTTCCATTTGTTTTCAGAGCTTTCTGATAATCCGTTTTAAAACTATATCCATCTAATACAACGATATCTGTTTTAGAAATTTCACTAATAAACTCTTCGGAGTCTTTTAGGTTTACTAAAATAAATCCGCTTGACTTTACCAAACCACATACCAGTTCATCTGCTTTAACAGAATAGTATTTAATTTCAAAAAAATCTTTCAGATAAGATGCTAAAGCTAAAGTACGGTGAATATGGCCTAGACCAATTTTTGCGTTTCCATCTGCTCTTATGGCAATGTTAGGTTTTTGCATCCGCAGGGATCTTGGTTACCTTATTTAAGGTATCAATCAAAGTTTGATCGGTTCTAAATTTTAAACCAATGTGAGAATTCATTTTTGCAATTTCAGGATTAGTATCCAAAAACTTAAACAGTTCAACAAGATTAAACTCAATCTTGTTTTTTATGAAATAATTTTCAATCAAATTGTACATGTCCAAATCTTCCTGATGATCGAGCGTTAATCTGTAATTTCTTACCCACTCTTTAGGAAGTTCAACAATATTTAATTTAAAGTGCTCAGGATTATTCATGAAATACCAAGTCATGTATTCGGAATAGTCTGCCTTTACAAAATGTCTTTTTACTTTCTCAAGTGCAGCAACATTAATAATTTCAAGATTTGTTCCGATAGCAGCTTCTTTACCTGAAGTATAATCTGCTCCTGAAGCAAAGTGCGAGGCTAACAAAAATTCCGCAACTTCTGGAGCAATATATACGTTGTCGCCCGTTACTCTTATCACAACATCAATACCAAGCTTTCTTGTAATATCTAAATAACGTTGTATAACATCGTCGGGATCTCCTTTATGAAAAATTACTTTCTTATCGTAAGTATATTTTTCTAATTCAGAATCCTGATCTGTTGTTGAAGTTGCTAAAATAGTATAATCAACATCTTTAAATCTTAATGCATTCTTTATACAAAGTTCAACAGAACTTAAATTCCCGATTTTTAATTTTGCTTTTTCCTTTAGGCGGGAAGATTTTAAACGTGCTGCAATGATAGTGGCAATCTTAATCTTTTTCAAATCTTCTTTCTGAATTGCTTTACCTTTTTCTAAATCTCTTTCTGCAACATACTTTCCATTTAACATATTCTTTAATTCCGAATATAAAACACCTTTCTGCGCAGTACGTTTAAAAGAAATATCTTCAGCTCTTATACCTTGTCCTTTTAAAATAGATTTATTAAGAATTGGTAATTGAATTGATTTCTCTAAATACACTCTCTCACGGTCGTTAATAAAATCTTGCTTGAAAACTTCACCATACCGTTTTTGATTGGCAATTATTTCATCGAATTTCACCCTCGTTATACTCGAAAACTTATCGTATGCTGTTTCAAGCTCGCTATGCATAACGTGCTTCTCAATGATATCCGCTCCTTCAAATAAAGCCATTAAAGGTAAAAGAAGTGCGTCGGAGTGTGTTCCATCAATATGGTCGGCAAAAACTATGCGTTTACCATATGTATTTTTAATAAGTTCAATTTTTCCTAAACCGCTATCCTGAAATTCGGTTGGATAAGCCTGAAAACCTACTTCGAGTAATAGTTCCTGAGGTTTTACCTTCGATTCAAAGTACTCAACGAAGCTTTTTATTTCGTTCAATTCACGACCGGCAATATTAATAATGAGTTTATGTTTCGAAAGGTCTAGTTTCTCAAAAGCACCAAGTACTTCTCTATTTTCCAGTACAGAAGTCTGCAATTTTAATCCGGTAATTTTTGCTTGATTTCCTTCGAATATTTTTACACCATACAAATCGAAAACATCCAACCATACCTGTTTAGTTTCAGACGCTTTATCAATTACCTGATTCCATTGTGCTTCTGTAAAGTGCAATTTTTTGTACACTTCATAAAATTCAAAATCACTTAAAGCTATGCCATCAGGACTAAAAGGCTGGAATTTAATTCCCGTATTGTCTTTAGCATCGATATCAGAAAATTCATCGAGCAAAGAAAGCAAGTACTTCAAATCTCCGCCGTGGGTATTTGCAACTTCTATGATATTATAATACTGCATTAGATTCTTTCAATCAGCATCCATTTCCAATTAAAAATTAAGCTTCCTACAATTTGCTTATTATCTTTTACCACTGTAACACCTTTAATCTTTGCGTCGAAATCTTTATGCTCTTTGTTAATTTGGGTAGAATCAAATTCATCATCAATAAACTTAACCTTGAAATTACCTTGCGATTTAACGTAAGACTCTAATAAGGCCTCGCTATATGTGTTCTGGCAAACGAAATTAGTTGGGTTGCCTTGCGCATCAAAATCATCTGTATAAAGGTATTTTGCTAATAAAGTTGTATCCGAAATTAAAGAGCGGATGATACAGTACTTTTTAGTTCTACCCAATAAAGTACGAATTGGGGTTCTGAAATCAGGTAAGTGTAAAAGTACATTACAACAATACACAAAATCAAACTGACCTAAATCGCTGTTCTCATTAAAAAGATCGCCGTCTTTGAATTTCGCAGAGGTGCCTTTAAAATGATTTGTTGCAAACTCAATATATTTTTTCGTAGCATCAGCTCCAGTATAATCAATAGTCTCATCTATTTTACGTACTAAATTATAATAATGTCCGGCCGCACAACCAAAATCTAAAACCGTATTCCCTTTTTGATAAAGTGGTTTAATGATTCTTGCTAATTGCTTAGCAGATTCCATTTCAGGTAATTCACCTGTTGCACGTTGGTAGGTTCTTAATTCTACTTTGTCATCTTTGTTCCAGATTCTCCAGTTGTTTTCTTTTACGTTTTCCATTTTAGGTTATTTATTAAGTTTTGATTTTTAGTTTAACTGATGGTCCAACCGCCATCTACTGATATATTTTGTCCGGTGATATAAGAAGAAGCATCAGAAGCAAGTAACACAATAGTACCACTCAAATCTTCCGGTTGACCAATTCTTTTCAACGGCACTTTATTTTCTAATTTAGAAATAAATTCTTTTTTCTCCTGCACTGTTTTAGAGGGAAATGTTCCAGGACTAACACAATTTACTCTAACACCACGTTCTGCCAAATAATTAGCGTAGTACTTTGTTAGTTGAATAATAGCCGCTTTTGATGCTCCGTATTGCGCTGAATTAAAAAACTCAGGAAATTTATCATAGATAGAAAAATCAGGGGAAACTATTCCATACATAGAGGAAATATTTATTATTTTTCCATTCTTCTCTTCCATAAAAGGCAATACCTCACGAATACAACAATGTAAACCGGTTATTAAACCATCCATAGAATAATTCCAATCTTCGCGACTGACATTCTCAGGCCTTGCACTTTTTAAAACAAAAGCATTGTTTATTAAAATATCAATTGAGCCATACGTTTTATTTACGGCCTCAAAACAATTTTTTATGGAAGTGTCATTTGTAATATCGATTGGCACAAATTTAATCCGCTTCTTCTCCTCATCAGTAAAGGCCGCATTAAACTTATCTGCACTTTTAGCAGCCACAATAACATTTGCTCCGAAAGAAGCTAAAGCCCTGCACATAGCAATTCCGAGGTGACCGTAACCACCAGTGACAATTGCTGTTTTATTTTCCAGATTAAATATACTCATGCTACCAATTTAAAGGTAATATTAATTTTTCATTTTCCTCCTTAAGGGCTTCCAATTTTTCCAACACATCACCCGATAAAACTTTACCACTTTCTTTAATATTTTCTTTCAAATTATTTAAGCTATCCACACCTAAAACAACTTTATCAACATAAGCATTTGATAAGCAAAAGTTAATGCATAGAGCTTGGATTGAAAGTTCAGATTGAATTGAAATATCAATGAGTTGCTTTAGTTTTTTAGCTATTCCCTGTAGTTTTTCCGGTAAAGATTCAGGTGTTTTAAAAACAAGCCCTTGCAAAAAACATGATCTTACATGAACTTCAACGCCTTTCTCCTTTAAGGATTTAAAACTAGCGGCAAAACGCTGATCAAACACATTAAATGGAACTTGAACAATATCGAATTCTATTTCATTTTCCAATAAAAATTTCAATTCCGAAGGATAGTACAAGGAGAATCCAATTTTACTTATTGAACCCGTTTCCTTTAATTGCAAAAATTTTTTTACTTCAGAAATACTGTCGCCAAACATTTTAAAATCATGCGCCATGTAGCCATAAACGCTGTTTAATCCGAGCTTAATTAATGATTCTTGTAATGGCGCATTAGACAATTCTACTTTAGGCGGGAACTTAGTAATTACATTAAACTGTTTTCCAGGATTACTTTTAAAGTAGTTTCCTAATTTAGATTCTGAATTGCCGTAAGCGGTAGCAGTATCTAAGGTATCTACACCATTTTCAAAAGCAAAATTTAAAATAGAAGACATTTCATTTTTAGAAACTTCACCCGTTTTATTATTGATACCGTAATTTAAACCAAACTGAACGGTACCTAATGCTATTTTCTCTCGTAAGTTCAAGATTAAACTTTGAAATCCGGATCTAAATGTGTTTTAATTAATTCACGTAATTGCTCTGCATTAACCCAATCTGTGTTCTGGCCTGAATTAAATTTGAATCCTTCTTTCACTTTTTTGGCATTAAAATGCTTTATGTATTCATCAATTTTAAAAGCTGGAACTTGAGGTAAAATAGCATAGTACTTTCCTAAATCATAAGTACTAAATGAATCAGATTCTGTAATCATTTCCTCATGTACTTTTTCACCCGGACGAATTCCAACGATGTCAATTTTACATTCAGGACCAATTGCCTTCGCTACTTCAGTTAATTTGTATGAAGGAATTTTAGGTACAAATATTTCTCCACCCCAAGCATGTTCCATAGCGTGTAAAACTAGATCAGCACCTTCTTGTAATGAAATATTAAAGCGGGTCATATTCGGATCCGTAATTGGCAATACTCCTGTTTTCTTCTTTTGCATAAAGAAAGGGATTACTGAACCGTTTGAGCCCATTACATTTCCATAACGCACCACTGAAAATTTAATATTACTGAAACCTTTAATATTATTGGCGGCCACAAATAATTTATCTGAACACAATTTAGTAGCACCATATAAATTAATTGGAGCAGCCGCTTTATCGGTTGACAGAGCCACCACATTCTCAACACCAGCATCCATCGCGGCATTTATTACATTTTCCGCGCCCATTACATTAGTCATAACACATTCCATTGGATTATACTCCGCAATATGTACGTGCTTCATGGCAGCGGCATGAATAACATGCGTAACACCTTTAAAAGCTCTCTTTAAACGTTCTGCATCGCGGACATCACCAATGAAATAGCGCATATTTCCACCCGCCACAACAGGATACTCCATATTCATTTGGAATTGCTTCTGCTCATCGCGAGAAAAAATAATTAAGCGTTTTACATTTGGCCAACGCTCTAAAATTGTTTTTACTAATTGCTTTCCTAACGAGCCAGTACCGCCTGTTATTAAAACATGTTTTCCATTTAAATCCATAACTTATTTTATTTTATTTTGACTTACTAATTTAACACCCAGATTTCTTGCCGGGGTTTCAAGGTATTTATATACTAACCAACATACCACTAAAGTAGCCACGCTGGCAATGGGAAATACAAATCTTATTTTTAAAGAGGTATAGGTTATCAATGCCCAAACATGAGGGTGTAATAGGTAGACTGAATAAGAAATATCACCGAACCATGACAAAGATTTTTTTACAAAATTCGGGATAAAACTTAAATCGGCTTTGAAAAAACAAAAGGCAATACCAAAACAAATTAAAGTATACAATACACGTTCCCAGCCTGCAATTACATTAATGGCATTTCCGCTTACCGGGTAAAAAACAAAGGCCATTACTAAAGTTCCTAATAAAATCAAAACAGGGGTGTTTTTAAATCGCTTTTCTTTAAAAAAATGTCCGACCAATATCCCACCAAAAAATAATCCGGCTTGACATAAAGGATTTTTATAATACATATCCTGATTAGCTATTGGTTGAGATTTATCAAATAATACGAATGCGAAATAACAATAAATACCAAATACTATAGCTGAAATAGCTATTAAAGAAATATTTCCCTTTTTCATGCAAAAGAAAAATAAAGGCAACATTAAATAGAAACTTAGTTCATTTCCAATCGACCAAATACCAACAGGTACGCTTGCTGTCCAATCTAAAATACCAAACAACCCGGTGAAATGAAGAAATAAATCCATTGGACTATGTTTGGCACCGTACATCACGATTGCTAAAATCATAACGAACCACATTAAAGGATAAATCCGGAAAACACGTTTAATATAAAAATCTTTGAAGAACTTTTTATCAAAAGCAAAAGATTTAAAATACACTAAATACATTGTTAAACCACTCAATACATAAAACATCGATACACCATATACACCAAGCTTTCCTAAAAATGTGCTAATATCTAATCCTTGCATAGTCCAACCCACATAATGGTAAGCCATAATAGACAAAGCACACAAGCCTCTCAGGTAATCTAAATTTTCGTATCGTGGTTTAGTAACTTGCATTTAGTTATTAATAAAGGTATTGAACTTAGAATAATTCACTTCCGAACTAAAATTTTCTTTCCAGAATTTTTTTGTTTTAGCTCTGAATTCCGCTGTGTTTTTAGTTCCACTTGCAAACTGAGTAATAACTTCAGCCATTTTTTCTTTTTTCAAATCCGGTCTTATCACTATACCGCTATCTTCAGTTACAACATCCGGTAAGCCCATTACATCTGTTGCTAAAACCGGAATGCCAAAACTTACTGCCTCTATTACAGAAACAGGAAGTCCTTCAGAACGTGAAAGCGTGACAAATAAATTAACTGAAGTTGTTTTATAAAACTCGAGTAACTCATTATACGAAACTTCTCCTTTCAGAACTACTTTAATGTTCTTTGGCAATTTCTCACACTTAGCTTTCAATTTTTCAAATGCATCCGCTGTTTCGCCTTCCCATCCAAAATGAATCCAAGTTACAGGAATAGTTACTAGATTTAAAACATCTGCGATCAATTCTACTCTTTTTCTAGCTACCAGCGCAGAACAGGATACAATAACAAATTCCTCCTTCTTAAAAGGATTGGTTCCTTTATCAATTACACCTAAATGTCCTAAATGTACTTTTTCGGGATAATAATTTAATTCCTGTAAATAGTTTACGCCACGTTTTGAATCCGGAAAAACACCTGCACTCATTTTCATATTAAAAAAACGAAAGGGGATATATTGTTTTGGATTATTATCTATATACAAATCGTGCTGATGAACTCTGTACACAAAATTTCCTATCTTATTATTGTACTTTAAAACCGATAAACATAAAGCCCATTGATCCATCCAAAATGAAACGAAACGTTTCTCAGATTTATCATTTTCAATTATAGCCTCCAGTTTTTTACTTTGATAAATTACTTTCAACAGCTGACTAAGATTATATCTCCAGGTTTTAAAAAAATTTCCTTTATCGCTGTTTTTCAAAAAATCAAGATAAAACACTTTACAGATTAAACCAAAATTAGAAAGAGAATAGCGGATTTTCCACTCACGTTTTCATCAATATGAAATAATTCAACGTTATAAGGCAGCGCATCCTTAACAACACTTCCTTTTAGTGAAGAAAACAATTTAATCTTATCGTAAAAAGGTGCAAGCGCTTTTATTTCATTGCCAACAAACGATTCTCCTTTGTATGGATACGAATCTGTAAAAAAATATAGAGTTTTACCAGACATTTATATCTTCGTTAAACCCATAAGTTCGTTAGCAAATCCTTCATAATTAGTTTCAGCACTGAAATTTGACTTCCAATGATTTCTACATTGTTCTCTAAACTTTAATGTGTTTTTATCTGAATCTTTAAACTCAGATACTTTTTTGCCACATCAGTTGGATTAAAATTCTTTTCTACCAGAAATCCTGTTTGCTCATTACATATCTCATTACAACCTCCAACATCTGTACTCAGTATTGGTATTCCAAAACTTTGTGCTTCTATCATGCTTACGGGTAAACCTTCTGAAGAGCTTAAACTCACCAATAAATTCACTGACGTAGTTTTATAAAATTGAAATATATTCTTATTAGACATGTAACCGTAATAAATAACTTTAATGTTTTTTGGAAGCTCGTTATTCAACTTTTTTAACTCATCCAAAAGTGGACCATCACCCATAATGTGCCAAGTCAAACTAAAAGAAATATGTTTTAAAATTTCTGTTAGTAAATGAACACGTTTTACATCCCTTACAACAGAGCAAGTAACAATATTAAATTCGGTAGTGTCAAAAGGGCCTATTCCGTAATCTGCAGTGCCCACATAAGCTAATGAGTTTTTTGAATTAAAATTTTGATATTGCGATCTAGAATCCAAATGTTTCAATCCGTTTTTTGAATCCGCAAACAATTTATTTAAATATTGGTATTGAAAACCGCGAAACTTAATCATTTTGTTTGGTGTTTGCTCCTCAAATATTTCAAAACCATGTCCACGTGCAACGCACTTTGCAGATTGTTGATACCGTTGCACTAATATGGATGCCGTTGTTGCTAAATTATCGGCCCAATAAGCATAAACTACTGAATTAGAAGTAAACCAGTCCTTGTTTTGCCCAATCATTTTTGCCTTTAAATGCAATTGCTTTATGAGCGACAAATTGTATCTGAAACTTTTTAAAAACACTTTCTTCTTTGGATAATATGAAAAGTCTGATAAAACAATTCTTAGACAATTAATCAATTCCGAAAAACTTAATTTTAAAGTGCTATTTGTATAAACATCCTTTATATAACAGTTCTCAGGTACCACTAAATTATTAGCGTTGTATTGATTTGTTACTATATAAATTGAACTAAAATATTTATGAGTAACGCTGATTTCATCAAAAGCCAATTTTCTGCTCTGGTTCCAACCCCTGGAAATAAATTAGTTAGTAAATTAAGTTTGGCTTCAAAACTATTTTTAGATCAGTTCTAAGTTCTTGCTGTTGATTAATTTACTCCAATAATCTTCAATCTGTCTTACAAAATTCTCAAAAGTATGTACAGTGCTAATTAATGTTTCACTATTCCTTCCCATTTGAACAAGTTTTTCATCGGATTTTATTGCTTTTAGTAAGGCATCAGCCAGTCCAACCGGTGAATCCGGTTCAACAAGAAACCCATTTTGTTCATGTTTAACGAAGTAATCGGTTTGTCCAACATTACGGGCTACAATTGCATTTCCTGCTGCCATTGCCTCTGTTATGGCCAACGAAGGAAAATTATCATAATCCTGACAAGAAACAAACACCTTCGATTTTCTTAGTACTGTCCAAAGCTTAGGATTAGTTTCGATTTTAAGTACACTGGCAATTCCTCTTTCTTTAATTAAAGCATTAAGTTCATCCAACATTGGACCGGTACCAAACATCAAAAATTTGTAATCTTTAAAAATATCAGGTGTTTTTTTAAATAATACAGAAACAGCTTCAATAAACCAATCAGGTCGCTTTCTAAAATCAAGTCGCCCTGCAAAAACTATTAAATTTTCTTTCTTTTCAGGATAATACAACTCCAGATTTGAGAAGCGGCTTTCAATAGCACTCATCAATGGTCTATTTTTTTTGATCAGCTTGTTTGAACTTGTAAAATCAATGAATAATTTATTCCAACAAAAATAACCATCAATAGTTTGGTCATTAAAAAGTGGTCCGTATGTATTTATGTATCCTTGATGATACGGGTTTGTTTTATCAAAATACGCATGTGGAATTTCACAATTCACTATATTAATTACTGTCTTTGTTCCTATCCACAATTTATACTTATCCAATAACTGAATAAATCTATAATAATAAGGTGTATACAAACAAAATTGAAGTATTCGTATTTTATTTTTTCTCAATAGAAAAGCAAGACGGAAATTCTCTATTTGCTTTTTAAACCTTGTACTATTTGTTTTTAAAATTAAAATATTCTCAGTTGGCAAATCTCTTCCCAGAGTTTTTAAAGAATTGTAAGTAGTGCTATCAATAACAAAAAACAAATTGTATTTTTTTTCATTATGCTTCTGATACAACAAGAAAAAATCGGCAAAAAAACGTTCGGCACCGCCACCACCTTCCAGCTTCTCAACTCCTAATAATATTAATGCTACATTATCCACGTTTGACTAATGATTTGATTTTCGTAAGAATTTTCCGGGATTTCCTACAATAACGGAGGATTCTTCCGTATTTCTAATTACTACAGTGCCCATTCCCAAAAAGCAATCTTTTCCAATATCAACTTTATTCAAAATTGATACGCTTGGTCCAACCCAAGATCCAGGTCCAATTATAGTGCTTCCGCCAATCATGGCGTTGGCTATTATCAATGAGTTCTCACCAATTTTTACGTTATGTGCAATATGAACTAAATTATCCACCTTAACGTTTTCAAATAATTCGGTATTTCCTAAACCCCTTTATCAATACAAGTATTGTTTCCTATCTCCACATTCTTGTGAATTTTTACGCCGCCAATGTGAGGTAAAAACTCGAATTCCCCTTTTTCATTGCGCACATAACCAAAACCATTTCCTCCAATTGTGTTATTACATCCTATCTTTACATTGCTAGCAATTATTGTTTTAGAATGAATAATTGTATTATGACCAATAAAAACATTATCGCCTATTTCGCATCCTGACTCTATAACTACATTTTGACCAATAAAATTATTCTTTCCAACTACCGCATCTTTTGCTATAAAAGCAGAATCAGCAATAAAAGCTTCGTGTTTACCCTTATAAAAAAAACTTTCTAATACTATTTTAAATGCTTCCCTTGGATTAGCGGTAATTATAACATTACACGTTGGTGTTTTATTGAAGTCAAATATTTTTTTGCTACAAATTAGAACGCCGGTTTTTATTTCGGCCGCCTTTTGCAGATTTGCATCGTTAGCCCAAAATAACGCGTTAGCATCAGTATTATTATAATCAATCTCTATTAATCTTGTAATAGAGATGTCATTAGCTCCATGGTATTCTGCACCATTAAGAGCTTTTAGTATTTCGTTTACTTTATACATAATTTAAAATTTCCATCTTAATATTTCGAAAGATTCAGCCCACTGTGTATTAATCTGTGTACCTCTTACTCTTGCTAAACTTCTTATAAACTCTTCATTTGCATAGTTTCGGTGCGCTTGTGAAACATATTGTTTTATTGCCTTTACTTTCATCGCTACATCGTCCTCACTTAAAATAAAGAAAGCTGTATTTGAGAAATTCAGATTATTCCAAGGTAATTCATAACATAATATAGAAGTAAATTTAAAAGCACGAACTCCTTCATTAGCAATAGTAGAATGATCCTGATGTAAATCAGATAGAGTTGGCATAAAAACGATATCCGGCGCAATTTTATTCTTTAGGAATAACAAATCATCCAGAATTTGTTGACGGTGAAAATTAAATGTTCTTACCTCGTATTTGAACAGATGTAAGTTCTCAGGCTTAATACCCAAACACTCAGTTGCCTTTTTAACTTCAGATATTAATATATCCTTAGGGAATTCTTTTAAAACGGATTGCTCACAGGCTGAAAAGCCGCATAAAAAATTTCATTTCCATTTTTTATAAGCTTATTAATTGTCCCACCACAACCAAATTCTCCATCATCAGTATGAGGAGCCAGGATTAGAATTTTTTTGTTCTTTATTTCCATTTTTCTATTTGTTTAAACTATTGCATCATTTTATAAAGCATTAAACTCCGCCATTTATCGCATTTGTCTTTTTGATCGGCTGCCAGAATATTATTTTTAACTAAATAATCTACCGAATCATTCACATAGCCTTTTATAACGCTGTTTTGCATCCATTTTTCTTGAGGCGCTACGAAACCAATTTTATCCTTTCTCCAGGTGATTTCACTTGGTAAGATAGTTTCCATGCTTTTTCTCAAAATGTATTTCGACCAACCTTCATGTACCTTATAACCATCAGGCAAACTATTCGAAAATTCAACTAATTCGTGAGACAAAAAGGTAAACGCACTTCCACCGAATGCGCCATAGCATTTCTGTCGGCGTAACGTAATAATGAATTAAAAGGAATACCATTTATAACATCATAAACACCTTGGCGCAAATTACTATTGCTTTTTCCGATGTGAGGATTGTTTTGCGTCTCCACTAATTTTGTCAAATCAGGACTTAAATAATTAATGATAGATTCCTTTTTTTAGAAGGAAGTATTGCGTTTTTAGTTTTACTTGCTGCAGAAAACAATCCAGGATACTTTAACTGCATCTTGCCGCTGACACTCAAATTATGTTGTAGTCCGTGATACGCCATCAACTTTTCTTTTTCTATAGCATAAGTTTTTGGAGAAGAACCGTACAATTGATTTAAATACGTAATAAAAAATGGAATATAACCAACCAAATATTCATCAGAACCTTGTCCATCAATTAAAACGGTGATTCCATTTTTCTTAGCCAACTTCATAACATTGTACTGTGCAACAATGCTGGTTCCGCCGTATGGTTCGTCTTGATGCTTTGAGATTTCTTCGAGATTGTCTAAAAAATCATTCTCTGTTAACCAAACATCAAAGTTCTGAATGGATTTTGATTTCTTAACAACCATATCCATGTACTTCCCTTCGTCTTTATCAAAATCTTTAAAGCGGGCTGAAAATGTTTTTTGAGTTTGACCTTCGGCCTTCATTTTATCAATACACAATACAATAGAAGAAGAATCTAATCCACCTGATAAACAAGAACCCACAGGAACATCCGAACGCAAACGACGTTTTAGAGAAGTATTGAAAAGCGCTCTGAATTTTTCCACAGAATCATCGAATGAAATTTTAGATGTTTGCTGCGTGTCTAAATCCCAATATCTCTTTATTTGAATTGTTCCATTTCTTAAAATCAAATACGATGCCGGCATTAATTGAACAATATTACTAAAAAAGGATTGCTCCGGCTCATTAGGATTTCCTTCAATCCCAAAGTTTAAATAGTAATATAAAACCTGAGGATTAGGTTCTTTTTTTATTCCCGCCGCAAAAAACTGTTTTATTTCAGAGGCGAAAACAAATTCATTCTCATCTTTATAATAGTAAAATGGTTTTTCTCCAAATCTATCGCGTGCGCAAAACAAAGTTTGCTCTTTACTATCCCAAATAGAAAATGAAAACATCCCATCTAAATCATTCAAACACTTCTCCCTTTTTAAATCATACAAAGCCATTAAAACTTCGGTATCCGATTCTGATTGGAACTTATAACCTTTCGCAAGAAGTTCCTGCTTAATTTCTATGTAATTATAAATTTCACCATTAAATGTAATCGTATATCGACCATCAGCATAGTGCATGGGTTGCTTTCCATTCGCGCTTAAATCAATAATAGATAATCGTCTGTGTCCAAAACAAACCTTTCCTTCTGTATTTATCCAATGCCCTTCCCCATCCGGACCACGATGTGTGATTACATCCGTCATGTGCTTTAGTCGTTGTAGACCAACATTTTCTTTAAATGATACTATACCGGCTATCCCGCACATTAGTTCAGTAAACAATCTTTAATAAATGATTTATAATTTTTATCCGCATCAAAATGTTTTGCCCAATAGTTTTTTGCACTAGTTCTTAAATCCTGTTTTCGTTGTTCGGTCGATTGAAAATAATTTTCCAGTTCATTAGCCGCGGCTTTTACGTCAAAATTCACGTCCCATAAGAAACCCGTTTCTTTTGTTACAATTTCAGGAACACCACAAATATTACAACCTGTAACAGGGATGCCAAAACTAATAGCTTCCATTATAGAAACAGGAATCCCTTCCAACTCACTCACATTCATAAATAAATCGATGCGATTTTCTTTGTAATATTTCAATATCTGATCGTGCGAAACATAACCTTTAAATTCTACCGAAATATTATTACCAAGTTCTTTAGTTTTTTCCTTGACCGAAGAAAGTAAAGGACCATCTCCAAAATGAACCCATTTTATTTTACTTGTGGTGTTTTTTAATATCTCTACAATTAAATTGACGCGCTTTAATTCAATCAAACTCGAACAAGAAACAATCACTTTTTCATTGGTGTTCGATTCGTTAGGATTTTCTTTGCTCAACAACACCTAAATGATACATCATCTTGTTTGCATATGAAGGATATTTAGAGCTATAGGTATTGTAGCCAAACTGAGAATTGAAAGAGATGAAGGGCTTTTTTTTCATTATATAATTCCTGTACGGAATACATCTACTCGCCCGTTGATTTACATCAAAATCATAGCCATGAGCTCTGAATGTAATTTTATCTGTTATTCCTTTATCTAAAAGCATTAATACATCAAACCATGGTCCGCACCAATAACTGTAAAGCTTCATTTCTTTTAAATTACTGTTTGCCATTTCCTTCTCAAAAGACTCCTTCAATAAAATATTTCCAATTAACACGTTAAAATAAAATTTGAAATTTTTTGAGATTGTTTTTCTGGTTGCAGAGTCTTTTAAATCACTTAATATAATCTTAATAATAGTAGAGAAATAGGATGAAACAACATTTCTTACTTTTCTTCCCGGAATTACTTCCAAATATTTTACTTCTGCATTCGCAGGCAATTTTCTGCAAATCTCAGCCTTTGATAAAACATAAATCAAAATTGATTCAAATTCAACAGATAATAATTCTAATTCTTTTTCTAAAAACTCTTCTCCCTCTTTAACACAAGGAAAGCCATTGGTAAACAGAATTAATTTTTCTTCACAGCTATTGATATAACTTCAAAATAAAATTCTTTAATGCCTTAGTTTTTACACTCGTGTCCACTAATTTTAGTGCCTCATTTCGTAAAAGAGACTCATGATTCTCTATTCTATATGCATTAGAGGTAAATTCAATTAAGTTTTCAATTGAGAATTCATCTCCAACTCTATAACAAACATTTTCCAAAACTTTATTTCCTCCAGATCAGGATCTATATACCCAATCACAAAGGAATTCCTCGTCCCATATATTCTCTCACTTTTAATGGAACAGCCTCTTTTAATCCTTTTCTTCCAAGTGCAAGAGTTCCTATCCCAATGTGCATTTCATCAAAATTCTATCGAGTTTTGATCCATTTAAAGGCTCAATAAATTTTACTTTGTCCTCTAACTTTAATTCGACCATTAGTTTTTTAGAACTTTCCAAAACATCTCCAACAACGTAAAAATTAACTTTAACTGGGCCTTTATATTTTGAAAGAGCTTTCATAATCAAATCTTCACCATGCCAATTCACGACAGAACCACTTAACATTAAAAGGTTAAGCGTTTTTCCATCGTAAATCGGTTTTTTTCGAAGTGGAAATTTATTTATATCAACTCCGTTGGAAATAGTCGCACTTTTTATTGTTTTATTATTACTTCGTGCCAATTCATATTGACAAATTTCATTAGTTACTGCTATTATTCCTTTTGAATTAGCCAATACTTTTGGCCCGTACTCTTTTTCATACTTATACATCAATTTCGACACATCATCATTTAAACCTTTTGAAGCAATTTCCTCAAGTTCCTTAGTATTGTGCTCAAATACTATCTTCTGCCTGTACTGCTTTGTTAAATTGAATAAATACTTATTTGATAATGGATATCTAAAAAGTATCAGGTCAAATTTTTCCTTTTTCAATTCAGCTCCAATCAGTTTGAACAATTGCTTTATATAATCATTATAGCCAAAGTACCATCTGTAATTCCTGATATATCTGCGGTTATAAATATTAGGTAGGTCTTTATAAACAAATGGTACATATCTAATGTTTTCTTCTTTGCTAAATTCTTCCTTATTAATATTTGGATTTATAAACAGACCCTTTACATCTATCCCCTCTTTAATTAATCCACTTATTTTTGATTTTACCTTTGAAATAACACCTTCTGAAAGAGTTTCGTCGCAAAACAAATATAAAATTTTCATTTCTTCTTAATGCAGATAAATTAAACTTCTCTTCAAACCAGACAAAAACAACACGAAAATACTTTTTTGGTCATAACAATTACAAACTATCCCAGAACTCCTCTATCTGCTTCCTGAAGTTAAGATAGGTATGATTCTGTGAACATAGTTTCATGTTATTTTTGTAATACTTCTCCTGCAATTCAGATTTTGAAACATAATTTAATATCGAATCAGATAAAGCATCTTCAGTTTGTTCTTTTACGATTATTCCATTTTCACCATCTTTAATAAATTCTGAAGTTTGTCCTACATTAAATGCTATTATAGCATTTCCTGTTACCATCGCCTCGTAAATTGACATAGAAGGAAAATTTTCAAACTCCTGAGTTGACACCAAGCATTTACTATTTCTTAAAACCTGCTTCATGTCAGGTGAAAATGTTAATTCAACATGTTTCCGGAGATTATTATCCTCAATAAAATTTTTAATTTCATTCTCCAAAATCCCTTTTCCATATATTTTGAACTCCCATCCTATTAAAAGCTTGCTGTCCTTTTCAAGAGCCGATTTAATGGCTCTTAATAATGTCATTGGTCTTTTCTGGTCATCTAATCTTCCGGCGAATATAATTTGATTCTTTTTTTCTGAAAAAGGAATTATATCGCCCGAATAAGTAACATACCTTGATGTTACAGGATATATTTTTGTAAAATCAGAAACCAACTTATTTTTTTTTACAAAATCTTTAAACGATTTGTACCATGTAAAAATTCCATTGAGCTTTACCTCAGATAATAAAGGTTTATAAGTATGTGAAGTTGAACTTGAATAAATATGGTGTTGGTCTGTTGAATTATAAAGTGAAGGGATGCGGCAATCTACTACAGTAATAGCCGTTTTAATACCAGTTATAAATCGCCACTTAGAAACAAATTTAATAAGAAAAAAATAAGCTGAAAGGTAATTTGGCAAATGCAAAATATCGACTTTATTCTTTCTTAACAATCTAAGGAAAGTGATTTGAGTATAGATGGTCCTGTAAAATTTAAAAGCATGCTTTAGTAAAAAAATTTATCAGTAATATCGTAATACAATTTATAACGATAATCAACAAATTGCACCACTCTATTATCTATATCCAACAATTTTCCGGATTTTTTAAAAACCTCAAGGCCATCAGTAATTAGCAATAATTCGTATTTTCTTTCTTCATCTTTTATATAGTCTGAGAAAAAATCGCTGAAAAACCGTTCGTAGCCACCTCCACCGCTGATATCTCCAATCTTAAAAACAAAAAAAGCAACTTTTTTTCACTATGCCTTTTTCTCCTGCTTAAATAGTTTAGCAATTCTATACTTCCAGAACAATTTAATTTTTACGGAAAGTTTTTATAGCGCTCATCCCAATCAGTACCATAAAATTCGTGCGGTACTAAAGGCAATGCCATGTATTCTTCGAATTGCTCCTTCAGTCAAATCAAACTTCTTAAGCACGTAATCAAAATCCTCATTCAATAATATTGGATCGTAAATAGGCTTAGCGAACTCCGACAATGCCTCATCTCTGGTTAACATACCAGATTGCACTAAGCTAGACAAGTGTGCTTTACGTTTGTCGATACCTAAACGAGTTGGTAATACATATCCCTGATAAAAACGGGTATAGACTGATTCGCCATGTTTGTTTGGATAGGGTCTATACCCTACTTCTTCAATCAACCGTCTAAGAGCTTCCTTTTTATTAAATATTATATAAGATAATAAGTGAACGGGTTTGTAATCAAGGTTGCCGTAAAAGAAATCCTTTCCTTTCACTGGAATACGTGGTAACTTCTTAATGTCTACAGTACCAAATTTGTTTTGTATGTTTTGCAAATTAATGTAATCTAATTTATCAGGGAAAATCCAATCGGAAGGAAGGGTGAATTCAGTTCTTACATTACTTCCGGAAATTACATTTTTAATACCATTCTTTTCGGCTGTTTCATACAATGAAGCAAAAATCATTTGGTCGGTTGGCACTTCCCAATCAATAACACCCGCTTTAATGTATGAAAGCTGAATATCCTTGAACGCCTCCCAGTCGATAACATAGGTATTTAAATCAAAATTTAACTTTTCACAAATGTTTGTAATATTTTGTACAGCCAATTCACTATTCCAACCATTATCAAAATGGAAAATAAGGGGGCGTAAACCGTAATCTTTACAAAGCAATGCAATGTACGAACTATCAACACCGCCACTTAGACCAACAATACAATCGTATTTTTTTCCTTTACCATCACTTTTTAATTTTTTGATAATACCATCCAGCTCAATTTTTAATTGCTCAGGTGTTTTATCTAAGTATTTAGTGTAATAGGAATCGTAGTTCTTACAGAAATTACATACCCCTTTCTCATCAAAACTTATCAATTTTGTTGTTGTATCCATAATACAACGGGTGCAAATCTTTTGAGTACTCATATTAAATTAAAATCTCCTTCCATTTTGTAAAATCGTGCGAAAATATATTATTTGCTTCTTGTATTTCATTCTGCTTACTGTCGTTTAAAAAAAATGTTTCAATTACTTCAGCTAAACGTTCGCCAGAATTAACCTCCTTGTAATTCGATTTATCTAGCTCTATTGGCACATACCTGCCAAAATTAATGCCAACTACCTTCTTTCCTAATGCAACAGCTTCCAAAACAACTGTAGATGCTGATCCCGAGAGAACTGTCCTTGCATTAAGCATATCTTTTCTTAATTCAGTCTCATTTGAAAATGTATAATTTTTAAATCCGATTTCGTGGAACCCATTCTCAATTTTTTGCTTACATTTTAAAGGGTGCATTCTTATCAACAAAGTTGTGTCCTTCCGCTTTACTAAATAGTTTTTAACCACTTCGAATTCTTCCGATAACTCCTTGAGGTATACCCGGAACACCAAAATAAATCATACTTTTGGTTTCACCCTTTTTTGGTGGTTAATTTACCATTTTCCGACTTAAACAAATTTGGATTTGCTGCAATCACTACTTTTTTTTCTTAATGATTCTGCCCTCTTACAAATAAGATCTTGAAAATACTTTCCCCATGTTATAAAATAGTTTGGTGAAGGCATTGGATTTTTACCATTCATTTCCACCTCTGTCAAAGCATACACGGCGTGATCTTCCCTAATCATTCCATGTTGAAAGCCAAGAGATCGATTGTTACCTTGCGTGTTTATAGCGTGCGATACTAATCTCCCAAAATTATAATATTCATCCTGATAAAATACATTGCAATTCTCTACTTTCTTGAAATAGTTCGATAGCCATACATGATTTTTTAGCATATAGAACTTATACTCTAAGGCAAAATGCAATTCCTTTTTTAAAGCATAAGGACTAACAGGTCCGTTGTTGATTAACTGGTGTTCATCCGAAATCTTTTCTATTCTTTTAACTACGTTATAATACTTTAGCATTAAAAAAAGCCAATCCAACTTTCCAGGCATTGCTTTAAAATATTTCGTATCCCATACTTCCTTCCATTCCTTAATATCCTTCCAATTATAAATTAATGGTACATACAATGCGGTTGATTCAAGTACAGAATTAATACCATTCAAAACAAAATCAATTTTTTTCTCAGGCTTCCATGTATAACCCAAGTAGGTTAAAAAAATATTCTTTGTAGAAGGCGTTTCCACTAATTTGAATTTTTGCTGCTTGTATTCTTTCAAAAAAATACAATGTTCTTTATAGTTTTTTCGCACAAAACTTAATGTTTCACGAACTGTACGCATATACGTTCCTGTTGAAACTGCCTGAAAAATTATGTTCTTATATCGATTCGTAAAATAACTTTTCAGGCACTCGCAATAGAAAAATTTATCACGCGGTAAAAGAAAAATCACCTGCTTAAAATTTGTAGCTTTTAAAACAACTTCAAATAATTCATCAAAATAAAAGGAATTAAATAAGATATGATGCAAAGGATGTTTCTCGGAAATATCTGTTAACCAATATAGTGGGAATTTATTAATTGTATATTCTCTGATGTGAGTTTCATTTGAAAATTTAAAATCGCTAAGCTTTGAGATATATTCAACAAATCTATTAGTTGCGCTCCTTCTAGCTTTAAAGTTCGTATCAAAAGTATATAGCTTTAATAAATCCTGACTATATTTTGTACTGTTTTCTAAAACGCCTGTAGTGTCTAAAAATCTGTGAGAACCTAATTCGGTTTTTAAAGCACTACAATAAGATTCTAAAGATCGATTAAATTCATGTTCTGAATAACACAAATTTACAAGAAGCGTATCAAATTGCTGTGAAGCCACCGTCAACTACTAAGTTATGTCCTGTAATATATTTTGATTCATCCGACAATAAAAAACTAACTGCCGGAGAAATATCTTCAGGATTAGCCATTCTCTTTAGCGGCACCTTTTCTTCGTATTGCTTTATAAATAAAGGATTCTGATTATTTAATATTCCTCCCGGGGAAACACAATTAACTCTTACCCCATGCTCCCCATAATATGAAGCTAAATATTTTGAAAAGCTGATAATTCCACCTTTTATTGCAGAATAAGCTGCCGGAGAAGGTGCATAACCTGTGTTTTCATAAATTGAAAAATCAGGTCCAATCATTCCGTACACCGAACCAATATTGACAATACTGCCGGATTTTTGCTTTTTCATTATCTCCAACGCATTTTTACAAATCCAAAAGCAGCTATTTAGTTGCATGTCTACATTTTGTTTCCAAGACTCCAATGAAACGTCTTCAAATTTATTGCCCCAGTCTTTTGTATAAGGGTAAGCATTATTTACAATACCATCTATTCTGCCGTATTTTTTTATTACGGTTTCTAATAAATTCACAACGTCATCTTTACTTGTAACATCACAAATAATTGTATTCTCGTCCGCAATAGCTTCCTTCTTTAATTCAGCATTAATAGCTATTGCATTTTTTAACTTAATATCCTTTACAATAGCTTTACCAAGTAAACCACTTCCTCCTGTTACAATAATTATTTTATTTTTAAGCATCTTGTATTATTTAATAATTTCTAAAATGGCCCAGTTCATTAGCATACCAGCTGTTAACTGTAATCTTCTATCAGGCGCCTGTACGGTATAACTACCTGCTCCTCTTGGATGAGTATAATTATTTTTTAAAATCCACTTTAGGGATAAACTCATGCAGTTCAAATTTAGCAGCCCTCTGATTTAACCATTTGTTCAGAGTAAAATGACTTATCGTATTGCAGGGTAGTGAAATATTTTCCTTTGATGAAGGAAGCGTATGATCGATATACTGTGTATAAATATCCACATCAAAGTGAATATTAAATAACGAACTCACAAACACTTTTCCTCCCGGCTTACAAACTCTCAACAACTCATGAATTGCATTTTCAGGTTTATCCAAAGAAAGTAGTGTTTGCCAACAAAAAACATAATCAAATGTATTGGACTCGTAATTCAATTCATAAATTGAAGATTCACTAAAATCTACGTTCTTTATATCCTTTAAGTTCTCCTTAGCTAAACTTAGAACATCCTTCATAATATCAGCAAGAAAAAATTAGCATTAGGAAATTTCTGACTTAAATGTGCCGTCAACGTTCCGCTTCCACAGGCTATATCGGCAATATTCAATTCTCTTAAGTCATCAGACCTAACAGTTCTTCAATAAATTTTTGCTGTTCAGATTTTTGAAAGGAATTTCTGAAAATACTTTTTAGAATTCTCTTCATTTATTCCGTAAGCTTTTAATGCGTCTTTTGATTTATCGTTCATACTTACTTAGTAATTTCTAATATAGCCCAGTTCATTAACATACCGCCCGTTAATTGTAATTTTTTCTCACTTGTGTTTACAGTATAACTACCAGTTCCCCTAGGATTAGTCAGCGAATTTTTAAAGTCAGCTTTAGGAATGAATTCAAACAATTTATAGCTTGTTGTCTTTCCTGACAACCATTTTTTCAAAGTGAATTCACTGATGGTATTATATTGCATGTAAATATTTTCTTTTGATGACTCCAGAGTATGATCTATAAAACTGGTGTATATGTCCACATCATACTTAATATTGAATAATGAACTCAAAATTATTTTTCCGCCCGGCTTACAAATACGGATTAATTCATAAAGCGCTTCCTCAGGTTTATCCAAAGCCAATAACGTTTGCCAACAAAAAACACGGTCAAAGCTATTGTCTTTATAGTCTAAGGCAAAAATTGACGATTTTCTATAATCAATATTTCTTGAAGCGTCTAAATTGTTCTTTGCCAAATCCAGCGCGCCTTCATTTATATCAGACAAGAAAAAATCAGCATTCGGGAATTTTTTTAGCAAATGATGTGTAAGTGTACCGCTACCACAGGCTGTATCAGCAATTTTAAATTTGGAACCATCATCTTCTCCAAGAATTTCTTCCAAATACTTTTGTTGCTCTGATTTTTCGTTGAGAAACTTTTGATAATACCCCTTTGAATTATCATTGTTTATCTTAAAAGCGTTTATATAGTCGTCGTTCTTGTTTTTCATTTATTAGTTAAATTTCCTAAAAACAGGTTTAACAGCAGTGCCTACCAGAAATTTTTCGACGCCATCTTCCAAGGCATTTTTATAAATACCTAATGCCTTTTCAGCTGCATCGAGAGTTATGTCTAATTCTAAATCAGAATGTGATTGTGAAAAAGCTATCCAGGGAATTAAAACATTATTACGAATCATTTCCTGAGAAAACAAAGTAAGCAAGGCTAAATCTATTTCACCTTTCAGGTTTCTGGCTTCAATAGTCGGACTACAATCAAAACCTGTTATTGCAAATTGCTTATCGATTCCTTTTTGCTTGGCAATTGCATTCATTCCATCCTTAAATTTCTTTCCATAATCCCAATGGTGTTTAACAACATTATCTCGCTTAAAAATTTCAATATTCTTTATAGCAGCCATTAGCCCTGTTGATTCAGCACCATGTGTTCCGGATAATAAAAACACTCTAGGTTTATTGTGATGGATGCCACCTAACTCCATAATTTCCCTTTTTCCGCCAATAAAAGCAAACGAAAATCCATTAGCCGTTGCTTTACCAAAAGTACTTAAGTGAGGTTCTACATTATAGATATTTTGAGCCCCCTTCAAATCAAACCTGAATCCACTTATCATTTCATCCAAAATTAATAGCGCTCCGTTCTTATCGCAGAGTTCTTTCAATTTCTGAAGAAAATTTTTGTCGCCAAACATTTCAGGAGCCACATTTTTAACAGGCTTTAAAATAAATGCAGCAATTTGGTTGGGATACTTAGCAAATAAATCTTCAACACTTTGAATATTGTTATAATTAAACTTTACTGTTAATGACGATACCTCGTCAGGAATTCCCGAATTACAAGCCGTAGAACCTATAAACCAATCGTTAAAACTATAAAAAGGATGCTCAGCGCAAACTGCTATGTATTTTTTACCAGTATAAGCACGTGCTAAACGAATTGCAGCTGAAGTAACATCAGAACCGTTTTTAGCAAACTTCACCATATCAACCGACGGCAATAAATCTACAAGTATCTCGGCTAAATTTAATTCTAATACAGAAGGTCGTGTGTAATTTGTACCTAAACTAATTTGTTTGCATACTGCTTCATTTATTTCATCGTTAGCGTGGCCAATAGCTACAGAACGTAAACCCATTCCGTAATCTAAAAATTTATTTCCATCAGCATCCCAACAATAAGCGCCTTTTGCTTTTGCCATAAGGCCGGGAGCAATTTCCGGAAACTGATCATCCCCTTTACTATAGGTATGACCTCCTGCTGGAATTAATTCGTGCAGTCGTTTTTGTTTTTCTTTAGCGTTTTTTTTCACTTTTAATTTATTTCGAATCCGGTGTGTAGATGTTTATTCTTGATGGTCACTTTTCCACTGTCGTATATCTCAATAATATCTGATTGGGTAAAACTATTAAGCTTATTTTTAGATTCTATTGCTTTTAATATACTTTCAATTAACTCAACATCTTCCTTATAATCTACCGATAAAAAAATATCGGGACGAATCTCTTTTTCGTTACTTGGCTTGATTTTTGTTTTTGAGAACTCCTTTGATTTTTCAAAAAACTAATGACGTGTTCGCGATCAGAAGCATTTTCTGTTAAAGTATAAGCACGTTTTAATGCTGAAAGCTTCACTAATTCTCCTGCTGTTCCATAAATCCAGCCGTTTTTATGCGAAGCATACACTAAATCAACAGGATTTCTTTTATGCTCGTCCATCAAAGCCATTTAATTCCTTTCGGATCAATTAGGGGATCATCGCCACCAACACGTACTATGTTCTCAATATTAAAATGTTCGGCAGCATCTATATAACGCTTCATAACATCCTGCTCATCGCCTCTAAAACATTTTACATCACATTCGTTAGCAATAGCTTCAGTAATATCATCATTTGAATTAGTTGTAGTGGCCACAACAATATTTTCAATGCCATTATTTTTAATCGTTGCAACTGATGCCATAACATTGGTTTTCCTAAAATCGAATACGCAATTTTGCCTGAATATCGTGTTGAACCCATGCGGGCTTGAATTATAATACCGTATTCAATTATACTAGTCAATTATTCTATTTTCAAGAAAGATTTTTCTGCTTTATACAAAGCAGATAAAACTTTATGATCTTCTTCCATCGTAAATGGAAATGAAGTTTCACCATTAGTGGACTTTACAAAACAGTCCATTTCTTTTACGTACATTTCTTCGTTAGAAGTGGTGGTGCTTAATTCGGCTCTTGTATAATTCTTCCAGATGTCGTTCTCAGCTGTATAAACTTTCAGTGTTCCTTTAACATTATCAATTTCCAAATTGCCGTTGGAGGCAATTACTTTAGTTTCGCGGTAGCTCGCTCTGGATACAACATCAATTGTGAAACTAATCTGAATGTCTTTATCTGTAACATATAATAACGAATAAATATCATCAATATCAATTCCTAATGTTTTCGTATTCTTGAGTAGTGAAGCTGTTTTTGAAGGGTTACCAAACAACCAGTTAATATATACCATATCAAAAGGAACAATTTCCCGAGCCGCTCCGGTTTGCCGTTTAGAAACATAAAAATCTTTAATGCTTTCATACTTATGCCAATCCGGGAGGTATTGTCCGAAATAATGATTTACAAAAAGAGTATTTCCAATTGCTTGTGCATCCAAAATTTCTTTTGCTTTTACAATTAGCGGGTCGAAGCGCATAGTACAAGAAGGTGCCACAACAATTTTCTTTTCGCCAATTGCTTCTCGAATTTCATTATAACCCTCATCAACAACGCTAGCTTCAATAAACACGTGTTTGTTTTTTGAAGCGGCCAAAATAACATAAGGATGATGCACGTCAGGAGGAGTTGAAATAATAACATGGGTTATTTCGTCCCAATTTACATTTTCAATATTATCAATTGTGTTAACGTTATAAAGCTTCTTTACTTCTTCTAATCTATCTTTACGTTTATCGTAGCACAAAATATTATTATGATTAAGAAACTGGAGATTTCTAATTCTCCGTTTTCCCATTGAGCCACAACCTATTTGTAAAAATTTCATTATTTCTTAAAAATCTTCCGGCTTAATAATGTCGTCCTTAGTGATTTTTCTTTTAGCCTTTTTACCAATAATAAACTCAATTGTCTCAGGTGCTAGTCCTGAGCCCGGACGTTTATAATCTAAATCTGTTTCTTTTATTACTGCTCCTTCTTCAATGTCATTAGCGGCGACAATACTTCTCCTGAAGGCATTTTTGCGATCCGCATCTTCTAACGACACAATGCGAGTTGTGCCTAACGCTTTTACTATACGTTTGCTTTCTTCACAAATGGTTTTCAGTTCTAATGCGTCGGCAGATACTTTATGATCCCAGCCAAACATATTTTTATCAAGCGTAAAATGCTTTTCTATTACACAAGCGCCCTTTGCAACTGATGCCAATGGAATACTGGTGCCGATAGTATGATCAGAGAATCCAATCGGATAAGGATATAATTTTGTAAGGTTTCAATATTATTTAAATTTACCTGTTCGTCCTTTGGAGGATAAATGGAAACACAATGAAGTATAACTATTTCAGTATTTCCTTCAGATTCAATTACTGAAATAGCCTTATCAATTTCACTTAAAGTACTTAAGCCGGTTGAAATAATGATTGGCTTTTTTTACTTCCCACGTATTTAAGGAATGGATAATTATTTAAATCCATTGAAGCTATCTTAATAAAAGGACTTTCTAATTTGTCTATCAAAAAATCAACTTCCTTTTTTGAAAAAGGAGTTGAACTTATATCAATTCCTACCTCGTCGGCAATTTTTTTCATCTCCAATAACTCTTGCTCCGATATTGAAAATTTCTCTACAATGCTTTCTAACGTATGATCTTTTCTGTTTCTATAATCATCGCTCAGGAAATAATTATCGTCATATACTTTTTTCGAAAAAATAGTTTCTTTCGACCAGCTTTGAAATTTTACACAATCGGCTCCGGCCTCCTTTGCTTTAAGAATTAATTCTTTAGCTAAAGCCATATCACCATTGTGATTCGAACCAATTTCAGCAATAATATAAGGCTCGCAAAAATTGGCAAGCTCTCTATTAGGTGTTATTTTAATTTTCATACTAATACTCCTTTGCTTCTTCCCACCAAAATGGGGTTTTAAAATCAAATGCTGTTATGTATTTGATATATTCCTTTTAAAATCCGAGTTCTTCAATTTATTATTTAGATCGCTAAATTTATTGTATAGTTCTAAAAACAAATCATCAGTTGCAGAAAGTAACTTATAGTGCTGCAACTTTATTTTTATTGCCTTTAAAATACTTTCTTCTGTTACACGACCCAAACCAACCGTGTTTTGTTCGTGTTGGCGATAGTAGGTAGTTGCTCTGTTTGTGAAAATAACCTTTAGTTTTTCTTTAGCGATTGCAGTTCCAAAAAAATACCAATCAATAGCAACGGTTTCATTGCCCATTTCAAGCTTCGACATTACCTTTCTATTTATTGCCGTATTACTAAAACCTAAAATATTCTTGTCAGCAATAAATTTATAATCAAACACAAAACCATCAGTCATACGATTAGAAAAATACAATTCTGAAAGCATAGCTCCCTTTTTGTCTACTAAAGTTACATCGTTAACTACTACATCGTGTTTTTTAAGCAACTCAATACTTAAACTAATTCTATTACTTGAAAAATAATCATCCGTATCACCAAAAATAATTTGCTCGTAATTTGATTCCACCAAAATATCCATTCCTCGCTGCCGATTTTGAGCAGTGTTGCCATTAATGCCATGTACTATAATATTAAGTGATTTATACTTATCAATTATAGGATACAAATCAATAACCCCATCATTAAATAACAAAATATCAAATTCTTTAAAGTCTTGCTCAGATAAAGAAATGAGGAAATCATCCAAATAGTCAATGTTGGCAGGATAAATAACAGCAAATACGCAAACCTTTTTCAAATTAAATTTCTTTAAAGTCTATTATATCCCATTTAACATTAGAAACAGTATATCCGCCTCTATTCGTTGAATAGGATTTGTAAGTGGGATCGTAAGAATTTTCTTCTACATCAAACGTGAATAAATTCCGTTCAACACTTAGGCTTTCTACATTTGCAATTCCCACACCAACACTAGCAATATTGTAACGCCCGCCTTTAATTGGATTGGGAATATGTGTTTTCACTTTGTAGATTCCAGGCTTTCGTTCCTGTAGTAGTTCAGGGCTATTATCCGTATCGAAAGAAGAAGTAATATACTCCCCATTTTTTTCTACCGACCAACTTAAATTAACAGAACCCGTTTTCCTTCTAACAATATAGTCCATTTCTAAATAAACATTTTCAAACACATCAAACGTTAATGTTTCCTGATTTTGTTTATTCATGATTTTACAATTCAATATTTGAACCGGTAAAGCATCATTAGGTGTAAAAGCAATACTTGTTTTTGTATTATGCAATTCGTAAACAGATTTCAAATAACTTTCTGTTGCTTCTCTTGCCCCACCATCAAATACTATTGATCCTTTTGAAAGCACTATCCCTCTAGTACATAAATAATTGATCATGCCAAGTTGATGACTAACGAATAATACAGTTCTTCCTTCACCACTAACATCCTTCATTTTTCCTAAACATTTTTTTGAAATTCGGCATCACCAACAGCAAGTACTTCATCTACAATTAAAATTTCCGGTTCCAAATGGGCCGCTACTGCAAAAGCTAAACGTACATACATACCACTGCTATACCGTTTAACGGGTGTGTCAATATATCTTTCAACGCCGCTGAAATCTAATATTTCATCGAACTTGCTTTTATTTCTTTTTAGTCATGCCAAGAATAGCCCCGTTTAAAAAAATGTTTTCCCTTCCGGTTAATTCAGGATGAAAACCTGTACCAACTTCTAATAAACTAGCAACACGTCCCTTAATTTTTACGTTCCCTACAGTTGGATTCGTTACGCGTGATAATATTTTTAATAGCGTTGATTTACCGGCACCATTTTTTCCAATGATACCTAATACTTCTCCTTGCTTTACTTCAAAATTAATATCGCGCAACGACCAAACGTATTCACTTGTGCCTTTTGTAGATCTATCATTAGCTTCACCTATTTTTAGATAAGGATCCTCTTTCCCTCTCATCTTATACCACCATCGGTTCACATCGTGCATCATAGTACCGGTACCTACTTGGCCTAAGTGATACTGCTTTGCAAGATTTTCTACTTTTATGATGGTGTTTGACATTGGTTAAATTGAATTTTCCATAGAACTATTGAGTACTTTCTGAATTTATTATTTCACGTATAGCTTTCCGCGCTTCTTCTTCATTGCTTTGCAATAGGTAGCTATTAAGATTTACTTGATTTGGTTCAGCTTTTGCATTTATAGCTGAAATAATATCATCACTTTTATCATAGTAAAATACTACGCCATCCTTAATCTGGCTTTGATACAAGTCATAACCAATATCACTACATACAATTGTTGGCAAATTAAAAACAAGCGCTTCAATAGCACTAGCCGAAGAATGGGTAATTTGAAAATCAGATTTCTTATATAATTGGTACAAATTCGCCTTTGACGCAATATCAATCTCAACATTCGTAAACCGACTCAATTCATTTATAATTTGCTGCTTTTCAGCTTCGGTAGTGTTTAAGGGATGAAAACGAACAAGGTATAACCAGTTAGCCGGTGACTTGGAAATAACCTCTATCATCAGTTCAGACAACAAGTAAACTGGCTGTAATGTAATTAGAACAACCCGCTCATAATCATTTTTTACAAAGAATAGTTCATGGTCACGGTCCATTTTTGAGACTTCATCATTCAAAAACTTTTTAAGCCACATATTGCCTCCAACAAAGGGTTTTAATGAGTTCAATTCATAGTTCGCCTTCCGTATGATATCTCTGTCTTTAATACTCCAGCACCATAAATAATCTGGTAATAGAGCATAATCCTCTTTACCATTTATAAATGGATAATACTTACTATCCAAAATACCATGCTGAATTTCTATCACCCTTATATTATGCTTCTTTGCTGAAATGCACATTGCTATTTGAAGGTGAATATGATAATCCTGTATGAAAATAAATTTCACTTTGGATTTAGAAAAAACAATGTCAAAAAACTCTTTATAATTGTAAACATC
This sequence comes from Sphingobacteriaceae bacterium, assembly GCA_016709575.1. GTDB lineage: Bacteria > Bacteroidota > Bacteroidia > B-17B0 > Aurantibacillaceae > JAHEYG01. The sequence goes on from JADJMM010000002.1 coordinate 398,956, forward strand.
AACAAAGTGCTTAATTAATCCATAATAAAAGGGTCGAATTTGAAATTTATTAAACACAAGTTCATTTGCCTCGTCAAATACTCTTTTCAATTTTTCTACCTCTTCGGATTTTTTCTGGCTATTAAATCCATCCATAAATAGTTTCAAGTTCAGATAGTTTTCATAATCCATTAACGACATATAATTTACATCATGTAAAGTGTCAGGAGGCGCCTCGTTTTTAGAAAGAAAACCTAAATAACCCACTTCTGAAAATTCCTTTTTTAAATCTCATAATACGGATCTATGTATCGACAATATTTTTTTTCAAGAACAGTGTCTACAAAAAGGATATTCGGATAAGTAACCACTTGATAGGGCTGACGAATTGGTTTAATCGACAAGATGAATTTTTCTTTCTTTTTTCTTAGTAGCAGTTTTCGATATTGATTTTTTACAATATCTAAAAGACTTTTTTTTCTTAAATTGATACTATATCCCCGATCTTCAGTAATATTAAAGCTAAGGTTCATTCTAACTTCGTTCCTTAGCAAAGGCCAAAAATTTATTTTCTCATATGAAAATCGAGAAACGTCAAAATTTTGTTCGACGAATTTAAACATTGACAATATTAGTGAAGGATTCTCCATAAAAATTTAAGCAGGCACTAAGTGTAGGATGCTATTTTCAGGTATACCGGAAACAAAGTCGAAAATTCATCGAGAGAACATAATTTTTCAGCATCGCCAAATAGAAACGCTTCTGTTTGCTTATATAAACCTGGTTTAAAGTTCAACTCCTTTGAATTATCAATTGACACGTCTTCAATCGCAACTGTTCCCTTTTTTTGCATCTGAAGCTTCTCCATTGGTTTTAGGATTAATTTGTAGCTTTTTGTATTTAGCTCTACCGACCATCTGCCTGGTGCCAGCCAATTCGCATGATAACTAAACAATTTATTTTCATCAGTAGTTCCTGAGCCAGCGAAAACCCCACCTGAACTATGCCAATTAATATTTCCACTGTTAAAACAACTGATCTCCTTCGGATGCCCTCCCATAAAAAAAGCCAGATCCACAACATGAGTCGAATTAGCGAGGAATAAATATTTTTTTTCGATAGGGTCACAATCTAAACCTTCTATAACATGACTCCATTCTGTAAAATCAAACTGAAAAGAACTTATCCCTCCATCCTCCTTGATCAGTTCAAGTGCTTTTTCAACACTTGCAAAAAAGCGGCGATTGTATGCGATAAATATATTTGATCTTCCCGATTTGCTTTTCTCTATTAACGTGGTAAATTCAGAAGGCGTTGCGATTCCCGGCTTTTCAACTAAAATATTTTCAACATGATCTTCAATAAGTATAATGCAATTAGCTGCCAAACTATTTACATTAGAGGCAATGATAGCGTGCGAATACCCTGATAATTTGTTTTTATAATTATCTAAACCACCAAAGAACATTTTATTCTTTGATAGATAATTTTCGAAATTCACGGCTTTTGCTTCATTGCGACCAAATAATGAGAAATCAATCTTGAGATCGTTGAGTACTTTTGCGTACTCGATTGCCATGTTTCCTGCTCCGATTAATGCTACTTTCATACTTAAGTTATTGGACAAATAGTTTCTTTTGCATCCGGAAGACCAAATGCTTTATTAAATACAGTGAACAAGGTCTTATGCGTCAAATACATTTCAGCAATGTTGGCATCACGCATTTACCTGCAAGAATATCTGCTGCTAGTGTTTTAGTTAGTATACTTGAAGGGGTAATGTCAAAGAATCACTCTTTGAACTTCCATTTTTAATTCGATCGTATATTTATGATTTTCGAAAAATACCGGTCACTATCTTCTGTTTTAATATTTACCACAACAATATCATTCAATCTTTCATCTGCTGAAATATGCAGTTTAGTTCCATTTTGGTTCTCAAAGAAAGAGTTCCTAATAATTCAGAATAGTCGTTTCCGCGTTTTGAGCCTTTTGGATGTACTCTTAATTTTGAATCCACAAGCTTTGGACATTCTCCGGATAAATAATAGAAGAGATCCATATAGTGAATGGAATTACAGGCCATTCCAAAATCACCTCCCATAACTGAGAATGTAAATGATTTTCTTGAAGCGTTAAGTTCTTTTTTTAAATCAACGTAATTCCTGAAATAACGGTTTGGTAAATTACAATGAACTTTAAGATCATTTTTTTCAACTGTTGCGATTGCAGCTTCAAATTGTTCACTTGATTGGAAAACTACTTTTTCAATTAGGTAGTTTTTACATTTTACATTTGAAGTTAAATAACTGAATATATCAAAACGTGGCTTTGAAGATGTAGCAATAACAATAATATCATACTCCTTATCCTTAACATCCTTTAGTTCTGAAAAATAACTTACCTGTTCCGAAGTACTTCCAATACGAACCAGGTTATTATCAAAGATGGTCTTGTTCGGTTCAACTACATCGATTCTTTTATAATTTTCGGTTGAAATTAAGGATTGTGTATGTCTACATCCCATTCCTCCAAAACCAACAATAAGTGCTTTCATCTTACTTTTGTTTTAAGCCTTCGTTAAAAATATTATAATGTAAGAACCACTCCTCTCCTTTTTTTGTCCAGAGATGCGGGCTCCTCCACGAATCAATTACTTCATTAAAGTATTTTTCATCTATGCTGCAATATTCTAAGAAGGTTTGAAAATATTTTGCAGGAAATTCACCATCAAATTTTTTCACTAGTGCTATTCCTTCTTCGCGTGTAATATGTCCATCACGAATCTCATGAGCTGTATCAGATGTACAACGGCCGACGCCAAATTTTATATAAGATAAATAATAGTGGAAACCATCCAATTTATCATCTAGCGATGCATACTTAGAATACGTTCCTTCACTTCTTCCTTGATTCGCAACGAATCCAGTGTTCTCTACACAATAATAGAAATTCTCTTGAGGCACCCATTTTTTATAGTAACCATAAAAATGCAATTCAACACCTAATTTATCCAACGCTTCCATTTCAGGAGCCATGTACGGTTTCAATTGGTTATCCGTTAATCCGTACTCTTTTAAATCTTCAGGTCCAAGTCCTGAGAAATAATGTTTCTTATGATCTGTTTTATAATTTCTGGTTGGGGAAAAAGCGTTTTTCATATCTCCTCCATATTCAACTTCACCGTTCTCACCATACATTACCAACGGAATTCCATAAGTAACTGCAGCCTGTAAAGGAAAGTTTGTTTGTCCGTATATAAAAGGTTGGAATGGGTCTCCAAGAATTTCGAATGATAAACGGGTTAATAAACGATGCGTATAGCCCGGAGGTGTCATTGTAACATTAGCAAGATCACCAACACGTTCCATTTGATGGATATTTTGAAAACCAATATCTGTATACATGTGCGGAGCCCAGGTAACAGTTAGTGGATTCATATTGTACTTATGTTTTAATTCGTGTGCAATATAAGCTGCATCTTTTCCGCCACTGCAAGGAACAATTACATCATATCTGCCATCGTTTCTTCTGTGTTTATCTAACAATGCAATTAATTCCTTCTCACGCATACCCCAATCAATTTTGGTGCGTTTAAATACTGCGTAATTACAAGCTGAACAAACACCATGCTCATCAAAAGTAATACGTGGTCTTTGGTTCGACATTGTGCACTTCACGCAATAGCTTACCTCATTCGGCAAGTTGTAACGTAGCTGTGTGTTTTTAAATTCTACTTTTCTTTGGTCTTTAAGTTCGAGAGTTTTCATATTCTTTACTTTTGTCTTTTTAAATTTGGTTAACCCAATTCTTATAAATTTTAATGCCTTCTAAAGCGCTTTTTTCAGGATGGAATTGCATGCCGAAAATATTCTGTTTTTTAACCGATGAACAATATTCAATGCCATCATAATTTGTTAATGTGAGAATATCACTTTTATCTGAAGGAGAAGCGTAATACGAATGCAGGAAATACATGAACTCATTATTCTTGATATCTTCAAGTGGTGTACCCGCCCACTTAGTTTCCTTAGGCTGATAAATGGTATTCCATGAGATCTGTGGAATTCTTAATTTTTCATTTTTAGGATTCAATTCAGGAAACTTCTTAATGCTTCCTTTTATAACTCCTAAACCTTTATGATTTCCGAACTCTTCACTTTCTTCAAATAATAATTGCATACCCAGGCAGACACCCAAAAATGGTTTTCCGGAATTGATGAATTCTAAGATTGGTTCAAACAAGCCGCATTCCTTCAAATTTTTAATGGCATCGCCGAATGCACCAACTCCAGGCAGAACAGCAGCATCCGCATTTTTCAATTCGTGAGGATCTCTGGTAATAACTGCATCAACACCAAAAGAAACAAATGCCTGTTGAACACTAAACAAATTGCCTAAGCCGTAATCAATAACAACTATTTTCTTTTGTGTCATTTATATTCTGAGACTAACACCATTTGCATTTAAAAAAGACTTCATGTTTTTTATACTCATCGGCTCGATCTTTGAAAAAGCTCGTCCACTTTTAATAAAATCAATATTTCCTTCTTCTGTTACATCAATATCGGAAGAATGATTTTTGATCGCGTCATAATGAAAAACAGAAGCAATAGCCAAAGCTGATGGATTTGATGCTTTAATTGTATTCAAAATATTTTCAGGCGTAGAAGCGCCGCCATGTGCAATTACAGGAATAGAAACTGCGTTTGAAACTAATTTAATCAAATCGTCATCATAACCCATTCCTGTACCTTCTTTATCAACTGAAGTCAACAATATTTCACCTGCACCTAAAGCTTGTACTTTTTGAGCCCATTCCACAACATCCACTCCCGTAAATTCTCTTCCGTTATCTGTATAGGCCGAATATTTTCCTTCTGACTGTTTCATCGCTTCTATAGCAATTACTATCGTAGAAGCTCCAAATTTTTCAGATGCCTTTAAAACCAATTCCGGGTTTTTGATTGCCGCAGTATTTAAAGCAACTTTATCAGCACCAGCTCTCAGAACTTTTGTAATATCTTCTATTGAACGTAAACCGCCTCCAACTGTAAGTGGAATAAAAATTTCTCTTGCTGTACGTGTAATGATATCGTGTAAACTATTTCGTTCATACAAACTCGCTACAACATCCATATATAATAGTTCATCAGCTCCTGATCATAATAGAATTTAGCGAACTGCTCAGGTTTACCTAATACTCTTAATCCTTCCAGATGAATTCCTTTTACAAGGTTCGGACCTTTAATATCAAGACGTGGTATGATACGAATTGTATTCACTTACTTTTTATAGAATTCTTTGATTTTAGAAATAACAAATGCTTGTTCTTCAGGTTTCAGGTTTGTTGAACAAGGCAGACTAACACAAGATTTATAAACCTTCTCTGAAATTTTATCTTTTGTGATGTATAGATCTTTCTTGAACATTTTCAACTTATTCATAGGAACCCAAAATGGTCTCACTTGAATATTATTCGCCAATAAAAATTTCATCAATCCTTTTTGATCTTTGCAACGGATGGTGAACAACCAATTGTTGACTTTTGCATCAGGATTCATTTTTTGAAATACTATTCCTGGTATTAATGAGAGTTCTTTAGTATAATTAGCTGCTATCTGCTCTTTTGTCGTTAGAAACCCTTCCAATTGTTCCATTTGAGCAACACCCATTGCAGAAAGAATATTCACTAATCTGTAATTGTAACCTATATCATCATGTAAATATTCAAAAGGGTGTGATTTTGCTTGAGTTGTTATATGTTTCGCTTTTTTAGCCAGCGTTTTGTTATTGGTTAGAATCATCCCTCCACCACCGGTTGTCAAAATTTTATTTCCGTTAAAACTTACACAGCCGAATAATCCATGTGTACCTGAATGTTTTCCCTTATAGAATGTTCCAAGAGATTCAGTAGAATCTTCAACAACTGCTAACTTAAACCGTTTGGCTATTTTTAAAAGGCGATCAACATCAGTAATATTTCCCAGAACATGAACCGGCATGATCGCTTTGATTCGCTTTTTATTCTTTTTCAGCAAACATTTGTTTCCTGAAATTATAGTGCTTTTAGTCAAAAACTCTTCCAACAGATCAAGATCCATTTGCCATGAATCTTCTTTTACATCCATCAGGATTGGATTCGCATTACAATACTTAATTGAATTTAAACTGGCAATAAAGGTTATGTTTGGCACAATTACATAATCATTTGCTTCTACTCCGGATAGCATTAATGAGATATGCAAAGCTGCCGTGCCATTAACTGTAGAAATGGCATACTTAGCTCCGGTATAATTTGCCAATGATTCTTCAAATTTATTTACATAAGCCCCAACAGAAGAAACCCAATTTGTGTCTAAACACTCTTTGATGTATTTCCATTCATTTCCAGCTAAATTCGGTACGGATAGTGGTATCATTAAATATTGTAAATATGGTGTTTATATTGAGAAAGGTTTTCTTTTTGCTTGAACCAATTAATAGTTTCATTCAAACCCTGATCAAGCGTAAAATTTTGTTTCCAATTGGTTAGCTCTTTTAATTTTTGATTAGAACCGAATAATCGGAAAACTTCACTTTTTTCAGGACGCTTTCTAACATCATCTTCAATGATCTTTGCTGCCGGATTAATTTGTGCAATTAATTTAACTGCCAAATCATGAATAGATATCTCCGACTGTGTTGCAATGTTTATTTCTTGCCCTATTGTTTTTTCGCTATTAGCAATCTTCAAAAATCCATCAACCGTATCCTTTACATACAACAGATCACGGGTTGGAGTGGTGTCGCCTAATTTAATTTCTGTTTCACCATTTAATAGCTGAGTAATTATTGTTGGAATAACTGCTCTTGCTGATTGTCTCGGACCAAATGTATTGAACGGCCTTACAATTGTTACGGGCATGTTGAACGAACGGTAAAAACTTTCTGCCATTCTATCTGCTCCAATTTTTGTAGCGCTATAAGGTGATTGTCCTTGAAACGGATGTTTCTCATCAATTGGAACATATTGTGCGGTGCCGTACACTTCAGATGTTGAAGTAACCAATACTCTCTTCGTATTTAGCAAGCGGGCTGCTTGCAAAATATTTAAAGTGCCTTTAATATTTACATCTACATAATTATCGGGTGAATGGTAACTGTAAGGAATCGCAATCAAAGCTGCAAGATGATAAACTGTATCAATACCTTCCATTGCTACACGAACACCATTAGGGTCTCTGACATCACCTGCAAATATCTCTATCCTACTTAATTTTTCTTTTGGCAATGTATCTAACCATCCGTAAGAGTTGAATGAATTGTACAAAACAAAAGCTCTTACTTCGAAACCTGAATCTAAAAGATACTCAGTTAAATGGCTTCCTATGAAACCATCTGCACCTGTTACTAAAACTTTCTTACTCATATTAAAATTGTACTATTTTTTTCTCTAACATAAATTCTGCTAATTGCCAATCAAACGGTTCATCTATATCCACTGAACTAATCTCGTCCATTACGTAATAAGCAAGGTTTTTAAAGTCTGATGGGTTTGTGTTTTTCAAAGCATTAACATCATAAACATAAACTGCGCCATTCAACTCAACCACAGCAACAGCATCTTGTCTGCGCAAGCCACTTTCATTATCTAACAGTTTGCTAATTTTATCCTTTTCTACCTTGAACAAAACGGCTAATGGATTTGATTTTGGTTTCTTAACCGATACAACCATTTCCACATTATTCTGTAACAAAGCAATACATTCTTCAACATCTTTTGTTTTACGGAAGGGAGAAGTTGGTTGGAGCAAGACTATCTTTGAAAACCGGATTCCCTTTGATTCATAATAATTCAAGGCATGTAATAAAACTTCATAGGTTCCTGCCTGGTCACCAGACAGCTCGAGAGGTCTTATAAATGGCACATTTAAATTATATTCGTTAGCCACCTTAATTATTTCATGCGAATCAGTACTCAGACAAATATTTTCATCTTTTACAAAATGACGCGCTATATCGATTGAATAATACAATAAAGGTTTTCCATTAAGAGGCTTAATGTTTTTTCCCGGAATTCCTTTCGAGCCTCCTCTGGCTGTTATTATAAATAAAGTATCGTTCACTAAAGCTTCAAATGTTTAATATCTTCTTGTGCTTTCAAATAATCATCATGCTGACCAATATCCAGCCAATATCCATGAATAGGAAAATAAACCAATTTCTTTTTCAACGCAATTATTTTTTCCATCAAATCAGTCGCATTATAGAATTGATTCTTTGGAATTAATTTTAGCATTTCAGTTTTAATCAAATAAATTCCGGCACTTGAATAATATGTATAAACGGGTTTTTCTTTAAAAGAAACTACTGTATCATTTTCCACTTCTAAAACAGCGTAGGGAACATTTACGTGATAAGGAACAGAAGCAATTGCCATATCGGCTCCCGACTCATTAAACTCCCTATAAAATTCCTCGTAATCAATGTTGGTTAATAAGTCTGAATTCAATACCAAAACTGTATCAGTAGAAAATGAATTTATATTTCCTAAGGCACCAATAGTGCCTAAAGGTTCTGTTTCATGGTAATAATTAATTTTAATTCCTTTCGATTTACCGTCCGAAAAATAATTTTCTATTTTCTCAGACATATACCTTACTGTGATTGTAAAATCGAAAATACCGAATGATTCTAATCGGTCGATATTGTGTTCGAGTATTGGTTTATTCCCTACTTTTAAAAGTGGCTTTGGCAAATCATTAGTTAAAGGCCTTAAACGTTTTCCGTCCCCACCGGCCATAATCACTGCTTGTAAAGGTAAAATACTCTTTTTCTGTGATAAATCGATGATTTTAATAATGCTTCCGTCTTCATTCAAGAATGGAATCAAGTCAATTTCAAGTGCCCTTAGTTCATCTATGTTTTGAATGTTGAATAAGTTATTTTTAATACTCTTGAAGGTTTTATTCATGAAATCCTTTACTTCTAAATGAATTTCTTTTCCGCTCAATAAACCACGTCTTATGTCACCATCTGTAAGTGTTCCGATTAATTTACCCTTTGAATTGGTAACGAAAAGAGTTAAGCAATCTTTTCCACTTAAAGAGTTTAAAACCTCTAAGGCTTCTTTAACCGTAATGGTTTCTTTAATTATATTTCTTGAAAAATCTTTCATATTACTTTGCCGGATTTCCTTTTTATAACAGTATTATCAGGTACATCTTTCACCACTACACTTCCTGCTCCAATTATTACATTTTTACCAATAGTAATATTGGGAATTACAACTGAACCTGCACCAATTAAAGTATTGTTTCCCACGCGCACATTCCCGCATAACACTGTACCGGGACCAATATGAACATAATCTCCTAAAACACATTCATGCTCGATTACCGAACTACTATTGCATATAGTGCCATTTCCTATTTGCGCCATCGAGTTAATGATTGCACCCGGAGAAATTAAAATTCCAATACCTAGTTTAACGGTTGTTGAAATTACAGCCGTGTTGTGAATTGCGTTGACAATTTCAACATTGAATTTTTCCAAACTTCCCTGAACTTTCTCTCTTAAATTATTATCGCCAATAGCTACAATATAAACTATACCTTCCTTTTTAAATTTCTCAACAACCTCATTCTCCGAACCCAAAAAATCAATTCCATAAGGATTCATTTCCTTTTTTGAAGTTTCACAATACCCTTTAATCTTAAAGCCCATTGACTTCAAAGTATCAATTACCACAAGTGCGTGTCCTGAATATCCAACTATAACAACTTCTTTACTCACTTTAGCTTTTTTAAAATGCTGATTATTTTTTTTGCTGTATTTCCATCCCCATAAACATTTGTAAAGCCGGGGTGTTTCAGTTTTGTAGTCTTAATAATTGCTTTATTTATATCAGCCGGCCTGCCTTTACAATGCAAAACATTTTTTCCGGTAATTCGTCCTTTTTGCCTATCACCAATATTTATAACATACTTGCCAAAAGAAGCTGCTTCAATAATTCCACTGGAAGAGTTTCCGATAACAAATTGGCAATTTTTCAGAGCCGTATAATATCCTTTCAATCCAAGAGATTCTAATAAAATCACGTTTGGCATCTCATCTCTAAATTTTTGCCACATTACCCGTATTTCATTACCCCTATTGTCGGTGTTCGGCATTGTAATAACTATTTGATTTTTCATTTTTCTTAAAACAGAAATCAAGGCATTCAATTCCGAGAGCCCATCATCGTTTTGTTTTGTTACCGGATGATAGGTACAGAGAACAGGTGATTCAAGTTCAAAACCAAATTGTTTTTTAAAATCTTTATTTGATAAAGGAACAAATTCTTTAAAATTATCGAGCGCCATTGCTCCAAGCGGGTAAATATTTTTATTAGTCCCTATAAGTGATGCTACCTTTTTTGCATACAACTTTGTTGAAGTAAAATGATAGGAGGACATATGTGTTATAGCATGTCTAAAACATTCATCCATTGCTCCCAGAGTTGTTTCACCTCCGTGGATATGTGCGAATTTTATATTAAAAGGAACGCCGGCAGCAACAGCTCCAAACATTTCATAACGATCACCTAAAGCAAACACCAAATCATATTTTACTGTATTCCATAACTTTGAAAATAATGAAATTGTTACGCCCATACTATAGGAAATGTCCTGAGCGCCATAATTAGAAGGAACAGTGTCGATAGTATGTGCGACTTTAAAACCATCTTCTTCAATATTTTTTACCGTGTAACCATGTGCTTTCGAGAGATGAGTTCCAAAAGCAATAATATCAAGATGAAAATGTTTATCCTGACTCAGCTTCCTTAAAAGCGGAAAATAAATGCTATAATCAGCCCTTGAACTTGTTAATATTGCTATTCTCATTCTAAATCCTCCCAACTTAACAAATGTTCTTCATCAACATCCTTAATAAGCTTTCTTCCTATCACCTTTTCAATCTGCATAGGCGAAATGCCTGTTCCCGGTCTCAATGCAGATAAATCTTTTTCTGTAATTATGTGGCCTTTTTTTAATGCGCTATGTATATGAATACTTTTTCTTGCTATTTCCTTATTTGCAATTTCAGATGGCGAAGGTTGTTTTGAACTACTACCTAAAGCTTTCTCAATATTCCTTATTGAAACAACCATTTCCTTTAACTCAATTGGATTGAGTGATGCCTTGTGATCAGGTCCGGGTAAACTTTTATCTAAAGTAAAATGTTTTTCAATAATTCTTGCACCTAAAGCAACCGCTGCTATTGGCACTTCAATTCCGTTAGTATGATCAGAATATCCAATTTCAATACCTAATTCCTTTTTTATTGTGAGCATTGCCTTTAAATTAACATCTTCGAAAGGCGTAGGATATTGCGTATTACAATGCAAAATTGTAATGTTATCTTTTTGCGTCCCTGCTTTCTGAATCGCACTAACAGCTTCAACTACTTCCTCCATCGAACTCATGCCGGTTGAAACAACCACTTTCTTTCCTTGAGAAGCAATCTTTTTCAGAAAAGGCAAATTTGTTATTTCTCCTGAGGGAACTTTAAATAACTCAATTCCTAATTCAATCAAGAAATCTAAACTTTCTTCATCAAAAGCTGTAGAAAGAAATTTCACATTTTTCCTTTTACAATATTCTATTAAAACAAAATGATCCGCCTTACTTAATTCCAATTTCTTTAACATTTCTAATTGGCTATCGGAATCCTTATGGGTAGAATTTTTTATTTGATACTCTGCCTTTTTTGCCTTCTTACTAACTAACTTTTCAGCTTTAAAGGTTTGAAATTTTACATAATCTACACCTGCATCAGCAGCCGCATCAATTAATTTTTTGGCTAGATTAAGATCGCCATTATGATTAACCCCGGCTTCGGCTATTATAATAACTCCTTGCATTTTTCAATTATTTCTTCTGAAATTATCTTATGCGTTATTGGATGGATATGATGTCCATCCGCCTCTACAATATATTCCGTAATTTTTCCTTTTTCCCTAAAAACTCTATTATAAATATCTAACACAAAAACATTGTTAACATTTAGTTTTTCGACTGTGTTATCAATTATATTATTATATAAAGCTATACTATCAGATAATCCAGGAGAATGTTTGTCAAAATGAGGGGTAGTAGGGCAAATATTTACAACTATTACTGTTTTATAATTACTAGCAGCGTGCTGCAGAAATTTTTCTAACGTATTTTTAAAAACAATCTTATTAGTTCTTACATAACCCTTTCCTTTTAAAATAAGTCGTCTTCTATTTCTATGTAAATAACTTATAGCAAGATTTCTAATTAATTTCGGAAGCTTTGAGATCTTAGATCTTAAAGAATCTGAAATTGGTCTTGGTGCACAATCAACAATGCCAGACTGGATTATTAATAAATCTCCCGGCAAAGAAAAATATGTATTATCCTTAAGATATAAATTATATAATTCCGGCAATGTTGCTCCACCAATTGCATTATCCCTAATTTCAATATAATTTAAATCCTTGGTTCTTACGAAAACGTCAACTAATGCAATATACCTTTGAAATGATTCAACCACCCCTTGTCTTGCACAAGCTATTGAATCACCATACAATGCTATTTTAAAAATTTTCATTATCCTATTTTTGAAACTTCCCACTTGAAATCAGGGCGAATAATAGAATTAGGCCACTCTCTAGTCCAGCTTCCACGTGAACCATCTACGTTATAGTTATCAATTACCCTAAAATTTAAAGCAAAATCTAGCGAACAAAACATGGCATTTGCTTGTGTAGGAAATTTACAGATTAAAGCCTCAACACTATAATTTCCTTCATTAAAGAAATTTTTAGGTATACTTAAAGTTTGTTGATACTTACCTGCCTTTTGCGGCACCTTATTATTCGGCGAGTATTTATTATCCATTGATACAAAAATAACTTCACCATTACTGTTCTTCACATAGAAATGAACAGAATAGCAATGCTCCTCCTTAAGAACATCAAACTCTACATTTATACTAAACCCATCTGTTACTTCAAACTCATCCTTAATAGAACCACTAAAATCTTTCAAACTCAATTTTGTCATTTCTAACAATCCCGGTATTCCAACTTCTCCTTTTTCTAAAATTCTCTCGCCTCTCCTGATAACACCTTCAAATAAATATGTCTCGATTATTTTATTTGTTACACCAATATCAAACACCTTCCCGTGTTTTAAATAAAGTGTTTTATCGCATAGCAATTTTATAGCAGACATATTATGGCTAACAAATAAAACGGTTCTTCCTTGTCCGCTAACATCCTTCATTTTTCCAATGCACTTTTCTTGAAACTCGGCATCACCAACCGCTAATACCTCATCTACAATTAAAATTTCCGGCTCCAAATGTGCTGCTACGGCAAAAGCTAAACGAACATACATTCCACTACTATAACGTTTAACAGGTGTATCAATATACCTTTCAACTCCACTAAAGCTAACTATCTCATCAAACTTGCTTCGTATTTCTTGTTTGGTCATACCGAGTATGGCGCCATTCAAAAATATATTCTCCCGCCCGGTTAATTCAGGATGAAAACCTGTTCCTACTTCTAATAAACTAGCTATGCGTCCTTTTACTTTTACACTTCCTATTGTCGGATTTGTAACGCGTGATAATATTTTTAAGAGTGTTGACTTACCTGCACCATTTTTACCTATGATACCTAACACTTCGCCTTGCTTTACTTCAAAATTAATATCACGTAATGACCAAACATAATCACTGTTTCCTTTTGTAGATCTATCATTAGCTTCACCAATTTTCAGATAGGGATCTTCCTTCCCTCTCATCTTATACCACCAGCGATTCATATCATGCATCATGGTGCCTGTACCCACTTGACCTAGGTGATATTGTTTAGCAAGGTTTTCTACTTTTATAACGGTGCTCATGAGGTTGAGGTTAAGGTTGAGGTTAAGTGTTGAAAGTTATTTTTGAGATAATTTTTTGTTTGCAAGTGAGACTCTCACTTTATTTATATCAAAAATAATTGCGCTTAGTTTTTGGTTAATTTCTTCTACTTTATTTAGATCAAAATAACCTACTTTGTTACCATATATTAGTAAACTCTTAGTTTCAAATGCCGAGGCTCTTGCATAATCATAAAATTTACTTTTATCTAAAGGCGTTGTGCGTCCAAAAGCCTCAGCTATATTTGCTGAAATACTTACAGCTGCTCTTCTGATTTGAGATGTTAAACCATAATCTTCCTTTTTTGGAAGCTCACTTGAAATCCTAAAAATCATCTCACCAATTTCGAGAGCATTTTGCCAAACCGGCATTTCGGTAAAATCTTTATACATTTTTACTAAAAATCTTAAACTTAACCTCAGCCTTTTTCTTAAACGGTGTCCATGAATGATTTTTCTACTCTGCTAAATGCCAACATTCCTATGATCATAATAACAAAAGCGAAAACAAAACTATATAACAAATTGAACCACGAAAACAATCCTTGTCCGAGGAAAACAAATTTGAAAGATTCGATAATAGAACTTACAGGATTTGCTAATACAATCCATTTATATTTATCCGGAACAATAGAGAGTGGATACACAATTGGGCTGGCGTACATTAATAACTGAACGCCAAATCCAACTAAAAAAGTAAAATCACGATATTTAGTGGTGAGCGATGAAATAAGAATTCCGAATCCAAAACCTAAAGCTGCCATTATTAATACTAAAAATGGAAACAAGAACATGTACGAATAATTTGGAGAAAGTGAATCGGTTTTTACCAAATAATAAATCCAACAGGTTAAAAATAAACATAACTGAATAGCCAGCTTTACAAGATTAGAAACAAGAACAGACAGGGGGACAATTAAACGCGGGAAATATACTTTACCAAATACACCTGCATTCGCAATAAAAGTGTTGGAAGTTTTATTTAAACAGTCTGCGAAATAAGTCCACAACGTAATTCCTGATAAATAAAACAATAATGGTGGAATTCCGTTGGTACTAATATTAGCAATGTTGCTAAAAATAACTGTAAAGGTGATGGTAGTAATTATAGGCTGAATAAAAAACCATATTGGTCCCAAAATAGTTTGCTTGTAAACGGCCACAAAATCGCGGCGAACTAAAAGCATTAACAAATCTTTATACTTCCACAGTGCAGATAAATCTAATTGATACCATTTGTTTTTTGGTTCAATAATTAAATCCCATTCTTTTTCTTGTTCCATTAGTTTATAGGTATTAAAATTTCTTCGGGTAATTTAACGCGTATGCTTTGGCCAATACTTTCTAATACAACATCAATATAACGACCTTCTTTATTTTCAACTACAAAACCCTCAATATTTCTTAAAGCACCAGAAGTGATTTTTATTTTGTCGCCTTCTTTGTAATTGTGTTTAGCGCCATTCACTTCCATTTGGTAACCTAAATCAATTAATTGTTTTAAACGCTCAATTTCTACATCGCGTACTTTTGCAATTTTTCCTTCGGCACGTACAAAATTTACGACACCGGGAGTTTGAACTGTTTTATCATTTTCTAAACTGGTGATGCGAACAAAAATATAACCGTTGAGTAAAGGAAGCTCTACCATTTTTTTCCGGTCACTCCATTGTTTCATGGTTTTCAATATTGGCAGATAGGTTTCAATATTTTTTTGTTGAAGTCGCTCCAATACTTTTTTTTCTTGCCTTGAAGCAACATACAAGGCGTGCCAGTTTTTACTCCGGTTTTGTTCAGAATTGATATTTTGTTTTACTTCCAATTTTGTTTTTGTCTCAGGTCTCGACTACTCCAGATAGCTATCGGGACGAACTGACAGTTGTTTCACAGCTTCGCCTCCTCAGTCACATACGTGAACTAAGTAGATTTAAAAAATTCCACCTTAATCACGTCTCGACTACTCCCGATAGCTATCGGGACGACGTGACAAATGTGTTAACGTTGTTTGCTCCATAAAAGGAGCGGGTGCGTTCCGGGTTCTGTAATTTTACTTAATTCAAATTCATCCGACCTGAAATGCACGTATCTAATTTTTTGTCAATCTTTTTTTCTGCTTTTTCAATCTGTTCAATCAAAAAAGTTTTATTAATATCATTACCAACTAAAACCAAATCGATAATGTTAGAATCTTGTCCGGTAGATAATTTTCCTACCAAATACACTTTATCTAAATCGCCAATTCGTTGTAAAATATAGTCTACAACATACTCAACCCCCACCATCTTTAGGATGATTTTATTTATTTCTTTAAACAAGGGATGTTTAGTATTTGCCGTAAACATTTTTTTATTTCCGTTGGAAAACGAATCAAGAAACCCGGCTTTTTCGAATTTATTTAATTCAACCCGGATGCCATTTGTGGATTCCCCGAATTCTTCTTCGAGGTTGCGTAAATAGGCGGTAGTGTTGCTGTTTAGGAAAAACTTGAGCAACAGTTTGATACGGGTTTTTGAGGATATGAGTGTGTCAATCATTATTGAGTAACAAAGTTACTCGTTTTACACTAAAAAGCAAGCATATTACCCTGTATTTAGCGTTCAAAATGTAAATTATACTATTGATTATCAATAAATTGAGTGCTTACTCAATTATCACGTCGGAACGCTTTGGAAAGTTGATTAAAACACCCATTCCTTTTTTAGAATACACTGCCATACTGCCAATTGCGGCAGCATTAGCACCTGAGGTATAGAGCACCTCTTTTAAATGGCCAATATTTCCTGCGCCGCCACAAGCGATTACCGGTAAAGAACTTAAGTCGGTTATTTGTTTAATAAAGTCGTTATCGAAGCCTTCCCAAGTCCCTTCAGCATCTACATTTTGCAAAAACAATTCACCAACACCTAAATCCTGCTCCAAGTATTTAATAAAATCGGCAGGAGAATATTTTATAGAATGTCCAGCAAAAGAGTACACATTTTTTTTACCGAACATGTTTTTTCTAAAATCAACACAAGCAACAACAGCCTGCGAACCATATTTTGTAACCGCTTCTTTAATGACAGATGGGTTTTCGAAAATTAAAGAGTTCACAACCACTTTCTCTACTCCATTTTTAAACAGTTCATAAAATTCATTAACGGTCTTTACCCCTTTGTTATAAGTAAAAGGCATAAAACATTCGCCTGCAAAATCAGCAATTTTAGAAATATTTATTTTCCGTTTTTCTTTTGTGGCATTTATATCGATGAGAATTAACTCGTCAACTTCTTTCTCGTTATAAATTTTAATGGCGTTAATGGGATCACCAACATAAGATGGATTCTTAAACTTCACCGTCTTAACCAACCCTTTACCATCGTAAAGCAAACAAGGCATTATGCGTTTAAGAGCCATGCAAATTTGGAATTACGAGTGACGAGTGACGAATTATTGTTTGAGGTAAAATTTAGAAATAGGTTAACAAATTTATAATTTTGAAAAATTGTTCAATTCCATGCCGAATTTCAAACTTTTTCGGGGTGAAATTGGGCGCCATAAATATTTTCGTGATTAAACATGCAGGTGAATTCAGTTCCGTAATTACAGGTTGCTATAACATCGCTTTCATTATTGCATTTTACATAATACGAATGCACAAAGTAAAAACGGTGTTTATCGCTTGGCTTAATTAATTTATTTTCCTTCTTCACATCAATATAACTCCAACCCATGTGCGGAATTTTTAGAACTTTATCGGTAAAATTAAATTTTATAGTTTGCGCATCCATCCAGCTTAAGCCTTTTTCTACACCTTCTTCACTACCTTTTGTAAGTAATTGCATGCCGAGGCAAATACCGAGTGTTGGAATTTTATCCTGAGTTGCTTTCTTATTTAAAATTTCGAGTAATCCTTTTTGTTTGATAAGATTCATGCCATTATCGAAAGAACCAACGCCCGGTAAAATCATTTTCTCAGCGTTTTCGATGTCGGATACTTTATCTGTAATAAGAGATTCGGCTCCCAGTTTTTTCAGCATGTTTTTTACCGAAACCAGATTGCCTAAACCGTAATCAATAATGGTAATCATTTGGATTATCTTTTGGTGTAGCCCGATTTCCCGTAACCACCTTTTGAACCGTAACCATAGCCATAACCGTAGCCATAACCGTAGCCGTAAGTATAACCATAACCTTTATAGTAATATCTTCCCGACATACTCTTAACGCCATTTAAGATGAGGAACATGTTTTTAAGGTTATTGTTAATGACAAGATTTTGTATGAAGCTAACAACCTTTTTGGTAGCGAACTTAGTATTTAAAACAAATAGCGCAGCGTCAACAAACTGCATTAAATAAATAGCATCCGATAATAAACCGGCAGGAGGTGTATCAATAATCACATAATCAAAATTTGCTTTTGCATACGCAATTAACTCCTTCATTTTCTCAGCCAACACTAACTCTGATGGATTTGGCGGAATGGGTCCGGCATAGATACAAAACAGATTTTCAACTACCGTTTTCTCAATTATTTCCTCAACACTATTTTGTCCAGCCAGTAAAGTACTAATACCAATTTTTGGTTGAACTCCCATTACCCTACTAACACGCGGCTTATGCAAATCTAATTCTAACAACACCACCCGTTTGCCGGTTTTTGCCAATATAGTAGCAAGGTTAATAGAAGTAAACGTTTTCCCTTCACCTGGTGAATAATAAGTTACCAAGAACGAACGAGCTTGTGCATCAATATTGGCGTACTGTAAATTAGTCCGCAAATTCCGCATAGCTTCTGAAATTTTGGAATTAGGCTGTTCTTCAACCACAATACCTTTATCACCAACATTCTTCATAAAAGGCAGAACTCCAATAACAGGTAAATCGGTAAGCTCTTTAAGGTGGTTAACCGTTTTAATTTTTGAGAAAAAGAAAGCTCGTAGAATGATTACAAAAGCTGCAATTAAAAAACCTCCAGATAAGAATGTGTTCTTTATTTTATTTTTATCCGGACGTATTACACCAATATTACGTGGTTGTTCCACTATTTTTACAGTTGGAATAATACTTGCCCGTGCTATCCGGGTATTAGCACGCTTTTGCAACAAGAAGTTATATAAATCTTCGCTAACATTCACCTTACGCTGAATGTTAACAATATCACGCTGTTTTCCGGGCAACACTTTTATACTTGAAATATAAACAGATACTTCGTGGTCAATATTCTCTATCATTTTAAAAATAGCCTTACGGGTATTTGTTATATAAACCAATAAATCTTGTTTCAGCTTTTTAATATTCTGTTTCAAATCTGTTATTCCCGGATAATTATCCTTTGCTATATTATAAGATTTGTTTAATTCAATTTGTTTTAAATATAAATCGTTGACCGCTGTTTTCATGAAACCCTCTCTCTCAAAAATAAACACATTAGGCGGTAAGAACTGAGGGTCTTTATCTTCAATAATATATTTCTCTAAATCATTTAAAGCTTCGATTTCCAGCTTATAATTACTTTTCTGATTATCCAATTTAGAAAGCTTATCAAAATAATCTTGTCTCTCCCAATTTAAATCCAAAATATTTTTTCGCTGCTTATAATTTTGCATAGTATCCTCAATGTTTTTGAGGTTATCAGTAATTTCATCTAATTGCTTTTCAATATAAGCTAATGTCTTTTCGTTTAATTCTAATTTTGATTTTACTGTATTCTCTGTATATACCTTATTTAAAGTATCTAAAACCAGCACAACACGTTCAGGAATAATATCTGCAATACTTACTGTTAGAATATTGGTGTAGTCAGGATTATCAACCACCATTTGTCCTCTAAAATTATTGATTAACCAGTCTATCGAGTGAATTTGAATTTGGTAATTAATTGATGAAATACTACCAACAACATCTCTTGTAAAAATAGAAGAACGTTTTACCAAAATATTAAAATCGAGATTAACCAACTCTTTTTCAAATTGACCTTTAAACGTTTTAATTTGATCGCCATTATGTAAGGACATTTGATAATTGTCGTAATCTAAAACTTTAAAGTCAACAAGTGCTTCGTACCAACCAGGATTAATATTGTTAATTTTATTTCGAATGGATTACCCGAAAACTGTTCGGCTGTTTTAACACGACCAATAATATAATAGGAGACCTGTAACCTGTCTTTTAAACGGGTAACAGTTTCTTTCATTAAATCGTATGAACTAATTACTTTCTTTTCGTTAGCGTTATCGATATAATAAGAACCAGCATCTGTTACCACATTACCGGAGTAGTATTCCTCGTTTTTATTTAATAATAACTCTGTAGAGGCTTGAAAAACATCTATTTGCTTGTATGCATAAAAAACACCACCAACATAAAAAATAGGTACGATAAAAAGTGGCACGTACCAGTTAGACTTTATTACTCGCCATAAGAGGTTAAGGTCTTTTTCGGTTACTATGGCTTGCTTTTTTGTTTCCACGAATAGGTTAGGAATGACAAAGATAGTTGATTTTAAAAGATAAATTGTTTTGGTATTGAGGTTTTTTAGTACTATATTTACAGTCATTCTGTTAAAAATGAAACAATTAGCCTTTACTTTAGTCTTCTTTTTAGTGGTTGTATGTAGTCAAAACCTACTTTCAGCCCCACCACCCCCTCCATCGGTGCGTCCTCCGTGTTGGCCGCCTCCTTGTATTCCAATTGATGGTGGCATTAGCGCTTTAATAGTTGCAGGTGCAGCTTATGGCGCTAAAAAACTATACGATAAGAAGAAAAAAGACTCAAATTTGTCTTAATACCACTCTTGGGCGTTATCTTTACACTATCATGTTAACTGCCCTGAAACAAAATCGTTTTCTTAAATTTTTAGTTACTTCTTCGCTGATTTATATCGGCCTGTATCTTTTTTATGAATTTATAATTAAGAGATACACGGGTATTGATCGGGCATTTATAAGGCTTATTATTAATTCTTCAGATGTTGTTTTACAGGGGTTTGGTTACGATACTTTTAAACGATTAGGCGACACTGATTATCCGGGAATTGGTATCGATGGCTCAACCGGTGTTTGGGTTGGTGCGAGTTGTAATGCTCTTACTTTATTTTTTCTATTTGCTGTATTTGTATTTGCTTACCCCGGTCACCAAAAAAACAAAATATGGTTTATACCAATTGGAATTATTACTATTCATATTTTAAATATTTTTAGAGTGGTTGCTTTAGCTTTACTTTCTCTTTACAAACCAGAATACCTTGAATTCAACCACACTTACACTTTCACATTCATTGTTTACTGTTACATATTTCTTTTGTGGATGATTTGGGTGAATAAATATTCAATTAGAGGAACAGATGCCAAAAAATAAATACATTTTGTTTGCGCTGTTCTGCCTATTGTTTGGAGCCTTGGGTCTATATCGCGAATACTTTTTTGGGAACTACAATAACGTAATGTACTTCATGTACAATGGCGATACAACTGTTCCTGTAAGGCCCGACTTTCATGCTTTTTTAAATCTTTCCTACAAAACGGTCTATTATCTAAAATACGTTTTCACTCTTATAGCTTACGTGCTCTTCTTTACCTTATCTTATTTCTCTATTAAAATCTTTATTGGTGACAAAAAAATATTGAAATGGTTTACGTATTCTTATTTAGTATTATTACTTTTAAGCTCAGTTTTAATGTTATGGACTTACTTTTTTAAAAATAATTTCGAGAGTGATGAATACTCGGTTAGTCGATGGCTAATGAGTATAGCACAATCACCGCTCCCCGCTTTATTTTTTATAGCCACAGCAAAGTTGAACGAAAAATTAAAATAATTATATGCAAAAGGACAACATCATTTTTAAATTAATTAAGGAAGAAAACGACCGCCAAACACGCGGACTTGAATTAATTGCCAGCGAAAATTATGTGAGTAATCAGGTAATGAAAGCAATGGGAAGTGTTTTAACTAATAAGTATGCTGAAGGCTTACCAAACAAACGTTATTATGGAGGATGTGAAGTAGTAGATAAAGTGGAGCAATTAGCTATCGACCGCGCGAAAGAATTATTTGGTGCTGTTTGGGTAAATGTACAACCACATTCTGGCGCGCAAGCCAATGCTGCAGTTATGTTAGCCTGCTTAAAACCGGGTGATACTATTTTAGGTTTCGATTTGTCGCACGGTGGACATTTAACACATGGCTCTCCTGTAAATTTCTCAGGAAAATTATACCGCGCAACTTTTTACGGAGTTGATGAAGCAACAGGAACTGTTAATTATGATAAGTTGAAGCTACAGCACAAAAAGAAAAACCAAAATTAATTATTTGCGGTGCTTCTGCCTATTCACGTGATTGGGATTACGAACGTTTACGTAAAGTGGCCGATAGTGTTGGTGCTTTATTGATGGCTGATATTTCTCATCCGTCTGGATTAATTGCAAAAGGGATTTTAAATGATCCGATGCCGCATTGCCATATTGTAACAACAACAACTCATAAAACATTACGCGGACCGCGTGGTGGTATGATTATGATGGGTAAAGATTTTGAAAATCCAATGGGTGAAAAAACACCTAAGGGAGATCTTAAAATGATGAGTGCTTGTTTAGATATGGGCGTTTTCCCTGGTACACAAGGCGGACCCCTGGAGCACGTTATAGCTGCAAAAGCTGTTGCTTACGGAGAAGCTTTAAGCGATGAGTACATGCAATACTGTGTTCAGGTAATTAAAAATGCACAAACCATGGCGAAAGAATTAGTAGCTAAAGGTTACAAAATTATTTCAGGGGGAACAGATAATCATTGTATGCTAATTGATTTACGCAGTAAAAACTTAACTGGTAAAGAAGCAGAAAAAGCTTTAGGTGAAGCTGATATTACAGTAAATAAAAACATGGTTCCGTTTGATGATAAATCTCCTTTCGTTACTTCCGGAATTCGTATTGGCTCACCGGCCATTACTTCACGCGGATTAAAAGAAAAAGATTGTATTAAAGTTGTGGAATTAATTGACGCGGCTTTAATGAATAAAGATAACCCTAAAGAATTGGCGAAAATTAAAAAGAAAGTTAATACCATGATGGGGAAGCGTCCATTGTTTAAAGATTAAAATATTTAAAGATTCTGACAGCCGCTCCGAAAAAAAACGGGGCGGTTTTCATTTTAAACCATATTGAGATTAAAAATTTACATACTCCTGTTTCTTTGTTGTGCTACAAATGCGTTTTCGCAATTCAAGCAGGATACATCAAAAAATTTAAATTACTTAGTTCTTCCTGCCGTTTTCCGTACTCCGGAAACCGGATGGGGATATGGCGGTTCTGCATCCATCACTTTTAAAACTTCACATCGCAAAGATTCTTTAACCAGAACCTCCTCTATAAATACCGCCATTATTTTTACAGAGCGTGGACAAAATTTTCAGTTCATTGATGGCAACATTTTCTTTCCACAAGAAAAATTCATTTTCTATTTTGATGCAGGCCATTCTTTTTTCCCTGAATATTTTTGGGGAATAGGTTCTAAAACAAAAGACGAATGGCAAGAACGATACGAATCCGAACAATTTGGCGTTACCCTTCATTTAAAAAAACAATTATTTGAAAAGTTTTTTCTTGGTGTTTTGTACGACTATCAAAATGTGTTTAATATAAACTATATTAACGGGGGCGTATTTGATTCAACGGTTGTTCTTGGGAGAAAAGCCTATCAGAATTCCGGTGGAGGATTAAGTTTAAGTTACGATTCACGCAACAAAGCGTTCTGGCCCACGAAAGGATTTTTTGCCAACTTAATGGTAACGAGATACAATGAAGGAATAGGTTCAGATTTTGATTTTACAAAACTAACACTTGATGTTCGCTATTTTCAGAAATTATTTTTAGAGCATATTTTGGCTGTACAATTCTACAACTATTCTACTTTTGGAACAGTGCCAATGAAAACTTTAGCAAGATTTGGTGGCGTTGATAATATGCGTGGTTTTTATCAAGGACGGTTCAGAGATAATAACATGAGTAGTCTCATTGCTGAATACCGAGCTCCTATATATTGGAGAATTAGTTTAGTAGCATTCGGAGGAATAGGAAATGTGTACAACGAAAATAAAATATTTTAAAAACGAATTGCTTTATAGCTTTGGTGCCGGGCTCCGCTTAAGAATGTTGAAAAAAGATAATCTGAATGTGAGAATAGATTACGGCTACTATAATAAATACAATAGCGGTCTTTATTTTACTTTGGGAGAATGTTTTTGATTTCTGTAATTGGCTTCGACAAGCTCAGCCACCCTATCTTTTACCCGAAATTCTTTTAATGATGGCGGCTCTGAGCTTGTCGAAGTCACCGCAAAACTTACTTCCCTTTATAAACCATCTTCATCATCTTCTCATCGCGACGGTAAATATCGATGTACATATGTAGACCGGTTGAGTCGTCGGCCCGCGTTGTAAAATATTTCACGTACATCGCAAAAGGTTTCTTCATATTAATCTGTCGCTGAATTGGAGTTGCAAAATAACTCATCAGCGTATCGTAAGGTAATTTTAAAGTGTCATCACGAATTAAAAACTTCGCAGCTTCAACAAATTTTTCTAAACGAATACAACCATGACTTTGATAGCGATAAAATGTTTTAAAATATTTGCGACTATTCGTATCATGCATATAGATTCCGAATTTATTATGGAAATTGAATTTACAAATCCCTAAACTATTATCACCACCAATGCGTTGACGGAATTTAAACGGCAAATAATCTTTAGTGTATCTTTTCCAATTGAGTTTAGAAATATCCAAAACATTTCCTTTATAATCGACAACCTCAAAACCCTTTCTTCTTAAATAACTGGTATCATGTTTAACGGCCGGTAAAATTTCTTTCCAGGCAATACTGTATGGTACGTTCCAGTAAGGATACACTAACATATAATTAATTTTACTTTTTACTGAGTGTGGTGATGGTGTTTCCAGGTTTTCCGACTACAACTTTCGAGAATAAAACAAGTGTATCTTCCTTTTCTTTCTTGTCATATTCCCACACATGTAAATCTGCGCTTGGAATGTTTACCCAAAAATATCTTTTCGGAAATTCACGTGGTTCCCAACGCCAACGCTCCAAAGCCATTTCCATTTGGCGGATTACTTTCTCTTTATTGTAACCTAAAGCTTGCTTTGTGTATTTCCCCAATTTTCCATCAGGATCTAAATTAAATGTCTTCTGGAATTTTTTAATCGCCTTTGCCAACTTCACACTATCATTCCCACTTACTGTACTGTCGTACTCACCGGTAATCATTAATCGCTGTTTCACCTGACTGTACATTAAAGCTGTATCTTTTACATTGATGAATGAAACAGAATCCCAAATTAATTTTTCGTGTTCCAAAATATATTTTTTCAACTCCACTTTCAGAAACTTGTAGCCCTCGTGAACCGGCTCTAACGAATCAAATGCGGCACGGATATTTCCGCTTACTAAACCATTATGAATTATGTCCACCCAATTTGTGTCGAGTTTTTTTGGATTCCACTCTAATAATAAACTATCAGGATAAAAACGACCTTTGTTTAAGTGTGCTCCAAATTTGTAAAGTCCGTCAAATAATAATACTTCACTTTCAGCAATAGCAAAAACATCAAACAAACTATCCTTTGTGTTAAAGAATTTTTCCTGAAGTGTTTTTAATTTAGAATAGTGATAATCCTCCGGAATTAATCCGTAATAACGTGCATCTTTAAAAATAGTAAGTAAAAGTATCTGCTAATGGTTTTAATTTTCCTTTATTGGTGAAATACGGAGATTCGTTTTCGAAATTTGGTTTGAAGAATTCAAGTGTTCTTATAGTGTCTTCAAATAAAACTAAAGTGGTGTAATTAATTCTCTTCGCTAATAAACTTTCAATTTCTTTTTTTACTGAAGCATCTACATCCTGAGGGGCTCTTACCTTCACAACTTTCTGTTCAACCTTTTCTTTGTCGTGATTACACGCTACAAGTAAAACGAAAATTAAACTAAAAAGAAATTTAAATAAATAAGCCGGCTGCTTTTGCATCTAGTGAATTAAAGAACAAACTTACTAAATTTAGCAATGGCCTTAAAATAAAAAAGCGTGTAGTTTAATCTACACGCTTTTAGAAGAATTAACTTATTAATAGTCTAAATTACCGTAATCTAACTTTTTACGGGTAATCCATAGAATAAAGCGGCATGCAGCTATAAAGAACGGAACATACATTAATACTTTTGGTAAATCGTAATGTGCTAAAATTATTTCTGCTTTACGCTTCAAACGCTCTGCTATTAAATACATAGCCGGTACTAATAATAAGGTTAAGAATGTTGCAAAACTCAAACCAAAAATCATAGTCCAGCTTAAAGGACCCCAAAACACAACGTTATCTCCTCCAAAGTGAATATTAGGAGAGAAACTAGACAACAAACCTTCGAAATCGATATTTAAACCAACTGCTAAAGGAATTAAACCTAAAATTGCAGCAAAGGCAGTTAAGATTACAGGGGTCATACGTGTACGTCCTGCATCCACAGTTGCATCCCATAAACTCGCACCTTTAGCTCGCGCTTCTTCAGCAAACTCGACGAGGAGAATTCCATTCCGAACCACAATACCGGCGAGGGCGACTATTCCAATTCCTGTCATAACAATACTCATGTCCATTTTAAAGATAGCAGTACCTAATAACACACCAATTACACTCAATAAAATTTCAGATAAAATAATAATTGATTTACCAATGGAATTGAATTGAAGTACTAAAACAAATAAAATTATTCCAATTGCAGTTCTTAATGCACCGCCTAAGAACGCGCCCGTTTCAGCTTGTTCTTCTTGTTGTCCGGTAAACTTAACTTCAACAGCACCGGTTGAACGGAACCCTTTTGCAGCTTCCTGAACTTGTGCTACAACATTATTTGGATTAAATCCTTCTAATACATCCGACGCTAAAGTGATAACACGTTTGTTTTGTTTACGTTTAATTCCACCATAGGTGTTTTCGTAACGGATATCACAAAATGCAGATAAAGGAACAGAGCGTAACATACCACCCATATTCATATCACGGAAAGTGATTTTCAAGTTCTTTAATTGTTCGATATTTGTACGTTGCTCGTATTTGTAACGCAATTGAATTGGGTATTCATCATTCGCATCACGGAATTTACTTGGGTTATCAATACCAAAAACAGCTTTACGGATTTCCATTGCTAATTGTGCAGATGAAATACCTTCACGGTTCGCGCGTTCACGGTCGATATCAAAAACAATTTCAGGTTTATTATCTACGAAATCTGTTTTTAAATCTGCAACACCCGGAACACCTGCTTCTTCGATGTAACGCTTCAGTGCTTTTGCATTTGAAACTAACTCTTCAAACTTATCCCCTTTAATTTCAATATTAATTGGTTTTGAAACAGGTGGGCCAGCTTGTTCTTTATTACAAGTAATATCTGCACCAGCAATATTCCATTTTAAAGCTTGCAACTCTTTTAAGTAAGCCATTGTACTTTTTCCATGACGTTCAGAAAACTCCACAAAGTTGATGGCAATTTTTCCGCGGTTAGCATAAGAGCTTTGATCTTCGTCCTGAGGATCTGTTACGCCAATAGTAACGTTTGTGATGATAGAAGAAACGATATCATTGTTTTCACCAATAACAGCGTTTACTTTTTTCTCAACCACTTTCATTACCTCATTTGTTTTTGCAGGATCAGCTCCTTCAGGTAATTTCACATAAACGAAAATATTATTTGGATCTCCGGAAGGGAAGAACACAACGTTTGGTGAGCGAACGTTCATCAACACAATTGATAATACAAATAAACCTAAAGTCATTAATAATAATTGCCAAGGACGTTTTAATCCCCAAACTAACAAATTAGTGTAACCACGTTGAAATGCAGGCCAGGCTTTTTCTTGAAAATTCTCGATTACTTTATACAAGAATAAACGATGAACGATCATAAACAGAGCGAAGAACCACATTAAATTACCAAGCGCGAAATTACCTTGGGAATAAAACACTACTGCCACTAAACCATATACTAATAAACGTAACCAAGCTTTACGATTAATGCGTCCGTAATTCTTTTTCTCTTCATCATGGGATTTCATAAAATCAACCGCAAACACAGGATTAATAATATATGCTACAAATAACGATGCGAGTAAAGTAATGATGAGCGTGACCGGCAAGAAGAACATGAACTTACCAATTACACCACTCCAAAATGCTAAAGGAATAAAAGGTGCTAAAGTTGTAATCGTTCCACTTAATACAGGTAAGAATACTTCGCCCGCTGCCATTTTAGCCGCAGTTTTAATATCTCGTTTTCCGTTTGCAAATAATCGGTGTGTGTTTTCAATTACCACAATCGCGTCATCCACTACAATTCCGAAAGCGAGTAAGAATGCAAATAACACAATCATGTTCATGGTAAAGCCAATACTCGGCATGAACAAGAAGGCAATGAACATAGATAAAGGAACTGATAAGGCTACGAATAAGGCATTCGTTACGCCCATGAAGAACATCAAAATTAAAGTCACCAAAATAAATCCAATAATAATTGTATTGATTAAATCGTGTAAGGTTAATTTAGTTTTGTCGGATTGATCGGCTGTAATTTTAATGTCGATGTTTGAAGGGAATTCGTTTTTCTTTAATTCTTCAATCGTTGCTTTAATTTTATCGGAAGCATTAATTAAATTTTCACCTGCACGTTTAATAACGTTTAATGTGATTACATTTTTTCCACCTAAACGGGCGAAACTTTCAGCTTCACGAACAGTATCTACAACATCTGCAAAATCCTTAAGATATAAACGCGCACCCGACTGAGAACCAACAACTATATTCTTAATTTCATCAACTGTTTTAAATTCGTTTTTAATACTAATAGTACGTTTCGTTCCATCCATTGGAATTTGTCCGCCACTTATGGTAATGTTTTCCGAACCAATAGCACGTTCCAAATCGCCCATGCCCATTTGCATGGCTTGCATTTTGTACATGTCTAAGTTGATTTGGATCTCACGGTCGGGAGCACCCACCATTTTTACTTCTGTAATTTCTTTTAACCCTTCAATTCTGTCTTTTAAATCATCCGCGTATTCTTTCAATTTATTTAAATCGATATCTCCGGCTATGTTGATATACATAATTGGAAATTCAGAAAACGCTAACTCTTTAATAAATGGTGGACGGGTTAAACCAGTTGGTAAATCAGAGCGGGCTTCATCTACTTTATCTTTTACAGATTGACGCGCTTTATCTACATTCACTTCCGTTCCAAACTCAACCGTAATTAACGATACGTCTTGCATCGAATTACTGATTAATTTTTTTACGCCGGGAATTGATTTTATTTTTTCTCTAGCGGTTTTGTAATAGTGTTCTCGATATTACTTGGTGAGTTACCGGGATAAACCGTACTAACGAAAAATTTCGGTACAATAATATCCGGAAAACTTTCTTTCGGTAAATTATTATATGATGAGATACCCCAAAACGTAATAATTATCGTTAAGATGTAAACCGCAACTTTATTGTCGATGGCCCAACTACTTGGTTTAAATTGTTTAAAATCCATAATGCTAATTTCTTAATTCGAAAATCTTACTTCTTAACTTTAATTGCGTCGCCTTCGTTTAATCCATCGTAACCTGATGTAATTAATAAATCTGTTTCGCTTAATCCGCTTGTAATTTCTACAGTGCCGTTATATTCTTTTCCTAAAGTCACATTACGTTTTGCTGCTTTGTTTCCGTCAGCTACCAAAACATAAGCTTGTCCTTTTAAATCTTTCTGAATATAATTTAAAGCTACCGACATTACCGGTTTCTCTGATTTGTAATCATTAATGTTTAAAATAGCAATTTGGTTAGGGTGAAATTCTTTTTTGCCATCTAAATTAATTTCCACACCAAAGGTTCTGTTTAATGCACTAATAGCGCGTGCTGAATAACTCACTTTAGAAGTAATAGTATCATTAGAATCCGGAAACTTAATAATTACCTCATCCCCTTTATGAACTTTAGAAGCATAGCTCTCTGCTAAATCAGCTTTCACTTTTAAATTATTAAAATTGATAACACGAATAGCAGGCATTCCCGGTGCAGTTAACTGACCTAATTTAATATCCACCGCATCAACAGTTCCGTCGATTGGGGAAATAATTTTACTCATGCGTAATTGTTCTTTCAAAGTTGCCATTTTCAGTTGCTTCTTTCTGAGCCTTAATATTAAGAAACTGCACTTCCGTACCGATTTTCTGATCCCATAAATTCTTTTGCTTTTCGTAAATTGCTTTATTAAATCAAACTCGTTTGAACTGCTGATAAACTTTGTTGAACTGCACGTGAGTCTGTTTCAGCTAACTCTTGTCCTTTACGAACTTCGTCGCCAGCCTTTACATTAATTTTAATGATAGTTCCCGGCATTTCTGCAGATAATGCAACGTTTTCGTCGGCATCCACTCTTCCCTGTACATTAATGTATGTTTTGAAAAACTGCGGTGTAATTGGAGCAGCATCTACCAATACAAATTGGTTAGCAGAATCCCCTTCTAATTTTGAAATTTGAGTTGCTAAGTTGGCGAGTTCTGTTTTTAACTCGGCTTGCTTTTGTTTTAAAGCTTCAAGATTATTTGAATCATCACCTCCATTGCATGATGCTAAAAATAATGAAGAAACAGACACCGATAGTAATATAAACTTTTTGATGTTTGGGTATTGAATTGTGTACATATTTTTATTTTTTAATATTGAATTAAAATTATTTTACTAAAGTTCCCGTTGCTTTTAAATAGTCGATTTTAGAAACTAACATATCATAAACCGCATTTGTATAATTAGTTTGTGACTCTTTTAAAGATGTTTGAGCGTTAATTACTTCTAAATTAGAACCCACACCTTGTTCATATTTTTTCTGTGATATATCGTAAACATTTTGTGCCAGTTCTAAATTGCGTTTTTGAATTTGCAAAGACGATATGGCGTTATTGTAATTCAGTACAGCTGACGCTCCTTCCAACTCCATAGCTAACTGCATATTCTTTAAATTATTTTCTCCTTTTTTAAACTCTAGCTTAGCTTGTTGAATTTTATAATGTCTTTGCATTCCATCAAAAATGCTTAATGATAATGTACCACCTAACAATGCTGTTGGATACCAAATATGCTGTTTGGTAAAAAAGTCTAAATCATTTCTTTGTCCAGAATAGTTAAAACTACTATAAGCAACTAAAGTTGGCATATAGCCGTACTTTAATCGCTTCACGTTTATTTTATTCAATCGCTGTTGGGATTCTAATAACTGATATTCACTTCTTTTTGCAACATCTACTTTAGATAGACTTATTTCAGAATTATCAGAAGTGATTAAAGAATCAGTCAAAACCAGGTTTTCTTGTCCAGTATAACCCATCTGAAACTTCAAAACGTTTTGGCTAAATAAAATAAATCTCTCTATTTTTTGTTTTTCAGTCAATAAATTATTGTAAGAAACTTCTAATCTGTCCACATCAATTTGTTCAACAAATCCTTGCTTATTAAAAGCTTTTGTGTCATTTAATAATTTTTCAAGTTTAGTAATATTTGCATCCAACAACTTAATTCTTTCTTTATTAACTAAAACACTATAATATGCCTTTGATACTTGACTCACTAATTCAATTTTACTTCTGGTCACATTAATATTCATTAAACTGATGTATTCTTTCGTTGCTTTTAGTCCAACTAAATAATCCGCACTAAAAACCAATAACGATCCGGAAACTCCTGCTTGTGCTTGAAATGTTGTTCCAAAATTTGCAGCAATAGGTTCATATCCATCCGGAGACAATTTTACAGGATCGTACGGTGCGACACCTGCCTGAACTAAACCACCATACACCGCAGGTGATACGAAATTCGGCAATACGCTAGTTGGGATTTTCATGAAATTCTTCATGTCTACACTTGCACTAATTTGCGGCAAAGCCATTCCTACAACTTCCTTTCGCTTATACTTTGCCATCAAAACATCATTTTGGGCATTCAAATAATTAGGGCTGTTTTTGTAGGCATAATCAATTGCAGCTTGCAATGAAAAATCGGCCGACTTTACCTCTTGTGCGTTTGCTGTAAATACATTTAGTAATACAACAGCACTGAATATTAAATTTTTTGCTCTCATAGATATTATTATTCTTCTTCCGTAACTTCTTTGTATTTATTAATTAGTTTGTGACCTTTTAAAGTACAGATGCCGTATAAAAAATGTTCAACTAATACTAGTTGAACATCCAGTATTTTAAATTTATCGGGCGGAAAAGAAGCAGGGTTCATCGCCCACTCTATTTGCTCCATTCTTAAACGTGATAAAACTTTTATATCAACATCTGGTCTTACGTGCCCCTCTTTAATTCCTTTCTCCAAGGATTTCTGAACCATGTCTAAAATAAAATCCTCTTTAAATTCTTTAAACAGTTTCCATGTTTGCGGATAATACTTTTGCATTTCGTAAAATAACTGTGGATTTATTTTGCTGAAAATCTCCTGAATGTTTTTCATCATACTAAATACTTCATCCACAATATTCGCTGCTCTTTCATAAGATTCAGAAAATGTGCATTCGTCTTTTTTAATATGCGCCTGCATTAGTTTATGAATAATCTCATCCTTTTCTTTATAGTATTGGTAAATCGTTTTTTTCGACATGCCAAGATGTTTTGCAATGTCATCCATCGTTACACTACGAATGCCATATTTAAAAAACAGATCCTCGGCTCCCACCAATATTTTCTCTTCTGCTGTCATTTTATCTATTGTCGTTTCCAAATCGGCAACAAAACTATGGAAACTTTTTTTGTCTTGCAAGTTTCTTAAAACAAAAATATTTTTCGGATATTTGTACTACACCGAATTACGGCATATTGTAAATGGCTGAAAATAAGAATAATAGATGGAAGATATTTACCGACCAACTTAGAAATAAGTACAGGCTGGTAATATTGAACGACGATACTTTTGCCGAAAAATTTGCATTTCGGTTGTCGCCATTAGGCCTTATTATAGCCATTAGTGCGGTTACCATTGCTATGACCACCCTGGTTATAAGTCTGGTAGCTTTTACGCCCTTACGGGAATACATTCCGGGTTATGGAAATGTAACAGAACGGAAGGAAATTTTAGAGTTAAGTGTAAAGGCAGATTCATTAGAACAAACTTTATCGGCCCGCGATTGGTACATGAAAAACTTAGTAAATGTTTTCTCCGGAAAAACAGAAGGAAAAACCGATAAACCAACAAAAGATACGAGTGGAAAATTTCAGAAAGTAAATACTAAGCCAACCGAAAACGATTTACAATTTAGAAAAGATGTAGAAAACGAACCCACTTCCATAAAGTTCGCCGGTTCTAACATTAAAAAAAATGCCCTGGCTAATTATTTATTTTTTAGTCCTATTAAAGGTTTGATTACAGAATCATTTAGCGTGAGTGAAGAGCATTATGGTGTGGATGTTGTTGCAAAGAAAGATGCCTTAATAAAATCAACTTTAGATGGTACTATTATCTATTCAGGCTTTACACCTTCGGAAGGATACATTTTACAAATACAGCACGACAATAACTTAATCAGCATCTACAAACACAACTCGAGTGTATTAAAAAAAATGGGTGATAAAGTAAAATCAGGAGAAGCGATTGCTATTATTGGAAATACGGGTGAGTTAAGTAAAGGTCCGCATTTACATTTTGAATTGTGGCATAACGGTTTGCCCATTAACCCTGAGGAGTTTATTGTGTTCTAAAGCAATTTGTGCTTCTTCTTCCACTCCTCGAAAAAGGGAGGATTCACGATAAATAATTCCTGTTTGGCAGGATGCATAAACACCTGAATAGTTTTTCCTTCGCAAACTAAATGTTTATGATTAGCACTATAAATCTTGTATTCGAAAATTAATTTGGCGGCAGGTGTATTAATAAATGTAGTTTCAATAATTGCTGAATCACCATATTCTAATGGCCTTTTATATTGTGTTTGCACATCCACAATTGGTACCGCAAAACCATCCGCATTATAAATATCTAAATATGAAAGATTGCATTCTCTTCCAAACGCTTCTCTTCCATCTTCGAAATACTTAATGTAATGTCCGTGCCACACTACTCTTAATGAATCTACTTCACTGAAACGAACTGGAACTTCGGTGGTATTTTTAAGCATGAGAGAAATTATGGCTGGTCGATTACCTTAGGCACTTTAAAATAATCTGAATCTTTTTTCGGTGCATTTTTCAAAGCTTCTTGTTGAGTTACAGTTTGCTTTGCTTCATCTTCACGCAACACGCTGCGTTCTTCTGTCATATAAATTAAAGGTTCTACATTATCTGTATTCAACTCATTTAATTTATCTACAAATGCAAGCATACGGTTCATATCGTTTAAGATTTCACCTTTTGCTTCATCGTTGAATTCCAATCTTGCTAAGTGAGCAATTTCGTCAACCGTTTTTATATCAATTTTTTGTGCCATTGTATTTATCTAATTCGCCTTGTATGAAAGCATGAACTTGGTTACGCAAATCTACTAAATTTTCTTCTGTCATACCCTTTGTTGAAATAGGCGCTCCCACCACAATTTTTGCCAAACCGGGCCGACCTAAACTCTTAAAGAAACCTCCGTTTTGCAATAATTTCCAATTATTAAGATTAGCAACGGGAATAATAGGAACTTGTTTCTCGATAGCTAATTTAAATGCGCCGTTTTTAAAAGGACGTAAAACACCGGTTTCTGCAATTGTGCCTTCCGGATAAATTACCATGCTATAACCTTCATCAATTTTTACGCCGGCTTGAGTGAAAGCTCTGTGTGATCCCATTCTGCTTTTTCTGTCAACAGGAATATCCATGCGTTTAAAAAATATATTGAAGAGAGGCGCTTTTAATAATTCAGCCTTTCCCATATATAAAGCTGTATGCTTCATGTAAAAAACACTTAAGCAAATATCGAGGTAAGAGGTATGATTGCCTGCCACTACACATTTTTTAGGCCACTTAAATTTTTTCTGATATTTAATTACAGGAATGATGCCTGCAAAAAAACAGATTAAAAAGGCCCACACTTTTTTTAATGCATAAGCGGTACGAATTTGTTTAGTGATTAATGCCAAAAAGAAAAAGGGATACAATACCAAAAAAGGCACTGCAAAGCATAGCATAAACCAGACTTTCCAGATAGGGGTTAATATGAGACGTACAGTTTCCTTCAAAAAAACAAAATTGCAGGGAGCTAATTTACTAAATTAAAGTAGTATTTTTACCCTATAATTTATGGCGCGCATTTTAACAGGCATACAAAGTACAAACGTTCCTCACCTCGGAAATATCCTTGGTGCTATTATGCCTGCCATTGAGTTAAGTAAAGACCCAAAAAACGATTCTTTGTTTTTTATTGCTGATTTACATTCTTTAACCACTATAAAAGATCCTGCCTTTATAATTGAAAGCACTAAAGCTGTAGCTGCAACTTGGTTGGCATTTGGGTTCGATAATAAGAAAAATACATTTTACCGTCAGAGCCGTGTGCCTGAAGTAACTGAATTGACATGGTTTTTAAACTGCTTTACACCTTATCCGATGTTAGCAAATGCGCATTCGTTTAAAGATAAGAGCGGACGATTAAGCGATGTGAATTCAGGTTTGTTTACGTATCCTGTTTTAATGGCAGCTGATATTTTATTGTATGATGCGAATTTGGTTCCGGTTGGAAAAGACCAAATGCAACATTTAGAAATGACGCGTGATATTGCTACAGCCTTTAATAATAAAGTAGGGAAAGAATTATTAGTGGTGCCAGAAGGATTAGTTGACGAGCGCGTAATGATTGTACCGGGAACTGACGGACAAAAAATGAGCAAGTCATATAATAACTTCATCAATATTTTCTTCCAGAAAAGAGTTGAAAAAGTCGTGATGGCAATTGTTACTGATAGTACACCATTAGAAGCTCCAAAAATCCTGATACTTGCAATGCTTTTAAATTATATCAATTATTAGCTAGTAAAAGAAGAAACTGAAATCATGCGCCAAAATTATTTAAAAGGTAATTATGGCTATGGTCATGCTAAAAGTGCTTTGTTTGAATTGATATTGGAAAAATATGCGGAGCAAAGAAGAATATTTACCGAGTTAATGAATCATCCTACTAAATTGGAAGAAGAATTAAGCATTGGAGAAGTGAAAGCCAAAAAAATGGCGCAACACAAATTATCTGAAATCAGAAAAGCTTTAGGTTTCGCTTAAGCTAAACTACTGATGCTGTCAAATTGCATTTTACTGAGTTTGTAATACAATCCGCTTTCGTTAGTAATTAATTCTTTGTGAGTTCCCGATTCGGTGACTTCACCTTTATGTAACACAACAATTCGATCTGCATTTTTAATTGTAGATAAACGGTGTGCAATAACAATTGAAGTTCTTCCCACCATTAATTTATCTAAAGCTTCCTGCACTAAACGTTCGCTTTCACTATCTAAACTACTAGTTGCTTCATCTAAAATTAAAATGCTTGGGTCTTTTAAAACAGCACGCGCAATGGCAACACGTTGTCTTTGTCCACCCGATAATTGAATACCTCTATCACCAACAATGGTTTCAAATTTATCAGGGAAACTATCAATGAACTCGAGTGCATTTGCTTTTCTTGCAGCCTCAATAACTTCTTCCTCTGTAGCTGTTGGTCGGCCGTATAAAATATTTTCTTTGATAGAACCACCGAACAACAAAACATCTTGTGGAACTATTGCCATTTGCTCACGCAGATCAGTAAGATCATATTCGCTCGCTTTTTTTCCATCTATTGTAAATTCACCGCTTCCAATTTCATAGAACCTCAACACTAATGAAGCAATTGTAGATTTTCCACTACCACTACTTCCTACCAATGCCATTGTTTCACCTGAATTGACTTTAAAAGAAACCTTTTTTAGCACAGGAAAATCCGGTCTTGTTGGATAAGTGAACTCAACATTTTTAAATTCGATATCACCTTTAACGCGTTTAATGTTTGTGTTTTGATTTTTCAAATTAATGCTTTCATGTTCACAATTAATAATTTCGAACACGCGATCGGTTGCGCCTAAAGCTCTTTGTATTGAAGCAATTTGTTCAGGTAATCCACCTAACGAACCCGCAACGAAAAGTGATAACATCATAAATTGTCCGAATTCAGTAGCAGTTATTTCGCCGCTGATTTTCAACTTAATCATTTGATACAGAATGAAAAATATAGAACCAAAAATTACCACCATAACAAATGTGAAAAACACACCACGTAACACACCGAATTTAATACCAAGTTTACGAATCGCTTCCGTTTTGATTCCGTATCTGGTAATTTCAAATTTTTCGTTAGTGAAAGATTTTACACTGCTGATTCCAACTAAAGCTTCATTCACAATTACGTTTGAATCGGCAATGTTGTCTTGAAAATCTTTCGAGAACTTGCGGATTTTTCTCGAATAAAAAATAGCAATTACAACTATTGGCGGAATAATAAAGATAAACCATTTTGCTACTTCCCATTTTACATTAATTAAAATAAGCGTTAAGCCTCCAATACCAACAATACTCTGACGAATAACCTCAGCAAT
The DNA here is from genome assembly GCA_016709575.1 of Sphingobacteriaceae bacterium. Taxonomy (GTDB): domain Bacteria; phylum Bacteroidota; class Bacteroidia; order B-17B0; family Aurantibacillaceae; genus JAHEYG01. Next base: position 436,481 of record JADJMM010000002.1, read on the forward strand.
ATTAATTGTGAAAGCTTCAGATATAACATTAATATCAGTTGCGATACGACTTGATAATTCTGCTGTTTGATTTTTTGAAAAGAAACTCATTGGCATCTGCACCATTTTCGAGAAGGCATCATTTCTTAACCCTTTTAAAATACTTTCCGTAACCTGTGAAAATAAAAACACACGTCCGAAAGAAAAAACACCTTGAGCTGCTAGTACAACTAATAGAATAAGTCCTGTACTTTTTAATTTTTCATCTAATGCTTCTGCTGAAATGCCTTCTTCTCCAAAAATTCCAAACATTTTTCCGGAAATCATGGGGAAATAAAGTCCAACACCAGCACTGGCTGCTAAAAAGAACATGCCAAGTCCAAACTTCCATTTATTACGGCCTAAATAATGAAATAACTTGAACGACTTTTTGAAGTTTTCAGCACTAAGTTTTGCTTTTGGCAACTCCTTTTTGTCTTTTCCATTCATGCTTCCGCCCTGTAGTTCTTTTCGTGGGCCCGGACCTTTTGCCATATTTGCTTAAATTTGGTGGTCAAAGGTACTTGATTTTAAGTGGCAAAGTCCTAAAATTGATGTTTTTATGGTCTTTTTAACTTATTTAGGGTCTTTAGTTTGTCATATACCAAAAACTCTTTATATTTGCACTCCATTTTAAAAACGAACAATTTTAATATAATATACAATGAAACGGACTTTCCAACCATCGCAACGCAAGAGAAGAAACAAGCACGGATTTCGTGAGCGTATGTCAACTGCTAATGGTCGCCGAGTGGTAGCTGCACGTCGTAAAAGAGGACGTAAAAAATTAACAGTATCTAGCGATAAACTGCACAAGCGTCAGTAATAAGCTATTGTTTTATAGGTTTTAAAAGCCCTGATAAGAAATTATCGGGGCTTTTGTTTTTAGGGCAATTTGGCAGGAACTAATGCATGGCATGGAAATTGACTACTCAATAGTAAATTAAAATTATATGAGAAATTTTATTGCTACTATTTTATTGCTGTGTTGTTTTGGTATTGCCAAAGCGCATTTCTTGCCAAAGAATTTTAAAACGCTTAAACCGCAAATAGAAATTCGCAACATCAATTCGCTTCCGAATTATAATGTGACATTTAAAGTGTACAAAACGCCTGTGAAGAGGTGGATTAAGAAAAATAAAATTGAAATGGTGAATGCGATTGCAATTGAAACTAGCAGAACGGAAATTGCTGTTTCTCCTATTCAGTGCCTTCGACTACGCTCAGGCACCGGATTCCACTAAATGAAAACGGTGGTTGAGCGTAGCCGAAACCACTTTCTAATACCCTAAAATCTTCAACATCGATTTATAACTCTGTTCCTTTGCGAATAAACGTGTAGAGATAGTGCCATCATCTTCCCTATCAATTAATACATGCTTTGGAGCTGGAATTAAACAGTGTTGTGTGCCACCGTATCCGCTTAAGGCTTCTTGATAAGCGCCTGTATGGAAGAAGCCAACATATAATGGTTGTTTATCTGTTTTTTCTATTCTTGGTAAGAAAACTTGATTAGTATGTGCTTCACTATTGTAATAATCCATGCTATCACAAGTTAAACCGCCCAAGCTACAAGGAACGTAAGGCTTATCCCAATTATTTATTGCTAATAGAATAAACCGTTGATTAATTCCCCATGTATCGGGTAATGTAGTGATGAACGAACTGTCTATCATATACCAGCGCTCACGATCATTCTGCATCTTCTGGTCAACAACCGAATACAATGTAGCGCCGCTTTCTCCTACTGTATAAGACCCAAACTCAGTAAATATATTAGGCTCATCTATCTCATGTTGCACGCAAAACGACTTTATTTGAGAAACAATCTCCTCAATCATATATTCGTAACTATACTCAAAACCAAGCGATGTGCGTATTGGCATCCCTCCTCCAATATTCAAAGAATCGAGGGTTGGACATATCTTCTTTAGTTCCAGGTAAATGCTAAGACACTTGTTTAGCTCCGTCCAGTAGTATATTGTATCCTTGATTCCGTTGTTAATGAAGAAATGTAGGAGCTTTAGTTCGAACTTTGGGTTGTTCTGTATCTTCTCTTTATACAAGCTCATGATGTCGCTGTAGCGGACGCCGAGACGAGATGAATAGAAGGCAAAAGAAGGTTCCTCTTCAGTACTAATCCGTATACCTAACTTGCACTTATCTACTTTTACATGCTTATTGTAATAATTGATTTCATCGAGGTGATCGAGAACCGGAATCACATTAAAGTTATCGTTAATTAATTCGGTAATGTACTGTTTGTATAGACCGCGTTTATATCCGTTACAAATAATATATGTATCTTTACTAAGCCTCTTTTTTTGAATTGCTCTTTGATAATCTGGATATCGTAAGCCGAAGAAGTCTCAAGATGTACCTCATTTTTAAGCACTTCGTCTAACACAAACGAAAAGTGCGAACTTTTGGTACAATAGCAGTAAATGTACTTGCCTTTATAATCCACTTTTGCCATAGCCACGTTAAAAAGTCGCTTAGCTTTCTGTATTTGAGAGCTTATTTTAGGTAAATACGTGATTTTCAATGGAGTACCATATTGCTTGATTATATCCATCAAAGGTATATCATTGAATTGCAATTCGTTATCTATAACATCAAAACTTTCTTGCGGAAAGTTAAATGTTTGATTTATAAGGTCGTTATATCGATTATCCATGTTTTTATCAAAGTAAGTGACTTACTTGTATGATTAAGGGCAAAAGTAAGTAATTTACTTAAACTTAAGGTTAAGAAAGTAACAGAAACACATAAAAGTATTTATGAAACCTATGATAAAGCCTATTAAAATAGTTGAAGTTAAAAGTGAGATTGGCGCCGGAACCCGTGGCTCGAGCATGGGCATTGATGCTATTAAAATTGCGGCCCTCGATTTTGGTTCTCCGTTTTTTAAACGTTTTAAAACCGTTGAAATTCCAAGTGAAAATCATTTGTTATTAGAACCTGTTGTAAACGATTACGCAAAACGTATTAAAGGTATTTACAATTTGAACGAACGTTTAGCAAAAGAGATTGCGAAAATTTTAGGGAAGGATGAAATTCCTATTGTATTAGCAGGTGATCACAGTTCTGCACTTGGCACTATTTCCGGAATTAAAATGGCGTACCCCGAAAAACGCGTTGGTGTAATTTGGATTGACGCGCATGCAGATTTACATTCTCCTTACACAACACCAAGTGGTAACATGCACGGTATGCCGATAGCTTGTATTTTAGGAGAAGATAATCTCGATCGCCAACAAAACAAACCCGATGATGAAACTATTGAGTATTGGGAGAAATTAAAAAATCTCGGAGGCATTGCACCTAAAGTACAACCAAACGATTTAGTATATATTGCTTTGCGCGATTACGAACCACAGGAAGATTACGTTATTAAAAAACATAAAATCCGTGTTTTCAATTTACAAGAGATTAGAAAAAAAGCTGTTGAACGTGTGGCGATTGATTCCTTAAATTATTTAGATCATTGCGATGTTATTTACGTAAGCTTTGATGTGGATAGTATGGATTCGAGAATCTCCAGCGGAACAGGAACTCCTGTACCAAATGGCATCACCGAAAAAGAAGCGGGCAATTTAATTTACTACATCATGCGAAGCAAAAAAATTGTTTGCTTTGAGATGGTAGAAATTAATCCAACTTTAGATAAAGAAAATTTAATGGCTGAAAATGCTTTCGAAATTTTACAGAAGGCGACTAATCAATTAAGTCACGATTTTTAATTTTTATTAATGTGGTTTCGGCTACGCTCAACCACCGGAAAAGAATGCGGTGCCTGAGCGAAGTCGAAGGCGCTGTTTAGAAGAAAAAAACACATCATGAATTTCATCACATCTGAAAAAAAAGAAAAAGTTACGGTTATCACTTTAAACCGTCCCGATAAATTTAACAGCTTTAACCGCGAGATGTCGTTAGAACTTCACGCGGCTTTAGATGAAGCGGAGAATGATCCTAATTGCCGCTGTATAGTTTTAACCGGAACAGGAAAAGCATTTTGCGCCGGACAAGATTTAGCAGAAGCAATTGATCCCAATGGAATTGGTATAAAACGAATTGTGGATGAACATTACAATCCATTAATTATGCGTTTACGCAAAATTGAAAAACCAATTATTGGTGCGATTAATGGTGTTGCTGCAGGTGCGGGTGCAAATATTGCAATAGCTTGCGATATTGTTGTGGCAACTGCCTCAGCAAGTTTTATACAAGCCTTTAGTAAAATTGGTTTAATACCTGATAGTGGTGGAACATTTTTTCTTCCTCGAATTATTGGTATACAACGTGCTACTGCTTTAATGATGACAGGTGATAAAGTTAGCGCAGCAGAAGCTTTACAAATGGGAATGATTTATAAAGTATTTGAAGATGCCACTTTTATTGAAGAAACCATGAAGATGGCAACTAATTTGTCTAACATGCCAACTAAAGGTATTGGACTAACAAAACGTTTATTAAACGAAAGCGCATACAACACTTACGATAAACAAATTCAGTTTGAAAGTTTTATTCAAACAGAAGCTACACATACTTACGATTACAAAGAAGGCGTAAATGCTTTTTTAGAAAAACGCAAGCCGGAGTTTAAGGGGGAGTAAAATACTATCTAAAGTTTTGTTTCAATAAATTTTTTTTTGAAGCAAATTATATCACTAAACAAAATTCAGAACAACAGTATCCTCTATTGACTCTATATAAGGAATTGATTTTGTTTTTTTATTTGCTTTAACCGTATCCCAAACATTATCCTTCCAACCGATTAAATCTCTATAGCGATATTTATACACTTCGATAATTTCAGTTTTATTATCAAGAAAGAGGTAACCTTTTATTTTTGTAGATTCATTTGGATTAAAGATAATATGAGGTATTACAAAAACAGGTTCCTTCGTCTCAAAAACCTCTAGAATTGCTTTTTCATTCAAGTAGGTTAAAAACTCATCTACCAATTTCTTTAATTTTGAATCACCTGTATCGTTGCTATTGTCAACATTAATTCCAATGACCTTTAACTTATGAAGATACTCATTTTGCCAAATGGGGTTATTTAATCGCACATCCTCGATGTAATTCTTCAAATCAAATAAATTATTAGGATCAGCTTTTAATCTTTTTATTAATAAATAAGCAAGTCTTCTCCAAAATAAAATTCCAAGCTGTACAGTCGGTAAATTATATTTAAACTTTTGTTTTAAAAGGGAATTTTCTAAAAAATAATTACAGATTCCATCAACTGTTGCGTTTCGAATTCTTAAAATAATTTCATTCGGATTCGCTTCCAATTCAAGTGGTCTGCTTGTAAAAACAGCAGCATAACTTGCTTCTTTAAAATCATTCAAATACTCTTCTAATTCTTCAGGTAACTTAACCGGACTTTGCAAAAGCGAACTCATTATTTTATCTGATAGTTCTTTTGGGTCTACACCTTCAATACCTTCAAGTTTTTTATTGATTAGCATTGCAAGTGCGGTTGTGAATTCCGGAGTTACCTTACGTGTTCCAGCTCCCGAAAGTATTTGTGATATATACGACTGAAGACGATTCCTGTGCTTAGAATACACATCGCCACTATTTCGTTCCTCATCAGTTAACTTAAAACTGGAGTCTTTATCAGTTAATAACGCCACAACAAGATCAAGTCGGCTTTCAAATAACTTAATGTGATTAGCCCCAAACCTTTGTTCAAAGAGTAAGTTTATTGCCTCATTCATACGGCTAATTTACACTTTAAAACCTATATCCCAATCATTTTACTAAGAAATTCCAGTAATTTTAACATAATTATTAATAATTTTGCAATTAATGTTGTATATTTGACATAACCAAAGCTTGCAATTATATATGTTTAACCCTTTAATTATACATTTTCCTAAGACCCACCAGTGGGGTCGAATGAACCAGAACTAAAAAACAAAGTAGCTTCAGCTGTATTTCTTAGACACTTCTTTTTTGTAATAAGTTTTTCTGCCATGATTAAATTGAGTAACAAAATTTAGCTCTAAACTAAATTATCAGGATTCGACCAAATCGAGAATAATCTGAATTTCTACTGCTAGCACTCATCCAATTGATGCGACTTTGCTTTGCGCTTTACATAAAGTGTAATAAAACCTGTCTGCTATTTTATTAAACTAATCAAGGATGAATTTATCCTTAGAATTGATCTGTAAAAACTATCGCGGCTATTTAAATAAACTGAAAATTATAATAACTGACGGGATTATAAACCTGTCATTAAATTAAAACTAACATGAATAAAGAACAATTACAATATATCATCGGTCGTTACGACCATTTTACGATAGCGTAAATAATAAAGGCCAATTCTATTTAGGTTTAAATACCTTAATACTTGGCGGCCCTAGGCATCATTTACAATGCTAAACAGTTCGCACACTTGTACTGCTTGCATTTATCTGTTGCTTTTACTTTTGTTTACCGCAGGTTTTGCGTCCTCTTTTTATACGCTAAGAGCAACGCTCCCGTATTTAAAGTCCAGCGGGTCAAAGCCATCATCTCTTATTTTTTTCGGATCAGTAAGCAGCTTTTCTCAGCAAGAATTTGTCAGTAAGACTACTACAGTATCCGAAGATGAAATGAAAAATGATTTAACCCTTCAGGTTTACCACCTTGCTCATGGATTAACATTAAAGTTTAATCGCCTGAAAATTGCTGGTTACCTAATTGCGTGTGAATTCATTTTACTAATACCATTTTTAATTCTTTTTTTTATTAACGTTAAATAATTAATCCCATGTATAATAGCTATACCGATCAAATCCGTTCTGCAATGCAGAAAAACAAACTTTCAAAATCAATGAACGAAAGTTATTCAAATTTTTCCGGCGGCCTTTCCGGCACCGGAGATCAACTACAAAATAAAACAACAACCGAATGGTACAATCCAGAGCCGAGTCTTTTGCCATTGAGCGATCTACTCAAGATTAAGCCGTCAGGTAAAGAAAAGTTGGGTGAGCATCCAGATTTTGTACACCTAAAAGGTACAACAAACACCCTTCGCCATTATATCACATCTGTCTTCATTGACATAAAGGGTTCCACCAATCTTTACAAAACGTATGATCTGGAAACAGTTCACGTTATCACAAATACTATACAAAGAGCAGCGATTCATACGTGCCTAATTTTTGGGGCGCATATTCAAAGGTTGCAGGGTGATGGTGTGTTCGTTTACTTTGGTGGTAAAGGCATAAAAATAAAGAAATCTGTAGAGATGGCATTGAACGCGGCCAGCTTATTCACATACTTTGTTAAGAACGATTTAAGGAAGCTATTTGAAGAGGAAGGCGTCGAAGACATTTATACGAGAATTGGAATTGACTTCGGAGATGATGATAAAGTTCTCTGGGCAAACTATGGGTTAGGTAATTGTTCTGAGCTTACCACCAATAGCCTTCATACTAGTTTGGCCAGCAAAATGCAATCACACGCTACCTCTAACGGTATTGTTCTCGGTGACAATGTAAAAACGCTTCTTGCATTACCAGAGGAGTATTTCAGTTTTGTAACTGACAGCACTGGGAAAGTAACCGTACGTTATATCTATACAGATCAGAAAAATCAGTTTTATTATTCTCAATATCGTTTCGACTGGCTGAAATATCTTAAGACTTTATCCTTCATCAAATCCAATGATGATGGTACCATTTACGTTTTCGATCCGGATAAAGCTGAAAGAGAGAGACAGCAAAAACTAAAGGAGACCGCGAACCTTATTAAAAGCGGTGGTGCATTCACGGATAAGAACGGGAACATCACCTCAAATCCAATAGGTGTAAAAAATCAAGAACACAGATTTCACTATGAAGATTAAAGTCGGTTTCTCAAAAAAGGTAAATAAGTACGCGCACCTTCAGATTCAGAAAAGAATGATTGAAGAACATTATACTTACTTATCCTGTTCAATAAAGAACGAAGTGCTTATTTGTATAGGTTCCTTACAGCCTCCGGGCTGTAAGGATCGGTATAAAATAAAGATCGAATATGTTACAGGTCATGAGCCAAAATCTACGATTCTGCAACCTTATATCGACCCTTGCAAAGAAATACACATGTATAATGATAATAGTCTTTGCTTACATTATCCAACTGATATGTTCTGGAATGAAAAAATTAATTTCTACAAGTACACAATTCCATGGCTAAGTGAATGGATAGTGTTTTATGAACGCTATTTAGAAAACGGTGGCGTTTGGGAAGGCAGAGAATCACCTTCTCATATAAGAGAATCAGATAAAAACATTAACGTAGACAGAGATTAATTTAATCCTAAAACAAAAGAATAAACATGAAGAACGTAACAAATTTACAAGAAGCTTTTAGAAAGCTCGTATCAATGAATAATTTTAGAAAATTGCTTGTTTTCACTTTAACAATTACCTGGACTTTCTATTTAGGAAGTATGAATTATTCCATTTTTAATTCTGACAATTTTAAAAATCTTTTGGACAATTACATTATCCTAAAATTTATTGCTATAAGCATTGCGGTAAATTTCGTTTTTTATGAAGCCCCAAATTACCTGCTTCGACTTTTGTTTCACGGATATATAAAAGACAAGTTTTTAAAACTTCGTAAATCTTTATTAAATGAAGGACGAATTTCGTATTTAAAATCAATGCATAGCATTTACGGTGTTTTTGATTTGATTTTTACCGATTATGTTTACCGTTTGGGGTTGCTTTCTAAAAAGGACTTAGAAGGCGAATTTACCATAACTGAATCTGATAAGGAGGAATTTTTAAATGAGGCTTTAAGTGATTGCTATAAATGGATCGTATTAATATTCATTTTATTTTAACCTTAACCATAATCTGGAACTACATTAATTATTGGATTTTAGCCTTGTTAATTTTTATTATGCTTATCATGTTCATATTCCCTGTGGTTATTATTATTATAGCAATGAACCTTGATTTCTTTAGAAGATTTCAGAGAAAAGTTCTTAATCATAAATCCCTATAAGTAGTTTGAAGATTTACACAGCAAAAGATATTTTTTTCCATCCACCCCGTTAACGCAGATTTGCAATCCGTAACTAGAAAACCCCTGCCTAATTAGGCAGGGGTTTTCGTGATTACTTCGTACAGTATGAACAACCGCACTTCTCTACTGGTAACTTCGTTTTGGGACAAAACAACTTATCCTTTGCGAAATACTAACTTTCGTAAATTTAGTTTCATTTTTAACACCTCCTTTCTCATACTTATAAATATATAAGATTTAGTGAAAAAGTCGTTATCACTCACTCATTATTACCCAATACTCAATAAGTCCTGGCAAAATAAATATCATATTGCCGCTTTGTAATCCGTGTCTCAATTCCATTAAAAATAAATTTATTGATTCCATGCAACCTTTCTTAGTTTTGTTCTCTTTTAGTCAAATACCGGTTAATTGAGCGAAGAACTAACATATACTGAACCCAACGCGATACTGATAGAAGAATGCAGGAAGGGCAAGAACAGAAGCCTTCAAACAGGTTTATGATTTGTATAGCGAAGCTATGTACACCATCTGTTGCAGGATGCTAAATGATAAAGAAGATGCAAAAGATGTTCTTCAGGAAAGTTTTATTTCCGCCTTCAAAAACATTCATCAATACAGCGGAAAAGTTTCTTTCGGCAGCTGGTTAAAACGAATTGTGATTAATGCATGTATTGCTGCTATTAAAAAACGCAATAACAATATTATTCCGCTTGAAGAAAGAGATTTGCCCGAAGAACCTTTGGAAGAAGAAACAAGAATCGCTTACACCATAGAAGAAGTTAAAGCAGCGGTGAGTGAATTAGCAGATGGCTACCGGATTATTCTTAGTCTTTATTTATTTGAAGATTACAGTCACAAAATGATTGCTGAAAAATTAAACATCAGCGAAGGCACTTCAAAATCGCAATATTCAAGAGCACGGAAAAAATTATCGGAACTGATGAAGAAAAATGTTGAATTATAAATGTTGGATATTGAATTAAAATAAAAGCAATGAAGGATGATTTGAAAATATTTATCGATAACAACCGCGAAGGTTTTAAAGAAACTCCGCCTGAGAATCTATGGGGCCACATAGAGACGGGTTAAAACAAAACAATAATTTACTAAAAACTAAAAAACTATCTACTATGCTAAAATAGAGGCTTCGGCGCTTCATTCCTAATTGTAGGAACATTCGCGATAATGAATTTGAAAAATGACACTTCGACAAGCTCAGTAACCAAGAAAGAAGAAACTGTAGCCGTAAATACCACTGTCATGTCTAGCACTTCGGCTTCGCTCAGCATAAACTCCGTCGAGACCGTGAAGCCTGATCCTAAAAACTCAGTTGCAGTCAACACATCCACAAATCCGGTTAAACTAAATCCGGAGTCAACAAAAGCAAAAAATTTATCTGATAACAAAGTAATACCTCCCGATACTCTGGACGTAACAGCTTGGCGGGCGGTAGGAAGCGCGATAGAAAGTTATTCCATATGGGGCGACTACTCAACAGGAAAGAATATCGGAGTACTTAAGTCTACCAAGAAGAACATTGAAGGTTTCGGCGGCTTCATGTTAAGTACCATGCCGGATGAATACAACGGTTTGAGTGATGCGCTAAAAAGTTACCTGGGAAAAAGAGTTCGTTTAACAGGATATATAAAAACAGAGAACGTTGCAGAATGGTCGGGCCTATGGTTAAGAGTTGGAAAAAGGCGGAGACGAAGCCCTTGCTTTCGATAACATGCGCTACGGAAAAAAGACCGCTCTATAAAAGGAACAACACCCTGGACAAAATATGAAGTTGTTTTAGATGTCCCGATGAATGCCTCAAATATTATTTATGGTGTTATGATTGCTGGTCCGGGTGAGATGAGATGGCATACTTGTGTTCTTGAAATTGTGGATACTTCTGTTCCAGTAACCGCCGACGTACAAAGTTCGTATCCCGGAATTTTACAAAAGGACAGATACAGAAGTTATCATCCAAAAGATTTCTGGAAGTGGTATGTTCCCCGCCGTAAAATTTTAAAAGATGGTACTTCACAAGTGGATTATACGGATTAAAAACAAATCTGGTGTTTCGACAAGCTCGGCGACCGATTAAAGATATATCGGACACTGAGCTTGTCGAAGTGACCGATAATTAAAACTCGGAAATAATTTTTGCAAGCTCACCTGCATTCACAGTTTCAATCGGATGTTTTGTGTTTTGTAAAGTATAACGGGCCGCACCAACAATTTTTGAAGCTGCATTATTGGTTTCCTCTTCTCTAACCATTGTATCACCATCTGCCAAACCAATCAATACTTTATTTTTTATTTGAGAAAAAGTGGTTGGGGTTAATAAATTGTTGTTTCCTAAATCTATCATCATGTCTGCTGTTTTTTGCAACAGCAATTGCCAATCGTTACCGTGGCGTTTTTGTAAAGCTTCGGCAAACTTTGGCACTTTTTCTGCAATGGTTTTTCCATCCAGCATTTTTGTTTCTTTCGCTGCACTTTGCGGACTCCAGTCAGATTTTGTGCCGAGTGTAATAATATCACCCATAATCCCCGGTTTTTGTGAAGCGAGGTATAAAGCCACATAACCTCCCATACTATAACCAAACACAACCGGACGAATCAAATGTGTTTTCACTACAAACTCCAATAACTCATCAGCAAATTGTTGAATACTAAAACTATTTTGAAAAGGAGTTAGTCCGTGTCCCGAAAAATTTATGGAATAGGTTTGATAGCCATTTGCAGAAAGTTCTTTAGCTAAAGGTTCGAGTTGATCTTTAGCGCCAATAGCACCGTGTAATAAAATGATGGGTTTCATACATGGCTAAAATAATTAAAGCCGAATACTAAAAATATTATTTCTTTTGTTTAGCAGCCTCTTCTTTAAGCTTCGTCAGTTGAGCAGGCGTTAATATTTGAGATAATTTAGTTTCGTAATCTTTTTTGAACTCACTCTTCAATTTTTCTTGCTCATCACCTGATGCTGTTTTCATTTTGTTTTTAAGGCTTGTTTGTCTTTTTCAGAATTCTCAACAAGTGCTTTATATTTTTTTTGCTGATCTGCTGATAAATTTAAAAGTGCTGTCATCTTAGCAACTTTTTCATCACTCGAAGGTGCTTGAAAAGTTACATTTTCTACTTTATGAGCTTGGATTTCTGTATAAACACCAAAACATACAACAATTGCTAAAATTAATTTTTTCATTTTTACTTGTTTTAATTTATTTTGTTTGAAAAAGGGATAACATTTCTGTTATCCCTTTCATTGAACTACAACATCTATATCAACATAAAATGCAGTTCAATTATTTTATTTACTAACTACAATCTTTGCTTTAGCTGATTTTCCAATTACATAATAAATTCCATCCGCTAAACCCTGAATTGAAATTGTTTGTACATTTTCTTTTACTTCAATAGTTTCAACTGTTTGTCCAATAGAATTTATGATTGTATAAACTCCTTGTTCAGGTACAACCAAATTAAATTCTCCATTATTTGGATTTGGATAAATGTTTATTGCGCCGTTTGTACTTTGAGTTTCAGTAATTCCTGTACAAGCACTTACAGTTACTGAAACTGTTCTTGTGTTTGAACATCCTGCGGCGTTTGAACCAACAACTGTATACGTTGTATTTATAGTTGGAGAAACAACTACTGATGTTCCAGATAAACTTCCCGGATTCCAGTTATAACTTGTAGCGCCTGTAGCACTTAAGCGTTGCACTATTACCTGGTACAAATTAAGGATGATGAACTTATCGCAGCAACTGTTGGATTTGCACTAACAGCAATTGAAATTGTATTTGTTCCATTACAAGTTCCACTGGTCCCGGTAACTGTATAAATAGTGGTTGTTGTTGGTGTGATGATAATACTCGTGGCATTTGATCCAGTGCTCCACGTATAGGTTGATGCACCGGTAGCAGTAATAGTTCCTGAGTTACCAATACAAATTGTTGGTGTGCTTGGTGAAAGGGAAATACCTAGTGCCGAACCAACTGTTACACTTACAGTTCTTGTATCCAAACAAGTACCAGTGTTTGGTCCGGTTACTGTGTAAATTGTAGTTGAGGTAGGGCTTACTGTTATTGATGGTCCGCTTGACGATCCATTCCAGGAATAAGTAACAGCACCACTTGCTGTTAGAGTTGCCGTACCTCCTGAACAAATTGTATAATTGTTTACAACTAATGTTGGTGTTGCTTGAACAAAAACATTTACAATTTTTGTGTTTGAACAACCAAGTGTATTTGTTCCTACAACTGTATAATTCGTAGTTATCATTGGTGAAACCGAAACAGAGTTAGTCGTTGCTCCTGTACTCCAACTGTAAGTGGATGCACCGGAAGCAATAAGATTTACAAGTTCCACTGCAAATTGTTGCATTACCACCGCAACAGTAGGCGTGGCTTTAACAGTAACACTTGGAGTAAGCACTGCTGTGCAAGAGTTAACACTTGTTCCGATAACAGTATAAGTAGTTGTTACAGTTGGTGAAACAATAATTCCTGAAGCACCTGATCCTGTACTCCAACTGTAAAATGCGGCACCTGATGCCTGAAGAGTTGTAGTTTGTCCGGCACACGTTGTTGAACTATTTACAACTAAAGGTGGTGTAGGATATGTAAAGACAGTTGGCGTTTTAACACTACTACATCCAGCAGCATTCGTTCCTGTTAAGGTATAAATGGTTGTTGTAGTTGGCGATAATGCCACAGTACTTGTTGTTGCTCCTGTACTCCAGCTATAAGTTGTTGCTCCTGTGCCAACCAATACTACATTAGCTCCCGGACAAATTGAAAGACTAGTAACTACAAGGGTTGGACTTGCAGTTACAGTAATACCTTGTGTGTCTGAATAAATACAATTTGTATATGAAGGTGAACTTGCATTTATGGTATAAGTTGTGGTTACTGTTGGAGAAACTGAAATACTTGATGAAGTTGCACCTGTACTCCAAAGGTAGCTTGATAAGCCTGTAGAGGTTGCTGTGAGTATTGCAGTTTGTCCTGCACATAATGTTGATGTTCCCGCAATAGAAATAGAAAGGTTTCCGCATAAAGAAAATTTAGCAATATATGCATCATAAGTTCCACCGCCCAAAGTTGCTTGATGAGATGCACCGCTGGCAATATTTGTTGTTGAACCTGACATGCCTACTAAGTAAAAGATTTCCACTTGCATCAAGACTACATCCATAAGCATAATCCGTCAAAGCTCCTCCATAATATGTTCCCCATAGTCTTGATCCTAACGAATTAAATTGAGTTAAAACAGCATCAATACCACCACCATTTGCCGGTTGAAATCCACCTGTGGTTCCAAGAGCATTACTTCCTGTTATTCCTGAATAGCCATAAATGTATTCATATCCTGAAGCATCTGCTTTTACACCGTTACAATAATCATCTCCACCGTCTCCATAATATGTTCCCCATTGTCTAACTCCTGCTGAATTAAATTTAGTTAAGAACATATCCGTGTTACCACCACATATAGCTAATTTATGAGCGCCCGGTGTAGAAATAACGCCTGCGGCAACATTTGTGTTACCGGAACAGTTTCCTGCGAAGTAAATATTACCAGCTGCATCTAACGCACATCCTTGTCCTACTTCATTTGGAGGACCACCATATAAAGTGCACCATTGACGAACACCTGCTGTATTAAATTTAGCAAGATAAGCATCGCTTGCGCCACCAAAACTTGTTTGATGTGCACCCGTTGTTACCATTCCTGTTGAGCTTGTACCATTTATCGAACCTGCGATATGAATATTCCCTGCATTATCAGCGGCACAACTTAATGCACCCTCGCTACCTGCACCTCCAAAGTAAGTTCCCCACTGTCTTGTACCGGCTGAATTAAATTTTACAATAAATGCATCTGTATAACCAGCAAAACCACCTCCAAATGTTGTTTGATGAGCTCCAGGACTTGCTATATTAGTACTTGTAGGAGATGAAGTATTCCCACACATGTATATATTTCCGCTACCATCAATAGAACAATCATATCCATAATCGTCAATTGTACCACCATAATAAGTTGCCCATTGTCTTACCCCACTTAAATTAAATTTTGCTAAATAAGCGTCATTCGTTCCCTGAATTACAGCTTGATGACTTCCTGCTGTTGATATTCCTGTTGCAGAAGAAGTATATCCTGCAATATAAAACATGCTGTTCGGAATATCAATCGCACAACCAATCCCAAAATCAATACCTGTACCACCATAGTAAGTGGAAAATAAACGCGTTCCTGCTGAATTAAATTTTGCAAAGTACGCATCAAATGTTCCGCCACCGTAAGTTGATTGGTGACTTCCTGTAGTAGCAATAATTGTACTTGTTGAGGTACTCGAGTATCCAACTACATATACATTTCCAGAAGCATCTGTTTCCGTACTTCTTGCATACTCATCGCCTGCCCCGCCATAGTATGTTCCCCAAGTTCGAACCATTGGGTCAATGGTTAAGGCTTGGCTATGGTCGTATTTTCCTATTTTGAATCCAACTTGATTTCCATCTAATTTCCACTCTGCTTTTATTTTTACATTTCCTTGATAAGCATAAGGTGCCTTTTCGATAATAGTTCCTAATGGTGTTGTTATTTCAAGTTCACCACTTTTTGTAATGCGTAAACTCTCTGCTCCATTAATTTCATACGCAATCCTTGATGCGTCCGCATTAGCTCCAACTATAAAATCATATTCCAATTCACCATTCTTATCATACCATTTTAAATCAATACCGTCATATATATTATTATAAGTTAACTCGGAAAAAGATTTTACATTTAAAGCTCCTTTTTCGCAATGTGGCAAATAATAATTAGATACACCTTCTAAAGTTCCACCTGTAATGATATCTGCATTTTGGTTAATGCCAATCCAATTAATATCCACACGATAAACTGTTGAGCTTTGAGGCACTTTTATTTTTTCAATGGAATTTTTTTCTGATACTTCATTCCATGCGTTAATTTTAGAAAGTTGGTAGCTTACTCCTTTTTTGAGTTAAGTGATAAACCATTTCATTAGATACACCACTAAAGAGTACATCCGGTCGCGGTTTAGAATTTTGATCGCAAATTTGACCTTTGTTTTCCTGAAAAAAGACAGAAGACTTTTTAGGAGTTTCAATACCAAAAGCTATTGAAGTTGAGAATAGTAATGTTGAAGCTACTATTGATTTTGTAAATAATGTTTTCATGAGATATAGATTTATATCCCGAAATTATGCCTAAGTACTTGATAAAGCGGGTCTGGTTTGCCCCGTTCAGGGGATTTCAACAAGTGTAGGCTAAAAAGAAATAAGTGTTTTTAACCTAGAGTTTGCCCAGTATTTCGAGCACTTGCTCCTTTTTACGGGCAGAAACCGGAACGGAGTGATGTTCTTCCAGTATTAATTGGCCACCGTCTGTTTTATCGAACTTGGAGATTTTTGCTGTGTTTATTAGGTAGGAATGATGCGTTCTTAAAAAACCAAAATCTTCAAACAAATCTTCGTACTCCTTCAAAATTTTACTCACCATTATTTTTCTGGCGTTAGAAAGATAAAAAACGGTATAAGAACCGTCGGCCTTACAATAAATAACATCACTAACTTTTATGTAATGAATCGAGTTACCATCGTTGAGTGCAATTTTTTTATCCTGACTCCTTGATCCACTAAAACTTTGCAGACTCTCCTCCAATAATTTCACTTGTTGTTCAAGGTCCTTATTTTTTAATTGGGCAATCGCCCTGTTCACACTTACTACTAATTCCAACGGGTCGATTGGCTTTAATAAAAAATCAATGGCGCTCAATTTGAAAGCGTTTACAGCGTATTTATTATGAGCCGTGATAAACACCAACTGAAAATTAAAATTTCCAATTTTCTGAACCAGATCAAAGCCAGTTCCATCATCCATCTCAACATCTAAAAAAACAAGTTCAGGTTTCAAGTTAGAGATAGCTTGTATGCCTTCGATAACACCAGTCGCTTCATTAATTTCCTTTACTTGCGGACAAAGCTTTTGAAGCAAAGCTTTTAAACCTTCGCGAATTGATGAATCATTATCTATAATTAAAACTCTCATGGTTTATAAATCACCGGTAAAGTAATCTCAATCTTTGTTCCTACTTCTAAATTAGTTAAAGCAAATGTAGCATTTGTTTTGTGAGTTTGGTTTAGTAAATAAAGCCTGTCACGAATAATTTGCATGGCTCTTGACGGATAAGCTTTATGTTTTTCGTTTTCTTTAACACCTTGTCCATTGTCGGTGATTGTAATATTCAAACTTTTTTCTTCAAGTGTAAAACTAATACTTACCAAACCCTCTTGCGAAATACCTTTGAATCCATGTTCGATTGAATTTTCAATAAAGGGTTGCAAAATCATTCCGGGAATAAGTAGTTCATTCTGTTCAACTGCATCATCTACTTTAAAAGTATAATTGAATCGATTTTCAGAAAGTAGTTTTTGTAATTCTAAATAGTCTGTTAAAAAAATAATTTCGTTCTCGATTGTATCCAATTCATGAAATGTGCTTTCGAGAGATTGTCGCATAATTCTTGAAAATTTAGAAATAAACGACGGCACCAATTCTTTTTTTGCTTCCGATAAAGATAAATTTTGTAAAGATGCTAATGCATTAAAAAAGAAATGCGGATTCATTCGAGAACGATTTAAACGTTGCTCAATCTCAATCGTTTTCAATTTATTTTTAACGATAGATTGGCGGTAGAAAAATATTATAATAATAATTACCAAAATAGCAATACCAGTAAACGCAAAAAGTGAACGTATTTGTAATTTGTCTATTTCCTTTTGTTGATTCAATTCACCTATTGTTTTCTCATTCTCAACTTTATTATATTTCTGCATTAATTCGTTAATGGCAGTACTTTTCTCAACGTTATAAAGACTATCCTTAAGCTGAATAAAATGTTTTATGCCGTCATATGCCTCCTTATGTTTTCCCGCATTTCTATTAAATTCATAAGATCTTTCGTAGTATCCCAACCTATAATACTGAACATTTATAAGTGGCAATGTCACTCTTACAGAATCCAAATAAAGAAGTGCGGTCTCACTTTGGCCCAGCGCGTCAGAACAATCCCCATACTTCATGTAGCTCATAATTATTTCGCCGGGAAATAAAAACTGTCTGTATTTTAATGATTCCTTACAATACTCTAACGCTGCACTAAAATCCCCTTTAACGTAATAGGCATCCGAAATTGAATTAAGAATTTGGTTTGCTTTCATATAATAGCCATGCTCCTTCATCAACTAAATGCCTCTTTTGCAAATGCTATGGAAGTATCAGATTACCATTTGAGTTTTCACGCAGGTCAAAATAAATACTCGAAAGAATATTAAAAGCTGCAATCTTTGTGTAAGGGCGTTTTGCTTTTCCCAATAATTTTAAATCTTTGTTCTTATAATCATTTGCTTCCTGATGCTGGGCGTCACTTTCTAACACGTCGGATAACTTACAATACACCAGAATTAACCCATCGTTATTTGACTTGTTCGTATAAAATGGAATAGCCTTAATCAAATTCTCGATAGCACTTTTCCCATTACCCGCCCTATAATATGTAATTCCAAGGTAATAGAATGCATCACCTTCCAAATTATTAATTCCTAATTCTTTTCAGATAATAATTTCTTTAAAATTGTTATTGAAGTGTCAAAATCATTTTTTTGCTGAAAACCAATTGAAGCTTGTAATAGTGATTTTAGTATTCCTAACTTGTAATCGATAGTTTCTGATAAAATATTAGCCAAGTTCGAATAATGCAAAACAGAATCAGGCTGCCCATACTTTTCAGCATGTAACATGGCGATTTCAAGATATTGGTCTGCCTTCTGTTGTCCCTTTAAAGACGTTACCTCAGACTTTAAAATGTTTAATTCCTGCGAAAATATTTACTATTAACGCTGAGTAAAAAAGAAGGAAGAATATCGAAAAAGAATTGACATTGGTCCGTTTAAAAACCAAATGTACATATTTTAAAAAATGAATTGATAAATGAGCCGCTTTAAATAAAAAAAGGGTAACATTTCTGTCACCCTCTTGTTTTGAACCACAACATCTATATCTTAAACTAGCGGTTCAATTTTCTTATCTGTTAACTACAATTTTCGCTTTCGCTGATTTTCCAATAATATAATAAATTCCGTCAGCTAAACCTTGAACAGAAATTGTTTGTGCGTTTTCTTTCACGTCAATCGTTTCAGTAGTTTGTCCAATTGAATTTACAATCATGTACATTCCTTCTTCAGGAACAACTAAAGTAAACTCACCATTATTTGGATTTGGATAAATACTTATGATGCCATTAGTAACTTGAGCTTCGTTAATTCCTGTACAAGCACTTACAGTTACTGAAACAGTTCTAGTGCTTGTACATCCTGCGGCGTTTGAACCAACAACTGTATAAGTTGTATTTATAGTTGGAGAAACAACTACTGATGTTCCAGATAAACTTCCCGGATTCCAGTTATAACTTGTAGCGCCTGTAGCGCTAAGTGTTGTTGCGTTATTGCCTGTACAAATTAAAGATGATGAACTTATAGCGGCAACTGTAGGATTTGCACTACTGCAATTGATATTGTGTTCGTTCCATTACATGTTCCGCTTGTTCCGTTAAC
Organism: Sphingobacteriaceae bacterium; assembly: GCA_016709575.1. GTDB lineage: Bacteria > Bacteroidota > Bacteroidia > B-17B0 > Aurantibacillaceae > JAHEYG01. The sequence continues at coordinate 456,169 of JADJMM010000002.1, forward strand.
GGTATAGTTTGTTGTTGTGGTTGGACTAATTACTATACTTGATGCGTTTGAACCTGTATTCCAAGTATAAGATGTTGCGCCACTAGCAGTAATTGTTCCAGAACTTCCAATACAAATTGTAGATGTACTCGGACTTAAAACAATACTTATTGCAGAACCAACTGTTACACTTAATGTTTTTGTATTTGTACAAGTTCCAAAGCTTGTTCCGGTAACAGTGTAATTTGTGTTTGAACTTGGCGCAACAGTTGTTGTAGCTGCAGTGGCACCTGTATTCCAAGAATACGTTGTAGCTCCCGAAGCAACCAAAGTTGCAGTGCCTCCCGGACAAATCGTATAATTACTTACAGCAACAGTTGGCGTATTATTTACTACAACGTTAATCGTTCTTGTTCTTGAACAACCTAAAGTGTTTGTTCCAACTACTGAGTAAGTTGTAGTGGCCGTTGGTGTAACTGCAATAGAAGCGGTTGTTGGTCCGGTGTTCCAACTATAAGTTGCAGCCCCTGTAGCAGTTAATGTTACACTTATTGATGAACCCGAACAAATTGATGCAGTACTTGCAGTAGCATTTACTGTTGGTGAAGCAGTAACGGTAATTGTTTGCTGATCTGCACCAGTACAACCGCTTGTTGTTCCAAGTAACAAATAATTTGTTGTTACTGTTGGACTAACAACAATAACAGTATTTGTATTCCCACCTGTCCAAGTATAGGAAGATGCAGTTCCTGATGCTGTCATTGTAACTGAACCACCGGCACATAGAGTATTTGAGCTTGCGGTTATTGTAACTGTAGGTAAAGGAATAATAGTTTGTGTAACAGTAACACTTGTTGAACATGCATTTATAAATCCTGTTACTGTATAAGTTGTAGTAGTAGTAGGCGCAACATTTATGCCTGAAGTAGTAGCACCTGTGCTCCAAGAATAAGTTGAAGCTCCACTTGCACTTAAAAATGATGTGCCCGCACCACTACATGCTGTTGGTGTAGCTGCTGTTGCAATTAACGTAGGTGTTATTCCTGCAGTTACTGTATGTACATCCATATAAACACAACCAGGTGTTGCTGTGTTAGCGACGAGTGTGTATGTTGTTGTTACAGTTGGTGAAATTGTTATAGATGAAGTTGTTGCTCCAGTGGGCGTCCAACTATAACTAGTAAATCCTGTACCTGATGCAGACAATGTTGTTGAACCAGCACAAAGTGTTGTTGTTCCACCTGCAATACTAAGTGATAAATTTTGACAAGCATAAAATTTAGCTAAAAAACCATCATCGGCTCCCCCACCATAATTACTTTGATGACTACCGGTGGTTGAAATAATACCGGTTGCACCAGTTTGAGCAGTGGAACCAGCTAAGTAAACATTACCTGCACCATCCGGTTTACAAGACCATCCATTATCTGTTAATGTACCGCCATAATATGAACCGAATAATCGAATACCTGACGGATTAAATCCTGCAATAAAAGCATCGCTTACAGCCCCGCCACCAAAAGTAGTTTGATGACTTCCAAATGATGAAATATTTCCTGCTGACATTGTAAACCCTGTCATATAAACATTGCCTGAATTATCCAAACTACAAGCCATCGCTTCATCTGCTGCTGTACCGCCGTAATACGTTCCCCATAATCTTGTTGCACCATTGGAGCTAATTTTTACCAAGAAAGCATCAGAAGTTCCTCCTCCGGCAGTGGCCTGATGACTTCCTGTACTTCCTAAACTGGAGCTTGGACTGTTGTCGGTTCCTACAGCATAAACATCACCTGCAGTGCTTATAGCACAGAAAAAAAATTTCGTCGTTTGAACTAGCATAATATGTTCCCCATTGTCGAACACCTGATTGATTAAATTTTACAATGAAAGCATTTCCTCCTGTTTGATAAGCACCTGTTGTAACAATACCTGAAGTAGATCAGGAACTATAGCCTACAAAAGCAATATCGTTTGTAGTTTTATTTACATCACATCCATAAACATATTCATTGGTAGTGCCCCCGTAATAAGACCCCCATTGTCTAACGCCGCTAGGATTAAATTTCACAATAAAACCGTCTGAGTTTATTCCCGAAGCACTTTGATGAGAACCCGGTGTTGCAATTAAAGTTGAAGTTGGAGCATTTGAAGTTGTTCCAACCGCAATTATATTATTTGCACCATCAACAGCACAGTCATTTCCATAATCGTTATTAGTATTACCATAAAAAGTACTCCAGATTCTCGCGCCGGTTGAACTATTAAATTTAAGCAGGAAAGCATCGAAGCCACCTGAGTTTGTTGTTTGATGTGCACCAGCTGTAGTTATTACGGTTCCCAATGAACTGGAATAACCGGTAACATAAAGATTAGGAGTAGCTATTCCGTCAATTGCATTAGCCATTCCATAATCATCTCCTGTACCTCCATAAAAAGTTGCCCATTGACGAACACCTGATGGATTAAATTTAGCAATAAAAGCATCCCATGCTCCTCCGCCGCCACCATGCGTAGTTTGAAATGCACCTGAAGTTGCAATAATTGTTCCGGCTGTTGTTGAACTTGTGAATCCTACAACATATGAGTTGTTACTTGCATCGGTAGTTACATCTCTTATCCTATCACTTACTGTTCCTCCATAGTAAGTACCCCACAATCTAACCATTGGATCAATCGTTATTGTTTTGTTATGATCGTATGATGTAATATTAAATTGCAATTCATTATTTTTTAATTGCCATGTCGCTTTTATTTTTTTACCATCCTGATAAGCTACCGGCGACATTTCTGTTATTTTGCCAAACGGAGTTGTTATTTCTAATTCTCCCTTTTCGTTTATGTTTAATTTTTGTGCGCCATTAATCTGAAGTTTGATTATACTTGGATCAACATTTGGAGATACAATAAAGTCATACTCCAAATTTCCATCGCCCTCATACCATTTTAAGTCAATGCCATTATAGATGCTCTTGTATGTAACCTCAGAGTAGCTTTTTACATTTAAAGCGCCATTAGGACATTGTTGCAAATAATAATTCGCTTCACCTTCAAGAGGATTTCCTTTTTCTATTTTTGCATCTTTATTAATTCCCATCCATTTTACATCAATTCTATAAATGGATGTAACATCAGGTGCTCTTAACTTAGTTTTAGTTTTTTCTTCTGTTGTTTCTTTCCAACTTTCTATTTTACTAAGTTGATAGCTAATACCTGTAGTAGTTAAGTGATAAACCATACCATCAGCTGAACCACTAAATAAAACATCAGGCCGTGGCTTAAAATTTTGGTCACACACCTGACCTTTATTCTCAGTAAAACTGATTGCGTTAGGTTTAAGAGGCTCGTTAGCGCTAAGGTTTATTGTAGCAGATAGAGCTAATAAACTAAGGGTTTTTGTAAATGTTGCTTTCATGAGATATAGATTTAGGATTCAAAACTATAGCTCTTTAAGGGTCTTTTTTTGGCACTTTACCCCGCGACTCTGGTACTTTAATAAGTGATGGATTTAGTTTAGTAAGTGATTTACCCCTCTGCCCATTCCGCTTTAAGCGGAATGCGGCTATCTCCCCTTAAACAAGGGTAGAAGTTACATGTTATTAAGCAGCTCCATGATCTGGTCGCGCTTGCGTTGCGAAACCGGAACTACTTGTTTGTTTTCGAGAATTAAAGTACCGCCATCTGCTTTATCGAAACGGACAATACGTTTAATATTTATGAGGTGAGAATGATGTGTACGGATAAAACCATAAGGTTCTAATAATTCTTCGTATTCCTTTAAGCTTTTTGAAATCGTAATTTTCTGTTGCGGAATTAAATAAAATTCTGTGTAAGGACCTTCAGCTTTACAATGAACGATATCCGATACTTTTACAAAATAAATAGATTCGCTATCCTTTAAAACAATTTTCTTTTCATTGATAGTGATAGAACTTAAACTCTCCTGCAAAATCTGGAATTGCAAATCCATAGTTTTGCTTTTCAAATTTTGCTCAGCTTTATCAACGGCTTTAATTAAATCTTCCACATCAATTGGTTTCAATAAAAAATCAATCGCACTTAATTTAAACGCGTTAATAGCGTATTTATCGTGAGCTGTAATAAAGATGAGTTGAAAATTAAATGAACCCAATTTTTTTATGAGTTCTATTCCGGTACCGTCATCCATCTCCACATCCAAAAAAACCAAATCAGGTTCATACTCTGCAATCGCTTTTAATCCGGCAGCTACACCTGTTGCTTCCTTAATTTCAGTGACAGAAGGGCACAAAGCTTTTAATTGCTTTATCAAACCTATTCGGATTTGCTCTTCGTTATCAATTATTAAGGTTCTCATATAGTACGAGACAAAAGTACATTAAATTTTAAAGACAATTAAAGGTAGGGTATTAGGAAAGGGTTATTTGTTCACTTTTATAAGTGATTCCATTCATTTAATAAGTGATTCGTTGCGTTTATTAAATGAAACTTAATAAATCAAGGGTAAATTAACTTTAACACAGATGCCTTTCCCGTCGGAATTTGATTTTAATTCGTAATTAGAATTGGATTTGTGCTGTTTGTTTAAAATCAATAATCTATCGGCAATTATTTGAGTAGCTCTCGAAGGGTATTCTTTATACTTTTGAGTTGTATCAAAACCTTTTCCATTATCTTTCAGCTCAACACTTATTCCATTTTCTTCTTTTTTGAAAATAATATCTAATTTGCCTTTATAATCAATATTCTTAAACCATGTTCTATCGAATTTTCCAAGAAAGGCTGCAACAACATACTTGGAATTTTTAATTCATCTTGGGCAAGATTTTCATCAACCTTAATTTCATACTCAAATTTATTATTGAATCTGGTTTTTTGCAGGTCAAGATAATTCGATAAAAACAAAATCTCATCTTCTATAGTTGCTAATTCATCATACGTACTTTCTAAAGATTGACGCATGATTTTAGAAAACTTAGAAATTAGTAAAGAAACTTTGGATTGATTTTCCGTATCCATTGATAGGGTTTGAATGGAAGCTAGTGCATTAAAAAAGAAATGAGGATTCATTCGGGCACGATTAAGTCGTTGTTCCGTTTCTAAAGCTTTAAATTTATTTTTAAGAACGGATTGGCGGTAAAAGAAAATAATAACAAAGAGGACTAAAATTGCTGCTAAAATTCCAACTACCAAAACTTCACTCTTAAGGAGGCTATTTCGTTTTTTGTATTTAATTCACTTATCTTTTCTCGTTCTCTGATTTATTATATTTTGCTCTAATTCATTTATCGAAATGCTTTTCTCTACATTAAACAAACTATCCTTTAGGTTTTTGAATTTCTCTAAACCCATTAATGCCTCAGGGATATTGTTCGCCTCTTTATTATAAAGATATACCCGCTCAAACACTTGCATCTGATAGAAAGGGTCATTCAATTCCTGGCAATTGCAAGTGAAGAGTCAAGATATGTAAGACCTAATTTATAATCCTTCAGATTTATATAACAATCCCCAAAATTCAGATAACTAACAATAATTTCCGAAGGAAATAGATAACTTTTATAATTCATTGACTTTTTACAATACTCAAGCGCCTTTTTATAATCACCCTTTAAAGTATGAGCATTACAAATAGACACACAAAGTTGATTTCCCTTTGTATAATATTTATACTCATCCACTAGTTTCAATGCCTCTTGTGCAAAATAAATTGAAGAATCAATTAAAGTTTTATCATCTATAGATGCATTTATATACACTCCTGATAAAGTAGAAAGAATTCCAATTCTTTTATTAGGCTCAACCTTATCTGACAATAAGCTATTTGCTTTTCTGGCATAGAATAAAGACTGCTTTGTTTGTTTTTCAATAGTAAAAGTTCCTGCTAATTTCACAAAACACGTAGCAAGGCCGCTTATGTTTTTTGCGCTTTCATAATGTTGAATGGCGGTCAAAAAATTTGTTATTGCTAGTTTGTTGTTATCGGAAAGCCGATAATTTAATCCCAAATTAAACTTAATATCACAATTTAAATTATCATCAGAGAGGTTTGGATTATCCGAAATCATTCTCTCCAAAATAACAATCGATGTGTCTAAAGCATTTTTCTTCTGATAGGCGACAGCGATATTAAGCATTGATTTAAGGATTCCGGCTTGATTGGTTGTTGACTTAGCTAAATCGTTAGCCTTGGTGGAATACAATAATAATGAGTCCGGTTGGCCGTAATTGTCAGAATAAATAGTCCCAATTTTTACATAAGCATTGATTTTCTCAATACTACTTAATGACAACAGTATTCGCTTTAAACTATCGGGGTTTTGAGATTTTATATTAATCACAAATCCGAAATACAAAATAAGGAAGAAAAAAAAGAGTTTTAATCTGGATACTAGCATTAAAGCACAATCTTAGTTGCGCTAAATTAACTAAAAAGGGATACCATCCCTGATATCCCCTTTTGAAAACACAACAATCTATATCTCTATTAGTTGCGCTTCATTCTTCAAAATTAGTTATTTCGCAGCGCAGTTTACCCTTTGAGGTTTATACAATACATCACCTCTTCCTGTTTTGACATACTTTCCACCACCGGCATAATCCTGATGAAACTCTTCAGTAGTAAACCAACATTTTCCATTAGGGTCCTTAACAATCATTCCAACCTCTAAATATCTTTTTACTATGGAGTTAGTATATTTATCTTTTTCAATGCTCCAATCTTTATTGTATGAAATAAGTTTAATTACCTTAAGATGTTCGTCATTACCTTCAACAATTTGTTTTATTTCCGCGAAAACAGCCGGCGGCGCAAATGTTCCCTGATTTCCCTGAATTTTAAAAAGATCGCCGCGTTTTGTTTCAAATTCTTCAAAACGGTTTTTTATTGCATCCTTATCTTCAATGTTTAGCACAAAACTGCTAATTATATTTTTAGTCCTAAACTTGGCTGTTAAAGTAATTGTGTGCTTGCCAACAGCATAATCCTTTAAATATTTAGAGGCCCAATATGAAACGTGAGGTTGAGTATTATTTTCGGGTGAAGGTAATAGCGGTAAACTAAATGCACTTTTATTTACTTCTTCCTTATTAAGATCAACAGGTAATCCTATTTTCATATCGGTTCCGTCAATATTCATACTAATATAAAATTCCGCTTCTTGCCACGCCGTGTTCACTTCTGTTGTATATTTTTCATTCAGGTAAATATTAATGTAAATGTTATCAGCCGAACTAAATTCCTTTTTTTCCATTGTAGAATTTTCATTGCCAATTTTCATTGGCTGGCTTGTAAATACCATTTTATTATAATGTGAATCATGATAAGCGCCTGTAGAAATATTTGCTTTCAAAAAGTCGCGATCCTTTTTTACCAATGCTTCCAGTGAAGATTTCTTCGCTTCTAATTCGACAGTATTTTCTTTACTTAAATGAGGCAATACGATATTCACTAAAGCCAAGCCTTGTTCTACAATTGTGAAACGTTCTCCCATATCATCTACCGCCTTAGCTGCTCTTTTTTCGTATTGATTGGTGATAGCATAAGCAACACTATTTTTTAATTTATTTTCAAACGTGAACACATTGAAAGCCTTTTCATTATCTAAATCTCTTACTTCCAGTTTTTTTAACTCCTCCTTAGAAAATTTTGTTTTAATGCTTTGGAAATTTAGTGCTGTTAAACTATCCTTGATTTTATCAAGTGTGGAGTTTGTCTCTACTTTTTCTATTAGTTTCGAGTAAGAATCGGCATAAGCAATGCCATCCACCATTTTCATGATGTTATATATTTTTTTATTGTACCTCTCATACTCGGCTACCTTATCACCATTTGATATTTTTTTAATCAAGTTAATGTCCCTTATTTTTGTAGCGCTTAAAATAAACGGGCTCAGGAAAAATTTCAGGCTAACAAATATTACAATTAGATTTTTCATTTTATATTGTTTTAATTTATTTTACATTTTCACAAAGTATTTCCGCCCCTTCAGAATTATAGCCAGTCACCAGATTGCTCAAATATTTAGAACCATCAAAATCAGCAGTTAAAAAAAGATAGTATAATTTACAGGTGCCGTTATTCTTCATCACCACTTCAAAATTTTGATATCTCTTCTCTGCAATCCCTGTTATTACGTTCCGTTGTATTTTCCAATCAGGATCCAGTAGATTTATTTTTACTATTGTGCCTTCAAGTTTCTTTAATCCATTTCTTATATCTGTTTCCAGGGCAGCATCAGTTCTCACCGCCGGACTCATTCTGCGATTTTTAACTTCCTCAATATAATTTTTACTTGCTATGGCAATTAACTCCTCTTTAGTACCAATAGATTTTACTTCCCTATTTATCTCCTCGCAAATAGCAACCAATTCAGGTTTCTCACCAAAAAGTTTTCTATAGCAATTATATTTTATTTGATAAGATTGAAGCTTACAATAAAAACTAACCGCTTTTACTTTTCTTGTAAAATATTTCTTACTAATATTCTTTTTTATTTCAGCAATAGTTGATTTATCACCAGATGAAGCATCCATTACCATTTTAAATAAACTTTTTGAAGGATGCTCGTCTGTTTTAGATGCTACTGCTATGTGTTCTGACGTTATAAAAGCTTCCAAATTTTTTTGGTATGTATTTACATTGGATTCGATAATTGATAAATTTTCTTCTTTATCTGTTTCAAAATCATAAGTATCTCTGAAATAAACTTTTTTAAACTCATCTTCAAACGAATTCAAATCCTTCCGTTCTTGTTTCTTTTCACCAACTTTTGATTTATAAGTAACTTTATAATCTTCTAACTCCTTTTTATAGGGGGCTAACTCCGTTTCAGGGTATTTGTTTTTATATAAATCCAAATAGAATTGCACCTGACCCCAATTTCCATTACTTGAAGGCGTAACTGTTTGAAGATTCTCTGACTTCATCTTATCCATTTCTGCTCTTAGTTTTGCAAAATCAATTGCCTTTTCATCTTTTGGAGCATCACCAACTAGTGTTTTATGTTTTAGAATTTCAGATTCCAACGAGGAAACATTAAAACTGGGTTCGTACTTCTTTATATTCTTCACAGCAGCTTGTGCTTGCGAAATCTGATTTTTATACGCAGCAACTTTCTCGACAGGGTCTAGAGTTGCTAATTTATCTATAGCCCCTTTATAGGTTTTGTACTGCGCTTTTGCTGCTGGATTTGTAGGCTCCTGGGCATTTGCTTTAAAAACAAATGCTAACAGGAGGTACATTATAATTTTCTTCATCTTAATTAATCTTTAATCAATGATTAATTTCGTGGTGTTTGTTTTACCCTCAGCGCTAATAATCACGAAGTATAGTCCGCTTTTGAGTTCAGACGTGTTTATGTTTATCTCATCTTTAATTTCAGTTTTATCTGTTACAAATTTTCCGGTCACATCCATTATTTGAATTAAAGCTGAAGTGTTATTTGAGAGCTTAATGTTGACAGATTCCTTTGCGGGATTCGGATAGACTATAAAATTATTTTGTTCTACCTTCTCATTAATACTGGTACATGGACTAACTACCAGTGAAACGGTTTTTGTATTTGTACATCCAGCAGCACTAGTACCAACAACCGTGTATGTTGTATTTAAAGTAGGAGAAACAACAACAGATGTTCCTGATAAACTTCCCGGATTCCAATTATAACTTGTTGCGCCCGTTGCGCTTAAGGTTGCGCTATTACCTGTACAGATTACTGATGAAGAACTGCTTGCTGTTACAGTTGGATTTGAATTCACAAGCACCGTTATTGTTTTTGTTCCCGCGCAAGTTCCATTAGTTCCGTTAACTGTATAGTTTGTAGTAATTGTTGGTGTAACAACTATGCTGGAGGTAGTAGGACCTGAAGTCCATGTATAAGAAGTTGCTCCACTAGCTGTTAAGGTACCTGAATTGCCAATGCAAATTGACGGCACGCTTGGTGTAATAGCAATACTAAGTGCCGAGCCTACTGTTACACTAACGGTGTTTACATCTGTACACGTTCCGTTAAAACCAGTTACAGTGTAGGTAATGTTAGATGTTGGGGTTACTGTGATAGATGTTGTTGTTGCCCCTGTATTCCACGAATAAGTTGTAGCTCCACTTGAAGTTAAAGTTGCAGTACCTCCGGCACAAATTGTATAGTTATTGGTCACCAACGTTGGTGTAGGTGTAACATTTATAGAAATGGTTTGTGTGCTTTTGCAGGATGATAAAGAAACCCCTGCAAAACCTGTCACAGTATAAGTAGTTGTAATAGTTGGGTTAACAGTTGTAGTTACACCCATAGCGGTTGTACTCCAACTATAAGTTGTAGCTCCACTTGCCGTTAAAGTTGTGGATGATCCTGAACAAATACTAGGTGAACTTGCCGAAACTCCAACAATTGGATTCGCTGTTACACTAATAGAAAGCGTCTGTGTATCCTTACAAGAATTCGCTGCTGTACCTGTTGCTGTATATACTGTGGTTATTGTTGGTGAAACAGTAACAACGGTTGTTGTTGCGCCCGTACTCCATGTATACGTATTAGCACCACTTGCTGTTAAATTAACCGTTGTGCCAGCACATGCTGTTGGTGAACTAGCAGATATATTAACTGTTGGTCCAGCTATTACTGATATTGATATTGTTTGTGTGTCTTTACACGAATTTACTGCTGTACCAGTTGCAGTATAAACAGCAGTAATAGTTGGGCTAACACTAACACTTGTTGTTGTTGCTCCCGTACTCCATGAATATGTTGAAGCACCACTTGCTGTTAATGATATTGGCGCGCCACTACAAACCGTTGATGAAGGTGCAGTAATATTAACTGTTGGATTCGCAACTACCGAAACTGTTTTAGTTGTTGAAGAAGAACAAACACCATTTGTCCCTGTTACAGTATAAACAGTAGTTATAGTTGGATTCGTTGAAATATTTGCGGTTGTTGCACCTGTATTCCAACTATAGGTTGTTGCACCAATGGCGCTTAATGTTGCAGTAGCTCCTGCGCAAACCGAAGCCGTACTTGAAACGGTTAAAACCGGTGTAGCACATGGTAATAATTTTAAAGTATAACCATCTCCACCGGCAGAGTAAGTTAATGATACTACTCCTGCACCCGGATCAAAATCACCACCATTACCTGTAAAATAACCTGTGTTATAAATATTACCTGCGGCATCCGTAATAATATCATATCCAATATCGGTTCCACCAGCTCCAACATCAACCGCCCACAGTAAAGCTCCTGCTGAACTTAGCTTTAAAATAAAAATATCTACACCTCCAAAAGCTGTATGGTTATCTGTTCCTGTACCGGGATTAAAATCTACAGTACCCGAAAAAGATCCAGTTAGAAAAATATTATTCGATGCATCTATATAAGCCTTTCTTCCTTGGTCATCTGTAGTACTTCCAAATAAATATCCCCAACTATAATTGTTTGTTGAGCTTATTTTTACTACGAACATATCATTTGTTCCGCCACCCGAAGTGGCATTATTCGTTGCTGTTGGAGAAGGATTCAAATCGATAGTTGCACTTGAAGTATAACCTGTAAATACACATCCTCCCGAAGCATCAGCATCTATTCCTTGTCCATAATCATTCCCGGACCCTCCAATCTCCCCGCCATATTGATATGCCCCATTGGAACTTAATTTAAGATAAAATGCATTAGCTCCATTCCCTGTACTTGAAACCGTTTGCGTAGGTGGGCCCGGAGCCAAATCAATAACTCCAGGACCAAAAATACTTCCAGTTATATAAACATTTCCAGAATTATCTAATGAAATATCACTTCCCGATTCATTGTAATTATTGGTAGTACTTCCTAGTTCATATGCCCAAATCAAATTACCAGTAGCACCCAATTTAGAAATAAATATATCAGTTGCCGTTTGATTAGCTCCTCCTGCTGATAAAGTAAACGATGCGGCAGAAGGATCGAAATCGGCTGTTAGATTAAATGACCCCGTTGTATAAACTTCTCCTGCAGCATTCACCGCTATAGAATTTCCAATCTCATTTCCAGGGCCAGTAAAATTCTTTGCCCAAATAAAATTTCCTGTTGTTACATCTGGTTTCAATACAAAAGCATCAACCGCAGTTGAAGTTAAATTAAAGACGCCCGCTCCCGGATCAAAATCCACTGTGCCTTGAAAATTTCCGGTCAAATAAATTCCAGAAGCATCAACATAAATAGCACGGCTAACATCACTAAAAGTGCTGCCTATGGTTTTTACCCATTGGAACACTCCCGCTGAATTTCTTTTTATCAAACAGATATCATCACTTCCTGCGGATACAGAAGTTGTACCCACTCCTCCCGGATCAAAGTTACAAGTTAGAAGAAAAGGAACCAGTTGTGTAAACATTACCGGAAGCATCTGTAGCAACACCATAACCTGCCTCGAAGCCAGTCCCTCCATGTTCCTGTGCCCAGGCTAAACTCTGTGCACCAATTCTTGTGGTTGCACATACAGCAACCAGAACGATAAATAATTTTAATGTTTTCATAAGATATAGATTTAATTCTATACAAATGAAGGAAAGCTAAGGGCAACTAAACGTATAGTTACGTATGTGAATAACAGAACTGGATAAGTGATGGGGGATTTTGGATAAGTGATTTTAATGAATTAGAGTCTTGAAATCGCCTCTATAACCTGATCCTTTTACGTTTGCGAAACAGGGACTTCGTTGTTTTCTTCTAATAAGAGTGAGCCACCATCTGCTTTATCAAAGCGAACAATTTTTTTAATATTAACCAAATGAGAATGATGGGTTCTAATAAAACCAAATGGCTCTAAAATAGCCTCATACTCTTTGAGCATACTTGAGGTTACTAATTTTTGTTTTCCGGAAAGATAGAACTCAGTATAATTACCCTCCGCCTTACAATGTATTATATCCGACACTTTAACAAAGTGCATAGCGTTACTATCTTTCAAAACAATTTTTTTATCCGGCACCGATAATGAACTTAAACTTTCTTTTAAAATATCTAACTGCTTAGATAAACTTTTATTAGTTAGATTAGCTTTTGCTTTTTGAAATGCATTCAACAAATCCTCTACTCCAATTGGTTTTAAAATAAAATCGATAGCGCTGAATTTAAAGGCATCTACTGCATATTTATTGTGGGCTGTAATAAATACAACATCGAATTCATATTGCTTCAATTTAGAGAGTAAATCCATTCCAGTGCCCTCATCCAATTCCACATCCAATAAAACTAAATCAGGTGCATGTTTGGAAATAGCCTCAATACCGGATTGTATGCTGCCCGCTTCATTTATCGCTGTAACTTGCGGACAAAATTTCTCAATCATAGTCATCAATCCTTTTCGGATTTTTTGATCATTATCTATTATGAGTACTTTCAAGATTTTGGAATTATTGGTAATTGAATCTCCACTTTTGTTCCTTTATCTGCAAGGTTTGTAAGTTCAAATATAGCGTTTGTTTTATATTGTTTGTTTAATAGGTACAAACGGTCGCGAATTATTTGCGTCGCACGCGATGGATAACCTTTATGTTTGTCACTCTCCTTAAAACCCGAACCATTATCAATAACATTAACTTTTAGTTGATTGTTCTCGATTTTGAAACTTATATTAATCTTACCCCCAGTTTCGATAGAAGAAAATCCGTGCTCAATAGAATTCTCTATAAAAGGTTGAAGAATCATTCCGGGAATCATTAAAGCATCTGTCTCAATTTTTTCATCGACCGAAAATTGATAAGTGAATTTATTATCTGAACGTAATTTTTGTAATTCTAAATAATGTGTTAAGAATTCGATTTCGTTTTCAATTGTATTTAATTCGTTAAACGTACTTTCTAACGATTCACGCATAATTTTTGAAAAGCGGTGAATGTATTCTGAAATTTCTTTTGACTTTTTCTCCTCCATTGATAGAGCTTGCAAAGAAGCCAAAGCATTGAAAAAGAAATGCGGATTAATACGGGCACGGTTTAAACGCTGCTCAATTTCAAGTGTTTTAAATTTACTTTTTAGCACAGATTGGCGATAAAAAAACACAATCGCAAAAACAAGTAGCGCCAAAAATAAAACACCAATTATTAATGCATTAATTTTTAATTGGCTGATTTCCTCCTGCTGACTTAAAATTTCCTTTTCCTGATTTAATTCAAGAATTGTTTTTTCATTTTGTGCTTTATTATATTTTTGCTCCAACTCATTCACATGGGCATTTACTTCTATAGTTTTAGTGCTGTCCTTTAATTTTATCATTTTCTCAGTCATGGCTAAAGCCATTTCAACATTACCCATATCCTTGTAACATTGGATTAATTCATTCATAGTTACCTCTATTTGGTAAGGGGGTGCTACGGCCAATGCTACTTGATAACATGAGTCTGCATACCGCAAGGCCAAATTTTTGTTACCGGTATTTTTATACACATTTGATTTAACAGAATATATAATATATTTATTATAGGATTCTACTTCAGGCATTGTGGTCGCGCTATCGCAATAACTTAATGCTTTCTTATAATCCTTTTTAGCCAAATAAACATTTGCATATGTAACATATATATACTGTATCGATTGTTCATTTTTTTCAATGCGATGCAACTTTAAGCCCTCATTAAGAGCATTTAACGAACTGTCTAAGTACTTTTCATTTTTCGAAGCCTCATACATTTCACCATAAGCTGATGCTATATTACTATATAAAATACCCGATTCTTTATTATCATGTATTTTTATTGAAATAGCTAATGCTTTTTTCAAATAGTCCATGCCTTTAGCAGTTTGCCCAAAACTTTGAAAATTCCAGGAAATATCTGAAAGCGCATTGACTTGTATCTCGTATGCTTTGATTTTTTCTGCAAGTTCAGCAGATTTAATATAATAATACTGCGAACTATCCATGCTGGATAAACCAAAATAACACCGGCCAATTAGATAATAATTATAGGCACGAACTGTATCTAAACAAGCTACATTGAGAAGTTTGTTAACGCGTTGTAGCATTTTTAACGCTTCAGAAAAATCTTGAGAATAATAAAGCAAAGCAACAGCTTCATTGGCCGCTATACCCGTACATTTTCTATTTCCTGTTTTCTCTACATCACTTACTAGATTATAAATCTCAGCTATCTTTTTATCCTTATATAATTCTTTTAATCGCTCAGTTATAGCTATTGAATTATCACATTTGCAATTTTGCGAAAACAAAAAAATTGGAGATAAAAGAGTGCAAAAAAATATAAAGAAAAATTTAGACATAATCCTGCTTAGAAGGTAAATATACATCTTTAAACAGAATTCACTTTTAAGCCTTGGCTTTAAACTTATTGATAGCGTTAATGGTGAATTCTGAGAGAACTAATTTTCCACTCATACCAGCACGTTCAATTAAAAGTTCGTCCCAATTCTCAGTTCCCTCCCACATTACTTTTTTGAGCATGGCCATCGCTTCAGGATTACTCTTAGATAATTTTTCGGTTAAGAAAGAAACAGCTGTGTCCATTTCTTCCGCTGATTTAAATACTTCGGCATACAAACCTTTTTCTTTTGCCCAATCTGAACTTTTCCATTCAGTTGCATCGATAGTCAATTGACAAAAAGCAGAAGTTCCGATTTTACGTTCAACGGCAGGACCAACAACAAAGGGACCAATACCAACAGCAAGTTCACTTAATTTTACTGAAGCACCTTCAACCGCAATTGTGTAATCAGCAGCTGACGCAATTCCTACCCCACCGCCAACAGCTTTTCCTTGAACGCGTGCAATAATAAATTTCGGAGCTTTGCGCATTGCATTAATTACTAAAGCAAATCCCGAGAAAAATTTTAATCCTGTTTCAATATCTTTAATAGAGATTAATTCGTCAAAACTTGCGCCTGCACAAAACGCTTTTTCGCCTTCACTTTTTAAAACAATAACTTTTGCTTTCTCATCTTTACCAAGTTTTTCTATTTCCTTTGCCAGATTACGTAATTGCTCTCCCGGCATTGAATTACTTTGCGGATGGAAAAAAGTAATATAACCAACTCCGTCTTTAATTTCTGATTTTACAAATGCTTCCATTTTAAAAAATATTAATATGGTCCCTGAGCTTGTCGAAGGGCCATTAGATGAACATCATTACAGGGTTCTCAATAAATGTTTTTAATGTTTGTAAGAATGCAGCTCCTGTAGCTCCATCCACACTGCGATGATCGCAAGCAAGTGTTAACATCATTGTGTTACCGGGAACAACTGCTCCGTTTTTTACAACAGGTACTTGACGAATGGCGCCAACTGATAAGATGCAAGACTCCGGCGAATTTATGATTGATGTGAATGACTCAATTCCAAACATTCCTAAATTAGAAACGGTGAATGTATTTCCTTCCCAATCGCTAGGTTGTAATTTTTTCTCTTTAGCGCGTTTACCTAAATCTTTTGTCTCGGCAGCAATTTCAGAAATTCCTTTTCCATCCGCGAAACGGATAACAGGAACTAATAATCCATCTTCAACTGCAACTGCCATACCAATATGAATATGATGATTGATACGGATTTTATCACCCATCCAAGAAGAATTAACACGAGGATGTTTTCTTAACGCAGCTGCACAAGCTTTAATGATAAGATCATTGAAAGAAACTTTTACATCACTTACTTTATTGATCGCTTCTCTGCTTGAAATAGCGCTATCCATATCCACTTCCATATTTAAATAGAAATGAGGTGCGCCATTTTTACTTTCTAATAAACGTTTCGCAATTACTTTTCGCATTTGTGATGCCGGTTCATCGGTATAGCTTTCTACACCAACAAAATTAGATTTTGCTCCGCCACCACCTTTGAAGTTTTCAATATCAGATTTGGTAATACGTCCGTTTTCGCCACTACCAGTCACACGACTAATATCAATACCTTTTTCCTTTGCTAATGCTTTTGCTAAAGGAGAAGCTTTTATTCTTCCATTTGAATTCTGATTTGAAACTGCAGGCTTAGATGTCGTAGCTGCTACAGAAGTAACAGTTTCTTTTTTTACCTCAACAGTTTTGTTTTCTGTTTTAACTGCTGCGTTAGTTTGAGGGATTGAAGCTAAAATTGCTTTTACATCTTCTCCGCCTTTTCCTAAAATCGCAATCACTGCATCTACCGGAATACTTTTTCCTTCTTCAATACCAATATGAATTAAAACACCATCTTGGAAAGATTCGAATTCCATTGTAGCTTTATCTGTTGCAATATCTGCTAATAATTCACCGCTCTTTACTTTGTCGCCAACTTTTTTGTGCCATTTTTCGATAACACCTTCCGTCATTGTATCACTTAGCTTCGGCATGCGAACAACTTCAACACCTTTTGGTAACTCTGCAGTTTTTGCAGTTCCGTTTGTTGTAGCAACTTCTTCTTCTTTTTTACTTCTGTTTTCGGCGCTCCTTCTGCTGCTAATATTTTAGAAACATCTTCACCTTCTTTTCCCAGAACAGCTATAATACTATCTACCGGAACGCTTTGCTTTTCTGGAATACCAATATGTAGTAAAACTCCATCTTGAAACGATTCGAATTCCATTGTAGCTTTATCGGTTTCAATATCCGCCAATAAATCACCACTCTTCACTTTATCTCCAACTTTTTTATGCCATTTAGCGATAACTCCTTCAGTCATCGTATCACTTAGTTTTGGCATTCTGACAATTTCAGCCATAATTTGTTTTAGTGTTTAGTGCTTAATATTATTCTTGGATGAATGGATAATTAGGTTCCATGTAAACATCATTGTATAATTCTGATGGTTCAGGATATGGGCTGTCTTCTGCAAACTTTACCGATTCATCAACTAATGCTTTTACTCTTTCTTCTGCTTTTTCAATTTCCGAATCATCAATCCATTTATTTTTTTTCAAAGTATCCAGTACTTTTTCAATCGGATCTTGTTTTTGATATTCTTTTACTTCGTCTTTCGTTCTGTAAGTTTGCGCATCACTCATCGAGTGACCTTTGTAACGATACGTTTTCATTTCTAAGAATGTAGGTCCATCACCGCGACGAGCGCGTGCAACTGCTTCTTCCATTGCTTCGTGAACAGCTTCAACTGTTAAACCATCAACTGGTTTACTTGGCATATCGTAAGCTAAACCTAATTTCCAAAGATCGTGTACGTTACTGGTACGTTCAACTGAAGTTCCCATTGCGTACATATTATTTTCTACAATAAAAATCACGGGCAATTTCCAAGTCATGGCCATGTTGAAGGCTTCGTGTAAAGCACCTTGACGAACTGCGCCATCACCCATAGAGCAAACGCAAACGTAATCAGTTCCTAAATATTTTTCAGCGAAAGCAATACCAGCTCCTAACGGTACTTGACCCCCTACAATACCATGTCCACCAACAAAACCATGTTCTTTGCTAAAAATATGCATCGAACCACCTTTGCCTTTACTGCAACCGGTAATTTTCGCATACATTTCAGCCATTACATATTTTGGATGCAAACCTAAACCAATAGGATGCGCGTGATCGCGATAAGCAGTAATATGTTTATCTCCTTTTTTTGTTGCACTTACAGTACCGGCAACAATAGCCTCTTGTCCTATATACAAATGACAAAAACCTTTTATTTTTTGTTGAACGTAAACTTGTCCTGTTTTTTCTTCAAAACGGCGCATCAATAACATTGATTCGTACCACTTCAAGTACTGTTCTTTAGTGAACTTTAATTTTTTTTCTACCGCAGTTTTCGACATAGAAATGATGTGTTAATAGCTACAAAATTAGCAGAATTTAGGGAATTTTCCCTAATCCTAATATACTTTATTTCAGATACTTACTATTAAACATTAAGGGAAGCAAAGATTCGATGCCATTGGCGGCATAAACATTACCTTTTTCACCTTGCATAATAATGCGGATAGGTTTGCTGTATTTTGTTTCATACTCTGCAATAACTTGTCGGCATGCGCCACACGGCGTAACGGGTCCATCGATAACTGCATTTAAAGATTTGCAACAAATAGCGATAGTTTTTACTGCAACAGAATTATGAATTGCACTAGCATGAAAAATCGCAACGCGTTCTGCGCAAAGTCCGGATGGGTAAGCTGCGTTTTCCTGATTATTACCAATACAGATTTCTCCATTCTCCAATAAAATTGCCGCGCCAACTAAAAAATTTGAATAAGGAGCGTAAGCATTTTGTAAAGCTTCCTTTGCCTTTTGTAAAAGAGCGTTTTCCTCAGAAGATAAATCTTTCTCGGAATCGTAAACTTCAAAATCAGAAGTGATAGACAGCTTTTTAAATTTTTCGGTCATAAATTAAAAGTACAAAAAATTAACGACTCCAAATTTCCCAGGCTTTTTCGGCTTGCAATTGCAACATGCTTAAACCATTAATAGTTACTGCGCCTTTTTCCCTGCAATTTTCAAGAAAAACAGTTTCGGTTGGATTATAAATTAAATCGTAAGCTAAATGATGATCTGTCACGTAACTAAATGGAATAGCCAGCGTTTCGCTCGTGTCAGGAAACATTCCCACCGGTGTGCAATTCACTAATAATAAAAATTGTGAGAATATAATCGGACTTAATTCATAGTAAAAAAAAGTATTTGGTGTTTTTTTAAATTCACGTGAAGTCACAAAAAAACATTCTACACCAATTTGTTTTAAAGCATAGGCAACAGCTTTTGAGCTTCCACCCGTTCCAAAAATTAAAGCTTTATTATGTTTAGGTTCTAAAAATGGTTTGATGCTAGTTTTAAATCCAAATACATCTGTATTGTAACCAGTGCTTTTTCCCTCTAAAAAATGAATGCAATTTACGGCGCCAATTTCTTTTGCTTCAACACTAACTTCATCAAGATAAGGAATGATTTGTTCTTTGTATGGGAGCGTAACGCTTAGTCCTTTTAAATTAGGATTCTGTTTAAGCACATCAGGAAATTCAGAAATAATATTTAGTTCGAAATTTTTAAAAGAACCGCTTACATTTTCCTTTTTAAATTTTTCTTCAAAATACTTTTTAGAAAACGAATGAGAAAGTGATTTACCTATGAGGCCTAATTGCATATGCGAATATAAATAAAAAAGCCGCGGGTTTAGGTCCGCGGCTCTGTATTATAGGAACATTATTTAATTTTTAGTTTATCAACCTGAAGAATTTCTCTGGTTGATTCGTCGAACAGAATAGCGACAACGCTCATGTTTTTAAGTCGTTTCTTTTCGCTATTCCATGGCTTAACCTCGTAACAATTATAACTTTTACGAACAACATCTCCAATTGCTGAAGGGCCATTTTTAATTTCTTCTCCCCAACTTCCGTTAATTGAACCCCGTAACATATGCATAAATAAGTAATCAGGAATTTCATCTCCGTTTTCAACGGTAGAACCCACAGGTGGTGCATAATCTTTTTGGCGAGCAATAATACTATCTTCACTCATTACAACAACCAATTTAGTTGTGTTGGACCAACTAGTAATAAAAGTTGTTTTTACATCAACACGCATCAACATAGCTGATGTGTCTAACCAAGTAGTGAGTTCAAGCTTTGCCGATGGTGCCCAGTTAAGTGCAGTACTTACCAAACCATCCCATGCATTACGCGGCTGTGGAAAAGGTGTTTGATCACGATTAACAGAACCCTTAGGTAATCCTGCTGCGGAAAAACCAAAAAAACCATCCCAATCTGTTCCTACTGAAGTACGGAAGTCTTCCGGAAAATCAGGTAACTTTGGTGGCGAAAATTGTGTTCCGGCATGAATGGCTAACACTACAACGCTATCCCCATATTTGTTCTGAATATTTTCTGCTTCCTCGGCTGCGCGCGGACAATTTCCACAGGTATGCCCGGTATAATCCTCAACTAATACAATCCGGTGATTAACTTTAGTTGTATTAGAATCTGTTTTTACAAAATGCGGACTTACCGTACAGTTTGTAATTGCATCAGGATTCTGCAAAGGGTTTTTTACCTTATCGCATGATAAAACAAGCATTACAATTCCAAGAATTAAACCGATTTTTTTCATGTCCTTATCTGTTATCTAAAATCTTAATATAAATATACTAAAAACTACTGGTTATTGAAAGTGTTAAACCATTAGATGCAGGCACCACCCTACACACACCTCCAACACAAAAATACCTGCACTTTGTTTACCGTAACTTAACTGAATTCGGTGCGCATCTTTATTATAACCTATAGTGCCCAAATAGTAATGAATTTTCAATTCGTCTTTAGGATTACCGGAATTATACTGATCATATAAGGCAATAAAAAAATGTCCGTTTGGCCACCACTCTAATAGAGCTGTTGCCCAATTACCTTTGGCAATTAAGTTTGAATTAGTCTCTACATTCTGATCATCCACAAATAAACCCTGAACTTCTAAACGGATTGATTTTGACGATTTATACTTATAAGTTATATCCACCACACCGGTATGACTTCTCAAGTTTTTAAATCCTGCGGTTGGCGCATTGAATTGAATAATGTTACGGTTATAAAATTGATTAGCATACATGAATGTACCTTTCCACTTTTTGTTGAATTTTTTATTTATCTCAATAAAAAAATCATGATAATACTTATTAGCATCTCTGTAACTTACTTTCTTTTTATTGTAATAACTTCCTGTAGGTGTAGTAACCAATGAACTATCGTAATGATGCGTTTCATTACTAAATTCTTTAAAATCCCATTTAGTGTTATAAAAAGTCATATCGCTTAGAGAATCGCGAACGCCGTATTTTGCCAGTCCATGTGCTTGCGAATAATTTACAGTAATTTCCATTCCATATTTACCGCCCAATAATGTGCCTTTTTGTATCTTATACTGTACCTCAGCCATTAATCCTATTTCTCCGTTTAGTTGTGTGGCATAAGGATTAAGTGCTAATAAAGTGTAAGAATGCTGTTTTGTTGTAGCAGGTAAATAATTAATTAATAAATTTTGTAACGATTCATTTCTATCGCTTCTGTAACTCATATTATCAATCCGCTTTCCTTGTAATAAGATAGAAAAGCCATTCGTTGCGTAAGAAATTGTAGAGAAAAGTGCGTCACCAAATTTGTATGACTTGTTATTATCAGCTGACGGGTCGTTTATTTTGTAAGCGTATTCAGTATTAAAATTAAATCCACCGCGAATAATATTTACGCGACCACCATAACAACCAACGTTTTCAGGTAAAACTAAATAGTTATCCTGATCCGGTTGATACTTGCTTACAAAACTTCCACCCACAATTACCTTGGTTTTTTTATTTCCTAAAACCGAATCGAATAGTTCGTTAATATTAACTTCACCATCAACACCTCTTACAATACCGGGACCAACACCAAAAAACAAACGCTGTTTACCAATTATACCTTTTAATGTCACACCTTTGTACGGATTAGAAATAATACGTGCGCCGTCAATTGAATTGTCATATAACAGTCCGGGTTCATAATAAGCCCGAAGCATTAAACCACTTCCAAATTGCTCGTAAAAATTTCCAACGGTTATATCTAATAATTGTGTTTGATAACGCGCATAACGGTTTACGATACCTTGTCCCTTATAACTGGGCAAAAAACCTTGACGGACATTATTATAGGCTTCATAACGAACACCAGCCGAAAATTTTCCTTTCGAATAATTTATATTTCCGAAAACATTTGATAAAAATTTCTCAGGTACTTTTGGAGCGCCAATTAAGGAATCATATTCATAATACTGACCATCTAATTGAAAATTACCATGAACAGAATTTAATTCTTCAGTTACAGCATTTTGTGATTGAAGATTAAAAGCTCCACAGAAAAGAGCGATACTAAGTAATAGTTTTCCTGAACGTAATAATCTCATACAGTTTCTAGTGCTTTAATTTTTCACCTTTTGCAACAGCCTGAACATTTTCATATAATTTATCTTCGTCTCCCTCGGCATACGAGTTATGACTCCAGACTATTTTACCATTACCATCTACTAAAAAAGTATGTGGCACATTATTTACATTCATAGCACGTTTGAAATCTTGATTCTCGTCAATGTAAACTTCGTAAGCCCAACCTTTGGTTTTAACATCAGTTACTACTTTGCTTGCGCTTCTTGCATCGTCAATTGAAATTGCAATTAATTTTACGCCGGTTTCTTTTTGCCAATCGGCATAATTTTCGGCAATAGCATCTAACTCTTTTTTACAAGGTTTACACCAAGTGGCCCAAAAACTAATAATAATAGGTTTTCCGTTATTACTAAAAGTTGATGAATTTATTTTTGAGCCATCTAAGTTTTTTAAAGTGGCTGATGGGATTTTATCACCATCCGAATTAATAAAAGCAGAACATAACATGAGAACTGCGGCCGATAACAAAACGATTTTCTTCATAGGTTTAATAATTACAAATATTGTCACTATTTACTTCAAATAAAATGCCAGTCTATAACCCTTTTACTCAAAAACTGTAATCTTAACATCTTTTCAGGAATACAATTTTAGTCCCGATAGTTATCGGGATTAGAATTATAAAGCTATAATTTTTTGCTTAGGGGGCCAAGAATGAATTACTTCTTCTTTTTTGACGATTTTACCACCTTAACCTTAGAGGTTTTGTCTGATTTTTCCTCTTTTTTTAACGATTTCTCTGCTTTTTGATTGGCCCAGGTTTTATAAATATCTTGTTGTTCGGGTCTAAAGGCAGGCATTCTATCTAAGGGTTCGCAGGCTTTTAGGGTGGTGTGGCATTCGTAAGGTAATTGCTGATATAACTTGGTGCCTTGTGTTTTCCAAGCAATCATACTATCACTTACATCTTTCACAATTTTACCCGGATTTCCTACCACAATTTTACGTTTAGGAATAATCATTTCGGCTGGTACAAATGTTAAAGCGCCAATGATACATTCATCACCAACCTCTACATTATCCATTATAACACTATTCATTCCTACCAAAACATTTTTACCAATTGTTCCGCCATGAATAATGGCACCGTGACCAATATGAGCACCTTCCTTTAATAAAACAGTAGTACCAGGAAACATATGAATGGTGCAATTTTCCTGAACATTACAACCATCCTCAATAATAATTTGTCCCCAATCACCACGAATAGCGGCACCTGGACCAACATAAACATCTTTACCAATAATTACATTACCGGTCACAGTTGCATTTGGATGAATAAAGGAGGATTTATGAATAACGGGCTTATAACCGTTAAATTCAAAAACATTAGCCATAAAAAGAAATTACTTAGGGCTAATCACTTCACACTTAGTATCGGTAGTAGGTATGTTATTAGTTGTAACATACTCCGTTTGCCTATACATATCGAGACATTTATCATGTGCAGCTTCCTGGCCGTACATTTTTACAGTGTACTGGGTTTGATTAACATAACCGCCATTTTGCAATGCAGTACTAGCTGTATTGCAAGTACAGTGGTAGGTTTTTTTGCACGATGCTAAAAAAACTACTGATGTAACCAGTATAAATAGCTTTTTCATTAGTAAAAGTTTTAGTAAAGATAACAATTTTCTTCATTATTTGCATTTTTGCATGAAGGTTTAATACTTATATTTAGCCTCATCTTATGCAGGATATTATCCAAAAAATACCCAGAGAGGCCATTTTAGCCGAGTTAACCCGCGAGAGATACGTGCGCAAAACCAATAATGGCAATAACGAAATATATATTATAACCCACCATAATTCACCCAATGTAATGAAGGAAATTGGGCGCTTAAGGGAAGTTACTTTCAGGCACGCCGGCGGGGGTACCGGTAAAGAAATTGATATTGATGAATACGATATTAGCGAACATCCCTACCAGCAATTACTGGTTTGGAACCCTGAAGACAAGGAAATAGTTGGGGCCTATAGGTATATAGCCTGTAAAGACGCCGAATATATCAACGGGAAAGTAAATTTGGCGACTACCGAATTATTTGATTTTAACCCCGAGTTCTATAAAGATTTTTTACCCTATACAATTGAATTAGGCCGTTCCTTTATCCAGCCGCAATATCAGCCATCAGAACAGTTCCGTAAGGGTTTATTTAGTTTAGATAATTTATGGGATGGACTTGGCGCAATTGTGGTAGATAATCCTTTCATGAAATATTATTACGGTAAGGTGACTATGTATACCGATTTTAATGTTGAGGCGCGCGATATGATTTTAGCGTTCTTAAAATATTATTTTCCCGATGATAAGAATTTAGTTAAGCCAATTCACGGGGTTGAAACAAAAACAGATGTTACTGAATTTTTAACTTCGATTAAAGGTCTTCCTTTTAAAGAAGGTCATAGTGTTTTAAATAAACGCGTTCGTGCACTAGGCGAAAACATTCCGCCATTAATGAATGCGTATATGAATTTATCGAGTACCATGCGTGTATTTGGAACTGCTATCAATCCTACTTTTGGTGGTGTTGAAGAAACAGGGATTTTAGTTCGCATTGCAGATATTTACGAAAGTAAAAAAGAACGTCATATTAACTCTTACTTAATCGAGAAGGGTTTACTAAAAGCTTAAGCTTATTTATTTTGATAGTTAAGAAAGCCATATTCACAAAAACTTCGGCTAAGATTTCGGAGTGTCCGAAACCTGTTTTTCCGGAGTATGCTTTTATTGGCAGAAGTAATGTTGGGAAATCTTCGCTCATCAATATGTTATGCAACAATAATAAGTTGGCAAAAACATCTTCAACACCCGGCAAAACAAAAATCATTAATCACTTTTTAATTAATGATGCTTGGTACTTGGTTGATTTACCAGGTTATGGTTATGCTAAAACCGCTAAAACCGAGCGTGCCGTTTTTGAAGACATGATTACAAGCTACATTACCAAGCGCGAAAGTTTGGTGTGTTTGTTTGTGTTAGTAGATTACCGCTTACCCTTACAACAAATTGATGCCGAGTTTATGCAATGGCTAGGCTCAAAAAATATTCCATTTTGTATTGTGTTTACAAAAGCAGATAAGCTGACCAAATCAGAATTAAAGAAAAATTTAGAAAATTATCTTCTAAAAATCTCTTACATTTTTGAAGACGAACCTAATTATATTGTAAGCTCATCTAAAGACAAAAAAGGCAAAGACGATATTTTAAAATTTATTGAAGATCATTTAGATTTATTTGAAAGAAACTAAATGGAAATTACTCCCTGGCAAAATTTACAAATCAAATTAAAAGAACGTTTTGGAAACGAAATGGATTACGATGCCATTTTATTTACCATTGGCTTGCAGGAATTAGGAAAAGACTTTCAGAAGAAATTTAAGAAGGACGAGAAACTTGAAGTAATGCACATTGCTATTTGTACACTACTCGAGCCTTTTGGTTTTTATGAATACGTTGGCAGAGATGAAGATGGTTGGCCGCACTGGAACTCAAAAGAGACTTTACCGTTTTTAGATGCCAAACAACAAAACAAATTAATTATCGATTCGATAGTTGAATATTTTAAGAAGAATAATTTCCTCGATTAGCCGAATTTCTCGAAGAGCAAGTCATGGTGAGCTTGCCGAACCCTAAATACCTTACAAATTAATTTGTCCCTGAGCCTGACGAAGGCGGCTGGGGTTCGCTGTAAAAAACCATGGTTGGCAAGCTCACCAGACACGTCTAAAATAAATTAAGCTCAATTGCGTTTTTAGTGGTGATTTCTCCCACCTCAGCAATAGATAAGTTTTTTATCTCACCTACCTTTTGTGCTACTTGAATTAAATATCCGCTCTCGTTGCGTTTGCCTCTAAACGGATTTGGTGCTAAATAAGGAGAATCGGTTTCTAAAACTAAGTGTTGCATGTCTAATTGTTCAACCACTTTATCGAGACCGGAATTTTTAAAAGTCACCACTCCTCCTATTCCCAATTTAAAACCACCGAGTGCAATTACTTTATTCGCTTGTTCCAAATTTCCGCTAAAGCAATGGAAAATCCTGCAGGTAATTTTTTGTAAGACGAAAGTATTTCAAAAATTTCATCAAAAGCTTCTCTGCAATGAATAACGATTGGATAATTATATTGCAAAGCCCAATCCATTTGTTTTTTAAACGCCATTTGTTGTTGAGGGAAAAAAGTTTTATCCCAATACAAATCAATTCCAATTTCTCCAACCGCACAAAATTTTCGTTTACCCAACCATTCTTCAACTAACTTTAGTT
Source organism: Sphingobacteriaceae bacterium (assembly GCA_016709575.1). Taxonomy (GTDB): domain Bacteria; phylum Bacteroidota; class Bacteroidia; order B-17B0; family Aurantibacillaceae; genus JAHEYG01. The sequence goes on from JADJMM010000002.1 coordinate 483,258, forward strand.
CTTCTTCCACTTTTTCATTTACAGAACAAGGATGAAGTCCCATCATCGCAAAACAATTTTCCGGATAATCTTTCTCCAATTGAAGCATGCCTTCAATACTGGTACTATCAATATTAGGCAAGTATAATTTTTTAATGCCTGAAGCAATGGCTTTTTTAATTACGGTGCTACGATCGGCATTAAACTCCTCGGCATATAAATGGGTATGGGTATCAATAAACATTATTTAATTAAAGCTTTAAATACTAACTTTGACAAAGTTACGTTTTTAATCTGTTTTGAAAATACTAATTATACGTTTTAGCTCAATTGGTGATGTAGTATTAACTACACCCGTAATCCGTTGCTGTAAACAGCAGGTGAAAAATGCTGAAATTCATTTTGTGACCAAAGCATCTTTTAAAAGTACTTTAGAACACAACCCTTATATTGATAAGCTGATTACCTTTGAAAAAGATTTTAAAGAAGTTTTACCGCAACTAAAAAAGAGAATTACGATTTCGTTATTGACCTCCACAATAATTTACGCAGCACGCGTTTAAAATTAGCACTCGGTAAAAAAAGTTCAACCTTTAAAAAGCTGAATATAAAAAAATGGTTAGCCGTTAATTTAAAAAGCAAAACAGCTTTACCGGATGTTCACATTGTACAGCGTTATTTAGAAGCAGCCGCTCCACTCGGAGTAAAGGATGATGGTAAAGGATTAGATTATTTTATTTCGGAAAATGATAAAGTAGATATCTCTTCAATCAACCCAATTTTAAAAAACGGATTTGTGGCTTTAGTTGTTGGTGGTTCATACTACACCAAAAAAATTCCTGTAAATAAATTAATTGAGATTTGTAATAACTCAAAACTTCCTGGTGTTTTAATGGGCGGAAAGGAAGATTCCGATATTGCAGAGGAAGTTATTTCAAAAACAAAAAATACTTTTAATGTGTGTGGAAAGTTTACTTTAAACCAGTCCGCATTCATCATTCAACATTCATCATTCATAATTACATCCGATACGGGATTAATGCATATCGCAGCAGCTTTTGATAAAAAAATATTTTCGCTTTGGGGAAACACCATTCCTGAATTCGGAATGTATCCTTATAAACCCGCTGATGGCAGCAAAATTTTAGAAGTAAAAGATTTAAAATGCCGACCCTGCTCCAAACTCGGGTATAGCAAATGCCCTAAAGGACATTTTAAATGCATGAATGCGATTGATGTAAATGAAATTTATTGATTTATATTTCGTATATTAGCTAGAATGAAACTGGCTAAACATCTAATACTTTTATTTTACATTGGGCTTATTGCTTGTCAAAAACCAGGACCGGGAATGAAAGGTCCAAATTGTGGTGAACCGCAAAATTATTATAATCCTTCAACTGAGCTTGTTTCCGCTTCCTTTCATGAAGGTACTTTTTGGATTTATGTAGATTCAGTGAGCCTTACTTATGATAGTGCATTAGTAACTCAATTTAGCGACGCCCTTTCTAAAACCCATCCTGAAGGATGTGATAATTTCCAACAAATTCATTACAGAATTATGCATTGGCCTTCAGGTCCAGAAGAAGATTTTTATGTTTTCTTCTCTGGGATCAAAAAGAACCCACTTGTTACGATTGTGGTGTAAAAGTTTATATTCCTTTTGGTACGAATGAAGATGAACCTTCAAAGTATTCAAGAACTTATTATGATTCCTTGTTTATTTATGATAGATACTACAAAAAAGTAGAAAAGAGTACCGTGAATGACGATCCTACCGAAAGTCATAATAAGGTCGTGTACTATATGAATTCGGAAATTGGTTTTTTAAGAAAAGACGTCTTCTATTCAAATAATAGTTTGCTTTCAAAAAAACTATTAGTTAGAAAAAATATGGTGAAATAATTATTCCTTAAGCAAACAAGGCTTTTAATTCAGTCGCATCGTGCGCTTTCATTCTTCCACCTAACACTAAAGATAATTGTCGGCGGCGTAAAGCACCATCAAAACGTTTTTTCTCTTCTTCAGTCTCAGGTATTAATTCAGGTACCGGTAATGGCGAGCCTTCTGAGTCGATAGCCACAAAAGTAAAAATAGCTTCGTTACATTTTTTATGTTCACCTGTAACTCTGTCCTCAACTGTAACCACAACAAATACTTCCATACTACTGTTAAAAGCACGACTTACTTTCGCTTCCAACGTAACAATACTTCCGGCTTTTATTTGGTGGTCGAATGATATATTATTTACTGCTGCCGTTACAACCACGCGCTTGCAATGACGATGAGCTGAAATTGCAGTGGTAGTATCCATCCATTGCATTAAACGTCCTCCAAACAAGCCGCCAACATGATTTGTATCATTTGGTAAAACGTGCTCAGTTGTAATTGTTAAGGATTCTCTTGCGAATTTTGGCTTCATAACATTGATGTTTTTTGATACGCTAAATTACTACCTTTGTTTCAATATTTAACTATGGATTTCCTTTATATTAAATCTTTACACATTGTTTTTGTGGTTTGCTGGTTTGCGGCGCTATTTTATATGGTGCGCCTATTTATTTATACCGCCGAAGCACAAAAAAAGGAGGAGCCTGAAAAAACAATCCTCACCACCCAATTATTAATCATGCAAAAAAAATTGTGGTACATAATTGGCTGGCCCAGTATGAGTGGTACTTTTATTTTCGGCTGGTGGATGATTTGGGAAAACACTATGTATTTAGCTCTTCCTTGGATGTGGTTAAAGTTAATATTAGTGGGTGCATTATTTTTATACCACTTACAATGCCAAATGATTTATAAAAAACAATTAGCCGGTACTTTTGTATGGGGCTCTTTTAAATTACGTTTGTTTAACGAAGTAGCTACTGTGTTTTTAGTGGGAATTGTTTTTTTAGTGACGGTAAAATCAACCGGTAGTTTAGTTTGGAGTTTATTAGGCTTGATTATTTTTGCTGCTTTAATGATGGCTTTCGTTACCATTTATAAGAACATGCGCGAAAAGAATAAAGCAATAGAAGAGGCAAAAGAGACGGAAGAGAAAAAAGGAATTTAATGGTTCGGCAAGCTCACCATGACACATTCTTCCAAACTAAAATTTCGATTTCAACGTTAGAGTTATTCCTGTGTCATTACCCAAGCGTTCGGGTATTTTGATTTGATAGATTGTAATAACGCAACAGCACTTTCTTTATCATTAAAAGCACCACAACTTACTACATGTAATCCTTTAGCATTAACACCGCTAATGCCTGCACGAAGATTTTCGGATGAAAGTGTGCGGATGAATTTTTTTGCATTGCCTTTCAAACTAAAACAACCCATTACCACCTGGTATTTTCCATTCATGATAATTTCGTGGGAGTAACGTTTTGTTATAGTATGTGATTCGGTTTTAACAGCACTAATGTTTACAGCTACTGTTTTATTCTCAAATAAATTTATAGTGGCGTAACCATTCGCGTCCACCACATAAGGTGTCGCGCTCTTCACTTCCAATTCTGCAACTGATGAATTATAATTAAGCGGTGAATAAGACATTTCATTTACGCCGCCAAAAAATTTAGAGTAAGAAATAGTGTTTGGCTTCACAAAATTAACAGCAAATAAAATAGCCATTCCTAAAACAGGAATTCCTACTGCCAATGTGGCAATTCGACGGTAATTGCGTTTTTTTATTGTAGGTGTAATTTCTACTTTCTCAAAACGGTCTTTGGTTTCAATTACTTTTTGTACTTCTTCCTTCTCTAATTCTTTTAAAGTAATACTGCTTAATCCAAAACTGTCAATTAAAAAATTGATATCCGTTTTTGGTTCGAAGCAAATATTTTTTTCAAAGTCTAAATAAAACAAACCTAGATTTTCAAATTCCAAACGGTGTTTGGTGTCTAATAACACTTTGCAATGTGCTGCAAATTCTTCAATATGTTTATTGGCTTGATTAAAATCGCAGTTAATTTTTCTTTTAACCAGCTAGCTAAAATGCCATCGTTTTGTTTTAGCTGAACGTTGAATAATATTTTTTTTGAAGGCGGATTAAGCACTTCTTTATTTACTGAGTAATGTGATAATTGATTGCGCGATACAAAGCCACCAAAACCGGGTACCACCACATAATCGTGGTTATACAACAGCTCGGAAATTCCGTTAATTATGGCTTTTTGAACAATCATTTTAATGGGACTCCAAATTTAACATTTAAAACCAAATTTACCCTTTAGAGAACTAAGATTCAATTAAATTTTTTATCAGTTACAAGGTTAATTTTTCCGTATAAATACAAAAACAATGTTATTTTTGCAGCTCATGTTTTGTATGCGGGTTTATGCCCAAATAGCGGTAGTTTTTACTTTGTTGAGTTTGAACGGGTTGGCACAAGTCAAGGAAAATCTTGACGCAAAAGCCATTGCTACCAAGATGATAAAAGCCATTAAAGAGGTAGATCGTTTAAAATACAACCTTAAGATTACTGAGCGCGGACGAAAAGGTTATAACTATTACGAATCTTCAGTTAAATTAAACCGCAAACCACGGATGCTTTACGTTTACATTAAGGGCATTGAAGTACTTTGGACTATAGGGACTAACAATGGTAAAGCCTTAGTAAAACCAAATTCATTTCCTTACATCAATTTAAATCTCGACCCCATGGGTTCGTTAATGCGCCAGGACCAACATCACACTATTAATGAAATGGGCTTTGATTATTTTGGTGGTATAATTGAAAATTCAGCTGCAAAGCTTGGCGACAAAGTAGACCAATATTTTTATTTAGATGGTGAAGAGAAATGGAATAACCGTCCTTGTTACAAATTAGTAATTAACAATAAAGATTTTGCTTACACAAATTACACGGTTGGTGTTAACGAAAGTATTACGTCTATTGCCCGCAAATTATTTGTTAGTGAATACATGATTGTTGAATTGAATCCGAAGTTTAAAGATTACTTCGACATCCTTAAAGTAGGACAAGTTATTAAGGTTCCCAATTGGTATGCGAAAAATGTAATCATGTACATCGATCAATTTTATTTTTTACCGATTGGTGTGAAAGTTTACGATGATAAAAGTTTATTTGAAGAATATAATTACTTCTTCTTACAGGTAAATCCTAGTTTTGAAAAAGACGAATTTACAAGAGACTTTAAAGGTTATCACTTTTAGAAAATTCCTTCTTCTCGTATGCCAACCACAAAAGCAATGAATTAAAGTAAGCAAAAAAGCTTGCGCCCGTTAGTGATTCGAGTGTGTCTTCGGTAATAAATGAAATTATTGCAATAAAAATGAAGGCAAAGTAGAGTTCATCTAATTTTCTCCGCAAAACAAAAATTGGGTATATAATACTAAAAATAAAAACTATTAATCCAACAATTCCGAATGAAACTGTTATTGCTAAAAATTGATTATGAGAACGCAATCGCCATTCATGAGTTAAATTTGTTTGTGTTCTATAATAGGCCTTATTAAAAGCCGTTTGTGCGTCACCAGTTCCAACACCAAGCCACACATTTCGTTTAATAATATAAATAGCGGCCTTCCAAAATTCGAATCGCATAAGCATGGTGTTACCCGATGGATTCGCTCCGCTTTTATAATCCTGGTACTCTGACATAAATCCTTTTACACGGATACGTAATGGTGAAGCATCAGCATAATTATAATTCGTAATTCCTTTTTCAATGCTCTCGATGTCAGACTTACTTAATTGTGATAAACCAAAAGAATCTTTAGTTAAACCTTTACTTGTCATATACCGCAATAAAGTCCAGATAAGCGGATTTTCTCTTTCGTCTGATTGTAAAATATTTTTTTTACTTAATTCGGGCCATACTTTATAAATTTCGTCGTATTGAATATTATAGGCTAAATAAAAACCATTCTCTGTTTGTTTGTTTAATCCTACAGGGTAATAGTTTCGGCCAGATAATGATTTTTCTTTAGGCTGATTGTTTATTGATGTATCAATAAAACTATTTTTTTTCCATTCCGAATTTAAAAAACAGTATCCCGCAAAAACCAAAGCCATTAAGGTTGAAAACCCAATTAGCTTCACTTTTACATTTTGTTTTACAATGAGGTAAAACACAAATGCTATGCTTATTAAACTAAACAATACTATACCAGTAACCAGTCCGAAGTTTAACATAAACCATAATAAATAAACTATAATCATTACAAAAACAATCCGGTAGATTGTTTTTTTTCTCTCCCGAATAAAATAAACTAATGTACAAATACCCATGTTTATAAAAAGCCCAAAGCGAATGTGAGACATAAACCTGGATACTTTTCTTAAGTCAATGAGGGTATGGCTATAATAGTAATAGATGCACCAAAAGCTATTAATCAAAATTCCAATGATAAACAGATTTAGTAATAAATTAAGCTCCTTTTTGTCGATAACTTTTGTGCTAAAAAAAACAAGCGGAAATAATACTAAAGGTAATTTAACACGAATGTCATTTAAACCAGCTTCAAGATTTGTTGTAGTAAGAAGTCCAAGCAAATGGATAAAAAAAACACTGGTTAATACCCAAAAAATTTTGTTACTCTTTAAAGCTCTTAATTTTTCTTTGAAGTTACCCTCTAATAACCAATTACCAACTAAAATAGCTTGCGGTATACTGGTAGGAGCCATGCCGAAGAGCATAGCACCGCCTAATATGCAAATTCCAAACAAAAAAATGTACCTATGTACGACTGGGGAAAACACTATTCTTTATAACGTAAAGTAGCCTATAATATTATGCAATTAATAGAAATAAATAAGGCGATTTACGACTGATAAAAGAAGCTGTTAACAAACCCGTGTTTTATTTATATGCCAAAAAAGCGAACCTTTTTTAAAACCACCACGTACAAGTAAGTAAGCAAACCCAATAATCACCCGGAACCCCTGCTGAACCTGTAGTTTGGAGGGGCTGGTAAAAAAAGCAAAGAAAAATACATCAATTCATTTTTCAACCTTAAAAACATTAAAATAAACATGGAAACATTAACTTATTTAAAACTCATTTGTTATGAAAACAAAAATTTACCTTTTAACATTGTTGGCTCTTTCCATTCAGGTAATGGTAAAAGGCCAAACACAAGAGAACCGAGTATCGGATGATAATTTTGGAATGGGATTAAGTTTCTCGAATGAAGCACCTGCCAAAAAACCACTCATGGATGGCAAAGAAATTCTACAAGATAATGTTGTAGTAAGAACTGTAGCCAGCACCAAAACATCAGGACAAAATTTAAAACAACAAGCCGAAGAGTTAAGTCTTAAGTCAAAATACTTAAGAGAAGCGGCAGTAAACAACACAGGCTTAACTAAAGCCGAATTACTGGAAGAAGCGAGTACGCTTTACAAACAAGCCGAAATGATGTTTATTACCGCCCTAGAATTATCAGGGGTAAAAAACAAAGAAGCTTATACCTTAAACAAAACCAACCTTAATCAGTTACTCGAAAAAGCAAACGTTAGCGCCATAACTGCTAAACAAGCTCAAAGTTTAATTAGCGATGCAGAAATGAATATGCGCTTTGCCTACGAAATGCGTGAAGAAGCCAACGCCATGCCAACCTCAGCCGGTAAATTAGGAAGCTTGAGTAATGCTGATGAAAAAGAAACTCTTGCATTAGGAGAACAAAATCAAGCTATTACCCTATTAAAAGGTTACGCTTTACGCAATGCAGGTGTTGATGTAAGTGGTTTCGCTGTTAAATAAAAAATACTAATCATCCCATAAAAAAGTCCTTGGAGAAAATTCTTCAAGGACTTTTCGTGCTTATACTTTTTGGTGCTAATTTTATTTCAGTGTATAACCAACACTAAAGCCCGGCCCCGGGGGGGAGGGGGAAAAAAAAAGAGGGGGGGGGGTAAAAAATTTTTGTGGGGGGTGATGATTTATTTTTTCCTCGTTGGTCCGCCCCTTTTTATTTTTCCCGGGGGGGGGGGGGGGGAGGTTTTTAAAAAAAATCCCCCCTTTTTGGTTTTTGAAAATTTAAAAAAAATTGGGGAAAAAAAGAAAAATAAGTCTTTAGGGGAAAAAAATTTGGTTCCCGGTCTCTGCCTCCTAAATCAATTTTGTCGGGGGGGGGGTTTTAAAAGAGAAACCCCACCCCAATCCCGGGGGGGGGTTTTTTGCCCCAAAAAAAAATTTGGAGGGGGGGGGCTAACCCAAAAATAAAAACTTTTTATCCCCAGACCCCCCCGCATTGCTCTCTTTTTTTTCGGGGGGGGGAGATGGGGCGGGGGGGGGGGGGGGGTAGTACTTTCCCCCGGCCCCCCCCCAAAAGGAAATGGGTTTTGCCGTTTTTGCGAGGGGGGGGGGGGCCAGGGTAAACAAAAAAATAATACAAATGTCAATTAGCGTAATCAGAAATAAATTGAATGCGGAGTAATCTGATTTCTTCTTCCGAATAATCGTTTTCACCCAATTCTTTTAAGGCTTCTTCAACGCTATCTGTTTGTGATTCTTTAAAATACTCTAAGGCTTCATCACGTTTATCTTCATCCATCATATCATCTAAATAATATTTGATGTTTAATTTAGTTCCGGATTCAACAATCGTTTCCATTTCGGTAATCAAATCGTTCATCTTTAAACTTTTTGATTTGGCCATATCTTCCAAACGAATCTTGCGATCAACGTTTTGAATGATGTAAACTTTTAAACCTGATTTATTGACTACCGATTTAATTACTAAATCACTAGGGCGTTCAATATCCTTTTCTTCAACGTAAGCTTTTATTAAATCGATCAATGGTTTACCGTATTTTGTAGCTTTTCCCGCTCCTACTCCCGAAATTTTTGTCAACTCCTCCATATTAATAGGATATTGAATTGCCATTTCTTCCAATGAAGTTTCCTGGAAAATTACATAAGGCGGTAATGCTTTTTGTTTAGAAATTTTCTTTACCAAATCTTTTAACATGGCAAATAAAGTTTCATCGGCTGCACTCGCCCCTTTGCCACCCATCATAATATCATCATCATCACTCTTATCCGTATTACTGAAATCGTGATCGCGTGTGAATTTAATACTATGTGGTTTCTTTAAAAATGCTTTTGCTTTATCGGTTACTTTTAATAATCCGTAATTCTCAATGTCTTTTGTTAGATAACCATTCACAACCGCTTGGCGTAAAATGGCATTCCAATATTTATCGTCGTTATCATCTTCAGCACCTTTACCCCAAACTTCTAACTCGTTATGTTTATACGATTTTGAAGTGGCGGTTAAAGTTCCCATCACTACATTAATAACATCTTTGATTTTGTGTTTCTCTTTCATTTCCAAAACTGCTTCAATCACCAACTCTAAATCTTCCTTCGCTTCAAATTTTTGTTTTGGGTGACGACAATTATCGCAATGCTCGTTACATTTAGTATCGTTAAACTCTTCTCCAAAATAATGTAATAAAAATTTACGGCGACAAGATGAAGTTTCGGCAAAGGCAGCCGTTTCGCTTAGCATTTGTTTTCCTATTTCCTGTTCTGCAACAGGTTTATCTTTCATGAACTTCTCTAACTTAATAATATCGTCGTAGCTGTAAAAAGTAACACAATTACCATCACCGCCATCACGACCGGCACGACCCGTTTCCTGGTAATAACCTTCTAATGATTTTGGAACATCGTGATGAATAACAAAACGTACATCTGGTTTATCAATTCCCATACCGAAAGCAATTGTTGCTACAATCACATCAATCTTCTCCATCAAAAACTCATCTTGAGTTCTGGCGCGTTCCTTTGCATCTAAACCTGCGTGATAAGGTTGTGCTTTAATACCATTAACTTTTAAAGCTTGTGCAATCTCTTCCACTTTTTTACGGCTCAAACAATAAATAATTCCTGATTTGCCAGTATTAGCTTTAATATATTTTATAATTTCTTTAATTACGTTTTGCTTAGGGCGCACATCGTAATATAAATTGGGACGGTTAAAAGAAGATTTGAAAACGTTAGCAGTTGTCATGCCAAGGTTTTTCTGAATATCCTGTTGTACTTTTGGTGTAGCTGTAGCAGTAAGTGCAATAACAGGTACGTTTCCTACTTTATCAATAATAGGACGGAGACGGCGGTACTCAGAGCGGAAATCATGTCCCCACTCAGAAATACAATGCGCTTCATCAATTGCAAAAAATGATATTTTAAATTCTTCGAAGAATTTTATGTTTTCTTCTTTAGTCAATGTTTCAGGAGCAACGTATAATAATTTAGTTCTGCCGGCAACAACGTCTTTTTTTACTTTGGTGATTTCGCTTTTGTTTAAAGATGAATTTAAAAAGTGAGCGATGCCTGATTCGTCGCTAAAACCACGGATAGCATCCACTTGATTTTTCATTAAAGCAATAAGAGGTGAAACAACAATAGCAGTACCCTCACTAACCAGAGCAGGTAACTGATAACACAACGATTTACCTCCACCTGTAGGCATAATAACAAAAGTATCTTTACCTGCAAGAACACTTTTAATGATATCCTCCTGAGTTCCCTTAAATCCTTCGAACCCAAAAAAGCTCTTTAGTGTGGCATTCAATTCTTTCGTTTCTAATTCGGCAAGCATGTGTTTAAGTGATTAAAAGTATGTATATAATGAGTGAGTGAACAACCTATCTACTATAAAGATATACAAATAATTTTCTATTATGCAAAACTTTTTGATTGATGAGACCCGTTTTTGGACAAATAATGCAAAAAAGGGGATGGAATTTTTAACACTTACAGATTTATGTCCATTTTACGGTAAAAACGTAAAAGAACAACTGTGAAGAACACGGCAAACACAATTCCGATAATTGTACCAGGACCAAGATCATTTATTAGAATAAGAAAAAGTGTTTTCACGAAAAAGATAAATAAAAACAACAAAACGCCCCATTGTTTCATGTGCCACAATCCTATATAAGATATGAAGCTGCAAGCCACGATAAAACCATACAAGGCTGGAACGAAATCGCCAATCTTTTTTACCGACGGCGAGAAAACCGCAGGGAACGTGAATATAACCGATATAAAACCGAGTATACAGATTAAGGTTATGATGCCTGGTCGTTTCACTTAGTTGCTTCTAATGGCTTCTACGGGGTCTAATTGTGAAGCAGTGTAAGCCGGAACGAATCCGCTTACAATGCCAATTAAAACCGAAATAGTAATACCTAAAATAATGTTGGATTGGGTGAGTGTAATTTCCATATCAATATTTCCCTTTGCCGCGAGCGTAATGAGCCAGGTGAGAAATAATCCTAACACCCCCCCTATTAACGATAAAAAAACCGACTCACTTAAAAACTGCATCAAAATAAAATAATTTTTTGCGCCTAATGATTTCTGAATCCCAATCATACTTGTTCTTTCTTTTACAGAAACGAACATGATGTTGGCAATACCAAAACCTCCCACTAAAATAGAGAAGCCGCCAATAATCCATCCCGCAATTCCAATAATATCAAACAGAATATTAAAATTTTTACTGAGTAAATTAGTTTCGTTCAACGCAAAATCATCATCCGCCATTGGCTTTAATCGGCGAATACCTCTCATAATTCCTGTTAACTCATCTATCATTTGCGCATTGGTAATTCCGGGACGTGCTTTTACAGCGATGTATGGATCACTGTTTTCTGAATGTACATCAATAATTAATTTGGCGAAATGATACGGTATTACAACCTGATTATCCATGCTATTCCCTAACATGCTTTCGCCTTCTTTTTTAAACACGCCAATTACAAACGCTTTTCGTCCAGCAATTTTTACTTCCTTTCCAATTGGATCTTGTCCGTTTGGAAATAATCCATCAGCAATACTTTTCCCTAAAAGCGCAACATTGTTTCCAGCGTTCACTTCATTCTCAGTAAAAAATCGTCCTTCAGGAATTTCAAAAGATTTTATTTTATAATAATCGTAAGAGCAACCCGTGATGATGGCATTCTCAACAATATTTCCTCTGTTTTTAATAGTACGACGAGCGCCAATTCTGTAAGCAACTGCTTCTGCTGTTTTAGATTTTTTCTGAATATCAAATAACTCATCATATTGCGGAACAGGCCTATTCATGTATTTCCACCAAGGGTAATCCGGACCGAAAGTCCAAGGCCATTTTTGTACAAACACCACGTTATCGCCCAAACTGGCAATACTTTTGCGGATGTTATTCTCTAAACTATCAACAATAGTAAATACAACTATAATAGCGAAGATACCAATGGTAATACCCAGTAAACTTAAAAACGTACGCAATTTGTTTGCGTTCAGGGAATGCAAAGCAAAGAAAATACTCTCTTTAAAAAGACTGAAAAATAACATTACAACAAAGTTAAGCCTTATAAGGTTGCAATTACAGGAAAGTGATTAAAGGTTATTTTTTGATGCCAAGTGTTATGGCTTGTTTTTGGGAGGGCCAAAAGATTCTCTTTCCTCCTGTTTTTTGCGCTGATAACGACGGGTTAAAAACATAGCTGCCCCAATTAAAAACACAAAGAAAAAGTAAATGGCGGCATCTTTATCACCTTTCACTAAAAAATAAACGGTTACTACTACCGAAAAAGCTGCGGTAAATAACCACAAATACTCTAGCGCTTTAAATATTTTCTTATTATCCATAATTATAATTCGTCGTTACCTAATTGAATAGTGCCTGTTACTTCTTTAATTTGATATTGGGTTAAATCTTCATTACTCTCAAAACCTTTGCCCATAATAATTTCTTTTCCGGTGGTAATTTTTACAAAAGCATCGGAGTGAATTTTTTTGGTGACCTCATCCCAAATTAAATGTTCGGTGTTTAGGGTTTCGCCATTTTTATTTACCACCACTACATTATATTTCACTTCCATGCGTTTGCGTTGCGGATAATGAATGCCGTAGTTTGCACTTAGAGTTGCTTCTTGTTTTTCATCTTTATTATAGAATCCCATAATTAATCCTTCAGGTAATAAAGTAAAAGGTTCTTTTACGTTCTTATCGTAGGTTAACATTTTCCCGGCTTTCAATACCATTTTAAGGCGTGACGAATCGGTGTAAATCATCGTGATACCTTTGCCTTGTTGTGTGGGAGAAACTTTTGGCATGGCCAGCGCCATGATGTCGGAGCGTTTATTCTGACAAGAGAAAAAACAAATTGTTGTTGCAAGAATTATGAATTTCAAAATTCGCATGCATACCAATTAATCGTAACGGAATTTATTAAACCACTTATCGTTAAATGTGAAACCAACAATAATTCGAACGTACTTCTCTTGCATTAAACCATTGTTAACCGAACCCATTTGTCCGAATTGCGCACTTAAATTTACCATAGAGAATTGTCGGAATAAACCAACCGGTAAACCTAAACCAACTGTTGCTGCGTAATTATTAATCATTGTATTTTTAAGTTCGAGGAAACCTGTGTTGTAAAATGCACCGATGCGATATTGAATGCGACGAATATAAGCACCTGAACCCGCTGCATATTTATTGGGCACGAAATTTAAACCAAAGGAAACACGGTATGAATTTTTCAACGTGTTTACATTATCCAAATAACGGAATTGTTGCCAATTAGTGTATGAAGCATCAAAAGCGATATTAAGCATTTCGCCCTTTTTAATACTCATCCCAATACCTTGTTCGAGTGGTAACCGTATACTGGTTTTTTGATCAATAACGTAAATAAAAGTGTCTTTTGCTACTTCATCACCAAAACCATTGAGTGAATAATTATAAGCGAGGTAAGAATTTTTAACTGAAATAGTATTTGGTATCGATACAAAATATCCAAAACCAATTCTTACTTTCTTTTTAAGTTCGCGTTTGCCAACTGAATCAATTACGAATGATGTTTGTAAACCGAAACACCCTGTAACATCACCATAATTGACAGAGCGGTAACGGCGCGTATTATAATAATTTACTGAGCCGGGATAAATAACACTCGATGTTTGTAAAACATTTCCAAATAAATAATCGCCACGCACACCTAAACTTAAATCAGATAATAATTGTTTTGCGAATTTTTTGTTTTTGTATTTTTTAGTCTGATTATATTTGATCAAAGTATCGCGTTCGGCTGATGAATAAAATTTAGTTAATACTTTTTTGAAAGGTAAAATACCGAAGCCAAGAAACACACGATTTACGCCTCCTTCACCAACATATTTATTCGTGATGTAACCGCCAACAGCATCACTCCAGGTATCAGACTTCAAATTATATCCCACATTTGAAAAAGGTAAAATACCAAATGCCGCTCCGGCCCGTTGCTTAATAGGAAATCCTAAACTGCCATAGGAAAAATTGACTGTCTTTGTTTTAACTTTAGACGTTCCGTTATTAAACTCACTAAACTGAGCAATACCACCCAACTCTAATGTTGTTAAACGAATACCAGAAATAGTTGCAGGATTAGCCACATTAATAAAAAGTGGCGCAGTAGTATCCGGTTTAAAACCAATATAACTTCCTCCCATACCACCAATTTGTGCAAAAGCAGCGCTGTTTAATTCACCCAAACCAAAACGTGAATATGGACTAAAAGTTGAGTTTTGAGAAACTACCGAAGCCGAAACGCCAATTAAAAAAAACAGGAAAAGTATTTTAGAGTTTAATTTCAATGGCTGTTTTAAGAATTGTATATCAAAATTTCGTTAAGCCCTACCAATACAAGGTGGGGGTGCGCAAAGATGCGATTTTTTAGGTGTTTTGCAAAGAAATCAGTGTCGCCGCCCGTTACAACAATTGTTAAATCAGGGTATAATTTTTTATATTCATTTATAACGCCATCTGTCTCTTGCAAAATGCCATTTATTACCCCTGATAAAATGGATTCTTCGGTGTTTTGACCGATTAATTTATCAAATTCATCAGGCATTGAAATCAGAGGCAATTTATCGGTAAAATGTTGCAGTGCTTTAAAACGCATTTGCAAACCTGGCGATATAGCGCCTCCTAAATATTCAGCCTTTTCGCTGGTGAAATTAAATTTTAAACAAGTGCCCGCATCAATAACCAAACTGTTTTTAAGAGGGTATAAACTATAAGCACCAACTGCTGCCGCCAAACGATCGGACCCTAAAGTAGAGGCGCTTTTATACAAATTTTTGAGTGGGATTTTGGTTTCAGAAGTAAAAAAACGGATATCCTTAATATGATGCAGTGCCTCTGTAATTTGAGTATCTGCATTAACCACAGAACCAATAATACAACTTTTGGCTTCATTGTAAAAAGCCCTATCCGCTATTAATTCTTTTACTGAATTATAGGCTTTGGCCTCAATTAATTGCTGCCCCTTAAACAAAGCAGCTTTTACTCGGGTATTGCCAAAATCAATTATCAGGTTCATTATGGGACTAAGTTAAGTAAAATGAGGGGTTTGAGAATGAAATGAGTTATTTTTACCTGCTTTTTGGCAGAATAGATTAAAATTGTATTTTTGCATCCTCAAAATGGCGGATAAAACTGCCACGGCTGGTACCTTAGCTCAGTCGGTAGAGCAAAGGACTGAAAATCCTTGTGTCCCTGGTTCGATTCCTGGAGGTACCACAAAAAACCCTGCAAATTGCAGGGTTTTTTATTTCATGAATCTTTAAGCTTAACCTTTTTCTTTCTTATTTATATACAGAAGACAACTGACTATCGTAAAGAAAACAAAGTAGATAGTTGCCATCCAATGAATTCTTAGCGGACAAACAACATCGGCGTTTGGTCCAACGAAGGTTAGAGTACAAAAAATGTATGGGATTAAATAACCATGTTTCCAGTTCATCGCGATCATGGATGCGACAAACAAGCCAATTCCAAAACCAAGAGGCACAAGAAAATTCTTAAATTGAATACTCAACAAATATTGCAGTGCTATGATTGGCAAACAACTAATGAAAAATTTAATATTAGACTTTATCCAGAATTCCCATGGGACTTGCTTCAGGAAAAGGAATTCCCTGAATATTATGCTTGGCAACATGCCGGATAAATAAATTCCGAGATTAAATAAAATAAAGAATTGCATCATCATCGCAACTATTACCGAAAGCTTAGAAAAGAAAATGACGGTCAATGATTGCGGACTTGTATGCAATTGCTTCCAGGTATTATTCTTGTACTCCAATTGCGTGATCAAACTTGTTGCTAAAATAACCCCGAACGGTAACATGAAGATGGCCATAGATTGCCACGACTGTCTGAAAAGTATTTCCCAAAAATGTTCCGACTTTACTGAAGAATACAGATTGTCAAAATCTACGATTCGCGCAATCACAAATATTACAGGAATCAAAAAAGCGCCAACTATCATAAGCCAGGTTGCTGCACTACGCTTTCTCTTTAACCATTCACTTTGAAAACTATGTATAAAAACTTTAACCATATTAGTTGTTAGTGATTTCGATAAAAATACTTTCAAGATCGTTCTTTACTGAACTTATTTCGTATATCTTAATTTTGTTCTTCACTAACTCTTCTGTGAGTATTGCTATTTTCTCTCTTTCTACGATTGGCATAATAATCTTTCCGTTTTTTGTTTCTGAGACCATATCGTTATCCTTAAAAATCTTAGATGCCTTCTCAGCATCATTGGTATCAAAAACAAGATGAGAAGATTGCTTTTGCTTATTTAGCAATTCATCTAACGTTCCCTGGAAAATAACATTACCCTTATTAATGATGCCGACATGCGTTACCAGTTTCTCTATTTCAGAAAGTAAATGACTTGATACAAGAATAGTGATTCTGTTTTCACGATTCAGTTTCTTTAATAATTCCCTGATCTCAATTATTCCGTTTGGATCTAAACCATTGGTGGGCTCATCCAAAATAAGTACTGAAGGATTATGCAGCATTGACAAAGCAATACTTAAACGTTGCTTCATTCCTAAAGAAAATTGAGAAACTTTTTTCTTCTCTGTATTTTCTAATCCTACCAAAGCCAAAACCTCGGCGATGCGACTAATTGGGCATTGATATATTTTTTGAAAAATTTTTAGATTTTCGATGGCGGTAAGATGTCCGTATAAAGATGGCGTTTCTATTAAAGAACCAACTTTTTTCAATATCTCGATACGGTTTTCCTGAAACGGTTTTCCGAATACTAATATATCTCCTGTTTGTTTTTTAAGTAATCCTAAGATCAATCTTAAAGTAGTGGTTTTACCTGCGCCGTTTGGACCTAAGAATCCATAAATGCTTCCTTCCGGCACTTGAAGGTTTATATTATTCAGTACAACTTCTAAAGTAGAAAATCGATGTGTTAAATTTTTTGTTTCGATGCAAAACATACTACTATAACGTTCTTTTTAGATATTTATTACTTCCTCAACCTACTCATGGCCTTCGTCAAATATATTTCACTTGGCATTAAAGCGGTTTGGATGCGGCGGGCATATTGAATGCTGTCAACAATCTCTTTTTGTTTTTCTTCCACTAACGTTTTTTGTGCTTCTATCAGTTTGTTCTTCCTTTTATTCTGAAGGAAACTTCTGTAAATGACAAGAGCAAGAAGAAGTACCAACGCAAAACCACCAATAAATGTATTGCGGATGATAATTTGCTTTTGCTTTTCTTCCTCATTTTTCAAATCCTTTTTTTCTTGTTCAGCCTTGGCTTCTTGCTCTTTTTTGTCGTATTCAATTCTAAATTGAGAGCGGATTGTGGCCTTTTGTGTTTCTTCGTTCTTAATGCTATCGCGCATTAATACATACAATTCATAATTACGCAGAGCATTGTTGTAATCCCCTTTCAGCTCGTAAACATTCATTAAAAGAAATGCTGCATGTTTTATCTTTTCAGGAAAACCAATTTGCGTAGCAATTTCTACAGCTTTTTTTCCGGCCACTATGGCTTTATCATACATCTTAAGTTCTACATATGCATTTCCTAAAAAAACGAACGTTCCTGACGCTCCATTTTTGTCTCCAATTTCTTCGTGTAATTTTAAACTTCTTTCGTGAAAAGTTAATGCTTTAATGGCATCACCTTGTTCGCAATACAATCCACCAATATTATTTAATGTGCTTGCTATTGCACTTTTATCCAAACCCTCTTCTCTTATTTTTAAACTTTTTAATAAATACTCCAAGGCTTTAGAAAGATTACCTTCCTCCTTATACATTACGCCCAAATTATTTAGAGAAACGCCAGTGCCGCTCTTATCACTAATTTCTTCTCTTATCTTTAAACATTTTTCATAATAATCCCTTGCTTTAATTTTATCGCCTTGCATATCATAAATGTATCCGATGTTATTTAAAGCTCCTCCAATTCCTTTTTTATCTCCTAGTTTTTCAAATATCCCTAAACATTTCCCGAAGAAATCAAGGGCCTTTGGAATGTCACCCTGATCCATATAAATAAAACCAATGTTATTAATAATCCCTGCTTCACTGGCAGCGTCACTTATACTTTGTGTAATCTTTAATGCCTTTTCATAATAATCAATAGCAGAAATTAAATTCCCTTTACTGTGCGCGAGATAACCAAGATTAGTATATGATCCGGAAAGATATTTGGAATAATACTTGTGTAAATCGCTTCCGGGTTTAATAGAGACAAGATTCTTTTTAGCTATCTCACCCATCTGTTCGTTGAAGGCCGGCCACTCTTTTTCATCGGTGTTATCTACCAATTGACTCAATATATAACAACGAGATGTATCGTGACTTGCTGTATTAAGAGCTTGCTTCAAAGAATCAACAAATTCATTCTGCGAATATAAATTCACTGAAACGAACCAACTAAAAACAATTATGAAACGAATTGCGCTCAATCTTTTATCCTGAGTTTGTTTAATGTTTTTTCAAAATACTTCTCATTTGGCATTAAAGCCTTTTGTATTCGTTGTGCGTAATAAATACTATCTACAATTTCCTTCTGCTTCATCTCCACTAACAATTTTTGTGCTTCTATTACTTTGTTCTTTTTCTTGTTCTGAATAAAACCTTTTAGGATAACAATGGCTAAAATTAACACCATTGAAAAACCACCGATGAAAGAATTTCTAATCATAATCTGCTTCTGTTTTTCTTCAGCGCTTATTAGATCTTTTTTCTCTTGTTCCAATCTAGCTTGCTTTTCCTTTCTATCGTATTCAATTTTAAATTGAGAACGGATAGATGCTTTTTGAATTTCCTGATTATTTAAACTATCCTGCATTCTATTAAAGAGCTTGTAATTCAGAAATGCATTCTTACTATCACCCTTCGCTTTATAGATTTTATACAAAATATTTGCGCCGGATTTTAATGATTCCGGATAACCTAATTCCTGACTAATCTTCATCGACCGCAAAGCTAATTGTAAAGCTTTGTTGTAATCCTTCAGATGAAAATATGAACTGCTCATTCTTTTTAACATAACAGAAACACCGTGTTTATCTCCTATTTCTTCATCAATTTTTATATTCTTTTCATAGTATTGCAACGCCGAACTAAAATCTCCTTTCCTTTCATAAACCGAACCAATGTTACCGTACATTGAACTGATGCCGCTGTTACTCTTAACATCTTCATATATTTTTAAGGCCCGTAGATAATACTCCATCGCTTTTTCACTGTCACCTTTCGTAAAATACATATAACCTATGTTATTTAATGATTCCGCGATTCCTTTTTTATGCGAAATCTCTTCCCGTATTTTCAAACTTTTCAAATGATATTCCATTCCTTTATTAAAATCACCAAGATCATCATAAATAAGAGCAATGTTGTTGATGGCCTGCGCCACTCCTTTCTTATCGCCTAACTCTTCTAATAATTTTAAACTTTGTCTATAATAATCCAATGCTTTAGGAATATCACCCATACTCTTATAAATAGCTCCAATATTATTTATGCCATTAGCTTCCGAAACCTTATCACCAACCTCATGACTAATCATTACGCTGTTTAAAAAACACTCCAGTTCCTTTGAAATATTTCCCTGAGTGTGGTAAACAATTCCAATATTATTTAATGATTGCGCGTAACCTGCTTTATCGCCTATTTCTTCCTGAATCTTCATACTCTTATCCAAATATTCAATAGCGCGTGGAAGATCTCCGTTTACCTGAGCAAGATAACCTATGTTATTTAGGGTAGAGCCAAAAACTCTGAGATAAAACTTATATAATACTTTATTGTTCTTGGAAGTAATCAGATTTTGCTCGGAAAGTTTCTTTAATTGTTCGTTATAAAGTGGCCAGATATTATCATCACTTTCAGCTTCTATCATAACATTAAGGATATGACATCGAATAGTATCATGCTTAGCATTCTTTAAAGCGAGTTTTAAAGAATCCATTGCTCCATCTTGAGCATGCAATCCTATTCTCAAAAATAAAACTGCAACACAAACTATGCGTAAGTTAAACTTCACCTTATTTTTTTCCTTTTCTTAAACGAAGGAATATCGATGCCTGTACCAACCATAAACATTAAACCGGTTGTTTCCTGATACATGCCCTGAATTGGATTTAAATAAGAATACAAACCAATACCCACAAAACTACGCCATTGTATGTAGTTCAAAAATTTCAAATCAATCTCCGCTCCTATTGCACCTTCAAGTGTCGACAATTTCACATCATTCCAATTTCTCGGGATACTATCTTGTGTTAGGGATGTTTCTTCTTTAACTCGCTGATAACCTAATTGGGTATTGTTTATATATTGTACGTAGCTAAACAAACTTATTCGGCAACTTCCATTATTAGATTCAGGAAATCCCATTCCTAATTGCTCCTCACCATCCATACCTGCTAAAATGTAAGAATAACTTAAACGTCCGCCCGTTAATTGCATAGAACGCTTGTGCATACACGGACCTAGTCTAAAACTATTCCTTCCTTTACTCATGGTTAAATGAGCACCATAAAAACCACCATGTCCGTTGTTTGATAAATTAATATCGAAACCAAAACCCACGTACACTTTTTTAGGTGCTTCCTGCGCCTTAAAATTTAAAGCGGCTAAAAATAATGTAACAGTAATTAATAATATTAGTTTTAGTTTTTTTCATTGCGGTGTTGGTGGTGCAGGGATTTTGCGTTCTGTAAAATACTCTATTTTATATTTCTTCTTCCCCTTTTTCTTTAGTACAAATTCACACTCGTTGCCAGTTCCAAAAAAAGTAATAACCGTATTGGCCTCCTTTATTTTTGGATTATTGAAAATGATTTTAGTTTGGTATTTTTTTACGGTAAGGTTTTCTGCTTTCACACGGGTTTGCGGCGTCATGTTAACACGTTCTCCATTCAAAATTAAAGTGAACTGCTCGCCTTCATTACAAAATACCACTAAATTATTTACAATTTGTGAAGAGGATACAAAAGCTGAAAAGAAAAATAAGACTACTAAGAGGCGTTTCATGCGTAATTAATTTCTTTCAAGGTCTGAAAAAATATCCAATAAAAAAAGCCCCCCAACAGTATTGTTGAGGAGCTTTTCTATAGCTTAAATATTACTTCTTGCAGCAATCGTCTACCGGGCAACAAGTTCCCTGCGGACAAATTGGACAATCAGTAGTGCCAAGGTTATTGGCAACTAATGCAGCTCCGGTTGTTACCAATAAGGCAGCACCGATAATTATGATCTTTTTCATATTAAAGTGTTTTTAAAATTTAAATAAATAATTGGATTGTTTAAATGAAATAAGCCATTTTTGGCGGCTGCCAACAATCAGATGAAAAATCAGATAAGTCGAATTGACTTTCCGAATTTTGTTTATTGATATCCGTTTCGAAAATTTTTATTTCTGTCCTTCTGTTATCCATGGTACACATGAAACAGCAAAAACAACAAGTAGATGGATTACACAAACCCGGACAACATTCCATATCAGCAATCGGACAAGTTTCGCCTTCTTCCATCATACTACATTTTGTTTGGCATTGCGACTTAACAGCATTGATTCCGGTTACAACAACGGGCGCAACGGTTAGCGTGATAAAACAAAATAATAATATGTGCGTGATGGTCTTCAATTATTCAAATATACTAAGCCTAATTTCTTCACAAAACACTTTAACATCTGTTAACCAATTTAGTTTGCGTCTTTTTAAAAGGTGCTGCGTCTATTGTATACAATCGACGTTGATTGTGATTAAAACTAAATATCATGAACGATACCAAAAACGAAAGCTGTTGCAATACTTGTAACTGCGGTAGCAACTGTTGCACAGGATGCAATTGTGGCTGTAACAACGGCAGTAAATGCTGTTAATCAAAAAAGGCTCCGCTTAAAGTGGAGCCTTTTTATTTTAGCACAGCTTACATTCGTGCTTTTCATCATGTGACAAAATATTTCCGTATTTATCAGTTGAAACATTACAGCATTGCTTGAAATAACTTTTCAATAATTCTTTCGCGCGTTGTACTCTGCTTTTTGCACCTGAATAGGAAATATTTAATTCTTCCGCTAATTGTAATTGCGAATAATTTCCGAATTCAGTTTTCATAATGGCTTCCCTATAAATTAAGGGCAGTTTATTCAGATGAGGTTTTACACACGCTGAAAATTGCTCATTTGTTTTTGGAGCTTCTGTTTCCACTGGCAAATCTAGTTCATCCGCATCCACCGAAAATTTTTTCTTCCTGAAATAATCAGTAATAGTGTTTCTGGTGATTTGATACAGCCAGGGTTTTATTTTTTCATCGCTTTTTAATGTGTTGATTTTAGAATGTAATTTTAAGAATACATCTTGCAAAATATCCTTACTGATATCTTTATCTTTTATTTTGGATAAAACAAAACGATTAAGTTCTTTGTTATGTTCTAACCAAATTGTTTCAGTTGTTGTTTTCATTTTTCTTCTTTTTCTATTCGCAGGCGGTTGAATCTCCCGCGGCACAACATTCTTCTTTCTCTACTGCGCAATCCGTTACACAATCTTGAGCAGCACTTGCCGCTTGGTATTTTGACACTTCGAAATAACTTAAGAAACCAATACTTAAAATTAAACCGAACCAAAATACAAACTTCGCAATTTTGTTTTTCCTTTTCTCACTTGCTGTTGGTTCACATGCACAATCGTCAGGGCCACAAGAAGCAAATTTTGGAAGAACATAAAGAGAGTAATAAGATATGGTAAAAGAAACCGCGCTCAACGCTATCAAAATTGGTTCTGCTACACCCATCCAAGGTGAACTTGCTAATGTTGCGGAAGAAATTCCAAATAAAGATGCAATTGGACTTGCACATACACCAACGCAGGCACCACTTTTACAACAAGCAAATAGAATTGGTGCGGCTGATGTTAGTCCGCCTGTTATACTCGTCCAAATAGATTTTTTTGCTTTCATTTACTAACGTTTAAATTTATTTACAAATACCGCTAAAGTAGCGCCAATGCTTGGTGCAAAAATATACAACCACAAAAATTCACAATGACTGGAAATTAATGCGGGCCCAATTGAACGCGCGGGATTCATGGAAGCACCACAAATCGGTCCGGCAAAATAAGCTTCTAATCCAACCGTTAAACCAATTGTTATAGCAGCTAATTTACTGGGGCTAATAAAAATAACCAGCATTAAAACAAAAGTGAGCAACAGTTCCAGAAAAAAAGATTGCATAGCAGAACCTGAGGGTAATGTTGTTCCTAATAATTCATTTGTCGGAAAAAAAAATTTTAAACTAAAGCTTGCTAATAATGCACCTATAATTTGTGCTATTATATATGGACTTACATCCCTCCACCTGAAACTTTTATTTACTGCGAATGCAATTGTAACAGCCGGATTCATGTGCGCTCCGGAAACTTTTCCGAAAGCAAAAATCATAAGTGTTACAATTAAACCAAATGCAATTGAAATTCCTAAATGCGTAACTGCTCCATTCGTATGCTGATTAACAACAATCGCTCCTGTACCGAAAAGCACGAGTGCAAATGTTCCAATTACTTCAGCTAAAAATTTTTTCATTTAATATTCTCAGTCACAAATTTTTGAGAGTACTCTTTTATTAATTGACGAACTCTTCTGAACTCATTCATTACTTCTTCTTCTGTCCCGGTTGCTTTAGCAGGATCAGGAAAATTATAATGAAACTTTTTTGCTTTGGTCGGGAAATATGGACAACGTTCTTTCGCATTATCACAAACCGTAATCACAAAATCAAAATCAACATTAAAGTATTCATCAATGTTATTAGAGGTGTGATGAGAGATATCTATCCCATCTTCTTTCATTACTGAAATTGCTTTTGGGTTTACACCGTGCGTTTCAACACCAGCACTATAAACTTTAGCTTTGTCGCCAGCCATTTGCTCCAAATAACCGTGTGCGATTTGGCTCCGACAACTATTTCCTGTACATAATACTAAAATATTTTTCATAATGTCATTTAACAGCATTTACCGCCCGGTGTACAACTTGGTTTAGTGGCATTTTGTAAGTCGGACAATTTTACTTTTAGTTTTTCCGGTGGAATACCGCATTTATCACTTGCTAAACAATTCGTTTGCGTTGACACTAAATGAAAGTTAGCGCCATTAAATTCTAAACCATATTTACCAATAGTTTCGCTTTGATATTCTACTTCTATCTCAGCGTCTTCAAGCCCTAATTTGTTTTCAGAAAGCGCTATGATATCTTTCAGCTTTTGAGGAGCTAATCGGTGATCGAAATCACCGGCTTCCCATAATTGAAAATTAACGGTTTTCTCGTTACGAATTACGCCACCGCAATCAATAAAATGTTTGTTTATTTGTCCCACTTCAGTAACGTGAAAATGTTTGGGAACAAAAACTTTGTTAGGTAAAACAAAATTCAATTCTGTAACCGTACTCAAATGTTTTTTAAATTCTGATAATTTCATAATTTCTATTTTTTAATTTATTAGCAACACTTCACTTTTACTTTATAGCTCTCGAATAAGGTATTAAAAACACTTTGCGCATTTTTCCATTCCTTTTCATCAATACAATAACAAACCTTTGCGCCGTCGATATCCCCTTTAATTAAACCCGCTTCTTTTAATTCTTTTAAATGCTGTGATACAGTGCTTTGTGATAAAGGCAATTCCTCTACAATATCACCACAAATACAACTTTGTTGTTTTAGTAAGAGTTGCAGAATGGCAATACGCGCGGGGTGACCTAATGCCTTAGCATATTTAGCAATCCTATTGTCCTTGCTTGTGAATTCTTCTGTTTTAGCTGTTCCCATATTAATCGTAAAATTACGATTAATATACTGAATAAAAAAGAGGTTTAGTTTTTTTAACTAAACCTCTTTCTTTATACTTATTAAATGCCTTAGTTCATGCGTTTTAGGTTAACGGCATACATAATAACAAAGGCTGCATCAAATAATAACATTAATCCCACTACAACAAATCCTGCAATTTCTCCGGCACCTCCACCAGCTGAGCCCATCATAGCCATGGTTTCTTTACCGGCTACAATAAAACCTAAATACGGCAATATTTCACCAGCCAAATACAAATAGAAACCTTTCTTCTGTAATTTCCACATCATTAAAATTCCCATAAAGGATAATAAAATGTAAACGAAATTTAAATAAGGGGATACTTGCATATAAACGTTATCCTGCATGGCCATCATGTTCTCTTCCATTTTATCGGCCATTTCCGGACTAAAGTCTCTCATTTTCTCAATGCTCTCGGCCATGTTTTCAGGGGTATTTTGAATAATATTCCAAACACCACTTAACAAACCTATACCACACATTATAAAACCTAATATGCAAATAACAGTTAGTAATTGCGGACGCTTTGGTTCCTGCATTGCTTGTTCAAACGAATTGTCAATAGATGTTTCCATGTTTAGTGTTTAAGTTTGAGTAAAAATAAAAAAAGCCGCTATACAAATAGCGACTTCTTTATAAAAGGTTGTAAATCGTTTTTAGTGGGCTGTAGAATCAGCAGGAGCAACTTCATTCATTTGATTTTGTAATGAATCCATTGCTTGTTCCATACCTTCCTTCATGCCTTCTCCCATTTTCTCTAAAAATTCTTTTCCAATGTCACCAGCAGTTTCGTGAACAGTTTTTACTGCAAATACAGTACGAACTGATAAAAGAGTTGCCACTATACCGATAACTAAACCAGCAATAGCTAAACCTTTTTTACCATTCCCCGCTTTAGCTTTCATAAAGCCCATTACACTAAGAATGGTACCTACTAAGCTAACTACCGCCCAGAAAATTGCTAAACCCATACCGCCACCGGCTACTGCAGATAATACTGCCGCTCCACTAACGAAAATCCATAACACAAGTGCTACGAGAGAAATTACGAATCCGGCAACGCCTAATCCTTTTCCGGCATTAGTTGGTGCGGTGTTGTTTGTTTGTTCCATGTTTTATTTTTTTTAGTTGATTAATATTATTCAAAAAAAAGCCAAATTTTAGAGGTACGCAAGTTGAAATCTTAAAGGTTATTAACAAAGGGTTTTGTGTAACGCAAAAAGTCCCGCCTTTAGCGGGACTTTTCAATACAAAAACGATTCACTTAAGCTGCAGGCGCTGCGTCTTCGATTTTCGTATAAACCGAACTATCGAAAGCTAAAATGCCCCAGAACACAATTCCTAAAAGAACTAATCCAACGGTAAATCCTTCACTTTTTCCGAACGATTTAGAAATACGGTTTAAAATAATAATCATGAAAACAATGTTTGCAATTGGAATCATCATTAAAAAAATCCACCACCATGGTTTGTTGGCAATTTTCAAAATAATAAGAAAATTGTAAATGGGAATTAAACAAGCCCAACCAGGCTGACCTGCTTTGGCAAAAACACGCCATTGAGAAATGATGACAAAAGCTATTAAAGCCAGCCAAATTAAAATCATTAAAATAAATCCAAAAATCATAGTTTAGGTTTTTAAGGGTTAATGCTACTAAATAAAAGTATTTTTATTAAATACCCAAATTTAGTTTTCCAATAACCACTTACTATAACTAGCCTTTTGTTGTGCTGAGACTGAAGTTTTGAAAACCAATTTATACGAATCGAAATAACTTAACCCTTGTTTAACATTCATGATTAATGTTTTTACTCTGCCCTGAGAAGAAACAGTTAAAGCTATTTCTGCGCTTGAAAAATACTTTAACCAATTATTTAAATCGTTTTTGATATCTTTTGCATTTACGGTCATAATTTCATCGCCAATCGAAAGTCCTGCTTTCCAAGCCGGAGAATACGGTGCTACTAATGTCACTTTTGTTATATGCGCTTGCTCTGCTACTTTAAATCCAAAATCACTTTCACTTTTAAAATTACTTGGCTTTTTTTGCATCTCTAAGCCTACATAATCAAAACATTCCTTTAACATCGGTTCAAAATCTTCTGTTCCGTAAACATATTTTTTAAAGAAATCATTTAAAGAAATTCCCGCAGCTTCTTCACACAACTTTATGATATCGGTTTCTGAATAACCCTTATTCTTTTTTCCGAATTCATTATATAATGTTCTGCAAACATCTCGTAGCGACTTTTTATTCCATGTATTCTTAAGAATTAAAATATCTAACATAAAGGCCACTAGATTTCCTTCATCGTAAATTGATGTTTTACGATAAGGTGCTCCGGGAACGTAGCCGTCTAACCAAGTTTCCCAACTACTTTGAGCTACTGAAAGATTAAATCGTCCGTAATTATGAAAGTGTTTTTGCAGTCGTTCTTCTAAAGTTTCAAAATATTGCTCGTCTGTAAATACATCCGATTTACGCAACATTACATCGCCGTAATAGGTTGTGAATCCTTCGTAAACATAACCGGTTCTGCAATAATTTTCCTTTGTGAAATCATATGGCAACATTTCTTGAGGACGAATGTACTTTATGTTCCAAGTATGAAATAACTCATGAGAACTAACACCTAATAAATCTTCATAGGTTTTTCCTTCGTTCAAACTATAACCTGGACCTAAAACAATAACCGTGCTTTTTTGATGCTCTACTCCGTGATAAAATTTGAAAGGAAGAACTTGAAAAATAAAATGGTACCCATCAACCGAAATTCCACCCCAAAATCTTAATTGCGATTCCGTAAATGCTTTAAACTGCTTTTTAATTTTATCGAAATCAGGCTGACATTCACCATTAAAATGTAAATAGAATTTTACACCCTCTACTTCGTAAAAATCAGTTTGAATAGTGGCGCTCGCCATAATAGGTGAATCGGCTAATTCATCAAAGTTTTTCGCTACTAATTTTTTTGCGTTTGATTTTAGCTGACAAGCGATTTTATAAGTATCCGGAATATCTAATTCTAAAGTGTGTTCTTCATTCATTCTGTTGGGAACATACATACACAAATGAACAGGATTTACATAAACCTGAGTTTCATCCGCAAAACAAGCGCCTGCGTTTAATTCATTGGCGAAATAACTATACGTGATTTTTACTTCTGATACACCTTTTGTTTTAATGACCCAACAATCTTTTGTTGTTTTGGTAAACTCTAACACATTTTCCTTAGCATCGAATGCATCCACTCGCTTAATGTTTTTAGCGAAATTCCCTAATTCATATCTTCCAGGACGCCAAGCCGGTAATTGAAGTTCTAATGTGTCGGATTTAATATTATCAATATGAAGATCTACATAGATATAATGTGAGGCAGGGTTCTTTTGAAATAATTTATACTTAATCATATGTGGAGTTTACGCTATAAAATTATAAATTTGGAGTCAATATGCTACGATTTTTAATAGTTTTTCTTTTTTGCGGTTTTAAGCACTCATCGCAAGATGCGGATACACTATTAACCACAATTTTAAATATTGAGAACGATACAACGCGCGTAAATCAATTATACAAGCAAGGATTCGACCTTGTAGATAAAAATCCCCAATTAGCTTATACCTACGCTCAAAATTGTGAACGTGCAGCAAAAAAAAGTAAATCGCTAAAACACATTTCAAAAAGTAAAAATTTATTAGGTAGATTGTTTTATACTCACGGTCACTATAAAAGAGCCGTTATCTGTTTTGAGGAATATTTAAGAGGTAGTGAAGCTATAAACGATACTTTAGGTATGGCTTATGGTTACATGAATCTTGCCAATGCCTATATGCAATTAGACTATTTTGAAAGGGTTGAATATTTCTACTTAAAAGCGATTTACTATTACAATATTTTAAATAATAAAGAAGAAGTAGCCAATGGTCTTACTAATTTAGCCGTTCATAAACATTTGCAAAAACAATTAGATGCGGCTCTGGAGAATTACCTAAAAGCTTATGAAATCGGGAAAGAATTAAATAATTACAACATTAAAGCCAATTGTTTAAATAATATGGCGCAGGTTTTTTTGGATAACGGAAATTACGAAAAGGCATTAGCCTATAATTATGATGCACTTGAATTACGAGAGTTGATGGAATTAGATGTAGATGTTTGTGATTCTCGTCTAAGCATTGTAGAAGTAGCGCTTAAACAAAAAAATCCTTCTCTTGCTGAGGAAAATTTAGCTATAGCTTTAGAGATTTGTAATAAGATAGGCTACACTCAGGGAAAAATAAATTACCACAAACTGTTTTCAGAATTACAGGAGCAAAAAAATAATCATCAAGCTTCTCTCGAAAATTACAAACTTTACAAGCAACTAAACGATAGCATACTTTTGACTGAGGGCGATGAAATTAAATTTGATTTTACTGAAGTTGCAGAACCAGCTTATACGCCTGTTGAAAACGGCACTAAGAATATGTGGCTATTAAGTTTACTTTCCTTAATTTTAGTTATTATTCCATTTGTTTTAATACGTTACAAACGATGAGCAAGAAAGATAAAAGCCGCGTAAATGTTGTTTACTCTACCAATCCTGATTTCAATTACGAAACAGAAACTAATTTAAGTGTTCGTAGCTTACCGCCGCAACAACAAAACCTAAAAGTATACTTAGATAGATTAGGAGGCGGAAAATTATTGAGTCGTGTAAATGGTTTTGTTGGACCTGAAAGTGATTTAGATGTTTTAGCAAAATTATTAAAACAAAAATGTGGCGTTGGTGGTAATACAAAAATGGTGAAATTTTAATTCAAGGCGATAACCGCGATAAAATTATTCTCATTCTTACCAAAGAAGGTTACAAAATAAAAAAAGCAGGGGGTTAGTTCTGTAATTTATATGTACTTTAAAGAAATGCAATACCTCCGGTTCCCAATTTTTATTCTTTTTTTTATTCTGCCTTTTTCTTTCATAAAGGCGCAGGAACAAACTATTATTGAAAAACTGACAAAGGAGATAGCGACTGCTAAAGAAGACACGAACAGGATTAAAAAACTTGACAAGCTTACGTGGAATTTATTATCTAATGGAGAGTTTGAAACAGCAAAAAAATATATTTTAGAAACAAAGGAACTTAGTGATAAACTTCATTTTAAACGCGGCCAAATATATTATCACAATAACCTTGGACTTTATTATTATTATCAATCCAATTTTCCTCAAGCTTTAGAAGAAGGTCTTTTATCTCTAAAAGTATGTGAAGAATTAGCTGATACCGCAAGAGCTCTGGATTGTTTTGGAAATATCGGGAATATTTATGCCGACCTTAATCAAAACGATAAAGCGCTTGAATTCTACAATAAAGGTTTGGTTATATGTGAGCGTAAAGGCTATACGTCGACTTCCGGTTCCTTTTATATCAACATAGGAAGTGTATTAGATAAAAAAGAAGATTACCCTAATGCTTTGACTTACTATTTTAAAGGTTTGGATATTTTTATAAAGGCGGGCAATGAAGCTTATAGCGCTCTTTGCTATAATAATATTGGGCAAGCTTATGGCAATCTAAGATTACATGATGAAGCCCTTAAGTATTTTTTGAAAGCCACGGAAATTCAATTGAGAATTGATAACAAAGAAGGAATATCCACAAGTTATTTGAATATTGCCAGCCTTCATAACCATCTTAAAGACCTTAAAAAAGCACTGGAATATGCCGAATTAGGATTAAATACAGCTATTGAAATTGGCTATACTGATAATATTAGATTAGGATACGAGAGTATGGCTGACATTCATTATCATCTTGGTCATTTTAAAGAAGCCTATGATTATCAGGGTAAATTCAAAAAACTAAATGATAGCATTTATAATGTAGAAAATTCAAACCAGTTAAGTGATTTGAAAACCGATTTTGAAGTTCAGAAAAAATCGATTGAGTTAGAAGCCAAATCAATAGCCGAAAAAAAGACAAGAGATACGATTATTTATTCTGTATGTGCAGGCCTATTTTTAGTACTTGTTTTTTCTTTCTTTCTGTTTAAACGTTTTAAAGTTACACAGCGACAAAAGAAATTAATTGAAGTTCAAAAAGCAGAAGTGGAACGGCAAAAACAGATTGCAGAGGAACAAAGAAACATTGTAGAAGAAAAACAAAAAGAAGTAATGGACAGTATTCGTTATGCACGAAGGATTCAACAGAGTTTATTGCCAACCGAAAAATATATTGAGCGGAATTTAGATAATTTGAAGAAAGGTTAAATAAAAAAGTCCCGATATATCGGGACTTTCTTTTTCCGCAGTTTAAATAACATGAATAAACCAATTGTTGCGGAACTATTTTACCAAGTTTTAATCTAAAGAAATCTTTTTTACCTGTGTATGTTTTCCTTGTTGGATTTTCACAAAGTAAATGCCTTTTGCATTGCTGCTGATATCAATTGGCTTGTTGTACTCGCCGGTAAAGTTTGGTAATTTTTCGTTGTAAACTTGCTTGCCTTGCATATCGTACACCGTTACTTCTGCATCAGCTTTGTTTTTTAGGTTGAAGTTTAAATTAACCTTACCGTCGTTAGGATTTGGATACAATTTCATATTATCCATTTCTAATTTATTATCAGTACTTCCCAATTGACTTTTTAAACGTTTCACATCATCTTCAGTTGCATCAGTGATATCCATATTTACCATTACAATTTTTGTATAATGCTTTTCCGTTTTATTGCCATCCTTATGCTCTCCGTCATCATTAATGATAATTACTTTCTTCATGTCTTTTCCCTTCGGATCAACGCCGGCTTCTTTCATCGCCTTTTCTATTTGAGCATTTATTTCTTTTTCATTCATTTTTGAATCCGGACCGAACTCATCAATCGTAACTACTTTCATGATTTTGCCGTCTTCTCCTTTTATTTCATTGATTAGAACATTGCCTTCTTTATCCTGCCATTTAAAATTTTCAGGATTACTAGTTGTAAAGGTGGTGTCGGTAATTTTTTCTACACCGTTAATATTCTCCACTTTTTTAATACGGATAGTGGCTTCCTTCTTTTCTGTTGTTTGAGCGTTTAATGAAAGTCCTGCTATCACTAAAGCTACTGTTGCTAATTGCGTTTTCATTTTATTTGGTTTTAAGTTTAATTGTCTGAAACAAAAGTACCCCTACATCAGAGGCACCTAGGTTAAAGGGCGGTTAAACAGTGTTAAAGAAAGGTTAAAGTTGAAGGTTATGTGTTAAAGCTTATCTAAATTTGATTCACAAATGAAAACATCCAACCGATATATTCCGATTTTAATTACAGTCGCTTTACTAGCTTTAATTGGATTACAGATCAATTGGCTTTTTCTTGTTTTCAAACAAAAAGAACAGGAATTACGGGATAAGACAAGGGAAGCAGTGATAGAAACCAGCAGGCATTTAAAAGAAAAAGAAGACGAAGAGTTGATTATTGAGAATATGGATTCCTTATTGCTTACTGATAATATTATAGGCTCAAATTCGAAAGAAGATGTCCGTGTTATAGTTTCTAGCATAAAGAACAAATTCAAAATTGATACAATTAAAGAAAGAGTCCATATTAATCACGAACTTAATATTATAAATGATTCATCCGAGTCAACAACCATTGTAAATCTATCCAATGGCAAAATGAAGAAAATTGTTATCTCCTCCCAATCAAGTTCAGGATCAAATCAAAACAAACATATTGAAACTGCATCGCTGCAATTGGAACATGAGGTTTTAGAAAAACAAAAAATCAGAAAGAAAGTAAAAGAGCTTCAAACTGTATTTTTCAAAATGGCTCTTAGTTCAGGAACGGCAGACAAGGATATTGATTCAATGTACAAATTCAGTAAGGTCGAACCCATTTTAAAAGAAAAGCTTTTAAAACAAGGCATTAATATGGAACCGGCTTTTGCACTCTATTTTTTTCCACATCGTCATCCTGCAAAGATAAAATATCATGTGATTTGCGGGACGCCCGGTTTTGGTAAATTGCCAGGCGCGTTCCTTAATATGCCATTTTACTCCTATTCAGAAAATTTTTATGATGGTGACATAAGTATAAAACTTGATTATGTATCAACAACCAACTTTGTATTAAGACAAATGGCCGGTTTATTAGGTCTTTCTTTATTTATTACCCTCCTTATTGGCTTCGTCATGATTTATATTTTCAGACGGATGTTGAGTCAGGAAAAATTGCATCGATTGAAAAATGACTTCATTAATAACATGACGCATGAATTAAAAACACCAATTGCTACTATTTCATTGGCAATTGATGGCATTAATAATCCTGCTATTAAAAATGATGAGGCCAAATTCAATAATTACACTTCCATTTTAAAAGAAGAAAATAAAAAACTGAATAATCATGTAGAACGCGTTTTACAAATGGCTTTGTTGGAGAAAGGTGAATTAATGTTGGATAAAAAAACAGTTGATTTAAAATCATTATTAGAAAATTGTATCAACACCCAACAATTACAAATACAAAATAAAAAAGCGAAAGTTGTTTTAAACGCGGCTGATGAAGTTACATTTACCGGAGATGAATTTCATTTAATTAATGCCTTCACTAATTTATTAGATAATGCTTTAAAATACTCGGGTGAAAATTGTGAAATTACTATCTCATTAAATAAACAAGGAGAAATTAGTTTTAAAGACAATGGAATAGGCATTGATAAATCTATTCAGGAAAAAATATTTGAAAAATTCTACCGTGCTCAGGGTGGAAATTTACACGATGTAAAAGGCTTTGGTTTAGGCTTAAGTTATGTGAAATCTATTATTGAAGCGCATGGAGGAACTATTGGATTAAAAAGTGAGAAAAACAAAGGCAGCGAATTTATTATAAAATTAAAAAATCATGTCAACTAAAATACTATTAGTAGAAGACGAGAAAAACTTCGGCATGGTATTGCGGGATTACCTTAGCATGAATGGCTTTGAAGTTACGCTTTGTGAAAATGGTGAATTAGGGTTAGAGAATTTCAAAGCTAATAAATTTGATTTGTGTATAGTAGATGTGATGATGCCTAAGAAAGATGGTTTCACTTTAGCTTCAGAAATAAAAGAACTCAATAAAAATGTTCCCTTCATATTTTTAACTGCACGTGGTATGCGTGATGATATGATTAAAGGTTACAAATTAGGAGCTGATGATTACATCACCAAACCATTCGATTCAGAGGTTCTGTTGTTGAAGTTAAAAGCTATTTTAAACAGAAACAGTGTAGATAATTCAGATACGTTTTTACACGAGATTGGGAAATTTAGTTTCAATGCAAAACTCCGAATTCTGAAATCGGAAAAAAATAAAGAAGAAAAATTATCTCCAAAAGAAGCGGCTTTACTTAATTTGTTATGTCAGCATAAAAATGATGTGCTTCCCCGCGAAAAAGCGTTAAAACAAATTTGGAACGATGATAGTTATTTTACCGGAAGAAGTATGGATGTTTATATTGTAAAACTTCGCAAGTATTTAGCCTCCGACCCGAATCTTGAAATCAACAACCTTCACGGAAATGGTTACAGTTTAATAGTTCGTTAAAAATACGTATTACTGCGTATAGCTATCATTCACTATTCATTTTATCTTTGAAGAAAAATAAGGTTATGAAATTTATTTCTTCTTTGATGTTCGTTTTTCTTATCGCATTTACCTCTTGTAAAAAAGATTATCAATGCGTTTGTACCAATTCAACTACAGGATCTGTTTCACGCGGTGATAAAATGAGTGCTGGCCCGTTCACAAAAGCTGCAACCCAAACAACTTGTGAAAACAATGATGAGTTGTCGGCCGGAGGCTTAAAAGATTGTCATTTGGAAGATTACCAGTAATTATTTCTGCTTGTCTTTTAATTTCTGATATTCTTTCTCAACCTGGCTTACTTTATTGTCTAAAATGTAAGTCCCCATAAAATGCCAGAATAAACCAAAGCCCCAGCCTAAGGAAGAGAAAATGGGCCAGGGAATACCACCATGTTCCTCTCCTTCTGTTTCATGCTTCCAATCCGTGAAATACCATACCACCCACATAAAAATATTTACGGCCAAATAAGTGTAGAGATGATTTTTAAAACCAACTCGCTTCTTTGCTTGTTTCCAAAGCATTTGATCTTTTTCTGTTTGCATTTCCATAATTTTTCCTTTAATGTTTAGATAAATAACTTTTTATATTTTTTACATACTCCTCAAATGCTTTAATTCCACCAGGTGTTATTTTACAAATGGTTTGCGGATAATTGTCTTTAAACTTTTTTTCCACTTCAATATAGCCCGCTTCTTTCAACTTTTGTATTTGTACACTTAAGTTTCCTGCGGTTGAATCGGTTTGCTCTTTCAGGTAAGTGAATTCAGCTTCCTTCACCGATACCAATAATGAGATAACAGCAAGTCGTAATTGAGAATGTAATATGGGATTGAGGTCTTTAAACATGTTTAGTTTGCTGCTTAAATTTATATTGCAGCATATAGCCCGGAATAAGATAAGACACAAAAACAGAAAGTGCTAGTAATAAAATTTGTGTGTGAAAGTCGACAAAGAATGCGCCTACACTTATTGGAAAACTTAATGCGCCAAAAATAACCAGAGGCATAAATTTTAAAATACCTCCGTAAATAAAAGTAGTAAGTGCGTATAATAGAATTACCATTGGGTAACAGTTCATTTGAAGTTTCCAGCCCATTACTAAAATAATAGTTAAACTTACTCCGAATGCGATACCGATATACATCAAATATTCGTCCACAAACGATTTTACATTTTCTTTTTTGCTTTGGCGCATGGCGTATATCATTGTAAAAATTCCACCAGCCGGCATTGAATACCAAACGTAATAAGCTTGTTCAAATTCCATCTTTACTAAAAGATAAAATGATGTAGCCGCTAAAAACACCAACCATCCCCAAAAAATAAATAAGAAGCCATCATCCACTAATTTATTTTTTGCTTTGTTGATCATCACATTAATCAACTGTAAACTTTCTTCCGGTTTAAAATTTTCGTTTTCCATGTTTTTGTTTTATTTCCTTCACAAACATAAAGTAGTTTATATTATAAACCAAATATATTCTATAATTTATTGATTATTAATGAATTAAATTTTTTGATTTCGGTAAATTTTTTGGGGTTACAGCTCGATTGAATTATTTGCCAAGCATTTTTTTACAATCTTCTAGTTCTTTCTTTGCCATTTCTGCACCCCAATTAGGCTCGGTATCAGTTAATGGCTTAAAGGTTTTGTATTTGTCAACCGACTTCTGATAATACTTCAACGCGAATTTCGGTCCGCCACCTAATTTCACAGGTGCATTCATAACTGTCTTTGCTTTTATTAACCAGGCGCGCGGATTTTCAGGATTGATAGATGTTGCTCTATCACTTTGCTTATTGGCAAGTGGTCCGAATTTTATTTGACGTCCTGCTCTATCAACAGTTATTTTTGCGCCTGAACTCATCGCCATTAACACATAAGCTTCCGAATTATTTGGTGCCATTGAATCCAATTGATGTAAAAATTTATCGGCTCTTGCGCAATAATCATCTGTACGAAGTGTATCGGTAAACGCTAGATACAAATTAGTTAATGCTCCATAGTAATAAGCTTCATGCAATTTTTTTCCGTCGGCAATAAATTTGTTGAAGTTTTGTTCAGCCGTTAAAAATTCATCAACTGATTTTGCAGATTCTAATTGCTGAATTGATTTACGCATCGATTGCGAGAACACAGAGCTGGTGATTAAACTCAATACCACAAACAGTTTCACCGCAAGTTTAAAGGGCTGTTTCATAAATACATTTCAATATAAAATATATTATAAAATAAAGCAATTGGATTTTTACATACCACTGATATTCAGGAGTATATTAATTGATAGGGTTAAAAAACTCCCACACTAATTTAGCTTTAGAGTTGCCAATTATTTTACTTAGTTCTTCAAGCGTGGCTTCTTTAATATTCTTTACTGATTTTAATTCTGTCAACAATTTTTGTGCGGTGATTTCACTAATGCCTTTTATTTCACTGAGTTCGCTTTTAAATGTTTCTCTGCTTCGTTTGTTGCGATGATGCGTAATTCCAAATCGATGTGCTTCATCACGGATTTGTTGAATCACTTTTAATGTTTCACTTCGCTTATCTAAATACATTGGAATAGAATCTCCGGGAAAATAAATTTCCTCTAAACGTTTTGCAATTCCTATTATCGCCACCTTTCCATAAAGGTTTAATTTCATTAAACTATTAACAGCTGCACTTAATTGTCCTTTGCCACCATCAATCACAATCAAATTCGGCATTGGTAATTTTTCTTCGAGTACACGCGAATATCTTCTGAAAATAATTTCTTCCATGGTAGCAAAATCATCAGCACCCACAACTGTCTTTACATTAAAATGCCGGTATTCCTTTTTAGCAGGTTTACCATCAATAAAAACAGGCATGGCACTCACTGCAAATTCACCTTGAATGTTTGAATTATCAAAACCTTCAATTCTTCTTGGCTCCTCTTTCATTCGCAAATCTTTCATCATTTGTTGCATGATGCGATTCGTGTGTCTGTCAGGATCGGTTAAAGCAACTTGTTTTTCCCTCTCAAATTTATGGGCTTTTGCATTACGTAAACATAAATCCAGTAAATGTTTTTTGTCGCCAATTTTTGGGATGTAATATTTTGTATCAGGAAATTTAAATTCAGGTTCTTCTTCAACAATAATCTCTTTACTTTGAGAATTATAGCGCTGACGGATTTCGTTCATAGCAAAGACCAACATTTCTTCCGGACTTTCATCCAATTGTTTTTTCAATTCTAAAACTTGTGCTTGAACGATGGCTCCGTTATAAATTTTAAAATAACTTACATAAGAAACATTTTCTTCATGAATTGCAGCAAACACATCCGTATCGGTAATACTTGGATGAACTATTGTTGATTTACTCTGATATTTTTCTAATAGTTCGATTTTGTTTTTTAACTCCTCCGCTTTTTCAAACTCCAAATTAGAAGCGAGTTGTTGCATTTCTTTTTTGATATCTTTTAAAGCAAAAGCAAATTCGCCTTTAATGATTTTGCGGATTTGTTTCATGTCTTCATCATACTCCTCAAAACTTTGTTTTCCTTCACACGGGGCTTTACATCTGCCAATATGAAATTCTAAACACGCGCGGAATTTTTTCTTTTCGATATTAGATTCTGATAAATCGTAACTGCAAGTTCTTAATTTATAAAGCTGACGAATTAAATCTAACAAGGCATGCATTACTAAAACAGAAGGGTAAGGTCCGAAATATTCAGAACCATCTTTAACTTGTTTACGTGTATAAAATAATCTTGGAAAGCGTTCATTCTTGATAATAATCCAGGGATAAGTTTTATCATCACGAAGATTAACGTTGTACTTCGGTTTTAAACTCTTGATTAAATTATTTTCAAGCAACAACGCATCTAACTCCGTGTTTACTTTTACGGTTTTGATGTCGTTAATCTTTTTTACGAGTAATCGTAGACGGGCGTTATCGTGTTCTTTAGTAAAATAAGAAGTAACGCGTTTTTTTAAATTCTTCGCTTTCCCAACGTATAATAAATTATTTTCCTTATCGAAATATTGGTACACACCCGGACCATCCGATAAAGTTTTTAATAATGTTTGAATATGTTCAGGGAAATTTTCTTGCACTCTTTAAAATTAAGAAACTTTTTGACGGTATGCATTAATTCTTCTTGACAAGCCAATAAAGGCGAAACCATACACCACAAACAGAACGGGTACAATCATTCTGAATCCGTATGACTGAATTGGCGCTACTAAAATTACAACACTATAAAAAATTAAAATCATAATGTGAGTATAAAAATTCCAAAGTTTGAATTCTGATTTTCGCTTAAAGAAATAAATTAAATAAAGAATATAGCCCAACCACATTAACATCCAATGCGGACGGTACTGAAATAAAGGCTCCAATATGGGCAAAAAGCCTAAAGAGAAAAGAATTTTTTTGAAGTAATAGCCTAAAAATGCTATTGGTGCATCTGCAAACGAAAGGGGATTCGCAATATTCATATATTCTGAGAAACTTCCATTCACCGGAAGTAAGGCAATACTTCCTGTCACTAAATAATTTCTTATTGGTAACAACAAAATTATACCCGCAGCTAAAATTAGAAACCAAAACACATTACTCACTTTAATTTGTTTTGATTTTAAAACAAATGGCAAACTAATAACAAAGAAAATACAAAATGGAATTAAAGTGGGGCGCGTTAAAGTTGAAACTCCCAACAACAATCCTGCTAATAAAAAATATAAAGTCTTTTGTTGTTGAATTCCCCTCTTAAAACAAAGTAGAAATGCAGGAATTGTTACTATTGCTAAGTTCTCGCTCAATAACAAAAAGGTATAATATTTATATACATCCAAACAAGCAAAAACAAAAAGTCCTAAAATAAAAAATGGTTTTTCGTTTGGCTGTAATTCGTCTTCGAAAAAATAATAAACTAAAATAATAGCCAGTGCCAGCAATAAACTTTGTAGAAAATAAATAGCGCCAACATTTGTTCCGAAAACAAAAATACAAGTCGCCAAAAAATAGTTATAGAAAAATCCAGCCGGTATAACATAATTAGATTTTACCGATGGTATTAAAACACCATTCTCATTTATATCTTTTGCATGCTTAGCGTAATAATCCCAATCGTTGTGAAAATCAAGCGCCATTTCATCAAATGATTTTTCAATGCAATTAATACGTACGGCAGAAAAGATGGCGAAAAAAAGAATTATGGCTATGAAAAGAATAGTTATTCCTGTTTTTGTTTGTAAAACATTTAACAATCCTTTCATGAAGAGATTTTTTAAAACTAAAATTCGCAGTTATTCGGTGTTCTTGGGAATGGAATTACATCGCGGATGTTTGTCATACCGGTTACAAACAAAACCAAACGTTCGAAACCTAAACCAAAACCGGCATGTTCGCAAGCACCAAAACGACGGGTATCTAAATACCAATTCAGTTCTTCAACAGGAATATTCATTTCCTTCATGCGCGTTTCTAACTTTTCTAAACGTTCTTCACGCTGAGAACCACCAACAATTTCTCCAATACCAGGGAATAAAATATCCATTGCTCTTACTGTTTTTCCATCATCATTCTGACGCATGTAAAAGGCTTTAATGTTTTTGGATAGTCGGTCAAGATAACCGGTTTATTAAAATGTTTCTCCACTAAATAACGCTCGTGCTCACTTTGTAAATCAACACCCCAATCGTTTACTAAATACTGGAATTTCTTTTTCTTATTGTGATTACTATCTTTTAAAATAGCAATCGCTTCAGTATAAGTAATCCGCTCAAATTTATTGGTCACGCAAAACTGTAACTTCTCAAGCAAAGTCATTTCGCTTCTTTCGTTTTGTGGTTTTTGTTTTTCTTCTTCTGATAAACGTTGCGTTAGAAATTCAATAT
The DNA here is from genome assembly GCA_016709575.1 of Sphingobacteriaceae bacterium. Taxonomy (GTDB): domain Bacteria; phylum Bacteroidota; class Bacteroidia; order B-17B0; family Aurantibacillaceae; genus JAHEYG01. The sequence goes on from JADJMM010000002.1 coordinate 523,859, forward strand.
CTTCTTTGTTATTTTCAAGCGCGTAGTTAATTACATAATGCAATAACTCCTCTGCTAAATCCATGTTATCATTCAAATCATAAAACGCCATCTCCGGTTCTATCATCCAGAATTCTGCTAAGTGACGGGTTGTATTTGAATTTTCCGCTCTGAAAGTTGGACCAAAAGTATAAATATCACCAAAGGCCATTGCTGCTAACTCTCCTTCCAATTGTCCGGATACCGTTAAGTTAGTATGCTTCCCAAAAAAATCTTGTTTAAAATCTACTTCACCTTTATCGTTTTTCGGAATATTATTTAAATCGAAATTTGTAACGGCAAAAGTTTCTCCTGCGCCTTCTGCATCACTCGCGGTAATGATTGGCGTATGTAAATACACAAATCCTTTATCGTTTAAAAAATTTATGTACAGCGTATGCCAACGAATGACGAATTCTGAATACAGCACCAAACGTATTGGTACGAAAACGTAAATGTGCAATCTCGCGTAAAAATTCTAAGCTGTGTTTCTTTGGTTGAAGAGGATATTTCTCTGCATCACTATCTCCTAAAATCTCAATAGTCTTTGCTACTAATTCTACGCTTTGTCCTTTGCCAAGAGAAGCAATTAATGTTCCTTTAGCAGAGATAGCAGCTCCTGTAGTAATACGTTTGAGAGTGGCTTCGTCCAATAAACCAAGCTCAACCACTACCTGTAAATTGTTATTGGTAGACCCATCATTTAAAGCAATAAATTGATTGTTACGGAAGGTACGCACCCACCCTTTAACAGTGATTTCCTGACTTTCAGGCTTTAAGCCCAAAACCGCTTTAATTTTAACTCTGCTCATAAACCATTTTTAAGGGTACAAATTTGCAAAATTTTCGGGATATTCCGCTCTTATTCTCTTATATTTGCTCTCTTATTTTTTTGAGGATTAGCAGATTATGAAGAACATACGGAACTTTTGTATTATTGCCCACATTGACCACGGAAAAAGCACCCTTGCCGACCGTTTGTTGGAGTATACCAATACCATTAACAAACGCGATATGCAGGCGCAGGTTTTGGATGATATGGACTTAGAGAAAGAGCGTGGGATTACGATTAAAAGTCATGCCATTAAAATGGATTATGAATTAAATGGCGAAAAATATTCTCTCAATTTAATTGATACTCCCGGTCACGTTGATTTTAGTTACGAAGTATCGCGTTCTATTGCAGCTTGCGAAGGAGCACTATTAATTGTTGATGCGGCACAAGGAATACAAGCACAAACCATTTCGAATTTATATTTAGCCTTAGAACATAACTTAACTATCATTCCTATTTTAAATAAGATTGATTTACCGAGCGCAGAACCTGAATTAGTAAAAGATCAGATTGTAGATTTATTAGGCTGCGATCGTGATGAAATTATGGCTGCATCAGGTAAAACCGGACAAGGTGTTCACGAAATGTTAGAAGCTATTGTAAAACGAATTCCTGCTCCAAAAGGAGATGAGAGTGCGCCTTTACAAGCTTTGATTTTTGACTCTGTATTTAATTCTTTCAGAGGTATTATTGCATATTTCCGTATTTACAATGGTCAATTGAAAAAAGGTGAAAAAGTAAAATTTGTGAATACAGGAATGGAATACAACGCTGATGAAATTGGTGTATTACGTTTAAAGCAAGAACCACGTGATGTTGTAAAAACAGGCGACGTAGGTTATATTATTTCCGGAATTAAAGAAGCGCGCGAAGTAAAAGTTGGTGATACAATTACAACAGTTGCTAATCCAACTCAAGAAATTATTAAAGGTTTTGAAGATGTGAAGCCAATGGTATTTGCAGGGATTTATCCTGTAGATACTGATGATTTTGAAGAGTTACGTTATTCGATGGAAAAATTACAATTGAATGATGCATCACTTACTTGGGAACCGGAAAGTTCCGCAGCCTTAGGATTTGGTTTCCGTTGCGGATTTTTAGGTATGTTGCACATGGAGATTATCCAGGAACGTTTGGAACGTGAGTTCAACATGACTGTAATTACAACTGTGCCCAACGTAAGTTACATTGCCTACAAAACAAACGGAGAAGTTATTACAGTAAACAATCCAACCGATCTTCCTGACCCAAGTGTAATAGATTATATTGAAGAACCTTATATCAAAGCAAACATCATTACTAAATCTGAATTTATTGGCCCGGTAATGAGTTTGTGTATTGAGAAACGCGGACAAATTGTAAATCAAAATTATTTAACTGCTGATAGAGTTGAGTTAGTTTTTGAAATGCCATTAGGTGAAGTTGTATTTGATTTCTTCGATAGATTAAAATCTATTTCGAAAGGTTATGCTTCGTTCGATTATCATCCAATAGGCATGAAACAATCTGATTTAGTGAAATTAGATATTTTATTAAACGGCGATCCTGTGGATGCATTATCAGCTTTAATTCACAGAAGTAACGCTTACGAATTTGGAAAAAAGATTTGCGAAAAATTAAAAGAATTAATTCCGAGACAGCAATTTGAAATTCCTATTCAAGCTGCAATCGGTGCTAAAATTATTTCACGTGAAACTATTCGTGCTATCCGTAAAGATGTAACTGCAAAATGTTATGGTGGTGATATTAGTCGTAAACGTAAATTGTTAGAGAAACAAAAAGAGGGTAAGAAAAAAATGAAGCAGGTTGGTAATGTAGAGATTCCTCAAAGCGCATTTATGGCTGTTTTAAAGCTAAACGACTAACGTAATAAAACGCCAAAAAAAACGTTATATACATAGTTTGAAGAATTTAAAATTCATATTCCTGCTTGTTGTTTGCGTTTTAAACAGCTATAGTCAACAAAGCGACGGGCTGGGTACTAACCTTCCTAACTTCTACAAAAACAAATTACATTTTGGTTTTGCTATTGCAGTAAATCACACCGATTTCAGAATTCATACTGTAAACAACGCAGCATTTCCCGACACTGTTATTGATGATGTGAAATACAAGATGAGAAGTGTGTACACAAAAGGTGATCCCGGTTTTGCTTTAGGAATTATTTGTGATGCAAGACTACACGATTATTTACGCGTTCGCTTCACGCCCAATATTAGTTTTGCCTCCCGTTCGTTAGATTTTACAATGGAGAACGATAATCACGATAGTTCTAAAGTTTTTACTAAAAGCGTTGAATCTACTTTTTTAATATTTCCACTCGAAGCGAAATTACAATCGAAAAGACTTGGAAATTTTAGTGCTTACGTAATTGGCGGAGGTGGTTATACTTTAGACTTAGCTTCAAATAAAAGAGCGGCTAATGTTGGCAGTGGTACCAACCGTTTAGATGATGCTGTTAGAATTAAACGCGATGATTATTTTTATTCTGCCGGCGCAGGAACTGACTTCTATTTAAAATATTTTAAATTGGGTTTAGAAATAAAGCTAATTCAGGGAACAAAGAATTTAATTTATAAAGACCCGAATATTTTCGCAAAGAGTGTAGATAAAGTAAATTCCCGAATGGTAGTTTTCTCTATTACTTTTGAAGGTTAATAATTTTAAATGAAAAAAATATTTACATTCTTATTATTCATTTCCTCACAGTTATTTATGGCACAACAAACTATTCCTACTCCTGCAAAAGAATATCAGCAATTTGATTTTTGGATTGGGAAATGGGATGTATATAAATTCGGAACAGAAACCATTACTGGTAAAAGTCACATACAATACATTAACGATGGTTATGGTATTTTAGAAAACTATTCGGTTGGCGAAGGAAAATACCAAGGGAAAAGTTTAAACAAATACAATCCTGCCAAACAACGCTGGGAACAATACTGGATTGACAATACAGGATTAACTTTATTTTTAACCGGCGGCTTTGTTACCGGCAAAATGATCTTAAGTGATGAAATTTCCGGTGATCCAAAACAAGGTATCAATCAAATTACCTGGCAAAAACTTGAAAATGGTAACGTGAGACAAACTTGGAATTTAAGTAAAGACGGTGGCAAAACTTGGACTATTCTCTTTGATGGAGAATACAAAAAAAGTAAAGAATAATTAGCTTATCTTTACAGAAATTAATTGAAGGCTAAAAACCTTCCCTAATAAAATGAAAAAAACGATACAACTTCAGTTACCGCCTCAGGTAGCTTACAACGAACAACTTCTTAAAGAAGAATTAGCCTTACAGCTTTCTTTAAAACCATCAGAACATTTTTCTATACAGCCTATGAAGCGCAGCATTGACGCCCGGGAAGAAGTATAAAAATTAAATTTGACTGTTGATGTTTACGTTAACGAAAGTATTCCTGAATTTAATTACATCCCAAATTACTTACAAGTAAATTCAAAATCTCCAACCACAACAATTATTGGCGCCGGTCCTGCCGGTTTGTTTGCCGCCTTGCGTTGTTTAGAACTAGGAATAAAGCCAATTATTATTGAGCGCGGGAAAGATGTACAAAGTCGCCGGCGTGATTTAGCTGCCATAAATAAAGAACATATTGTAAATCCTGAAAGTAACTATTGTTTTGGTGAAGGTGGGGCGGGAACTTATAGTGATGGAAAATTATATACACGCTCTACAAAACGGGGAGATGTAGATAAAATATTGAAGACCTTAGTTTATCACGGTGCCTCGAAGAAATTTTGATTGATGCTCATCCACATATCGGCACCAACAAACTACCTCAAATTATTGCTAAAATAAGAGAGACCATTTTAAACTTTGGTGGTGAAATTTATTTCGAGCACAAATTAATTGATATCATTCATGATAAAAGTTCAATAAAAGAAATTACAGTTTTAGATCTAAATACAAATTCTGGAAAAACATTTCCAGTACAAAAATTAATTTTAGCAACCGGTCACAGCGCCCGGGATATTTACGAATTACTAAATAAGAAAAATATTTTAATCGAGGCGAAACCCTTCGCTATGGGCGTGCGTGCCGAACATCCTCAAGAATTAATTGACCGCATACAATATCATTGCGGTTCTTTAACGGAAGTCAACGAAAAACGAACATACCTTCCTGCTTCTAGTTATAGTTTAGTACAACAAGTTGAGGGACGTGGCGTGTATTCATTTTGTATGTGTCCCGGTGGTATTATTGCACCGTGTGCAACCTCACAGGAAGAAGTAGTAACTAATGGTTGGTCGCCAAGCAAACGCAACAACCCTTATGCAAATAGCGGTATTGTAGTTGGATTTGATTTAAAAGATTTTGAACCGTATAAAAATTTTGGCGCTTTAGCAGGATTAGAATTTCAAAAACAATTAGAACACAACGCTTGGATACACGGCGGAAAAATGCAAACTGCTCCTGCACAACGTTTACAAGATTTTGTCAATAATAGATTAAGTTCATCGCTACCCGATTGTTCTTATCAACCGGGAATTAAATCGGTAATGATGAATGAAGTTTTGGGAAAACTAATCGGCAATTCATTACAACAAGGTTTTAAAGCTTTCGGAACTAAGATGCGTGGTTATTTAACGAACGAAGCTTTAATTGTTGGTGTAGAATCAAGAACATCAACACCCGTTCGTATTCCCCGTGATAAAGAATCATTACAACATCCCGAACTAAAAAATTTATTTCCTTGCGGAGAAGGTGCTGGTTTTGCAGGTGGAATTATTAGTGCCGCCATTGATGGCGAACGTTGCGCTGAAGCCAAATAAAAAAGCCCCACATTTCTGCAGGGCTCTTTAATTTATTTTATTATTCTTAATCTACTTTCGATTGGCGAGGTAAACAATTCACATGGCCGATGTATTGGTGCACGTTACCTTGCATATCTTTCACTAATATTTTGTAAACATACACACCTTGCTCTGCTACTTTAGCAGCGCTTCCTTTTACAGAACCATCCCAACCTTTTTGGAACTCATCGCTGGTGAAAACAATTTCACCCCAACGATCGAAAATGTACATCTTGTAAGAACTCTCATCGATGCCCACACCTTTTGGTTGGAAGATATCATTCACGTTGTTACCATCCGGTGTAAATGTATTCGGGATGTATAATGCATACTCCGGTAAAATCTCAATCTTATGCATTACAGTATCTCTACAACCTTTATCATTAAAGGCCACTAACCATACACTATAACTACCACCGTTTTCATAAAAGTGTGAAGGATTTACAACGGTTGAGTTATTCGTAGAACTAGCAATATCCCCAAAATCCCAATAGTAACTATTGGCTCCAACTGATAAGTTCGTGAATGATATATTAGGGTCTAGTATTGTAGACTCCCAAGGATTTGCTGTGAATTCCGCAATAGGTACCGGATAAACTTCTATATAATTAGTTGCCACTGTATCACGCTTACAGCCGAATTGATTAAAGATTGATAAGCTTATACTATAAAAACCTGCGTTCGGGTATATCCAATTATTAACCGTTTGGCCACCCGCAGTTGATCCTCCGCCATTTCCTCCACCTAACGCCCAAACATAAGTATCATTACTTCCGTTTGAAGTTGCATTAAAGTTTACAGTAAGCGGCGCACAGCCTTTAAGGATGTCGGCAGTAAATGAACCTGAAGGAAGTGGATTTACATTTACTGTAAACACTGCCGTAGCGCCGGGGTTTGTACAACCATCGTTAATATTTACAGTGTAGATGTTTGGTGTAGTTGGATAATTTCCGGTAACAGTGATGTTGGATGCTGTTGAACCACCTGTCCATGCATATGTATATGGACCACCATTACCAATACTTGTGATAGTAGGATTTAAGAACGCCTGACTACCGTGACACACTGTTGTTACTCCACCTGTTGCTAATAATTGCGGGCGAACATTAATAGTAATTGTTTTTGGATTTACAGTACAACCATTAGCATCAACCATCGATACCACATACTGAGTTGTTACAGTTGGTGTTTCAGTGTGAGGGCCACCACCAACAAGTGTTGATGGATTCCATGAATAAGTATAAGCCGGAGTTCCACCTGCCCCTGCAGCGTAAATCTGAGTTAATTCGCCATAACAAATTGTTGGATTAGTACTCACATTTAATACTAACATGTTTGGCTGAATTACATTAACCACACCATTGGTTGTACACCCGTAGGCATCTGTTACTGTTGCTGAGTAAACACCAGCACCAACACCATTTACATTTTGTGTAGTAGATGCGCTCGGGTTATTCCAGATATAAGCAAATGGCAAGGTACCTGAAGTAACGTTAATGGCCATTGAACCATTTTGCTGACCAAAACATAATGGCGCTGTAAAACTCATCGATGCAAGTACAGGTCCGGGTGCATTTGGTACATTCACCGATTGAGTGATGATACAACCTTTACTATCTACTATGGTACAACTCCAGGTATTTGAAGAAAGACCTGTTGCTACCGGTGTAACTTGTATTGCAGGGGTGTTCCAGTTATAAGTATAACCTGGTGTTCCTCCACTCACATTCACCGTTGCACTTCCGTTAGCATTACCACAAGTTGCAGGCGTGGCGCTTGCTGATGCAACCAAAGCACTTGGCTCTGTTACCACATACACACCACTTGTTGTACAAGACTTAGTGTCTGTTACCAGTAATGAATAAGTACCGGCTGCTAAATTCGTAATCACTGCATTGGCAGGTTGCGCAGGTGTCCACACCAAAGTGTAGGCAGGGCTACCGCCTGTTATAGTTGTGTTGATTTGTCCGGTGTTGTTACCGTTACAAGTTAAATGAGTTACACTAAAGCTGCTTATCGTTAACGGATTTGGTTGTGTAATGGTTACCTGTTGACTCGTTGGACAACCATTAGCATCGGTTACAAAACAAGTATAAGTACCCGGTGATAAACTAACTGCAATGGAAGAACTCTGCGCGCTTGGTGTCCAGTTATAATTATAACCAGGTGTGCCACCATTCACAAGCATAGTTGCTGAACCATTGCTAGCTCCGCTACACGTTACCAACGTTACATTTGTAATAGCACTCATTAACTGTGTTGGTTGAGTGATTTGAACCGAGGCACTGGTAATACAACCAGCTGCATCTGTTATCGTAATAGAATGTAAACCTGCCGGTAAATTATTTACGTTTTGTGTGGTTTGTGCTAAGTATGACCATAACACACTTATCGTTCCAGTTCCTCCCGATATTGTTGTTATCGCTGAACCGTTATTTCCACCAAAACAACTTACCGCTGTGGTAGCTGTAATCGCTAAACTTGGTCCTGATATATCATTAATGTTTGCAATTGCATTTACTGTACATCCATTCACATCCGTTACTGTTACGGTATAAGCTCCGGCCGTAACGTTATTAATACAAGAGTTTGTAAATAATGGATTACTTGTCCATTGATAAACATATCCACCTGCTCCACCACCTGCTAATACACAAGCTGTACCGTTGGCCTGATTACAATTTGAGTTAGTGGAAGTAATGGCTGCTGTTAAAGCAGAAGGCTGAGTGATGACTGTTGTTAGTGTAGTTATACAACCTAAGTTGTCAGTCACCTGTATAGTATGAGTACCCGGAGGTAATGTATTTACATTAGAGGTATTGTTTAAAGTTGGGAACCATAAGAAGTTATATGGACCCGTTCCACCACTATAAGCAACATTACTGATACCGTTATTTAAACCAAAACACGTTACGTTAGTACTCGATATGGTAGCTAAGAGTGGTGTTGGTTGAGTAATAGTTACGTTAGCTGTTGCTGTACAACCTTTAGCATCTGTTATAGTGGCAATATAGTTTCCGGCTGCTAAATTATTTTCCGTTGAGCCTGTACCACCACTTGGTGACCAAGAGTATGTATACCCCGGTGTACCGCCCGCAGGAGCTACTGTTGCAAAACCGTTAGTATAACCCGCGCAACTTGCATTGCCTGAGGCAGTGATGCTGGCCGTTAGTAATGGCGGCTCTGTTATTGTAACTAAGGCTTGTGCCGTACAACTGTTTTGATCGGTTGCTAATAATGTATAATTACCAGGACAAAGACCTGTAATGCTTTGCGTCGTCAATGGTCCCGGACCACCTGTCCAGAAGTAAACCACAGCACCTACTGTATTCACAGCACTTCCGTTTGCCATACCGTTACAAGTTCCAAAACAACTTACGTTTGTACTTGTTATAGCAGCGCTCATTTGTGCAGGATTTCCTAAAACAACGGATCCATTTACAACACAACCATTCGCATCTGTTACCGTTACTAAATGATTGCCCGGACCAAGTCCTACAGGTGATTGCGCATTTGAACCTGATGGTACCCAGTTATAAGTATAACCCGGTGTACCGCCTAACACACCTGCATTCGCTGTTCCGTTAGTGGCATTAAAACATAATGGATTAGTACCCGATACACTTAAAGTTAATACCGGCGGCTGGGTTATAGTTACACTTACTGATGCACTACATCCATTCTGATCCGTTACTGTTGCTGTATGTACACCGGCCGGAAAATTCGTTCCTGTTCCTGTATTTTGTCCGTTACTCCATAAATAAATATATGGTGCTGTTCCACCACTTACGCTCGTTGTTGCTACACCGTTATTACCTCCAAAACAACTCACGTTGGTAAAGCCTGTAATAGCCATACTCGGACCCGCTGCATTTGGTATAGTGGCTGCACTGGTGAAAATACAACCGTTTGCATCCTGAACATTTACAGTATAGGTTCCTGCTGCAGCTCCTGATAATACAGGGCCGGTTTGGGTTGTACTCCAAGTATAAGTATATCCAGGAGTTCCGCCAGTTGCTGTTATTGTTGCACTACCATTTGATTGATTACAATTTGCTGTTGTTACTGTTGATGTAACTGTTACCGATGTAGGCTGGGTTATGGTTACCGTGTTGGTTACAAAACATCCTTTGCTATCGGTTGTGGTTACTATGTATACACCCGCCGGTAAATTTGGCGCTATTGCTGTTGTAGCTCCGCCCGGTGCCCATAAATAAGTTAATGGAGGTGTTCCCCCACCGTTATACACCGCTGTAGCACCACCATTATTACCACCAAAACAAGTTACATTGGTTTGTGTAGTCATTACATCCAGTGGACCCGGCTCTGAAATACTGCCCGCCACTGTTGATGTACAACCAAATGCATCAGTTAATGTAACACTATAGGTTCCTATTGTAAGGTTAATAGCTGTTTGTGTGGTTTGTCCATTACTCCAGCTATAACTTATCGGAGCATTCATCGCCCCAATAAAGCCTGCTGTCATACTTCCATTATTACCACCACTACAACTTACGTTTACACTCGCTGATATAACTGCTGTTCCACCCGGTGTAGAATTAATCACTACACTTCCCGTACGGGTACATCCATTAGCATCCGTTACCGTTACACTATAAACACCATTAGCTAATGGGTTTGTTTGTGCAGAAGTACCGCCACCACCAGTCCAGTTGTAATTATAAAACGGTGTACCGCCACTTGCTGTTACAGAGGCTGTACCATTGGCCGCTGTACAATTTGCATTTGAACTACTAAAGCTTAAGGTTATAACTGAAGGCTGAGTTACCTGAACAGATTGCGTTAATGTACAACCATTGTTGTCCTGTAAAGTAACATTGTATATCGCTGCTCCAACTCCGGTGAAATTACCTGAGGCTTGCAAAGGACCGCCATTTAAACTATATAAATAAGGACCTGTTCCACCTGAACCTGCCGCTGTTATCGTACCGTTAGTACTTCCGTTACAAGTGGCCGGCAATGAACTTAAACTTAATGTTAAGGCTGTTGGTTGAGCAATAGTAACTGTTACTGTTGTCATACAACCTGCCGCATCTTTTACTAAAGCCGAATAAGCACCTGCTACTAAACCTGCAAAAACACCACTACCACTTGTGGCATTTGTAGGTATTAAAGTATAACTATAACCCGGTGTTCCTCCTGCAGTATTTATTGTGAAACTTCCGTTCGCACCACCAAAACAACTTACATTGTTGATGGCTCCTACACTCGATACAGGACTACCTGTATTTCCTACGTTATAAGTCACAGTTAATGTACACGTGTTGGCATCGATAATCGTTACCGTATGCGTTCCTGCCAATAAACCTGAAGTAAAGGCATTAGTTGAGAACGGACTTCCATTCCATGAATATTGATAAGGCGCTAAGCCACCTGTTACGCCTGTTAAAGTTGCACTACCATTTGCATTACCACAATTGGCATTTGTGCTGTTAATGGTTGCTGTTACAGGTCCTGTAATGTTTCCAATGTTGAATGTGCTTGTTTGGATACAACCATTGTTATCCATCACTAATGCAGTATGCGTTCCACTTGTTAACGGACTTGCAATGTTAGCTGATCCAACTCCATCTACTGAATAAGTATACACCGGGGTTCCACCACTTCCTGTTATGGTTACACTACCTACTGAACCGGCACATGAATTAGGTGCCACTACCGTTGCAATGTTTAAAAGCGTTGGTTGTGTGATAATAGCTGTTGTGTTAAATAAACAGTTATTGTTATCTCTTACAGTTACTGTATAAGTACCTGCTGTTAATCCAGTAAAATTACCACTACCACCAAACGGACCGCCGTTAAGTGAGTAAACATATCCAGGGCTACCACCTCCTGCTGCCGCTGTAATGGAACCGTTAGTTCCTGCGTTACAACTTACAGGTGTAGGCGTTAAGGTTAAGGTTAACTGAGAAGGCTGAGTTAATACAATCGTAACTGTTGTTACACAACCTACTGCATCTCTTACTATCACATTATAACTCTGTGCTGTTAATCCTGTGAAGTTTCCTGTTGTGTTTGTGCTTCCTACCGGATTTAATGTATAGCTATATCCAGGTGATCCGCCCGTTGTGTTTACACTGAAACTTCCGTTATTACCACCAAAACAACTAATGTTAACTGAGGCTGATATTGTAGAAACAGGACTTCCTGTATTATTAATATTAAAACTTAATGTGTAAGTACAATTGTTATTATCCCTTACTACAACTGTATGTGTTCCTGCTGCTAATCCTGAAGTATTGTTAGATAAACTAAACGGACCTCCATTGAATGAATATTGATATGGTGCTACCCCGCCTACTACTGAACTTACCGTAGCACTACCATTAGCGTTACCGCAAGTAGCATTGCCTGTATTCACTACAGCTGAGGATGGTCCTGCTACCATCGTGATGTTAAAGTTACCGGTAATAATACAACCGTTATTATCCATCACTGTAGCAATATAACTACCAGCCGCTAAACCTGTAGCTAAGCTTGGAGTAGATACACTATTTACTGAATATGAATATACCGGCGTTCCACCAGTTACGCTCAGTGTTGCTGCTCCTACTGATCCAACACAAGTAGTTGGCGCTGTTGTAAATGTTATAGCTAATGGCGTTGGCTGAGTAATAGTTGTTGTGCTTGTACGTGTACAACCGTTGTTGTCCATTACTGTTACACTATACACACCCGCTGCTAAATTTGTAAAGCTACCACTACCACCAAACGGACCACCGTTTAATGAATACTGATAAGGTGATGTTCCACCGCCACCTACCGCGGTTATCTGACCGTTAGTACCTGCATTACAGCTAACTGCTGCCGGTGTTAAATTTAAAGTTAAGGCTGGTGCCTGTGGAATATTAACTACTACTGTGGTTAAACATCCTGCTGCGTCCCGTACCGTTACAGTATAAGACTGAGCTGTTAAACCAGTAAAGATACCTATACCATTGGTGATTCCTGTTGGTGTTAAAGTATAGTTATAGCCCGGGGTTCCGCCTGTTGTGTTTACCGTGAAACTTCCTGTAGCGCTACCATTACATGTTACACTATTACTTGCAGCTATAACCGCTACAGGACTTCCTGCATTAGTTACTACATAAGCGATACTTAATGTACAAGTATTGGCATCTCTTACAATAACAGTATAGTTACCGGCTGCTAAACCTGTAATATTATTTGTGGTTACAAACGGACCACCATTCCATGAATACTGATATGGACCTGTACCACCTGCTACTGCCGTTACTGTTGCACTACCATTTGGATTACCACAAATTGCATTTGTCACTGCCACAGTCGCTGCCGCAGGGCCAGTTACTGTTCCAATTACAAAACTTGAATTGATTAAACAGCCATTGGCATCACGTACTATTACAGGATAACTTCCACTTGCTAATCCTACTGCTGTACTACCCGAGGCTACACCATTTATTGAATAACTATACGCCGCTGTACCACCTGTTACTCCTATTGTTACAGTACCTGCTGATCCCACACATGAACTTGGTGTTGTTGTGAAACTCAATGCCGTTGGGCCAGGTATATTTATTATTGTTACCGTTTTGCTAAATGTACATCCTTGACTATCTATCACACCTATCGTATACGTACCTGGCGCCAAGTTCGTCAAACTCGTTGTCGTACTATATGGACCTCCATTTACGTTAAAACTATAACTCGGTGTACCTCCTGTTACAACACCTATACCTATAGCCCCATTATTATTACTACAAATCGCGTTCGTAAATGTAGTAGCTAAGGCTGTGATCGGAGGAGTGTTGGTTAAGGTTACTGTATAATTAGTTCTACAACCCAGATTGTTTACCATTGTGATGGTATATGTTCCCGCGCCAAGAGCTGTTACTGTTTGTGTTGGCATCGGTCCGTTATTCAAACTATAACTTGTAATTGTTTGTCCGGGACCACTAGTATTAGCAATGTAAATTATTCCATTATTTAAACCACACGAAGGATTAGTAAAACTAATTACTCCCGTTGGTTGGGGATTGATGTTTACTACAGCTGTTGCCTGAACTGTACATATTCCCACAGTACCTCTAACAGTATAAGTAATATTAGCAACCGGGGTTGATACTACATTTGGCCCAGTGTTTGTATTTAATGTTGCGCCTGGAGTCCAAGTATAGGTGTTGGCGCCCGAAACACTAAGGTTAACAGAGCTACCCAAACAAACTGAAGTAGGAGTTGGGGTGACCGTTAGAGGCGGTGTTGCAAAGTTGGCCGGTAAATTTATTGAAACAGTTCCTCTACAACCTGTAACGGTATTTAAAACAGTTGCTGTATAAACACCACCAACATTCGCTGTAATTGGATTTATATGTGTACTACCAACAATTCCCGGGCCAGTCCAAGTATAAGTATGTCCGGCAGGGCCAGGTGATGCAGTAATTACTGCGCTAGGCTGTGTACATGTTAGAGGGTTTGAAATTGCAATTGTTGGTGTAAATGTAGTTACACAAGGCACATTAGTAGTTACAATTGTTGTCGCCGGTGGACAACCTGCTTTAGTAACGGTTGCTGTATATACCCCACACTGATTTACAACAGCAGTTGCAGTATTTGCTCCACTTACAATTCCCGGACCTGACCAAGTATAAGAAAGCGGACTTGTAGTAGAAGTTATGATAACATTTGCTGTTCCGCCTCCGCAACCGATTGGAGAACTTGAAGCAGTATTTACAGCTGTTGCTGTTAGTGGACCACAAGGTAGAGGACAATTTGCGAAATCTCCTGCACCATAACTATTGGTTGAAACGTTAGTGAAAGAAACAGTTGTTCCTGTCATATTTCCAACATACAAACCACCAGTATTACTTACAATAACTTGATTTCCAACAATAGCAAATCCACCACCTGCAGAAATATTACCCATACCCGTCATGTTATAAGTACACTGAGCAATTCCGGCAGGACTATACATTGTCATGGACTGAGGCGTTGTCGTTTTTAAAACATAAAAATTACAGCAATTATCTACAACAAGGTCATAAGGACCGCCACCACCAAAAGATGCAATTGTAGTTAGCAGTGTAGAAGGACCTGAACCATTTGTAACATAAACTTGTCCTGTTCCACCAACTAAGTTGTACGAACAACCAGGACCAGAACCAATATTCACAGCTGAGGCGTTAGTTGTAGAAACTGTAGTAGTAATCCACGCAGTACCACTCCAATAAGCATAAAACCCGCCAATAGTTGTGAAATATGTTGTAGCCGGTGTTGCAGCAAAAATATTTGGACCAACTGATAATCCGGTTCCTCCCAAAGGAACACCTGTGTTACTAGGGTTTGACGCACTAATTGGTAACAATGGATTATAAACCATTATCGGACTTGTGTGCATATACACCAAGCCATTAGGACAAGAAGGCATTTGAGAAAAAGATTTTAATGAACTTCCAAGTATCAAAAAAATCAAAAAGATTTTTACACTTTTTATCATGGGATGTGAGTTTAAATTATCTGACATAGTCAAGTACTAAATGTATAATAATTTCGGAGAAAATTGTCTTTTTCTACTAAGCAAGAGCTCTGATTAACTCATTGTAAACTCAGTCTTACTCAAGGAGCATAAAAAGTAGTCGAAAAACCCTTTGATTTTGAGGCTTTTAATAAAACAGGGAAGGGTTGCTAAAAGCGTTAAAATAGAGGCTGGGTTTCTTGATTTTTTGTCCTGATTTATATAAAAATTGGTTACCGTTTTCGTCTAGCATGGGAATGTGGCAGTTTATTGGCTTATACCATTTACGAGGAAGAAAAATCATATCGTGAATTAAACGGTTCTGAATTACATTTCTTACCTGTTCCGCATCAACACCAAAATTAAGTTGTGCGTTTTGTCCGTATCCAATATTTAATTTAAACTGCCCACTCAACAAACCGTGAGAATAATTTGTATACATCCCTCCTACAGTATCCATATAACCGATATAAGGAAAATCTTTATTATCCCTAATAGAATTTCCCATTTTACCAGTCCACATGGTGCAATTAATTGCTGCTTGAAAAATATTTTTGTGCTGATATTGGATTAAAAATGCACCTGTACGGAATCTATCTAACAAAGGATGGCCATACAAATCATTTTCACTTATCAAACTTACATTACCAAATTGTAACGCGATAGTTCCTGTGCTTTGCTTAGTTTTTATTTTATTGAAATATGCGTTATAAGAATAAGCAATAGAATATTTATGCTTTGTTTGATTAGAGACTGAAGTTAAAAACGGATTAAAATACTTCTGCTTATCGCCAAATGCAATTACAGCTCCGGCCGAAGTCACCGCTTCGTTGTATTCAAATTTCGGACCTAAATTTTTCATATTGTGATAGACTCTCACTTCAGCGTTTACCTGCACGAAATTGTAAAAATAATAGCCTTGTAAAGTTAATCCCATTCGGTGAAAACGATTTCCTACAGCAATCACCGCACCTACATTAAAGCCGAAATGTTTGTTTCTTACAATTTGAGAAAATGAAAAAAAAGAAATCTCAAAAAAGAGAATAGTAAAAAGAAAATATTTTTTAACTCTTAGCACTATACAAAGATAGCGCTTCTTTTAGTTTATCAGTAGTTAAGTTAATGCCATTAACAGTTATGTGAGCCTGAGTGTAAAATGGCAAACGACGACGTAGTAAATCTTTAATGAATTCTAATCCCTCTTCTAAACTTTTATCTTTTAGTAATGGTCTTTGCGTTTCTGACTGTGTTAAGCGGAAATGCAGAGACTCAGGTTCCATCTCAATATAAATAACGGTACCTCCCTTTAAAAGCTGAGTGATGTTATTATTAAAACAGGCCGCCCCTCCACCTAATGAAACCACTGATTTCGGATAACGCGCAATTACTTGTTTTAAATATTCACTTTCTTTTTCTCGGAAATACTCTTCACCCTTTGTTGCGAAAATATTTTCGATGGTAGAATCTTCCTTTTTCTCAATGTAATTATCCAAATCAATAAAAGGTTTTTCTAAAGCTTTTGCTAATTTTTTTCCTTGAGTTGATTTTCCACAACCCATAAATCCAATCAAAAATATTTTATCTGTTTGCATAATTATTTTTTGTTATCCATTGCCCACTCTTTTGCAAAGTAGGTTAATATGACTGAAGCGCCCGCACGTTTAATACTTAACAATACTTCATCACGAATTTTTTTGCCATCAATCCATCCTTTTTGTGCAGCTGCTTTTACCATTGCGTATTCGCCACTTACATTATATGCTGCAATTGGTAACGCAAAATTATCGTTAAGAGATTTTATCACATCTAAATAAGATAAAGCCGGTTTTACCATTAAAAAATCTGCGCCCTCAGCAAAATCCAGTTCTGCTTCTAATAAAGCTTCTTTACTGTTTGCAGGATTCATTTGATATGTTTTTTTGTCTCCAAATTTCGGTGCACTATCTAATGCATCTCTAAACGGACCATAAAAAGCACTGGCATATTTCGCCGTGTAACTCATTATAGAAACATTTATGAAATCATTTTGATCTAAAGCATCACGCAAAAAACCTACACGCCCATCCATCATATCACTCGGGCCAATTATATCCGCACCACATTCAGCTTGAGCTAATGTCATGCGCGCTAAAATTTCAAGCGTTTCGTCGTTTAGTATTTGTCCGTTTTTTACAATTCCGTCATGACCATCACTACTATAAGGGTCCATCGCCACATCTGTCATGATAACAGCTTCAGGAAATTTACTTTTAATTTCTTTAAGTGTTCTTAAATATAATCCCTTCTTATTCCAGCTCTCGCTTGCTGTTTTATCTTTTAGTTTATCTGCGATG
Organism: Sphingobacteriaceae bacterium; assembly: GCA_016709575.1. GTDB lineage: Bacteria > Bacteroidota > Bacteroidia > B-17B0 > Aurantibacillaceae > JAHEYG01. The sequence goes on from JADJMM010000002.1 coordinate 541,356, forward strand.
TTTGGAAACAAAGCAAATGTCTTTAATCCTAACTTCATGCACGCATCAATTTCCTTCAACAACAAATCACTACTAAAACGATGAATACCGGGCATAGAACTTACTTCTGATTTTTTATTTTTTCCATCAACTAAAAATAATGGATATAATAAATCATTTACCGAAACAGAATTTTCCTGAACCAAATCACGTATCACCTGATTTTTGCGGTTGCGGCGCGGACGATGTGTTATCATGCTTTTATTGGATTATTTTTTTGTTCGTACAAAACACCTTTAATCATCACGTAAAGGGATAAGCCAAGAAATACATGACTAACATCTAAATGATTAAACCATTTTGAAATAGCAATTTTACAAGTGTGACAAATAATCGCTACTACAGCAAGAGCAACACCATAAATCATCATTAAACTTAACTTCGATTTTGTTTTTGAATAATTTATCGATTCTAAAATTGTTACCATTAATAATAATCCGAAAGCAGTATGACAAATAACTACAATAAAACTAGGTTTAAGGATTAGTATGGTCATAGATACAATTACTTCCAAATAACAAATGGTTAAAAGTGTTTTAAAGGCCTTCTCGCCTATTGTTTCTTTGGCATGATAAACTGCTGCAAACTGCGCGAAACAAGTTCCTAAAATGCCTAACACCCAGCCCACCATTTTAATTTCGTAACCGAATCTATACAGAAAAGCGTGCCCTAATAAACCAGCAATCATAGTTGAAACTCCTGTTCCTAAAAAAAACCATGCGTAAACAGTGACGTGAGTATGATTCTTTCCCTTCGCAATTTTAAAATAACCCCAAATGCCAATTAGAGCCACAATAATATCAGTGAAAGTAGTAACAGGCTCATCGATTCGCAAACCAAATAGTTCGATGCTGGGATTTTGTAAAGGATTTACTACGGGAGTTATCATTTTGCGAACGCAAATATACTAAAAATGCAGGACGCATTGAAACAAGCCTAAATCATCGAATGACCCCGGAGTAACAATAACATTCTCCTTTATTTTTTTCTTCATTAAAGCACTTTTTGTTGCCTCACCCATTGCAACAGCTTTTTGGTTGGGAGCAAGCTTATTCTTCTCGAAATAAGCTTCTACATTACTTGGGCTGGTGAAAATTATAATTTCAGTATCAGAAGGAATTTCTAAACTATGTTTCAATGTAGCATACACCACTAAATCGATGGCATTATCTCTTTTTGGAAATTGCCATTGAATAGTTTGCATACTTTCACGAGCCACCGGAAATAAAACTTTTGCGCTACCCACTTTTGCAGCAAATTGCTTACCTACTAATTTAGTATCCGTACTCTGTCCAATAAACTCTGCACGATGCCCGAAAGCCCTTAATTCATCAGCTGTAGCTTTACCAACACAGGCCATTTTTACATTTCCAATTTCCGGCTTCTGATTAAAAAAATACTTTACAGAATGCTTACTGCTAAAAAAAATCCAATCCGTTCTTGGTAAGAATTTTATAGTAATTTGTTTAAACTCAATTAAACTTTTTCCGTCAATTTCAAAATCCAAACTTTTTAAAGCGCGCGATAGATAATCCGTCTCACGCAAATTACGGGTTATGAAAACCTTTTTAGGTTTCATGTTTTGAATATGCTCAACTATTCGTTCAGGCAAATCGCCAGTGTTATAAGTTTCAAAAAACAATTGCTTTGGCTGCGCATTCCACGCAGTTGCCATGCTGATCCATACTTTAAATTTATAACGGTCGTCATGGTCCATTTCGTTTTCGCAATACACACCAAGCGGTAAAGAACATCCGCCATCAAATAAATTTAAAATACGTCGCTCAATATTTGTCTTGATTAAAACATCTAAGTCGGTTATTTTATCGAACAAATCTAATAGCTTATAATTATTTTCTTTTATCTGCCAAGCTAAAACGCCTTGAGCCGGTGCGGGAATAAATTCGTAAGGAGACAATCTTTCTGCGTGAAAATCATCCAAATCAATCTCTAAGCGAGCAACGCCTGCTGCTGCAATTAAAATCGCATCGTATTCTTTGTCTGCTAATTTTTTTATTCTTGTAGGAACATTTCCACGCAAATCTTTCAGTTCAACATCGGGCCTGAATGCTAACAATTGCGATTTACGTCTTGCAGATGAAGTACCAACAATTGCATTTTCTTTCAGAGAAAATTTCTTCGTGTCATCAACTGATTCATTTCTAATCAATAAAAGTTCTGATGGGTCTTCGCGTTGAGAAACGCCTGCAACAATTAATCCTTCCGGACTTGTTGTTGGTAAATCTTTATGAGAATGCACTGCTAAATCTATTGTGCCTGCCAGTAATTCTTCTTCTAATTCTTTCGTAAAGAAACCTTTTCCTTCTAATTTATCGAAAGAGGTATTCCATTCTTGAGTACGGTCACCTGAAGTTGAAATAATTTTTATTTCTACCTCGCAACCATTTTTCTCCAATAAACTTTTGGTGTAGTTAGCTTGCCATTGCGCTAAGTCACTTCCCCGCGTCCCTATTACAACTTTCATTACTGTTCTTTATTCAACAAAACATCCTTTGCTGTTTTCATAGCAACGGCATTATATTTTTTCTCAACGTAACTTAATACTTTATCTAATACTTCTTTGCTTTTATCGTCGAGAGAATTTACTTCTTTTAAAAACACTTCGTTCAATGCTAAATCTTTAATAGCCTTTACTTGTTTTGGGATTTCGCCGAACGCTAATTCAACTTTACGTTCGTGATACAAAGTTTCAAATTCTTGCAATTTTGTATTAATAATTGCGCTACACTTACTAATTTCATCGTGACGCAATTGAAGATTCTTTTCTGCTTGTGCTTTTAATGAACTTATATTGATGTAATGAATACTGTTATTTTCTAATACATCTTTATCTACATCGGCAGGTAAAGCTAAATCAATAATAACTTTTTTATTTGTATCGCCGGCTAAAAGCTGAGCGTAATTTTTTGAATTGATAATTGCTTCGGTTGAACCTGTGCAAGTAATCAGTACATCAAAACCTTTTGAATAGTTACTTAATTCTTTTAAATCGTAAAATTTAGCGTCTAATTTATTAGCCAATTTTTCTGCGTTACCGATAGTACGATTAAAAATAGTGAAGTTGGCGTATTTATGTTTTTGTAAGTAATTCGCCATGGTTGTATTGGTTTCTCCTGAACCAATCATTAGGATACGGGCTTCGTTCTTAATTCCTAAATCACGTAACTGACGATAAGCTAAGGACACCACTGAAACGGGGTTCTTTGCAATTTCTGAGTTGGTAAAAACATCTTTCGCTGTTTCGATAGTATGCTTAACAACCATACGGATAAAATCTCCTGTTAAACCAAGTAAATTACAGAATTCGTATGCTTTTCTTACTTGTGTAATAATTTCGCGCTCTCCTACTACTAATGATTTTAAAGAAGACGCCACTTCAAATACGTGCGCAACTGCTTTCTCTCCTTCGTAAATTTCAACTTTTGTAGAAAGTAATTCAAGGGTAGCTTCATCTAAATGCGAATTAATAAACAACAATAATTTTTTATTGAGGTTGCATTTACTTCTTCTTCAGTACAAACAAAAAATTCAACACGGTTACAAGTGCTTAGCAACATCAACTCTTCAAATCCGAAATTAATTTTTAAAGCGCCTAAAAATGTACTTTGAACCTCTTCGTTTAAATGCAATAAAGCCAGCTTTTCGAGAGGTAAATTTTGGTGATTAAACGATATGACTTTGAACTGGCTCAATTGAATGCAAATATCGCCAATTATTGACTTTTTTTGTCATAATAGTGTCATAAACTCTATTTAGAAAGGCTATAAACACTGATTGTTATCACAGAGATTTATGACTTTTATTTTCCCGATGAGTAAAAGGGAAATATTTTAATAAAGAAGTAAACTGGAAATTATTTCGTGTCGTAAGCCCACTTTAACCAAACTGAGCCCCAAGTAAAGCCACCGCCAAAAGCTGAGATAATTAAATTATCACCTTTCTTTAATTGCTTTTCGTAATCCCACAATAATAAAGGAATTGTTCCTGCTGTAGTATTTCCGTAACGTTCGATGTTCATCATTACTTTTTCGGGACCAATACCCATTCTGTCGGCCGTAGCATCTACAATACGTTTATTGGCTTGGTGAGGCACCAACCATTTAATATCTTCCGATTTTAATTTATTTTTTTCAAGAATTTCGGCACTTACATCAGCCATTCCTTTAACGGCGAATTTGAAAACAGCCTGTCCTTCTTGGTAAACGTAATGCTTGCGTGCATCAACTGTTTCGTGACTTGGCGGTAAAACAGAACCACCGGCGTGCATGCATAAATAATTTCTTCCAGCGCCGTCGGCTTTCAAAATAAAATCTTTAACCCCTAAATCTTCTGTGGTTGGTTCTAATAAAACTGCACCAGCACCATCACCAAAAATAATACATGTAGCGCGATCGGTGTAATCAATTATTGACGACATTTTATCGCCACCAATTACCAATATTTTTTTGTATCTGCCTGTTTCAATAAACTGTGCGCCTGTGGCTAAAGCATAAATAAATCCTGAACACGCAGCCGACAAATCAAACCCCCATGCATTTTTTGCGCCAATTTTATCACAAATTACGTTGGATGTAGAAGGGAAAGTATAATCGCCGGTGATAGTTCCAACAATTACCATATCTAATTCATCAGCTTTAATGCCGCGTTTTTTTAATAATTCTTCAGTGGCAGCAATACACATATCCGAAAGTCCTTTTCCTTCACCTTTTAAAATACGGCGTTCTTTAATTCCTGTGCGGGACATAATCCACTCATCGTTGGTCTCAACCATGGTAGAAAGAATTTCGTTAGTTAAAACGTAATCCGGTACACATCCGCCAACTGCTGTTATAGCTGCTTTTATCATTACTGAAATGCTTGTTTAATTTTATTGCTCAGGTTAACGTCAACAATTTCTTTAGCTAAAACTAACATGTTTTTAAACGCTAAAGGACTTGAAATACCGTGTGCAATTAATACGTTTGAATTGATACCGAGAATTGGAGTGCCTCCGTAAATTTCATAATTAAATTTATCGAAGTAGTCGTTCTTTATTTTATTTTTTCGCAAGATTGTATAAAAGGCTTCGGCTGCTTTCAAAACAACGTTACCGGTGAAACCTTCACAAACAATTACATCGGCTTTATCGTTAAATAAATCACGGCCTTCAACATTACCAACAAAATTAAAATCTTTAGAGTCTTTCATTAAGTTGTAAGTGGCTTGCGCAACTAAATTCCCTTTTTCAGGTTCTTCACCAATATTTAATAAAGCTACTTTTGGATTTTCAATTTTATAAACTTCTTTTGCGAAAATTGAACCGAGAATTCCAAACTGATAAAGCACATCCGGTTTACAATCTGCATTCGTACCAACATCTAAAATCAATCCCCATCCACCATTTTCTTTTGGTAATGGATTAGCAATGCTTGGACGAATAACGCCCGGAACTGCTTTTACAGAAAACATTGAACCCACCAACATTGCACCTGTGTTACCTGCACTAGAGAACGATTGAATCTTTTCTTCTTTTAATAATTTAAACCCAATGGCAATACTGCTATTTGGTTTTTGGGCTAATGCTTTTGTGGGATGAGCGCCCATCTCTAATGTTTCGGTTGTATGTACAAATTCGAAACGAGTTAAATCTGCTTTTTGCTCAGTTAAATATTTTTTTGCCGCAACCTCATCTCCAATTAAAACAATAATTGCAGTTTCAGGTAATTCTTTTGATGCCATAATAGCACCATCTAAACAATTTTTTGGAGCAAAATCTCCACCCATTATATCGAAGCCAATTTTCATTTTTAAACAGCTGCTTTTAGAAAGGCTAAAAAAACAAATTTAGATGTAATAATACAACAATAAAGAGGTAAAGTTATTAAGACGTTGTTTAAAAATTAAGCCTTTAGTTTAGTTTGATTTACAGACACTTAAAGCAGAGTTATGGGTTTACTTCAGAAGTGAATTTTATTTTTATTTGGGAGCCGCCTTCATTTAAAAACTCTACCCTGCCGTCAATTTGCTCAGTTAACGAATGAATTAAAGAAATTCCCAGTGTTTTTTCTTTTTGATCCGATTGAACTTTTTCTTCAAATCCTTTACCGTTATCCCTAACACTAATATTAACTTCTTTGCCTTGTTTTGAAACGTTTACTGTTATTTCAGGATTCGGGTGATGGGTTGAGAAAGCATGCTTAATACTATTTGTTACAGCTTCGTTTAATATTAAACCGATTGGAATTGCTTTATTAATCGACGCCTCAACATCATTATACTGTTCAATTAATTTTATCCGACCAGTAGAGTCTAAACTATTTAATAATTCTTTACAAAGCGAAGATGCATATTTATCCAGCTTAATTTTATTTAAATCAGTATTACTGTAAAGCATGGTGTGAACTAACGACATGCTAAGAATTCTGTTTTTACTTTCGTTAATTAAATTTTTAGCTTCAGTGTTATTGGTAGAATTAGCCTGCAGATTTAATAAGCCTGTGATAATTGCCATGTTGTTTTTTACACGATGATGTACTTCGGCAAATAAAACTTCCTTTTCTTTTAGCGATTGATTTAATTTTACCTGAGCCGCTTTCTCAATCTCAAGGTGACTTAATATTTCTGAGTTTTGAGTATAAATTAAACGGTTTAACATGAACGTTAAAACAGCAGTACAGATAATTGAAAAAATAACATCATAATACCATAATACATACAATACTTCGGAAGAAATGTTTGTGTTTTTTATTTGAGGGAAATCAAACACCACCGAAACAATAAAAAATACCGATGAAATAACGAAGTGAATAATTGTAAACTTGTCTTTAACCGATGGATTATTTAACAACACAACCGTTACAGTTAATGGGAAGTAAAAAAGGTAAGCCCCCGCTTCAAACGGATAATATTCGTTTACAAAAAACAAAGAAATGTTAATGTAAATAGTAAATACAAAAACCGACCAATTGTACTTATGAAGATGGTTTAAGTAAAGACTTGCGAAGGCCATTACAAGAAAACAAAGCTCGGGAAGTAATGGGTAATCTGATTTTAAAAATATGGCATTTGTAGATCCTAATACAAGGAAAAAAATAACAATTAAATTAAAGATGTTGAGTGTTCTTGCCTTACGTTGATCATGAAAACCAAGAGAATCAGTAACGCCAATATTTCTAAGTTGCCTGAAAAAGTGCTTCATAAAGTACGTGGCAATGATAACTATTTATTTTCGCAAATAAAAAAAGCATCCCAATGTACTAGGATGCTTTTCAAAAAATTAAATTGAAATTATTAAGCTGTTGCTTTTTCCATTACAACTTTTCCTTTGTAATATAATTTTCCTTCGAACCAATGAGCACGGTGCATCAAATGGGCTTCGCCGGTTGTAGTATCTTTTGCAATAGTCATGTGCGGAGCTTTATAGGTAGCACGACGTGAATCTCTGCGTGAGCGCGATAGTTTTCGTTTAGGATTTGGCATGGTTTCTTATTTTTTAATATTTAATTTTTATTAATCTTTAATTTATTCAATTTTTCCCACATAGGATTTGTTTCTTTTTCTTCATCAACTGAGCTTTCGTTTAACTTTTTTAATGTGTCTTCATCGCATTCAAAATCCTCGTCAATTTCACAAGGCACTCGGCGATAAGGCAAAGCTAAAGTAATATATTCGAATAAATAGTGAGACACATCAGCTTGTCCTTCGCCTTCATTAATCACCATAATTTCATCCGTACTTTCTTCAGGGTTACCAAATCTCACAACAAGATTTTCTGAAGCTTCAATAGGGAAATCATAAGCGATAAGGCAGCGGTCGCAATCTAAATTAACCGTTCCGTTAATATCAAACTGCAATTGCATTAAATTGTTTTGTTTTAACAACACTACAACTACCTGCAAATTGGCTTTTGTAATTTCACAATCATCAAACTGCTCAAAGAACGTCCCGTTTATGTCGAACTCAAACTCATGAGAACCAACAGGCAAACCGGCAAATTTTACTATGTATTGTTTTTTGCCCACTTTGCTCTAAAAAGGGATGCAAATTTACTAAAAAAGTGGTATTCGGCAAATTAATTTACAGGCTTTCAAGCTCCTGCCTAAGTTTTTTAGTGAGGCCCTTAACTACCTCCTCATAACTATGGTCAATCCATTCCTTCAATAGCTTCGAAGGTGCAGAATTATCACAAGTCACTGTATTCCAGTGAGTTTTACTCATATGGAAGCCTGGTTTAACGCAGGAGTATTTCTCCCGAAGTTGAATAGCTAACTCAGGATTGCATTTTACATTAAATTCTACGGGTTTTGAATCGATTCCGGTCAGCAAAAACATCTTTCCCATTACTTTAAACACTAAAGTTTCTTCGTCGAAAGGAAAACATTCTTCAACGGCCTTTTTACTAATGCAGTAATTTCTAAGTTGTTCTATATTCATTTTACTGTCAAAAAATCTGAAATAAATTTAGTTCAAAATTACCACTTATTGTAAAACTACAACCACTTATTAAACTAACGCAATTTGAGGGAGAAACTCAATACTATTTCCTCCTTAAATTCGTTCTTGAATTGTTAATACAGTATTAATTTTAAAAACTTTTTGATTTAAAACCTTTTTACTAAGTTTGGCATTCATATTAAAATTAAAATAATAACTAATAACACATAAAATCTATGAGCAAGAACAAAACATCAGGAGGATTTCCATTAGTGGTATCTGCGTTAGCCATTGTAATCTGTATTGGAATTGGCTGGTTTATTTACAAAACAATTTTAGGTGCGCCTGGCAACTTTAATGCTGAAGGCCATCCAGCTAATATTTTAGGTACCATGTATATGGGAGGTTTTATCGTACCTATCCTAATCGGTTTCCTATTAACAGTTATCACTTTCGCTATCGAGCGTTTCATTACTATTATGAAAGCTGCGGGTACAGGTAATACTGATAAGTTTGTTTCTAACATTAAATCATTAATTTCTAATCACGATTTCGACGGAGCTGTTGCTGCTTGTAACAAGCAAAAAGGTTCATTAGCGAACGTAGTTCATGAAGGCATTGAAAAATACCGTTTCGTACAAAACGATTCGAATATGGATAAAGAAGCAAAAGTTCACGCTATCCAAAAAGCTTTAGAAGAAGCTACTGCTTTAGAATTACCAATGTTATCTAAGAACATGGTTGTTATTTCAACTATGGCTTCTATTGGTACTTTAGCCGGTCTTATCGGAACGGTTGTTGGGATGATTCGTGCATTTGCCGCCTTATCTGCAGCAGGCGCACCTGATACCGGAGCTCTTGCAACTGGTATATCTGAAGCACTTGTAAATACTTTAGTAGGGATCTTAACTTCAGCTTTTGCGATTATTTTCTATAACTATTTCAGTAATAGAATTGACCAAATTACTTATGCTATGGATGAAGCAGGATTCTCAATAATCCAGGAATTCCAGGCAAGCAGTAAATAATAAAGCCCGTCATCTTGACCTTAGTCAGGATCTCCATAATTTTTTATAAAAAATTATGGAAGGGTTTATGGAAAATTAAAAGGTTATTCATCTAAATATTAAAACAAAAGAAAATGTCAAAAAAACCATCAAAAGGAGGAGCACCTGCACTGGACATGACGCCCATGGTGGATCTTGCCTTCCTACTGGTTACATTCTTTATGTTGACAGCTTCGTTTCGCAGCTCTGAGCCAATAACAGTTGACCCTCCTTCTTCAATTGGAGAGGTTGCCTTACCAGACAATCATATTTTGGTAACAGTTGACGAAAAAGGACGTGCCTTTTTCGGCATTAGTAATTCAACTGCTAAAATGAATGCTTTGAGGGAAATGGCTAAACGTTATAAGGTTTCTTTCACTGAAGAGCAAATTGTAAAATTCAGTGGGTTATCAAGTTTTGGAGTGGATCTTAAAGATCTTCCAAAATATATTGACGCTAGTGATCAGGCACGATTAAAGTTTCAACCGCAAAAAGGTGTTCCATTAGATACAATTACGCCAAATAACCAATTGAAAGATTGGATTAATATTGGTGGTACAGAAGCAGTAAGAGTTTACCAGGCAGCAAAAGAAAAAGCAGAAGCTACAGGCTCAAATTTTAAAGCTGAAAAGCCGCGCTATGCTATTAAGTGTGCCTCGAAAACAAAATACATTTATGTGAAGGATGTTATCAAAACATTTACTGATCTTAAAATTTATCAGTTCAATTTAATTACCTCGCTTGAAGGCGGCGGTACACTTATTGAACCGAAGTAGTAATTAATATTAATTAATGGGGCAGAATACTGTTTCAATTAAATAAAAATTAAACAATGGCAGAAATAGCAGATAGTGGCGGTGGTGGTCATAAAGGCGGCAAGAAACGCGCCAAGAAACAATCCACGCGCATAGATATGACTCCAATGGTTGACTTAGCGTTCCTGTTGCTTACGTTCTTCGTATTAACAGCTACGTTCAACAAACCAAAAACAATGGAACTAACGTTCCCGGCACCTCCTCCGCCTGATCAAAAACCGGATGAGATTAAAAAAGGTATAACATTCTTGTTGTCAAAGAACGATCGTATTTTCTATTACGAAGGTCAGTTCAGACCGGTGGCAGATGATAAAGGTCCAGCAACAGAATTAACTGAATTAAGTTTCGATCAGTCAAGCTTACATAAATACTTAACTGATAAGAATAAGGAAATGGATGAGAAGATTAAGGCGCTTAAAGTAAAATATGAAACTAATGCGTTAGCGGATACAACTTATAAGCGTTTAGTTAGAGAAGCAAAAGCCGATAAGAATTCTTATACATATTTAATAAAAACGGACGACCAAGCAACTTACAAGAATGTAATTGATGTTATTGATGAGTTGAATTATTTCGTAGTTGGTAAATATGTTATGGTGGATATTTTGAAACCGGAATTTGATTTAGTAAAAGCAAAAGTTGGAACAAACTAATAATAGGAGGTAAAAATGATTTTTATTTTAATAGGGATTTTCGCAGCCGTTTCGGTAGTCATGCTAATGCTTGACTTGAAGACCGGATGGAATGGCGAAACCTACGACAAAAGAAACGTAGTAGTATTCGGTGGACGTAACACTGCGTATGGTGCTTTCGAATTAAGAAGCAACTACAACAAACGAGTGATGATGATCATCGGCGGAATGATTCTGTTTTCGGTCTTGTTATTTGGTTTGAAAAAATTCGCTGACCGTCCAGACACAGAAGAGATAGCGGAAGTTTTAAAAACCGAGCAGATTGATTTAACTCCTCCTCCTCCTCAAGAAGAGCAACCACCACCACCACCACCACCACCACCGCCGCCAATGGTTGAAATGGTGAAATTTACACCACCAGTAATTAAGGATGATGCTGTTGAAGAAGAGCCTCAAAAATTACAAGAAGATGTAAAGGAGTCTAATGTAGGAACGAAAGATCAAGAAGGTGAAAAAGATCTTCCTGTTGTACCAACTGAAGATACTGGTCCTGGTGAAGCTGCAGCTCCTGAAATTTTTACAGTAGTTGAAGAAATGCCTGAGTTCCCTGGTGGAGCAATGGAAATGATGAAGTACATTCAGAAAAACATTCAATACCCAGCAATGGCTCGTGAAGCCGGAATAAGTGGTAAATGCTTTTTAAAGTTTGTTGTTAGCGGCGATGGTGCTATTAGCGATGTAACTATTTTAAAAGGTGTTGCTGGTTGTCCTGATTGCGATAAAGAAGCAATGCGTGTTGTTAAATCAATGCCAAAATGGAAAGCTGGAAAACAAAACGGTCGTTCAGTATCGGTGTTCTTTAACTTACCAATTAACTTTACTATTAAATAGATTCTGAAACAAGTTCAGAATGACAAAAGCCCTTCGGAAACGAGGGGCTTTTTTATGAACGGAATTTCCCTTCTCCTCATAGGAGAAGGTGTCACGAAGTGACGGATGAGGTGAATTGAAATGAAATGAAATTTCTTTTCTATTAACCTCACCCATCCGCTTCTTCGGCGGATACCTCCCTCTTCTATGAGGAGAGGGGAAAGTTTGGTGAAATAAAAAAGCCGCTCCATATATGAAGCGGCTTTAAATATAGATTCGGTTACTGAGTGTATCCGCCTAGGCATAGATGTTCAGGATTAATTAACCACTAATTTACCTTTGCTTACAACAGTTCTATTATTGTAAACGCTATAGGTGTAAAGCCCTTTAGAGAAATTACTAAGATTTAATTCTGCTTTGCCGTTTTTCATTTCAGTAATAGAAATATCTCGACCTAAAACATCAGTAATCTTTACTTCACAGTTTTTTTGAAACATTAAATCTTTTGCTTCAACAGTAGTAAAATCATTTGCAGGATTTGGATATACTTTACTTTCAATAGTAATAAGGTTTAATTCGTTGATGCCTGCGAAAACTTCTGATTTCAATCTACGGTAAACCTTTCCATTTTTTGTTGCAGCGAAAACATAATTCGCACTCGCAGTTACTTTTGCTAAAGGATCCTGCAAAACACCACCACTATATGTGAAACCAAGATTACTTTTTGTCCATGTGGAGCCTCCATTTTTAGTATATACAAAGCCCGAATCGCAACCCATTAAAATTTCATTATTATTAATAACGTAAATATCACTAATTGATATTGTATTTCCTGTTGCAATGCTATAAGTAGTTTGCCAAGTAGAACCTCCATCGGTTGATTTAAATAATCGACCGCCATAAGTACCAAAAAACAAAGTAGTACTGGTAGCGCCTTCACATAAAACATATTTATCCCACCAATTTGTGGGTGATAAAGTTCCATTAGCAGCTGCCCAAGAGGTACCGCCGTTAGTAGACTTAATATTTAATGTAGTTGTGGTTCCAATCCATAACTCACCATTCATGTTTTCCATACAAAGACTTAACGGCGCTGTACCTACCGGAATATTTGCTTTAAAATTCCAGGTTGTACCACTTAGTTGGTAAATCTTTATTCCATTACCACTAATTGGGTTTGTAACTGCAAAAACAGAATTACTACTAATTACAGCAATGTCTTTTATGACTTCTGTTGTAGCGCTCATAGCACTTGTCGTCATTGCCGTCCAGTTATTTCCGGTAGTTGAAGAATAAATTCCTGTATTTCTGTAAGCATAAATTGTACCTCCGTTAACAGCACCAAAAGATAAACCTGAACCCGGAACACCAACATTAGATGAAGGGAAAGTTGCACCCTCATCGCTTGAAGCAACAAGTGCATTTGAACTGGCATCGCTGGCTAAAACTTTTCCGAGTCCATAAAAACAATCCTCGCCAGTGCTGAAAACAGCTGTAACAGACCATTGTGAAAACGCGGTAAAAGATGTAATAGTAAAAATAGAAAGTAAAAGTTTTTTCATGTAGTAATTTTTTAGTTAAACAAAATTAAGAGAAATATTCAATTATACAAGTCATTAATCACTAAATTAGAGCTCTAAAACAGAGAGAATAGTGAGAAACGGAATTAATATGGTTACGCTTTGGTTTAGTGTATTTATGGTGCTGATAGTAATTGCAGGTGCCTTTGCTTTTACATTTACCGATTTTATGATTGACACTGTATTTGGCACTAAACGAATTGTTTTAACCGTTGTGTTTTTAGCTTACGCTGTTTTCAGAGGCATTCGTATTTACCAGGTATTTAAATCTAATCAGAATGATTAATGTGAAACGTGAAAGATCAAAGGTGAAAAGTTTTGGTGTAATGCTGATGGCTTTTTGTTTTTTTACTTTTTCTTGCGATAACTATTTTAAGAATGATTATGTAGATAATTCCCCTACTTCCGGAAAATTAAAAGTTTATTATAGTCATGGACTACAATTACACATTAAAAATCAAGCGCTAAGTTTTAGATCTATTTATCATGAGTCAAATATAGAATTGCAGTCCGCTTGCGAATCGGAGATTATTAAGGCGCTCTTGGACGATAGTTGTAAAGCGATTATCATTAGCAGATTATTAGACGCCCAAGAAACAAAAGCATTTGCACAAAAAAATTTGCAACCTATGCATTCTGCTTTGGCAAAATCAGGTGTGGCACTTGTTACATCAGTAAATACTAATATCCGGAAATTAACCGTAGAACAGGTAAAACAATTACTTAGCGATCGGTTAACTTTAAAAGACTCATCAGGAAAAATAATCTCACCGCTTGCCGTACTCGACAATAAATGCTCTTCTGTATCACATTATTTGTTGGATAGCCTAATTCCCAATAAAAATTTTGGCTCTAAATGTTTTGCCGCAAATAATGAATTGGAGCTGCTTCAAAAAATTTCAGAACAACCCGATCAAATTGGTTTTATTGATTTTGCTTTGTTAAGCGATGTTGATGATTCACTCTACAAAGCATTTGAAGGCAAACTAAAATTTATTGCTGTTGGAAGAACGGACACCATTTATTTTTCCCCTAATCAAAGCTCATTTAAAACGGGTGAATATCCTTTTACAAGAACCATATATTTGTTCCGCCGAAGTAAGGATTTTAGCTTAGCAAAAGGTTTTGAAGCCTATTTAGCCGGACCGCAGGGGCAAACCACTTTTTTAAAACAAGGTTTACTTCCTGTCCGCCAAACAGAGCGAAAAATTGAGGTTAAAATGCAATAAAAGCTTCTAAATGCCGTTATTTCTTAAAATACTAGTTCCGCGCTAGTTAGAAGGTTATTTTTAGACCTGTTGAAACCCTAAAATTTGCTAAAATTCTCCGGATTTTATTAATTGGCACTTAACTTGCTTTATTAATAATTGTATTAATTTTGAAGCTCTATAAAAGAATATGAAAACTACACTAACAATAGCAACTCTTGCCCTAAGTGTTTTTGCAAATGCTCAAACCTTAAACGACATCATTGTAAAAACAGATAACGAACGTTATGAAGCCGCGGCTTCTGATTTTGTTACTTTAATTGCTAAAGATGCAGGTAAAGGCGAAAATTATTTTTACTACGGTGAGAACTTTTTTAAGAATGATGATTTAGATAATGCCAACGCGCAATATCAAAAAGGTTCTGAAGTTAATGCTACTAATCCTTTAAACTATGTTGGTTTAGGAAAAGTGCTTTGGGATAAAGGAAAAGAAGCTGATGCTAAAGCTATGTTTTTTAAAGCAGCCACTTTAGGTGCAAATAAAAATACAGAAGTGATGCGTAAAACTGCTGAAGCATACATCTTCTCGCCGAATAAAAATTTAGATGAGGCTATCAAATTATTAAATGAAGCTATTAAATTGGAACCAAAAAATCCAATGAATCATATTTTATTAGGTGATGCACAATTGGAAAAAAATCCAACCGATGGAAGCACGCCTATTAAGAGTTACCAAAAAGCAAGTGAGTTAAATCCAAAATCCACTTTAGGTATTTTACGTGAAGGTAAATTATACCAACGCGGAAGAAACTATCAATTAGCTCTAGACCTTTACAAAAAAGCAATTGGAATTGATGCTACTTTTGCTCCTGCTTACCGCGAGATTGCTGAAGTTTATATGTTAGCGGGACAATCAAAAAACGCCATTGAAAATTGGAAAAAATATTTAGAGTTAAATAATAGTAACGACGCACGTTACCGTTATATGACAGCTTTATTCAACAACAAACAATATGCCGACGCGATTAACGAAGGTGAAAGTTTAAAGAAGGGCGGTTATAGCAATTATACTATCGAGCGTTTATTAGGTTGGGCTTATGGTGAGATGGGAAATAAAAATGATACTGCTGCTTACTCAAAAGGGTTACGTTCTTTAAATCAGTTCTTTGATATGACTAAAGATAAAGCCGGCTTTAAATATTTACCGGGCGACTACAAATACAAAGGTATGTTGTTATCAAAAACAGGTAAAGATTCGTTAGGAACTTTAGAAATTGAAAAAGCTATTGCCTTAGACCCAAATGCTAATTGCGAATTATACGGCGACATCGCACGTATTTGGAACAAAGCAAAAAATTATAACAAATCAATTACTGCTTGGGAAAAACGCGCTACTTGCACAAAAGCAATGGCGGGACAAGATTACTTTGAGTTAGGTCGCTCTTGTTATTTTGGCGGTAACGCAAAAATAAAAGAAGCCTCTTCTATTAAAGATGCAAAAGCAAAAGCTGCTAAAGAAGCAGAGTCTACTCCTTATTTCGTGAAAGCGGATACTTGTTTTTCTAAATTAATTCAAGGGTCTCCAACTTTTCCTGCAGGTTATTTTTGGAGAGGACGTTCAAGCTCACAATTAGATCCTACAAGCGTTGCAGGTTTAGCAAAACCTTATTACGAAAAAGGATTAGAGTTAGCGAAACCTGAAGAAAAAACAAGTACTTACAAAGCAAACGTAATTGAAGCTTTAGAATATTTAGGATACTACTATTTGGTACAAAACAAAAACAAACCAAATCCGGATTCAGATAAATATTTTAATGAATTAAAAACAATGGATCCTAATAACGAAAAAGCTAAAAACTATTTTAACCCGCCAAAACAAACGGCACCGAAAGGGAAGTAATTAAAAAGCCTCAACATTTGTTGGGGCTTTTGTTTTATTAGATTGAATTATATATATTTAATAAAATTCCTACGGATTTTGTCAACGAGATAATGACTTTTTGAGAGTAACAATATATACTTATCCGATCTCGCTTTTAAGCTATTCAAAATGAAATATAAATTTCAGGTCGTATTGATTTTTATTGCTTGGACGACGTTCGCCCAAAACAAAACAATTGACTCGCTCAATACACTATTAAAATCAACCAAAGAAGATACAACACAGTTACGTTTGTATTTCGCACTTGCGAACTTGTGTGATATAGAAGACAATTTAAAGTATGGGGAGCCTGCTGTTGCTTTAATTGATAAACTGATTTTGAAGACCTCTGATGAAAAGGAAAAAAGAAAACTCCTCAAAAGAAAAGCGGATGCGATTAGTTTCATTATCTTCTATTATCAAAGAAACCCTGATGAAAATAAGTTTCTGGAAAATACTCAGAAAAAACTAAGTCTCTGTGAACAAATTAAAGATTCAGCATGTATTTTATATAGCTATATGAATATAGCCGCTCATTATCGAAATCAAGGCAATCTCCCTGAAGCATTAGAAAATTATAAAAAAGGACTTTCTGCTTGTATCAAATTAAATTACAAGGAGGGTATCGCTAGGTCCAATGCTGAATTAGCGGATATGTACTTAGATCAGGGCGACACAGTTCATGCAATAGAATTATATAAAAAAGTAGTGTCCATCGCAGAGGGAATGAACAACAAAACTCTTTTAGCGCGTGCCATTATGCAGGCGGGAGGCGTGTACAATGCTATCCGAAATTTCACCAAAGCTCTGGAGTATTACGAAAAAGCAAGGCTGATGTTTGAAGCAACGAATGATAAACTTGGCCTGATGGAGATTTATAAAAACACAGGGGACACTTATAACGCAAAAAAAGATTATGAAAAAGCATTACTCGATTATAAAAAAGCCGTGCAGCTTGCTGAAGAAATGAAAAAGCCTGTAGCTGTTGTAAATTTTATGGGAAGGATGGCTAACGTATATGCAAACATGTCGGACTATAAGAATGCCGTAGAATGTATTGACCAAGCTATTCGGTATAACAAAGAACATTTAGAGTCTGGTGGTAATATGCAGACATGGCTTAAATCGAAGTTAGCGGTGATCTATTATAAGAAAAAAGAGTACAAAAAAGCGAAACAATACAGCGATATGACTTTAGCAACAATGAAAGCAGCTAACGCTGCCGACATTGATATGGAACTCGAAAAATTGGCTGCGAAAATTGATTCAGCTTGTGGAAATTATAAGGAAGCCTACTTACATTATCAACAGTATATTCTGCTCCGGGATAAATTAAACAGCGAAGAAGTCCGAAAAGCAGCAACAAAAGAAAAATACCAAAGCGAATACGATAAACAGAAAGCGATTGACAAAGCCGAACAGGATAAAAAAGATCTAGAGACGAGTCAGGAAAAACGGAGACAAAAAATTATTACATTTTCTGTAATAAGTGTGCTTGTACTCGTAGCTGTTTTCGCCTTATTTATGTTGCGCTCATTGCGGATAACACGGAAACAAAAAGAGATCATTGAAATTAAAGAACAGGAAACACTTCGGCAGAAACATTTGGTAGAAGAAAAAAATAAAGAGGTGATGGATAGTATTCGCTATGCTAGGCGTATTCAAGCTTCTCTTATGCCAACTGAGAAATATCTAGACAAAATATTTAAGGTATTAACTAAGAAGTAACGAGCTCCAGTTCGCGCGGATTTGTAATCCGAGCGCATAATATAAGAAAGTCTTGGATTACAAATCCGCGACAACATGTTTTACTTCACCGAATTATAAATATCAGTCAGTTTGTTTTTAGTTTCGGTAACGGTTTTCAATTCAGCATTCATTGCTGTTACATCTTTGTTTTCTTTTTTAGCAGCTTCTATGTTTGATTTTAATTTGCTTTCGCGGCCTTCGTAATTCTCAACTAAATTTGTTTTTAAAACGCGTAAGGCGCCATACTTAACGTATTTATTACCACCTTTTGTTAAACCCGCTAAATCATTTGCACCTGCAATAGCAGTCTCGGGTTTTGTACAACGTTTTAAAAATTTACCGTAAATACTCGCGAAACCTAATAATTCAAAGCCGTTAAATTGTGTTTTTGCTTTTGCGTAGAATGGAGCATTCTCATCTGAACCATGATTAGAATATAAATCTGCAATGGCATAAATTAATTTTTTACCGGTTTCATTCTCTAACGTTTTAGCTTTCTGTGATGCTACAGTTGGATTTACTTTTGTCATCGCTTCCAAACTCTCACCGTTAATAGCATACGATTGCTCGCTTAACCCTTTTTCATACAACGCATTTAAATCTTCGCCTTTAAAGTGTAATGATAAACCATGTATGACCTCTGCCCTAACTTTTGTGTTGGCATCGTTATTAGCAATATTTACCAATAAGGATTTTAAATCTTCTTCCGTTCCTTTTGCATTATCACCTAAATAAGAAACAGCGTCCAATCTGATTCCACTCCATTTATCCGATTGCGCCATTTTCTTTACCGCTTCGTAAATATCTTTGTCAGACAATTTTTTTGAGAAATAATTTAAAGCTTCATCTCTATCACCCCATAAAGGAGCATTAGCAGCTTGGAATAAATATTCTTCTTTTGTTTTTTCATATTTAATTTTAGCTAATAACTGACGCTCACTATCAAAGTTCACTAAGTTCGGTGCTGTTGCAAAATCAAATGTAAATGTTTGAGACGCTTCTTCTACCCAAACTAATTGACGATCGACTTTTCCACCCCAATAAATATCAATGTTAATTGGTAATTTATATAAGGGTACTTCGGTAAAGTCTTGTTTCTGTTCAACTTTTACAAATAGTTTATGTGATGCTTCGTCATAATTTTTTGTCACATTTAAAATAGGGTGACCTTTTGCTAAAAACCACTGATTAAAAAACCAGTTCATGTCTTTACCGGTTACATCTTCAAACGCTAAACGTAAATGATGAATCTCTCCCGGCTTAAAACTTCTTGATTCTAAATATAATTTTAACGAAGCGAAAAAAGCATCATCGCCAACGATTTTACGTAACATGTGTAAAACTTGTCCGCCTTTATTATAACTGAAAGCATCGAACATATCTTCACGGTTCTCATAATCAAAACGAACTAAATCCACTTCTTTACGTTCTGAAGAAGCAAAGTATCCGAAGCGAGAACTAGCATGATGATCGTCGGCGGCGTCTCTTCCGTATTTATACTCTTCCCATAAATATTCACCATAAGTTGCGAACGATTCGTTTAATGGTAAGTTACTCCAACTCTCAGCAGTTACTAAATCGCCAAACCATTGGTGAAATAATTCGTGAGCAATAACATCTTCTCCTTTTTTACCATCAATCATTTCGCGTGTGGTTTGGTAAACCATAAAATCAC
This sequence comes from Sphingobacteriaceae bacterium, assembly GCA_016709575.1. Lineage (GTDB taxonomy): Bacteria > Bacteroidota > Bacteroidia > B-17B0 > Aurantibacillaceae > JAHEYG01. Next base: position 561,324 of record JADJMM010000002.1, read on the forward strand.
CATGCAAAGTAGCAGTTGTATTTTCCATTGCACCACTCACATAATCACGCGCAACAATTTGCGAATATTTTTGCCAAGGATAATCAACACCCATTTTCTTCGAATAGAAATCAATCATTTCTTTCGTGTTTCCGAAAATAGCTTTCGCGTGTGGTTCGTATTCCTTCTCTACATAATAACTTATTTCTTTTCCCTTCCAAGGTTCATCCGTTACCTTTTTAAATTCTCCAACACCCATCATTACTAAATAAGGCGAGTGTGGTAAATCCATCTTCCAATGATCAATACGTGTACCATCCGTGTTTTTTTTCGAATCCAATAGTAAACCATTTGATAAAGTTGTGTACTTATCATCAACCGTCATATAAATCTCAGAAGTCATTTTTTCATTTGGACTATCTACACAAGGGAACCATGCAGAACTACTTTGCGTTTCACCTTGCGTCCAAATTTGTGGCATTTTATTTGGATCTTCTCCTTTTGGATTTATGAAGTACAAACCTTTATCATCAGAAATCGCATCGCTTCCGCCCTTCTTTAATTCGTTTGGTTTAGCAGTGTATTCTATTTGAATGTAAAAACTCTCTGTTGGTTTTACTTCGCGACCTAAATTAATTTTAAGAGAATCGTTCTGATAAAAATAAACTGCGGTTCTTGGTGGAGCAAACGAACTTTCAGTCACTTCCGTTTTCTTTCCTTTCACTATTCGGGTAGAAGTTGCTACAGATTCTATAGATACAGAAACACCTTTAATATCAAAACCACGAGCATTTAAGTAAACAACATTTGTCGGGTAGAAATACGGCTTACCATAAATATGAGCCTTGCCATTTAAGCGGGAGTTCTGCCAATCAAAACTTACTTCAAGACTAGTATGTGAAATATCAGTGATCAGCGGATTGGATTCGCGGTAGATTTTTTTCTTTGGTGTTGGATTAGCCACCACACGGATAGTATCTAAATTAATTGCAGGATCTTCAATGGTTATAGCTTTAGCATTTGATGTTTGTGTTTTTTTACTGCTTGAACAAGCTAACATTACAACTGTTAAAACTCCGATTACAATTCTATTTTTCATTTGAGGATGTTTCTAATTTAACACAAGATACTACTTAGCCAATATCTAGAAAAATTTCTTCTAAAAATCCCCCAAAATATCCCGAATATTTTACTGTTGAGCTTCGAAGTACAAGTGTTGGAAATATTTATTCTTTAAAATAACCCATAATGGGTGAAAAAAAAGTGATTAGAACAACAGAACTTTACAACGGTTTATTTCATGTTAGTCCTAAAATCGAAGAAGCCCCTGTTATCTGAATCTATAGCTACACTTAAGAGTCGGAATAACGGGGGCTTCGGATTTTATAAGGGTTAGTCTTTAACCCGGTTCATTTTTAGAGTCTTCAGCATCCAAGCAGGAACAGGTTTTTCGGGAGCGCGTTTGCGTAAATCTAAATACCAACCCCACTTTTTCATGATGGGGATTTTTTTAGTTTCAACAAATTCTATTAATGTTCCGTCAGGATCTTCTATATAGGTAAAATGGCCAGCAGCCTCACCCATTTCAAAACCTGCACCACCATCAACGGTAAATGGATGTCCTGCTTTTTCGCAAGCTTCTTTTAGGCCTTGCATATTGCGGATATCAAAACACAAATGGATAAAACCTAAATCACCCCAAAACCTATTTTCAAATATTTTGCGTGGTGTATAATTTTGTGCTTGCACTAATTCGATATAACTCGAACCAAACATTTCAGCGAAACTCGCTGTGCGTTTTTTTGAGTGTGTTAATAGAATTCGTCTACACTTAACATTTCCTCCTGGTAAAGATTTAAAATCTTCAAACTCTCCTTCTTTATCATAAACTACTTTATCGTAACCTAAAACCTCCGAATAGAATTTTTTCGATTTTTCGATATTACTTACACCGATAATCATTCCAACAGGACCACCTGTAGTTTTTAATCCTTTACCAAACCAATCTTTTCCTTCAACAATTTCAAAAATATTACCGTATAAATCTTTAATGAAAAAATGTTTTTCGTTATCAGGAGTGGTTACAACACCAGAAAGCATCTCAACACCTTTTCCCTTTAAAAAATCGTAGCTTGTTTGTACATTTTCGCTCTTAATTTTAGCAACGAAAAGACCTAAATCACCCAAATTTGCTTGAAAAGTAGCCGGCTGAGGGGTACGGCTGGTATATTGCCAAATTTCAAAACCACCTCCACCTTTAAGGTTTATGGCTAAAATTGCGTGACGTTTATGAGGTTTTCCCCCAGTATAAGGCAACATTAAATTAGCTTCGGCGGCTTCCTCAAAAATGGGGATATCCATGCCTAAATGCTGTCGGTACCACTTGAAACCATCGTGTACATTGGGAACTCCGATTCCCACCTGTTGTATTCCTGCTATAAAATAATTATTCATATTGCAGGCAAATATATTCAATTTTATCTCTCAATATGACCGAATTTATACCCGTTCTTAACCGTATTTTTTAGTATTTTTAGGGAAATTTTAGGTCATGTACGGAGCATTTAAAGATCATTTACAAAACCAGCTGAACGAAATCGAATCGAACGGCTTATTTAAGCGTGAACGCATTATTACAACTCCTCAAGGTGCAGTTGTAAAAGTGAAAGATGGCAAAGAGGTTATTATTTTTTGTGCGAATAATTATTTAGGATTATCATCACATCCTAAAGTTATTGAAGGCGCTAAAAAAGCATTAGATACTCACGGTTACGGCATGAGCAGCGTACGTTTTATTTGTGGCACTCAGGATATTCATAAAACCTTAGAGAAAAAAATCGCAAACTTCCTCGGACAAGAAGACACGATTTTATACGCAGCTTGCTTTGATGCAAACGGCGGCGTGTTTGAACCTTTGTTTGGTGAAGAAGATGCAATTATTTCTGATGAATTAAATCATGCATCTATTATTGATGGTGTACGTTTATGTAAAGCGCAACGTTACCGCTACAAAAACAGCGACATGGCTGATTTAGAAGAGCAATTAAAAAAAGCACAAGCTCAACGTTATAAAATTATTGTTACTGATGGTGTATTTAGCATGGATGGTTATGTTGCACCTTTAGACAAAATTTGTGACCTCGCTGATAAATACGGCGCATTAGTAATGGTGGATGAAAGTCATGCTACAGGTTTCATTGGGAAAACAGGTCGTGGTACTGTTGAATTAAAAAATGTAATGAACCGTGTTGATATTATCACTGGCACTTTAGGCAAAGCTTTAGGCGGTGCAATGGGCGGATTCACTACAGGTAAAAAAGAAATTATTGAAATATTAAGACAGCGTTCTCGTCCTTATTTATTTTCAAATTCATTAGCGCCAAGTATTGTTGGCGCGAGTATTGCTGTTTTTGATTTATTAAGTAAGACAACAGAATTACGTGATAAATTAGAATGGAATATTAATTATTTCAAAAAAGGTATCAAAGAAGTTGGTTTAGAAATTCAAGATGGTGATTCGGCCATTGTACCGGTAATGTTATACGATGCAAAATTATCTCAAACCTTCGCCGATAAATTATTACAAGAAGGGATTTATGTAATCGGATTCTTTTTCCCTGTTGTACCAAAAGGAAAAGCCCGTATCCGCGTACAGATATCGGCAGCACACGAAAAAGAACATTTAGACAAAGCTTTGGCTGCGTTTGCGAAAGTTGGAAAAGAATTAGGAGTAATTAAACAAAAAGTAAGCTAAAAACTATATGGCACAAAAAACAATTTTAATGACCGGTGTAGCCGGAATGATTGGTTCGCATTTACTAGATGATTTATTAGCGAAAAACTACAAAATAATTGGTATTGATAATTTGGCTTATGGCAAAACCATAAACATTGAACACAATATGAGTAATCCGAATTTTAAATTTTACAAAGTTGACATTCTGGATTTCGAAACTTTAAAAATTCTGGCGAAGATGTAGATACTATTGTGCATTTAGCTGCTGTTAAAAAAATTGGCGAGAAAGATATTTCTTATCCTACACTAAGCGTTAATGCTGAAGGAACAGAAAATATTTTGAAAGTGGCAAAAATGTGGGGCTGTAAAGTTGTGTTTGCTTCTACAAGTGACGTTTATGGTATGTCGCCCGATTTACCATTGAACGATGGTCACGTTCCAATTTTCTTGCGTGCCATTTTAAATGATGAAGAAGTTATTGTACATGGCGATGGTTCTCAAACCCGTTCAATGGGATTTGTAACGGATTTAGTTGCCGGAACATCTTTGGCAATTGACAATGAGAATGCGGTTGGAGAAATTATTAATATTGGTAACGATGAAGAGTTAAGTGTAATTGACACAGCAAAACTCATTCATAAATTTGCGAATACCGGAAAAGAATTAAAAATAAAATTTGTTCCAATGAGTGATGTGTTTGGTAAATACAAAGATATCATGCGCCGTATTCCTGATTTACAAAAAGCAAAACGTATTTTAGGTTATGCTCCAAAAGTAAAATTAGAAGAGGCTGTTAAATTAACGATTGCTGAAATGAAAAAAAGCAAAGCGTAAATGATTTACATTCTTGTTCCCATATTTAACGAAGAAGGCAACGTTGCGAATTTACACCGCGAACTGAGTTCTGTATTACCTAACGAAGAAAAAATGTTTGTGTTTTCAGACGACGGCTCCTCAGATAAAACTATTGAGTTATTAAAATCGCATTTTGTAAATACGAACTTTACTGTATTAGGTGATGGCGTAAATCGCGGTCCGGGTTATGCCTTTAACACCGGCTTCGAATGGGTTTTAGCGAATTGTAAAAGCGTTGAAAAAGACATTGTGATTACCATGGAAGCGGATTGCACTTCCGACATTGGTATTTTACCCCATATGCTTGGTATTAACAAAATGGGTTACGATTTAGTATTGGCATCTGTTTACGCGCAAGGTGGCGGATTTGATTCTACTTCTTTCATTCGTAAATTTTTATCAGCTATTGCGAATTTAATGTTCCGGTTTTTATTCGATATAAAAGTTTTAACCTTAAGTTCATTCTACAGAGTATACAGTGTTAGTTTGTTGCAGAAAATAAAACAAAACAATTCTGCCATTATTACTGAGTACGGTTTTATTTGTATGCTTGAAATTTTAGTTAAAGCCATTAAGCAAGACGCTAAAATGATTGAAGTGCCAATGATGTTAAAATCAACAAAACGTGTGGGTAAATCAAAACTGAAAGTATTTAAAACCACAATGGCCTATTTCAGATTCCTACTTTTAAAGAAAAAATAATTTTTAATGGCTGAATTAAGCAACGAATCTAATTTCACAAAACCAATCAGATGGTTGATTCTTGCTTTAACTATTAAATTACTTCTCTATTTTCTTTTTATTCATAACGACAACAACCCAAAACGCAAATTTTCCGGGTGTTTCATAAAGTCGCCTGATCACGCCGAATATATAAGGCCTATTGATAATTTTATTGATAAAGGCACTTATGCTATGGATGGTTTTACAGAACCCTACGCCGGACGTTTACCTGGATTTGTTTTTCCTTATATTGTTTTCAGAGCCATTTTCAGCGAAATCACAGCTAATATTTTATTAGGGTGTTTTACTTTACTACTCTCAGTTATCGCCTCCTATGCTTTAGCTTTATTGCTATTTAATTTATCTAAAAAAAGATGGGCGTTTATCATAGGGTTTCTTCTAATTAATTTCGTGCCTTATTTCTGGCATTACGAATGGACTTTGCATACCAGTTCATTAGGTGTATCTTGTTTAATATTTTTTGCTTACTACTTTCATAAATACATTAATAGTCAAACAAAAAGAGACCTTCTTTTTGCCGGTTTTTTTTTAGCGTGGCTTATTTTACTGAGAGGATTTTGTTTATTCTATCTGCCAATTGTGGTTCTCTTTTTATACCTCTCAGAAAAATCTTCCGGGAAAAAATTAAAAGAAATTATTGTGACCGTGCTTTTGTTTTTAGTTCCGTTTGCATTAGCAGAATCCGTGTGGATAACACGTAATTATATCTCACTACATAAATTTGTGCCCTTACAAACTTCTTTTGTTCCTGGTGGTGATTCTAAAAATCAGGAATATGGTTACAGAAGCATAACCAAATATTCGCTCACCAAAGTGCGTGAACTTATATTTACCTGGGGTGGAGAAAACGCCTGGTACTTTCCTGATTCAGATATTTCTTGGTTTGGTTGGAAGGGCGGGAATTATAATTCGGATTTTAAGTTTGATGAATCTATTTTCTTTGAAGGTTTTACAAAAGATACCCTTCTGGCTCTGCGCAATGAAGTAATTTTTTCTTATAGAGATAGCTTAAGTTCCACTCAGCATGATTCGATTGAGAATAAAATCATTCAAACTGCTAACCGCCTTAAAGAAAAATTTAAATCTAATAAAACAGCTTACTTTTATTTTAAAGCGCCAGTAAAGCGAGTTAAAAATTATTTAATTCAAAACATAACACAAGATTGGCCCGGACCATCATTCAAAGAATCAGGTATTATACAAAAGGGTATAAAATTTATATCGTTGGCTTCTTATGCCATTCTATTATTGCAGATGCTTATTTTTCCTATTCTTTACCTTAAGAATTTCAAAAAATATGGTTTAAATAATTTCTATTTGCTCTGTTATGCTTTGTTGCTGGCAAGTATTTTCCCTTTTGCCTATTTAATTGCAATGGCGCATTATACATACTTTATTTTTGGATTCACATTGCTAATTCCGATATTCGTATTTAACATTCATGCTTTAATTTTTAAAAACAAAGAATGAAGATTTACTTTCATGTTGATGTAGATTCGCCTGCCGTATTAGCTAAATTTTACGGTATTGACGATTTGCAATACAATGAAAATAAGCTAGAAGCATTTTACAAAACAGCATTCGAACGTTCCAATAAATTTTTTCAAGACTTAGGATTAAAAGCCACCTATTTTTGCGTAGGAAATGAGTTAATTAATAAAAGTAATGCTGATGTTATTAAAAACACGTTTGCATCCGGACACGGCATTGCCAATCACACCTACAATCACCCATTTGGTTTATGTGAATTAAGTGCCGAAAAAATAAATCAAGAAATTGAATTGTGCGACAGAATATTGCTAAATATTACCGGTAAAAAACCAATTGGCTTTCGCACTCCCGGATATGCAGTGAACACGCAAATCATAAATACATTGGAGGAATTAGGTTACAAATATGATTCGTCTGCCGGTTGGCCATTGATGCACGCCGCTATCAAAGCAACAGCTTTATTGAAACCTTTAACAGGAAACAAAATGCAAATCGGCTTCGGCGAAACTAATTCAGGATTTAAGAATGATGTTTATACCCCCTCTCTTAAAAATTGGAAAAAGGTATCTTCTGAAACCAGAACTATAAAAGAATTTCCGTTGCCACATGCCTTTGGCGCTTTACCCTTGTATAATAATATTTTATTGGGATTAAGTCCCGGCAAAAAGAAAACGCTTATAAATAATTCATCAGCTAAATGTTTTGTTTTATTGTTTCATTCTATTGAATTTTGTTCTTCAAACGATGATTTTATTCCCAAAGAAATATATAAACATCCTCATGTAACAAAAAGTGTTGATGAGAAATTAAATAGCATGGAAGGAAGTGTTGAGTTACTCCTTAAAAAATATACAGCCGGGTTAACTGAAGACGATTTAAAATAAATGGCGAAGCACACTTTACATAACGACCCTGATGAGTTTAATTTCTTGTTATTCGGCATTGCTTGCCCTGACAATCAATATGTATTAGCAACCAATATTAATAGTGCATTAGGCATTGATTTAAGTCTACACGACTATATAGATTTAAGTCATAAAATGGGAAAGGATTTTAGATTCTCATTTTTCAATTATCTAGATGAAGAATTTAATTTGGAATACAATCTTATTCCTAACCGAAGCAATTATGTAGCTAAAGAAGATGGCGAAACAAAGGATGGAGATTTATTTTCGATGTTTAATGAAAATGTAGACGAAAGCAGTCGTTTAATTCCGGAGTTAACGAAAACAGATTATTTGCTCTTAATAAAAGGTGATGAACATTATAATTTCACTTACAAAATTACAGATGCACTCAAAAAAATCCCTGAAATAATTTCTTTACAAGAAATCGTTCCCGAAAAATTAAGCAATAAAAACAATCTTATTTTTTAAATTCATCTTAGCTATGAGCCAAGGATTGAAATATGGTTGGGGCGAGAAGTTATAATTTAAAACTTATACCCAAAACCTATGCCATAAACACTCATCCATTGAGCTCTAGGGCCAAAAATATCGTTCTTGTTATCGTACTTCCCATCATTATCCCAGTCATACTTAGTGATAATATCATTATCATATACAAATTTGGTTGACAATGTGGCTGTAAAATATTTGGTTATTTTAATGGTTAATAACGAATTCCAAACTATATCAATGTTTTGACTCTTGTTATTGTTATAGGCATCAAAAAAATCAGCGTAAGTATCAAGGTTTACAATTTTATTCAAATCCTTTTTATAACGAATCGTTACCCTTCCTCCAAATTCATAACGCGCCTTCTTGCCGGGTGTAATAACTCTTCCTGCTGTATCTAATACCGCCTTGGTAACACCATAATCTCCATTGTTAGCAAAGTTTTGGTCTGTTACTAATGTGATTTTTCCAGCAGCCGGCGAAATACTGATTGAGAAATAATCTCGCGGTTTAAAATCTATACCCAACGCAATTTGAATAAATGCAGGGGATGCCCAGCGCGATATTGCAGTTTTAAGAGTATCTCCTGAATATTTATAGCCATCCGCAAACTGTGAACGTAAATCCGCCATTAATGAATAGAACCAATACTTTTTAAAAGCGTACAAATTAAATTTTGTAACTGCAAAAACCTGGTCAACATTTTTCTGCCAGAATTTAGAATTATTTAGTCGAACAATTCCATACTGTCCGTCAAACTTATTACTCCAATCAACCTTTGCTTTTTTATAATTAGCCTCATAGTTAATTAAAGCTGAAAATGAAATGTTTTCCTGGCCACCGCCTTGCCAATTGCTTAAAGAAGTTTGCGCAAGATTTAAACCAAAAAAACCGGACTTCTTCCAATAGGTTGTATCTTTTTTTACACTGTCTTGAGATTTTAAATTCGCAAACTGTAGAAACAGAATAACAACAAGAATATTCTTTAGCATACTTATTTTTTTAAAGAGTCTCTTATTTCTGCTAGTAATTTTTCAGTTGCTGTTGGCTCAGGAGCTACAACTGGTGCAGCCTCTTCCTTTTTCTTCATCTTATTAATACCTTTTATTACCATAAATAAAACAAAAGCCACAATTAAAAAAGAAATTACCTGAGAGATAAAGTTGCCATACTTAATAGCAGTACCAGGAATAACAAGTTGTGCTAAATCAGATAAATTAGCTGCTTTAAGAACTGGAGTTAAAACAGCAGGTGTGATAATATCATCTACTAATGATTTAACTATACTATTAAATGCGCCACCGATAACAACACCGACTGCTAAGTCAATTACGCTACCGCGCATTGCAAACTCTTTAAACTCTTTACTAAATCCCATATTAATTTTAATTATATATTTATTTTTTTATTTTTTATCGAAACTATTAGTGCTGTTGTTTTTCACATCAACATTTGCACCGCCCATAGAAATAATTTTAAACTCAGTTCGTCTGTTCTTTTGATGTTCTTCCTCAGAACATGTCGACTTAACAGCTCCTTCACAAGCACAACCATTTAAAAGAATGGATTCGCCATATCCCTTACCATAAATACGCTGAGGATTTGTGATTTTCTTCTTGATATACGCAGCACTTGCTTTCGCACGTTTGTCTGATAAATTCATGTTGTATGTTTTAGAAGCTCTACAATCTGTATGAGATCCCAACTCTACAACCATTCCCGGATACTTGTTCATTACTTCAACTACCTTATCCAATTCTGTAGCAGCGTCTGTACGAATATTAAATTTATTTAAGTCGAATCTGATGTCATTAATAACTACCAAATCTTTAATATCTTTTACTTCCGGATCCATTGTTAAAGATCCAGCAAGTGCTTCGTGAACATTTACAATACCTGGTTTTGGAATTGTATAATTAAAGTTTACTGTTTTTGGAAAATAACCTGCTTTTACTAATTCAATTTTGTAATCCAAAACATCATTCGTCTTTTTATCAGCTAACGGTCTAAACACATCACCTGTAGCAGGCGTTAATTCTTCAATAAATACTTGACCAGTTTTGTTATCAGTGAATTTTAACTTCACCCCCTCTAAAGGACTATTTGTTTTACTATCTGTAACCAACCCTCTTAAAGCCATGCCCGGGTCTTTCTCTAAAACTAAATCAGAGACAATTACATCTTCAGGTACAGCCGTACTAGCAGTGTTTTTGCCTTCAAAATATTTTTCTTTTGTACCATTTAATGCAAACTGCTTATCAGCATCTACATTAAATAGATAAGTTCCATCTTCTCCGGTTGTAACTGTTTTTAAAACGGTATTATTTGCATCATACAAGTTCACACTTGTATTGGCAAGAATATTCCCCTCTTTGTCTTTAGCAGTCCCTTTAATAGTTTTTCCAAACACAAAAGGTTTTAAAAGATCGAAGCTATAAATATCATCATCTCCTTTACCACCTTCACGATTACTTGCAAAATAACCTTTCTTTTTTTCAGCATCCAATACCATTGTGAAGTCATCCTTACTACTATTAATTGGAGAACCTACATTGATTACCTTATTAATATTTCCATCCTTTATCTCAGTTGCAAAAACATCAAGTCCACCTAAGCCGGGTCTTCCATCAGATGAAAAGAAAAACAATCCACTCTCGTGTATAAAAGGAAACATTTCATTTCCTTCTGTGTTTATTTTCTCTCCTAGGTTTTCAGGTTTAGTCCATTTACCATCTGCTCCACGTGTAGTTTTATAAATATCTACTCCACCTTTTCCTCCCGGCATATCACTGGAAAAATAAAGTGTATTACCATCAGCTGTTAAAGCAGGGTGACCACATGAGTATTCATCATTGTTATAAGGAAAAGGGACTTTATCTGACCACTTACCATCTTTATCACTTTTGGTTTCAAATAATTGAAGTTTTCTTACACCATCAGAACTCTTAGCATCATAGTTATCACAGGTGTACATCATTATGCTGCCATCCTTGCTAAAACAAGCAGGGCCTTCATGATATTTTTTATCAACCTTACTTACTTTTTTAGCTTCTGTTAACTCATTTGAACTTTCTTTCTTTGCCGAGTATAAATCCAGGTAACGCAGTTTATTTCCGTTCCAAACACGTGATACCGGACCAACATTCCCTCTTGAAGAAGCATAAACCATTTGTTCTTTATAATAAGCCGGTCCAAAGTCTTGTTGAGCTGAATTGATCTCCAGATTTTTTATTGTAAACTGCCCATTGTCTTTAAGTAAATCAGTTACATACTGTTTGTTAGAATTAAACAATGCCACTCTGCTATCTCCGGCTTTTAAAGTATTATAAGCATCCATTTGCTGAGAGGCTTCTGTATACTTACTATTTATTCTTAGTATTTGTGCATAAGCATAAACGTCTTCGGGCGTTTTATCTGCAGCATTAGCCACCTTTGCATAATGCACTTCAGCGTTTTTATAATCGCCTGTCATTTTAAAACTCTCTGCTAATTTCCTATCAGCATCGGTATTTATTTCTTTTTTATCGCCAATTTTATCAACTACAGAACTATAATCGTAATTGTTATATGATTTTGTAGCTTTTTTTATTGATGCTGTTTGGCTAATACCTAGTAGTGAAACAAGGATTAAACTGCCTGTATAAATGTTTTTTTTCATTTCGTATTCTATTATTCCTTTAAAAATATCTTGGAGATTTAATTTTGGCTTTCGACTTATAGATAAGGTCATACCTTAACATGATTTCGTGACTACCTGAATTATATTTGCCTGTAGTATTCGCCATCGACCAATCGAATGAGTAGCCTAAATAAAATTGCTCTGTAAAATTATATCCAACAAGAGCGCCAACAGCATCTCCTGTTCTATACATCGCACCAATATTAAACTTTTCTTTGTATAAAAACATTGCCGTTACATCTCCCTCAATTGGAGCAGCTTCTGTTGCCTTTACAAAAGCCGTAGGTTTCAATTTCAAATCTTTAGATAAATTAAATACCGCACCAATAATCATAAAGTAATGGCGTTGCTCTTTTGAAGTTGCTGTTACTCCATCCCCTAACTTATTCTCTAATAATTTTGGTGTTGAAATTCCCATGTAAAAACGTTCACGATAATAATACAAACCTGCGCCTACGTTAGGTAAAACAGTATTTACATTTTGTGCAAAAGCCACATCGTTTTGTTGATCAAGTGTTAAAGTACTTATGTTATTCCTGTAAAAATTAGCTAATCCTTTTAAACCAAAACCCAATTTACTTTTACTGTTTAACTTAAGCTGATAAGATAAATCAATAGCCACAAGTGTGCTTTTTGTCGGACCGATTTTGTCGTTTAAAACACTTAGCCCTGCGCCCATTTTCCCATTTAGTATGGGTGTGTGCATTGTTAAAGATTGCTCTAACGGTGCACCATCAAAACCTACCCATTGCGAACGGTGTATTCCGGTAACAGTTAGCGCATCTCGAGTGCCGGCATATGCCGGATTTAGCCACAATGTGTTATACATATAATGTGTAAACATGGCATCCTGCTGTGCTTTTAATTGATTACCTATTGTAAGTAACGTAATTAATATTGATACTATTCTTTTCATCTTTTGTATATATAAGTTTCTTGTTATTTAACTGATCTGTTCAAATAGATAAATCCTTTGTATGGCTTATCTCCATTACCTAAATCAAGTATGTAGAAATAAGTTCCTTCTGGTAAATCGTCGCTTCCAAATTTCACTCCTTCACTTGATTTTCCATTCCAAGTATTATCATATCCATCCATTTTATAAATTACATTCCCCCAACGATTCAAAATATTTAATTTGTTGTTTGGATAAGCTCCTATTCCCTTAATTACAAATAAATCATTTGTACCATCGCCATTTGGAGAGAATCCTTGTGGTATAACTAAGCTACCCTCGCCAACAAATATAGTCGGCTCTTGTTCACCTATTTCATTTGGAATACCGTTTCCATTTGGATCAGGATTATTGCCATTAGTTGAAACAACTGTAGTGGTAATTCCTGTTCCTGATGGTGAATTATTAGCTGATGCCATTGCAATATTACTATAAGTAACTGTTGAACCAGATGCATTTGTACAATATCTAACTACTATAGATATAGTATCTGATTGACCAACCGCTAAACTACTTGTTGGAGAAACTAAATTAATATCTGTTGAACCATTGAATCCCGCGTTGGCAACCAAGATACCATTTGAGCTAAACGGCATTGAAGTTACAGTATAAGAAGCAGGAGTTACAAATGTGTTATTTAAATTATCCGTTAAGGTTACACTGTAGATTGGTGATGCGCCATAATTCTTTACAGTAAACTTAAAGCGCACTTTATAACAACCATCTCCATCAAATTCAGGTTTCGATGCTGATTTCGATACACCTATAATTGGCGGTGGAGTATTATTCACATTAATTGATATCGTACTTGTGCTACACTGTATTGCGACAGTCGATGGCGGAATATACTGACAAATTGTATAAGTTGTTTGTGCTGTTCCGGTGAATGATGGATTAGGAACAAATGTATACTGACCAGTTGCAGGATTTATTACTATTGTTCCTGTGGTTGGTGACGGCTGTGCTACTGTTGTTGAATAAGTACCTCCAGGTAAAAGTCCTAAATCATTACCAGTTAAAGTTCCGGTTACACTTACGCTTGGAGTAGTAACAATCGGATCAGGATTTGCAACTATGGCCGGATATACAGTTATAGTTAATACTGCCGACACACATGTTACAGGTACACCATCACAAACAGTATACGTAATTGCTGTTGTTCCTGTAAATCCTGTTGCTGGAGTAAATGTGTATTGGCCAGTTGAAGGATTCATTACTATAGTTCCAGTTCCGGCGGTTGGATTGCCAGATGTAAAGGTTCCAGTTGCAACACCTGAATCATTTGTTCCAACATTACCGCTAACTGATGTGTTCACTAACGTAAGCGTTCCATCGTTCACTGCCACTGGCGTATTAGATACATTTATTGTTATAGTTGCAGTGCTACACTGAATAGCTACTGTTGAAGGCGGAACATACTGACAGATTGTATAAGTAGTTTGTGCCGTACCTGTAAATGTTGGATTAGGTACAAAAGTATACTGACCTGTTGCAGGATTAATTGTTATTGTTCCTGTTGTTGGTGATGGTTGTGTTACTGTGGTTGAATAAGTACCTCCGGGAACAAGACCTAAATCATTACCAGTTAAAGTTCCAGTCACAGATACACTTGGTGTAGTTACAATAGGATCATCAACAGCAACTAATGCAGGGAATACTGTAAATGTAATTGTTGTAGTTGAACATGGTGGTGAAGCTAAATTACACAATGTGTATGTGGCTACTGTTGTGCCCGTAAAGCCTGTTGCAGGAGTAAAAGTATACTGACCTGTTGAAGGGTTCATCACTAATGTTCCTGTACCTGCTGTTGGCTGAGAGTTACTGAAAGTACCACCACTTGTTCCAGAATCATTCGTTGCTACTGTTCCGCTTACCGGTGTGTTAATTATAGTTACTGTTTGATCAGCAACTGCAATTGGTAAATCACTAACATTAATTGTAATGGTTGCAGTGCTACACTGAATAGCTACTGTTGAAGGTGGAACATACTGACATACTGTATATGTTGTTTGCGCCGTGCCTGTGAAACTTGGATTAGGTACAAAAGTATACTGACCTGTTGCAGGATTAATTGTTATTGTTCCTGTTGTTGGTGATAGTTGTGTTACTGTGGTTGAATAAGTACCTCCAGGAACAAGACCTAAATCATTACCAGTTAAAGTTCCAGTCACAGATACACTTGGTGTAGTTACAATCGGATCATCAACAGCAACTAATGCAGGGAATACTGTAAATGTAATTGTTGTTGTTGAACATGGTGGTGATAACAAGTTGCACAATGTATACGTTGCAACTGTAGTTCCGGTAAAGCCTGTTGCAGGAGTAAAAGTATACTGACCTGTTGATGGGTTCATTACTAATGTTCCAGTACCTGCTGTTGGTTGACCATTCGTAAATACCGGGCTTAAAGATGAACCTGTTCCTAAATCGTTTGTTGCAACAGTACCAGTTACAGAAGTATTAATTAAAGTTGTAGTTGCATCGGCAACAGCAAGAGGCAAATCACCAACCATAATTGTAATAGTAGAGTTACTACAAACTGTTGGATTCACCGCTGTGTTACAAACCGTATAAGTTGTTTGTGCTGTTCCTGTAAATGAAGGATTAGGAACAAATGTATATTGACCCGTTGCAGGATTAATTGTTATTGTTCCTGTTGTTGATGCTGGTTGTGTTACACTCACTGAATAGGTTCCGCCTGGCACAATCCCTAAATCATTTCCTGTTAATGTTCCAGTTACTGATACACTTGGTGTAGTAACTATTGGATCTGGATTCGCAACCAATGTTGGGAATACTGTAAATGTAATTGTTGTTGTTGAACATGGAGGAGACAACAAGTTACACAATGTATAAGTGGCAACTGTTGTTCCGGTAAAGCCTGTGGCAGGAGTAAAAGTATACTGACCTGTTGAAGGGTTCATTGTTAATGTTCCTGTACCCGCTGTTGGTTGAGAATTTGTAAATACAGGACTCAATGAAGAACCTACACCGCCATCATTCGTTGCTACAGTACCACTTACCGGAGTTCCTTCCATAGTTGTAGTTGCATCGGCAACAGCAAGAGGTAAATCACCAACCATTATAGTAATAGTAGAATTACTACATACTGTTGGATTCACTGCTGTATTACAAACCGTATAAGTTGTTTGTGCTGTTCC
This sequence comes from Sphingobacteriaceae bacterium, assembly GCA_016709575.1. GTDB lineage: Bacteria > Bacteroidota > Bacteroidia > B-17B0 > Aurantibacillaceae > JAHEYG01. The sequence continues at coordinate 577,321 of JADJMM010000002.1, forward strand.
GGTGAAACTTGGATTCGGAACAAATGTATACTGACCAGTTGCAGGATTAATTGTTATTGTTCCTGTTGTTGGTGCTGGTTGTGTTACACTTACTGAATATGTTGCACCTGGCGCTGATGTTCCTAAATCATTAGTCGACAAGTTTCCTGTTGTTGGTGTTGATGGAGCTGTCAATATTGGATCAGGATTCGCAACTAATGTTGGGAATACTGTAAATGTAATTGTTGTTGTTGAACATGGAGGTGAAGATAAATTACACAAAGTATAAGTTGCAACTGTTGTACCGGTAAAGCCTGTTGCAGGAGTAAAAGTATACTGACCTGTTGAAGGGTTCATTGTTAACGTTCCCGTACCTGCTGTTGGTTGAGAATTTGTAAATACAGGGCTTAAAGATGAACCTGCTCCGGAATCGTTTGTTGCAACAGTTCCACTAACTGAAGTATTTTGCATTGTTGTAGTAGCATCAGCTACTGCTACAGGCAGACTGCTAACCTGTATTGTAATAGTAGAGTTACTGCAAACTGTTGGATTCACCGCTGTGTTACAAACCGTATAAGTTGTTTGTGCTGTTCCGGTGAAACTTGGATTCGGAACAAATGTATACTGACCAGTTGCAGGATTAATTGTTATTGTTCCTGTTGTTGGCGCTGGTTGTGTTACACTCACTGAATAGGTTCCGCCTGGCACAATCCCTAAATCATTTCCTGTTAATGTTCCAGTTACTGATACACTTGGTGTAGTAACTATTGGATCTGGATTCGCAACCAATGTTGGGAATACTGTAAATGTAATTGTTGTTGTTGAACATGGAGGAGACAACAAGTTACACAATGTATAAGTGGCAACTGTTGTTCCGGTAAAGCCTGTGGCAGGAGTAAAAGTATACTGACCTGTTGATGGGTTCATTACTAATGTTCCAGTACCTGCTGTTGGTTGAGAATTTGTAAATACCGGACTTAATCCAGCGTTTGTTCCGGTATCATTTGTGCCTGCATTTCCACTCACCGGTGTATTTTGCATTGTAGTATTTGTGTTTGATACTGCTACCGGTAAACTTCCTACTTGGATTACAATGGATGTAGTACTACAAACCGTTGGGTTTACCGCAGTATTACAAACTGTATATGTTGTTTGTGCTGTTCCTGTAAATGCTGGATTTGGAGTAAATGTGTATTGTCCCGTTGCTGGATTCAATACAATGGTTCCGGTTGTTGTTGCAGGTTGAGTTACACTTACTGAATAAGTAGCTCCAACTGCTGCTGCGCCTAAATCATTCGTCAATAAATTTCCTGTTGTTGGTGTGGCAGGTGCGGTTGTTATTGTATTGGCAACTGCGGTTAATGTTGGGAATACTGTAAATGTAATTGTTGTTGTTGAACATGGAGGAGACAACAAGTTACACAATGTATAAGTGGCAACTGTTGTTCCGGTAAAGCCTGTTGCAGGAGTAAAAGTATACTGACCTGTTGAAGGGTTCATTGTTAATGTTCCTGTACCCGCTGTTGGTTGAGAATTTGTAAATACCGGACTTAATCCAGCGTTTGTTCCGGTATCATTTGTGCCTGCATTTCCACTCACCGGTGTATTTTGCATTGTAGTATTTGTGTTTGATACTGCTACCGGTAAACTTCCTACTTGGATTACAATGGATGTAGTACTACAAACCGTTGGGTTTACCGCAGTATTACAAACTGTATATGTTGTTTGTGCTGTTCCCGTAAATGCTGGATTTGGAGTAAATGTGTATTGTCCCGTTGCTGGATTCAATACAATGGTTCCGGTTGTTGTTGCAGGTTGAGTTACACTTACTGAATAAGTAGCTCCAACTGCTGCTGCGCCTAAATCATTCGTCAATAAATTTCCTGTTGTTGGTGTGGCAGGTGCGGTTGTTATTGTATTGGCAACTGCGGTTAATGTTGGGAATACTGTAAATGTAATTGTTGTTGTTGAACATGGAGGAGACAACAAGTTACACAATGTATAAGTGGCAATTTAATGTTCCTGTACCCGCTGTTGGTTGAGAATTTGTAAATACCGGACTTAATCCAGCATTTGTTCCTCCATCATTTGTACCTGCATTTCCACTCACCGGTGTATTTTGCATTGTAGTATTTGTGTTTGATACTGCCACAGGAGTTCCAACGTAAATCACAATTGTTGTGTTAGAACATTGCGAAGGATTTACTGTAGTATTACAAACGGTATATGTTGTACTTGCAGATCCGGTAAATGCTGGGTTTGGAGTAAATGTATATTGTCCGGTGGTTGGATTAACAGTTATAGTACCAGTGGTTGGTGCTGGTTGTGTAACTGAAACATTTATATTTACGCCAGCTGGTATAACATCATTAGTGGTTAAATTACCTGTTGTTGCAGTGTTAACAGCAGTTGTGATTGAATTTGTGTTTGCAACTATGTTTGGATAGACAGTAAATGTAATTGTTGCACTAGAACAAACCAATGGCAATCCATTACATAAAGTGTAAGTTGCACTTGTTGTTCCAGTAAAACCAGTTGCAGGAGTATAAGTATACTGACCTGTTGAAGGGTTCATTGTTAATGTTCCTGAACCAGGTGTAGGCTGGCCATTAGAGAATGTTCCTCCTGTTGCATTAATATCATTTAATCCAACACTTCCGGTAACCGGCGTGTTTAATACAGTATTTGTTGCGTCGTTAACAGCTGTAGGACATAAAACGTTAACTGAAACTGTTGTTGAAGCTGTATATTGACATGTATATCCGGTTACTGAAAGTGTTACGGTGTATACACCTGCATTTGCAGCACCCACACTTCCAATTGTTGGATTTTGAACGGCAGAGGTAAATGAAGAGGGGCCCGACCACGAATACGTGGCTTCCGTATCATTGGAGGAACTCAATGTTAATGAACTTGCCGAACAGACCGGAGATGTATTCGCAGCGGTTGGCGTAGCGCAAGCTGTTGAAGTAATTGGTGTAGAGGTTGTACCTGGAATTGGGCAACCGAAAGCATCAAAAATTCCAGGATTACTTCCGTTGCTAAAAGTATTTGTTGATACAGCACCAGTACCTAATATATAAGCACGGGCATCAATAACGTTATCACATAATAATTTAGCACAACTCTGTGTTGCAGTTACACTAAATGTAACAATCGTACTATCAATACCCGCTGGTGAGTTTATAACAGTACCTCCAGTTGCGGCATTAGCTCCAGTTCCGATTCTTATTTTTAATATACGCGAAGCAGTGAAATAATCTACCTGATCATCTCCGCTTACATCGGTTTTAGCACCAGTATTTGGTCCGTAAATAATAGATGTAGAGTTTGGTATATAATTAGCGTTAGCCTCGAGTGAATCCAAAAGAAATGTGTTTACTGATGGGTCAGAGCCTATGTTAATTCCCTTAATTCTGTACTCTATCACATCACCCGGCATTACAGTCCCTCCGTTAACGTCACGCGCTTTAATAGAAGCTCGTAAATCTGGCTCGTAAATATCAATTGCAGTTGTAGCGAATTGGGGCAAGTATGTTTCTCCACCAGTGGTTATTTGAAATGTTGCACTTGTTACTGAGTTACCTAAGTAGTTTTTAGGGACATTATTAGGAAAATAAATGTCAGCATCCAATCCACCAGTGTTATTCATATTAGGTGTACGATTTGGAGTAAGTGTTCCGTTTCTAGAGCATGTACTATTCATTACATCATTAGCAGGATTGATGGCATTAGTTAAAGCAACAAAACCAGAGCCTCCATTAAAATTTAAATTATCTCCTGTAAAACCGGCACCACGATCGCCATCGTGTACATAAACTCCTGCTTCAAATGTAACAGGGCCTGACAATGGTGTAAGAAATCCAGATATTGGAATGTTTACTGTTGAAGTTCCCGATACATTTGCTAAACCTTCAAAACAAGTTAGTTGACGCATATTTTGCAAATCATTCCTATACATAATCACCATTGTCCAGCTTCCAAAACGATTAGCAACGCCAATCTGATCTGAAAAAATATCAGCAACAGTTACAGTTGCATTTATGCCGGCCGTTTTCATAAAATTTGTTACGTCCGCGAAACAATGGTATGTATTAAAGCCTGTTGTGTTTGTCTGAGAGTTAGCAGCAGTAACTGTTTGATATGAACCTGAATTTGCCTTTATTTTAATACTTGTAAATCCTGTAGCCAAAGTGGTACTTCTTGAAGCTCCCCAAAAAAGCCCAGCCCAACTTATTTCACTACATGAAGGTAAAGTTAATACGTCTCGTGATGACATAAACGTGGCCGCATCACCATCAATATCAACATAAGCCGCATTATAATCATTATCTTGCATAGCTCCTGCCGGCGGTACTTCGTTGGCGCCTGTTTGACAAGTTCCACCCGCTGAAGGCGGATTTGCATTACAGCTTAACGCAACGTTTGATAAATAAACAATACCGCCCTTTTGGCTAAGTTGCTTTTTTACTGCAAATGGAGTAATAACTTGAGAGTAACATAAAGCGCTTAAAAAGCTTAATACTAATAGAATGAAAATCTTCTTCATGAAATATGAATTTTAAATTGTATGCGAAACTAAAAAATCTAAATTTTTAGCTTGTTAAATTTGATAAGTGAGTCAAATAACTAATAGATGAGTAAGCAAGTTGATTTTTAAATTGGATTTCAGTGCATATTGAACTATTTATCAATCAGTTAATGACCTACAATTTTGCTGAATTTATCTTGTTATATAGAAAAACTATTTACTTTTGGCGTTAATTGTTTTGCGAAGTACATTAAATGTTCGCTACTTATGAGGCCATTTTTTTTTAGTGTCATTATTATTTTTTCTTGCCTGTTTTTACAATCGCAAAGCGCTGGTCAGTTTATTGACGCTTCTCAGGATATAAAAATTCCTTTTACAATAAGTCAGTTTTCTACAAAACAAGGTTTGCCACAGAGCCAGGTTATTGATTTAATAGCAAAAAAAAATGGCGCTTTAATTATTAGTACGGCTAATGGAATTGTAGAGTACAATGGAAGTGACTTCAAAGATTTTATAGTTGGCAATAAATACAAGGAACATATTTACACAAAACTTCTTTGGCATGAAAAAACTCAGCAATTATTTGGCAATGAGTTGGCAGGAAATTGCTATTTACTATATCCGAAATATAAATATCTACCCAAGGGGAACTGTTCACTCATTGTTAATGACAGTATCTTTACAATTGGCAACAATGGTGATATTTATGTTGCTGATGTAGTTAATCTTGAATTTAAAAAAATAAAAAGTACAGGGATAATAAACGCCAGCTGTTTTATTTTATTTGGTAATGATTTTTTTATAGGAAATCATGACTCATTATTTAAATACTCATACAAAAACGATTCTTCAAAAAGCTTATTAGCAGGTGATTTTACAGAATTGAAAATAAATCCATACGACTCAAGTATTTATTGTATATCAACTAAAGCAATTTATAAAATATCAAACTCTAATATTTCAAAAATATTTCAAATTGAAAATTTAGTTTCGACACAAATTTGTCAAGATGTTGATTTTATTGATAATAAAGAGTTTTTTGTTGCAACTTCAGGAGGATTATATCAAGTAGCCCCAGATTATGTAGATTATTACTCAAAAAAAAGTGCATTACCCTCCTCATTTCTACAATCCCTGTTTTACAACAAAGATGAAAATTGTTTATTTGTTGGAACTGGTGAGAAAGGTCTTCTAAAATTACAATTAAAGAACTGTTATAGTTTTTCAAGCAGAGAAGGTTTTGGCGAAGCCTCATCGTTAAGTTCAATTATCAAAACAAAAAAAGGAGAAGTTCTTATTGGGGAGACTTTAGGCCGTTTGTTTAAATTAGGAATTGATACTGTTTACACAAAAGAAAATATTCATGCCTCATTCGCATCACTAGCAGAAATTGATGAAGCTGTTTTTGCTGGCACTTGGGGAGAAGGTGTAAAGGTTATAAAAGATAATCAAATAATTTCAACTCTTACTTCGCCTGTAAATCTTCCTAACAATTTTGTACATGCTGCTTACAAAGATAAAACCGGAAGAATCTGGATTGGAACCAGTAACGGAATAGCACAAGGAGTAAGTCTCCAAAGCATTAAGCCTTTTTTAACTAATAAAATAAAACTTGAAATAATTTGTTTCTACGAATTACAAAATGGAAATATTTGCATTGGTGGTAGCGATGGTGTTTTTATAATTAATAAAGAAAATCAAATTATTAAACACATCAATTCTCAATTAGGTCTTGAAGGAAAAGAGGTAAGGTGTTTTTATGAAGATAAAGAAGGTAAATTGTGGATAGGAACGTACAATGGAGGCCTTTACTGCTATTTTAAAAACAAGTTAGTTCATATTAATAAGCTAAAAAACGCGATGCTAGATAAGGATGTTTTTTGCTTAGCTAAAGATGATTATGGCTATTTCTATATGACTTCGAATCATGGACTATGGAGATTAAAAGAAAGCGATTTGAATGATTTTTATTACGGCAAATTAAATTATTTAGTGCCGTTTCATTATATGGAAGAAGTTGGCATATTGAATACTGAATTTAATGGCGGCTTTCAAAACAATTATCTTAAAACTAAATTAAGTCACTTCTATTTTCCCTCGTTACAAGGCGTAGTCATAGTTACACCAGAAGAACCAAAATTTAGAAAATTAAATACAACTATTAATCAGATATTAGTTAATGATACAGCTTTTAGCGGAACAAATCCTGAATTTAACAGAAGCACATACTCCATACAATTCGACTTTTCTTGCCCAAATTTTCTATCCAAGTACAACGTTTATTATCAATATAGACTTGAAAATGACAAACTATCTAATTGGGGTAGCTTACAAAAAAATAATACTGTAAACTTTAAATTACTGCCACCAGGCACTTACACTTTCAGTGTTAGAGCCATTGATGCGTTTAATGATAAAGAACCGCAAATAGCCAGTTTCACTTTTAGCATAAAACCGTTGTATTACGAAACACTTTGGTTTAAAGCACTAATGGTTCTGCTATTTTTAGGCCTAACCTTGTTTATTGGCAGACTAAGAGTTCAGTCGTACCGAAAAAAATCAGAAGAAAAAGAAAAAAACAGAAGGGAAATTGCTGAGTTGGAATTAAAAGCTATTCAATCACAAATGAATCCTCATTTTGTTTTTAATTCCTTAAATAGCATAAAGTACTTTTTAAGTAATAATGATACTGTAAAAGCCGATAAATATATAGATCACTTTTCGTTTTTAATTCGTAGCTTTTTAGACTATAGCTCCATTAGTTTTATTGAAATAGGTGAAGAGATAAAAATGCTTACTTCCTATTTAGAGTTAGAGAAAATGAGGCTAAACAATAAATTTAACTACAACATCATTTCTAATCCGGTTTATAAAAATAACCTTATTCCCACATTTCTTTTACAGCCTTTTGTAGAAAATGCAGTAAAACACGGCTTCTCTTCTTCTGAAAAAAACCATTTACTATTCATCATATTTCAATTTGAAATAGATAAAATTATCTGTACAATTGATGATGATGGTGTAGGAATTGATAAGTCGCTTGCCTTAAAATCTCTAAACACAAAACGTTCTTCAAAAGGAATCACATTAGCAAAAGAGAAAATGGCTATATTAAAAGAAACACAAGGGATTCATGTTGAAATTGAATTAATAGATAAAAGTACTATCTCATCAAAAGGAACATTAGTAAAAATAACCATTACCTAATTAAATGCTGAAAGTTATTATAGTTGAAGATGAATTTCCGGGGCAGGAATTTTTAAAAAACTGCTTGCTTAAGAATTATGAAAACATTTCCATTAGCTATATCGCCTCTTCTGTAAACGAAGCTGTAGAGGCGATAAACAAATACAAACCCGACCTTGTTTTTTTAGATATAGAAATTATAAACGGAACCGGATTTGATGTGCTTGACAAAATTAGTGAACGAAATTTTGAAATCATTTTTACAACTGCCTATAATCAATTTGCGCTTCAGGCAATAAAAAAACACGCTTTTGATTATATTCTTAAACCAATTAATATAAATGAATTAACAGATAGTGTAGATAGGGTTTGTAAAAAAATTATTGAATCAAAGTTAGTAGTTAACAATACGTTCCGTGATAAAATCATAATCCCCACTCTTAAAGGCATTGAATATTTAGACTCCAATCAAATCTTGTATTTAGAGGCTAATGGTTCATATACGTTTCTTGTAACTGAGACCTCCAAAATTTTGTCTTCAAAAAATTTGGGCGAGTTCGAAAATCTAATTAATAAAGAACTATTTCATCGATGCCATAATTCATTTATTGTAAACATCACCAAGATAAAAAAATTCCACAAGAACAGAAGCGGTACTCTTATACTTACAAATGGAGATGTTGTTCCTGTTTCTCAAAGGAAAATGAAAGACTTTTCTAATTTAATTAATTAGCTACTTGCAATTAGATTGATACAAGTCACAAATATCGAAAACGAAAACTATAAAAGTACGTGAATTCTACTTTCAGATAAATCAATTACACTTACTAAAGTTTTATTCCAATTATACAAATATCATCCACCTGTTCATTCTCGCCCATCCAGTTGTTCAGTTTCAAATTCAAATTATCTAATTGGTGTGACATACTTTCATTCCTAGCAGAAAGAAGAATTGTTTTAAGTTGCTTGTACATAAATTTTTTTGATTTTGGGCCACCAAACTGATCTGCATATCCATCTGTAAATAAAAAAACAGTATCTCCTTCTGAAATTTCTAATTTATGTGTTGTAAAAGGTTTTGCGTTTTCAACCGAGCCGATTGGTTGTTTATCAGCTTTTACTTCGCAAATGGCATTATTTTGTATATACCATAGAGGGTTATTTGCTCCAGACCAAGCATATGTCTTGTTTACTACATCCTTTGCCAAAAAAGAAATATCCATTCCATCTTTTATTTCTTCACCACTTTTTTTGAATGTTTCCATTACAAGCTCTCTGGTTTTATCTAAAATTTTTCCCGGATCCGTTAACTCAAATTCTTTAACACATCTACTTAAGGCATTCGAGCAAACAACACTCACTAAAGCCCCCGGTACACCATGACCTGTACAATCTGCAGCAGCATAAAAAACATGAGTGGAAGTAGTTTCAAAAAAATAAAAATCTCCTGCAACAATATCTTTAGGTCTGTACAACAAAAAACTATTTCGAAAATATTCTTTTATTTCTTCTTCCTTAGCCAAAATGGCACTTTGAATTCTTTTTGCATAATTTATACTATCTATTATTTCCTGTTGCTTATGCTCTAGGTTTCTCTTTTGAAGTTCAATAACTGAATTTTTACGCTTGTTGGATTGAAGGCTTTTAAAAATCAACACAGCTAATACAACAACAAGTAATAAAACTATGCTTACCGAATATATAATTATCTGTTGTCGGTTCTTATCTGATTCTGCTTTTGTTCGTATTAAATTTTTCTCAAATTCATTTTTATCCCGTATTTTTTGCTCTCTCCCGTCGTACTCAAATTTAAATCGACTCCGCATAGCCGCCTGTTTAGTCTCATCATTCTTTACACTATCATTAAGTGCGTGGTAAATCCTAAAAAACTCTAACGCTTTCCTATCATTACTAAGTTTACTATATATTGAAGAAAGTGACTTTGAAGTATTCAACATAATTTGAAGATATCCGATTTCTGTAGCAATGCCGTATGCTTTTAAAGCGGTTACTTCAGCCAAATGGTAATTTTTATCTCTTAAATAATATACAGAAGCTAAATTATCAAATGCTAAAGAGAGCGTTTTTCGGTAACCAGCTTTGTTGGCGCATTCAATAGCTCTTTCCGCCAGAACTTCAGCTTCATCAAAATTTTTCTTATTTAAATTATATATTGACAGGCTTGCTAAACACTCCGATTTTAATTTCTGATCATTTATTTCCTCGGTAATCTGCAGCGTTTTATTCAAATAATCTAAATAAGCCCCCATATCATTTTTTGATTTGTAGGCAGTAGATAACATAAAATAACCATTTGCCTCGGCTTGCTTGTCACCCAACAAAACAAACTCACTTGTTGCCTGTTTCACCAGTTCAATTCCATTCTTCATTTCACCTTGATTGATGTAAACCGAACCAAGATTAAATAATGAATTGGCTACTCCTACACTATCACCAATTACTTTCTGGATGTCAAGTGCTTTCTGAAAGTATTCAATGCTTTTAACTACATTCCCAACATTGGTGTAAAGGTATGCCAGGCTATTGTAAGAATCAGCTATCCCTAAACTATCACCTGCTATTTGTGCAAAATGTAACGATTTTACAAAATAATACTCAGATTGGTCAATTTTTCCTTCATTCTCAAAAAAAGCTGCAAGATTACTACAACAAGAAGATAAGCCTGCATAATCCTTAACCTCGAGCAATATAGTAAATGCTTTAAGAGCATTTTGCTTTGCTTTGTTTAATTCTGAGGTTTGAAAATAATAGTAGCTGATATTTGTGAGTGCATTTCCGTTAATTCTTTTAAATAACAAGTTAGTTTTATCTTTAGCTAACACTTCTGAAGAAATACGAAATGCTTCATTTGCATAAAAATAAACGCTATCCAAATTACTATAAATAAGCTCCTCCGATTTTTGAAGAAATGTTTCACACTTCTTCAGTGTAAAATCTTTTTCCTGAGAGAAAAAAGATTGGTAAGCTAATACTGCCAAAAAAATAAAAATATTTCTTTTGCTTAGTCTCATTACTACAATTTACTAATCAATTTTATTTTTTTAGTAAAGCATCCCAACCTTGCGCTTGCAATGGATGCGACGACCCCGATTTACTTACCAAGTTTGAACCACTATCTTTATGCGTGATGTGTCCGATTATTGTAAAATCCAATTGATTTTTAACTTTATCATAATCACTTGGTGAAATAGTAAATAACAACTCGTAATCCTCTCCTCCACTAAGCGCGCACATGGTAGGATCTAAATTGAATTGTCTGGCAGTGTCATAAGTTTGCGGATCTATTGGAATTTTTTCTTCATACAATTCGCAACCCACACCGGATTGATCGCATAAATGTAAAATTTCAGAAGCTAATCCATCACTCACATCAATCATTGATGTGGGCTTCATTTCTAGAGCTTCAAATAATTTAATAATGTCTTTTCTGGCTTCGGGTTTTAATTGACGCTCTAAAATATAATCCTTCCCTTCTAAATCAGGCTGAATTTTTGGATTGTCTTTAAATACAGCTTTTTCTCTCTCAAGAATTTGTAAACCCATATACGCACCGCCTAAATCACCACTAACACATAACAAATCTTTTTCTTTAGCGCCATTTCTATAAACTACTTTACTTTTATCAGCTTCGCCAATTGCTGTAATACTAATAACTAATCCGCTTAATGAAGAAGTTGTATCACCACCAACTAAATCCACTCCGTATTTCTCACAAGCCATTAACATACCCGCATATAATTCTTCTACCGATTCTAAACCAAATCTATTTGAAAGCGCAATACTAACTGTAATTTGTTTTGGATTACCATTCATTGCATAAATATCACTCAAGTTCACTACAACCGATTTGTATCCCAAATGTTTTAAAGGAACGTAAGTCAAATCAAAATGAACCCCCTCCACTAACATATCAGTTGTGACTAAAGTAACTCTATCTCCATCTGTATAATTTATTACAGCAGCATCATCCCCAACTCCTTTCAGCGTTGACGGATTTTTAATTTCGATGTGTTGAGTTAAGTGCTTTATCAAGCCAAATTCACCTAATTGTGATAACTCTGTTCGTGTACTATTTTCCAGCATATTTTATTATTTCTGTCCCTCAAAAGTAAGAATAAATCACAACTCCACTTTCTCTTCACTATTCATGGCTCCAATTATTTTGTACTTGTGAGCAATGGTCACCGCTTCTGCCCTTCCCTTAACCAGCAGTTTGCTGTAAATTCGTCGTAAATGGGTTTTTGTGGTAGCTTTCGAAACAAATAATCCCTCCGAAATTTCGGCATCGCTCCAACCTAAGGCCAAATAAGATAAAACTTCCATTTCCCTTCTCGAAAGATTTAACAACTCCGGCGGCAAATCAACCTGCCCTTGTTGCTCATAAAACAATTGCAACATTTTATTTTTGTCCTCCAAGCCTAATTTTGTTTTATCCAATTCCGTTGCAATTTTATTATTTAACGTTTTAAGGTTGGTGTTTTGATTTTCAATTAACATTTTTTGAGCTAGAATTAACGCTTTGTTTTTCTTATAACTCCGTAAGCTTATCAAACTAACTACTAATACTGATACTAAAACCAGTATCGTTAATATTCCAAGAACTATTTTGTATTTGTAGTTATTTATAGTTTGATCCTTGATAAATAAATCTAGTTTTTGATCGCTTATCTTGCGTTGCATTTTCTCATACTCGTACTTCGCTTCTACTTCAGCAATAGTTGTAATATTTTCTTCATTTATCAATGAATCTTTATACAGGATAACTGAGTCCTGATACAACAGGGCTACGTTATAGTTCTTTTTAAATCTTTCTATTTGCGAACGCGCACTAAACCCATCTTTAATAAGCGCCAAAGCATTAATTTTTTTTGCCAGACTTAATGATAAATTATTATACATAAGAGCACTATCAATACTATTTTGTTGCAGCCATACTAAGGCCAAATTATTTTGAGTAGTGGCTATATCTTTTTTGTTACCAATTTGCTTTCGTATACTAAGCGCTTCATATAAATGCATTTGCGCCTCCGGCAAATCTCCTTTTTCGTAATAAGCGAACCCTAAATTATTTAATGACTTGGCAGATTGCTCTTCCCGCTTAAGAATTTTATTAAGTTCTAAAGCCTTTTTATGAAACTCTATAGATTTATCAATGTCTTTTAAATTAAAATAAGTAATGGCAATATTATTGAATGCTGTGGCTAATCCGGCCGAATCATTAAGCTGTTTTTTAATTTCAATCGATTTACTATAATAGAGCATTGCTTTGTAATAATTTTTTTGCAAGTCGTAAGCGACTGCTATATTATTTAAACTAAAGGCAATCCCTTTCTTTTCATTAATACCCTCTAACAACTTTAACATATTAAAAAAGGCCTCAACAGCTTTGTCATAATCGCCTTTATTAGCATAAGTCTTACCTAAAATAGTATAGGTTTCCGATAGAAATTTTGGGTTATTTAATTTTTGTTTTCTTTTCAAATTGACCAAAGCGATTTCTATAGATTCATTAAATGAACCATTAACCCTTAAAAGTTCGGCCATTTTATCATCCAAATAAGCAAGTAAGGTGTCGTTTTGTACTACTTCAGGTTTTGCTTTCTGCTCACTTATCCATTTTAAGGCGCCTTCCTTATTTTCTTTAATAAAACTCTCGGTTTTTAAGGTTAAGTCAGCCAGAGTAATAACTTTTTGCCCCTTGCAAAATTCTAAAGAGCTAATAATCATTAATATAATCAAATATCTCATGTCCTCAGTTTTGTAACGAATATACAGATAATACCCTCAAAAAACGAAAATTCATCCTTTTGGATGACAAACTAAGCTTTACGAAGGGGTTACTTTTGACAAAAATGAACCCAGTATTATCTGATAGAGAAAAGGAAGTAATGGAATGCCTTTGTTTAGGACTATCAAATGAAAAAATAGCCCAAAACATGCATTTATCTATTACTACTGTTAAAACACATTTAAGAAGAATGTATGCCAAGCTTAATGCTTCATCCAGACTTGAAGCTGTGGCTATTTACAAATCAATAAACCATAAAAACATAAAACCATGAAAACAACAACAAAAATCCTTGCAGGCCTATTATTGCTTGCATTCAATTTTACAAAATCGCAAAACAACATTGAATTAAGTTTTATTAAGCTTGATGAAAAAGAAAACCAAATCGACAAACCCGAGACCAGTAACGTAACAGATAAGTTGATTATTCTTCAGCTATTTGGGCTAGATAATATTTTAAAGTACCAAGAGATTAAATGCGTTGTTGAAACAAACGACTTTCACGTTGATGAATACACTTTTCCAATGGCATTTACCGCTAATGCACAAGAACTTTATGATGCGGCCGATGTATCTTCGAGCGTAAAACCAGGAACTAAATACACTCGTCTTGTTCTTGTGAATTCTCCTTCTGACGGTAATCCGGAAGGAAACGGCCAGTTTTCGATTAGCTACACCAAAAACCTTTGCGGACAAAAATACATTTACTCAAAAGAAGGCAGTAATGGCTTTAAAGAATATACTTTAACTGCAAAAGTTACAGGGCACAATTACCACAAAGTTTATAATCCTAATTCCGACATGTATGACATTGTTCCAAGTCACGATCCTGTGTTGCTAAGTAATATTATAAAAATTAAAATTACTACGAGCAACAAATTAGAAAAACAAGCCTTGGATTTAACCATTGGAAAAAAAAGCGACCTGTTTGATGCTATAATGCAAGGCAATGAAAAAACAAACGAACTTAATGGTAGTGGGAAATCAAAAAATAAAAAGTGATAGTAAGTTTTACTACTAAGCAAATGGCGTATCACATTCACAAAAAGAGTTTTAGTTTAAAACATTTTGGGATTATTTTCTCAGCTGTTGCTTTGGTTTTCCTAACTATTGGAATAGTGTGCTTTCTTAATGCCAGAGCATTTTTAAAAAGCTCGGTTATTACAGAAGGTGAGGTAGTGGACATTATGACAAGCCGAAGTAAAGACTATGACGGAAATTATAGCACTGTAAAATATCCGGTTGTTAGATTCACAGAGTCGGAAGGAAAAACAGTTGAGTTTCAAGCTTCAGTCTCTTCTAATCATGCGATAATTTATGGAGAGAAAGTAAAAGTACGGTATATACCAAGCGATCCAAAAAATGCTGAATTAGATACATGGATTGATATTTGGCTCCCGACACTTATTGTAAGCATATTCTTTGTGATCTTCGGCTTTTTGGGAATTGGCATGTGCTTACAAAAAGAATAATTAAATTAAATAATTTAACTCAAACAATAACTAATACTAAATAAAAATAATATGAAAACAAACATTTTAATTGCACTAATCTGCCTAGCATTAAATATCAACTCACAAAACATGAAAGACTTTGTGGTAAATGATGCTTTGATATAAAAATTTTAAAAATTTCGCCTGAAGCGATTACTTATATAAACTCTATAAAAGGCAAAGAAAAACTAACTGTTGCCATTGGAGCTGATTGTTCGCAAAAGATTTTGAATCCGTTTGTAAACTTGACTGGATAGAAAGCCTTCAAATTGGAAATAGCTATCCAAACAAAACTTCAGTATTGGATATAAAGCCTATTGAATCGCTTAAAAAACTTAAACGCTTGGCTATATTCAGCAAAGTTAACCCTACAGCAAACAAGCCCCTCGATGCATCAATAATTTCAAAACTAACTTTACTCGAAAGGTTAACAATTGTGAGTAATGATCTTACTAATACCAAAAAACTTTCCACGTTAGCTAATTTAGAGAAACTTAGTTTGTCAACATCCGGACTAAACGAAATTGGCTTCTTGTCTTTATCCACCAAATTAACTTCTTTAAGTTTAACCGGAACAAATACATTCACTAACGTTTCATTCTTCTCTAACCTTAAATCACTTGAAAAACTTGAAATAGAAAATAACAAAATTATTACAGAGCAAAATTTAAAACCGTTGGAAGCTCTAAATAGCCTTGTTGAAGTAAGCTTTATTGCTTGTACGAATGTGAAAAGTCTAGACTTCTTAATTAATAATATAAAGATGGAAGAAGTCTATGCGGATGAAAGCGGAATATTAACTATTTCCGGGCTTTCAAACATGGTAGATTTAACTAAACTCTATATACCTAAAACAAAAGTAACTTCGTTAGATGCCTTAAAAGAAAAACGCAAACTTACAACTCTAGAAATAGTTGGGTTAACAATTGCTGATTTAAGCCCTTTATTTAACTGCGTTTCGTTGGAAAAAGTATACGCCTCGCCTACTATTACCGAACAGCAGCAAAAAGAATTACAAGCTAAATTACCTAATGCAGAAATAAGCATTAAAGAAGAAGAATAAACGAAACCCCCATAAAATCATGAAAAAAAACACACTAATTATTGCATTTTTAGTTGCTACAATAACAACGTTTGCTCAGTTTAATAAAGGAACAAAAGTGCTTATTGATTACCAAGGACAATGGTACCCCGGTAAGGTCTTGGAAGTTAAAGGTCAAAACGCTTTCCTTGTTTCATACGATGACTATGATGCCTCATGGAATGAGGAAGTGACTTCGAGTAGATTAAAACTAAATGAAATAAATGGCAACACACCAAAAACAGTTTCACTAAAAACGAATACTCCCGATATAAATTCAAAGGTAAGTGGTGAAAAGAAAGCAACGGAAATGTGCGACTGTTTAAACAAAATGATGAAAACACAAAAACAAGAAGATAAGTCAAGATGTTTGAACATGCAAGAGGAGCATGTGGCGGCATTAGGAAAGGGAAGTGCTGAATACAGTCTTTATCAAAAATTAGTTAATCAATGCGAGCAGGAAATATCAAATGCAAAACTTAGTTCTGGTTCTGCATCCGGAATGGCACCCGTTACTTATGAGGAAAAAATCAAGGCTGTGTGTGATTGCTTCAAGGAAGCCAAAACCGACAGAGGTAAAACTCCGGAGTGTTTTAAAAAGCAAAGCGATTTCTCAAAAACTGTTGGTGATAAAAAAACTGATTTTATTCAAGCAACGAATTCTTGCCAATAACCTTAACTCTAATTTAAAACAACTGACTAAGATTTTTACATCAATCGCTGTTAGACTTTATTTTTAAAATGGATTTTCATTTTCGGTGGCTAGTTAAATTCCAAATTTAGCTAGTCACCAACAATACGGACAGCAAAGTTCAACACTTGCTTTTTAGACATTCTACTTCTTTGCGTAACCGTAAACTATATAATGAGAACTGCTAGGTAATTTATTAAACATCATTGAGTCTGTTTTTCCAAGAATCGTTTTACCCCCTTCATTAAATCCAAAGGCTCCCAAAAAACCTGTTGTTTTTATACTCACTTCAGAAAATGGTTTCAGATACTTTTCAAATTGTGTTTTCTCCATGTAATTCCAATCCTTTGCCCAATGGACAAAATTCTTTCTGAAAAAAGAATGAAATCTTGTAGCTTTCAAATTCTCGGCAAATAAAAACAATCCACCCGGTTTTAAAGCTTTATAGATTTCTTGTACTGCCAATTCTATTCTTTCGTCTTTTCCGCCCCGTCCAACTCCCCCTAAAACTGATTTCAATATAATTATGTCAAATTTGTTTTGGTATGGAATACTTACCGCATCAAAAGTTTCGTAATCTATTTTACCACTGTAGAAGAATTGTTTGTGATATTGAATTACGTCATCACTAACAGGCCTTATATCATTACAAATTACATGATGTCCTTTAGACGCTAACCATAAACTTAATCCTCCTTTATTAGCACCTAACTCTAAACATTCTAATGACTGAGAAGGTTTTAAAATACTTTCCCAATATTTAAGTGCGCCCGACCAATTGTAAACATCCCATGCTAAAATATTTTTTTCATTCAGGGATTCGGCCATTACTTTATTTTAATACAAACATTTTTAGGCTCTGTGAAAAAATCGAAAGCTTCAAAACCACCTTCTCTTCCAACACCGGATGATTTAACACCGCCAAAGGGCGTGCGTAAATCACGAAGCAGCCAACAATTAATCCAAACTATTCCAGCATGAATTTCATTGGCAACACGGGTTGCTTTTGTAATGTCTTGAGTCCATACTGTTGAAGCTAAACCATACATAGTAGAATTCGCCATCATTAATACTTCCTCTTCTTTATCAAATGGCATAATAGTTACAACAGGACCAAAAATTTCTTCTTGATTTGTGCGGCAATCATATGCTAAACCTTCTATAATAGTCGGTTCAATGTAAAATCCATCTTTAAACTCTCCCTCTACAATTTTACGTTTACCACCACACAAAACTTTACCGCCTTCTTGCTGAGCTAATTCAACATAACTCAATATTTTTTCCATGTGCGATTTTGAAACTACAGCACCAACTTTCGTATCTGCGTTGGTTGGAGGACCAACAGTTAATTTTTTAGCGCGCTCAACAAAATCAGTTTTAAATTTTTCGTAAATGCTTCTCTCTACAAAAATGCGTGAACCACATAAACAAATTTGTCCTTGATTTGAGAATGAAGAATGCATCGTAGTCGATAACATTTTCTCATAATCGCAATCTGCAAAAATTATATTTGGATTTTTTCCGCCTAATTCAAGAGATAGTTTTTTAAACATGGGTGCTGCAACACTTGCAATATGCGCTCCTGTTTTTGTTCCACCTGTAAATGAAATTAAAGGCACATCTTTACTGGATACAATTGCATTACCAACTTTTGGCCCTAAACCATGTACAATATTTAAAACGCCTTTAGGCAATCCCGCAGTAATACAAATTTCAGAAAGTAAATAGGCCGTCATAGGCGTTACTTCAGATGGCTTTGCAACAACCGTACAACCTGATGCTAAAGCAGGAGCGATTTTCCATGTAAATAAATACAAAGGCAAATTCCAAGGCGAAATACAACCTGCTACACCTACGGGTTGACGTAAAGTATAATTTATAGCAGTATCTTCCATACTATGTGCATGGGCAGAATAATGTAAAATACCTGTAGCATAAAAATTAAAATTCGCAGCAGCACGAGGGATATCAACTGTTTTTGCAAGATGTAGTGGCTTACCATTATCTACACTTTCAATTAAGGCCAGCTTATCTAAATTCTCTTCGATTAAAAAAGAGATGCGTTGCAAAATACGTGCACGCTTTTCTTTAGGTGTGTTACTCCACTCTTTAAACGCAGCTTTTGCAGCAGCTACAGCTAATTCAACATCACGCTCATCACTATCCGGAATTAAAGAATAAACTTTCCCTCGCGAAGGATCAACGTTATCGATATAAGCTTTGCTGATTGGCTCTACCAATTCGCCATTAATATAATTTCTAATTTTTTCCATCACTATTTAATTTTCGCACATCTCTTTTAAACTGTTTAAACCTTGTACGAATTGTTGATTTAAATTCTTTGAAATAATCGGTCCCATTAAACGCGCTACCGGATATGGAAGTGGTCCGCTATTGTGCCAAATAACTTTTGTTGAGCCGTTTTTTAAATCTTCAAATGTCCAATTATCTTGAGCTTCCGTTTTCCAAGGTTTAATAAATTCTAAACTTAATTCAATATTTTTATTTGGGCTTAATGATTTAACGGTAAGACTTCCGCTCCCAATTTTTCTTCCATCCCAATCATATTTATGTCCAACTGTAGAGGGATTGCCTGAGATTTTATATTTAGCAGTTGGCTCGCTTTTTTGCCAAGGATTCCAAGCGCGGTAATTACTAAAATCAGATACTTTGGTAAAAACTTCAGCTTGCGTTTTATTGATTACAACTTCTTTCTCAATGGTGTATTTTCCGGGCATAATGGCAGCTGCAATTAATATAGCTGCTATTAAACCTAATATAATATAGAGCATTATCATGTATTGAGTATTGAAGTATAAAGATACTTAAAACAAAAATGCCCCGCTTTAGCAGGGCATTTAAATGTTGTTAATGTTCGCCTCCGTCGTGCTCGCCGTCGGCTAGTGGTACGGTTTGAGGTACGAAGTCCTCTTCTTTACCAGGCTTGCTGTAATCGTAAGCCCAACGGTGAACTACAGGTAATTTACCAGGCCAGTTACCGTGAATATTTGCCATTGGAGTTGTCCACTCTAATGTATTTGAATTCCATGGGTTTTGAGGAGCCTTCTCTCCACGGAAAATGCTATAGAAGAAGTTGAATAAGAATACTAATTGTGACAATGCACCTAAGATTGCGAAAATGGTACAGATTTCGTTGATGTCAACTAAATTGTCGAACATCGGGAAGTTACTGTTTGTATAATAACGGCGAGGTACACCAGCAAGACCTAAAAAGTGTTGCGGGAAGAATACGCCATAAGCACAAACGAATGTTAACCAGAAATGTAAGTAACCTAATTTCTTATTCATCATGCGTAAGAACATTTTCGGGAACCAGTGATATACTCCGGCAAACATACCGAAGATAGCAGATAATCCCATTACAATGTGGAAGTGAGCTACCACGAAGTAAGTATCATGTACGTTGATGTCTAACGCAGAGTCGGCTAGAATAATACCTGTAACACCACCAGAGATGAAAGAAGAAACTAATCCAATAGAGAACAACATTGCAGGAGTATACTGAACGTTACCTTTCCATAAGGTTGTGATGTAGTTAAATGCTTTTACAGCGGATGGTATTGCAATTAATAAAGTAGTGAATACGAATACTGATCCTAAGAATGGATTCATGCCTGTCATGTACATATGGTGACCCCAAACGATAAATGATAAGAAACCAATTGCTAACATAGAACCAATCATCGCACGGTAACCGAAAATTGGTTTACGTGACATAGTTGAAATTACTTCTGATGTAATACCTAATGCAGGTAATAATACGATGTATACCTCAGGGTGACCTAAGAACCAGAATAAGTGTTCAAATAAAATTGGGCTACCACCAACGTTATCTAATGGACGACCTCCAATGTATATATCAGATAAGTAGAAACTTGTTCCCATACTTCTATCGAAGATTAATAATAGAGCACAAGAGAATAATACAGGGAAAGATAATACACCTAAAATTGCTGTGATTAAAAACGCCCAAATAGTTAATGGCATGCGGGTCATTTTCATTCCTTTAGTACGTAAGTTAATTACAGTGATAATGTAATTTAAACCTCCTAGTAAAGATGAGATAATGAAAATAGCCATTGATATTAACCACATAGTCATACCTAATTTAGAACCAGGCATTGCTTCAGGTAATGCAGATAAAGGAGGGTAAATTGTCCAACCACCAGATGCAGGACCATCTTCAATAAAACAAGAAGCTAACATGATTGCACTTGAAGCGAAGAAGAACCAATATGATAACATGTTCATGAAACCAGAAGCCATATCACGTGCACCAATTTGGTACGGGATTAATAAGTTAGCAAAGGTTCCGCTTAATCCTCCGGTTAAAACCATAAATACCATAATAGTACCGTGGATAGTAACTAAAGCTAAATACATGTTTGGGTCAAGGACACCGTCCTTTGCCCATTTGTCTCCAAGTAATGCATTAACGAAAGCAAATTTTTCTCCAGGCCATGCTAATTGCATACGGAAGATAATAGACATCGTCATTGCAATTACAGCCATGATTACAGCAGTAATTAAAAACTGACGTGAAATCATTTTGTGATCCATACTGAAAATGTATTTGCTCACAAATGTTTCGTGGTGCTCATCATGGTCGTGCGCGTGATCCTTGGTGCGTCGCGTGCGCGTGTTCCAATGTTGTATCTGTGTGTTTAGTTCCCATATTTATTTGATGTTAAATATTAATATAAATTACTTTGAAGCAACTGCTTTAAATGGTTTTTGTTTTGCTAACCACTCGTTATAATCTTTTTCGCTTTCAACAATTACATTCATTTGCATATTGTAATGAGAAGCGCCGCAAATTTTGTTACATAATAAAACATAATCAAATTCAACCGGTTCTTTTCCTTCCTTTTCACGTTGCTTATTAATGCCTGCCATTAACTGAATAACGTAAGGATCTTTACGCATTTCTGCTGTAGTTTTAATTGGCTTGAATTTAAATGCCGTTACTAAACCAGGAACACAATTCATTTGCGCACGGAAGTGAGGCAAATAAGCAGAGTGAATTACATCACGAGAACGCATTAATAATTCTACTTCTCTTCCTACAGGAATATGGAATTCGTTTTTAATTAAAATATCATCATTGCCTAAAACATCCACAGTATCCATACCAACAGAGTTGGAACCTCCAATTTGACGGTAATCAGTTGTGCCTAATTTACCATCTTTACCTGGGTAACGTGCTGTCCAGTCGAATTGCTTAGCGTATAATTCAACAGTAACTTTATTTGGATCGTTTGCATCCGCCATAATTTCATTCCAGTATTTTAAACCAAAGATGATGATGAACGCTAAAGCAACAGCTGGAACTACAGTCCAAATCATTTCTAATTTATTACTATGAGCAAAGAATGTTGCTTTGTTGTTTGTGTTTCCACGGTACTTATATGCAAATAAGAATAAAAAGAAGTTAGTAAGGAGAAAAACGAAAGTAATTAGATACATATTCGCATCCATTAGGAAATCGATTTTTAATCCATGCTCTGATGCAGCTCCTGGTAGAGCTCTATCGCTCCAACGGTTTACTTGCCAAAAGAAAGCAATGAAAAATAATATCATAAAGATTAACATACCTTTTCCCATCGCGTTATTATCCGAGTTGGTTAATTGCCACTCTTTGGTTTTTTTCAAACCTCTTGACAATTCAATAATTCTTAATAATTGATGACCTGCAATTATTAGGAGTACGATGGCTAATAGAACTAAAAGTTTCATCTTATATATTTTTAAATTCTTATAATTTTAATTTCTTCTTTACTGTATTTATTTAAATTGAATGGTGTAAACTCTCTTGTAAGAACGGATGGTTCTTTACACGAAGTGGTGCCTTTGTTAAAGCATTCAATACAACATAAATAAACGCGCCTAAGAAAAATGCAAATGTTCCAAATTCCATCCAGCTAACACCTGTCCAGTGGTGACCAACTGTACCCGGCATTACAATCATAATAACATCAAGGAAGTGACCGCATAAAATAATTGTTCCTACAAAAATCAAGAAGAAGAAATTGCGTTTGCTATCGCGGCTCATTAACATTACCATAGGGAATGCGAAGTTCACGAATAATACTGTCCACATTAAAGCTTTGTAACTTTCCCAACGCGTTTGGAAATAGATTACCTCTTCAGGAATATCAGCATACCAAATTAACATGAATTGAGAGAAGTATAAGTATGTCCACAAGAATGAAATTGCGAACATCCATTTACCCATGTCATGAATTGTACTTTCAGTAACAAATTCTAAGTAACCTAACTTCTTTAACCAAACTACTAACATGGTGATTGTAACTAAAGCGCTAATCCACATACCAGAGAAAATGTACCAGCCATATAAAGTTGAGAACCAGTGAATGTCGATACTCAATAACCAATCCCAAGCAGATGTAGAAGAAGTAACTGCAAACACTACCATGAACCAAGCGCCTAATTTTACGTTTTTCCAGTGGTAACTGCTGTTAACATCAATATCTAATTTATCAGCATCTAAAGAGTTCTTGCGTAATTTTAAAGTAAACCAAGTCCAAGCAATCATGTAAAGTGAAGTACGAGTCCACCAAAACCATCCGAAATATCCCATTTTACCGGCAATGATTTCGTCATGCGCTGCAGCTTCAGGATCCATCCAGTGATAGATATGATGCACATGTAGTTGACCTAAAATAAATAACAACATCATAATGCTTAAACCCCAAGGTAAATACATTGTTACCGCTTCGATAACACGTTTGATAGATGTTGCCCAACCAGCTTCAGCTGCATACTGCAAACCTAAAAAGAATGACGCCGCTAATGCAATTGCCATAAAGAAGAAGGCGCTAGCAAAAATGTTTGACCACGCACGGTTGTTATGATAATTAGGATCTTCATTATGATCCATCATAAACATGCAAATGATTGATACCAATCCTATAGCCATTAAAATGAAAGAGGCCATTTTGGCTTTTGAAGGAATTGTGAATTGTAGTTTATCAGTATTCATATTATAATTTCTATGAATTAATTAATGTGTTTTTGTTTCTTCTTTTTTTACTTCTGCTACGGCAGGAGTTTTTGTTGAATCAGCAACTGCTGTTTCTTTTGGTCCTTGTAATTTTTGAACGTATAAAACAAGTTTCCAACGTTCTTCCTGAGTTAAAATACTTGCATGGTTACCCATTAAACCTTTACCGTAAGTAATAGAGTGGAAAATTTTTCCTTCTGATAAATTTTTAATTGCACCACTTGTATATGCAGGAGGCGCACCTGGTAATTTTGCTCCAACTTTTCCATCGCCTGCACCGGCAGCACCATGACAGTGAACACAGTTTTTAGAATATAAAGCTTCAGCTTCAGCCATTACTTTATCTGATGATGCAATTGGATTTTTTAAATATAAACCAGCTTGCTCATATCCCTCAGGAGTATTAGCATAAGCATATGGTAAATAACCACGAGCAATTGTTCCTGCTACTGGTAAAAATTGAGTTGAATAAACATCATCACCGTTAAAAGTACTGGTTCCATAAACCTCAATTGAAGGAGAGCGATACATGTCGGGCATAAATTCAACGCCGGGACTGTTAGGGTCTTTTTTGCCATTCAGCATAAAGCCACAGATTACCAGTAACACAAGGCCGATAATACTCGCAAGTTTTATTGTATTAAAATTTAGTTTCATATTCTATCAATTGCTAATAAAATTAATATGCAGGTTCAATGTATAACGTCCCCTTATAGTTTACTTCTTCAACGCTGTGCTCTTTTAAAATAGCTTCTGCTTTTTTAGCTTGCTCATCGTTTAATTCTAAGTACACTAAAAATTTATCATCTGTACTTCTTGGATCAGGGTTCTTAGCTTTTGCGCCAGGTACTAACCAACAACGTAATAAATACGTTAACGCCATACCGTGAGCAGCACAAAATACAGTTGATTCGAAAGTAATTGGGATAAATGCAGGCACTGCAAAATAATAAGCCCAAGTTGGTTTACCACCAATGTCATTCGGCCAATCGTGAATCATCATATACCACATCATTAATGTAGCTAAACCTGTACCTGTAATTCCATAAATGAAAGCGCAAATTGCTAAGCGTGTTCTTGGAACACCAATTACGCCATCAATACCGTGAACAGGAAAAGGAGTAAATACTTCCTTAATACGGATGCCTGACGCGCGAAGCTTTTTACAAGCCGCCATCATTGGCTCTTCATCGCCAAACACGCCGTGTATAATTTGTTTTGTTGTTCCAGTTGCCATATTATATTTTAATATTTTATTTAATTTTTAGTGTGCGCTAACGTTTTCGTGTTTGTGATTAGCTGCCGCTTTCTTTTGTGATTCGCCAGACTGTTTTAAAATTGTTTTTAATTCAGCTTGTGCAATTACAGGGAAATAACGAGAGAACAATAAGAAGAAAGTTCCAAACATTCCTATTGTACCAATAAAAATTCCAATATCAATAAATGAAGGCGTGTAGGTATTCCAAGTAGATGGTAAGAATGTACGTAACAAAGTAGGTACGATAATTACAAAACGCTCGAACCACATACCAATATTTACAACGATTGATAAAATAAATGTTGCTAAGATTGATGTACGGATTTTCTTGAACCAGAATAATTGTGGAGAGATAACGTTACAAGTCATCATTGCCCAATACGACCAAGCTAACGGTCCGGTTGCACGGTTTAAGAATGCGTATTGTTCCCACTCAACACCTGAATACCAAGCCATGAATAACTCAGTTAAATAAGCTACACCTACAATTGAACCTGTAACAATAATTACAATGTTCATGTACTCGATGTGTTTGATAGTTAAGTAAGCTTCTAATTTGTAAATTTTACGAACTACTAACATCAAAGTTAATACCATCGCAAATCCTGAGAATACGGCACCTGATACGAAATAAGGAGGGAAAATTGTTGTATGCCAACCCGGAACGATTGAGGTAGCAAAGTCAAAGGATACAATAGAGTGAACTGAGAATACTAACGGTGTTGATAAACCGGCAAGTACTAAAGATACTTCTTCAAAACGACTCCAGTGACGAGCGCTTCCGCCCCAACCGAATGATAATAGACCGTACATTTTCTTTTGCCATGGTTTGATAACGCGGTCGCGAATCATACCAAAGTCAGGAATTAAACCAATATACCAGAATACTAATGACACAGTGAAGTAAGTTGATACCGCGAATACGTCCCATAATAATGGTGAGTTGAAGTTAGGCCACAATGAACCAAATTGATTTGGTAATGGGAATAACATATAATCTAACCAAGGACGACCCGTGTGTAACGTTACGAAAATAGCCGCACATAATACCGCGAAAATTGTCATCGCCTCTGCCGAACGGTTAATTGCCATACGCCATTTTTGACGGAACAATAATAATACGGCAGAGATTAATGTACCAGCGTGACCGATACCAATCCACCATACGAAGTTGGTAATATCCCAAGCCCAATCTGCTGCGTTGTTAGAGCCCCATGCTCCAATTCCAACACCAATAGTGTAGGCTAAACATCCAATACCCCATAAAAAAGTTAAAGAGCAAATGGTAAGTAAAATGTACCACCCTTTTTGAGCTTTTCCTTCAATAGGAGCAATAATGTCATCAGTAATTTGTCGGTACGTTTTTGTACCTAAAATTAACGGTTCCCTGATTTCTGATTCTGCGTGCATATCTTTTATTTAATAAGATTAATATTATGCGTGTTTTTCTTCAGTTTTTTCTTCTTTGTGATCACCATGTTTTTCAGTTCCATGATGTTTTGCTTCAAGAATTGCTTCTTCCTGATTTCTAACTTTTACTAAATAAGAAACAGTTGGCTTCACACCTAAATCTTCTAATAAGAAATAGTTGCGTTCGTTAGCGCGCCATTTAGCAATTTCTGAATTCTCATCATTAACATCACCAAACATGATAGCGTTAGTAGGACAAGCTTGTTGACATGCAGTTCTGATTGAACCATCAACAATTGGAGCGCCTGCTTTTTTAGCTTCTAACTTACCAGCTTGTAAACGTTGCTGACACATTGAGCATTTTTCCATTACACCACGAGAACGAACAACTACATCCGGATTTAAAACCATACGTCCTAATTCCTGTTGAGCAGGGTTTACATCAGCAAACCACTCGTTAGCGTTATAATTAAACCAGTTGAAACGACGAACTTTGAAAGGACAGTTGTTTGCACAATAACGTGTACCAATACAACGGTTATACGTCATCATGTTTAATCCTTCAGTACTGTGACTAGTTGCTAATACCGGACAAACTGTTTCACAAGGTGCGTGATTACAATGTTGACACATGATAGGTTGGAAAGTTACCTTCGGATTATTTGAAGGCGTTTCCATATCTAAATACATTTGCTTGTAAGCAACGTGTTCTTCTTCACCCTTAGCTTTATTCATATCAGAAGTATAGTAACGGTCGATACGTAACCAGTACATATCACGTGTTCTTCCGATTTCTTCTTTACCTACAACAGCAACGTTATTTTCAACACCACAAGCAACAACGCAAGCAGCACATCCAATACATGCAGTCATATCAATACTTAATCCCCACTTATGGTTCATGCGAGGATGTGAATCCCATAAATCAATTTCAGCGATTGGAACTTTACCATCATGAGTTGTTATCAGAGTAGCAGGATTCCAAGCTTCTTTATCCTGATTTTTAAATTCGTTTAAAGAAACTTCGCGTAAAATTTGTTCTTCGCGACCCATGATTGTGTGCTGAATTTGTGTAGCAGAAAACTTATGGGTTTCTTCAGTTTTAGTAATTGTAACTGAAGGAGAAGTAGATTGAATTGTATCGTTAGCTACGCTTTGGAAAGGGAATGAATTCACACCAACTCCAAAAGCAACCTTTAATGTTTTAGCAGTACGGCCATAACCTAAAGCTAAACCAATTGTACCTGGTGCTTGACCCGGTTGTGGAAACACAGGAACTTTTATTGTTACACCATTAGCAGTTAAAGAAGCAATACTTCCTTCTATATCCTGACGCAACATTTCATTTAAGCCCATTGCCTTAACATCGGCAGGAGCCATAGTAATGTAATTATCCCAAGTTACTTTAGAAATAGGATCAGGTAATTCCATTAACCAAGGGTTATTAGATTGATTACCGTTACCTAAACCAATTTTTTCGTAAACAACTAATTCAAAAGCACCACCTTTAACTGAAGTTGCCATTGAAGCAGCTTTGTTATAATCAGGTGTAGGTAATACTTCTGTTGGAAGAGCTACTTCTTCTTTAACAGGAGTTTCAACTTTTAATGTATCAGCAATTGCTGCAACAGCAACACCATTCATTATTGGCATACCTGCAGAATCTTTTGCCATTACAACTACTGGAGCTTCTTTAGCAACATTTACTTTTAATACACCATCGTGTAAAGTATGTGTCCAGAATGAAGCGAAATCTAAATACTTACCCTGTTGTGGGAAAATATGATTTTGCCAATAAGCTTGTAAGTATGTATAGTAATTTGATTTTACTCCAGCCCATGCTAATAATGTATCTTGAAACTGACGCGTACCTTCGTAACGCGGAGCACTGAAGATTTGATTAATAGTAGGTTGTTGTAAGCTATAGTGACCTGCTTTTGGATTTGCATCACCCCATGATTCTAAATAATGGTTATCAGGACAAATAACATCTGCCATTGCAGAAGTTTCATCCATTACTGTTGAGAAAGAAACTTTTGTTGTTACTTTTTTATACGCATCAGCAAATTTTAAAGATGCAGGAGCTGTATAAACAGGATTACAACCATGAGTCATTAAAACAGAAACTTTTCCTGCACTCATATCAGCAACTAAATCAATAAATGCTTTATCGTTAGCTTGCTTTAAGTTAAGATGATTAACAACATCAACTGTTTTACCATAGTTGTCTAACATTTTGTTGATGCCATTCACTAAAGTTTGAACACCTTCATCGTTTGCACCTGATACAACTAATGAATTACCTTTGTTCTCAACTAATTCTTTAGCAATTTTTGCGATTGCTTTTTCAGCTTCTGCGTTACCAAGTTTAGTATCAGCAGATACTTTTGATCCGCCTGTTGCAGATGCAACTTCATTAAATAATGCAGCAACCACTTTACCGTATTCAGATGGCTTAACCATATAACGGTAATCAGCATTTGCACCTGTTAAAGATAAGTTAGCCTCGAAATGATAATGTTTACTCATTTCAGGATTTTCTTTACTAACCTTGCGGGTTTTGCTGTATTGATTTGCAAATTCAATTGGGCTTAACCATGTTCCTAAAAAGTCGCAGGCAATACCAACAATTGTTTTTGCTTTATTAAAGTTGTAAGAAGAAACTACAGATTTTCCGAATACATTTTTATTAGCTGCATTTAAAGCTGAATAAGAAACTGCATCATAAGTAACGTGCTTTGCTTTTGGATACTTAGCTGTGAACTCAGCAATTACTGCTTTAGTTGACGGGCTAATAATAGATGAAGTTAAAATAGCGATATCACCACTGCCTAAAGCTTTAGCAACTGTTTCATCAGCATTTTTCCAAGTAGTGAAAGCACCTTTCATTACAGGACCGATTAAACGAGCACCATCATACAAACCTAAAATTGAAGCTTGAACACGTGCGCTTGTAGCACCGTGAGAAACTTTTGAAAGCTCATTACCTTCAATTTTTACACGACGACCTTCACGTGTTTTAACTAACACAGATGCGTAATCGTGACCATCATAAAAAGTTGAAGCATAAAAATTAGCTACACCAGGTGTAACTTCTTCCGGCTTTACAACATAAGGAATTGCTTTGTTAACAGGAGTTTCACAAGCAGCTAATGCAACTGCAGCTGTGGAAAAGCCCATTACTTTTAAGAAATCTCTACGGCTTGTGCCGGATTTTTCCTCATCTCCATTTAGAAATTCATCTATTGGAAGTGGTTCAGCAAACTCGCTTTGATGTTGCTTTAAAAACTCAGGGCTTTCGTTTAATTCTGATAAGCCTCTCCAGTATTTTTTTGACATAGACATCTATATAATTATCGTTAGTACCGCTTTATTAATAATGACATTTTGCACACTCAAGACCACCAATTTTTTCAACGGTGAACTTAACGTCATACTGTCCTTTATATTTTTCTTTTAATGCTTTGTGTAGGCGATCGTAATACGCATTACCTTCCATTGCAACTTCAGTTGTGCGGTGACAATCAACACACCATCTCATTGTTAATGGAGCTTTTTGCTCTACAGTTGTCATAGCTTTAACATCGCCGTGACATTTTGCGCAATCAATTTTACCAACTACAACGTGTTGTGAGTGGTTAAAATAAACATGATCAGGTAAGTTGTGAACTTTTAACCAGTTTAATGGATTTGATTTTGACTCATCGTATTTTCCAGTTGAAGGATCGAAACCTGCAGCAGTATAAATTTTTGCAATTTCAGTTTTTCCTGTTGTAGGACCTTCTTGAATTCCTTTGTGACAGTTCATACAAACGTTAACTGAAGGAATACCTGCGTGACGTGACTTTTCAACTGTGTTGTGGCAATATTGACAAGCAATTTCGTTGTCGCCTGCGTGAATTTTGTGAGAGAATTTTATAGGTTGTTCAGGGTTATATCCTTTGTCTGTTTCCCAATCGTAATAAACACCGATATCGTAACAAGCATCCCAACAGCTTTTCATTCCCATAAAACCAAGAACGATACAGAACACACCAACTAAACGACGGTTGCTTGACATCCAACCTTTAGCTTCTTCCATGAACGTCATGTCAGGATTTTCAGGTTTTCCTTCTGTGCGGTTAGCAGAGTTTTGTAATGAAGTACGAACGCTACGGAAAGTTGTAATCATAATTGCTAAAAGCACAATTACACCTAACACAAAATACAATGGCTCGATACCCGGCTTAACTTGATCAGCAACAGGACCTTCTTTTGCGGCAGGACCTTTTACAGCAACAGATGCCGGATCAGGACCTTGTAAAAATGCTATAATTGAAGCAACTGCTTTATCATCTAACTGACCTTCAAAAACAGACATTGCCGCTTTACCATTTTCGTTAAAAATTTTATTGGCATAAGCATCACCGCTTTTAATTAACTTCTCACTGTTCTTAATCCATTTTGCCATCCAATCGCCTTTTGGAGCGCGATCGAAAACGCCTTTTAGGCCCGGACCGGTTAATTTTTGATCAGTGTGCGAAGCGTGACAAACTGCACAGTTTTGCTTAAATAATTTTGCTCCGTCTTGTGCATTGATGTTGCCTGAAAACAGCACAAACATCATTGCTACAGTCAGCAAAGATTTGAAGGAAAAATGAAACATACGGCTATTCATATTTTTACAGGAAGAATTCCCGGGGTTTAGTTTGCTTAATGACACTATAATGACAGTTTAATTGGGGCAAATTTAGCAGAAGTTGTGAGAATTAAATCGTAAAATTTAAATTATTTTAACACATTTGGTAATTTATAATAATTCTAAATAAGGGCTTCTGACCAATGTCATTTTTCGTTCGATTAAGTTTATTTGGGCTGAAAGATTAGTTTTAAGTGAGCTTATTCCTACCTTTGAAATGACTACAAATTTTGAAAGAATTTAAGCTCATAATTGCCAAATTAAGTTTTGGAAAAATAATAAACGCCGCTCGGGTTTTCACATCTTACTATATATCAAAAATTTACAAAAAGCCATTTATAAAATCGATGCCCATCAGCATCTCCATTGAACCCACAACTAGTTGCAATTTAAGATGTCCCGAATGCCCTAGCGGTCTTCGTCAATTTACCCGCCTAACCGGAATGTTGGACCAGGATTTTTTCAAAAAAATTATTGCTGAACTCAAAAATACCCTCGTAAATCTTACTTTTTATTTTCAGAACGAACCCTATTTAAATCCTAAATTTTTAGATATGGTTAAACACGCTTCCGAAAACGGAATCTTTACCATAACCAGCACAAATGCGCATTATTTAAATGATGAAAATGCCAAGAAAACTATTGAAAGTCAGCTAGATAAATTAATAATTTCGGTTGATGGCACCACCCAGGAAACTTACGAGCAATACCGAATTGGCGGTGACCTCAGCAAAGTTATTGAAGGCACCAAAAACATTGTAAAATGGCGCAAACAATTGAACAGTAAACGACCATTAATTGTGTTTCAATTTTTGGTTGTGAAACCTAACGAGCATCAAATTGCAGATGTTTACAAACTTGCGGAAGAACTAGGTGTTGATGATGTGAAATTAAAAACTGCTCAGGTTTATGATTTTGAAAATGGAAATGATTTAATTCCTGAAAACGAAACTTATTCGCGCTACAAAAAAAACAATGATGGCAAGTGGTCGATAAAAAATAAATTACTAAACCAGTGCTGGAGAATGTGGAGTGGCTGTGTAATTACATGGGATGGATTAGTTGTTCCGTGTTGTTTTGATAAAGACGCTAAACATCAATTAGGCGATTTAAAAAATCAAACATTTAAAGGGGTTTGGTTATCGGATGGATATAACAATTTCAGAAAATCCATTTTAAAATCAAGAAAAGAAATTGATATCTGTACCAATTGTACAGAAGGCACAAAGGTTTGGGCTTAACGCTTATTTGCTTCTTTAATGTAAGCGTCCAAAGCACCACTCATACTTGGGTTCTGAGGGTTCGGTGCAAATACATCTAAACGATATCCTAACTGCTTTACACATTGTGCAGTGGCGTGACCAAAGGCTGCAATGCGTGTATTACCTTGCTTAAAATTCGGGAAATTATTTTTCAATGATTTAATTCCTGCCGGCGTAAAAAACACCAACACATCGTAATCATTTAAATTTTTAATATCAGATAAATCAGCCGAAACAGTTTTATAAATGACTGCTTTTGTATACTGAATTTGAAGTTCGTCAAGGAAATCCACAATTTGTTCTTTGTGAACATCAGACACCGGTAATAAGAATTTCTCTTCTCTATTTTTACGGATTACATCTACCAAATCAATAATGGTACCGTGCCCGAAAAATATTTTACGCTTACGGTATTGAATATATTTTTGAAGGTAATAAGCAGTTTGTTCGTTTATGCAAAAATACTTCATGGTTTCAGGAACTGTAATGCGCATTTCATTACATACACGGAAATAATGATCAACCGATTGTTTGCTGGTTAAAATTACTGCCTGATGTTGTAAAATATCTACGCGTTGTGTTCTGAAATCAATAGCCGAAACACCTTCTACTTTAATAAACTGGCGGAAATGCATAAATAAAGAATGCTTACGCGCTAATTCGATATAAGGGTTTTTATCGTTATCAGGTTTTGGTTGCGAAACCAAAATATTTTTTACTCTTGTTTTAGGATGATTGCTGATTTCAATAACAGGAAGTGGTGGCGGAACATACAAAGGTTGCTTTGCATTCTTTCTCTCCTTTTTTACAACAACAACTTCTTCTTTCTTTTGAATTTTTTCAGGCTTTACCGCTTTTACAATTACTTTTTTAGCAGGTTTAACTACTACTTTTTTCGCAACTATCTTTTTAGGCTTAATAGCTTTTTTCGCTTTTAATACCTTTTTCTTAACCGGCTTTTTTGATGATTTACTTTTAGCTGCAGATTTTTTTGCAGGCTTTGATTTTTTGGCTTTCGTGGCTTTGCCTCCGCCCTTCTTTAAAGACTTCGATTTTGTTTTTTTAGCCGCCATACAAATTAAAAATTTACTACTAGAAACTTTATTAAAACCAACAATGGTAAAATTTCTAAAGCGCAAAGATAAACAAATAATTGTAACAAGCCCACACCCTGTTGTATGCCGGCATACAAAAAACCTCGGTAAAGCCTTAATACATAGCCTAAAACAAGGAATAAGGTTGCTGGAAAAACTATCCATATAGGGTTAACCGGTGCCAGCTCTACAATTATCATTACTGGCAATAGTATTACTCCTATAGATTGATTGATGATTAATGTGTTATTAATATAGTCGTTAAAGATGTTTGAGGTTTGTGTAACATAACCTATGATGTTGGACCCGATAAGTTTTACTGAGTAGGTTAATATTATTACCATTACAAAAAACAGATACTGAAAGAAGCCTCCGTTTTTACTAAGTACCGACCCGAAAATTAAATTGAGTTTGTAAAAATAAAAAAGCTGTAATTAAAACAAACACTACACTTAATACAATTGAAACTCGTTTTAAAGGACCGTAATCTTCACGCTCAATTTGATGCGCCACTTGCAAACTGTAAGCTGCGTTTAAAACTCTAAATGTTTTTTGTGGTGAAGTAGCTTTTAATAATACCAGCAAACAAAGTGCAATAAACAAAACAACCGATGGCCAGAAAAGAGGCTGCGCATTATTAAAATAGCCGTGTCATGAATCGGTTTTAATAAATGATTTTGAAACAACGGCTCGTAACTCAAGCCCTGTTATTATTTGGTTTGCATAAAGCGCCAAACCCATTATCATAAACTAATAAATTTTAAAGTGCGAATGTTCTTGAAATGCAGAATCCAAATTTAACCTGACTCTTACTCCAAGTATCATTAGTATAAGGAATAAAACTATTTTCGATAAGTGCAGATGAATTAGTGAAGAACATACTGAATACGTGTCCGCCTGTTTCCATTTCAAAACCTAAAGCCAATGGATTAAATGCTGAAGTATTGTTTTGATAAAAAGGAGAGAAATTATAAAAATAATCCCCAATTAAACATAAACGCTTAGTTACTTTTATTCGAGCTCCAAATCCACAAGAAAATAAACCATTCACATCTTCAGCCGAATTCTCAGTATTAATACGCTGAGCTATAAAATTACGATGTAAGTATGAAGGCAAAACCTCAACAGATAACCACTTATTTATTTTACTTGCAATAATTAACTGCGAAAAATAACTGAAGCGGTGTAAATCATTTGTTTCGAAATCCTTTATAACTCCCGAATATAATTCGTCAGATTTAACTGAGGCGTAACCCATATCTAAAAACAAAGCAACTGAAACGGGAATTTTAAATTTTTCTTTCTGACTTAAAACTTTCCATTTAATACTTCCATCATAAGTTTCGCGGAAACGGCTGCGGCCAATACCAATAGTTAAATTATCAGTAACACCATAATCAAACGACCAACGGATGTCACTTGCATTATCAAAACCAAAATAAGAGTGAGCCGCTTCGTTTAAAGCATTATCACCATTATTCATGTCATATACATTTCCAAAACGGTGAGAGATGCGGAAATCAAGATTGCTCTTCTTTACAGTTTCAATAGTCTGAGCATTACCTAATTTGTAGGTTTTAAAAGTGGCATACACTTTTTTGGGTTTGTCGTCTTTTTTATCTTCTACTAAACTCAACAAATCTTCCTGAGCGAAAACAGAAAAACTAAATAATAACGGCAAAAAAAGTATAGATAATCTCATGGGTTGGTGTTTAAACATTCAAATATAAAAAAAGGACTGAAATATATCAGTCCTTTCTCATAAAATAGAGTAACAATTATTTTTTTAACAAATGGCTCAAGAGTGATGTTGACATTAACATCAACCACCTCAGCAATGTTTTGTACGTATAAAGAAGGTACTTTAATGTTATAATCTGCAACTTTTATTTTAATTGTAGAAACAACCACTAGATCGTCGCCTTTTTTGGTAATAGTTCCTTCAGCTGTTACATCTTTAGTAACACCATGTAGACTCATTTTTCCGGTAACGGTAACTTTATTTTCACCATCCTTGGTTAAATCAATTTTCTCATTTACTTTTCCTTTGAAAGTAGCTTGAGGGAATTTTTCTGATTCAACATAATTCTCATTAAAGTGTTCTTCCATTAAAGCCGCTTTAAATTTAAATTGAGTCATAACCACAGCAAATTGTAAATCGCCTGTTTCAGCTTTATATACGGCTATTGGATTTTTATTAGTTGCTTCAATATCTTCTAATGGAGATTTTGATAAGAAGTGAATGCTGCTTCCATCTTTTTTGTTTTTAAACATTTGTGCATTGGCAGTTAAACCAACAACAACTAACAGACTTAAAATTAATTTTTTCATAATTGTATAGATTCAATAATCATACCAAAAATAGAATTATTTAATGATATTCTCATCTTTTAAATACTTTTCTATTAATCGGGGGAACGCATACTTATTAATAGAGCTGATATTTACCTTTTTTAACAGCTTTGCTTTAAGGGGCGACTTTAATTCAACACTATAAAATATGGTATGAAGATTTTGATGAGAAAGCACGTGCTTATATTCGTGAGAAACCGATTTCAATATCACATTTTTTGCAGTTGTGATTTGAGATAGCTGCTTGCTTTTTAAAATAGCCTCAGGCTTTTGTTTTTTATCGGATTCAATTAAATAAAATTCGTACAAATCCTGCCAGATATCTTTTTTTGTACGCTTAGTTATGTATACATCGCTTTTAAATCTGAATACTATATAATTAAAATAGCGGTCGCGTACTTTTGTCTTTTTCGATTTAAAAGGAAGTTCGCTTACCATTTGTTTTTGAAACGCAACACACTTATCATTGAAAATACAATTCGGACAATCTGGATTTATAGGCCTGCAATACAAAGCCCCAAACTCCATAATCGCCTGATTGTAATTAGCCGCTTCTTTTTTAGTCAGTAATTCATCAGCGAGCTTTTGAAAATATTTTTTTCCTTCGCCGCTATCTATCGGAAGATCCACTCCAAAAACTCGACTCAAAACGCGATAAACATTCCCATCAACAACAGCATGCGGCAAATCGAAAGCTAAACTCGCAATTGCTGCAGCGGTATAATCGCCTACTCCCTTTAATTCTTTTATTTCATCATAAGTTTTTGGAAAGACTCCTTTGTGCTTATTAACCACCATTTTAGCCGCTTCATGCAAATTCTGGGCTCTTGAATAATATCCCAAGCCCTGCCAATGTTTCATCACTTCATCTGAAGGCGCCTTGGCCAAAAGCTTAACATTGGGATAGTGTTTTACGAACTTTAAATAATACGCAAGTCCTTGAACCACTTGTGTTTGCTGCAAAATAATTTCCGATAACCAGATTTTATAAGGGTCGTTTATGCCCCTCCAGGGGAGGTCCTTTTGTTAATTTTATACCATTTTAAAAGCCTTTTTCCGAAAAAATCCATGTTCAAACAACAAATCTAAAATAATTTTTAACTAATTATTTTTCAGTTATATAATTAATACTATCTTTGCCTCCCATTTTTGAATATTCAAATTATTGATTTTAAATACTTTGTAAAATGACTAAAGCTGACATTGTAAACGAGATTTCTGAAAAGACTGGCATTGAGAAAATTGCTGTTCAAGCTTCTGTAGAAGCATTTATGAAATCCATTCGTAACGCCATGATTGAAGGTAAAAACGTATACCTGAGAGGTTTCGGAACGTTTGTTGTAAAAAAACGCGCTGAAAAAATTGGACGTAACATTTCTAAGAATACAACGGTTGTAATTCCGGCACACTTTATCCCGGCATTTAAACCTGCGAAAACATTCTCTGAAAGAGTTAAGAAAAACGTAAAGGTTGCAGAACCTGAACCAAAAAACGACGACTAGTTAAATGACTAAAGTTAAAAAAACACAGCTTTTACTTATTGTAGCGGCTGTTGTTTTGTCCGTTCTTTTATATTTTGCTCCAAAAAATTCTGATGCCACGGTTAAAGAAAATTTAACCAATGTATCAGGAGATAACACCGGAACCATTGAGGTTTTTGTGAAGACAGCTTTAGGAAGTTTAAGTAACGACTTAAAACCAAAAGCCGAAGACAAAAATTTAGATAGCCTTGTTGCTTTTTGGGATAAAAACAAACGCCCTGATGTGGCTTCGTTTTATTTCGAACAAAAAGTAAACACTATTAATAAAGCAGTTGATTGGTTTAAAGCCGGCGACCGTTATTATTACTCGGTACGTTTCATTAAAGATCCTGAAGAAATTCCATTATTGTATTCAAGTGCAATACGTTGTTACGATAAAGGTTTGAAACTGGAACCCAACAATACGGATGCTAAAATTATGTTAGCCTCTTGTTTAGTGGAAGGTTCACCCGATCCGATGAAAGGTATCACAATGCTAAGGGAAATTGAAAAAACCGATAGCAACAATGTTACCCTTCAGTTAAACTTCGCGTTTTTCTCGGTGAGGTCGCAACAATGGGACAGAGCTGTTAAGCGTTTTGAAAAAGTGATTCAGATAGATTCAACTTATATTGAAGCTTACTTACACTTAGCCGATGCTTACGAGCAGATGGGACAAAAAGAAAAAACTATTGAAGTACTGGAAAAGTATAAATCGAAAACCGATGATGCTATGACCAGAGAAGAAATTGAAAAGTATATACAGCAATTAAAAAATAATTTAAATAAATAGTATTATGCCAAGCGGAAAGAAAAGAAAAAGACATAAAATGGCGACCCACAAACGCAAAAAACGTTTGAGAAAAAATCGTCATAAGAAAAAGTAATTAAATGCCATCTCGTTTTAACGAGATGGCTATTGAAATTTTGCAACATGCGGGAAAGCTTAGCTTCATTCCGTTTTTGTTGCTTGTATTAACTAAAAATATTTAGAGCGTGAATTACGATTTAGTTATCAATTCAACGCCTAACGAAGTTGTTATAGCTCTTTTAAATGAAAAACGTTTAATTGAGCTTCATCGAGAAAAGAATAACTCCAAGTTTTCGGTAGGCGATATCTACTTTGGTAAAGTTAAGAAGGTTATGACCGGACTTAACGCTGCCTTTGTTGATGTAGGATATGAGAAAGATGCTTTTTTGCATTACCTCGACCTTGGGCCGCAGGCCAATTCCTTATACAAATACGTTGAACAAGTTCGTTCAGGCAAACAAAACGTGAGTAACCTCATGTACTTCAAAAATCAACCCGATATTAAAAAAGAAGGTAAGATTAATGAGATTGTAAAAAGCGGACAACAAATTTTAGTTCAGGTTGCCAAAGAACCAATCTCGGCAAAAGGACCACGTATAACATCAGAAATTTCTTTAGCCGGACGTTATTTAGTTTTAATTCCGTTCGCCGATAAAATTTCAGTGTCTTCAAAAATTAAAAATTTCGAGGAAAAAAACCGCTTAAAGCAATTAATGCAAACTATTAAACCAAAAAACTTTGGTGTAATTGTGCGTACCGTTGCCGAAAGCAAATCAGTTACCGAATTAGAAAACGACCTTAACGAATTAGTTGCCCGTTGGGACGAATGCTATAAAACATTAAAAACTGCTCAACCGCCACACCGCGTTTTAGGTGAGGTTGACAGAACTAACGCTATTCTCCGTGATTTTTTAAATGCATCGTTTAACAACATTCACGTTAACGACAAAAAATTATTTGACGAGTTAAAAATTTATATCCGTGGCATTGCTCCTGAAAAAGAAAGCATTGCTAAGTTTTACGATAACACTAAAGTTCCTATTTTCGATCACTTCGGCATCGAGAAACAAATAAAATCATTGTTCGGGAAAACCGTTCACATGAAAACCGGAGCTTATTTAGTTGTTGAACATACTGAAGCGCTTCACGTAATTGATGTGAACAGCGGTAACCGTGCAAAAAGTGATAACACACAAGAACAAAACGCATTTGAAGTAAATATGGAAGCTGCTATTGAAGTAGCTCGCCAGTTAAAACTTCGTGATATGGGTGGAATTATTGTGGTTGACTTTATTGACATGCACAATCAGGAAAACCGCAAATTGTTATTCGATAAGTTGAAGGAAGAAATGAAAACCGACCGCGCAAAACATAATATTTTGCCGCCAAGTAAATTCGGTTTAATTCAAATCACTCGTCAAAGATTACGTCCTGAAGTTAATGTTGAGGTTTTAGAAACTTGTCCGGCTTGTAACGGTTCAGGAAAAATTCAACCAAGTTTACTATTTGTTGATCAAATTGAAAACGCACTACGTTTCGTGATTCAAGAACAGAACGAAAAACAAATAACCTTGAATGTTCATCCATATATTGAAGCTTTCATTACAAAGGGGAGCTTATTTAAAAAGAGCTTGCTAAAAAAATGGGCAAGTACTTACAAAGCAAAAGTTAAAATACAATCCATGGCCAGCTATGGATTTATGGAATACAGATTCCTGAATAAGGACGGCGACGAAATTGTGATATAATACTGAAACCCCGAAGAGATTCGGGGTTTTTTGTTAAAGTTCCTAAAAACCTCTCCCCCCTATCTTTTAACAGAATCGTTTAGTAAATTTGTGTAAAGGGTGTCTTTCTTGCATCTCTATATAAATGACGGCACTTCGACAAGCTCAGTGACCGAAAAAATGACAAAAGAAAACAACATACTTATTAATAAGCTTGACGAATTCATCCGCAAGTATTACAAAAACCAATTAATAAAAGGGGTTTTGTATTCGAGTGGATTATTGGTTAGTGCTTTTT
Organism: Sphingobacteriaceae bacterium; assembly: GCA_016709575.1. Taxonomy (GTDB): domain Bacteria; phylum Bacteroidota; class Bacteroidia; order B-17B0; family Aurantibacillaceae; genus JAHEYG01. The sequence continues at coordinate 617,546 of JADJMM010000002.1, forward strand.
TAGTTGTTGTGCTTTTAGAATATTTAGGTGAGTTCAGTATTGCGGTGCGCAGTATTCTATTTTATTCCTTTTTAGCGACGAGCATTTTTGTTCTGGTAAAATTTATTGCGGTTCCATTATTAAAATTACAACGTTATGGCAAAACTATTTCTTACGAAGAGGCCGCAGCTATTATTGGAACTCATTTTGGAAATGTTCAGGATAAACTTTTAAACGTACTCCAATTACAAAATGAAAAAGCGTTGAGTGGTTCAGATGAATTATTAGTTGCCGGTATTAATCAAAAAATAAATGAATTAAAACCTGTTCCGTTTTCTTCTGCCATTAATATTGCTGATAATAAAAAATATTTAAAATACGCTTTACCTCCCTTTTTCTTAACTATTGGTATCGCCGTTATCTGGCCGAATATAATTTCTAAAAGCACAGCGCGTTTAGTGCATCACCAAACTTATTTCGAAAGTGAAGCGCCGTTTACTTTTAATATTCAGAACAACGAATTAAAAACTATGCAACAACAGGATTTTGTGTTGCAGGTAAAATTAACCGGTAGCGAAATTCCCAATGAATTATTTATAAAAATTGACGGAAGCGAATTTAAATTAGAGAAAGAAAATAATATCACCTTTAATTACACTTTTAAAAACGTTCAGAGCTCAACTGATTTCTTATTAAGCGGTGCAGGTTATAATTCCAAAGGTTACAAATTAGAAGTAATGCCGAAGCCTTCGTTGATGCAATTCAGCGTGAAATTAAAATATCCTGCCTACTTAAATAAAAAAGATGAAACAATAACTAACAGCGGCGATTTACAAGTTCCGCAAGGCACAAAAATTCAGTGGGATTTTAATACGAAGAATACCAACAATTTATTTTTAGGTTTTAGCGATACCACTTTCAATTTAAATGAATCAGCTAAAGATAAATTCACTTTCTCCAAACTCTTATTACATAGCACAGCGTATTACGTAAAAACAAAAAATCAATTTGTTAGGACTTATGGTGATTCTGTGAATTATGGCATTAATGTCTTAATGGATCAAGTTCCATATATTGATGTAAGTGAAAAAACAGATTCAACTAATTTCAAAAGCATTTACTTTAGCGGTAGTATTAAAGACGATTATGGTTTTAATAAACTCGCATTTCATTACACCCATTACACTACAGATTCTTTAGGAAACTCGCGTCAAAAAAGAGGCGAAAACATTTTAGGGGTCACCAAAAATCAAATCTCACAAGCTTACTATTATTATTTTGATGCCAACGCTTTCGAATTAAAGCCGGGCGATAAAATTGAATACTATTTTGAAGTGTGGGATAATGATGGCGTGAATGGTTCGAAGCCTGCTAAAACAAAAGTGATGGCGTTTAAAGCACCAACCGCTGAAGAAGTGGCGGAAGCTGCCGGAAAAAATAATGAGGAGATTAAAAAAGACTTAGATGAAAGTATTAAGAAAGCAAAAGAACTTCAAAAAGATTTAGATGCCTTGTCGAAAAAGATGAACGACAAAAAACAATTGGGCTGGGAAGAGAAAAAGAAAATTGAAGACATCTTAAACAAACAAAAAAGTTTAGAGAAAAAAATTGATGAGGTAAAACAAGAGAATCAACAAAATAATCAAATGCAAAGCGAGATGTCGCAGCAGGATGAATCTATTCTTGAAAAGCAAAAGCAATTAGAGAAGTTGATGGAGAATGTGATGACGCCTGAAATGAAAAAGATGTTTGATGAACTTCAGAAGCTGATGGACCAAATGGATAAAACCAAATCCAACAGAAAATTGAAGAAATGAAATTGAGTAATAAAGACATTGAAAAGAATTAGACCGCGCGCTTGAAGCCTTTAAACAATTTGAAGTAGAACAAAAATTACAACAAGCTATTGACAAATTAGATGAACTGGTTAAGAAAGAAGAACAATTGAACAAAGAGACTGAAGGGAAGAAAGAGAATGAAGAGAAAAAGGACGACGGCAAGAAAACTGATGACAAAAAACAAGACGGTAAAAATCCTGACGATAAGAAACAGGACGGAAAAACGCCTGATGATAAAAATAACGAAAACAAAAATCAGGATGCAAAAAATCCTGAAAACAAAGACAACAAGAATGCTGACGAAAAAAACAAAGACAATAAGGATAACAAATCTCCCGACAGTAAAGAATTAAAACAAAAACAAGATGAGATTGCCAAAGAGTTTGATAAATTAAAAGAAGAATTAAAAGATTTAGATAAAAAGAATTCGGATTTAGAACAACCCAATAAATTACCGGATACAAAAGAAGATCAGAAAAAAGCGAGTGAAGAAATGCAAAACAGTTCTGAATCTTTAAGCAAGAATAGCAAGAAGAATGCTTCTAAATCTCAAAAAGAAGCGGAGAAAGAAATGAGTGAAATGAAAGAGAAGATGGAGCAAGCGATGGAGGAGATGGAAGAAAAAGAGGAAGAGGAAAATGCAGCTGCACTTCGTCAGATTTTAGAAAATTTATTGAACTTATCTTTCTCGCAAGAAGATTTAATTAAAACTTTACCGAAAACAAGAGTTGATAATCCGCAATACACTAAAATTCCTCAGCAACAAAAAAAACTGCAAGACGATTCAAAAATTATTGAAGATAGTTTATTGGCATTAAGTAAACGCGCTCCACAAATCAGCGCATTCGTTAATCGCGAAATAAGTTCCATTAACGATAACATGAAAAAAACGGTGCAAGCTTTAGCAGATAGAATTCCGAGTGATGCAGCAATGCGTATGCAAGGTTCTATGACATCTATAAATAACCTTGCCTTGCTACTAAACGAAGAGTTAGAAAAAATGCAAGCCAATCAAAAAAATAAAAAAGAACAAAAAGGCGAAGGCAGTGGTAAATGTAAAAAACCAAAAAAACCGGGCGATGGTAAAGTTCCAAAATCCGGACAAAGCATGAGCCAAATGCAAAAACAATTAAACGAACAACTCAAGCAATTAAAAGAACAGTTAGCAAAAGGTCAGAAACCTGGAGAAAAACCAGGACAAAAACCAGGTGAGAAGCCAGGGCAAAAACCCGGAATGGGAATGCCTGGTGGTCAACAAGGTCAAATGCCTAATATGATGCCCGGAACCTCCGAACAATTGGCTAAAATGGCGGCTCAACAAGAGGCTTTGAGGCGACAATTAATGCAAATGATGGACCAGATGAAAAATAAGGGTCAAAACCCCGGCGGAAATCTGGCCGATATGATGGAACAAACCGAGAAAGACATTGTAAATAAGGCAATTACGCAAGAAACCATTAAGCGTCAGGAGGATATTTTGACCAAATTATTAGAAAGCGAAAAGGCAGAAAGAGAGCGCGAACAGGACGAAAAAAGAAAAAGTAATGAAGCAAAAAATGCGAATTTAAGTAACCCTAGCCAGTTTTTAGAGTATAAAAGAATGAAAGAAAAAGAACTGGAACTTTTAAACACGGTTCCACCAAGTTTAACACCATTTTATAAAGAGAAGGTAAATAATTATTTTAATAGTGTGAGTAAATGATACCGGCGAAGGGACAGAAACTTAAAATAGAATCATCATCAGATAATTTAAGATTAGTTGAACGACTTATTGAAGACGTTTGCGAAATTTATAATGTAAGCGAAGATAATTTCGGAAATATTTTAATTGCAGTTACTGAAGCTGTGAATAATGCCATCTCACATGGTAACCAAAACAATCCTTCAAAATCTGTTCAAATTGGTTTTGAGAATATGGAGAAAAAAATCACTTTCTCTGTTAGTGATGAAGGAAATGGTTTTGATTATAATGGCCTCCCCGATCCTACCGACCCTAATAACATCGATAAAATAAATGGACGCGGTGTTTTTTAATGAAACACTTAGCTGATAAAGTAGAATTCAATCAAAACGGTAAAGAGGTTCTTCTTACGTTTGTGCTCAACTAGTCCCTTCGTCAAGCTCAGGGACAATTCTTTTCTCATCTACTTTATGGTTCGGCAAGCTCACCATGACTTCGTGTTTTAAATAACCACATTCAAAATTGCTCACCACTTTTCGATCCCATTATGTACTATCTGAAATTTATTCCATGGACAGAGTCATGGTGAGCTTGCCGAACTATAAGGGGAATTGAATAAATAAACGGCACTGAGCCTGACGAAGTGCTAACGAATGCGTTAACAATCTTTTACCTTCCACACTTAAATCTCACTCTTATTTTAACTAACTTTACTTAAATTTCATTGTGAGTTTTTTAAGTCGATATACCATTTTCTCCCTGCTGATTATTTTTATTAGTCTGAATTCTTTTTCCCAAAAAAATAATGATGATAAATTGGCCATGCAATATTTGGAGCAAAAAGAATATGATAAAGCCAACGCTTATTTAGAAAAACTGTTTGATAAATCACCTGAACAATGGTACACTTACTATTATACCGGTTTAGTTGGAGCAAAAGATTATAGCCGCGCCGAAAAATTTGCAAGAAAATTCTAAAACGCAATCCACAAAACGTAAACGTTTACATTCAAATTGCAAAGCTTTATAAAGCTCAAAACGATTCAAAAAAAGAAAATGAAAATTACCAGAAAGCTTTAAAAGAGGTTGTACCTGCACAAGCCTTTATTCAACAACTGGCTTTTGCTTTTATGGAAGAACAACTTTACGATTACGCGATTGACACTTACAAAAAAGGCCGCAAACAAACACCAGAATATCCCTACTATTATGAAATCGCTGAAGTATACAAACGTAAAGGTGATTTAAAAGCCATGATTAATGAATACCTCGACGCGATTGAATTTAAAGAAAGTGAATTATACACAGCACAGAATTTTTTACAAAATTCTTTAGGTTATGATGACGATGAAGGCGGATTTAAGAACCCGATTCTAAAACAAGAATTAATAAAACGCATTCAACAACATCCTGATAAAATTGTGTTTCCTGAATTTTTAATTTTTATTCAGAAACAACAAAAAGATTTTGAAGGTGCCTTTACACAAAGTAAAGCATTAGATAAACGCCAGAAAGAAGACGGTCGCCGTTTGTACGACTTAGCTAAACTTTGTGTCAGCAACGAACAATATGAAACAGCCCAGAAAAGCTTTCAATACGTAATTGATAAAGGTGATAAGTACAGTTATTACGACATGGCTTGTATCGAATTGATTAATTGTGATTACCAATATCTCACACAAAAATCAAATGCAACGTCTGAAGAATTAATTGCTCTCGAAAATAAATTCATTAAAGCTGTTGAGAAATATAAAGGAAGTCAGTTGTGTAATTTTTTAGTTTCCAATTTAGCCAAGCTTCAGACCTATTATTTAAATAAACCTGATGCGGCTATTACTTTAATAGAAGAATTAATAAGTAATCCGGGAATTGATGCAACAACTAAAGCCGAATTCAAAATTCAATTGGGCGATATTTATTTGATTAAAAATACAATTTGGGATGCGTCTCTTTTATATTCTCAGGTGGAGAAAGATTTTAAATTTGAACCTATTGGTCAGGAAGCGAAATTCAGAAACGCAAAACTTAGTTATTACGCTGCTGATTTCAATTGGGCAAAAACACAAGCTAATGTATTGAAAGGCTCGACAACAAAATTAATTGCGAATGATGCTTTAGATTTATCGTTGATTATTACAGATGCAATTGGTGTGGATACAAATGCTGCGCCCTTAGCCCGTTTTTCGGCCGCTGATTTACTAATTCTGCAACACAAATACACAGAAGCTATTGCCGAGATGGACAGTATCAATAAAGTTTTTCCTGTACATACTTTAGGTGATGATATTAATTTTAAGAAAGCTGAAATATTTACCAAGCTGGGAAAATATCCTGAAGCCGAAAAAATGTACAAGGATATTTTAGAATATTATCCCACTGAATTATATGGCGACGATGCGCAATTTAAGTTGGCGGAGTTATACGAGAAAAAAATAAAAGATATTGAAAAAGCAAAACAAAGCTACCAGGAGGTGTTAACCAAATACCCCGGAAGTATTTATGTAGTAGAAGCCCGTAAACGTTACAGAGCCTTACGTGGCGATAATTTAGACAATGGATAGGAAAGGTTTTATAAAATCATTATCACTCCTTATGGCAACACCAATGGTTACAAAAGCAGAAACCGTTTTAAACGAATTAGGTAAAGGGGGAAACACCGATAAGATGCCTGTTATTTTTATTGGTCACGGTAATCCAATGCACGCTTTAAATGATAATGCATTTACAAAAGCTTTAAACAACATTCAAAAAACAATTTCAAAACCAAAAGCTATTTTAGTGGTATCAGCGCATTGGTTAACTCGCGGTACTTTTGTTTCTACAAATCCGAATCCAAAAACTATTTACGATTTTGGTGGTTTCCCTGAGGAAATGTATAAAATAAAATACGAACCAAAAGGCGCACCTGAAATAGCTAAAGAACTCAAAGAAAAAATTACTACTCCAAAAATAGAGGCTGATGAATCAATGGGGTTAGATCATGGGGCTTGGACAATTTTAAAACACATGTATCCTGCTGCTGATATTCCAACATTTCAATTGAGTGTTGATTATTACAAGCCCGCTTCGTATCATTTTGAATTAGCAAAACAATTAGCTTTTCTCCGCAACAAAGGCGTTTTAATAATTGGCAGCGGAAATTTAGTTCACAATTTAGGAATGGTTGATTTTAGTAAACCAAATAGCGGTTACGATTGGGCAATTGAATTTGATGCTACCGTTAAAAGTTTACTTGACAAAGGTGATTTTAAACCTTTGTTGGATTACGAAAAATTAGGGAAGAGTGCCTTGTTATCAATTCCAACAAACGACCATTATTTACCAATGATTTATCCATTAGGTTTAAAAACAGAAAAAGAAAATCTTACTTACTTATACGAAGGCATGGAAGCCGGCAGTATAAGCATGCGTAGTTTTGTAATTAAATAAATTTTATGTTCATATATAACGTTACCGTAAATATCGATGCCGATGTGCACGATGATTGGATTAAGTGGATGAAATCTCAACACGTTCCTGATGTAATGAATACAGGTTGTTTCATTGAAAGCAAAATTGTAAAAGTATTACATGTAAATGATAATGGGGAAACTTATTCGTTCCAATACACCTTTAAGGATATGAAAGATATTGAGAAATATCAAAAAGATTTTGCGCCCGGTTTACAAGCGGATGTAAAAAAACATTTTAATGATAAATACACTGCTTTTCGTACCTTGTTGGAGATTATAGAATAATGAGTCAACACATCAGAGCCAAAAAACATTTAGGTCAGCATTTTTTAAATGATGAGAACATCGCTAAAAAAATTGTTGATTCATTACTGGTAGTCAATAATGGTGCAACTGTTATTGAGATTGGTCCCGGCACCGGTGTTCTCACCAAATATTTAGCTCCCGAATTAAATAATAACTTCTGGGCTTTAGATGTGGATACTGATTCAGTTCCCTATTTAAAACAACATTATCCTGATATTGCAGAACATGTTTTACTCGAAGATTTTTTAGAATTTGACATCAAGAGCATTATTCCGGGAAATTTAATGTGGTGGGAAATTTCCCTTATAACATCTCTTCTCAAATTTTATTTAAAGTTTTAGATCATCGTCATGATGTAGATTGTGTTGTTGGTATGTTTCAAAAAGAAGTGGCTATGCGTTTGGCGGAAAAGCCGGGAAGTAAAACTTATGGGATTATTAGTGTATTACTTCAAGCTTATTATGATATTGAATATTTATTTACTGTAAATGAAAATGTATTCACTCCTCCGCCAAAAGTAAAATCAGCTGTAATTCGTTTAACTAGAAATAAACGACATACTCTATCTTGTAACGAAGATCTTTTTACAAAAGTGGTAAAAACAACTTTTAATCAGAGGAGAAAACAAATTCGGAATTCAATCCGTCCAATCATTACAATTGACGATTCATTATTGCCGCCTGTTTTTCAGCAGCGACCGGAACAATTAAGTGTGGAAGAGTTTATTGAATTAACTGATTTTGTAGAGAGGCATTTGAAAGATCAATCCAAATCTTTATAAAATTCATTCATCTGTTTACCGACTGCTTCGAATGAAGCATTCTTCACAACAAATTCATGCATAGCAGTTGAATTAAAAGAATATTGTTTCGAAAATAGTTTTTTAAGTGTGTCGGTCAATTCCTCTTCATTCCCTTTCTCAACCAAAACACCAAACTCATCTCTAATCATAAAAGGTAATTGTCCAACCTTAGTGCAAAAAACAGGCAGTCCACAACTTAAAGCTTCAAGCGTAACAACAGGCATACTTTCATAATTACTAAATAAAACTAAGGCTGAACTTTTTTGCATGAGCTCACTTATTTTTTCAGGAGTTAAATTGCCTGTAAAAGAAATGTTTTTAAGTTTTATATCCTCAGCTAATTTTTTTGCTGAACTTAATTCATTCCCATCGCCACCTGCAATTACAATATCGAAATCTAAATTTTGTTCCTGGAGTTTTTTAAATACTCTAAATGTTCCGCTAATGTTTTTTTCCTTTTCTACCAATGAGGAAACGTGTAATAATTTTATCCTCTCCGGTTTCCAATTACTTAAAGGAAATGTTTTTATATTAACTGCATTATAAAGCAATTCGTAATTTCCTTTTAAGCCAGCCATGTTCATAGCTGCTTTTTGAAATGAGAAACGTGCCAAATTTTTGACGCACCTGAAATGCACTTTTTAGTGAAGTGTTTTAGGGCAGAACCTTTGTAACTTCCATCGTCAGGTAAATAACCACTCCAATGTTCTACTACAGTACGTTTTACTCTGAATACTTTCTTATATAAACTCAAAACCACAGAAGCCGGAAAAATAACATTCACCTGCAAAGCTTTTACTTTTATTTTCTACTGCGATAAATGTTCAATTAAAATGCGGTGCGCTTTTTTATAATTTAAAAATGAATTCAGAAATTTTAAAGCGCCTGTAGATTTTGGATATTTGACAATGTACTCTGTCAAATTCTCATTCACGTTTTTATGCTCTACTTCAAAGTAAGGTCCATCCGCGCAAGCATAAGCATAAACAACAATTACGGATTGGAAATGTGATAAGGCAATAGCATGATTCCTTATAAAAATACCGTGTGAAGGATTTGTATTAACCGGATACCATGACGTTAAAAACAGTATGGCACGGTTACTGGTTGTCATTAAAAGAAAAAGATTATTCTAAGTTAACTGTAGACTTCAACATGAAAAGCGAAAGTTTATCGCTTATTTGATCGAAAGAGTAACCTAATTTGTTACCACTCTTCATTGCAATTGTAATAAATCCTAAACCGGCTCCACCTTTATCACTAATCTCGTTTTTTTCTAGATGCTCCATGTAATATCCTTTTAAATCTGCAGGATCATCAAATGAATTTAAACGTTCTACATCGTTCTTTAAACGCTCTATAGAAGTATTAGGAACTAAGTTTGCTGTTACTATTTCAACCTTAGTTTGACTCTTAGATAAAATGAAATAATTATGTTGGTGACCTAGTTCATCTTTACCACCATGTATCAACATGTTTTGTAAAGCTTCAACCGAAATAAAAAATATTTTCTTTAACGGTCCTTTTGGAATTTGAAGTGCGGTTACTTTACCTTCAACTTCTGTTTCTAAACGGGAGATTGTATCAACGTTTAATACACCATCATAGGCCAACAATACTTCGCTGCCATTCTTTAAAGAATCCATTATTTTTAAAAAATGATTTTTAAAAAATACTTCTTCGTTATGTGTACCGTCGCTCAAAATCTATTTAAATAATCCGTTTAATTGGCTGTCGATTAATCTAATTACTTTTCCTAAGTCTTCTTTGTTCTCGTTAAAGTTGATATCATCAACATCAACAATTAATAATTTACCTGATTCGTAAGTTGTAGCCCAGGCTTCGTAACGTTCGTTTAATCGTTTTAAATAATCTAAACGGATTGAATTTTCGTAATCGCGACCACGCTTTTGAATCTGTTTTACCAATGTAGGAACTGATGCGCGTAAATAAATAATTAAATCAGGAGCTTTAATTAAACTCTCCATTAATTTAAATAGCGCAAAATAATTTTCGTAATCACGTGTTGTCATTAATCCCATTGCATGAAGGTTGGGCGCAAAAATATACGCGTCTTCATAAATAGTTCTATCCTGTACAACAGTGTGCTTTCCTTTTCTGATATCTAAAACCTGACTGAAGCGATTATTTAAAAAATATACTTGCAGGTTAAATGACCAGCGTTGCATGTCTTCGTAAAAATCGTTTAAGTAAGGATTGTCGTCGGCGTCTTCGTAGTGCGCATGCCACTTATAGTGCTTAGCAAGTAAAGATGTTAAAGTTGTTTTCCCTGACCCAATGTTCCCTGCGATGGCAATATGCATATAACTACCTTAAATTAGTAGACTAAGATATATATTTTACATACAAAAACCAATTTTTTTACTACCAACGGCTTTTTTAACCTGCTGATATTAAAATAGTTACTCAAGGTGGCTAACCCCTGTTTTTATAGCATTTAGATGCGAATTTGATGCATTCGTCGATAGAAGTGTACTTATAATCTAAAAACAGCCCCAATTTCTTATTGGAAAAGGTGGTTTTTGAGCTTAAGGCTGAAATGGTCGACGAGGTGAGTTTTTGCCCATCTGGCATCAAAAAACTGAACCATTTGCCGAGTGTTAAAAGCGCCATTCCGGCCTTAATTTTTGGAAGTGGTTTTCCTAATTCTGTATGAATTTTATCAAGAATATATTTAAAGGAATAATTGTTCTCCACTAAAATAAAGCGTTCGCCAAATATTTTTTTATTAACTAAGGCTACCATTGCACCAGCAACATCAATTGCTCCAACAAAACCGGTAATACCTTCGGTATAAAATTTCACACCCTTCGCACTTAATGAAACTAACTGTCCGGTGCCCCTACCCCAGTTACCAGGACCAACAATTACACCAGGATTAACTATTACAGCATTCAAGCCTTCTTCCATTCCGCGCCATACTTCTTGCTCAGCTAAATATTTACTTAAGGCATAAGCACTTTGTCCGGGTGCTGTTTTCCAGAATACTTTTTCATCTATATCTGTTCTTATGTCTTTATTCTGTAAAGTAGTTATCGAGCTCACAAAACAAAACGCCTGAATTTTATTATTAATGCAGGCGTTCACCAAATTAGCAGTGCCTTCCTTATTAGCTTTTAGTAATTGATCTCTGTCTTTATCACGCAAAGAAATTAAAGCCGCGCAATGATAAACCGTTGTTACATCTTTTAGCAGTTCGTCAAAACCTAAGACGTCCGTCAAGTCTCCATCACGCCAAATAATTTTTTTGTAGAGCTCTTTATAATCAGGCGTATAATAAGAAAAAATTTCTTCTACTTCCTTTGTATTACTTGAAGGTCGTTTCATAGCTATTACCGACTGTCCTTGTTGAAGCAACGTAAGCAGTAAATGTGAGCCTACTAAACCTGTTGCGCCTGTTACTAAATTCAAAATCTAATTAAAATTAAAAAATAAAAAGCTTAAGAACACAACAACTTGTGTTAAGAGCCCGAGAAAAAAACCTGAATAAATTTGTTTTGGTTCGTGTGCCTTTAAATATAAACGAGAAGTAGCTATTACACCTGCCAACAAAACCAGAAAAGCAATTTGAGGAACAGCATTATATTTTAAAACATACGATACAATAATTAAAGAACCCAACAATCCACCAATGCCTACCATGTGCGCGCTGATTTTATATTTCAAATTTATAATTGCTGTGAGTAAAATTGCTAATCCTCCTCCGAAAATGAGAACTTTTATACTTGGCCAAACACTTAAATCTAAAAACAAATAAAATAAACCAAAATAGAAACAAGATGTTAATACATAAGGAAAAGTACGTTCGCTTTGATTTTCTAAACGTAAAGAACTTATTCTATTTAGGCGATAAAGTATATAAATATTAATAACAGGGAGGATAAACGAAAACGAAAATATCATTGCTGAAATTATCCATTTCAAATTTGTCGGTGTGAGATAATAATAAATGGAGCCTTTTAAAAAAAAGAAAAATAACAAACTACCATAACTACACATTAACAGTGGATGAAATAGTACAGAAATAATATTGGCGAAAGCTCTCAATTAAGATAATTTTTCGGATAACAAACTCATTTCGCGGCGGGAATCTTTATTGTCGTAAATAATATTGTACACCGCGTTGGTGATTGGCATGTCTACTTTATATTTTTTGTTGATTTCGTAAACACATTTTACGGCGTAATATCCTTCCGCAATCATATTCATTTCTAACTGCGCTTGTTTAACTCCGTAACCTTTCCAATCATCGCACCAAACATTCGGTTACGACTGAATTGAGAATATGCGGTTACTAATAAATCTCCTAAATATGCTGAAGCTTTTATATCTCTGTCTATTGGATGAACTGCATCTACAAATCGTTTTATTTCCTGAATAGCGTTGCTAACCAATACAGCTAAATAATTATCGCCATAACCTAAGCTATGACAAATTCCACCGGCAACTGCAATTACGTTTTTCAATACTGCAGAAAGTTCCGTTCCATAAATGTCATCACTTGCTGTTGATTTTATGTAACGACAATTAAATGATTGACAAAATAATTCTGCATTACTTACTTTAGAACAAGCTAAAGTTAAATATGATAATTTTTCCATTGCTACTTCCTCAGCGTGACAAGGCCCTGTAATTACACCGATGTTTTCGAAAGGAATTTCGTAAACTGTATTCAAATATTCTCCTACAATTAAATTATACTCCGGAATAATTCCTTTAATAGCAGAGAAAACCAATTTGTCTTTGAAATCACTTTTATCCATCCCCTTTAAACTGGTGTGTAAAAACGCGGAGGGAATTGATAAAATAACAATATCTGATTTAGAAATACATTCTTTTACGTTGGTAAAAAAATTTATTTTCTTAAGATCAAAATCAACAGAGCTTAAATATTTTGGATTGTGATGATTAGTTTTTATGTATTCCACATCATCTGTATTACGGAAATACCAATTGATATTGTCGCAATTATTAGATAATATTTTTACAATAGCAGTCGCCCAGCTTCCACTTCCGATTACACCTATGTTTTGTTTAGTACTCATAAATTAAGCGAAAACAATATCCTTGTCTTCAGGCGATTTGTGTCCGGTGTATTTAATATAAATTCTTGCCAAGGTAATCACATCCTTCATGCAATAGGTTTTAATTTTCTCGATGTTCTTTTCTTCGTAATATACTTTTGCAACCTGACTTCCATCTATATCATCCTTTGGCGAAGGAATATTTAAAACATTAGCCAATAAATTTAGTGAGGTGAAATTCTTAATATCGCCGAAACGCCACATCTCCATGGTATCTAAATGTTTTACATCCCAAGGTTTTAAGCCTTGCAACTGGAAATTGCGAGGGAAAGCAACGCCATTAATTATCATTCTGCGGCTTAAAAAAGGATAATCAAATTCCTTACCATTATGTGCGCACAAAAAATGATCCGCTTTGTTGAAATGCGTTTTTACTAACTCAGCGAATTCTTCCAATAATTTTTTTTCATTGTCACCGGTAATTGCTTTTACTCTGAATTTATTTTGGTGATAATAACCAAGTCCGATACAAATCACTTTCGAAAATTCAGCATAAACGCCTGCTTTGTTGTAAAGTTCATTTGGTTTGTTATCAGAATTGTAAGCCCATTTTTTATCCCATAATTCCTTTTTTACAGGATCAAGATCGGCATACTTATAAGTAACAGGAGCTGTTTCAATATCCAGAAACAGAATGTTATCTAATTTGGGTTGCGCCATTTTCATTACTCTAATGTATTAGTTTTAATTAAATAAAAAAAGGCTGTTCTTTTGAAACAGCCCCGTTATAACAAATCTTATATTATCAGCATTGCATCGCCGTAAGAATAGAAGCGGTACTTTTCTTTAATGGCTTCCTTATAAGCTTTCATAATTAAATCGTAACCGCCAAATGCACTTACCATCATCAATAATGTTGATTCAGGCATGTGGAAATTTGTAATCATACAATTGGCAACATTAAATTCATAAGGCGGGAAAATAAATTTATTTGTCCAACCTACATAAGGATTTAATTGTCCTGTTGTTGAAACAGAAGATTCAGCAGCGCGCATTACAGTTGTACCTACAGCACAAACTCTTTTCTTTTTCGATTTTGTTTCATTAACCAATTTACAAGTGTCGGCCGAAATTAAAACTTCTTCGCTTTCCATTTTGTGTTTAGTTAAATCTTCAACCTCAACAGTTCTGAAAGTTCCTAAACCAACGTGTAAAGTAAGTGGCGCAAAATGCACGCCTTTAATTTCTAATTTTTTTAATAATTCCCTGCTAAAGTGTAAACCAGCAGTTGGAGCTGCCACTGCACCTTCGTTTTTTGCAAATACGGTTTGGTAACGGTCGATATGGCTTTCTTCTGCCTTACGTTTAATGTATTTTGGTAATGGCGTTTCTCCTAAATCATATAATACTTTTCTGAATTCTTCATAAGAACCATCATATAAAAAACGCAATGTACGTCCACGTGAAGTAGTATTATCAATTACCTCAGCTACTAAACTATCGTTTTCGCCAAAATATAATTTATTACCAATACGTATTTTACGGGCAGGATCAACTAATACATCCCACAAACGACTTTCAGCACTTAGTTCGCGTAATAAAAACACTTCGATTTTAGCACCTGTTTTTTCCTTGTTGCCATACATACGGGCAGGAAATACTTTTGTGTCGTTTAACATCATCACATCACCATCATCAAAATAATTGATAATGTCTTTAAATTTTTTGTGGCTAATTTTTCCTGTTGCGCGATCAACTACCATTAAACGGCTCTCATCACGATTCTTTGCAGGATACTCTGCCAATAATTCTTTCGGCAGATTAAATTTGAACATGGATAACTTCATAGGTCTTCTTTATTTTAGTCGCAAGAAAAATGAAGAGGATGTTTTCCGCAGAAAAGCGGATACCGATTCATTAATCTTACGGGATTAATTACTATTTAAAAACTAAACGGATTATCCGTTCAATGCCTCAGCCCCACCAACAATTTCTAATATATCATTAGTAATTGCTGCTTGACGGGCTTTGTTATAAGATATCTTTAAATTCTTTAATAATTCTTTTGCATTATCAGTTGCCTTATGCATTGCTGTCATACGAGCGCCATGTTCGGAAGCAACTGAATCTAATAATGCTTTATAGAATTGTGTTTTGATAGAACGCGGAATTAAATCGTTTAAAATAACCTCTTTTCCAGGTTCATAAATATAATCTGCATTTGTTGCCTTTTGGCTTGCATCTAATGTCGGAGGAACAATTGGTAATAATTGTTCAGCCTGCACAATTTGTACAGCTGCGTTTTTAAATTGATTGTAAACTACAACTACCTTGTCGAATTGTTTGTTAGCAAAGGCTTCCATTATTTTTTCGGCTACCGGAGATGTTTTAGCAAAAGTTAAACCGTCAAATAATTCATTTAAATTATGTGGCAAATCTTGTCCGCTGATAATATATTCAGTTCGTCTGAATGCATCAGATGCCTTTTTTCCAACTGGCAATACAGTTACGTGATACCCTTTATACTCTTCGCGGATTAAATTCCAAGTGCGTTTAACAACATTTGCGTTAAATGCGCCTGCTAAACCACGATTAGAAGAAACAGCAATAATTAAAATATTTTTCCCGTCAGAATTACGTGAAAATGTATTCTCAGAACTATCCAAACTGCTGCTTACATTAGCTAAAACTTCTTTTAACTTTTCAGCGTAAGGACGCATTTGCGTTATTGCATCTTGTGCGCGTTTCAACTTTGCAGCACTCACCATTTTCATGGCGCTTGTGATCTGCATGGTTGAACCAACTGATGTTATTCTATTTCTTACTTCTTTTAAGTTTGCCATCTCTTTTTATTGAGAATTCAAATTATTTATATTTTGATACTAAATCCTTTGCAGCTGCTTCTAAAACGCCGGTGATAGCGTCAGTATATTGACCAGCTTTTAATTCATCTAAAGTACTCTTGTGTTTACGCTCTAACATATCCAAGAATTCTTTTTCGAATTCGCGCACTTTGTTAACCGGAACATCACGTAATAAGTTTTTAGTTCCTAAATAAATAATTGCAATTTGTTGTTCAACGCGTAATGGAGAGAATTGTCCTTGCTTAAGGATTTCCACGTTACGTGAACCTTTATCTAATACTGATTTTGTAGCAGCATCTAAATCCGAACCAAATTTCGCGAAAGCTTCTAACTCGCGGTATTGTGCCTGATCTAATTTTAAAGTTCCGGCAACTTTTTTCATCGATTTGATCTGTGCATTTCCACCCACGCGACTTACAGAAATACCTACGTTAATTGCGGGACGAACACCTGCGTTAAATAAGTTACCTTCTAAGAATATCTGACCATCAGTAATCGAAATTACGTTAGTTGGGATATATGCAGAAACGTCACCCGCTTGTGTTTCAATAATTGGTAAAGCTGTTAATGAACCACCACCTTTAACTAACGGTCTGATAGACTCAGGCAAATCGTTCATGCTTTGAGCAATTGTATCAGAAGCGTTAATTTTTGCAGCACGCTCTAATAACCTGCTGTGTAAATAGAATACGTCACCAGGATATGCTTCACGTCCCGGAGGGCGGCGTAATAATAATGATACTTCGCGGTAAGCAACTGCTTGCTTTGATAAATCGTCAAATACAATTAATGCCGGGCGACCGGTATCACGGAAAAATTCTCCAATTGCAGCACCAGCGAATGGAGCGTAGAATTGCACTGGCGCCGGATCAGAAGCGTTAGCTGCAACAATAACTGTGTAAGGCATTGCACCTGCTTCATCAAGCGTACGTAAAATATTTGCAACAGTTGAGCCTTTTTGCCCAATAGCCACATATATACAGAATACAGGTTTACTTGCTTCGTAAAATTCCTTTTGGTTAATGATAGTATCGATACAAACCGCAGTTTTTCCGGTTTGACGATCACCAATTACTAACTCACGTTGACCACGACCAATTGGAATCATTGCATCAATCGCTTTGATACCAGTTTGAAGAGGCTCAGTTACCGGTTGACGGTAAATAACACCTGGCGCTTTACGCTCTAATGGCATTTCGTAAGTTTTTCCTGTGATTGGACCTTTACCATCGATAGGAATACCTAAAGTATCAACAACACGGCCTAACATACCTTCACCTACATTTAGAGATGCGATACGCCCTGTACGTTTACAAGTTGAACCTTCTTTAATATTATCACTAGAGCCTAATAATACGGCACCAATATTATCTTCTTCAAGATTTAATACTATTCCCTGTAAACCGGTTTCGAATTCAATTAATTCTCCCGATTCTACTTTTGATAAACCGTATACGCGCGCTATACCATCACCAATTTGTAATACAGTTCCTACTTGTTCTAAATCAGTTTCGCTTTTGAAACCTGATAATTGTTGTCTTAAAATTGCAGATACTTCTGCTGGTTTTACTTCTGCCATTTGCTTAAGTATTAATTTTTAATTTAAATCCGGAACGTATAAGTTAGTTGAGAAACTTTTTCTCAAATCATTTAATTTACGTTTTATTGTTGTATCCACTTGCTTGTCGCCAACCGTTAAAACAAATCCACCAATTAAGGTTTTGTCTATTTTCTCGATTAACTGAACTTCGCCAGTTACATTCTTTTTTACTATCTCCACTATTTTCGCTTTTGTTGCAGCATCTAAAGAAACTGCTGTTGTAACAACTGCGGTAGTGATGTTTTTAAATGTTTTATATTGCTCATCAAACGCATAAGCAATATCATCTATATATCCTTCACGGCGCTTACGTGCAATTAAATCTAAAAAGGCTGAAGTTGTTGCTGAAATTTTACCGCTGAAAACTGAATGGAAAATAGCCATCTTCTTATCCGTTTTTACGACCGGACTTTCCAATAAAATAACAAACTCACGATTCTCCTTACACACTTGTTTAATTAAGCGCATATCATTAGCAACCTCTTCTAACTGTTTAGTTTCAACGGCAAGGTCGATAAGTGATTTAGCGTATCTTGAGGCAACAATCATTTTAGTTAAGGTTTACGTCTTTCATTAAATTGCTTACCAATGCTTTTTGTTTATCATCAGATGATAGTTCCGACTTTAAAATCTTTTCTGCAATCTCGATTGACAAAGTAGCTACTTGATTTTTTAATTCGGTAATAGCTGCGTTTTTTTCGTTAGTGATTTGTTCACGTGCAGAAGCTAAAATACGATCTGATTCACTTTTTGCTTTTGATTTTGCCTCGTTAACAATAGAATCCTTTGTATCGCGGGCTTCTTTTAACATTGCATCGCGTTCTGCGCGGGCTTCAGCCAAAATCTTTTCGTTACCGGCCATTAATTTAGCCATTTCCTCTTTTGCGTTTTCGGCACTTGACAAAGCATTTGCAATACTTTCTTCGCGCTCCTTAATTGAATTAAGGATTGGCTTCCAAGCGTATTTACTAAGCAAAAACACTAAAAGTAAAAACACAACGGTTGTCCATACAATAAGACCAATTCCCGGTGTTGTTAACGAACTTAATATTATTAAACTATTCATTTTTTTGTTTTTTGTTGTTTTACCAGTTTCCGTTTTTTTCATAAATGCCCCTTACCAACCGTAAGGGGCATTATGATTATTACTTCATTAAAGATACTACCACCGCGAATAAAGCAACACCCTCAACTAGAGCGGCTGCGATAATCATTGTAGTTTGAATCTTTGAGTAAGCCTCGGGTTGACGAGCAATAGCTTCAACCGCGTGACCTCCAATTTGTCCGATACCGATGCCGGCGCCTATTGCGGCTAATCCTGCACCCAGTGCTGCGATACTTCCTGTCATTTTTCTTGGTTTTTATATATGGTTAAACAAAATTTCTAATTAGTGTGCGTGTTCTTCCTCGCCATGACCTTCTTCATGATGATCAGCACAAGCTGAACCTATAAATAAAGCCGTAAGCAAGGTGAAAATGTAAGCTTGCAATAAAGCAACCAAACATTCTAATACATCAATAAATAAAGCAAACCCAACGGCTACCGGAGAAACCCAAAGTGTTTTAAACACAAAAATTAATCCAACTAAACTTATTACGATTATGTGACCGGCTGTAATGTTGGCGAATAAACGAATCATTAAAGCAAATGGCTTGGTGATAATTCCTACTATCTCCAATGGAACTAAAATAATATAAAGTGCTTTTGGTGCAGGAGGAGCAAAAATGTGCAGCCAGTATTGCTTGTTTGCGTTTACGTTTGTTAGAATTAAAGTAACAACAGATAAAACTAAAGTAAATGCAATGTTCCCAGTTAAGTTAGCTCCAATTGGAATTAAACCTAATACGTTATTCAATAAAATCAAAAAGAAAACAGTTAATAAATACGGAACAAAACGCTCAGGACGGTTAGTAATATTACTCGCAGCAATATCATCGCGAACAAACACAATTAATGGTTCAAAAAATGATTGCTTACCTTTTGGTGCAGATGTAATTCCTGTATTCTTGTAAGCTTTTGCTATTGATGTAAACAAGAAAAATAAAATAGCTGATGACAAGATTAACTGAACAACATTTTTAGTAATTGAAAGATCGGTAATGCTTTCTGTAGGGTCTGACGAAATAATTTGCTCGTCTTCTAAACGGTAACCATTGTATTCGGCATGACCGTGTTCGAATTTACCTGATGAAAATACTTGAATACCTTTTGTACTTGAATATAAAATAACAGGTAACGGCATTGCAACTGCATCATGACCCTCGCCCCAAAAATGCCAAGAATGAGAATCTAATATATGTTCAAAAGCAACTTTAGTAAGATCTACCTTGTCGTCTTCAGCATGAGCTCCATGTGCTGAAGAATGTGATAAAGTGTCTTCCGCTGAATATTCAACAGGCTCGGAGGCCGAAATTTTATTGAAAAAAAAGACAGAAATAACTACAACTAAAAATAAAGTTCTCTTACCCATGAAATCAAACAATAAATGCGTTTTTTCTAATTTGGGTGCAAATGTAGGTATATTTTGATGTTTGTTGAAATTTTTAGGTAGAAAATCATTTTTTTAGTCTTTCGTGCTAAAAGATTGATTATAAATAACTTAACATTATTTTCTAAATCGATGTGGGATTTGCGATAGTAACATTTTTTGCACAATTTTTTTGTGGGAAAAAAAGACCGTTTTAACTACCTCATTCTCTTGTAGGTCTGATAATAAAAGCTTACCCCAACACAGGCTGCGAAGAAAATAATGAGTTTTACGACTTGAATAGCAATCCCTCCAAAACCTAAACCCCTTAAAAACACCGCATAAAAGGCTTCCAAACCCCAATTGAGAGGGGAAATTGAACTAATATTCCGCATTAATTCCGGCATAACAAAAGTGGGAACCCAAACTCCACCTAAAGCAGCCAAAATCACGACACTCACCGCCCCAAATAATGAAGCTTGGTCTTGAGAATTAGAAACCGTTCCTATTAATAAGCCGTATCCGGTTGCGGCCAGACCAGAACTAAGCGCAATGCTAAATAAAGTGATATAATTATGTCCGATGTCGAGTTTTGGTAAGCCTAGCATTGGCAAAATATAAATTCCGACCAATAGCATTAATAAAAACTGAATCAGATTCACTACTAGATACAATGCGATTTTTCCAAGCAACACATTTAAATAAGAGCCCGGCATCGTTAACAAACGAAATGCACTTCCGTCTTCACGCTCTTTAATAATATTTCCCGCTAAGGGAATACAAATAAAGAACATGGCGAACATGGTCCAAGCCGGAACATTATGCTGTACTGAATTAGGAACAATAGCAGTTTCATTTTTCCCTGCATAAGCTTGAACAGTTTCTACTAATGGTTTATTATCAATGGGTGAAGATTTACTTTCCGACGAAATATCTTTTAACTCTTCACCTAAAGCCGAAATCATACTTTGCATTTCAATAGCTGAAACAATTCTGTCAATAGCACCGCTAATACTCACTTTAAACGATTGCTTTGTGATAGGATCAAAAAATACTTTTAATTGTATTGGATTTGTATCCGAAGTTTTTATTGCAATATCCTCTTGCGGAAATAATTTTGAAATTCGTGTTTTTGCTTTTTCTCTAAGTTGTTGAGAAGTATTCTCCGGAACGATAATGCCAATTAAATATATTCCTTCAGCTACTAATGTTTTCGTTTCTTCCTCCGAGATATCCTTTTTCACCACTTCAAAAAAATGCGTTTGCACTAAAGCATTCTCTAATTTATACGAAAGCGAATCTTTATCCTTATCTACAAATAAAAGGGGAACAGAAGTTTCGTTTACCGATTTAAAAGTAGAATCCTGAATTATTGTCACAATAAAAACCAAAGCCATCGGCATCAAAAACATAACCGCCAATGCAGCTTTATCGCGCACCAACACTTTATATTCTTTATATATGCAGTAAAGCAGTTTCATTAATCCCTGAATCTATGTCCTGTAATTTTTAAATACACCTCTTCAATCGTGTTACAATTGTTTGTGCGGATTAATTCTTTGGTTTCCCCTTGCGTAATTAATTTTCCTTCATCAATTATAGCAATATGCGAACAGAAATCTTCAGCCTCATGCAAATGGTGTGAGGTATAAAAAATAGTTGTGCCTTGTTCTTTATTTATTTTTTTCAAAAGTTCAATAATCGCCGTTTTCGATTGAATATCTACACCAACCGTTGGCTCATCTAAAATCAATAATTTAGGATGATGCAATAAACCTGCAATTAAATTTACGCGACGTTTCATTCCTCCCGAAAAAGTTTGCACTTGTTGGTTGGCGTTTTCTTCCAGACCTAAAATCTGTAAATTATCGGAGATACGTTTTTTTAATTCCGAAGTTTCAATCCCATACATCTGACCTAAAAACATTAAGTTTTCGTAAGCCGTTAATTTAGCATACAAAGCAATTTCTTGCGGAACAACACCAATAAGTTGTTTGGATTCTTTTAAATGAGAAGCCGTATTTAATCCGTTGATAAAAATTTCTCCACTATTTGGTTTAAACAAACCACAAAGCATAGAAATTAATGTTGTTTTACCAGCGCCATTTGGTCCTAATAAACCGAAAATACTTTGTTGAGGAATGCTAAGTGAAAGATTGTTTACAGCAGGACGAGCAGCATTTTTATAGTGCCTGCTAACATCTTTTATTTCAACCATAAATTGTTGCATGTAAATTCCCGATAAACAAAAATAATTATTCCTGAATAAAAATCTTCATTTCACATTCAGCAACAGGTTCACCATTACAAGTAGATGTGGCAATTACCAAACTCACATTCATCACGAATGCTTTTTGTTTTACAACGGTTACCACTTCAGCATTTACAGGTGGAAGCGAATAAATTTTTAAATCTTTTATATTGGCGATAAATCCAACTTTGGGCGGTATGTTTCTTAAACTACAAACATAACCTGCTTGTGCAGCACAACTTTGCGCTAAATTTTCTACTATTCCCGCTTCACTTAAAGCATTTTCATTAATAAAAAAATGATCGGCCTCCACCAGAAAACCTGTTTTCACACTTTCTTCCGAGCATTCGTAAATTGTATGAACCAAACAAATTGGGTCACGCTGCGGAATGTAGGTTAATATATTTTCTTTAGTAGCAAGAGCCATTACAAATAATGTAGTTGGTAAAAGTAGTGTTTCCTGAGCAATAATATAGTAAAACGTCTAAAATAATACAGAACAAACAGGATTTTAAGAAGTTCGCCTTAAACTATTTTGCTTGTAATAAGCGATTTCTTTTTTGAATTTTGCTCCCGCTAAAAGAGGCGCTAAGCGCGATACAATAGTAATTATAGGTGACAAAATAAGAATGGCAGTTGGTAAAACTATTCCAAAAATACGAACGCGACCTCTACGTTCCGCGCTACTTGCAGTTCCTTTTTTTGAAACGTAGTTGGCGTACAACGGAAACAAAGCCCTACCTCTGCCTTCCATTAAAAGCAGATTCGATTTTACTGTAACAAAATCTTTCATCACAATAAGCTGCTGCAGTTTCTCGAAATTATTTTGTTTTAGAGAGGTTTCAATAAGTTTTCCCAACTCAGGTGCCGCTTCCAAATCTTTATCTGAAACACCATAGCGGGGGAAAATTCCCATGTAATTTTCTTTTACACCTTTTAACTCAAACGCTAAAACGGTAACCAAACTAGTCAGGTTTGAAGACTTATCTACAAACGTAATATTCCCAACTAATTTCGCATTCAAATCCAACAATCGCTGTTTCATTTTTTCCTGCGCACCTAACCACATATTACGACAATTAATAATGGTGATGACAGATTTATTGTTCAATAACTTTTTTGCTTCGTCGCTTAATAAAAATGAATTTATAGGCCGACAAATACTTAAAAACCAAGGCTGATATCCAATAATTACTAAATCAAAATTTTCGTTTTGATTTACAGTTAATGGCTCCAACTCAAAAGGAACACCTTGTACATTTTCAGGAAACACATCAAAAAATTCGGAGTACTTCCAAGGATACGGTAATTGTGTTTTTGGTTTTATTAATTCGTAATGAATAGAATATTCAGAGTTTCCGATAAATGGTTTTAGTACCGCATCTAAAGCTAATTTCGCCTGACCAGTTTGTGTATAATATATTACCAGTATTTTTTTCAAGTAGACTACAAATTTAGCTTATATTTGTTTATCAAAAGTATTATGAATTCAGAAAACACAAAAATAGAATCAAGTAAGGCGCCTGAGCCTGTTGGTTTATATCCTCACGCACGACGCGTTGGCAATTTTTTATTCTTAAGCGGTGTTGGTCCGCGTGAACGTGGTACAAAAAAAATTCCGGGCGTTGAATTAGATGAGAATGGAAATATTGTGAGTTACGATA
Organism: Sphingobacteriaceae bacterium; assembly: GCA_016709575.1. Lineage (GTDB taxonomy): Bacteria > Bacteroidota > Bacteroidia > B-17B0 > Aurantibacillaceae > JAHEYG01. The sequence goes on from JADJMM010000002.1 coordinate 641,496, forward strand.
TTGAAGCGCAATGCCATAGTGTTTTCAGAAACATTAAATATATTTTAGAAGATTCAGGAAGCAGTTGGGATAAAATTGTTGATGTAACGGTTTTTTTAACCAACATGAAAGATGATTTTCCGAAATACAATAAAATTTGGGCCGAATATTTTAAAGAAAATGCGCCTTGTCGTACTACCATCGAAATAAATAAATTACCAACCCCTATTGCCATCGAATTAAAAGTTATGGCGACTATTGATTAAAATATACCACCATGAAAAATTTACTTTTATCCTTTTTGATTCTGATTTCAAGTGTTGCACTATCTCAAAACAAAAAACCTGATTTAGCCAATTTACCAAGTACGGATGAAGTGGCTTTAACGCTAAAAGGTTTATCAATTGAAAATGTTATTTCCCAAACACAAATAATTTCTTTAAAACAAATTGATTTAAAGGGCGACAATGCAGCAAAATATAAATTGGCATATTATCATTTTAAAACCACTTATGTGCATACGTTTTCCAAAGACGATTTGTTTTACGACAATGTAATTCCTGAGGCAATGACCCAATTTTTTACCGACCTCGAAAAAAACTGCAAACTTATTTTTGATGATGTGGTGGTAACAAACACCGAAACAGGAAAACAGTACAAAATCGCACCACTTAATGTTGTGGTAAAAGTTGAACAATAATTCTATACTTTCTTCGTTACTTTAGCATCCCCTTGGTCCTTATTTTATCGATTTTAACTTAATCTTTCAATTTATGAAGTATATCATAGTTGTTCTATTTCTTATTTCAGGGGCAAAATTATTTTCGCAAGATCAGCTATTTAAAAAAGATAATAGCAAACAAGATGTGAAAGTGTTGGAAGTTACTCCGGATGAAGTAAAGTATAAGTTAAAAAGCAATCCTGAGGGCCCGCTATACATTATAAAAAAGAGCGATGTTGCGTTAATTATTTATGAAAATGGCAGCCACGAAACTTATCCTGATGCAAAGCCATTACCGCAAATAGTAACCATTGTTTCCCCTTACAACATTATTGATTCTATTAGGGTCCAAAGAAAGCGTGAGTCGTTAAAGAAATTTTCGTTCTTAACAAAAAACAAAAATGTAACCTTCGTCAATATTTTAGGTTTAGCCAATAGCTGTTTGTCTCTGTCTTATTTGCGGGAATTTGGTCAGGGTTACTTCAGTGTTCATGTTCCGGTTTCATTTTCATTTGCAAAACCTTTAGGCGGTCAATATCTATCTATGGACGGAGCCGGAGGATACTATTATGAAAACGTGTCAAATTATAAATTGGTCCATAAAGCTATAGAAACCGGGCTTGGCTTATACTTTCATACCAGTGGCAAAAGACCAGTAACACACTTTGTGGGACCATATGTAAGTTTTGCACAGTATAATGGCACGTTTCAATCACGCAATTTCTATGTCGATCCTAACAGTTATAATTATGTCAATTACGATCCGGAATTAATTGAACATGGCTTTGTACTAAATGAACTTTCATTCATGGTAAACAACGGACTTCTAATCCGAATCACACCGGAATTAAATTTAATGATACATGCCGCTATTGGCTTTACCACTAGCCGGGATTATATTGCCAACGATCCCTCTGATTTTGTTTATTCAGCTTATGGAACTTACCGCCAGAATAATATCCAGGCATTCAATATTGGTTTTAACTTCGGTTATCGTTTCTAATCTAATGGACTTGATGGAATAGCTCCTTCATTCCATACTTTCATCTTCTTATCACTACTGCTGTAATAATAAATTTTTGCGCGGCCGGTTTGAGTGTCCCACACCAAAATATTATACCCTTCGCCGCCGTCTTTATACTTAAACACCTGATAATTCATCATGTATTTACCATTAGCGCCACCCGCCTGAAACACTGATGACTTTACAAATTCAGGCTTTGTTTCGTTACCTGCAAACGTACTTTTAATTGAGAAAAAGAAAGCACTACCCGAAAGTAAAACCATGCTGATACCCGCGCTTAGCGACAAGATTTTTTTAGATGTTGATTCCATAATGTGATTTTTTAAGATTTTAAGGCGAATTTAAGTCAAAATCGAGCCAAATTATATGTGATTGTTTAGCTTATTTTTAGTAAATTCGCTCTCCTTTTTTAAGGCTTTATGAGTAAGTACCCCGAATATAAACAATTAAACCTTCCGCAAATAAGTGCAGATATGCTACGCTTTTGGGAACAACAAAAAACGTTCGAAAAATCAATTAGCAGTCGCGAAGGCAAAACGCCTTGGGTTTTTTATGAAGGTCCGCCAAGTGCAAATGGTTTGCCAGGCATTCATCACGTCATGGCGCGTGCCATCAAAGATATTTTTTGTCGCTTTAAAACATTACAAGGTTATCAGGTAAAACGTAAAGCCGGTTGGGATACGCATGGTTTACCAATTGAATTAGCTGTAGAAAAAGGATTAGGGATTACAAAAGAAGATATCGGAAATAAAAATTCTCCGAAATATTTATCAGTTGAAGATTATAACAAAGCCTGCCGCAAGGAGGTAATGAAATACACCGATAAGTGGGAAGAAGTAACTAAGAAAATGGGTTACTGGGTGGATATGACCGACCCTTACATCACTTACGATAACAAATACATTGAGAGCGTTTGGTGGTTATTAAACAACTTGTACAAAAAAGAATTATTGTACAAAGGATTTACAATTCAACCTTATTCTCCTGCAGCAGGAACAGGGTTATCGTCTCACGAATTAAATCAACCAGGTTGTTATAGAGATGTGAAGGATAGAACAGCGGTTGCGATGTTTAGATTAAGTGGCCTTTTAATTGATAACACAACTCCGATTTCAGGTCAAGCATCCACACAAGAAGATAGAGCATTTCTTGATTTTGTGCAGAAAAACTCTACACCTAGAAAAGAGATGGATTTCTATTTTCTAGCTTGGACCACAACGCCTTGGACCTTACCTTCAAATACTGCTTTAGCAGTTGGAAAAGATATTATTTATGTTGCAGTAAAAACATTCCATCCTCATCCCAAAAAAGGGGAAGAGAAAAAGGAAATCTTTGTTATACTAGCAAAAGATTTATTGGGAAAATATTTTCCAGAGAAAAATTCACAATTAAATTTTGAAGATTACAATCCAGGTGATAAAAACATACCGTTCGAAGTTATGTGCGAATGTACTGGTTATGGGTTAAGAGAGTGGAAATACGAACAACTTTTGCCTTTTGAAAATATAAAACCTGAAGGTGATGCGTTTAAAGTTGTGGTTGGAGATTTTGTGACTACTACTGATGGTACAGGAATAGTTCACATCGCGCCGAGTTTTGGTGCGGATGACTTTCAGGTAGCAAGAAAAAATAATATTGCTTCTTTAACTTTGGTTGACAAGCGCGGTAAATTTTTGCCGGAAGTACAAGATGGCGTTTTCCTTTACGGAGAAGAATTTGTGAAAGAAGCGTACCTGGATGATGAAGAAAAGAAAACTAAATTCGAAAAACAGAAAAAAATATTAGAAGCTGCCGGAAAAATAAAAGAATTAAAAGCTTACCTGAGTGTTGATGAACGCATTGTTTTAAAATTACAGGAAGAAGGAAAATTATTTAAAAAAGAAACATACGAGCACAGTTACCCGCATTGCTGGAGAACTGATAAGCCCGTTTTATATTATCCTTTAGATTCTTGGTTCATTAAATCAACTGCTGCAAAAGACAGAATGATTGAACTGAACAAAACCATTAACTGGAAACCGGAATCAACAGGAACAGGTCGTTTTGGAAATTGGTTAGAGAATTTAAATGATTGGAATTTATCACGCTCACGTTTCTGGGGAATTCCAATTCCAATTTGGACAAGCGAAGACCGTTCAGAACAAATTTGCATTGGCTCAGCAGAAGATTTACAAAAAGAAATTGTTAATGCAGTTGCAAAAGGAGTAATGAAAGAAAATCCATTAAAGGATTTTAAAGCAGGAAATAACTCAGAAGAGAATTACAACACTTTTGATTTACATAAACCTTACGCTGATAATATCGTATTAGAGAAAACGGAAAACAATTATTCCGCGAACCTGATTTAATTGATGTGTGGTTTGATTCTGGCGCAATGCCTTATGCACAATTGCATTATCCTTTCGAGAACAAAGATTTAATTGATAACAAAAAGTATTTCCCTGCAGATTTTATTGCAGAAGGTGTCGATCAAACCCGTGGTTGGTTCTTTACACTTCACGCCATCGCGACAATGAATTTTGATTCGGTTGCATATAAAAATGTAGTGAGTAACGGATTAGTTCTTGATAAGAACGGAAATAAAATGAGCAAGCGTTTAGGTAATGCTGTTGATCCATTCATCACCATTGATAAATACGGTGCTGATGCAACGCGTTGGTACATGATAGCAAACGCTGCGCCTTGGGATAATTTAAAATTTGATGTGGATGGCATCAGTGAAGTACAGCGACAATTATTCGGAACGCTTTATAACACGTATGGCTTTTACGCTATGTACGCTAACGTTGATAATTTTTTAATTGACGAAAAAAATAGTGTTCCCGTAAAAGACAGACAAGAATTAGACCGTTGGATTTTTATCGAAACTTCACAGCTTGATAAAAGACACCACTGAACTTTACGAAACATTTGAACCACATCGTGCAGCCCGTTTAATTGAAGAATTTGTTGATCAGCATTTAAGTAACTGGTATGTGCGTTTAAGTCGCCGTCGTTTTTGGAAAGGTGAAATGAGCTCGGATAAAAAAGCGGCTTACGAAACTTTACACGAATGCTTATTAGTGGTGGCGCAGTTGATGAGTCCGATTGCACCATTCTTTGGTGATTGGATGTATCAGAATTTAACTTCGCCCATTAGAGAAAAAGCAATTTCAAACAAAACACGTTTACAGTTTGAATCAGTTCACTTAACAGAATTAGTTAAGGCAGATAAAACAATTATTGATGTGGCTCTAGAACAACGTATGGACTTGGCGCAGAAAATTTCGTCAATGATTTTATCTATCCGTAAAAAAGAAAATTTACGTGTTCGTCAGCCTCTACAAAAAATTCAAATTCCTATTTTAGATAAAGATACGCAAGCGAAAATTGAAGCCGTAAAAGATTTGATTTTAGCAGAGGTGAACGTAAAAAGAAATTGAATTTGTTGATGAAAGCAAAACAGCTATCGTGAAAAATTTAAAACTCAATTTTAAAACATTGGGTAAAAAGTGCGGCGCTAACATGAAAGCTGTTCAAGCTTATGCTTTAGAAAACGGAACAAAGATTATTCACGATATTGAGAATACAGGAAAACACATTTTGAATGTGAATAGTGCTGAAGTTATTTTAGAGACTGAAGACGTAGAAATTATTCCGGTTGATATTCCGGGATGGAAAGTAGCAAATAGTGGCTCTATGACTGTTGCTTTAGACATTACCATTTCAGACGTGTTAAAACAAGAAGGCTTAGCAAGAGAGATTGTTAATCGTATTCAAAACATGCGTAAAGACAAGGGTTTAGACGTAACCGACCGTATTTTAGTGAAAATTCAGGAAAATGCTGGACTTAATACGGCTATAAATAATAATTTAAATTATATTTGTTCTGAGACTCTAACAGGCGATTTGCAATTGGTTCAAAACCTGAGCAATGCAACTGCAACCGCCGTAGAAGTTGATGAAACGATATCCACATTGATATCAATTGAAAAGTTAAACTGAGAAAGATGGCAAAGAAAGTAATCAAAAAAGCGAAAGCTTCGAAACCTGCTAAAAAAGCAAGTAAACCCGCAGCTAAAAAAGCAGCTAAGCCTGCAAAAAAAGCAGCGAAACCTGCAGCTAAAAAAGTAAAGCCCGTAGCAAAAAAAGCAGCTAAGCCTGCTAAGAAAGTTGCGAAACCTATAGCTAAGAAAGCAGCTAAGCCTGCTAAAAAAGTTGTTGCTCCAAAAGTAGAAGCTAAAAAAACAGTTAAAGATTTAATGGTAAAAAAGGCTGGAAAGCCAATTGATGCTATTAAGAAAATGAGCAAGCCTGCTGATGCTAAAGGAAAAAAAGGAAAGAAAAAAGGCGGAGATGATGACGATGACGATGATGCAGATGTAAAAGATGATTACGAAAAAGGTGATGATGACGATGTGTTAGTTGGTGACTTGGAAGAACCGGCTGTTCTTGATGACGGTGAAATTCCACCTCCTTCAGATGATGATGATGATGATGAGATTCCAATTAAAAAAGGACGTGGTCGCCGTAAAAAATCTGATGGTTCATCAAAAGGCGGAAGTATGGAAGCTTATATCCGTAACCGTCCTTTACAAATTGATTTATCAAAACCATTAATTAAACGTAATCTTGAAGCAGAACCAAAACCTTTTGTAAACACTAAAGATAACCGTTCTCGTTACCCGGATAAAGAATTAGCTGAGTTTAAAGAATTGATTCTTGATAAATTAAAAGAAGCACAAACTGATTACGATTTATTAAAGCAAACTTTATCTAACGAAGATAATCATGGTACTGATGACACTTCTCCAACTTTTAAATTATTAGAAGATGGTAGTGATGTTTTATCGAAAGAAGAAACAGCGCAATTAGCAGCTCGCCAGGAAAAATATATTATCAACTTAAAAAATGCTTTAGTGCGTATCGAAAATAAAACTTACGGTATTTGCCGCGTAACCGGTAAATTAATTCCTAAGGAACGTTTACGTAGCGTACCGCATGCAACTTTAGGTATTGATGCTAAATTAAATCAAAACAAATAATTCTATTGTAAGACTTAATAAGTGCCAATCCGGATAAAAACGTTTGGCACTTTTTTTATTTAAAATGCTCAAAAAATACAAAATACCTTTACTTGCTATTTTCTTAGTTCTGTTCATCGATCAGTTCACAAAAATTTACATTAAACTAAATTATCCTTTTGGTGAAGTAACACGTGTGGCAGGCGATTGGTTTATTTTACATTTTACTGAAAATCCGGGAATGGCTTTTGGATTAGAGTTTGGTGGGGATTACGGAAAATTAATTTTAAGTTCGTTCAGAATCTTAGCTTCGATTGCCGGCATTTGGTACATCAGTCACATTGTAAAAAGGAGAGCACCCGGGATTTATTTTATCCGTCTCATTAATTTTAGCAGGAGCTATAGGAAATATTTTAGACAGCACTTTTTTATGGCATGTTGTTTAGCGAGCGATGAGTTTAACACCGCTAAATTTTTACCAGCTGAAGGCGGTTACGCCGGATTTTTACACGGACGTGTTGTAGATATGTTTTATTTCCCCATTTGGAACGGAACATTCCCAAGTTGGATGCCAATTTGGGGTGGAGAAGAATTTCAGTTTTTCAGACCTATATTTAATTTTGCAGATTTTTCTATTTCATGTGGTGTTGGTATTATTTTAGCCTTCCAGAAAAAATTTATTGACAACAAAGATGCGCCAGTTGCTCATTCGTTTTTTGACTTCTTATACAAAAAGCATAAACAGCAAGATAATGATTCCATAAAATGAAAAAAGCTATTCTGCTTATAAATTTAGGCACTCCTGATTCGCCCTCTGTTTCTGATGTAAGAAAATATTTAACTCAGTTTTTAAACGACGCAAGAGTTATTGATATTTCAGCCACCGGACGATTTCTTTTAGTGAATGGAATAATTGTTCCGTTCCGCTCTCCAAAATCAGCCAAACTTTATCAAAGCATTTGGACTAAAGAAGGTTCTCCGCTTTTACTCAACACAAAAAGTTTAGCTGAGAAATTACAAAAAGAAGTTGGTAGCGAATATATTGTTGAATGGGCGATGCGTTACCAAAAGCCATCTGTAAAAAGTGTACTTGAAAAATTACGCAAACAACAACCTTCCGAAATTATTATTCTTCCACTCTATCCTCAATACGCTTCTTCATCAACCGGGTCAACAGCTGAATTAGTTTTGAAAGAATTATCGGGCTGGGAAGTTATTCCAAGTATTAAACTGATCAATAAATTTTACGATCATCCTGCATTCATTAAAGCATTAGTGGAAACAGCGAAAGATTACAATTTAAATTCTTACGACCATATTATATTTAGCTATCACGGTTTACCAGAGCGACAAATAAAAAAGGCATCCGTGCATTACGGAAGCAACACTTGTAATTTTGAAAACTGTTGTAATACCATCACAAAAGATAATCAGTATTGTTACCGCGCCAATTGTTTTGAAACAACACGTCAGTTAGTAAAACATTTAAATATTCCTGAGGGAAAATATACTTCAACGTTTCAGTCGCGCTTAGATGACAAATGGTTAAAGCCTTATTCAGATAAAGTAATTGAAGAGTTAGCAAAAAAGGGAATAAAAAAGATTTTAGTTTTCTCTCCTGCCTTTGTTGCTGATTGTTTAGAGACACTCTACGAAATAGGAACTGAATACAATGAAATCTTTTAAAGAACACGGCGGCGAGAGTGTTACGCTTGTAAAAAGTTTAAATGATAACGAAGCTTGGGTAAAGGCCGTTAAAGAGATTGTTCTTTCGTAAAGTTCACTGGCAATTTGCCAATATTATATATAATTAAGAAACTTGCCCGAATTAAATTCACATAATTGTTTTGCACTTCTTAACAATAACTCTCATGAAGGAGGTTTCAGCGTACTTGTAATTACCGGAAAAGAATTATCAAAATATAAGGATAAACCAGGCTTCTTTTTGCAGCTACGATTATAAAAATCAAATCGAAAATCTTGAATCAAAAAAAAAATCCGACTTGAAATTTGATGATATCGTCTATTTTGAAGCGACAGAAAAATTATCGATAGCGGATTTTCAAGAACCAAAGTCTATTAAACAAAATAATCCAATTACTCTTACTGCAAAAACTGCTAAAGAAGAGTACATTAAAAATGTCACAAAATTAAAGGGGCATATTCAAAACGGAGATATCTACGAAATAAACTATTGCATCACCTTCGAAGCAAAAAACGCGAAAATAAATCCATTTGAAATTTATTCAAAATTAAATTCTATCAGCAAAGCTCCTTACTCTGCTCTAATTAAACTTGATGATAAATTTATTATTTCTGCAAGTCCTGAATTATTTTTAAGCAAACGCGGTAATAAACTTATTACAAAACCAATTAAAGGAACCATCAAACGCGGCACTACAACCGAAGAAGATGAAAAACTAAAATCAGAACTATTTAATAGTATTAAAGAGCGCACCGAAAATGTTATGATTGTTGATGTTGCAAGAAATGATTTATCACGTGTCGCCAAAAAAGGAACCGTAAAAGTTGAGAAACTATACGATATTGAAACCTACGAACAAGTACATCAGATGGTGAGCACTGTTAGTTGCGAGTTAAAAGAAAATATTTCGTTTGATGATATAATCAAGGCTACTTTTCCAATGGCCAGTATGACAGGAGCCCCAAAAATAAGAGCTATGGAATTAATTGATGATTTTGAAACTAATAGTCGCGGACCGTACAGCGGTTGTATTGGTTACATTAAAGAAAACGGAGATTTTGATTTAAGTGTTCTTATCCGCAGTATCTTTTATAACGAAACCGAAAGTTACTTATCGTTTTCAGTTGGTAGCGCAATTACTTCCATGTGCGATCCTGAAAAAGAATATGAAGAATGTTTACTAAAAGCTGCCGCGCTTAAAAAAGTATTGGAAGATTAATTATTGCAAAACCAATTTCTGCGTTGCGATAATTTTTTTGTTCTTTTGTATCCCCACCAAATAGTTTCCTTTAGCAAAAGCACCACAATCGACTGTGGTTTCAATCCCGTTAATCGTTCCTGAATAAATTACTTTTCCTTCTATACTTTTTATCTCAATCATTTCGCCACCACTCAAATTATAATTTTCTAGTTTAATCGTTACATTGTTCGTTGCTGGATTTGGATACACTTTCAAATTAGCAATATCTTTTTCTACAACTTTTATTCCAACCGACGAAGCTCCATTTTTATTTGCGAAAGTATATTCACCTAAACGCAAGGTGTCAATAATAAATTTACCTGCAGTAGCTCCTGTTTTGTACTTTGTGTATTTGTCAACCAATTTCCAATCATCAGCAGTATTCTTTCTATACAAAACAATAATACTGTCGTTTTGCACGCTTGTTAAACAAGTATCTAAAGCGGCCCATGTTCCGCTTGTATTTAGATTTCCATCGTAATTTAAATGTAGTTTAGAAACAAAGCCAGCACTTAAAACACCATCAAATCGCCAGTAGTGTTGATTTGATATTTTGTAATTTTTAGTGTTATTCTTAATTGGATCCGGTGCAGTAAAATTATGTTCAACCCGAATAAAAGATGAATCAGCGCCTTTATTGGTAATTGCAATTATACATTTTCCTAAAGCTTTATTAAAATTTCCATTCACTTTATAAATCCCATTGTCTGCGGCAATAGCATCCGCAATTTTTGTTTCATAATTACTTACCGCAAATAAAGGGGCAAAAGGTAAATTCATAGTGAAGGTTTGATTGGCACCACTCATAATTATATTCCGTACAGTTGGTTGCCAATTACTATTAAAAAAAGAAATCTCGAGAGGAACATTATTATAATAAGAAGTTGCGCCAGTTAATTTTTGCTTTACATAAATGGTGGCTAAATAATTTCCGGGACTAGTCATTACATATTTAGTTGAATCAATAGAAAAGTGCGGCCAACCTCCTGCAAAAACCCAGTTATTAAAAAAATCACTTAGTAATTGTCCCGAAGATGTCTCAAGCAATGTTTTAAACTCAGCACTATTCATGCTCTTGTAAGACTTCTGCGCCATAACATATTTAACCCCATTAAAAAAAGCAACATCGCCCATATAGCTACGTAAAGTATGTGCAACTACAGCTCCCTTTCTATATACATGATCTCCGTAAGTATATTGATGCGGAACACCAGATACAGGCCAAAATTTATTTTCACGGAAATGCGCAAAGTGCAACATGTCTTCATGTGTGGTGCGCAAAGCAGCAATGTAAGAAGGCTTTCCGTACTGCCATTCTCTAAACATATATTCACTGTAACTTGCAAAACCTTCATTCAACCACATATCTTCTTGCGTTTCACAAGTCATTAAATCACCCCACCAGTGATGCGCAAATTCATGTGCCATCAATGTTGCTTCATAACCAATACTTGTTGCAGCTTGCGGATATGCAATATTTGTGGCGTGTTCCATGGCTCCACTTGCAAACGGAACTAAACAATACCCAACTCTGTTCCATTTGTACGGACCATAATAATTCTCGAAACCCGTTAAACAATTTTTAAAATTTACGAATCCATTTTTCAAAGCAGTTGTATCTGCAGCGCGTGCCGCTAAAATAATTGGAACTGTTCCGGTAGAAATCGTATGTGTCCAGTTAATCTGAGTATAATCCGCTACTGCTACTGAAGCCAAATAGCTGGGAATTTCTTGTTGCATTACAGAATCTGAAGTGATATTAAATTCATACTGACTTTTCTCAACAAAATTATCGAAACAAGGAAACCAAACTCTTCCATAATTATGTGGCTTTGCTCCAAAACCAACACCTAAATTAAAAGCATAATTACCACTAAAATAAAAACCACCCCATCCTGAAGGGTCGCCTTGAGGTCTGCCATGATAAAATAATGTTACATTTACAGTATCAGTGGTATTATAACTTAATGGCAAATTAACTTTTACAACAGTATCGTTATAAGTATAGGTTAATGTTGTTGTATTCAATTTTATTGAATCGATAAACATCTTTAAAAGATCTAATCGAATTTTATTTTGTCCGTTTAACTTTGGAACAAATTTCACAGTAGTACTACAACGAATGGTGTCGGTAACGAAATCGGTGATATTGACATTAATAGTATACTTTAAAATATCAATGGTATCACTTCTAAGGTTCTCGGCGCTATAATAAATACTAGCCGCATTTTTAGCCGATTTTAATTGCTGGCAAGTACCTACCTGACCATAAGCGTTAATAAGCCCTAGAAAAAGTAGGATTACAAGCCCAACTCCATTTTTTACTCTTTTCATGTTAAATTTTTAAAGCCTAAGCTTAAAGGTAACGAAAAAAACTGTTTTTTTGCGTATGTTTAGGATTACAATAATACTTTTAACGATTTAAACTCCTATTTAGATGTTTTCTGTTAGTTTAGAGGAATTATATGATTTAGTAAAGTCGTTAACGAAGTCTGAAAAACGGTTTTTCAAACTCACCGTTTCCTCGGAAGAACATTCCGGCGTTATTTCTAAACTTTTCGATGAACTAGAGAAAGCTAACGAATTTGATGAAGCCAAACTCCTAAAATCCTCCAAACAAAAACACAAAACGCTTAGTCAGAAAGAGATTTTACAACTCACCTATAATGTTGTATTGAAAAGTCAGCGAACCTTTTATGCCGAGAGCATATCGGGTTACAAAATAAAAGATGAGATCTCAAATCTTAGAAATTTGTTCGACAAAGCACAATACAAGCAATGCCGTAAAATGCTTAACAAATTAAAAGAAGAGGCTTACGCTGAAGAAGGCTTTAATTCGATTTTAGAAATAATTTCTATCGAAAAACAATTATTAGATATTGAAAACAAATTCGGAAACGTTTCTAAATCGCTTGATGATTTAATTAAGGAAGAGCAACTTTTAATAGATAAATCGAAAAATATTGGGGAATACGCCCAATCTTTTTCTAAAATTAATTATCAGGTTCGCCAAAACATGGTAGTTAAAACTTCTAAAGAACTTGATACTTACGATAAACTTTTAAATTCAACTCTTTTTAAAAATTGTGATAAGTGTTACTCGAAAAAAGCAGAAGTTCTTTATCATCATAGTCGCGCCCTTTGCTTCTCAAAAAAGCGGGATAATACTATGCGCCAAAATGAATTTAAAGAAATGGTAGCGCTAATGGATAAAAATCCATTTCTGATTAACGAGTACCCTAAACGCTATTTATCAGGCATCAATAATATTTTATCGGTAGAAATTGAACAGGCTCATTATGGTACAGCTGAGAAATTAATTCAAGACTTTATCAAACTTAAAAATCATCCGGCATTTAACACCACCGATTTACAACTGAAAATTTTCACAAGTACAACTAACGCACAATTACTAATTTATACTGATGGCGGAAGAACTGATAAAGCAATTCCGATTGTTAAACTTATTAACGAACAAATTGCCTTATACAAAGACAAAATCAATAAAGAAGAAGTTCTTATTTTCTATTACAATTTTACAAGTCTTTATATCTACTCTCAGAAATACGAAGAAGCGAGTAAATATTTAAATCTATTGTTGAGCGAAAACGATACTCAATTACGACAAGACTTGCAATGCTTTTCTCGCCTTCAGAATATTATTTTACATTACGAATTACAGAAAATTCCCGAATTAAAATACTTATTAAAAACTACACGCGATTCATATAAACAACAAAAGCCGCAATTTAAAATTGAAAAGCTTTTATTGGACATGTTTGAAGAGCTGCTTGAAACAGAGAAGCCGCAATTGATTTGGGAAAAATATAATGAAGAACTTAAAGAACTAGTTCAAGATCCATTTGAGAAAATAGCCAATTACTATTTTGATTTTCTTGCTTACACCGAAAGTAAAGTGAGCGGAAAAAGTAGGGGATATAATTTTTGATAAAGTAGCGCAAAGCTGGAAGAAATAAATGAAACCGTCGAATCTACTATTTGATATTATAAAATCGCTAAGTGCTGAAGAAATCAGATACTTCAAGAAGATATCTTCTTTGCAGCAAGGTGAGAAAAATTATATCAAACTATTTAATTTTATTGCTACACTCGAGGAATACGATGAGGATGCTGTTAAAATAGCTTTTAAGAACGAAACGTTTATCAAACATTTACCTTCCGAAAAAAATCAATTATTACATCACATCCTAAAAAGTTTACGCCACTTTCGAATTGAAAACAGCAAAACCGCTGCCATAAACGAACAGATAAAGAACATCCAATTACTTTTTAATAAATCACTATATAAACAATCGCGCAAAATTCTAAATCAAATAAAAGAAGAAGCTTATAAGTACGAATTGTTTTACTATATCCTCGAAATCATTGACCTTGAAAAAGTAGTTATTGATATGGAAGCGCATTTCGGTCAGGTAACAAACATTACCATCGAAAAACTGATTGAAGAGGAAAATGAGATTTACCAAAAAATTGAACAGCTCACTCACTTCGAAAAATTATTAAGTCAATTAAACAAACTATCAACAAAATTGTTGTTCGTTAGATCAAAAGCTGACGCTGATGAAATAGAAAAGATTGCAAAAGACGACATACTCAACGATTCGGTAAAAATTAATTCGAAAAAGGCCTTTATAACTTCCTTACACGTTAAAGGTTTAGCTGCACGTGCCCTGAATAAAAATGATGAAATGTTCGATTCGTTTCAGAGCCTAGTTTTCACCATGGAGAATAATCCATCGTTAATTTCCGAATTACCAAAAAGCTATATAGTTGCACATGGTTACATCATTAGACATTACGCAATTAAAAGAAGATATAATGATGGTTTTAAAACCATTGATAAACTTAAAGCACTTTGGTTAAATCCGGAATTTAAAAGCACCGACTTGCAAATTGCTATATTTTCAAATTCCTATATTAATGAGATGTTACTATATGCTTATATCGGACAACACGATAAAGCAAAAAAAATTATTCCTGAAGTAATTAAGGGTTTAGAGAAATATGAATCAAAAATAAATGAAGAGGAGTTGCTCCGTATTTACCAAATTATTACCATGGTGTATTTTGGCGTTGGCGAATATAGCAAAGCCTTACACTGGGTAAACCGCATCATTAACTCAAATTATGCAGAGTTACGACAAGACATTATTCGAATTTCTAAACTCATTAATTTAATTATTCATTTTGAATTGGGTAACGACGATTTACTACCCTACATTTATAAATCTACCAATCGATTTGTAGAAGGGTTGGAAAATAAATATCAATTTGAAATTTTATTTCTGGAACACTTCAAAAAGGTCGCCTTATCGAAACGAGATGGCAAACAATTGAATTCTTTCATTAAGTTCAAAGAAGAGATGCAAAACGTATTTAAAGATCCGTATGAACGAAATACTTTGGAATATTTTAATTTTTATGCTTGGTTAGATTCAAAATTCATAACATCACCTTTTCTGATGCGATCAAAATCAGAAAACAAAATATGGCCTAAGAAAAAAGGATTAGAAGTAGCGGTGCCCCACTAAATAATTTTTCACATAATCACTTACACCTTCTTCTAAGGTTGTAAACGGTTTTTTATATCCTGCTGAAACAAGTTTGCTCATATTCGCCTCAGTAAAGTATTGATATTTATCTCGGATATCAATTGGCGTATCAATAAATTCAATTTTCGATTCTTTTTCTAAAGCTTTGAACGTGGCGTTTGCTAAATCTAAAAATGTGCGCGCTGTTCCGCTTCCTAAATTATAAATTCCGTTTTTGATTTTGTTTTGGTACGCAAAAATTAAAACATCAATCAAATCCTTCACGTAAACAAAATCACGTAACTGTCCGCCATCTTTATATTTTGGATTATGACTGCGGAATAATTTCACAAAACCTTTTTCGTTTATCTGATTAAACGAATGGAATATTACAGAAGCCATTCTTCCTTTATGAAATTCATTCGGACCGTAAACATTAAAAAACTTAAAACCGTGCCACACAGGAGGCGTTTGTTTTTGTTGCAGTGCCCAAATGTCAAAATCATTTTTACTATCGCCGTAAGGGTTCAACGGTTTTAATTGCGGAATTTTTGACTCATCATCATCATATCCAAACTCACCCAAACCATAAGTAGCCGCAGAAGAAGCATAACTTAAACCAATATTGTTTTTACTGCAAATTTCCCAAATGGCTTTAGTGTAATTTACGTTTAACTCATCAAAAATGGCTTTGTTGAATTCTGTAGTGTCCGTACGTGCACCGATATGAAAAACATAAGTAACCTCAGCAGCATTCGTTTTAAACCAATTGATGAATTCAGAACGCCCAATTAATTTAGAGTACTTTTTTGTTTTATAATTTTCTGATTTATCCGATTTCGAAAAATCATCTACCAAAATTAAATCTATAATGCCATCATTATTTAGGCGAGAAACTAAACAACTTCCAATAAAACCTGCGGCACCCGTAACTACAATCATACTCTTAATTTATAGCCTAAAATTACTAAAAACTTTTGCTTTCGTATAAACTTTGTGACCTTTTGGGGCATTTTTACATAAATTAATTAGTCGTTAAAGTTTAAAAAATATTAAATTTGATTAAGTTTAAATATTATGGAAGTTACTAGAGTGTTTGATATTTTAGATTTATACAAAACAACGTATAAAAAAGATGATTTGCTTTGCGGCAAAGAAAATAAACAATGGAAAAAATATAGTAGTGATGATTTCATCAATTACAGCAATTGGACTAGCTACGGTTTACTTAACATGGGCTTACAAGGCGGAGATAAAGTTGCTATTATTGCGAATAATTGTCCGGAATGGGTTTTTGCTGATTACGGTTGTCAGCAAGCCGGTATTGTTACGGTTCCAATTTTTCCAACTATTAGCAATAATGATTTGAAATTTATTTTGAATCACGCAGAAGTAAAAGCTGTTTTTGTATCGGATAAAAAAATATACGCCAAGTTAGTTGAACTTGAAAAAGAAATTCCAACTGTAAAACATATTATTTCTTTTAATAAAGTAGATGGCTTACATCATTATACTGATTTTATTGAAACAGCTAAGCAAAATCCGCTTAATGAAAAAGTAGAAGCTATAAAAAAATCAATTACGCCTCAGGATTTACTCACTATACTATATACCTCTGGAACAACAGGAACGCCAAAAGGTGTAATGATTTCACATCAGAACTTAGCTAAAAATGTTACGGGTTGTCAAAATTTCGCTCCATTTGCAAGTTGGTGGAAAGCTTTAAGTTTTTTACCGCTAAATCACGTTTATGAACGCATGCTAATTACACTGTATCTGTATAAAGGTATCTCAGTTTATTTTGCTGAAGGTTATGAAACCATTGGTGATAATTTAAAAGAAGTACAGCCACAAATATTCGTCTCAGTACCAAGATTAATTGAACGTGTATACGAAAAAATTTCTTCGGCAGGAGAAAAATTAAGCGGCTTCAAAAAATTTATGTTCGATTGGAGTATTAAAATTGCAGAGCAATATGAAGTAAATGGCGCAAACGGTTTTGTATATGAATTAAAACGAAAACTGGTTGATAAATTAGTTTATACAAAGTGGCGTGATGCGGTTGGCGGAAAATTAATTTGCATGGCCTCAGGTGGCGCTGCTTTAAATCCAAAATTAGAACGTATTTTTTTATGCGCAGGCATTAAGGTATTACAAGGCTACGGCCTAACTGAAACTTGCGTTGTTGTTAGTGTAAATCGTTTTGGCGAGGATAATATCCGTATTGGCACTGTTGGCCCTTTGTTAGATGGCGTGCAAGTAAAAATTGCAGAAGAAGACGGTGAAATTTTAGTAAAAGGAAAAAGTGTAATGATGGGTTACTACAAAAATCCGGAAGCCACAGCCGAAGTTTTTGATAAAGAAGGTTGGTTCCATACCGGAGATGTAGGAACTTTTGTTGAAAATAAGTTTTTGAAAATTACCGATCGGAAAAAAGAAATTTTTAAAACCAGCGCCGGAAAATATATTGCGCCTTTAGCCATCGAAAATAAATTAAAAGAATGTAAATACATCGAGCAATGTATGGTGATTGGGGAGAGCCAGAAATTTGCATCCGCTCTACTCGTTCCGAACTTCGTTAACTTTAAAGAGTATTGCAAGGTAAATAATATTGAGTGGAAAGATAATGTGACGATGAGCGCACATCCTGATTTAAAGAAAATTATTAATGACCACGTGAAGCAAATGAATAAAACACTTGCGCCTTACGAACAACTTAAACGTTGCGAAATTTTAAGTAAAGAATGGGGTGTTGATTCAGGTGAATTAACTCCAAAGCTCAGCTTAAAGCGGAAAATCATTAAAGAAAAAAATCTGGACGCAATTGGAAAGATTTTTGAAATGGAAGAAGCTTAAATTACTTCTTCACGCAAACCTGTAAGGTGTGACTAATTCCCACTTCATCAGTTTCGCTCACAATTTTAAATCCTGCTTTATCGATAAGGCGGTTAAATACTGCGAGTCGTACATCTGACTATTACCATTTGCAATATTGGTAAAATATAAAGAAGTCATTTGTAAACTGAAAGCTGCGGTTTTAAAACGCTGCCTGTCCCAAAACGTTTCCATTATATACACTTTGCCGTTTGCATCTAAAGCCTCATGGCAACGTTGCAAAATACTTACAATTTCATCTTCACTAAAACAATCCAAAAACTGACTCATCCAAATAGCATCTGCACCTTTTGGTAACTTTTGAGCCACATCCAAAATGTTTATTTCATGGAATCCGATTCTATTACTAAATCCTGCCTTCTCAACATTCGCTTTTGCCATGTTTAGTTGTCCGGGCAAATCAAAAATAGTCGTTTTCACATCAGGATCGTAACCAACCGCTTGCATCGAAAACTTTCCGGTGTTACCTCCAATATCAAAAATATGTTTTGGTTTATCTTTAAAAATAAGCGGCATTACTTTTGGAAAAGATCCATCACTATAAAAATGATCAAACGCAAACCAGCTTGTTTGAGCTTGTTTAGGTAAATGCGCCAAAGCCTCATAAACTGTTTTCCAACTACCAAAAACCGATAATCCTGTAGCCTTTTCTTTTGAATACTGTCTTTTAAAGTAAACATCCCTTCATAACAAACATCCTGAGTAAAATCCATATTTACTCTCGTCATAGCATCATTTAAAAGAAATAAGCCCGTTTTAGTAATGGTGTATTTTTCATTGTTTCTTATCAGCAAACCAATGCCTAATCCTGCCTCAACTAAAACCCTTGTGCCATAATGCGGCACTTTGGTTTTTGCTTCAATTTCTTCAATAGATAAACCTTCTAATTGACTATCTGCAACGGCATCTAAAATCCCTAAATCACGCAAAGCTAAGGAAGCTTGAAACACAATGGGCGCAAATGCTATCCATTGAGCCAAATCTATCGCTTCAAGCGCTCTTTTATTATCTTTCGTAAAAAAATCCCATGTTTTAATACAATAAATGGCAAATATAGCTACTTAAAACAAAATGTTTCAAAAAATAAAAAAATACGTACAGTTACGTATTTTAAAATTGTTTGTAATATTGTACTTTACAGCCCTATTTATGGTAAAGATTGGAGATAAAAAGATTTCGGCAGACGATTTTTATAAAGTTCTGATTAACAATATACAATTAGACATTGACGAGGATACTTTACGTAAAGTTTACCGCAGTTACTATTTCTTAAAAGAATTTACCCGCGAGAAATTAATTTATGGTATTAATACCGGTTTCGGGCCTATGGCACAATACCGTATTAATCATGATGATCAAATAAAACTTCAGTACAACCTTATTCGAAGCCACTGCTCCGGCACAGGCAACCCCATTCCTGAATTAGATTGTAAGGCAGTCATGTTGGCACGTTTAAACACTTTGTTGCAAGGCTACGCCGGAATTCATCCTGATGCCCTTATTTTAATAAAGACTTTAATCAATAAAAACATTTCACCTGTTATTTACGAGCACGGCGGTTTAGGTGCAAGTGGTGATTTAGTTCAATTGGCACATTTAGCGTTAACCTTAATTGGTGAAGGCGATGTTTACCATAACGGTCAGATAAAACCAACAAAGGACGTTTTTGCAAAAGAAGGTATAGCGCCAATGGAAATTCACATTCGCGAAGGTTTAGCGCTTATGAACGGAACTTCCGCAATGAGTGGCATTGGTGTATTGAATGTTATTTACGCTGAGAATTTAGTGAATTGGTCGGTAATGGCTTCCTCTGTTATTATGGAGATAGTGAAAAGTTTCGACGACCACTACTCTACTCCACTTAACGAAGTAAAACATCATTACGGACAAAACGCTGTTGCAAAAGCAATTCAAGAAACATTAGCAGATAGTAAACTTGTTAAAAAACGCGAAGAGCATCATTACGATAAAAAAGTAGAAGTAGATGTTTTGGTAGAAAAAATGCAAGAGTATTATTCTATACGTTGTGTACCACAGATTGCAGGGCCAATTGTAGATACTATTGCTTACGCCAAAGAAGTTTTAATAAATGAAATTAATTCAGCCAACGATAATCCGATTGTAGATTGGGAACGCAAAAACGTTTATCATGGCGGCAATTTCCATGGTGATTATGTGGCATTAGAAATGGATAAATTAAAAATTGCCATTACTAAATTATCAATGTTAGCAGAACGTCAGTTGAACTTTTTACTGAATGATAAGCTTAATAATATTTTACCACCATTTGTAAATCACGGCACTTTAGGTTTAAATTTAGGAATGCAAGGTGTTCAGTTCACTGCAACCTCAACAACTGCAGAAAATCAAATGTTGTCGAATCCAATGTATGTTCATAGTATCCCAAGCAATAACGATAACCAAGATATTGTAAGTATGGGAAGTAATGCTGC
This sequence comes from Sphingobacteriaceae bacterium, assembly GCA_016709575.1. GTDB lineage: Bacteria > Bacteroidota > Bacteroidia > B-17B0 > Aurantibacillaceae > JAHEYG01. Next base: position 662,068 of record JADJMM010000002.1, read on the forward strand.
CTTGATTTGTAAAAAAGTAATTTTAAATAGCTATGAAGTTTTAGCTATTGAATGGATGACCATTTTACAAGCGATTGATTATTTAAAAATAGAAGACAAATTATCTACAAAATCAAAAGAAGTTTATATGAATTTGCGTAAAGTGTTTCCTTGTTTTAAGGAAGACCACGTGAAGTACAAAGAAATAAAAGCAGTAAGAGATTATATTTTTCACAACCATATAGAAGTATTATAAAATGAGCTACGCATTAGTTACCGGAGGATCACGAGGAATTGGAAGAGCATGTTGCATTAAGCTTGCCGAAATGGGCTACAACATTTTAATCAACTACACATCAAACGAAGCTGAAGCACAAAAAACTTTGGAAGCTGTAAAAGCAAAAGGTGTTGAAGGTGTATTAATGAAATTTGACGTTAGCGACATGGCTGCTGTTGATAAAGCCGTTGGCGGTTGGATTGAAACGCAAAAAGATAAACCTATTACTGTATTGGTAAATAACGCCGGTATTAATAAAGATAATTTAATGGTGCTGATGAATCCTGAAGATTGGCACAGTGTAATGGATATTGCTGTAAACGGATTTTATTTTGTTTCTCGCCTTGTTGTAAAAGACATGTTGTTCAAGCGTAAAGGTCGTGTTGTAAATGTAGTTTCATTATCAGGTTTAAAAGGTTTACCGGGACAAACTAATTACTCAGCATCAAAGGGCGCAGTAATTGCAGCTACAAAAGCATTAGCACAAGAAGTTGGTAAACGCGGCATCACTGTAAATGCAGTAGCGCCTGGATTTATTAAAACAGATATGACTGCAGGCTTACCCGAAGATCAAATAAAATCAATGATTCCAATGAATCGTTTTGGTGAAGCAGAAGAAGTGGCGAATGTTGTTGGTTTCTTAGCGTCTGATGCCGCATCTTATGTTACAGCACAAGTTATTTCCGTTAACGGAGGATTATACAGTTAGTGAATTGGTGAAATGAGAGTTGGCGAATTGGGTGTAATTAATAAGTACTAATTTTACTCACAAAATCGCTAACTCGCTAAATCATAATTAATATGAACAGAGTAGTTATAACAGGAATGGGAATTTGGTCTTGCCTCGGAAAAAATTTAGAGGAAGTAAAAAACTCTTTATTCGAAGGTAAATCAGGTATTGGTTTTATTCCCGCAAGAAAAGAAATGGGTTACCGTTCTGCTTTAAGCGGAATTGTTGAGCGTCCGCAATTAAAAGGATTAATCGACCGCCGCATGCGCGTTGGCATGCATGAGCCGGCTGAATATGCTTTTATGGCTACTGATCCTGCTCTAAAAATGGCAGGTATCGATATGGATTTTTTAGAAAAATGAAGTTGGAATTATTTATGGTAACGATAGCGTGGCAAAAGCAACAATGGATGCTATAGATACAATAAGAGCGAAAAGAGATACCATGTTATTAGGCTCTGGCGCAATTTTTCAAACTATGAATTGTACTGTTAGTATGAACTTATCTACGATGTACAAATTAAAAGGCATTAATTACACACTATCTGCAGCTTGCGCCAGCGGTTCTCACTCCATTGGCATGGGATATTTAATGATTAAGTGGGGATTACAAAATCATATTATTTGTGGCGGCGCTCAGGAAACAAATGATTATACATTTGGTGCATTTGACGGACTAAGTGCATTTTCTATTCGTGAAAACGAACCAACAAAAGCGTCTCGTCCGTTTGACAGAGACCGTGACGGATTAATTCCTAGTGGAGGTGGCGCAACCGTTATATTAGAAAGTTTAGAATCAGCACAAAAACGCGGTGCAACCATTTTAGCAGAAGTTGTTGGTTACGGTTTTTCATCTAACGGCGATCATATCTCAAATTCTAATGTGGATGGTCAGGTTCGTTCACTTTCCATGGCTTTGAAAGATTCTGGTTTAGTAGCAAAAGACATAGATTATATAAACGCTCATGCTACCTCTACTCCTGGTGGCGATAAAGTAGAGGCTCAGGCTTTAAATACCTTATTTGGCGAAGCTAAAACTCCCGTAAGTTCCACAAAATCAATGACTGGGCACGAATGTTGGATGGCCGGAGCCAGCGAAATTGTGTATTCTTTGCTAATGATGCAGAACGATTTTATTGCCCCAAATATCAATTTCGAGAACCCTGATGAAGACTCGGCTAAGCTAAATATCATAGCTAAAACCAAGCAACAATCCGTAAATACCATATTATCAAACAGTTTTGGCTTTGGAGGTACAAATTCTACCTTGATAATCAAGAAATTTGTATAAATTTGCCCTTTATTTGAATTTTTTGACATGACTAAGGAAGTAATTATTGAGAAATGTATGGCTTTTTTTACCGAAGAATTTGAGGTAGATGGCTCTAAAATTTCCGGCGACGCGAACCTTCGCGAGACTTTGGATTTAGATAGTTTGGACTATGTTGATCTTGTTGTTGTAATTGAAAGCAACTTTGGCTTTAAAGTTAAAGGTGAAGATTTTGTAGACATTCATACTTTCGACGATTTCTATAATTACTGTTTCAATAAGATTCAGGAAAAAGCCAAGGAAGTGGCTTAATAGTACTTATCCTTTTTAATAAGGATACAAGATGGAAAATCAATCTCCCCAATGGGACGGTCAATCAAAAGCGAAAATTTTAGGTTATAAAATTTTTGTTTTTTTCTTAAACACATTCGGCCTCTCACCTACTTATTTTTTTCTACGAATTGTTTCTACTTGGTATTTCTTCTTTAGTAAACCCAATAAACACATTCGCGACTATTTAAAAACAGCTCACGGTTATTCAAAATCAAAAGCATTTTGGGCCGTTTACAAAAACAATTATTTATTTGGTCAAACCATTTTAGATAAAGTAGCTACAATGGCGGGAGTAAAAACAAAATTCAATATCATTCACGAAAATGGTCATGTACTTGATAAAATCGCTGCATTAGGTAAAGGTGGCATTTTGATTAGTGCACATACCGGTAATTGGGAAATTGCCGGACAAGGATTAAATCGCCTTGGTGTTGGCTTCAATATTTTAATGTATGAGAATGAAAAAGCAAACATTAAAAATTATATGAATGAGGTAATGAAAAAAAAGAAAATAAAAATCATTGCCATTAACGAAGAAACAAAAAGCCACATTATCGAATTACATAAAGCATTTTCTAATAACGAATTATTCGTAATGCATGGTGATCGTTACCGCGAAGGAACCAAAACACTAACTGCTAATTTTTTTGGGAAGCCCGCTAAATTCCCTGCTGGCCCGTTTATAATGGCTGCAAAATTTGGCGTTCCTTTATGTATTGTTTTTGCAAATAAAACTGATTCTACCACTTATAATTTCTATTCAACCGAACCGATTCAAGTGCCCCGCGCCCGAGGCGAAAAAGAGGTTGAGGAAGCTTGTAAATTCATGCTCGATCGCTACGTTAAAGAGCTGGAAACCCGAGTGAAACAGTACCCTCACCAGTGGTTCAATTATTATAATTTCTGGGCCTAATTTTTCTTGCTTTTTACTTGGAAGTATTACCGAATTTTTACATATTTGGAAGCATATTATTAGCTTTTATCATTGTTTTAAAACTAACTAAAACCATTTTCAATTGAAACCAACAGACATTAAAGACCCGGAGTATTTCCACAAAGTAGTAGACTGCCAATATGCATGTCCTGCACATACACCGGTTCCTGAATACATCAGGTTAATTGCCGCCGGAAAATATACTGAAGCCTATATGATAAATTGGGATTCGAATGTTTTTCCCGGAGTATTAGGCCGTACTTGCGATCGCCCTTGCGAACCCGCTTGTCGTCGCGGACGTGTAGATGAAGAGCCCGTTGCTATTTGTCGTTTGAAACGTGTTGCCGCTGATAATAAAGATGACGTAAAAAGTTTAATGCCTCAAGGTCCATTTAAATCAAATGGAAAAAAGTTGCATTAATTGGCGCTGGTCCAGCTTCATTAACTGTTGCGCGCGACTTAGCTCCCTTAGGATACGAAATACATTTATTTGATGAACAGAAAAAAGGCGGCGGATTTATGCGCAGTCAAATTCCTTCTTTCCGTTTACCGGAAACTGTTTTAGATGAAGAAGTAAATTATATTTTAGATTTAGGAATTCACACACACTTCAATCAGTATGTAAAAAGTATGAAAGATGAAATTCTTTCTAAAGATTACGATGCTGTTTTCGTTGGATCAGGCGCGCCTAAAGGTCGCGACCTTGAAATACCAGGCCGTCAAGAAGGTGCTGCTAATATTCATCTTGGCATTAATTGGTTGGCAAGTGTTGCCTTTGAACATACTGCTAAAATTGGAAAAAAAGTTATTGTATTAGGTGGTGGTAATACGGCGATGGATTGTTGTCGTACTGCTCGTCGTTTAGGTGGTACTCAGGTGAAAGTTGTGGTACGTTCTCCATTCGCAGAAATGAAAGCTTCTCCTTGGGAAAAAGAAGATGCTGCGCACGAAGATATTCCAATCATTGATAATCATGTTCCAAAATCTTTCGTTGTTGAAAATGGTGTGTTGAAAGGAATGATGTTTGAAAAAGTTCACGCGACTTATGACGCTGCAGGAAAACGTAAATTAGTTCCTACAGGCGAACCTGATGTGTTTATTGAGGCAGACGATGTATTGATTGCAGTTGGACAAGAAAATAGTTTTCCTTGGATTGAACGCGATTTAGGAATTGAGTTTGATAAATGGGAAATGCCAACTGTAAATGAAAAAACACACGTGTCTACAAATCCAAAAGTATTTTTTGGAGGAGATTCTGCGTGGGGACCAAAAAATGTAATCACCGCAGTAGCTCACGGTCACCAAGCAGCAGTTTCAATTAATAATTTCTGTCAGGGTATCTATTTAAATGAACGCCTTGCACCTATGGTGAACCTGCATAGCGCTAAAATGGGAATTCACGAATGGAGTTATGATAGTGAAGTAACTGTCGACGACCGTTATGTTGTTCCACAAGCCGATAAAAAATTAACCTTATCAAACAGAAAAAAAGAAGTTGAATTAGGTTTTGATCCGCTTACAGGATTTAAAGAAGCTGAGCGTTGTTTAAATTGCGATGTACAAACTGTTTTCACTGAAAGTAAATGTATCGAGTGTGATGCGTGTATGGATGTTTGTCCTACAGCTTGTATCACCTTTACTGAGAATGCAGAAGAAGAGAGTGATTTAAGAAATTTATTAAAAATGCCCGCTAAAAATAAAACGCAGGACATTTATGTATCCAATACTCTAGCAACAAAACGCGTTATGGTAAAAGATGAAAACGTTTGCTTGCATTGTGGTTTATGTGCTGAACGTTGTCCGACCTCAGCTTGGGATATGCAAAAATTCTTCTATAACGTAACTAAAACACATACAGGATGTCAAAAACATTAAAGAAAAAGGTAAAAAAGAAAGCTATCAAAAAGGCAACCAAAAAAGTTACCAAGAAGGTTAGCAAGAAAATTACTAAGAAGGCTGTCAAAAAAGCAACAAAGAAAGTGGCTAAGAAAACAACTCTTAAAGTTGTAAAAGCACCTGCAAAAAAAGTGAACGAAAGTAAAGTAAACGATTTCGTTATTCGTTTTGCTAACGTAAACGGAACAGGCTCTGCAAGCGCTAACTTTTTATTTACAAAAGCAATTTTCAGGATGGGAATTCCTGTTACACCTAAAAACATTTTCCCCTCAAACATTCAAGGTTTACCAACATGGTATGAAGTTCGTGTTAGCGAAAAAGGTTATTTAGGTCGCCGTGAAGGAATTGATTTTTTGGTAGCGGTAAATCCGCAAAGCATGCTTAAAGATGTTCAGTCTGTAAGAAAAGGCGGCTACTTTTTATACGATAGTTCAAAACCATTACACTCCCAATACATTCGTAACGATATAAATTACATTGGTATTCCTTTAATGGAAATGTGTAATGCGGCTTATAGCGATGCGCGTCAACGACAATTATTTAAAAACATTGTTTACGTAGGGGCATTGATTGCTTTATTCGATATTGAGTTTTCAGTTGTTGAAGGATTATTAGCTGATCAGTTTAAAGGAAAAGAAAAATTAATTCCATCAAACGTACAAGCCTTGCAATTAGGCATTGATTATATAAAAGCAAATTTTAAATACCCCTTAGATATTCGTGTTGAACGCCGTAATTTAGTTAAAGACTGGATTATGATGGAAGGTAATAACGCATGTGGATTAGGAGCTGTATATGCGGGTTGTACTTTTGCAGCTTGGTATCCAATTACTCCATCAACATCTGTTATCGAAGGCTTCGCTGAGTATGCTGCTGATTATAGAACTGATAAAGCTACCGGCAAAAAAAATGTAGCGATTGTACAAGCAGAAGATGAATTAGCTGCAATAGGAATGGTTATTGGCGCGAACTGGAACGGCGCACGCTCTTTCACTTCTACCAGCGGGCCGGGTTTATCTTTAATGAATGAATTTTTAGGTTTAGCATATTTCGCAGAAATTCCTGCGGTGTTAGTGGATGTACAACGTACAGGACCATCAACCGGTATGCCAACACGTACACAACAATCCGATATTTTAGAAGGTGCTTATGCATCACACGGTGATACAAAACATGTTTTAATGTTTCCTTCAACACCTAAAGAATGTTTTGAAATGACTGCTGAATCATTTGATTTAGCAGAAGGTTTACAAACACCCGTGATTGTGATGACAGATTTAGATTTAGGAATGAACGATCACATGACGCCTCCATTAGTTTGGGATGACAAACGTCAATACAAACGCGGAAAAGTTTTAGATGCCGCTGCTCTTGAGAAAATTGAAAAATTCGGACGTTACTTAGATGTGGATAAAGACGGAATCACTTACAGAACAATTCCGGGAACACATCCTTCTAAAGGTTCTTTCTTTACACGTGGTACTTCGCGTGATGAGTATGCGGTTTATACAGAAGACAGCGATGCGTATCAACGTAACATGGATAGATTAATGCGTAAATGGGATACTGCTAAAAATATGGTGCCTGCTCCGCAATTATATCAGAAACAAAATAAATCTGAAAACGGTATTTTATTTTTCGGAACATCGCAATACGCTGCCGAAGAAGCAATGGATATTTTAGATGAACAAGGAAAGCCGGTTGATGCAATCCGCATTAAAGGTTTCCCTTTCAATAAAACTGTTGAGAATTTTATTAATTCACACAAACGTGTTTTTGTAATTGAACAAAACCGCGATGCACAAATGAAAAGTTTGTTGATGATAGAATTACAAGCAAGTCCAACAAAATTAATTTCAGTTTTAAATTATAACGGATTGCCAATTACAGCAGACAATATCCTAACACAAATAGCAAAAATTTATCAGGTTCACCTAAATTAAAAAAGGCCTAATATGAGTTACATTCGCCCAAAATTCCGTCACCCCGAATTACCTAAAAATAAATTAGGGTACACGATTGATTATTATGAAGGCTCGCTTTCAACATTTTGTGCAGGTTGTGGTCACGATTCAATTAGTGCTGCTATTATCCAAGGTTGTTACGAAATGAATATTGAACCGCACCGTTTAGCAAAACTATCAGGCATCGGTTGTTCATCAAAAACACCAGCATACTTTTTAAGTAACTCACACGGATTTAATTCTGTTCACGGCCGTATGCCATCAGTTGCAACTGGTGCAAACATGGCGAATCGTGATTTAATTTATTTCGGTGTTTCTGGTGATGGTGATACTGCAAGTATTGGTATGGGACAATTTGTTCACGCTATCCGCCGTAACTTAAACATGGTTTACATTGTGATGAACAATGGTTGTTACGGTTTAACAAAAGGACAAGATTCTGCAACTGCAGATGCGGGTTCAAAAAATAAAACAGGACAAGTAAATTTATTTGAGTCGATTGATTTAGCAAGTTTAGCAATTGAATTAGGAGCGTCTTATGTTGCGCAAAGTTTTTCCGGTGATAAATCACAATTAGTTCCGTTAATTAAAGCGGCAATGAAACATCCCGGTTTTGCATTTATCAATGTGATTTCGCCTTGTGTAACTTTCAATAATAATGTTGGTTCAACAAAATCATACGATCACGTTCGTCAACATATTGAAGCAACTGCAACAATGGATTTTGTTCCGGAGATGCAAGAGATTAGTGTGAGTTACGATAAGGGCGCACACAAACATGTAACAATGCACGACGGTTCTATTATTGAATTACATAAATTATCAGAAGATTGGGATCCGCTCGACAGACAATCAGCCATGAATGCCGTTTTAAATGCAAAATCAAAAAATGAAATTCTTACTGGCTTGTTATATGTAGATCCGGATAGTCACGATTTACATCATTTGCTTCAAACCAGCGACAAACCTTTGAATACACTGACAAAAGAGGTGCTTTGTCCGGGTTCTGAAGCTTTAAAAGAGATTAATGCAGGTTTAAGGTAAAAGATTCGTTTTATAAGTTAATTATTCGTTATTTGTTTCACTAAATAAAAAAACACATGAAAGTTGGAATTCCCTCGGAAATATCCCCAAATGAGTTAAGAGTTGCTGCAACTCCCAAAACAGTAAAACGTTTGCAAAAGCAAGGGTTTGAAGTTCAAATTCAAAAAGGCGCAGGAGTAAAAGCAAATTTTTCAGATAAAGAATTTGAAGAAGCAGGAGCAAAAATTGTAAATACTGCTGCAGATATTTACGGAACTTCGGATATCGTTCTTAAAGTTAAAGAACCAACTACAGTTGAAGTAGGAATGATGAAGGAAGGTTTAGTAATGTTAAGTTACTTATGGCCTGCACAAAATCAAGACTTACTTAAAACATTAGCTGATAAAAAAGTTAACGCGATTGCAATGGATGCGATTCCGCGTATTTCCAGAGCACAAAAAATGGATGTTTTGTCGTCAATGGCAAACATCGCTGGATATAGAGCAGTTATTGAAGGTTCATATAATTTCGGAAGATTTTTAAACGGACAAATTACAGCTGCCGGAAAAGTTGAGCCAGCAAAAGTATTAGTGATTGGTGCTGGTGTTGCTGGATTAGCTGCAATTGGTGCTGCTAATTCATTAGGTGCAATTGTTAGAGCATTTGATACTCGTAAAGAAGTTGCAGAACAAATTGAATCGATGGGTGCGCAATTTTTAACTGTTGAAATTGAAGAAGACGGCGCAACCTCTTCTGGTTACTCAAAAGAAATGAGTAAAGAATTCATCGAAGCAGAGATGAAATTATTTTTAGAACAAGCGAAAGAAGTTGATATCGTAATTACAACTGCACAAATTCCTGGTAGACCAGCTCCGAAATTGTGGATGGATTATCACGTTGCTGCAATGAAACCGGGTTCGGTTATTGTGGATTTAGCTGCATCAACAGGAGGTAACTGTGCGCTTACTAAAAATGGAGAAGTTTATACTACCGATAACGGAGTTGTTATGGTTGGTAAATTAAATCAATTGCCAAGTCAAGCTTCACAACTATACGGAAACAACTTATGTCATTTATTAGATGATATGGGTAAAGCAGAAAAATGGAAGATTGATATGGAAGATGCTGTTGTTTCCCGTGCAATGGTAACATACAATGGAAAAATTAATTGGCCACCTGCTCCACTTCCAGTTAGTCCAACTGCAGGCGGAAAACCAAAAGTAATTCCTCCTACAGAAGCAGAAACAAAAGCTACAAATGAAGCAGCTGCAAAAAAAGCAACGAACTCAATGGTTATTACCTTAGCCGTAGTTGGAGGTTTGTTGTTTTTGGTTGGTAAATATGCGCCAAGCGAATTCATTCAGCATTTCACAGTATTCATTCTAGCAATTTTTGTTGGTTGGCAGTTAATCACCAACGTTGCGCATGCATTACATACTCCATTAATGGCAGTGACTAATGCAATCAGTGGAATTATCGTTGTGGGTGGTTTATTACAAACAACTGGTGACATAAAAGATCCGGTTACCATTATAGCAGTAGTTGCTATTTTAATTGCCAGCATTAATATTGTTGGTGGATTCTTCGTGACACACCGTATGTTGAAAATGTTTAAAAAATAGCCCTTCGACAAGCTCAGGGGCCACGGTTTTAAAAAATAAAAGAAAAAGAAATTATGATAGAAATAGCAAAAGAAATTCAAACAGCAGCATATTTATTTGCAAGCATCCTGTTCATTTTAAGTTTAGGAGGATTAGCCTCTCAAGAATCTGCAAAACGTGGAGTTGTCTACGGAATTGTTGGTATGATCGTAGCCATCATTGCTACAGTTTTAGGTCAAGGTGTCGAAGGACATGTTTACATTATTGGAGCAATTGCTGTTGCTTCTGTAATTGGCATCTTGGTTGCACGTAAAGTGGAAATGACTTCAATGCCTCAGCTAGTTGCCATCCTTCACAGTTTTGTGGGAATGGCAGCAGTGTTGGTTGGTTTTGGTTCTTACATGGATCCGGAAACACAAGCATTAACCGGAGCATCACACATGATTCACTTGGTGGAAGTATTTATTGGGATTTTTATTGGTGCAATCACCTTTACAGGTTCTATTGTTGCATGGGGAAAATTAGATGGGAAAATTCCTTCTAAACCTTGGGCATTCAAAGGACTTCAAATGATGAATGTTATTTTGATGATTGTATGTACAGTTTTAGGAGTGTTATTCTGTAACGCACATGGAACAGAAGGAATGCTTCCTTTATTGATCATGACAGGAATTGCGTCTTTCATTGGAGTTGTATTGGTAATGGCGATTGGCGGAGGAGATATGCCTGTAGTTGTTTCGATGTTAAACTCATACTCTGGTTGGGCTGCATCTGCTGCAGGATTTATGTTAGGAAACGATTTACTAATTGTAACAGGAGCATTGGTTGGAAGTTCAGGAGCAATTCTTTCAATGCACATGTGTCATGCTATGAACCGTTCTTTCTTTGCTGTAATTTTTGCAAACGCAACTGCATCGTCATCACAAGGCGGTGAGAAAAAAGCCATTGAAGGTGAAGTAACAGCTTTAAATCACGAAGAAGTTGCTACGTTATTAAAAGAAGCAAAATCAGTTGTAATTGTTCCCGGTTATGGAATGGCTGTTGCAAAAGCACAATATCCAATTTACGATATGGTGCAAACCTTACGTAAAGCAGGAAAAAATGTTCGCTTCGCTATTCACCCTGTTGCAGGTCGTTTACCCGGACATATGAATGTATTATTAGCTGAAGCAAACGTTCCTTACGATATTGTTTTGGAAATGGATGAGATTAACGAAGACATGCCGGAAACGGATGTAGTAATGGTAATTGGCGCGAATGACGTTGTAAACCCAAGTGCACAAGACGATCCTGCAAGTTCTATTTACGGAATGCCGGTTATTGAAGTATGGAAAGCTGAAAAAGTAATCATTATGAAACGTGGTATGTCGGCAGGTTATTCTGGTGAAGACAATCCTTTATTCTACAAACCTAATTCAGAAATGCTTTATGGCGATGCGAAGTCTAGCGTTGAAAAACTTTTAGGATTTTTAAAAGCATAATTTTAAAATAAGTATTTACAACCCACCCGCCTTAGTCGGGTGGGTTTTTTCTTTAATGACAGATTCACTAAAAAAATATATAGTTATTGGTCTTGCGTCTATTGCACTAGCTATTTATGTTTTTATAGAAGCACAAGGTCGTGGCGATTTATTTATTTTTTTATCGGCCTCAACAGATCTATTTGAGAACGAAAATATTTTTAAGAATACTTATCTCGACGGTTATCACTATTTCTATTCTGTATTCTTTGCTATTTTACTGAAGCCATTCACCTATTTACCAATGTGGGCCTGCAACGCACTTTGGTTAAGCGCGAATCTGTTTTTTGTGTTTCGGATTTTTACGCTGATAAAAAATCTATTGCCTCTTCACGATTTTACCAAGAACGAATTAATGGCTTTACGTATTGGCGGATTTTTATTTTCTCTGCGTTTTATTCATGAAAATCTACATTGTTTACAAATCACCATTTTAATTTTGTATCTCACTTTACAAGGAATGCAGCTTGTTTTCTCCAATAAACCAAAACCCTTTTGGGGGGCTTTGCTAATAGCATTTGGCATCAACATAAAACTCTTACCGCTTGTATTAGTCCCCTATTTATTTTACCGAGGATTTTTTAGAGCAGGGTTCGCCATCATTGGAATTTACATTGGCATGCTGATTTTACCGGCAGCATTTATTGGCTGGGAACAAAATCAATTACTACTTTCTACCTGGGCAGATTTAATAAATCCACTTCGTTCAAATCATGTGTTAGATGCCGAGGAGAGAAGCTTTCACGGCCTTTCCACTTTATTCTCTACTCTACTAGTTGAGAACCCCGGCGATACACACGCACTTTTAATTAAAAGGAATATTGCTGATGTATCACTTGATCAATTAAAATTTATTCTTAACGCCGCACGTGGCATTTTGATTTTATTTACTTTTTATTTTTTACGTACCCTCCCATTTAAATCAAAAGTGGGATTGAAACATCGTTTCTGGGAATTGAGTTATATTCTTTTATTAATCCCTCTTATCTTCCCACACCAACAACATTACGGATTTCTATTTATTTGTCCTGCTTTCATTTTTTGTCTGTACTATTTTATTCAGAACCGAAAAACACTTTCTAAAGGAAAATATTATTTTATGCTGAGTTCAGGCATTTTAGTTTACCTCCTCTGCAACTTAAAATTAATTTTTGGAAATTATAACGAATACTACGAGCATTTTAAAATTCTCACTTACGGCGCTCTACTCTTATTGATTTTATTATCAATCTGTGTACCTAAAGAAAATTCAATTACTTCAACAGAGTAACGTGACCATAATGCACTTCTTCGCGTTTTGTGACAATGTTATAAAACGTAATCATCCAAACATAAACGTCTTGCTGACAAGGTTTATTAAGATAAGTTCCATCCCAACCTGTTGGTGTATCTCTGGTTCTGAAAATACACTCACCCCAACGGTCGTAAATCTCGAATAAATATTTCTCCACACCAAAAACAGAAGGCATAAAAATATCATTCTTCCCGTCTTTATTCCCCGGTGTAAAACTATTCGGAATCCAAAAAGCAAATTCCGGAACAATTTTTACAACACGTACTGCAGTATCTTCACAACCAAACTGATTAACTACTGTTTGAACTATTGAATACTCGCCCGGCTTAGTATAAGAATACATTGGGTTTTGAGATGAACTACTCCCACCGTCACCAAAATTATAATTCCAACTTACCGAGCTGATACTGGCATCAAAAAAATTAATGTCAGGCTCGTAAATACTTGTTTCGGTTGGCGTTAATGAAAAATCGGCTGTTGGAAGCGGGCTAACGGTTACCATACCAGGCACAACAAACTTTGTCGTATCAATACAACCTGCTACTGAAATAATAGTTAGCGTTACATCATAAACACCAGCCGGTGTAAAAACATGAGTTGGACTGGTTTCGCTTGAACTTCCACCATCACTATACTCCCACAAATAAATTGGTGTGCCGCCTGAAACACTGTTATTGGTAAATGTTACCGATGCAGGATTGCACAAGGTTACTGAATCAGCAACAAAATCCGCTACAGCAACAGGATAAACTTCAACCGTATCTTTTAGTGTTTTCTGACACATTTTTTGTTGCACAATTACTGAGAGCGGAAATACTCCAGCTGCACTATAGGTTACTCCGTTAGGACTCTGTAATGTAGATGTGACAGGTAAAGCCGAGGCGCCAAAATTCCAATTAAATGTTGTGTACGACGGAGCAAAAACTCCTCCAACATTAAAATTAAAACTATTGCCAGTTATACACTGAGGCGGCGGAGCTGATAAAGTTGGAGCCAAAGGAGGATAAACATAATATGTTTTTGTAGTTGTATCAGCGCATGGCTTACCCGGATTTGCAATTAATGTTACCAAATAGGCCCCTGTATCAGGATAGGTATAAATTGGATTTGTAAGTTGTGATGTATCTCCTAATGTTGTTGGGTCCCCAAAATTCCATAAATAATTATTTCCGTTAATACTATTGTTATTGAATTGTATACTCATTCCGCTGCAATACTGATTTGGAAAAGGATTGCCGCCAATTGAAATGGGCGTAGATTGCTCGTTAAACTGAGCAAGCACCGAAATGCTACATGTAACAACATTAAACTGAAAATCTCTGTAATGTGTGCCAATCAATGTAGCGCCTCTGAATTCCTGAACACAGACACCAACAACCCATTGACCGTCTATATCAGGAACACCATTTAGAAAGCCTGTGGTTGAATTTACATTTATAGCGGGATTAGATGACATAGGAAACGTTCCTGAATAAGGAGAAATGAATTGAATAGGATTATAAGGTGGTGGATTATTGTATTGACAAAAACCAGGACCCGTGCAACTAAACATTGGAGAAGCAGTAGGCACAATTGGACAACAGTTATCTAAACCCTCATAAGGCGCGCACAAAGAATAAACTAAAACATCACCATCCGGATCAGTAGCCGCATGATCAAATTTTATAGGTATACCATTACAAATAAAAATAGGAGGGAATTTATTAAAACGTGGCGAGCTATTATTGACTACAACTTCAGGTCCCGGAATGTGTTCCCAATATGTTGCGCCTGTAGCACCCGGGCTAACAATATTTAATATTGAATTATTTCTGCAACAACGCTGGTATACTACATAATATCCGCCGTTTCTTGGGGGAAGATTTATTATACCTTCATAAATCCCTTCCTCTACGCAAACACCACCAGGTGTTTGAATACATGGGTTATTAATGGATGGTGGGACGTTGTTTTGAGAAAGAAGTGGAAGTCGAATTGTGTCTAATAAAACACTATTCTTATCAAAAATGGAAATAAACGCCGGATTATCTAAGGGAGGCAGTCCATTAAAACAATCTCTGTAAACTTTTAAAGTAATCTTATAATTATTCCCGGCTAACTTATCGTAATAAATTTCTCCACCAACTATATGCGTCGCTTTTAGTTGTGTACCGAATACAACTAACAATATTATAAGATATTTTGTAACCCTTTTTAACACAGTATTTTGCCCAATAAAGTTAACAAAAATACACTTGACTTGGTAACCAATGAGTGGAAAAACCTCAAAAAACACGAATTGTGAGTAGCATTCCGTAATTTTACAATACAAAACAGCCACTTACAAAGATAATTCAACCACTTATAAATGAGTGATATTTCCGGTATAAATTCTAAAACTATCCTTTTTTTCGATGGGAACTGTGGTTTGTGTAACCGCAGTGTAAAATTTGTATTGCGCAAAGAAAAAAATTCAGTACTTATTTTCTCAGCATTGCAATCTGAATTCGCTAAAAAAACGTTGCAGCCATTTAATTTAGAAGGACAATTAGACAGCATGGTGCTTTTAGAAAATGGAAAAATTCATTTACAATCTTCAGCCGCTTTAAGAGTGACAAAATATTTAAAAGGTTTATGGCCCTTGATGATGGTATTTATTATTGTTCCGCCTTTTATAAGAAACGCAGCTTACAATTACATTGCTAAAAACAGAATCACTTGGTTTGGTACTGCAGACTATTGTGAGATGATGACACCGGAATTAAGAAAACGGTTTTTGGAGTAACTCCTATTTAAAAAAATTATTTTTCGGACGACATAGTCATGGTGAGCTTGCCGAACCATAACGAAACTCATCTCCTAAAAGTGCGCTGAGCTTGACGAAGCGCGTGTTGTTAGCCCTTCGTCAAGCTCAGGGCTAATTAAGTTTAATTTCCTTTCATGGTTCGGCAAGCTCACCATGACAACGTTTTCAAAAACAATCTGTCTTATTTTTTCATTCTCAAAATCTGCTCTTCCATTAATTTTATTCCTTCGGTAAAACTATGTGGATTGTATCCTAAAACTTTACGAGCTTTATCAATAATAAATCCCGTTTTGGGCGGACGTATAGCAGGTTGTTTTATGTCGGTTGACTTTGATGGTTTGATTAATGATTTATCTAATTTGTAATAATCCGCTACAACGTAAGCTAAATCTATAATGCTGTAAAAATCTTTTCCTGAAATATTAAAAATGCCTTCAGCACCTTTTTCTGCAATTAAAATACAACCATCCGCTAAATCCTCTGCTAAAGTTGGTGTGCGGAATTGATCATCAACAACATTAATAGTTTTCCTTGCTCTAAATTTTGCTTTACCCATAAAACAATATTACTACGGCTCATGTTATCTACGATTCCATAAACTAAAACAGTACGCGCAATTGCCCATTTCAATTTGCAAGCGATAACAATTTTTTCCGCTTCTAATTTTGTTTCGGCGTAATAGCTTAACGGGTTTGGTTTTTCTTCTTCCGTTAACGGACCATGTGTTCCGTCAAAAATAAAATCTGTACTTAGATGAATGAAGTGAGGATTGTATGAATTATTCTTTAAACTCTCTAATACTTTTACCTGATGTTCAACCGACGTAGCATTCATTAACCAAGCTTCTTCTTTTTGTGTTTCGCAGGCATCAACGTTTGTCATTGCCGCTGTATTGATTATTACATCAGGTTTATATTTTTCGAAAACTGATTCTACATTTTCGAAATTGGTAATATCTAATGATTCGTAAATATAACCGGTTGCGTCAATCAAACGATTTTCTCCACGCGCTGTTGCAATTAAAGAAACTGTTTTGTTTACTTTTAATTTGTAAACTAATTTTTGTCCTAATAATCCATTAGAACCTGTAATTAAAATTTTCATCTACTGCGCTAAAATTTCTTTAAGTTTCCGGATTTGTTCAGGCGTTCCCAACACAAATATTTTTGACTGAGGAATTATTTTTGTGTCGGCACTTGGATTCACAATGTATTCTCCCATTGCAGTTTTAAATCCTATAATGTTCGCGCCCGATTTATTTCTAATTTCTAAATCCTTTAATGTTTTGTTGCGTAACCCCTCAGAAATTGTATTAAAATCTATTTCTTCCAAATTAATGTTGTCGCCTCCTTCTGCTGTAATAAAATCAATAAATTCCATTACATCCGGCTTCATTACTAAAGAAGCCATATGTGCCCCGCCTACTCTGTCAGGCATTATCACATTAGTAGCACCTGCAATTTTTAATTTTGTATCCGAATTATCGTCACTGGCGCGCGAGATTATGGTAAGATTGGGATTTAAATGTTTCGCTGTTAATACAATAAATAAATTATCAGCATCAATAGGTAAAGTAGTAATTAAAGCTTTTGCTCTCATAATTCCGGCTTTAATTAAGGTTTCATCCTTTGTTGAGTCTCCAGTTAAAACCAGTTCACTAAATTTATGAGTAATTGATTCTGTAACCTTATCATTCGTTTCAATCACTACAAATCGTCGGTTATGACGTTTTAAAACATGAGCTGCTTGTCGGCCATTTCGCCCGAACCCACAAATAATAACATGGTCTGTTAATTTATCAATTGCTGCGTTCAATTTTTTATTTTTATAAAACTGGTTAAACTCTCCATCTACTACAAAACGTGTAATAGCCGAAACGGCATAAGCAAATGTACCAAAACTTGTGATGATTAAAAATACGGTAAATAGCTTTCCTCCTTGCGATAAAGGTTCCACTTCCCCATAACCAACAGTAGCAATGGTTATAATAGTCATGTAAAAGGCATTGAATAAGGTGTAGCTGTCAATGATCATATACCCAACGGTACCGATAGCTACAAGTACGAACAAAATTCCTACTGGAACAACAAACCTAAAATAATCCCTAATAAATTGGCCCATTTACTAATATCGAAAACCCAAATATAGCTTATTTTGCCATTAGTGGCTAGAGGCTATTGAGATTATCCTTCAAAAAAATATTCACCGAAATATTTGGTATCTTTACCCCTACAATGAAAACCCGTACCCTCAAAAAAAATAAAGTAAATGTTGTTACCCTCGGCTGCAGTAAAAATATTGTAGACAGCGAAGTTTTAATGGGACAACTAAAAGCGAATAACTTTAATGTTGAACATGAGAGCGCAGATGACGACCACAACATTGTTATCATTAACACATGTGGTTTTGTTGAGAACGCAAAACAAGAAAGTATTGATACTATTTTACGTTATGTGGATGCCAAGAAAAAAGGTGGTATTGAAAAATTATATGTTACCGGTTGTTTAAGCGAGCGATATAAAACAGATTTGGAAAAAGAAATTCCGGATGTAGATGCTTATTTCGGCACACGCGAATTACCAAAAATTTTAAAAACATTAAAAGCAGATTACAAACATGAATTAGTTGGTGAACGTTTATTAACTACTCCTTTACATTACGCGTATTTTAAAATCAGTGAAGGCTGTGATCGTCCTTGTAGTTTTTGTGCCATTCCTTTAATGCGTGGCGGACATGTTTCTGTTGAGAAAGAAGAATTAGTACAGCGCGCCAAAAATTTAGCAGCTAAAGGAACTAAAGAAATTTTATTAATTGCACAAGACCTTACTTATTACGGTTTGGATATTTATAAAAAACGCGAGCTCGCTGATTTGGTTGACAGACTAAGTGATGTGGAAGGAATTGATTGGATTCGTTTACATTACGCTTTCCCTAGTGGTTTCCCAATGGAAGTGTTGGATGTGATGAATAAAAAAGCAAACGTGTGTAATTATTTAGACATGCCTTTGCAACATATTACCGACAACATGTTGAAGAGTATGAAACGCGGAACCACCAAACAAAAAACTATTGATTTAGTAAATGAAATCAGAGATAAAGTTCCCGGTATTGCTATTCGTACTACTTTAATTGCCGGTTATCCGGGAGAAACTCAAAAAGACCACGAAGAAATGTTACGTTGGGTTGAAGATACTAAATTCGATCGCCTTGGCATTTTTACTTATTCGCACGAAGAAAACACAAGCGCATTTAAATTGAAAGATGATGTGAGCGAGAAAATAAAAAAACAACGCGCCGATGCTGTAATGGCTGTGCAACAGGAAATTTCTTACAACCTCAATCAACAAAAAATCGGAAAAACATTTAACGTGTTGTTCGATAGAAAAGAAAATGATTTTTTCGTTGGCAGAACTGAGTTTGATAGTCCTGATGTTGATAATGAAGTTTTAGTGAAAGCTACAAAAGATACTTATGTTCGCGTTGGTGATTTTGCAAAAGTAAAAATTAACGATGCCAGCGATTTCGATTTGTACGGTGAATTAGTCTAGTAAATGGAGCTACTCATAAAAATAGTTTTAATAATTCATGTATCGGCAGGGTTTCTTGCCCTTGTATTTGGCGCTATAGCCTTTGGCTTAAAGAAAAATACTCCCAAGCATAAACCTGTTGGTAAAATCTATTTTTGGTGTATGACAATTATTTTTGTGACAGCCATTTTTTTATCCATTGCCAAGGGTCGCATTTTCTTCTTTTACATTGCTATTTTCTCATATTACTCTACACTTATTGCTTACCGATCGTTAAAATTAAAAAACCTTCATAAAGGTGAGGGGCCTTATTTTGTCGATTGGGCCATTGAAATAATTGCAGGTTTAACTTTTTTAGGAATGATAGCTTTTGCCTTCCAAATCTATTTCAAACATGGCAATATGGGTGCCATTGTACCTCTTGTTTTTGGAGGAATGGGTGTTTGGGGTGTAATAAGAAACATTCAACTGTTTTTAAGAGGACCAAAGGAAACACTTTATTGGTACAAAAAACACATTGGCAATATGATGGGAAGTTATATTGGCGCCATCACTGCCTTTTTGGTAAATCAAACTGACCACATACCAATTAATCCAACTATTTTATGGTTGGCGCCAACGGGCATTATAGTTCCTATTATAATTTGGGAATTGAAAAAAGTAAAATCGAAACCGATTGACGCTTAGTTCTTGCTTGTGGTTGTTTTCCACTTGGTGTGACCATGTTTGATATTGTAACGGATACAATCCCAATAGCTTTTCGAGTAGTCAACAAAAATCTCTTCACCTGCTTTAATATCACGTGCCGCTACAATGAAACATTTATCGCCAAATACATCATAAATAGCATTATTATTTAAGCCTTTTGTGCGGCTGATACCCCGTGCATCATTTGCATATCTTGCTTTGTATTGAGGTGTACCGAAAGCGTCTATACATTTTTTACGATTAACAAAGAACAGGTAACCGTCTTTATTCTCATCCACTCGTTTGGAATATTCTTTCCAGTCGATGATTTCACCTTTATATTCAATGATTTTTTCGCCCTTTTTGATTGCTTTTGTTGTATACAGACCTTTGCCTGCATTGGGCAATTTTGATTTTTTTACGAGTAGTGCCATAGTTGGGACGGTAAAAATACAAAAACTTTTTAGTAGTCGATCAACTATTCTCTTTCGAACATTTATAAAAAATGAGCCCGAGAGCTTGGTTGATACTATAAATGATGATGGGAAATCAGATAACGTCCTACTTTGTACTATCCGGTGCTTTTTCGAAGCCGTGTTTAATATTAAACCGTACGCAGTCCCAATATTCCTTAGAATAATTTACAAAGATTTCTTCTCCTGCTTTGATATCTCGTTTGGCCATAATATAACATTTGCCATCAATCACTTCATAATCGCAATTATTTTTTAAACCTTTAACTCGGGTTAAGCCCGCTGCATCATTAGCGTAACGCGCTTTGTATTGCGGGGTTTTAAATGCATCTATACAGTAATTATTGTTCACGAAAAACAAATAACCATCTTCGCATTTCTCTACGCGTTTTTTGTATTCTTTCCAGTTGATGATTTCACCCTTGTACTCAATGATCATCTCACCTTTTTTAATTGCTTTGGTGGTAAACAGGCCTTTGCCTGCATTCGGAAGTTTTGATTTTTTTACTAGTTGTGCCATAGTTCGGGCGCAAAAATACTGTTTTTTTACCGGTAAAAAATTAATTAGTGTTAAGTTTATGAAAATAGCGGTGTATAAAAGCCCATTAAGGAAACTGAAATTTAAAGGGGGGGAAGGGAAAGTTGGCCTGTAAAATTGCTTTTTACCTTTTTTTTTTTTAGAAAAATTATTTCCCCCCCACAACCCCCAAAAAAAAAAAATTCCGGGGGGGGGGGGAAAATATCCGCCCCGGGGAGAAATTAAAAATTCCCCACAAAAAAAAAAAGAGGAAAAAAAAAAAAAAAAAATATAATAGCCAGGGGGCCTTAAAGGGGGGGGGGGGCGAAAAACCTTAATCTTCCCTTTAAAATATTTTCCCCGGGTTTCCTTTCCATGTGGCGTTGCATTTTTTCCCCCTTTGAGGAGTTCGGGGGGGGGGGGTTCCGGGGGGGGAACCGGGGAAAAAAAAAGAGAATAACAAAGACGGGAAAAAAAGACACTATTGAAAAAGAGTTTTATCTTCTCAGCCGACTCAAACTGATACTCCTTATTCCCCTTCAAATAAAGCACTTTATCCACATTACGGAATAATACATCTAAATCGTGTGAAGAAACAATAACTGTTTTTTGCTGTTCCTTAACTAATTGCTTAAGGAGTTGAAATAATTGTAAACGGGATTCAAAATCTAAGAACGCTGTTGGCTCATCCATTAAAATTACAGGCGTTTGTTGGGCAAGTGATTTTGCTATCAGCACTTTTTGCTTTTGTCCGTCGCTTAATTCATCAAAATAATTTTGAGATAAATTCTTGATGCCAATTGTATCCAGACTTTGATTCACAATTTCAATATCGCTTTCGTTTAATTGTCCGAATGCATTTAAATAAGGAATTCGTCCGGCCGCAACAATATCAAACACAGTTAAATTAAATCCGCCCAATTTATCGGTTAATACAATCGAAATTAATTTTGATAATTCTTGTTGGGAAATAGATTGAAGTGTTTTTCCATCTAAATTAATTTCGCCAGATAAAGGTTTTAAGCTTCCGATGATTGTTTTTAATAAAGTAGATTTTCCAACACCATTACTTCCAACCAAACCAATTAACTCACCTTTACCAATAGAAAAATTCAATCCCGAAAGGATTTCCTTTTGCTCATACCCAATATTTAAATCTTTTACCTGCAGCATTACGAAATGATTTTGGATTTAAAAATTAAATAAATAACTACAGGCGAACCAATAAGTGTTGTAATAGTATTAATTGGCAAAGCGTAACTATTACTTATTAATTGACAAATTGTATCGCATAACAACAGTGTAATTGCTCCAACTAAAAAACAATAGGTGACTTGGTGCAATTGATGCGAGGTTTTAAATAATAAACGACAAGCAATCGGCACCGATAAACCAACGAATGCAATTGGTCCGCAAAAAGCAGTTATCAATCCAGTTAAAATTGCGGTGATTAAAATGATTGTCATTCGTAAACGATTTACATTAATTCCTAAATTCTGCGCATAAGTTTCATTTAATAAAATAGCGTTTAAAGGTTTTGAAAGAAATAAAGTCATTAAACAAAACACTAAACAAACGGGGAGCAAAATCAAAATATCCTTATTGGAAGTATTACTAACAGAACCCATTCCCCACACCACAAAACTTTTCAAAGTAGCGGGGTTCGACATGTACTCGATTAATCCTTGGAAGGCTCCTAAAATTTGAGAGAGCATAATTCCAACTAATAAAACCGTAGTATTACTACGGCTGCGTTTAGAAATAAACAACACCAAAGCCATTATCAATAATGAACCCGTGACCGCCGAAACACTAATTAATGTTTTGCCAACAAAATAATTAGTAACGCCTCCAAATAAAATCATGGCAATGGCCACAAACAAACCCGCGCCACTGCTTACACCTAATACATATGGCCCGGCCAAAGGATTACGAAATAAGGTTTGCATTAATAATCCGGAAATAGCTAAACTTCCTCCCGCTAAAATTGCCGTTATAGTTTTTGGAACGCGGATGTTATAAAAAATATCAGCGGCAATTCCTTCTTTCAAATCAGAGAATGAAATGGCGATACTTCCAAAAAATAAATTAATAAATAATAGCGCGCTTGTGATAAGCAGAAGAATGAGAGCGTGTAATATAAATTTATTGCGCACGGTTAAATTTACTCAATCTTTTTATAATACTTCAATTGATGTTCAGGCAATAAGTGAGGGTGAAATATTTTAATGAAGTCTCTTAAAAGTTCATCCGGATTACTCATTCCGTTTTCATAATAATCACTATAGCCTTTAGCATTGGTTCTTTTGGTGTTGTTGTAGAGATTTGCAGTTTTGAAAGGTTTAAACAAATCGTAACGTTCGTCGTATGCCAGCAAATCCTTTTTAGAATTTACATTGATGAAAAGGTTAAGCCAGAAATCTGCTTCTTTTGCTTTAATATAAACTTCTTCAAAATTCAAAGCAATGCTACCTGCTTTGTTTTCGTTCTTCCAAATATAATCTGCTCCTGCATCTTTCAAAAAATGCGCCATAAAACTATTTCCACCGGGAACATACCATGCATCGGCATATTTTATTTCAGTTAAAACAGTTGGCTTGTAACTTATAGTATCCGTCATTTCCTTTAAACGCAAATAATTTCTTTCAATACCTTTAAATAAAAAATTAGCTTCTCCGTCCATATCAAAAAAAGCAGCAATAAATTTTATCCATTCTGCCCGCGCTAAAGGATGTTCCTCTAAATGATCTAAAGTAATGGCGACTGGAATTCCTGAATTCAAAATTTTTTCGTCAGCATCTTTTTTTGGATTTCCCATGCCAAACATTAATAGCAGTTCAGGATTTAAAACTAAAGTTTGCTCCACACTTATTTGCGGACCTTTTCCAATCTCTTTTATTTTTTGTGAAGCAACTCCATCGATAATAAATTTATTGTTATAATAATCTACGTTATCTACAGCGACAATTTTTTCTTGCAAATTTAACATCGTAAGCATGGCCGCGTAAACCGAACTCATGCAGGCAATATTATTTACAGGCGTTGCAACATAAAAAACATCATTCCCTAAATTTGGTTTTTGCTGAGATTTTGGATACAGAATAAATGTTGCCGTAGTATCATTACTATCGCGGTTCCCAAATAAAAAGAGCGCTTTATAATTTGACTGGCGGGAAATTCCAAAACGTTTGGCGTATTTTAAGGTGGTATCTTTTGAAAAAAAACCTTTCTTCTCAACAGGAACTTCTTGGTTGTTGTTTGAACACGCCTGTATTAAAAGTAGTGCGACACAACTAAAAATAAACTTATATTGAGACTTTAAAAACACTTCCGTTTGGTTTATTATCCTGCACTTCGATAGTGCCATTATGTGCTACAACAATTTTTTCTACAATATAAAGACCAAGCCCTGTACCTTTTGTGTTGCGGGTTTCTTCGTTACCTACTCTGTAAAATTTATCGAATATCTTGGATTTTTCTTTTTCGGAAATCCCAAAACCATTATCACTTACACTTAAATTCAATTTACCGTTTTGGTTGTTTAAAGAGATAAGCACTTGCGAATTGTCGGGCGAATACTTGAAGGCATTTTCAACAAGATTAATAATTATAGAAGGAAATAATAATTTATCCAGCGTGGATGATAGTCCGTTTTGGATTTCGGTTTTCAAAATGCCTTTCGCCTTTTTATCAGAAAAATAATTCAGGATAATTTGTTCCGTTAATTCGCTCACATTCACGTTTTCTTTGTTCAAAGCTAAATTTTTATCTGCCGAATTCGCTAGCAACACATCTTCAATTAAACGGTTTAAACGATTGGTTTCATTCACAGCATTTGTTAAGAGTTGTTCTTGCTGGTCGACCGGAAGTTGTTTGTGCTTTAATAGCGTTTGCAATTGTAATTTGGTTGCAGCTATCGGCGTTTTTAATTCGTGTGTAACACTTAGTAAGAAATTTTTTTGTTGGTTTACTAATTCTATTTCCTTGTTCGAGGCTTTCCGGATTCTGTAAAAAGCATAGAGCAATAATAACAAGAACACAGTGCCCTCACCAACAATCATGTAAATACGTACTTGTTTTTTATGCTGAAGGTCATTGATTTGCTTTTCTAAAGTAACCGCATCGGTAGAAGTAATTTCCATCAACTTTTGCTGCTCGTTACTTATTTGAGAAGTTTGACGAACTAACAAAACTTCCCACCACAAAAATTGCATGATGATGTAACCAAACAAAATGGTAATAACTAATTTCGAACGGTTCCGACTTTTCATCCAGACAAATATACACGTTTAATGTTATCTTAATTTGTGTTTAATTCAGTAAAAAAATAGAAATATTTAATACGGTTGCAAAACTTACCCAAAGCAAATATGGTATTTGTAATAAGGATGCTACTTTATGTATAGGATAATAGACATAAATCATGTAAGCAATACTTAACCACATTGCAATAATTTCTATTGCTGCGAAACCGGGCTGTTGCCATGCAAAGAAAATAATGCTCCAGAAAAAATTGAGAACTAATTGGGTTATAAAAATAAAAATCACTTTCCCTTTCTTCCTTTGGCTGGCTTGATACACTAAATAAAATGAAATTCCCATCAAAATATATAGCGTTGTCCAAACCGGTCCAAATAAATAATTAGGTGGATTGAATGAGGGTTTGCTTAAAGTTGAATACCACAAGGGGATATTTTTAGCTGTAAAAAAACCAGATAAACCACCAACACTAGGGAATTAAATAAACAGAAATATTTTAAATAATTTTTCATTGATTAAATGTTGTTCTAGTTTTTAATCTATACATTCTTCCAGTTGTTTTCACAAACCCTACTTTGCCTAAACAATGGTAATGGTACAACTCTATCATTTCACACCCATCAACTTTAAAATGTTTATGAGAAGCTGTACGGACCACTCTTTGTTCTCGAAAAAACGATTTATCCTCGACAGCTTTATTCCTTACCCAATGTGCTTAATATTAAAGCCGGCGATATAGTATATTCAATTATTTGTCCGAACATTCTTTTAAGTCCTGCCTCCAAAGGATTTTAAAACCCTTTTATCAGGTGTATGTGCTCAAATTTTTGGTGAGCTATGAAATTCCAAACGGTTTCAAGATCTTTTTATGAATTGCCGGTTTTTAGGTGTGTAACATAGCATTAAGGTTAGTATTAAGCTTTTGGCTTGATTTAGAGCAAAGTACGTTAAAATATGTTTGTTTAACAAATTTATTAAAAAGTTAAACAAAATAAGTATACCTTTGTTTAGCAAACTTCTTATTAATCGGGTGTTTGCGACTAGAATATCTAAAGAGAAACGCTATGAAACAGAAAGAAATCACATTAAACACCCTTCTGAACGGGAACAAAATTATGCTAAGTCAATTTAGTCATGATGAAATAGGTGACGAACACATTAGTACGGGAATAGAAACGCCCATGAAGGCAAATGCATTTGATATTAGTGATGACGAAAAGATTTCAAAAATTGAATATCATTTTAGGGAAATCATGGAAACACTAGGACTTGATTTAAATGATGATAGTTTAAAGGGTACGCCTAATCGAGTAGCCAAAATGTATATCAAAGAGTTATTTAACGGTTTGCCCGCTAACAAACCAAAGATTGCCTTGTTTGATAATAAATATCAATACAATGAAATGTTGGTTGAAAAAGGAATTAGTTTTTACAGCAACTGCGAACATCACTTTGTGCCAATTTTCGGGAAAGCGCACGTTGCCTATATCTCTTCAGGAAAAGTAATCGGTTTATCTAAACTAAATCGTATAGTAAATTATTTTGCAAAAAGACCTCAGGTACAAGAAAGATTAACCATACAAATTGCAAAAGAACTACAAGCGTGTTTAGGAACTGAAGACGTTGCCGTATTAATAGATGCTAAACATTTATGTGTTTCATCACGCGGCATTAAAGATGAGAGTTCTGCTACTGTAAGTTCGTTTTACGGTGGTAAATTTAAAGAAGATCAAACGCGTCATGAGTTTTTAAATATATTGATTTAAAAACTACTACATCATCCAATTGACATTGATAAAGCGAAAACCCAGGCTTGATTGCATCCTCTATTAAGACGCAGACCTGAGGATGTAGGTAAAATAAAAACCCGGGCTTACTCTGCTATGCGAGAACAAACTGACATGCACTTACGCCAAATTCAAAAACAAGTTTCCCTTCTTCTTGATCAAGCTAACGAGATAAAAAGAAGGATGGAAGTAAGTGAAAAAATATATTCGGCAAGTATTTCATTTGAACCTTTTGTTGGCAACATCTATCATCTTTATAAAAGAGATAATATGCATAAATTAATGCTTATTAGTCCGGATGAATGGGGTAAATCAAAACCATTGGATTTAGAATACGTTTGTACTGCTAAACTTTTAAGCGACCATACCTGGAAGTACTATAGTTTATTTGTGAACTTATTTTTACATTTACTTGAATCAAACACAAAATGAAACTTTATCAAATTGCAGAATTAGAGCAACTAACCGGAATAAAGGCGCATACCCTTCGCATTTGGGAAAAAAGATATGGCCTAATTGAGCCGACCAGAACATCTACCAATATTAGAAGGTATGATGATCAAGTAAAGAAATTACTGAACGTTGCTACCCTATTGGGAAGCGGTTATAAATTTTCAAAGATTGCGGAGCTTAAAGAAAAAGAAGTTTCGCCATAATAAATTCGCTACAACAAGGTGATTCTATAAGCTCCATTAGTGAAGGTTTTATTAACCAGCTTTTATCAGCCATGATTGGATTTAATGAACAAGCCTTTGAAAAAACATATACAGCTGCCGTTACTAAATTAGGACTTTTTGATGCTATGCTGAATGTGTTTTATCCGCTATTTCATAAAATTGGAGTGATGTGGGTAACAGATAATCTTACACCTGTTCAGGAACATTTTGCCTCTTGTATTATTAAGCGAAAATTAATGGCGGCTATCGACGGCTTACCTCTTCCAACTAAAAAGAAAACCTTTCTACTGCTTTTGCCGCCCGGAGAATATCATGATGTTAGTCTTTTACTTGCTAATTATCTTGTTAAATCAAAGGGATACCAAGCAATATATCTCGGGCAAAACGTTCCCTACGAAAATATTGATTCGGTTTTAATAGAAACTAAAGCCCAATTCTTGCTTATGTTTTATGTAAACCCCCGCGATGCTAAAGAAGTTTATGAGGAGATGACAGAACATATTTTCTTACCAAAGGATGTGAAGTTTTTAGTAAGTGGTAACCGCCAAATCATGACTTATCTCGCCGAGAAAAAAAATTGCAAAGTTTTGCATTCGCCCCACGACCTTTGAAAATATTAGACGCCTAATTCTTTTCGATTAAACTTTCCATTTTAATTAAAACATCAGTGGCTTTACTGATACTGTTAACATCCTCAATAGCCAACATTAGTTTTTCGTTCTGTTCCTTTATTCGGCTTAAGTGTTTATATTTTTGCGCGTAAGTCATTACAGCATGGAATATAGGAGTAGCAAAATAAGCCGAGTCTTTTTGCGCGACAAAATATGCTAACATTTTAGTTCCTTTTAATGTAATTTTCTCAAAACCTAAACTCATGGCTTTCCAACGGAAACGCACTACATTAATTAACTCAATCGCTTCGCTTGGCACCGGACCAAATCTATCGCGTAGATTTTCTTCAAACAATTTTAATTCTTCTTCTTTTGTGATGTTATCCAATTCACGATATAAAATTAAACGCTCGGTTAAATTCTCAACGTAAGAATCCGGGATCAATAATTGTAAGTCGGTATCAATAACCGTTTCCTTAACAAATTGTCTTGAGAAAACAGCCTTGCCACTATCCTCTGTATTATCTTCGCCAACTGTATCTTTATACCAATTCTCTTCTTTTAATTCGCCAACCGCCTCATTTAAGATTTTCATATAAGTATCGAAGCCCATATCGTTAATGAAGCCACTTTGCTCGCCACCCAATAAATTTCCGGCACCGCGAATATCTAAATCACGCATCGCAATTTGAAAACCACTTCCTAAATCACTAAACTCAACAATAGCTTTTAAACGTTTTCGCGCTTCGTTAGTTAAGCTGACTTGAGGCGGCGCTAACAAATAACAAAATGCTTTTTTATTACTGCGACCAACTCTTCCTCGCATTTGATGCAAATCACTTAATCCAAAATTCTGTGCATCGTTAATTATAATGGTGTTGGCGTTACTAATATCTAAACCGGATTCGATAATGGTTGTCGCTACTAACACATCATAACTTCCTTCCATGAACCTCATCATCACTTCTTCCAGTTTGTCGCCATCCATTTGTCCGTGACCAATACCTACTCTTGCGTCGGGAACTAAACGTTGAATCATACCTGCAATCTCTGCAATATTCTGTACTTTATTGTGAACGAAGAAAACTTGTCCGCCGCGTTTTAATTCATAAGAAACTGCATCGCGTATTAATTCTTCACTATAAATACTTAATTCTGTTTGTACCGGATAACGGTTTGGTGGTGGTGTTGAAATAACCGACAAATCCCGCGCTCCCATTAAACTGAATTGTAAAGTTCTTGGAATTGGTGTTGCCGTTAAAGTTAAAGTGTCGATTGTTGTTCTGATTAATTTCAATTTATCTTTTATACCTACACCAAACTTTTGTTCTTCATCAATAATCATCAAGCCCAAATCTTTAAACTTAATTTCCTTGCTTACTAAACGATGTGTGCCTATAATAATATCAATTTTTCCTGCTGCTAATTTCTCAATAATTTCTTTTTGCTCTTTTGCTGTTCTGAAACGATTGATATAATCAATATTACAAGGCAAATCTTTTAATCGCTCCTGAAAAGTTTTAAAATGTTGGTACGCTAAAATTGTGGTTGGAACCATAATTGCCACTTGCTTACTATCGCATACAGCTTTGAATGCTGCACGTACTGCGATTTCTGTTTTTCCAAAACCAACATCACCACAAACCAATCTATCCATTGGATGTGGTTTTTGCATATCCTTTTTTACATCAGCAGTAACTTTAATTTGATCGGGCGTATCTTCATAAATAAAAGACGCTTCTAATTCGTGTTGCAAATAATTATCTTGTGGATAAGCGTGGCCTGGTTGCGCTTTTCGTTTCGCGTACAATTTAATTAAATCGTAAGCGAGTTCTTTTACGTTGCGTTTTGTTTTTTGTTTTAAGGTGGCCCAAGTTGTACTTCCTAATTTATCAATACGCGGAACGTTTCCTTCTTTACCTGAAAACTTACTAATGCGATGTAAACTATGAATGCTGACATATAATATGTCGTTGTCTTTATAAACTAAACGAACTACCTCTTGTGTTTTATTATTTACATTTAATTTATGCAATCCACCAAAACGTCCAATACCATGATCGATGTGCGTTACAAAATCGCCGGGACTTAAACTTAAAATCTCTTTAAGCGTAATTGATTGCGCTGTTTTTTGTTTTGTTTCTTTTAATCGGAAACGGTGGTAGCGTTCAAAAATTTGATGATCTGTATAACAAGCTACTTTAATATCGTGGTCGACAAACCCTTCGTGAATGTTTAATGATAAATATTCTATTAATGATTCATGTGTGCGGTGTTCTTTTGCCAACATGTCATCGAAAATCGTAAATAATCTATCGGCTTGTTTTGGATTATCGGTAAAGAAATAATTTTTGTAACCTTTAGTTTTATTTTCTTTGAGATTATTGATGAGCATCTCAAAATTTTTATTGAACGAAGGTTGCGGACTTTGATTAAACTGAATAGCGTTTTGCTGATGAATAATATTATTACCAAATTCTATAACTGAAAATTTTTCCAAAGCTTCTTTGAAATCAGCCGGCGTAATATATAATTCAGAGGGTTGTAATTGTTTTTATTTCTGATTGGAGATTAATGTAAGCATCTTCAGCTTTTTTATAAAATTCGGAAATGGTATCGCTGGCGAATTTTCTATCATCAATATAAATTAAACTCTCAGCCTTAAAATAATCAAACACCGAACTCCGTGATTCAATTAGTTGTTCAGAGTTTATATTTGGAATAATTGTAACGAAATCATGTTTTGTGTTTGACAACTGAGAAGATGGGTCAAATGTTTTGATAGATTCCACTTCATCACCAAACAATTCTAATCGAAACGGAAATTCGTTGGCGTAAGAATAAATATCTATAATTCCTCCGCGGATGGAATATTGTCCGGGTTCAAAAACAAAATCAACATGCTGAAAATGGTATTCATTTAAAAAGTCGGAAATAAAATCGATACTCAGCTTTTCATTCCGTTTTATCTGTAAGGTGTTTTTAGTAAGCTGACTTTTAGTTGTAATTTTCTCGCTTAAGGCTAAAGGGTAAGTGACCATTATGCCTTTAAAATTATCATTAGTCAAATAACTTAGTACCTCAGCCCTTTCCTGAATATTGGCATTTGAAGTTTTCTCAGGATGATAAGGTAAACGGTGCGATTCGGGATAAAAGAGGATATTATTCTCAGGTAAAAGCGCTTGTAAATCGTTAAAAATGTAAGCAGCTTTCTCTTTGTCGGGAACAATGACAAGCGCGTTTTTAGCTGTGGTTTTAAAAGCTTCGGTTAAAATAAAGGCAATAGAAGAGCCCTTCAAACCTAAAAAACTGCTGTTTTTTTCCGGTTTAAAATTGTAATCCTTTTGTTGTAAGATCCTGTCTAAAATCTTCCCTTCAATCATTTTGTTCGAGACAAAATTACGGATTAAATGTTAAAACTAAATATTTTAGTTGGGTAGGAATCCAATCTTAAACAACATCAAAGGTTGTTTTTACCTCACTTGAGGGATATTATTGTGTTAAATAAATTGACGATGCCATTTTTGCATTGTAAATTTATTAAACCCCGTAGTTTAAATTAATAACAGATTAAACAAAAAAACACAACATGAAAAAACAACTACTCATTTTAAGCTTTGCAACATTAAGTGTAATTGCAACAGCTCAAACTACACGTATGTCATTGTACGAAGAATTTACAGGAGAAACCTGTCCTCCTTGTGCAGCTACTAATCCCGGATTAGATGCTCTTTTAAAGTCAGGAACAAATCCAAATAAAATTATTCCTATTAAATGGCAAGTACCAATTCCTTCCGCTCCAACTCCTACTTGGTCTTTATATAAAACCAATCAAGCAGAGATTGATTGGCGTTTTAAAACAACAGCCGCTGGCGGTTATGGGTATGGCATTTCTTCTGCTCCTTCAAGTCGTATCGATGGGCAAAATGCTACTGTTTTTGGTGCAGCTTCAGACCATCCGGCTAACCTCAACACAACAGTAATAAATACTGCCGCTTCTTACACATCACCTTTCTCGATTAGCATGTCACGTGCATGGGATCCAACATTTACTTCTGTTACCCTAACAGTAAACATTCAAGCTTCAGCTAATTTCACTTCAGTTGGGGCTCTTGTTTTCCGTCTTTGTATGATTGAGCAAGAAATTAAATTTGCGACTCAACCTGGCACCAATGGCGAGAAGGATTTTAACTGGGTAGTACGTAAATCGTTCCCAACTCTTCAAACAGGAACATCAATGGTTTCTTCATGGACTACAGGGCAAACCCAAACCTTTACAATTAACTGCGTACTTCCATCTTATATCGTTGATAAATCTGAAATCGCTTTTGTAGGCTTTATTCAAGATGATGGTAACAGACAAGTAAAACAGGCTGCTAGAACAAGTACTGTTGGTTTGACTAATGACGCCAAAGCTACTGCGGTAACTATTCCTGCAGTTGTTTGTACAACAACTTTAAATCCACAAATTACTATTTTAAATAATGGTACAAACGCCATTACATCAATGACAATTAACCCTACACTAGACGCTACACCACAAACGCCTTACAATTGGACTGGAAGTTTAGCGCCCGGCGCCTCTACTGTTATTACAATGAATATGGTTACTACAACAGCTGGATCTCATACCTATTCTTATAATATTACTAGCGTAAGTGGTACCGATCTTAATACTGCGAACAATACCGCAAAGACTGGCTTTGCAGTATCACCTTCAACTTTCCTAGCGCCAATTACAGAACCATTTACAACTGCAACCTTCCCTCCTACAAATTGGAATTTATACAATCCTGATGCTGGCGCTAATACTTGGAGTCGCCAAGGCACTGCAAACGCTTATGTAACAACTCCAGCTGGCGCTCTACGCTACTATGGATGGAATAACAGTGTTACAGGTGATATTGATGATTTAATTTTACCTCCTCTTGATATGACAGGAATCAGTGCTCCAGTATTAAGTTTTGATCATTCACATGCAAGATACAGCACTTCTTATACAGACAAATTAGAGGTATTTGTATCTACAAACTGTGGTACAAGCTGGACTTCACTATTCAATAAATCAGGTGCAACTTTAGCAACAGCACCTACAACTACTGCTAACTTCGTTCCAAGCATTACACAATGGACAACTAACGTTATTCCTGTGCCAACAGCTGCCAACCAACCACAAGTATTGGTTAAGTTTACTGTTACTAACGGCTACGGTAATAATATTTGGGTTGACAATGTTAATTTAGGCGGGCCAACTTCTATTGCTAAAGCTCAATTAGCACAAGTGAATTTTGAAGTATATCCAAACCCTGCTCAAAATGAGGCTAACGTTAGAATTATAGCTATCAATGATGGAGAATATACAATCTCTATACTAAATTCTCTTGGGCAATTAATGAGTAATAAAAAGGTAAATGTTCAGTCGGGCGACAACAATTATACGTTTGATACTCAAAATTTAGCTGAGGGATTTTATCATGTTGTAATGGCTGACAAGTCTGGCAATACAACAGTAAAAAAATTAACTATCAGTAAATAAACAGTACTTAATACTATTTAAAAAGGCCAATTGAAAAATTGGCCTTTTTTTATGACCTAGTTAAACACTCCTCTTGTCTTCAAATGCCTTTCTATAGGAATCCTGTTTTTCGCCTATTAATGCTTGTTTTAGACTCAATTATTAGGGATTTGGGCTAAAAAAATTGGGCTTTACAAATTGATTTTAATAAATTAGTACCTTAGGATTTCGCCTTTTTAAGAAAGGTTTATTTAATTAAACAAAATAAAACATGAAAAAACAATTACTCATTTTAAGCCTTGCCACTTTAACCGTTATTGGCAGAGCACAAACAACACGCCTGTCGTTATACGAAGAATTTACAGGTGAAAATTGTGGCCCTTGTGCTTCAACAAACCCTGGATTAAAAGTTGTATTAGATGCTAATGCTTCTAAAGTTGTAGCTATTAAATGGCAGGTTCCAATTCCTTCTGCTCCAACTGCAACTTGGTCGTTATATAAAACTAATCAAACAGAGATTGATTGGAGATTTAAATCAACTGCTGCGGGTGGTTATGGTTATGCAGTAGGTTCTGCTCCGGAAGGTCGAATGGATGGTCAAGCTTGTACTGTATTTGGCGCAACATCTAATCACGCAGGATATATTAGCAATGCTGTTATCAGCGCCGCTCAGTCTGTACCTTCACCTTTCTCAATTTCTATGTTACGTTCTTGGGATCCAGGAATGACTGTATTTACCGTAACTGTAAGTATCACTGCTGCCCAAACTTATACTTGTGCTGGTCCATTAGTTTTTCGTTTAGTAATGGTAGAGAAGAAAATAAATTATGCCACTGCTCCGGGAACAAATGGAGAAAAGGATTTTTATTATGCGGCGCGTAAATCTTTCCCTACCCTTCAATCCGGTACTTCTTTACCAACTTCTTGGACAACTGGTCAAAATCAAACCTTTACTATTGCTTGTACTGCTCCTTCTTATATTGTTAGCAAACCAGAAGTTGAGTGCATTGGTTTTATTCAGGATGATGCTACCAGAAGAGTACAACAAGCCGGTATTACAAGAGCTCCTAACGACGCCGAAAATAAAGGTGTTTCTAGTCCTTTTTATAGCTGCTCTACGACTCATACGCCAGCTATTAGTGTTAGAAATGCCGGCACTAATGCCATCAACACAATGACTATTGTTCCGGTTCTAGATGCTGTTCCCGGAACACCATACGCTTGGTCAGGCTCCTTAGCTCCTGGTGCTACAGCAACAATAACTATGCCTTCAGTAACAACTACTGTTGGTAACCATACTTACTCAACAAATGTTTCATTTGTAAATGGTACAACTGATGATTATGCATCTGATAATTCTAAAAATGGGTCTTTCGCCGTTAGTACAACCGTTGTTCCCGCTCCAATTGTTCAAACTTTTTCACTTTCAACTTTCCCTCCTACCAATTGGTACAGAAACAATCAGGATAATGGTATTTATCAGTTCTCAAGAGTTCCAAGCACTGGCGCTTACGCCATCTCTCCCTTAGGAGCGGTTAAATACGACTCGTGGAATAATCCTGTTGTAGGTGATCGTGATGAGCTTTACATGCCAACTTCAAGCTTTACCGGTTTATCTAATATGAAACTAACTTTTGATGTTGCTCACGCACAAGTAGACGTGAGTGTAATTGAAGGTTTGGATGTTTTAGTTTCTACTAACTGTGGCGTTACTTGGACAAATGTTTACTCTAAATACGGTGGAGTTTTAGCTTCTGCTCCGGTTACAACTATTGCCTTTACACCAACAGGTACCCAATGGCGTAGTGAAGTTGTGAATTTATCTGCTTATGATAATTCACCACAAGTGCTTGTTAAATTCGTTCCTTATAACTCTTACGGAAATAACATTTGGTTGGATAATATCAATTTGGTTTCTACTACTGATGTAAAATCAGCTACTACAGAATTTAATAACATTGAATTGTATCCTAATCCTGCTCAAAATGAAGCGACTGTTCGCATCAGTAGTTCTAAAGCAGGGGAAAGCACTATTACAATATTAAATGCTTTAGGCCAACTTATGCTACAACAAATAACTACTATTGATATTGGCAACAATACTGTTAATTTTGATACTAAAGATTTAGCATCAGGTTTATATTATGTGGTTATCGCTGATAAAGACGGGAAATCAACAACAAAAAAATTAACTATAAACAAATAATTTCACTACTAAACCAATCTTCTTATTTAGAAGATTGGTTTTTTATATCTTTACTAAACAATTTAAACTGAAACCTATGAAAAAAACATTTACTCTTTTTGCATTAATTTTTACAGGAATTGTAAACGCACAAAGCCCAAGTTTAGATACAAATACATACTCTGTTATTCGTACAGATGTTGTCTTAAACTCAGGCGCAGCGGCTAATTTTTGTTTTGGTGATTTGGGAACATGTTACGCATCGTTTGTTTATGAAGCAGATGAGTTTTCTGTATTAGCACCCGGTGGAGCAGTTGTTCCGGGAAAACAATTAGTTACCGATTTAGTTGAAGGCTCTTCAATAGGATACTCAGAAATATATTATAAACTCTTTAATGTTGCAACTGGCAAAACCAGCTCTGACACTTTAAGCTTTACAATTAAGTATAACCAGTTACTAAGCGTAAACGAAAATGCAACTGTGCTTGAAAGCGTAAGTAATATTTATCCGAACCCATCAACCAACAACGCTAATATTAATGTTGTTTTAACGGATGAAGCTCCTGTAAAAATTCAGGTGTTTAATAGCCTCGGTTCTTTAGTTTATAATAGCACTGAACAAAACTTAAACGGTAAAAATAAGTTAGCTGTGGATTGCTCAAACTTCCATTCCGGACTGTATTTTATCACTGTTACAGCAGGTAACTCTAAAGTTACCAAGCGTTTAGTAGTTAATAAATAAGCCTTTCTTCCTTAATAAGTAAGCCTCCTTTTGGGGGCTTTTCTTTTTATTATAGCTAAAATTTTAGTTTCTTTGGGCTTGTAAATTTTACAACTATGGAATTATATTTAGACTCAGCCAACTTAAAGGAAATTGAAGAAGGTTTTAAGCTTGGATTTTTAAACGGATTAACCACTACCCCAACCTTTATGCAAAAGGAAGGGATTACCGATATCGACGGCACTATTGTTAAATTAAGCAAGATAGTTCCTGTACTTCAAATTGAAGCTTTAGGAAATACTGCTGAAGAAGTTTTAGCTGAGGCTGAACGTCAGTTAGCTTTAGGATTAGATAAAACCAAAACGGTTTTTAAAATTCCGGTTTCTTTAGAAGGTGTTCGCGCTTGCAAAATGTTACGCGATAAAGGACTTTTGGTAAACGTTCACTTAGTTTACACTTTACAACAAGCCTATATGGCTATGCAAGCGGGTGCAACTTATGTTTGTCCGCTGGTTGGTCGTTTACAAGATCAAGGTCATGATGCATTAGCTTTAGTACAACAATGCGTTGATGCGGTTGATTTATACGGTTACGATACTAAAATCATGTTCTCTTCTGTTCGTAATGCTGAACATGTAAGAAACGCAATTAATATTGGTGTTCACACTATCACTGTTCCACTAAAAATAATTAA
This sequence comes from Sphingobacteriaceae bacterium, assembly GCA_016709575.1. Classification (GTDB taxonomy): domain Bacteria; phylum Bacteroidota; class Bacteroidia; order B-17B0; family Aurantibacillaceae; genus JAHEYG01. Next base: position 699,327 of record JADJMM010000002.1, read on the forward strand.
ACAGTTAACTGAAAATAATTTCACTACAGTTGGTACAGATCAATTTATTATGGACACCCGCTTAATGATGGTGAAAGTAAAAGAAGCTGTTAAAGGAACTAATCCAATTGTTGTTGAAAGTACTTCTATTACTGATGCTATTATTAAAATGACTGAATTTGGTTACGGTGCAATTACTGTTACAAAAGCAGATGGCAGCATTAAGGGTGTATTTACAGATGGCTCTCTCCGTAAATTAATTATGGAAAAAGGTCGTGATGTATTAAATAAAAAATTATCTGATTTAGAATACCGCGAACCAATTACAATTGACGGAAACGTTTTATTAAATGAAGCCAACACTTTGTTTAAAAAATCGAACGTGGATACAATTGTTGTTACCGACGGTGGTAAGCCGGTTGGTATGTTAGATATTCAGGATATACAAGCCTAATTTTTACGGATGAGTAATTTAAAAGTTTTTGAAAGTAACGGCGGTAAGTTTTTAATTTCAGAATCTTTACTCATTTCCAACTTAAGTAAAATCAAAGCCTTTGTGTTTGATTGGGATGGTGTTTTTACCAATGGTGAAAAAGACCATGCGCTTCAAAGTCGTTTTAATGAAGTAGATTCGATGGGAACGAATTTATTACGTTTCGCATTTTTTCTAAAGAACAACCATTTACCAATTACGGCAATTATTTCAGGCGAAAACAATAAAGCAGCTTTTACATTTACAAACCGCGAATGTTTTAACGCGAACTATTTTAAAGTAGCCAACAAAACCGATGCCACTAAACATCTTTGTGCAACCTACGGCATTTTGCCAAGCGAAATTGCTTATGTGTTTGATGATGTTTTGGATTTAAGCGTTGCTAAAGAATGTGGCTTGCGTTTTTTTATTTCACGTAAAGCAAATCCACTTTTTAACGAATACGTTGTAAAAAACAAATTAGCTGATTACATCACCGCATCAGAAAGCGGAAATTACGCCGTGCGTGAATGTAGCGAAGTGCTTATGAGTGCTTACGGTTTATTTGATGAAGCAGTTAAGCAACGCGTTAATTATTCGGAACAATACGCTCAGTATATTTCTCTAAGACGAGAAACAAAAACAAAATACTTTACAATTAGTGAAGGAAAAATAACTGAAGCCTCAGTTTAAAAACCATAATCTTTATAGCCCTTTGTAAATTCTTTCTCGTCAATGGGCTTGTTTATTTTTATATTGGTATAATCGTAATTCTCAAACAAACCAATATCATCATAAATACTAACGCTTACCGGCAACATTGTTTTTTCATCTAAATACAAAACTGCCTTTTTACAATACATGTGTGGAATTTGTATTTTACTGCCTTCCTTCAAATAACCAAAATCGTTAAACAAATTATTCTTTTCACGTAACATGTAATCATTAACACTTTGTTTATAGGCAATGCTGGTTACCGTTTCTTTGTGTTTAACCGTGTACTCATAAAATGGATAGTTTTTGGTTTCGTATATCACCATATGACACATATAGCCGTTATGTTCGTGCTTTCCTAAATAGGTTAAGCTCTTCGCCATATTTTCTTTTTCCTTACTTAAAATAAGCGCGATCGTTTTCCCAATAAAATCGAAGCCCAGTTCATGAATTGTATAATGCTGATTCTTTCGCATTAAATTTCCTCGCGTTTCTAAGGTTAAAGTCAAATACGGAAAAACATGTGGTTTAACAACAGCTTTGTTATTGTAAGAACCCGTAACGTATAAAATTTCTAGTTTGCCTTCACGGCCTTTAAAATATAATTTTCTTGGGTTTACATTCACCTTTATTTCGGATGCAGAAGACGAATAGGCATTATTAATCCTTTCGAGTGATTTAATGGACGTTCTAACTGTTTTAAGATTTGCAATCGAATCTATCATTTCTGCAATAAGTTTCACAGCCTTATTTCCCGACGGAGGAGCGGGCGAGTGCTGAGCGTTTCCCAATAAAAAAGAAACTAAAAAAAATATGAGTAGTTGTGTTCTCAATGAAATAATTCCTAAATTTAATCCTAAGTTTTTAATTGAATCTTATATCTGATGAAAATTTTAGGAATTATTCCTGCACGTTACGCCTCTACCCGCTTTCCAGGTAAACCACTGATAGAAATCATGGGAAAATCCATGTTACAAAGAGTTTATGAGCAAGCTAAAAAATCAAAATTATTGACGGATGTTATTGTTGCTACCGATGATGAGCGTATAGAAACTCACGCCAAGTCGTTCGGTGCTAAGGTAGTGCTTACCAAAGCCGAACATCCTAGTGGTACCGACCGCAGCTATGAAGCGTATATAAATACTAAAACCACTTACGATTACATTATCAATATTCAGGGCGATGAGCCTTTTATTGATCCTTCGCAAATTGATTTATTAGCTAAGATTTGTGACGGAAATACTGAATTAGCCACTTTAATGATAAAATGTAACAGTCATTCTGTTTTATTTGATAAAGGCGAAGTAAAAATCACGCTTAATACCAATAAAGAAGCCCTTTACTTTAGTCGTATGGTGATTCCGTTTATTAAAGGTGTCGACGAAAAAGAATGGCATGAACATTTTGATTATTACCGTCACGTAGGCATGTACGCGTACCGAGTTGATGTTCTTGAAAAAGTAACAAAACTAAAACCTTCGCCTCTCGAACTAGCCGAATCACTCGAACAATTACGCTGGTTAGAAAATGGCTTTAAAATAAAATGTGCGGAAACGCTTCACGATAGTCATTGTATCGACACGCCCGAAGATGTTGAAAAAGTAATAAAATTAATGGGAATTAAATCCTGATTAAAGCGGTCCGCCCTTATCAATCCAACACAATACTGAATCAACTTTAGATGACGACATTAAACCAAATGGAGGCATTGGATTCGAAGAATTTGTAATCCTATCTTTTAATCGGCCGTCTGTTGCTCTGGCTTTTACATTAGTGTAAGTTGTTAAATCTACACCTCCTGAACCAAAAGGACCACTATGACAGCTAACACAAGCATTATCAATAATAGTTTTTATGCCATTCATATATTTGATAGAATCACAGGCATTAACCGGTAATGGTGCCGACTTTGCAGGCAAAAGACCTTTTTTATTCTCACATGAAATTAATACTCCTAAAAGAATAAAAGTTACAATATATACAGATTTGCCCATTTTCATTGCTAATTATACAGCTAAAATAGTTATTTATGAGATAATTACAATAAATATAATAATATTTTTTATTTTTACTATATTAATTAATCTACAATGAAAAACATCCTCTTTTTACTCCTGGTTTCGAGTCTCCTATTTACCTCAACTCCTGCAAAATCAATGCCCTTAGATGCAGGCGACCAAGTTAAGATTGGTTTAGCCAAACAAAAATTTTATGCCGGCGATGTAGTTGGTGCCCTTAACCTATATAAAGAAGTTTTAATAAAGAACCCAACAGATGTGACTGTTTTACATTTTGTAGGACTTTGTCATTTTACCTTAAAAGATTACGAAAAAGCAACTGAACATTTTAATAAGGCTAAGGAAATAAAAACAGGTATTAAATACGAAACCTATTTATACACTGGAAAATTATTTCAGTTGGCAGGCAAGTACGACGAAGCACTTGTAGATTTGAATGAATATAAAAAATTAGCTCCTATAAAAGAATCAACTGAAGAAGATATTGAAGTCTGGATTGACCAATGTAATACTGCAAAAAAATTAATAGCCGTTCCTTTAGATGTTAAGATTGAAAATATGGGTCCGGAAATTAATAGCAAGTTCGATGATCAATCGCCTGCTATTTCAGCTGACGGAATGAAATTAGTTTTCAATACTCGTCGCCCAGAAACTACAAATTCATTAATGGATGTTGAAGGTGATGGAAAATATTTTCAGGATATTTATTTTTCTGATTTTGATACTTTAACTAAAAAATGGAAGCAAGCAGATGATGTTCCCGGTTCAATTAACACAAACGCACACGATGCTGTTACAGGAATTTCTGCTGACGGAAAAATAATTTTCATTTATAAAAATGATTTAAAAGATCCTCAATCGCGTGGTGGTGATATTTATTCTTCTAAAATTGTAAATGGAAAATGGCGCACGCCTGAGAATATGGCAAAACCAATTAATACCAGTTACTGGGAAGGTGGCGCTTGTATTTCTCCTGATGGAAAAACTTTATTTTTTACAAGCGAACGCCCGGGCGGAAGCGGTAACTCAGATATTTGGATGGCAAAACGTTTAACTAAAACTACTTGGGATAAACCAGTGAATTTAGGAACAGAAGTAAACTCTGCATTTGATGAGGTTGGATTATTTTTAGCGCCGGATGGAAAAACATTATTTTTCTGTAGCAACGGAAAAGGCTCAATGGGCGACTACGATATTTTTAAATCGACTTTAGAAAATGGTAAATGGACTAAGCCTGTTAACTTAGGTTACCCAATCAACTCTGATAAACGTGACGGTCCGTTTGTATTAAGCGCTAATGCACAAACAGGTTATTTTGCCAGCAACCGCGATGGAGGTTTAGGCGAGAGTGATATTTACCAGGTAGATTTAACTAATTACGCTGTATTAGAAAAAGACGGAAAGAAAGTTAGCAATAACGGCTTAAGTATTTTAAAAGGTGTTATACGCGATGGTTACGAAGGTTACGGCGTGGGTGAAGTAGATATTGAATTTGCTGATGAAAGCGGCGCAAAAATTGCGAGCACCATCACCAACGAAAACGGTGAATATTTTATTACACTTAAAGGTGGTGTAAAATATACAATGACCTTAAAGAAAAAAGGATTTAAAGATTTGACCGAGGTTGTTGAATTAAAACTTGGTGCCAAAGAAACTTTCACTTTAGTGAAAGAGTTTTTGTTGAAGAAGTGATTTAATTAAAATTATTTTGAGAATCCCGCCCTAAAAAGTGGGATTTTTTACTTAATATAAAAACTCCCAAGCCGATTTGTAGAATTCGTTTTTCTCGCAATATTCTGTAAAGGCCTTGTAAAAAGGATGATTACCAACAGTTGAGGTATCCATTATCACCACTAATTTTTTCTTGGCGCGCGTTAAGGCCACATTCATTCGGCGGATATCACTTAAAAATCCAATTTCAGAATTTGAATTACTTCTCACTAAAGAAATATAAATCACATCGCGTTCTTCGCCTTGAAAACCATCAATTGTTTTTACTGAAATTTCACTGATAGGTTTATTGGTAAAATCTTGTTCTGCTAATTTTTCTTTTAGCAATTCTATTTGCTCCTTGTAAGGAGAAATTATTCCTATTGAGATCTTTTGTTCTTGCTTTGAGTATTCGTATTGCTCCAATAATAAATTCAAATGCTTGTATAATAAATCCGCTTCTCCTTTATTGGATAAACTTAAAGTCTCCGGATTTTGTAATTCATCAAAACTGCAACCTGCTGTGTCAATCAATTCGACAGGCTTACTCAAAAAATCAGACTCGCTCGTTGCATCCAATAAAGCATCTTTCACCGAAACATCCGCCTCTAATTCATTCTTATAAAAATATGCATTACTGAAACTCATTATGGCATTGTGCATTCGGTACTGACGAGTTAACAAGGACGAACTTCCTTCTAACTTCATACATGTATCTAACAATGTCACATCTAATCCTTCTTTTTTTGCATCAATACTTTTTACAACAGGCGGTAACTGAAAATGGTCGCCACTAAAAATAACACGCTGACATTTTAAAATCGGAATCCATGTCATAGGTTCCAATGCCTGAGATGCTTCATCAAAAAATAAAGTATTAAATGTTTTTTTACTTAATGCCCGGTGTGTTGAAGTCACCGGTGTACAACAAATCACTTGTGCATTCGCAAATAATTCGTTTACTACGTGGTCTTCTAATAATCTTGCTTCTTTTAAACAATTTTTGCTTCCGAATAAAACGCGGCACGTTGCTGAGCATCTTCTCTTCCGAAAACGCGTTTGTATTTTCCGGCCATCCGAAAATATTCTTCCGCATTCTTGCGTAAACTTTTTATGTCTTTGTAGTAGGTACTATTTTGAACTTGTCCATCCACCGAAGTCCCCATTAACTCTTCCGAAATTCTCGCGGGGTGGCCAACACGCAAAACACTTACGCCTTGCTCTAATAATTTCTCACTTAATAAATCAACAGCAGTATTAGTTGGTGCGCACACTAAAACTTGTCTCTCAGTTTGTAGAGTCAAACGTATGGCATGAACTAAAGTTGTTGTTTTTCCTGTGCCTGGTGGACCGTGAATAACAGCCACATCATTTGCAGAAAGCGTGACGTACCGCTCTGTTCTGAGACAAATTTAATTGGGGAATAATAATGCTCTCATCTATTTTCTCGAAGGTTGCTTTTTCAGTGCCTGCAAATATTTCGCGTAAATCGGCTTGTTTGCAATTACGTGCTCCTATCGCTACATCTAATGCCTTTTGCATTTCGCTATAGCTATTATCATCAAACTGAATGTTGATGCCTAATTTTCCATCGTAAGCCCAATCCGGTAATTCCTCAGCATGCAATATAATCAGCATTTTATTTTTACCGGAGCGTTTAATCGTGCCAATCATTTCGTTAGCATCATCAGGTATTTTATTCGAGAATAAAGAAACATTTTTACCAGTGCTAAAATGATGAGGCATATCTAAATTAGTTGTACGCTCCACCTCTATCTGAAGCAAATCACCGTAGCCCAGTTCGTCGTTTAGAATTTGAATGGGATACCAAGTAACCCCATTTTGTTTACGGCGCTCTATACCTGCTTTTAAAAATTGTTCTTTATATTGAAAAAAGTCTTCTTCCCTCTCAATAAGAAGTAATTCCTTTAGTAATTTTAAATGTTTTATTGAGGGTGAATCCATATATTTGCTCTAAGAACCGATGATTTTTAACACTATAGAATTTTTATTTTCCTGCTAGTGGTATTTATACTCTATTGGCGCTTCTTCAGCAAAAATAGCACGAATCAAAATACTTTACTACTAATTGCCGGTTATTTTTTTTACAGTTGGTGGAGCTGGAAGTTTTTACTGTTGTTTGTCGGCACTTCCTTCATCGATTTCTACGCCGCTCAAAAAATTGAACAAAATGAAGATCCCAAGAAACGTAAACTGTTTTTAGGACTTTCGCTTAGTGGAAATTTACTGGTATTAGGCTTTTTCAAATATTACAATTTTTTCGTGACTGAATTCGCCAATTTATTTTCTTTAAATCCGGAAAATCTTACTTTAAATATTATTCTACCTCTTGGTATTAGCTTCTATACTTTTCAAGCAATGGCTTACACCCTTGATGTTTACAGAAAAACAACCAAGGCCGAAACTAACCTACTCACCTATTTAGTCTACAGCAGTTTCTTCCCGCAAATGTTATCAGGACCAATAGAACGCGCCAATCGTTTAATGGGACAATTCAGAATAAAACGTGAGTTCAATTATACACAAGCTACAAAAGGATTAGAATTAATTTTATTTGGTTACTTGAAGAAAGTGGTGTTGGCTGATAATTTAGCTGTGATTGCTGATAAAGGATTTTCGATGCCGGATAACTATCATGGTTTAGATATTACGATTGCCGTTCTATGTTTCACTTTTCAAATTTATTGTGATTTCAGTGGTTATACGGATATTGCAAGAGGAGTTGCCAGATTATTTGGTTTCGAATTAATCAAGAACTTTAATAATCCTTACTTCGCCGAAAACATAAATGATTTCTGGAGAAGAAGACATATTTCTTTAAGCACTTGGTTCCGCGATTATTTATACATTCCATTAGGCGGAAATAAAAAAGGAAAATTCAGAACTACATTCAATATTATTCTTGTATTTGCTGTTTCAGGATTGTGGCATGGTGCCAGCAGAACTTTTTTAGCTTGGGGATTGTATCACGGATTATTGTCTGCTCTTAATAGATTACTAAATATAAAAATCGAGTTTCCGAAACCCATTAAAATATTTATCACTTTTTTGATTGTTGCCTTTGGTTTAATATTTTTCAGAGCAGCAACGATGTCCGAGGCTTACAAAGTCATTGAAAATTTATTTTCCTTTAATGGTGGTGTGACTATACTAGGAGGTATTGAAAGTTTGAAATTAATTCTTTTGTTCTCTTCTCTATTTATAGTTCTAATTCTGGAAAGATTAAATGAAGTGAAACCTGAATTTTTCAAAAATATTTTCAGTAAGAAGATTTTAAAGTATTCAGCCTATTATTATGCGGTAATTCTAATTATTCTATTAGGAGTTTATGATAACACGCCTAATTTTATTTATTTCCAGTTTTAATGAAACAGTTTGTAAAGAAAATATTAATTTTTAGTCTGCCGGTTTTAATCGGACTAGGGTTTATTTTCTTTATTAAAACCAACCGCGAATTCTGTTATAACTATGTGAAAGGCGATTGTGATGGTAGAGGAAAATTACTTTACAAAAAAATGTACGAGGATAAACACAAAATAGATTATCTGTTTGTTGGTTCTTCTAAAACCTGGAATGATATCAATGATGAGTTATTAGAGAAATTAATAAATTCTCCTGAATTGACTCATATTAGTTTATTCAATACCGGCTATTGTCGCTTTGGACGGAATTTGGATTATTTATTTTGCAAAGAGTTTATAAAACGAAACAAATTGAAGAAAATATTTCTAGAGGTAAGGGCTGATGAATCTAGAACATCGCACCCTATTTATCCTTACCTCGCTAATGGAAATGAAGTTTTAGAAGGAGTCTAGCCCTTAACGGAAATTATTTTTCTGATATCTATAATCACTTTTGATGAATGTAAACTATTCACGCTGCAAAATAAATTTAGAAAAAGCCGAAGTAAACACCACCAATGCCTTTTTACATGGTTATAACAACATTGATAAAATAATTGAACCTGAAAAATTAGAAACCTTTTATAACGAAGAGAAAGCGAAAACTGAAGAGGCAAATATTAATTCGCCTAGTTATCGTTTCAGTAATTACTATTTAGAAAAAATTAAAAAACTTTGTGATGCAAAGAAAATTGAATTGGTGTTTGTTTATCCACCTAGCTACGCGAACGTCAACAAAACACCTGCTTTTAAATCGCATTACGAAAAATGGGGTAAAGTAATTATTGGCCCGGATAGTATTTTCAATAATAAAACTTATTGGAAAGATGTGGCACATTTCAACTCTTTTGGCGCTGATGCCTACACTAAATTTTTGGTGACTCAATTAGCGCGTAAATAAGAAAGTCTTCTCTGCTTTTTGGTTAGCATACAAAACTTCGATTTTAGTACCGTTAGTTACAGCTACAGGAATATTTAATTCACGCGCGTCAGTTGTTTTCGAATTGAATTTGCTCAGCATTACTAACTTTTACTTTGTAATTTTCTTTTCTATCCAAACCATTACAAAACAATTTTAAAGTGCCGTCTTCGTTTTTAATACTGAAACAAAAATTCCTTCATTAGCATGCTCTTTCTTTTTTCCATATAACATTTTAGGACTACGCTTAACAAAAGTATTATCAGGTAAAGGATTTACATCTCCTGTTTTTAAAATAAAATCATTTACCTGTGCTTCGCCTCTTGTCCACACCCTTATATAATCAATTATTAATGGCTCGAACTCAGTATCATTTTTATCTGGGCCAGGGTGAAAAGGACCATTATCATCTGCAACAGCAACATTTGCCGCTAAAGCTTTTGGTTTTTCAAATTTTACCTTTGATACAGCAATGCATTTCCCATTTAAATAATAACGCACTTCATTATCTAACCATAAACCAGAAACAATATTATATCCTTCATTTAAGTTTCCATCCAATTTTATCCATCCGCCAAAACTCCTTTTTAATCCAATTGGGTTCCTAACCATATCACATTTCTGGCAATGCGTTTCTACATGTATTTGATTTTCCCTTTCACCCTTTAATTCCATTATATCAATCTCTTCATATAGGTTGAGGCGCCATATAACCAAAATGCAGGCCACAAACCTTTATCGGAAGGAGCTTTAAATTTAATTTCAAAGTAGCCTTTTAAAAAAGACTTTTTGCTATGTATCAACCCGCCAGTATATTTCCACGAACGTTTGTTCAATCCTTGAAACTCCCCTTTTCCAGATTTAATTGAATCATTATCGCCCATCCAATCAACAAACCTAGCTTCTACATTTTCTTTGCGTGTTGTTAGATATATGCATCCATTTTTTAATTCGTGATTTTTATAGTCAGAATAATACTGTTGCTCTTTATTAGAAACGATGCTGCGCGCCCAACCATACCAGCTATTCCATTTTTCTTTCGATACTTCATTTTCTGAAAATTCATCACCATCAAAATAATGGTATGTAATTACCGTGTCCTTGTTAATTTGCCAAAGTGTCTGGGATTTAAGAAATGAAAGTTCCTAAAATAATAATGTAAAATAACTAATTTTTTCATCGTCTAGTGTTTGTCTTTTAATTCAGCCCGCATCTGACTGGCAGTTTTAGTACTGCCATCATGACTCCAGCCGGGGGGGCCAAAAATATAAAGTAATTTATCTTTTAGTGAAGAACTCTTTTTTAAATCCGCCAACATGTTTTTCCATTCGTGAAAAACCATTTTAAGGGGGTTATATGTTTTTATATTTGTTGTTAAACCATACTCCACTTTTTCATTAGGGTCTTCAGCTTGGAACGTGCCAAATAGTTTATCCCAAAGAATTAAAAGCATGCCCATGTTTTTATCGAGATATTTTACATTGCTGCCATGATGCACACGATGATGAGATGGTGTTACAATAATGTGCTCTAAAAAACCTAATTTACCAATAGACTGCGTATGAACTAATATGCCGAAGATTTGCGTAGCAGCGTACATAAACATAATATCAATGCCGCTAAAACCACACAAACTTAATGGAATAAAATAAATGAATCGGTATAGTGGTTGAAATACAGAAGAGCGGAAACCAACTGTTAAATTAAATTCTTCACTGCTATGATGCGTTACGTGTACGGCCCAAAATAAACGGCAGTAATGATCCACGCGATGTAGCCAATAATACATAAAATCCTCTGCCATCAATAACACCACCCAATATAAAATAGCATGCTGTATTTCAAAAATCTGAATTGGTAAAAATAATTTAAGACCAAAAGACAAACGCCTCTTACCAAAATATCTAAAGTAAAATTTAAAGCTGAGAGATAAACATTAGCAAGAATCCCTTTACCGGTGTAATACTGTTTATTATGGAAATAACTATATAAAAGTTCACCACCAATTACTATTACGTAAATTGGTAGTGAAACCATTATTAATAAACTTTCTCTGAACTCTTGCATAAAACTTATGCAAATGTACGGATTTCCTAATCTTTAAAAAGTGATAAAGGTCCTTTTACAACATCACCTTTTCCATCGGCTGTTCTATAAGTAATTATAAAGAAATAAGTGCCTGATGAAGCAGGAGTGCCCGCCTTTGTAAAGCCGTCCCATCCACCACCAATACCATCCCATTCGTACATGCGTAATCCCCAACGGTCTAAAATAACACAATGGAAGTCTGTAATGCCTTGTCCGGTAACTTTAAACACATCGTTATTACTATCACCATTAGGTGTAAAGACGTTTGGAATATTAATACTTACCGGTTGTATAATGTCTAAACACTTAGTTAAAGAATCTGTACAACCCAAAGTTGTAGTTGGCGAAACCATTTTTATACAATAAGTTCCACCACTATTAAATGTGTGCATTGGATCAGGTGCATTTGTTAAAGAAGTACCATCATCAAATGTCCAGTTGCCACTTGCACCATAACTTGTAAATGAAATGGCGCTTCCTACTTGATAAGGCGCACTTCCTAAAACATCAAAGGTTACTGTATTTACAGGTAAGAATGAAACATTCACTACAGTACTTGTTGTAAGCGAACAACCTGAAGAGAAAGTTCCTGCCGCCGTTACAGTGTAAGTTCCGGATAGTGTATAACAATGTATTGTGTTAGTTGTTGTACCGGTTGCATCACCATAATCAAAGACAACAGAACTATATCCTGCGGTTGTTGAGAATGTACTACAACTGCCTGGACAGAATGGCGAAGGATTCGTCATAGTAATAAATAAAGGAGGTGCGCTATTTACAAAAACCATTGTTGTTGTAGTTGTAAAACATGTGCCATTGGCTGCATCAACTGTATAGAAACTTGTTGTAGAAGGTGAAACCACAATGCTTGAAGTATTTTGTCCACCCGGCGACCATGTATAATTTGTAGCGCCGCTCGCTGTAAGAGTAGCTGAACCTCCGCAGATAGTAGTGCTGTTTACCGTTAGTGTTGGTGTTGGTGTTACAGTAACATCAGTTGTTGCAATATTAGTACACCCGCCGACCTCTCCTATTACGGAATAAGTGGTGCTCGTTGAAGGCGCAACCGCAAAAGTTGAACCGTTAACTCCTGAAGGCGTCCATGTATAATTTGACGCGCCGCTTGCTGTTAGTGTTACCATTTGTCCTGGAGCAGATTGCAGCGGTATTCACTGTGATAGTAGGCAAAGCGTTTACAAAAACCGTTGTAGTACCTGTTCCGTTACAACCTGGAGAAGTAACATCAACAGTATACGAAGTAGTTGTAGTTGGTGTAACCACAACAGTACTTGTATTAGCTCCTGTATTCCAAGTATAAGAAGTTGCGCTTACGGAAGCTGAAAGAACTGTAGATTGCCCAGCACAAATAGTAGGACTATTAATGGCAACAGTTAGTGAAATGCCAACGGTGATGTCTGCAGTTGCTGAGGAAACACATAAACCATTTGATCCTGTAACTGTGTAATTAGTTGTTGAAGATGGATTGGCTGTAAATGTGTTGCCAGTTACATTTCCGGGATTCCAGGTATAAGAACTAGCTCCAAAAGCAGTCAGTGTTCCCGTTCCTCCAGGACATATTGACATAGGTTGCGCGACAACCGTAGGAGTAAGTGTTACTGAAACAGACGTTACTGCTGTGTTTGTACATCCTGCTACGCTACTTCCAACTACAGTATAATTTTGAGTTGATGCTGGACTAACGGTTACCGAACTGCCGCTTAATCCACCAGGGTTCCAAGTATAAGTTGAAGCGCCACTTGCGGTAAGTGTTGCGGTTTGTCCTGAACAAATTCCGCTTACTGTAGCTGTAGTTATTGTTGGTAAAGAATTAACAGTTACTGCGGTTGTACTACTTCCTGTACAAGAAGAACTTGTTCCGCTAATTGTATAAATAGTAGTAGCTGTTGGTGTAATAGTTATGCTTGTAGAATTGGAACCTGTTGACCACGTATATGTAGTTGCACCACTAGCTGTTAAAGTAGCAGTTTCACCTGGACAAATACTTGGGCTGTTAACAGAAATAGAAATTGCAGTTCCGATATTGATAGCAACAGTTTGCGTACTGGTACAAGCGCCATTAGCTCCCGTTACTGTATAAGTTTGACTAGCCGGAGGTGTTGCTGTAAATGTTGTACCTGTTGATCCGCCCGGATTCCAAGTATAAGTTGTAGCGCCGCTTGCTGTTAATGTAGCTGTATTACCAGGACATATTGTTGCCGAAGGTACATTTAAAGTTGGTGTTGCTGTAACTGAAACTGATGTTGTGTTTGTTCCCTGACAAGATAAGGCGCTTGCGCCGGTTACGGTATAAACTTGTGTAGTACCAGGACTAACGGTCACCGAGCTGCCGCTAAGTAAGCCTGGATTCCAAGTATATGTTGAAGCGCCACCTGCGGTAAGCGTAGTTGTTTGTCCACTACACAATGTAGGAGAGTTAACTGTAATTGTAGGATTTGGATTTAGAACAACCTGGGTTGTTCTTGTATTGATACAAGTTCCGTTACTTCCGGTAACGGTATAGTTTGTGGTTATTGTTGGTGAAACTGCAATTGAAGTTGTTGAAGGACCTGTACTCCAAGTATATGTTGAAGCGCCGCCGGCAGTTAATGTTGCAGAACCTCCTGCACAAATTGTTCCTGAAGTTGCAGTCACTGTTGGTAAAGGAGAGACTGTGATGGAAGTAGTTTGTGTATTTGAACACGTTCCGTTATTTCCGGTTACCGTATAGTTTGTTGTTATAGTTGGTGATAAAGCAATTGTTGCAGTTGTTGGTCCTGTGTTCCAAGTATAAGTACTAGCTCCACTAGCTGTTAATGTAAGTGTTTGTCCTGCACAAATAGTTCCTGATGTTGCAGTGACTGTTGGAAGTGGATTCACAATTACAGAAGTTGTTTGTGTGTTTGAACAAGTTCCGTTATTTCCTGTTACTGTATAGTTTGTTGTAATGGTTGGAGACAAAGCAATGGTTGTTGTCGTTGGTCCGGTATTCCATGTATAAGTTGTAGCGCCACCTGCAGTTAATACAACTTGTTGTCCTGCACAAATTGTTCCTGATGTTGCAGTAACTGTTGGTAGTGGATTTACAATAACAGAAGTGGTTCTTGTATTAACACACGTTCCATTACTTCCAGTTACAGTGTAATTTGTTGTTGTGCTAGGAGAAACAGCTATAGTAGTTGTAGTTTGTCCTGTATTCCATGTATAAGTAGTAGCGCCGCCGGCCGTTAGTATCAATTGTTGTCCTGCACAAATTGTTCCTGAAGTAGCGGTAACTGTTGGTAACGGACTAACAGTAATAGATGTTGTTTGTGTATTAGAACATGTTCCATTATTTCCGGTAACAGTATAGTTTGTAGTTATAGTTGGTGATAATGCTATCGTTGCAGTTGTTGGGCCCGTATTCCATGTATAGGTTGCAGCTCCACCAGCAGTTAAAGTGGCTGTTTGTCCTGCGCATAAAGTTCCCGATGTTGCAGTAACTGTTGGTAAAGAGTTTACAGTTACAGTTGAAGTTTGAATATTTGTACAAGTTCCAACACTGCCAGTAACTGTATAATTTGTTGTTGTGGTTGGGGTAACTGCAATTGACGTTGTGTTTGGGCCAGTATTCCAGGTATAAGTAGTAGCGCCGCTTGCCGTTAATGTTGCTGTTTGTCCGTTACAAATACTAACCGGTGCTACTGTAATACTCGGTGCTGAAATAACGTTAACCGTTGTAGTAATATTTGCTGAACAAGTTGCAACGAATCCTGTTAAAGTATAGTTAGTAGTAATTGTTGGTGTAACGCTAATGCCACTTCCGTTTAATGTTGCTGTTTGCCCTGCACAAATAGTAGGGCTATTAACCGTTAGAGTTGGCCCGGGTAGAACAGTAATAACACATGGCGAACGATAAGTCCCCTCAGGACAAAATGACCAACATGAAACTGTATATGTTCCAGGAGTTGTATAAACCGAAGTTGTAAAGCCGCTCCAAAACCAACGAAAGCCCGCCAGGATTCTGATAGTCCATCCCATTAATCCATAGCTATTACCTGCTGTAAGGGTAATGAATTATTTACACAAATTGTTGCGTTGAAGGAGTAAATGTAATTGTAGGTTCCAGTTGAAGAGTAGAGGTTGTAGATTCCGAACCACCACTTGTGGCGCCATTCGGAGGGAAATTGCAGCTATCAATTACTTGCTTCCCGATAAATAAATAACTTGTCCGTTATTGCCCCACTGCTAGATTCGTAGTAGGTAATGCTGCATTGACCCGATGTAACCGCCACCGCCACCGCCACCAGGACCATAGCATCTCCGGGTCCGCCAACCGCATATCCTGAACGCATTGCTGGTTACCACCAACGCCGCCACCTGCAATAATGTTATTCCTGTAAATTAGTCCTTCCATATCAAATCTTAATTGACCGTTCCACCACCACCACTCTCCATCTTTCCCGCATCAGTCAAACCTCACAAGGTCCTTTGTATTGCCACCATCTTGCTCCGTCTGAATTTATAGTTCCAGAACCAGTTAAATCACCGTAACAAATAATATAAATTATTCCACCTCCATTCCCACCGCGATGCACCGATACCACCATTTGAATCATCCTCATGCCGGAACCACCACCACCACCAAGAAATAATCTTCCTGTTGAATAATCTAACGGTCTTCCGCCAACTCCGCCACAACTTTCGTCTTGAATCTCCAGCCCATCCTGCATTTCCAGGAGGAGTTGTTCGGGATTTCCATTATTTGTTGAATAAGAATAACCTCCTCGTCCGCCACCTGAAGATGAAGAAGTTGAAAACATAACACCATCAAAATTCCATGCCGCGTTGAATCCCGCAACCGAATTATCAAGATAGCCTATAGGCCATAAAGGAGATCCCTTGCTTGAACCGCCGCCGCCAGTATTTTCCAGACATCCACCTCCTCCATTAGCAATCGCACCTCTGCAAAAACTCCTGCAAGGGTTGTCTTGTATACGGCAGTATCACCTACTATGCTTTCCTCCTTTATACCACCTTCTCAAGGATTTGTCGGCCCCATTTATTTGACGAATCCTGTCGTTCTGTTTTCAACTCGCCGCCCTCCTCTGAATCCAAAAACACTTGAAGGAATGGTGTCCTTATTAATAACAGTGTTAGCTTGAACTTCTACAGCTAATACTCCACCTGTTGAGCCATTCCAGGGAGGACAAGTTAAATAACCAGCCCCGCTTATAGTTAGTGTGGTATATCTTGGCACTCTAACGATTTGTACCCTACCACTTATTCTATATGCATTAAGGAGTCCGCAATCTAGTCCAAAAAAGTTTGAGCCCATTGAATTCACTTGAGCAAACTCGTAATTCCCAGCTTGGTTATAAGACAAAATACGGCCCATTGATGTATCCGCCGGCAGTGTCAATTGTATCAATGAATTAAGCTTTAGTTGCATTAACACTTGCTCCTTGCATTTGAATAATCATATTAAGATCTCCAAGCAACCAACCGGATGTACTCACACAACCAATGTAACAAATCGCCAGGATTGGCATCGATGTTTAGCGGTGTGTATATGTTAACTGTTGTATTTGCAACAGTAATATTTCCTACACCATCTTTTCCTCGTTGGGAAAAAAGGGAAAGAGAGCTAGCTAAAAGCAATAAAAAAATATAATGTCTTTTCATTTTCTGAGAATTGAAAACAATTTTTATAAGAGTCTAATTTAGTGAAAAAACCTTGAAAGTGATTCTACCGTTTATCATTTTTTGAAGAGGGTTTGCTTTCGTAAATTACCATCAATACACCATACGTCTAGAATCAACTTCTCGTTTGGTTGGGAAATCTGTTTTTGGACCTGTTTATTTATTAGTTTGCTAAAACAAAAAGTCCCCCAGAGGAGGACGTTTTGAACCAAAGCAAAATTGCTTAACCCTTAATTATAACAATTAGCTTATATCTTAGTTGAGCTTGAACGGCGGAATTTTGCCTTCGCTCATTAACTGCATGCTTTTCTTTTTGTGCTCTTCGAAATTCCCAAAAGCTAATGCGTCTAACATTTCAGTTTTTAGTCATGTTAGGATTACCGAATTGCTTACGAATCTCGTCTGCACAACGGTCCACATACTTTTCAAATTTAATAGGGGCCCAAACGTATTCCTTTTTAATAGCTTCTTTATCAAACTTAAATTCGTCAGGTAAACCACCTTCGATTTTAGATTTAATATCTAAACCTTCGTAGCTTTTTGGAAGCTGACGATTGTCAAATAAGAACGGCTTCGAAATCATGATAACATGTTTCTTTCTTTTCGGGTCAATCATAGAAAGACCTTCAATGCGCAAACCTTTTTTCTTAAGGCCGTTGTACTTGCTTTCAAAGTTTTTAAGTATCTCGAACATAGCTTTATAAAAGTGGGATAACAAAGTTACTAACAAATCTTGTTAATAATTTTGCAATTTAGACGAAAGTCACTTTTCATAGGCAGAAAAAACTGTTGAAATAGTGTTGCTAAGCTGTTTATAGTCGGTTAATTACCTCTTAATTACAATATATTATATTGAATATCAGCATTATACATGTTAACTTAGATCTTGTTAATTACTTGGAAACAACAGCCATTCTTTTCTTACCAAAATCTAATATTGAATCGATGAACTCGTATGGCTTATAATGGTTAATGGCTGCCTGATGATAGATACAAGTGGCGGGAGTCATCCCCGGTAAAGAATTAACTTCTATAAAAATGACCTCAATTTTGTTGGGGTCAAAAATTCTTACAAAAGCATCTATCCTACAATAACCGATTACGCCCAATGCTTTTGCGGCCTTACCTAATTCTTGTTTTACCGTATCAGAAATGTGCTGACGATCTTTTGGATTTGATGAATACCGTGCCGGGGTAATGTTTTGTCCCTGTCCAGCTAAAAATTTTTCTTCCAGACTTAAAATGTCTCCTTCAGCTAATGCTTCCGATGCTTCAAACACTTCATATTCTAATTCACCTTTTGAATTGAACTTAGTAAGCATTCCTCCGGTAATTTCTAAAAAGTGTTTTGCATCGTTTTTCGAAATTAATTCTTCAACTAATATTAATTGTTTCTGAGGGAATTCTTCTTTTGGCTTTATATGTAATGTCTCAGCAGCTTTCGCATCTAATTCTTCTCCTGTCCTAAACATTAAGGTGGCAAATGCATCAAATTCTTCAAACGTTTTTATTTTTTTTACTGCACTGCTGCAACCATCATCAACAGGCTTTGCTATGAAAGGGTATTTATAATCGTTTTGCAATTTGGTTTTGATTTCTTCTTTTTTACTATTCCAATCAGCGGCTGTAATCAACATGTGCTTTGCAACCAACAATCCGTTTTTCATTAAAATTTCGTTGGTGCGGTATTTATCAATGGTGATTTCTGAACTCGACTTATCGGAACCATTATAAGATAAACCAACTTGCTCTAATTTTTCCTGAACTGAACCGTCTTCACCAGGGCGACCGTGCAAAGCAATAAATACTTGTCCTGCTAACTTTGATAAATCATCGTAAGACAATAATTGCGGCGCTTGTAAGTTGGAGGCTGAAGAATACTTTTCAGTAACCGTTTTACACTCCTTTATTATTTGATTTATGATAGGATGTACTTTGTAAGAGTTTACTTTTTCCTTAATATCATCCGCATTATCCTTTAATAAAAGATTGATGGGAATTTTGTACATCAAATGATTTTCGTTGCTCCCGGTTAAGAAAATAGGAATTGGAGAATACTTTTCTGACGAAGCTAACTTTTCATAAATATTTCTTCCGCTTTCCACTGAAATATGTCGTTCAGAAGAATACCCTCCTAAAATAACAGCCACTTTTACCTTATTATCACCCGCGTTTTTTTCCTTACTAATATTAGTATCGAGTTGTGCTAAAAGATGATTATAATTTGTTCCGCCTTTCAAATTTTTAATTCGTTTTGCGAGTGATGTACGAATAATGAAAGTTAAAAATTGCGAAGGGTTTAAGCCAATCTCTGCTGCTTGATGAAAGAAAAACGAAGACGGCATCATTCCTGATGTTGTGTTCGGATCATTCAAAAATATTTTTCCGTCCTTACTTAAAAAACCATCGATACGGGCGTAAACATCAAAATTTAGTTCGTAAAATAATTTCTCGCAGTCTTTTCTGATGGCGTTAATTTGATCGTCCGGCAAATCAATAGGTGTAATCTTTCTTGATAATCCCGGCATGTATTTACTTCTGTAATCAAATAGTTCTTTTCCTTTTCTAATTTCAGTTGGAGGAAGTGCAATGGCTTTTCCTTTTTCGTCTTCCAAAACAATACAACTGAATTCCTTTCCCTCAATAAATCCTTCAATCAAAACAGAGCTTTCCCCATCTAAACTTTCTGCAACTAGTCCTTCTTTTGTTTTTAGTTCCGAATTAAAAGCTTCTATTAAAATATTGGGATCTTGAACTACTTTTCCAGCATCAATTCTGATAGGCATTCCAATTCCTTCGCGGATATCCGTTAAATGACGAACGTATTCTACTTTACCGTGAGCATCTAATTTATTCCACTCTTTTGCATCCACCCATTTAGTAAATAAAGCTTTTTCAACGGCCGACATAAAATCAGACTCATTATCCTTGCTTAAAATAGTAACGCCAATGGATGAGCCTTGATTAGCAGGCTTTATTACAATTGGAAAACCAATTTCTTTTTTTGCTTTATCCCAAACACCTTTACAATTTCCGTTTATCCAATCGTTTCTATCAATAGTGAAAAATGGTGGCGAATTGAATCCGGCCTTCACCATTAAATTTTTCTGAACAGCTTTATCAATACCAATTGCAGAAGGTAAAACGCCTGAACCTGAATACGGAATACTTAAATATTCGAACAAACCTTGTATTCTTCCGTCTTCACCGTAAGGACCATGCAGACATAAAAACGCAAAATCAATTAAGTTCTTTAACTCATCAACTTTTACTTTTTTTCCAATTTTAGAAATTAATTCTTCTTGCTGAGATGTGTTTAGTTCTCCTAAATTCTCAGCGTAATATTGAAATTCAGTATTTGTTGCAGGAAGAAATTCTACAGGCGGATAAAAATCACGTATCGTGCCTTTGTAAACGTATTGCCAATCCAACAACACAAAATTCCCAAACGAATCAACAAACAACGGAATGGCTTCGAAAATAGATTTATTTAAATTATCATAAACAGTACGGCCTCCGGCAAAAGAAATTTCACGCTCTTTTGAACGGCCTCCAAAAATAATTCCAATCTTAAGTTTCGACATACAAATAGTTCAGACTTTAAAGTTCAAAATAATAGTTCGTGTTTGGATTCGCGTTAAAAGAATTAATTAACGGAATAATTAACAAAGTTAAGCGATAGTTGCGAGGTGCGCGATAAGCTTTTTTGTAGCAATAGCCCTGTGACTAATGGTGTTTTTCTCTTCCAAAGTCATTTGCGCAAAGGTTCTATCATAACCTTCAGGAATAAAAACCGGATCATAGCCAAAACCCCCGTCGCCAATGGGTTGCAGGGCAATTTGCCCGTTAATTTTACCTTCAAAAAACTGCTCTTTACCATCAATAACCAAGGCAATTACGGTTTTAAAACAGGCGTTTCTGTTCGATTTTGAAGTCAATTCCCTTAACAATTTTTGAGTGTTATTGTTGTCGTTTTTTGGTTCACCGGCATATCGGGCCGAATAAACTCCTGGTTCATTGTTTAAAGCCTCTACTTCCAGGCCGCTATCATCAGCGAAACAATTGAGTTTATACTTTTCAAAAACGTAACGTGCTTTTAGAAGTGCATTTTCCTGAAATGTCTTTCCGGTTTCTTCAATTTCTTCGGTACAATTGATGTCGTTTAAACTTAGCAATTTGATTTTTGAACCAACCACTTTTTGGATTTCGGTAACTTTATTTTGATTGGAGGAAGCAAATACTAATTCCATTTTATTCGCTTTTGAATAATTGCAGATACGTATCCTTTAATGCTTCAACTGAATAAGAATCAAAAACGGTTTTTCGTCCGGCCGAACCAATTTTTTCTCGTAATTCTTTTGATTCGATTAGTAAAGTTAATTTCTCAATCCACTCGTTCTCAGTTGAAGCTAAAAAACCATTTTCTCCATCTTGTATAATTGTTGAGTTAACACCAACAGGCGACATTATAGTTGGAATTTCAAGAGCCATATATTGCAACCCTTTTAATCCGCATTTTCCATTCGCCCATTTATCGTCAGGCAAAGGCATAATGCCAATATCAAAGGTGGAAAGTTCTTCCACTTCGTTTTCTTTTTTCCATGGCAAGCCTTTAATGTTTAGTTTTTCGTTGGTATAATTGCCATCACCAATAACTTTGATGTTGATTTTATCGCCGAATTTTTGTTTAAGTTTTACTAAAAAAGGAACCGCAAAATCAAAATGTTTTAGTGTAGTTAAACTGCCACTCCAGCCAATACAAATTGAAGTGTTATTGTTTTTTACTCTTGTATATTCTTTTGTATCAATTGTTGTTGAAATAATCTTTACGTTTTTATTAAACTGTTTTGCGTAATCTGCCAAGTAAGCGTTACCTGCAAGGATTACGTCGCTAAAAGAAATAATTTTTGAGGTTTTATCCGGATTCTTTAACCAAGCAAAAGCTTTGTTAGCATTCGAAACATCCAATAACCAAATAGAATCATCGAAATCAAAAAACAATTTAGCGCGCGATTTTGAAAAACGTTTTTCGAAATAACTTGTTCCTAACATAAAACATTCGCGCTGAATAAAAATGAAATCGTAATCGTTGGCTTTGCTACTTAACTTAAATAATTTAAGCGCACTTTTAAGAATGATGAGAAGTTTGGCGAAGTGTTTTCCTTTACTGTAAAATGTTTTATCATCGGCAGGATTCAGCAAAAAAGAATGCTGACAATCGAAACCGTTTTGATTTAAATAAGGCAAATATTGTTCGAATCGGAAGCGCTGACTTGGAGATCTATCAGCGCGATGAACAGATAAAAAAAGAATTTTCGGCATTTTAATCTTCTAACCAGATTTTCGGAAGCTTTTCGGTTATTTCAATATTTTTAAACTTCTCACTTTTCTTTACGCCTGCTGTTTTTGCCCAATCTGCCATTTTCTGTAAACCTCCCGAAAGAGAGGTAAAACTTTCATCCTTAATATTGAAAACAGATTTTACTTTAGTGTGATCAGAATAAGCGTGAAGCACTTCATTTCTTGCTTCTAAATGACGAATAGGTTGTTCTAATTTCAAAGTTTTCATCACCTCAGTTGCTAATTCATTTACTGAATAATCATTATCGCCACCAATATTAAATACATCATTGTAAGCTTTAGGAATATTTACTGAATTAGCTATATAAGGCGCAACATCTCCAATATAACTGAAAGCGCGGGTTTGAGAACCATCACCAAAAACAGTTAGTGATTTGCCCTGCATTAACTGATTCATAAAAATACCCACTACGTTACGGTAACGATCGCCTAAATTTTGATATTCGCCATACACATTATGTGGACGGAAAATAATATAATTTAAACCGAACATTTCGTGTGTAGCTTTTAAATCCATCTCCACCGAAAATTTAGCAATTCCATAAGGGTCTTCCGGCATTGGGGTCATGTCTTCTTTCATTGGCAATTGACCTTTACCGTAAACCGCAATAGAAGAAGTGAATACAAAACATTTTATTTTATTAATTACAGCTTGATTAATTAAATTAATACTTCCAATAACGTTATTGTTGTAATTGAAACGCTTAATAAAATGACTTAATCCCTCAGCGGCATAAGCGGCTAAATGATAAACGTAGTCAAATTTTTCGTCAGCAAATAATTTCTCGAGTAAATCATTATCGTTTATCGACCCCTTTACAAATTTAGCTTTAGGGTTCACGTTTTCTTCAAAACCACCACTTAAATCGTCGAGTACCACAACATCATGGCCTAATTGAATTAAATGATTGGTAACATGGGCACCAATAAAGCCTGCTCCACCCGTAACTAATGATTTCATAAAGTAAAATATGCTGTTTACACAAAGTTAGAAAATGGTTTATTACCCCCAAACATTTCTTCCTAACTCCCTTATTTTGTGTAGATGTTTCTGTTTTTATTCGTAAATTTGAGTCTAGATTTACTCTTATGCCCGGTCTGTTTCAAGTAATCTCTTTTGCCTCTCCAATTCCTGTATTTGTGTCCGGTTATAGTCAACTATTTACGATTTTTAATTTTGTAACAGTTCGTCATTTGATTCCCGTTAAATGGAATGCTTTTTATGCACTTAATAATTCTAGCCAATTTAATCCATGAAGGTCGCCATTATAGAACTTGACCATTTTCAATATGGTTTAACTCAATCTGAATTATTTGAGGGGCACGAAAAATTGTTTTTTGTGACGAATAGCATTAAAACTGAAATGCAGGACTACAACCCCGGGCTTTGTAACGGGGAGTTTCATTATGTAGAAAGTTTAGTAAAGAATGCTGATGAAATTATTAAGGTTTGCAATTCCGAAAAAATAGATCTTTTGTTGGTGAGCCCGGTATTTAGTGGCTTTGAAGCTCTTTTAAAAATTTCAAAGGGGATTTCCTGCAGAAAAATAATCACCATTCACAATGTGAATTTTTGGCTTAACGCTCGTTATAGAACCCCAAAGGCTTTAAAAGAAAGAAAATTAAAACAGGAAATTGTAAATAGCTTTGATTATATAGCTGTTGAAGATTTCATTTACACACATCTAAAAAACAACGATCCAAAATTATTTAGTGAGCATAAGTTTTTATATATTCCTTTTACAATTTTTCAAAGTAATAAAGAAAGAAAACACCATAAAGAAAATGACACTTTAAAAATTGTATTACCAGGCAGCATTCATAAAGACAGAAGACGATACGAAGATGTTATTGAAGTGATTACTAATTTTGCTAAACAAAAAGCAAATATTACTTTTTCGTTTGCCGGGAAACCTCTAGAAGAGTACGGCAGGTGGGTTATAGAACAGCTTGAGAAAGCCAATTCAATTAAACCTGGTATTGCTACTTACTTTCCTGTTAACAGTGAAAATATGCCCATTCGTTTTCTTAAGGAAATGGAAACTTCTGATTTAGTTCTATCAACAAGTACTACCGAATTTAAAGCTTTAGGAACAACAGAATATATTGGGAAAACCAAACCAACTGCTGCTATACACGATATGATTAGTTTTCAGTTGCCGGGATTACTGCCTCAACATTTAAATATTCCGGAGAATCTTCAAGGCTCTGTGTTTAATTATAAAAACGCAACAGAATTACAAAAACTTTTACAAAATTTACTTGACCAGCCGGCGCTTTTAACCGAATGGAAACAACAAGCGAAAAAAAATTCAAACTATTTTACAGTAACTGAAATACGGAAAAACTTACCCTTCTTTTACAACCAGTGTAAACGTTGTGTGATCGACAACATAAATGATCCTGATATTTGGTTTGATAAAAACGGTAATTGTAATTATTGTAATGAATATTTTGAATCTGCAGAAAGTGAATCTGCAAAAAAAGAATTGCAGGGTGAAAAAATCACCTCCCTTATTCAAAAAATAAAAGAAGAAGGTAAAGGAAAACAATACGATTGCATTGCCGGAGTTAGCGGAGGTGCCGACAGTATGTATGTTGTTCATTTACTTTTGCAATATGGTTTAAAACCTTTGGTTATTCATTATGATAACGGTTGGAATTCTGAATTAGCAGTAAAAAATATTGAGGTGATGCTAAACAAACTCAATATTGATTTGCATACTTACGTAAACAATTGGGAAGAGTTTAAGGATATTCAATTATCATTTATAAAAGCTTCTGTTATAGATATCGAGTTGGTTACCGATCAAGCCATAATTGCAGCCCTTTATAAGTTAAGTAAGAAACATCATATTAAGTATGTTTTTACCGGCCACAATAATTCAACCGAATGTATTTTGCCCAAACATTGGTATCATTGGAAATTAGATGGCCTTAACATCAGATCCATTCACAAAAAATTTGGCAAGAAAAAACTGAAGACTTATCCGTTTGTAACTTACTTTGACCAATATTATTTGAATAAAACAAATCAAATAGAAATATATTCCCTTTTAAATTTTGTTGAGTATAATAAATCCGAGGCTAAAGAAATTTTAAAAAAGGAATATGGCTGGGTAGATTATACAGGGAAACATAACGAATCTATCTTTACAAGATTCTTTCAAAACTATATATTACCTCTAAAGTTTCATGTAGATAAACGAAAAGCGCATTTGTCTTCTTTAATTTGCTCCGGACAAATTACAAGGGAGCAGGCTATGGAGGAATTAAAAGTAAATGTTTGGGAAACACAACAAACAAAAGAGGATAAAGAATATGTTTTAAAGAAACTGGAAGTTTCGGAAGAAACATTTGACGCCTGGATGAAAGAAAAGCCCACTTCTCATTTCAATTACCCGAGCTACTTAACTCGTCACGATAAAATCATCCGATACATTAAAAAAAAACCTTGGCAGATAGCATTTGTTATCTGGCATTTTAAAAATTTAGGGTGCTGAAAAAAATACCTGATAACATTTTAATGAAATTAGAAAATCAGAATATTTTAATTACTTCCAACGAACCTTGGTCTGATGTCTGGTTTTCAAAACATAATTACGCTTGGGAATTAGCAAAAAACAATACTGTCTTCTTTGTTAACTCTCCTGTAAAATGGAAATTTTCAAATCTCTTCCAAAACAAAATAAGCGCGCAACAAATCACCAATAAACTTACCGTACTTACGCTTCAAAACAGTTTGCCATCCAATTTATCAGTCCTTAAAGAAATTAATAACATAATTGCAAGCAATAAGATTAAACGTTATTTGAAAAAATTGGGTTTAGCTAGTTGGATGCTGTGGTCGTTTACCCCACTGTTTCTTTTCAGACCAAAATTAATTAAGAGTAATTTTTCCTTGTTCCATATCATGGATATGAATTGGACAAATTTCTATGGCGGCGAAATACTTTCCAATCAATCCGATTGTCTTGTGTTGGTTTCCGATTACATTTTACAGGAATACGAATTTTGTGGCGCCCCAAAAACAGTTGTTGAACACGGCATTTCCAGTGAGGAATTTTTATTTGAAGAATCAAAAATGTTGGATGTAAAAAATGAAATAAAAAATTATGGCTCTTATGGTTTATACGTTGGCGTTGTTGATACCAGATGTGATTTTCAACTAATAGCTAAAATGGCCGATTCATTTAAAGCCATTAACTTTATTTTTATAGGCCCCATAAATATTGGTGCCAAGCACCCGTTTTATTTTCTTTTTAACGGCGAAACAAAAAATATAATTTGTCTGGGCAAGAAGCCTTATAAAGAACTTAAGTACTACATAAAATTGAGCAGCTTTTGTATTTCACCAATGGATATGAGGCATCCCGGTAACGATATTTCACACCACAAAACACTAACCTATCTCGCTCAAGGCAAACCTGTGTTCAGTCCGTTTTTAAAGCCTATCTTCAAACAGGAGATTTGATGTATTTAAAAAATAATTCGGAAGAGATGATTTCCGGAATATCCAATTATGTAAATAATGGGGAAAATGATAAATTAGTAGCTGAGAGAGTTAATTTTGCGAAACTTTTTCTATACACAAATCATTTAAAAAAAATAGAAGCTTTTATAAACACTGTTGAACTTGAAACAAAAAAGTAAAGTCTAAATTGGAAAAAAATAACAAACATATTGTTTTTATTATGGCAAACAGCGACTCTGTTCCATATTTTTTGTGGTTTGCCGAAAAAGCTATGCAAAGCAACGAGTTCAAATTTACATTCATAAGTCTGTTTGCCACAAAACCGGAAATGGTTGAGCAAATGAAAAAATTTAATTCGGAGTGTTTTTGGGTACGATTTGACCATCACAAAAGAAAAACGTCGATGCTTAGCGCCATTTTTAAATTACGCAGTTTGTTTAAAAAACTTAAACCGGACATTGTACATTCTCATCTTTTCGACGATACGCTTCCTGCTTTAATAGCTGCTAAGCTCACTGGGGTCAAATTAAGATTTGTTACTAAACAAGACACCTATTTTCACTGGCTCTACGCCCCCGGCATCGTGAAATTTGACAGATTAAATAATTCTCTGGCAACCCACATTATTGCTGTATCAGGAGAGTGTAAACAATTTATTTTAGAAAAAGAAAAAGCAGAGTCTCAAAAAGTAAGCCTTATACATCACGGCATTCATTTAGATAAACTCTCGAAAGTAAATGAAACCATTAAAAAAGAACTTATCCATCAATACGGCTTAAACGATAAAATAGTAATTGGCACCATTGCACGTTTAATTGACTGGAAAGGACACGAGATCATTCTCGAAGTAGCAGAACGAATTGTAAAGCATTATCCCAATGTTGTTTTTTTGTTTATCGGGCAAGGAGATTTAAAATCTAAAATTGAAAACATTGCAGCAGAGAAAGGGATATCGAAAAATATTATTTTAACCGGATGGGTTGACAGAGATAGAATACCCTCAACCTATGGCATAATGGATATTTACCTACACGCCGCCCGATACGAACCGTTTGGTTTTGTAATTGCAGAGGCTATGTTGAATGCAGTTCCTGTTCTCTCAACTAAAACCGGCGCTGCTTTAGATGCCATAAAACATAAGGAGAACGGCTATTTGGTAGAGTATAATGACGTAAAAGGATTTACAGATGGAATTGATTTTTTACTACAAAATGATAAAGCCAAAATTGGAGAAAAAGGAAAACTAACCGCTATGCAAATGTATGACTTTGAAAAAATGTGGTCTTCATACACTTCATGGTACAAAGAAGCATTATCAACCAGTTAACATTAACCATTTCAGAAAAAGAAAAAACATTAAACTCTTAGATTAATGAAAACGCTTTTCAAAAAAATATATGACACAATTCCTTTCAAAAAGAATGTGTTCTCAGTTTTGAAACTATTCTATAAACCGCCACACGCAGTTTATAAGCATCTCCATTTTAAAGGGGTATTTACAGTAAAAATTGATTCGGTTCATAAGTTTAAAGTATATCATCCAGGAACCATAGAGGAAAACGATATATTTTGGAATGGACTTTACAATGGTTGGGAAAAAAAATCGATGGCACTATGGCTTGAGTTGGTAAAAGGCAAAGGCAAGGTGGTATTTGATATCGGTGCCAATACAGGTTTATATGGTTTAGTTGCAAAATGTCTAAATCCGGCTAACGAAGTTCATTGTTTTGAACCGCTTCCAGGAGTGTTCAAAATACTAAGCAAAAACACTTCAATTAACTCTTACGATATAAAAAATCATCTCTTTGCACTATCTGATTACAATGGAAAAGCGAAGGTTTATTTACCTCAAGGCAGTCAATTCGCCTACTCCGTAACCGTAAATAAAAACACACTTAAACAAAAAAATGTAGATGAAATTGAGATTGATGTTATGCAATTATCTACTTTCATTGAAAACAATAAAATCACATCCATTGACCTTATTAAAATGGATGTTGAGACTCATGAAGCGGAAGTGTTGAATGGCATGGGAAACTATCTTAAAGAATTTAAACCTACCTTCTTGATTGAAGTTCTGAATAAGGATATAGCTGAAAAACTTAATGGAATATTTAATAATATAGGTTATCTTTATTTTAATATCGATGACAAAAACAACAGCATTAGAAGAGTAGATACAATTACTAAAAGTGATTATTGGAATTTTTTAATTTGTAATGAAAAAATTGCAAAGGAGTTAAAGTTAATATGAACGCAGAAGTTTCTGTTATTATCCCATTATACAATACCGAAAAGTATATTGCAGAAACTATACAATCTGTCATTAATCAATCGTTTACAAATTGGGAATTGATAATTATCGACGACGGCTCAACAGACTCTTCACCTTCAAAAGTAAAATCGTTTCTAAATGACACTCGGATAAAATATCATCGCCAGTCTAATTCAGGAGTTTCGGCAGCAAGAAACAACGGTATTAAATTATCTGAAGCGAAGTACATTGCTTTCTTAGATGCCGATGATACTTGGAAAAAAACAAATCTAGAAGAAAAATTAAATGTGCTAAGAAAAAATACACTAGATTTTGTGTTTTCTGATATGGAACTTATTAATGAGCGTTCTGAAAGCATTAATGCTCCTCTTCAAGGAACTGATAAAGATATGTTAAAACATAGTCTTTTGTGGGATAGGGATGTAATTCCAACATCCTGTAGTAATTTAGTTTTGAAAAGAGAATGCACGGTTGACGGTCTGAAATTTGATTCAAATTTTTCTACAGCAGCTGATCAGGATTTTTGCTTTTATCTTATTTCAAAATACAATGGGAAAAGAATACCCCAGCCGTTATGTAATTACAGAATACTTGTCAATAGCATGAGTAGAAATATTGCTGTAATGGAGAAAGATCATATTGCTGTTTATAAAAAAGCTGAAGACAATAATTTGTTTCCTTCTTACTTTTTTAAGAAAAAATGTTTCTCCAATCTCTATTCAATTCTTGCAGGAAGTTGGTGGAAGAACGGGAATAATAAAATAAGAGGATCAAAATTTATTTTTTTAAGCATATTGAACTATCCGCCTAACGTATTTAAATTTATTAAAAAGCTATTCAGTGCAAAAAATTAAAGAGAAAATACTTGTAATTACGTACTGGAGTTATAATGACGCTCTCATTCAAACCTATACTCTGCCCTATTTAAATATCATCTCTACTATTATTACACCGGATAGTAAAATTTTCCTTGTTACGTTAGACAAAGATTCTAAGCAGGAAAAGAAAACCGATTCTAAAATAGAGAACATCTCCTTTCGTTACAAAGATTTCGGTTTTGGCGGGTTGGTTATGTGGATGGGTATTCTGCTAAAATTAATTCGCTTAATTCGTAAAGAAAAAATAACGACTATCCATACATGGTGTACGCCTGCCGGAGCAATTGGATATTTACTATCCATACTTACCGGAAGAAAATTAATAATTGATAGCTTTGAGCCCCATGCTGTACCAATGTTAGAAAGCGGCACTTGGGGAAAAAACAGCTTAGCCTATAAAATATTGTTTAAGCTTGAAAAACTTCAATTAAAAAGAGCTGCAGAGGTTATTTGTGCCTGTGAAGGCATGATTGAATATTCTAAAAACTTATACGGCATTACAAAAAAAAGATATTTCACTAAACCGGCTTGCACTAATCTTGATTTGTTTTCAATTGATAAAATTAAAAATCCAAAATTAATTGAAGAGTTTCATCTAAAAGATAAAATCACTTGTGTGTATGCAGGAAAATTCGGCGGATTATATTTAGAAAAAGAGACCTTCGATTTCTTTAAAGTAGCAGCCGATTTTTGGGGTGATAAATTTCAAATTCTGCTTTTAACAAGTCACTCCGATGAAGAGATTGAAAGTTATTTAAAACAAGTGAACTTATTGCCGAAACATATTATCAAAAAATTTGTGCCACATCATCAGATTCCCGAATATATTGGGCTAGCTGACTTTGCATTTTGTCCAATGAAACCAATTCCCTCGAGAAGATTTTCAACCCCTATAAAGAATGGAGAATATTGGGCTATGGGTTTGCCAATTGTTATTACAAAAACATTTCAGATGATTCAGATATTATAGAAGCCAATAATATTGGAAGTGTTCTTGAAGAGTTGAATCTAACTACTTACAAAAAATCAGTAGAAAAAATTGATGAACTTCTTAATACAAGCAACGGAAACGAATTAAGAAAAAAATAAGATCAATTGCCGAGCGATACAGAAATTTTGAAATTGCACAAAAGGTGTATTCCGAAATCTATTAAGACTCTTCTGCGTTTGGCGACTGTTTTTTTGTAGATCGGTTTAATATACCTCTCAAACGTTCAACATCCGACTTTGTTACTTTTGCCAATGACAGTAAACTTACTTTAAATTTTACTTTAAGGAAAATACAGAACACTGTAAACATTAATACATAGGATGTTGAACTTGCTATTGCCGCTCCTTCAATTCCGTATATTGGAATAAGCAAAGGACCCATAACTGCAACACAAGTTAATGCAAGCAGGTAAACTAATGTATTCACCCAATTCTTATTTCGAGCTCCAAGAAAATGGCCGAACACTTGTGATTGAGAACAAAAGAAAGTTCCAACCGCTAGAATTTTAACAGCAGTTACTGAAGGATTAAACACTTCGCCATAAAATAATGGTATTAAAAATCCGGAAAAAAGTAAAAGCCCTACAGATGCACATAACATTACTGCACCGTTCACTTTAAGTACAAAACTAAAATCCTTAACGGCATCTTGCCAATTTTCCTTAGCAGCAAAATATGGAAACAATACTGTATTGATCGCTGCTGTCACTAACAACATCATTTGAGCAAAGTTTAATGCTAAAGAAAAATAGCCTAAGTTTTCTGTTCCTTCATAATAATTAACCTGCCAAATAGTTAAACGGTAATTGAAAAAATTTACCAGAATTGAAACATAAGACGGAACCAAAAAAGCCGTAAGATTACCTAGATCCTCGGAAGTGAATTTTGAAAATAATTTTGTTTTCAAACTTTTCCTAAAAAATAAAAAGGCGACAAACACATTAATAAAAATTATAGACAAGCTAAGAACAAGCACTTCACGTAAACCGGCCTCAATATAATTGTAACGTGAAGCATAATACAGAGAAGTAAAAATTACAAAATTCAGAATGCTGTTAATTAAAGTAAGATGATTTAATTCTTTGAAATGAAAACTTCCTTGAATAAATCCAATAACCATAGCGTTAAAATTTGCCATGAAAAAAGAAATAAAAAAATAGGCTTTAAAAAACAAGCCGTCGAAATTAGGCGCTAAAAGGGTTTGCCGCGCATCTGGCCATAAAAAAAGACAAACAAAAACTAGAGCCGAACCAGTTAATAAAAGTAAAAGGCCAATTGTTGACAGACGAGTAGGTTCAATTTTTTTATTGGCAACGAAAAACTGAATAGCACCTGGTAAATTCAATCCTAAAAACATTACCAGTAATTGAATATTGGCTGTCATTAAGGTAAAAACCCCCTTCCCTTCGGGGCCTAATTGGCGGGTAACTAATATCCCTGCTATAAGCGTGAGGATGTAATTAGGAATCTGAACAATAAATGTATGGGTAATATTCTTTGAAATTGTTCTTTTTTCAGTCATTTATCCAGAGTAGCTAATTTCTTCTCTTGATGCAAATATAACCTAGTTTTTCAAAAAGACCAATTGAGGAATGCCAACTTAATGCAATCTTTAAACTATCACGTTAATTTAGAAATTTTAAGGTGGTATTCCTTATTTAAATCTGCTATTTATTCTAACTTTCTTAAAGGACTACCAACAAATACACCTACTTCATCTATACTTTTAAGAACAACACTACCCATTCCAATTATAACATTATCGCAAATTGAAATTTTTTCTCTAACAGATGCGTTGGTTCCAATGTATACACAGTTTCCAATAACACAATTTCCACTAATATTTACTGCTGGTGCTGTAGTGAAGTAATCACCCACTTGGCAATCATGTCCAATAGTTGAATTCAAATTTAAATGCGCATGCTTACCTACATTGATATTACATGTTAAAATAACTCCTGCTGTGACGATACTTCCCTCACCAATTGTAACCCATTCAGATTTTATTACCGTCGGATGAATTATTGTGGCGTAAGTTGTTTCTGCAGGCAAACTTTCAACAATTTTTTTTCTGGCAACTGGGTCGCCAACCGCAACAACTACATTATACATCGAAACATCAAATTCAGATCTGCGAATTACCTTAATACCCATTATTTCAGATTCCTTATAATATAAGTCATCTACCATAAAACAAGCTAAATCTTCTATCTTACTTTTCTCATTGGCAAAAGCGTCAATTAAACAACATAATGTTTCTTTGCCAAAACCTCCAGTACCAATAATACAAATCCTTTTAATTACATTCATTTACTCAAAATTAGTAAAATTATTGGTCTAGATTAAAATTTGTTTAAAGCAGCAGGAATTACAACTATTAGAAGAGTCTATTTTACGATCTCTACTTTTTGCTTTGAGATGCGGTAAAATTTCCGTTTCATTTTTAATACAAATCTTGTGAAAGGATTTGAGATCATTAGTTTACGGACAACTGAATCCCTAACATATCCCATTGTAGTTCCAAAGTCTGCGGTATTAATTGGCATTGGGTGGACACACAATAATCTTCCGATGCAATTAGCTTCATAAAAATCCTTCCAACTATCTGGCGACATTCTTATTGGAGTGTTATACTTTAACATGTTTTCAGCCGCTTTCCGAGTAACAACCACCGCAGAACCACCGTGTATACATTCCGGATTTAGAGGTTCATAAAATAAAGGTCTCTCATTATTTTGATTCGCAAGGGCCTTCAATTTTAAAGTTGTATAGGTAAGATAGAATAACAAAATAACATCTCCTTGTTTAGCGCTATTTTCAATTTCAGTTAATATTTGTTTCAAATTATCAGGCAAAATTGTATCATCTTCAAGAAGTAATGCCATTTCATAATTATTCTCAATTATTGTACGATAAGTATTTTGATTTGTAAGTGTACAGCCAATAACCCCTTTTGTAAACCACTCAACTTCTCTATTGAAATGATTTATTTTTTTCATGTCGCACTTCTCATGTAATTCTTTCTCACTTAAGTCTTTTCCAATAACACAATCTACAAATGAAAAATCCAATCCCTTTCCTTCAAACTCTTTAATTATATGAGTTCTTCGGTCGGGTGATGTTTTTAGATTTGTTACAAATATCTTCATGGAATAGGCGAGTTCTTTTGAAAGGTTAATTCTATTATTTAAGGCCATACTATAAACTCATGGCTTCCGTATAATTGCTTTACTTAAGTGCTTTTTTTATTATCCCGGCTATTAAATCAACTTCATTTCTAGTTATACCATAAAACAAAGGCAGACACAAAACTCTGGAAGCAATACTTTCGGAAACAGGCATGGCCTGCTTTTTTGCAAAACCTAAAGTATTTAACGAAGGATAAAAATAGCGGCGAGGAATAATCTCTTTCTTTTTAAGACTCTCAACTACTTTAAGTAACTGCGATTCTGATTTAAAAATAATTGGAAAATAAGCGTAATTGTAATCTGTTCCTTTTCTTAATTTCGGAAATGAAATGTGTTCTTCTTTTTTCAACTTCTCGAAATACCAATTGGTTGCATCCTTTCTGCTTTTAAGAATAATGTCCATTTTGGTTAAATTACATAAGCCCATTGCAGCATTTACTTCCGACATCTTTGCATTAATTCC
Source organism: Sphingobacteriaceae bacterium (assembly GCA_016709575.1). Classification (GTDB taxonomy): domain Bacteria; phylum Bacteroidota; class Bacteroidia; order B-17B0; family Aurantibacillaceae; genus JAHEYG01. The sequence goes on from JADJMM010000002.1 coordinate 733,957, forward strand.
AACACCAAAAAACTTCTCCGGACCGTTATGTCCGAAATTTCTTAAGTAAGAATTTTTAAAATCAAGTTTTTATTTTTTGTGAAGATGGCGCCACCCTCAATAGTATGGAAAAGTTTTGTTGCGTGAAAACTAACTACACTAATATCGCCATAATTAAAAACGGATTTTCCTTTATACTTTACACCGAACGAATGAGCGGCATCGTATATTACTTTTAATTTATGTTTTTTTGCAATACGGGCAATAGCCTCTACATCACACGGATTGCCATATACATGCGTAGCTAAAATAGCCGATGTTTTTTTTGTAATAGCCGCTTCAATTTTTTTTGGATCAATAGTTAGAGAATCCTCTTCAATATCTACAAACACTGCTTTACAATTTTCCCAAATAATAGCATCCGTTGTCGCCACATAAGAAAAAGGTGTGGTAATAATTTCTCCCTTTAAATCTAGTGCCTTTATAGCAACCTGCAGAGCGAGTGTGCCATTAGAGACGCACTGCATATAATCAACTTTTAAATACGTTTTGAGTTTTTTTTTCAAGCTCAGTAACACAAACACCGTGATTGGTAATCCATCCCTTTTTCCACATTTGCTTTAAGTAAGCTTGGTATTCTTCTATTGGGGGGAGGTATGTTTTGGTTACTGGAATCATCGGTTAGGGAGCCTTCTAAATTTGTGCTGTGCATTCTTAAAACTCAAATATAATATTTAAAAATTATAGTCACAAAGATTAAAAACTCAATGATAAATCAATAGGCTTTAAACATTAACTATCCTTATCTTCAAGTACAAGGCGCCTGTCTTTTTGTCCCGAAATGTAATAAATCAGAAATAAGGCCGAAACATAGAAAGGAAGCAACGGAATTTTAAATCGAACTAATGCTCCAAAATTTGAAGTGGTAAGACCTATCATAAAAGCGAATAGTACAGAATATATGACGCAAAAAAGTAAAATGGGATTTTTAGAAATAATTCCAAAAAAGTTTTTTGGCTTTATTTTATACAATACATAAATTGTAAAAAACAATAAAAACGCATTCTCCAATCCAGCTAAAAGTAGTACCGGACTCCTCCCTTCAACAATGAAAAATGGCCTGAAAAGACCTGCATTTACAGCCGGCAAAAATAATCTTGCTGCGCCAGCAGGACTACCATCAAAATCACCAATATCAAAACTGGAACCGCCATAATAATCCTGTTTTAAGTCGTTATTGGTAACAGCTGCGGTTTCGAGAGCTTTATCAAACGAAAACCTATCCATGCTCGAGCCTAAACTACTTAAAACAAAATACGAAACAAAGCTAATTACAGCTATCATTAAAGGGAATAAAACAAAAGAAACAAACGGACTACGAATCCTCTCGAGTTTATCATAGAAAATCCACAATAATCCCCCAGGAAATAAAACCATAAAAATATACGGCTTAATGGATAAAATAAGCCACGAGCTCATCAACAATAAAACTATAATCAGAACTTTCCTTTTCTTCAAAATAAAAAATTGATGGGCACAATACACAAATAATGCAGTACCCATAAAAGTGTAGGTGTCTTTTGAAACACCTCCCGCCCAAAATAAAGGAGATGGAAAATATAAAATAGCCCAAGCTAATTTGCCTTCAATAGCTGGTGCATATTGTCTGAAAGTTAGAAACAGTTTCCAAACACCATAATATGAAATACTCGAAATTAAGAGAGAGGTAAGAAAATAACTTTTACTTGTTAGGATAGTCATTACACTGGTTAATTTAATTACCATAAACGTATGAGAATCATAAAATAAATATGAATAAGGATAACCTGTTTTGTCGGTGAACAACGAACGGATTTCTATACTTGGAGCGGAGGTCATTACCTCTAAATATTTGGTTGGGCTCTGATAAAATAAATTGGCCATTGCCATCGACGATTCGAAGTAGGCAATCGTATCGCCACCTTTGTAATAAAAAAGATAAATGGAGCAGAAAAAAAAGGTTCCAAAAATTTTAGCTGCTAAGCCATTCAAGTAGTGCTTGTAGGCTTTGTCTTTTTATTAGCTTTTTATTTTGATACAACATCGCAATAAAAAGTATAAGTATAGCGGCAGAACAACTCCCAAAAATATCGAGCCACTCAATACGAACTTTTTGGTCGTATTCCCACAAATCTCTACCTACAAAATCATTCATAGTTGCGCGATACTATATTAAACCCGGTTTCAAGAAAACCAATTTGTTATATATTATCGTAAATTTACAAATAATTCGATAGCATCTTAATGGAACTGAGCAATTGCATAATTTGTAACGGAACTCATCTTAAAACAATGCCCGCTTATTCAAGGGCTTTTTTGGTTAAATGCCGGGATTGCGGTCTTATTTTCGGTAAAAAAAATCCAAGTGCAGAAGAATTAACGGCTCATTACACAGGATACCCACGCTATCAAAGTTTATCACCGATTACTGAAAAAAGATACAACGAATTACTTGATAAATTTGAACCTTACCGCAAAACTAATAATCTAATTGATCTTGGTTGTAGCAATGGTTTATTTTTAGAATGCGCTAAAAAAAGAGGTTGGAATGTATATGGCACCGAATACGCACAAGAGTGTATTGATTACTGTGCTAAAAACAATATCACTGTATTTAAATCTGATAAATTACCGCCCGAATTTTACAATTTACAGTTTGATGTAGTAACAAGTTTTGAAGTGATTGAACACATCAATACTCCAAATCCGGAAATAGATTTTGTGAAAAAAATTCTTCGCAAAGAGGGCGTTTTTTATGTTACTACTCCCAATTTTAATGCTATCAGTCGTTTAATTTTAAAAGAAAAATGGAATGTAATTGAGTATCCTGAACACTTAACCTATTACACACCAAAAACACTTAATAATTTAATGCTGAAACACGGCTTTAAAAGAATATTCTTAACAACTACTGCTATTAGCTTATCGAGGTTTAACCAAAGCCGTGGAAAAGATGAAGTAAACCGTACGCTAAACGATAATACGGATGAGAGATTAAGGACAAACATTGAAAAAAATACTTTTCTTCAATTGGCCAGAAACGTCATTAATTTTTTCCTAAACACCTTTAAAATAGGCGACGCTATGAAGGGTCTCTACCTTAATTCTTAGTTTTTTCAAAGCAGTTTAAAGTCAGAGAGTTAAAATTCTATTAAATCTTCATTTTACTATATTCTCATTGCCGTAAAAGTGCTATTTTTAAGGGAAATGAACAATACACAAAGCATTATCGTTACCGGAGGAGCCGGATATATTGGCTCACATACTATAGTTGAGTTACTTCAGCAAACTAATTACAATATTGTTTCCATTGATAATTTTTCGAATTCTAATAAAGAGGCTTATAATTGGATTGAAAAAATTACCGGCAAAAAAATTCAACACTTTAATATTGATTTGTGCGATAAGGCAAGTTTAGAAAAACAACTTTCTTCTTTAACTAATATTGTAGGTGTTATTCATTTTGCTGCCTTTAAATCAGTACCAGAAAGTGTTGCGAATCCACTACTCTATTATCATAATAATTTTGAAAGCCTTGTAAACATTTTAGATTTTTGCAAAACCAAAAACATAAATAATTTCATTTTTTCTTCTTCTTGCTCTGTTTACGGTAACATTAAAGATTTACCTGTTCTAGAAAACAGTCCGCTTGAAAAAGCTGAATCGCCATACGCTTACACTAAACAGGTAGGCGAACAAATGGTAGAGGCATTTACAAAAACCATTGCCGGATTTAATTCTGTTTTATTGCGTTACTTCAATCCGGTTGGTGCACATACAAGCGCACAAATTGGCGAATTACCGCTTGGCCCTCCTACAAGCTTGGTACCTATTATTACCAGAACAGCCGTTGGTATTATTCCTAAAATGTATGTTCACGGTAATAAGTATAATACGCGAGACGGTTCTTGTATTCGTGATTATATCCATGTTACGGATATTGCAAATGCTCATATTAAAGCCTTGCAGTATGTTATTGAAAATAGAAATAAAAATAATGTTTCGTTATTTAATTTAGGTACAGGAACCGGTGTAACAGTTTTAGAGGCCATTAACTCTTTCGAAAAAATATCAGGTATAAAATTGAATTATGAAATTGGTCCACCACGCGATGGGGATGTAATAGCAATATACGCCGATAACACTTTAGCAAAGCAAGAACTTAATTGGGAACCAAAATACAACATTGATGAAATGATGCTCTCGGCCTGGAAATGGCAACAACAACTCTCAAAAATAGCAAACCAATAATTTAGCAAATGGAAAAACGTTTTAAATTTAAAAGTCTCTCTATTTATTCATCAGATGAATGGATGGCGAATTCAACTAAACGCTACCGTACTGTATTTGATAAAGCTGAAACAACTTATATACGTTGTGAACTTGCTTTATATAACAAGTTGTTCGATGAAGAAGATTGGCAAACTAAAGTAACTATACGTTGCGAAAAAGTAATTCCCGGTAACAATGAAAAAATTTGTGAACTGGAAGCTGAACTTAAAGTGAATAAAGACGAGAACATCGCTTACGTACGCGATGGCTGGGGAAACGCCACGCCTGGTATTTTTTGGAAAAAGGGAACTTACAAATGGATGGCGATTATTGACGGCGTTACCGTTGGCGAATCGCAGTTTTTTATTGAAGATGTTGGTTTGGTTACAAGTAGCAGCAACCCTTATTTCAGTATAGAGTATGTAAAACTTTATCCCGGCGATGTAGATGGTTGGCAACAACGTCACCGTAAATATTTAAAAACATTTAATAAAACCACCACCCAATATGTTTGGGCAGAAATAAAAATAAAAGTCAATACCAATGTTGATTTTAATTACGAATTCTTTTTAAATTATATTGATGATGCCGGACAACACAAAGCACACCAAAGTAAAACAGGTTATACCGACAGCAATAAAAAAGATTACACCTATACATTTGATTTAGGGTGGGGGCATAATAATGCCGGCTCTTGGAAAGACGATCAATACACCCTTGAAATTGTTTTCATGGATGTATTAATTGGTGGTGTTACATTTCAATGTAAAGACGTGGATGAAGAAGGTGAATTGGAATTAATTACTTCTATTCAACAAACTATTTCAGCCGCCTCTAATACTTCTGTTGCAACTTCAACAACTACAGCTCCCGAAAAAACACTGGAAGAATTATTAGATGAAGTAAAAGCACTAATTGGTTTAGAGAATGTAAAAAAGAGCATCAACGAAAATATCACTTATCTTAAATTTAATGCGCTTCGTAAAGAAAAAGGATTTGATGATAAAACGAAAGTATCTCTTCACTCTGTATTTACAGGAAATCCCGGAACTGGAAAAACTACCATTGTAAAAATGTTAGGGAAAATCTATAACAAAATGGGATTGCTCAGTAAAGGACATGTATTAGAAGTTGACCGTTCGGTTTTAGTTGGCGAGTATATTGGACAAACTGCACCGAAAGTTAAAAAAGCAATTGAAGATGCTCGCGGTGGAATTTTATTTATTGATGAAGCTTATTCACTTTCACGTTCAGGCGACGACAGTAAAGATTTCGGTAAAGAAGTAATTGAAATTTTATTGAAAGAAATGAGTGATGGTCCGGGCGATATTGCCATTATTGTTGCAGGTTATCCGAAAGAGATGGAAACATTTATTGAAAGTAATCCCGGATTAAAATCGAGATTCTCAGAGTATTTCCATTTTGAAGATTACTTGCCTGAGGAGCTACATCAGATTGCCGTTTTTGCTGCAGCTAACAAACAAGTTACTCTTGCTCCTGATGCAGATGCATATTTAAAAGAACAATTAGTTGATGCTTATCGTAAACGTGATAAATCGTTTGGTAACGCGCGTTTTGTTCATGGCCTTATAGAAGAAGCCAAACAAAATATGGGTGTTCGTATTATGAAATCGGGTAATTTAGAAGCTATCACAAAAGAAGATTTATCCATCATTACTCTTGCCGACTTCAAACAAGTTTTCTCGGCCGGCGAACGGAAAAAATTAAACCTCAACGTTAACGAAAAAGATTTACAATTAGCCCTTGCCGAATTAAATGAATTAACCGGCATGGATAATATTAAAAATGATCTTAACGAATTAGTAAAACTCATTAAGTTTTATAATGAAATTGGCAAAGATGTTGTGAATAAATTTTCTCTTCACTCCGTATTTACAGGAAATCCCGGAACAGGAAAAACAACATTGGCGCGTATCATTGCTAAAGTTTATAAATCCTTAGGTTTATTAGAGCGTGGACATATTGTTGAAGTTGATCGTGAAGGATTAATTGCTGGTTATGTTGGACAAACTGCCATTAAAACTCAGGAAAAAATAGAAGCTGCTATGGGCGGAATTTTATTTATTGATGAAGCTTACGCACTTGCTGAAGGTGGCGGACAACATGATTTTGGAAAAGAAGCCATTGAAGTTATTTTAAAACGCATGGAAGACCAGCGCGGAAAATTTGGTGTTATTGTTGCGGGATATCCTGACAATATGCACAAGTTTATTGAAATGAATCCCGGTTTAAAATCACGCTTCGATAAAACGTTTCATTTTTATGATTATGCTCCTGAGCAATTATTACACATTGCCGATGTGTTATTGAAAAAAGAAGGCTTAACGATGGCGCCGGAAGCAAAAGAACATTTAAATAAATATTTTGTAACGCTTCACGAAAAGCGTGATAAGTTTTTTGGAAATGCACGTACAGTTAGACAAGCAGTTGGTGAAGTGGTGATGAAACAAAATTTAAGATTAGCTTCTGTTCCAGCAGCACAACGAACTCCTGAAGCATTAGGTTCTCTTACATTTGATGATGTTAAACACTTAAGCATCGGAGAAGGAAAAGTTCAACAAGGACTTGGATTCAGGTTCGGAGGGGTCTCAGCATAAAAACTATAAGCATAAAAAAAGCCGCAAGGGTAACCCTCGCGGCTTTTTTTGTATTGCAATTTTTTATTGTCCGCCTTTTTTCAATTCGTCCATTTTCTTTTCTGTATAGCCTTCTGTAGTTAATACAAATTTAGAATCAGGTACTTTATCAAAAGATACTTCTTTAGCAGTCATCTTAATATTCATCGGCCCTTGTTTAATGGTGAATTCCATTGGCATTCCTTTTAAGCCTTTAAACATTTCTCCACCTCTTCTTCCGCCACCACCTTGTGAAACGTAAGGTACCTTTTCGCTATACCAAACATCCATTTTAACTTCACCTTCTTTTCCGGTTGCAGTTACAATTGCTTTTTTACAATCGTATCCGGCAATTGATTTGGTTTCGTTCAGGTATTCGATTTTTGGTTCTTTGTCTTTATTTACTTCTGCGTTTTTATCCATTTCAGCTTTGCTAACTCTGGTAAAAAACTTATTTCCCATTTGATCCATTAAGATAAGTGAACCGTTTTCATCATTAAGCGTTTTGTACGACATCATCATACTGCTCATTTCGGTTAATGATTTTTTATCCTTGTAAAATATTTTTGTTTCCATGTCACCCATCATGGCAGCTTGTTCAGGTGGCACACCTTCCATCGCCATTAAATAAGTAATTGAGCCTTCTGTTTGTGCATATGTAAAAGCACACATAAAAATGGCAACTGCTGTAATTAACTTTTTCATTTTAGTTGTTTTGGTTTATAATTAGTGTAGTTCAATTCTTGTGCCAAAGTACAGTATTTATGCTGTTAAAATATGTAAAATACACCAACGGCCTAAATTACTGAAGACCGTCGAAAAACTTCTTCATTTCTTCCTGACTTACAATTTTAAAGTAAGCAGGCACTTCAAAATTATTATCAGATACCTCGGCCTTTTTAACGCTCTTGGCAGTAAATTGCATTTCCAGTCCCATTTTCCGTAAACGGTATTGCATTAACATTCCTTTTACTCCGGCGTAAGGACTTAAATCATTAACCGCTTCCATACCCATGTCTTTTGTATAATAAGCATCAAAAGTAACAGAAGGGTCGTTTACCATTGTTACTTTTATTCTGGTGCATTTATAACCTGCTATTTCTTTTGTTTCGGTTGTTTCCTCTATTTTAATTTTATACGCGTCGTTTTCTTTTTGAATGTCTTTTTCAGTTTCAATGCAGGCTTGTTTCACATCCATAAACTTTACCATTTGGGTAAGCGTTTTAGTAGTAAGATCGCAAATGAACATAGTATTGAACATGCCCATTGTACTCATTTCAATAATAAATTTATCTTTTTTAAATTTTAAAGTGGCTGAGCTTGGAGCAAGACCAGCTAATGGATGATTTTCGTCTACTACTTTTGCATCGTATTCAATAACACCTTCATCAATAACTTTATCGTTACTGGTACTGCAAAATGTAAAACCTGAAAGTATCAGGGATGCAAAAAGCAATTGGGTTATTTTTAGTATTAAGCGCTTGGTATTCAATAGTAAAACAAAGGCTTAAAATAAAAAAATATTAAGCACAAAGCCAAATATATTTTCCCTTATTACCCTTTAGTGCGAATGATTTAACAGCTTAGAACTGTTGGAAGATTTTTTCTATCTCTTGTTTGCTTACAATTTTGTAATACGCAGGTATTTCAAAAGTATTATCAACTATTTCGGCCTTTTTTACATTTTTAGCAGTAAACTCTAACTCAAGTCCCATTTTTTTGAGACGGTATTGCATCAACATGCCCTTAATTCCTAAGTATGGACTTAATGCATTTACGTTTTCGGCTCCCATTTCTTTAGTGTAGTATGCTTCGAAAACTACAGTGGGATCCTTCTCCATGGTTACCTTCACCTTATTGCATTTATAACCTGCAATTACCTTCGTGTCTTTGGTTTCTTCGTACTTGATTTTATACTGCAGATTCTCTGCGTGGATATCCTTTTCATTTTCGATACAAGCTTGTTTAATATCAAGGAACTTTACCATTTGAGTCAGAGTTTTATTGCTTTGATTGCAAACAAACATGGTAGTAAACATGCCCATGGTACTCATCTCTAGCACAAACTTATCGTCCTTAAATTTTAAAGTAGCGGTAGTTGGAATCATTCCTGCCCAAGGGTGACTTTGATCTACTGCATTTACATCGTACTCAATAATTCCTTCGTTAAGAATTTTATCATTCTTTTCAGAACAACCTGTAAAAACAAAAATTGTAATTACAAATAGAATGAGCCGAGGGATATTAAATATTGAGTTCAGTTTCATTTATGCTATGGGCTTAAATTAAGAAATTAATAAACACCCAGTTAAAAAAGTCTTGTTTAATTCATAAAAAAAGCCCCTTTACGAGGCTTTGTGTTTATAAGTACGAGTGATGAGGCTTAGCGAACTACAACTGTTTTCTCTACGCTTTTACCTTCTTCTAGTTTAATAATGCTGATACCTGTCATAGACGCAGTACCTATAGCTTTTACATCATAAATAGCAGGTAATTTAAATGTAAAAGAAACTCTTCCTGACCCATCTGTAACTCCTGTTGCACGAATATCAGCCGTAATTGTTCCTTGTTGTGGTGTTTTCACATTAGCATATAAGTATACCGTTGCGCCACTCATACCCACACCTGTAGAGTCGTTACAAATAATATTAGCAATACAGTCAGTATTTTTTTTACATGATGTTATGCATAAAAAACCAACTCCTAGAGCTGCTACTGCGATAAAAAATCCTCTTAATTTCATCTGTTCTAAAAATTTAATACGATATTCGTTAAAGCAAATATAGTAAATTAAGTTTTAAATGACAAATAGTAAAGCCTTAGTTTTTAGTGTTTTAATGCTCTTTTTGGTGGCTTTTTGTGGCGCTCAAACCCACAGCAAAGAGACCATTTTAATAAGTACCTCTTTAGGCAATATTAAAATTAAGTTGTTCGAAGAGACGCCTTTACATAAGAAAAACTTCCTAAAGCTGGTAAGGCAAGGCTTCTACGACAGCCTCCTTTTTCATAGGGTAATTAATAGCTTTATGATACAAGGTGGCGACCCCGACAGCAAACGAGCAAATGATACAATATTATTAGGGAATGGCGACGTTGGTTATTGGATTCCGGCCGAAATTAACCCAAAAATCTATCACAAAAGGGTGTTTTAGCGGCTGCGCGTGAGGGCGATGACATTAATCCGAAAAAAGAATCTTCGGGTTGTCAGTTTTATATTGTGATGGGAAAAAAATACGATTCACTTGCCATGCAAAAAGCGGAAATCAGAGTAAATCGTGAAATCATCACTAAAATAAATTATCTAGTTGGCTTTGGCGGGAAAAGCCCCGAATTGAAATCGTATTACACCCGATTGTTTGCTCAAGGAAAAGAAGACAGTTTGAAAATTGTAGTGAAACAACTTACCGATGAGGTAAGTAAAGCAGAATACGCTAAAACAAAACACTACACCTGGTCGCCCACACAACGAAAAACTTACGCAACACTTGGCGGCACACCACATTTAGATAATAACTACACTATTTTTGGTGAAGTTATTGAAGGTTTAGATGTTATTGATAAAATTGCCGCTGTAAAAACTGACAAAAACGACCGACCAAAAGAAAATATAAGAATGAAAATTACAATTGTAAATTAATCTTTCGTAAAATACATGTTGATGTTTAAGTAAGAATGGTTGCGGTCGCTAATGATAAAATCCTTTTCGTTTATTTTAAAGATTTTGAATCGATTCGGTACATAATTTATTGTCTCTTTATTCAATAAATACTTTTGTACGGTTATCATACTATCAGCACATTCAATTTTAACTTTAGCAATAGCCTTACCATGGTAAGCCATTTTTCCCTGATGCATAATATCCCAATCGTAAATCATAACCGTATCGTTAGGGTTGAATTTAATTTTATACTTAGCAATTTCTGCTTTGTCGTTAGCTGACAAATTTTCCGCAAGCTGCAATTCAAATTTATAGAATTGCATTCTGTTATGAATTGCAGTATCTGTAGGAAAAAGTCTTGTACGGCCGTTACGATGTGTGGTTCCCTTATAAACTACACCTAATTCTTTAATACTTTCACAGGTAAGTTGCGCAAAAGAGCTTTGCATAAAAACACAGAATATGAAAGCGTAAATAAATTTCATTTACTTTTCTAATTTACCCCAAACACCTAATGGAAGTTTAACACCACTTTTTGCGTTTAAAAACAATTCGCCAACACTTAAATCAGATTTGTGTTTTTTTGCGAAAGGATTCAACAAGTTTTCCGGCACCATTGCTGAAAATCCTAAAGAGTAAGCATTTAAAATCAATAAATGTTTTTCAGTATCTAACAACTGCAAAACGCCATCCATCATCTCGGCAATATTATCCTCTAATTGCCACTTTTCGCCATTTGGACCGTGACCGAATGCAGGAGGATCTAAAATTATACCATTGTATTTATTACCACGGCGGATTTCTTTCTTCACAAATTTCAAAGCATCATCTACTAACCAACGGATATTATCGAGATTGGACTTTTGCATATTTTCGTTAGCCCAGGTAACCACTTGTTTAATACTATCAACGTGGGTAACATCCGCTCCCGCCGCACGAGCAGCAATAGAAGCTCCGCCGGTGTATGCAAATAAGTTTAAAAATTTAGGTTTGTTGAGTTCAGATAAGTAATCATAAATCACATCCCAATTCACTGCTTGCTCCGGAAAAACACCTACGTGCTTAAATCCGGTTAAACCCAAACGAAACGTTAACTCACTTTGTTTTGACAAAGCATAATTGATCGTCCACTGATCAGGCATTTGCTTCAACTTCTTCCAATCTCCCTGTGAACTTGATTTAGGAATGAACTTCACGCTAGCTTGTTTCTCCCAATCGGCATTCGAATAAATTTTTGGCCATACGGCTTGTGGTTCAGGACGAATAGTAATGTATTTTCCAAAACGTTCGAGTTTTTCAAAATCACCACAATCAATTAATTCGTAATCTTTCCAGTTTTTAGGGCTTAGCAATTCCATATTACAAAGAAAATGAAAAACTCCTACTTACAAACCAATAACTAAACATTTAGTAAAGAGAAAATTGTTAATAAATGCCCGAGTTTACAGGCGTTTCAATTTTTTTAAATAATACTTTAGATAAAATTTAATTCATGGCCAAATCCGGTAATTCACCTTTCGTTGCAATCATCACTGTGTTTTTCTTCTGGGGCTTTCTAGCGGCCTCCAACGGAATTTTTATTCCCTTCTGTAAAACACATTTCAGTTTAACACAATTTCAATCGCAGCTAATCGACAGCGCATTTTATGGCGCCTATTTTATTGGTTCACTTCTACTTTATATTTTTTCACTTCAGTTAAATAGTGATATCATTAATAAAATAGGTTACAAAAAAGCAATCGTATATGGTTTAGGAATTTCCATCCTTGGTGCAATATGTATGATTCCTGCTGTTAACTCGGGGTCTTTCGCTTTTATACTTGTTGCATTTTTCATTATTGCACTTGGCTTTTCTTTGCAGCAAACTTCTGCCAATCCTTTAGTATTAAATATCGGTGATCCCGCTAAAGGTTCTCACCGTTTAAATTTTGCCGGCAGCGTAAATTCATTCGGAACAACTATCGGTCCCATCCTCGTAAGTTTTGTTTTATTTGGAAAAGCAATTGCAAGTGGTGCCGACAAAGAATCAGCTTCAATCACCTCTATAAATATTTTGTACGTAATACTAGGTATTGCATTTGCTATGGCTGCTGTCATTTTGAATTTTACGCAAATTCCAAAATTAACCATTGAAGAAAACGACAGCAACATGAAAATTTTAAAAGCGCCTTTGTTCTTTATCATTGGCACTTTAGTCTTCTTAATTTCAGTGTTTGTTTATTTTGCCTTAGATGTTGTGGCAACAAATCAAAGTCAGTTTTTATTCTTAATACTATTTGCATTATTCCTCGGCGTTATCACCGTCATTCTTTTATTACAATACAAAAAAATAAAAAAAGAAGACCGCCTCGAAACAAAACCTTATCCGCAAGTTTTATTAGGGATGCTGGCTATTTTCGTTTATGTTGGGGTTGAGGTTTCTATACAAAGTAATTTAGGTTCGTTATTGAAACTTCCTGATTTTGGCGGACTACAGGATTCTGAAATCGGTCCGTTCATTTCTTTGTATTGGGGAAGTTTAATGATTGGCCGTTGGACAGGTTCAATTGGCGCTTTCGAAATGAAAAAACCTACTAATATAATTTTGACCATCATTGTTCCTTTCGTTGCATTATGTTTAGTTCTTTACATGAATCATTTAAGCGGAGCTGATGCTTCTAAATTCGTGATGTATGCAATTTGTGTTGCCATTTTAATTGGTGCATTTTTTATGGGGCAACAAAAACCCGCTCTTACTTTAATTATTTTTTCAGTGCTTGGAACTATAGCTATGTTAATTGGTTTATTTACAACCGGACCAATTAGTGTGTATGCCTTTTTAAGTGGCGGCTTATTTTGTTCTATCATGTGGCCAAATATTTTTTCGCTCGCAACAGCTGGTTTGGGAAAATATACGAGTCAAGCTTCTTCGTTTTTAATTATGATGATTTTAGGCGGTGCTTTTATTCCACCAATGCAAGGATTATTAGCAGATAAAACCAATATTCATTTATCCTACATCATTCCTGTAATTTGTTTTGCGTTTTTAGCCTGGTATGCATTTAAAGTAAAAGGTATTTTAAAAGCGAATGGCATTGATTACGATAACGCTGGTGAAGCTTCACACTAAACATGAGTGCATTTAAACATAATAGCGAAGAAAATTATATTGAGATAATACAACGTTTGGTAAAAGCCATTGTAGTATTACTTCTGATAATTGTTGTCCTACTTGTTCTAAATATTACAGGATTACCGAGTCCGGAAAAAGAAATTCCCAAACAATCTTCAGAACACAAAACTGAAAAACCGACAATAAGCAACACGACTAAACTATGAACTTTATAACTCAACCATGGCCGTGGTACATTACAGGCCCATTAATCGGATTAATGATTCCTCTCTTACTATTGTTCGGCAATAAAGCTTTTGGTATTTCATCATCACTGCGTCATTTTTGTGCCATGTGCATTCCTACAAAAACTAAATTTTTTCAATATGATTGGAAAGCTGAAAAATGGAATTTAATTTTTGCAGGCGGAATGATTATCGGCGGATGTATCGCCGGTTGCCTTTTTAAAAATCCCAATCCAATTGCTTTATCTGAATCAGCAGTTGAAAGCATGAATCAATTAGGCATTACAGATTATTCCGGTTTAACGCCAAGCGAAGTTTTTAATTTCTCTTCTTTGTTAACGATTAAAGGGTTTTTACTAATTATTGTTGGCGGGTTCTTTGTTGGCTTTGGCACACGTTACGCAGGAGGTTGCACATCCGGTCATTCCATTATGGGAATTTCTAATTTACAATTACCTTCCTTAATAGCCACCTGCTGCTTTTTTGCAGGCGGTTTATTAATGACCTGGTTTATTCTTCCACTAATAATGACTTTATAATATGAAGAACATAAAATTTTTACTACTCGGCACCATCTTCGGAATTATTCTAATTAAAGGAGAAGTTGTTTCCTGGTTCCGTATTCAGGAAATGTTTCGTTTCCAATCTTTTCACATGTACGGCACAATTTGTTCGGCGATTGCTGTCGGCATGCTTTCTATTTTTCTAATAAAGAAATTTAAAGTGAAAACATTTTTAGGAGAAGAAATTAAAATTGAAGACAAACAATTCTCGAAAGGAAATATAATTGGTGGTTTAATGTTTGGTTTTGGATGGGCTATGACAGGCGCTTGTCCGGGACCATTATACGCTCTTATTGGAACCGGTTTACCAATTGTAATTGTTGTTCTATTAAGCGCCGTATTTGGCACTTACGTTTATGGCATATTAAGAGAAAAATTACCTCACTAAGTTTTAATTAATGACTAAAAGATTCTGTTTCATTCTGTTTTTATTTTTGTTCGCAGGTTCGTTTGCGCAACTTAATACTTTACCAATTATTCCACAACCTACTGAGGTCACTTTAAAAGAAGGAAACTTTACTATCTCTCCAACTACTAAAATTGTAGTGCGTGGGTCTGAAAGTTTTACAAATGACATTACTTGGTTTAATGACTATCTGGAGAAAAATTATGGTTTCCGTTTAGAAACAATTCCAAACGAATCTAAAATCGGGAACTTCATTCAATTTGAATATCCTGATTTTGAAGCTGGCTTTAAAGAGAATTATCATCTTGACATAAATAAAGCGCGTATAAAAATTATTGCTGAAGGAAATGGAT
The DNA here is from genome assembly GCA_016709575.1 of Sphingobacteriaceae bacterium. Lineage (GTDB taxonomy): Bacteria > Bacteroidota > Bacteroidia > B-17B0 > Aurantibacillaceae > JAHEYG01. The sequence goes on from JADJMM010000002.1 coordinate 749,199, forward strand.
CAGGAGCATTTTACGCTTTACAATCTTTAGTGCAACTAATGCCGGCACAACAAATAAAATCTTTGAAAGTCGCTCCTGAAAAATCGTTTGAGGTTCCTTGTGTTTACATCAAAGATAATCCGCGTTACGAATGGAGAGGAATGCATCTAGATGTTTGTCGTCACTTCTTCCCTGTTTCGTTTGTAAAACGTTACATCGATTTAATTGCTGCTTACAAGATGAATGTTTTTCATTGGCATTTAACAGAAGATCAAGGTTGGCGTATCGAAATAAAAAAATATCCTAAACTAACTTCTGTTGGTGCTTGGAGAAGCGGAACGATGGTTGGTTCATATAAAGACAAAAAATACGACACGATTCGCTACGGAGGGTTTTATACACAGGAAGAAATTAAAGATGTTGTAGCCTATGCAACTGCCCGACACATTACTATTGTTCCTGAAATAGAAATGCCCGGACATTCATTAGCGGCAATCGCTGCATATCCCTGGTTATCTTGCACCGGACAAAAACAAGAAGTAGCAAAAGGCTGGGGCGTGTTTGATGATGTGTATTGCACAAAAGATTCAACCTTTCAATTTTTACAAGATTTATTAACAGAAGTGATGGATTTGTTTCCGGGAAAATATATTCACATCGGCGGAGATGAATGTCCAAAAACCAGATGGAAAACTTGCGCGCACTGTCAGAACTTAATTAAAAAAGAAAAATTAAAAGACGAGCACGAATTACAAAGTTACTTCATCACCCGCATCGAGAAATTTCTAAATAGTAAAGGCAAACAAATTATTGGTTGGGATGAAATTTTAGAAGGCGGCCTTGCTCCTAATGCAGCGGTAATGAGTTGGCGCGGAACAGAAGGTGGAATTGCAGCCGCAAAACAAAAACATAAAGTGGTAATGAGTCCGGGTAAACCTTGTTATTTCGATCACTATCAAACCAAAAATAAATCTACCGAGCCTTTAGCAATTGGCGGATTTAATCCTGTTGATTCGGTTTACAATTATAATCCAACTCCAAAAGTGTTGAACGAACAAGAAGCGCAATTTATAATGGGCGCACAAGGTAATGTTTGGACAGAATATATTTTAAATGAGAAACAAGTTGAATACATGGCCGTGCCCCGTATGATTGCTTTGTCGGAAGTATTATGGACCAAACCAGAAAATAAAAATTTCGATAATTTTTATAAGCGTTTAAATCAAAACAGATTTATTTTAGATATGTGGCAAATTAATTACGCCAAACATTTTATTACCAAAACCAAATAACATGGCATCAAGACGGAAATTTTTAAAAACCTCAGGAATTTTATCAGCATTAGCTTTAACTAGTTTGCCCAAATTTGGAAAAGCAATTTCAGTTGAAGAAAAATCAAATACCGATGGTGAGGTAAGAAAACCCGTTGTCATTTCAACTTGGAACCATGGTTTAGCTGCAAATGACGGAGCCTGGAAAGTTTTATCCGCCAACGGAACAGCATTAGATGCAGTTGAAAAAGGAGTGATGGTTACTGAAGCGGATTTCTCAAATTTAAGTGTTGGTTTAGGTGGTCTACCTGATCGTGATGGTAATGTAACTTTGGATGCTTGCATCATGGATGAAAAAGGAAGATGCGGCGGCGTTGCATTTTTACAAAGAATAAAACATCCAGTTGCAGTAGCAAGATTAGTGATGGAAAAAACACCTCACGTTTTAATTGTTGGAAGTGGCGCGCAAAAATTTGCATTAGACAACGGATTTAAATTAGAACCAAAGAAATTAAGTGCTGGTGCAGAAAAAGCTTATAGAGAATGGCTGAAAACGAGTAAATACAAACCGGTTGTTAACATTGAAAATCACGATACCATAGGCATGGTTGCCTTAGATGCCCACGGAAATCTATCAGGCTCATGCACCACAAGCGGATTAGCTTATAAAATGAACGGTCGCGTTGGGGATTCTCCAATTATTGGTGCCGGAATGTATGTCGACAATGAAGTTGGTGCGGCTTGTGCTACAGGATTAGGCGAAACTGTTTTACGTATTTGCGGTTCTTATTTAGTTGTTGAATTAATGCGACAAGGAGCCTCTCCGGCTGAGGCTTGTAAAAAAGCAGTTGATCGCTTAGTTTCTAAAAATCCAAATTATAGAGATGTACAAGTTGGTTTCCTTGCTATAAACAAAAAAGGTGAACACGGCGCTTACGCTTTACAAAAAGGTTTTAATTATGCGCTTAACGATAACACCGGAAATAAATTATTTGATGCTGATTATTTTTTAAAGTAAATGCTTCTTGAAATAGCCTGTTTTAATTTAGAATCTTGCTTAATTGCGCAAAAAACAGGCGCTAACAGAATAGAACTTTGCAAAAATTATTCTGTAGGCGGAATTACCCCTTCCGAAAAATTAATTATTGAAGTCCGTAAACAAATTCGTATTGATCTATTTGTTATGATTCGTCCTCGTGAAGGAAATTTTGTTTATTCAGATTCTGAATTCGAACTAATGAAAAAGCAAATTGTTTTTTGTAAAGAAAAAAACTGTAACGGTGTTGTGTTTGGCATTCTGACTAAAGAAAATAAAATAGATGTTGTCCGTTGTAAAGAGTTAGTTGAACTAGCAAAACCGATGTCATCTACATTTCACAGGGCTTTTGATGAAATTGAAAACTCTGAGTCGGCTTTAGAAGAAATTATTGAATGTGATTTTTTAAGGATTCTAAGTTCCGGAAAACAAAAAACAGCAATTGAAGGTTCAGTCCTACTTTCTCAATTAATTAAAAAATCTAAGGGAAGAATTATAATAATGCCTGGTGGCGGAATTCGCTCTTCTAATATTTCAGAAATAATAAAAACGACAGGCGGTGCTGAGTTCCATTCGGCCGCTATTACAAACACCGGTGAAATCGCTGATGAAGTCGAAATCAAAAAATTGATCTCTGCCTTTTGAAAAAGTTAATTTTATATATCTGTTTTCTTTTCAATTGCGTTTTCATGTATTCACAAAACACTGAACTCGTTTTAAATCCCAAATGGGAATTCCGACAAAAAGGAACTGACACCTGGCATCTCGCTTCAGTACCTGGTACTGTTCATACAGATTTATTCGCCAATAAATTAATTCCAGATCCTTTCTTTTCTGATAATGAGAAAAAGTACAATGGATAGAAAATGAAGATTGGGAATACAAATCGGAATTTACTTGCGATAAAAAAACAATTTCACAAAACAACATCGAACTTAAATTCGAAGGTCTGGATACCTACGCTAAAATTTATCTTAACAAAAAACTTATTCTTGAAACCAATAATATGTTTCGTTCTTGGTTAGTGAATGTTAAGAAAGAGGTTAAAGAAGGAAATAATACTTTATTGATTGTTTTCGAGTCTGCCGTTAAAAAAGGGAAAGCACAAGCTTCTAAATTATCCTACACTTTACCCGGTGAGGAAAAAATATTCACGCGCAAAGCACAATACCAATATGGTTGGGACTGGGGACCACGTTTAGTGACTTGCGGAATTTACAAACCCATAAAACTAATAACGTGGAATAAATTAAAAATTGAATCTATTTACGCACATACAAAAGAGATTAAAGACACAGTAGCTAAAACTGATTTTATTTTTGAGATCCTATGCGATAAAGAAGGTTACTACGATATCAGATATAATATTTCAAGCAAAGGAAGAAATCGCGAGCAATCCAGAATTAAAACCCAGCTTGTAAGTTTAAAGCCTGGTGTAAACACAGTAACTATCAGTGCAAGTATTCCCAACCCTAATTTATGGTGGTGTAACAATATGGGTAAACGAAGGTCTTCTCTCTATTCAGCAGCGTTTAAAATTGTAAATGATGACAGCTTAATTACGCAAGAATCAGTTCAGTTTGGAATTCGCACCATCGAATTAGTTCAAGATAAAGATTCTGTTGGGTCGTCGTTTTACTTTAAATTAAATGATGTTCCTGTTTTTATGAAAGGGGCAAATTATATTCCGCAACATAGTTTTTTGCCCAATGTAAGTTCAAGTAATTACAGAGAAATAATAACCATGGCAAAAGAGTCGAATATGAATATGCTCCGTGTTTGGGGCGGTGGCGTTTATGCGGATGAAGAATTTTATAAAGATTGCGACCGTGCCGGCATTTTAGTGTGGCAAGATTTTATGTTTGCTTGTGCTATGTATCCCGGCGATAAGTCTTTTATTGAAAATGTAAAACAAGAAGCAACTGAACAGGTAAAAAAATTACGCAATCATCCTTGCATTGCTTTATGGTGCGGCAATAATGAAATAAGTGAAGGATGGTACAATTGGGGCTGGCAAAAACAATACAACTACTCAAAAAAAGATTCTGCTAAAATTTGGAAAGATTACGAAAATCTGTTTCAAAAAACACTTCCCGAAATTGTAAAACAAAATGATTTTCATAATACATATTGGCCTTCATCGCCTTCTATTGGTTGGGGACGAAAAGAAAGTTTGCTACAGGGTGATTCGCATTATTGGGGTGTTTGGTGGGGCAATGAACCTTTTGAAATGTATGAGAAAAAAGTAGGGCGATTCATTAGTGAGTACGGCTTTCAGAGTATGCCTTCATTATCTACATTTAAAACTTTTTGCGATTCGGTTGATTTAAATTTTAATTCTGCAGCAGTAAAAAATCATCAGAAACATCCAACTGGTTATCAAACCATAACGAATTATATGGAACGGGATTATGTTGTTCCGAAAGATTTCGAAAAATTTATCTATGTTTCACAATTAGTACAAGCGCAAAGCATGAAAACTGCTATTGAATCGCACAGAATTGCTAAACCTTATTGCATGGGAACTTTGTTTTGGCAACTAAACGATTGCTGGCCCGTTACATCTTGGAGCGCTATTGATTTTCAAAATCAACCAAAAGCATTTTTATATCATTTAAAAGATTTGTACGCTAATATTGCCGTTGTCATAAAAAAATCAGGTGCCGAATACAAAATTCACGTTGTTAACGATAATTATTTTACGTTCGATGGCAGATTAACTTTGTCCATAAAAGATTTTTCAGGAACTGAAATTCTAAACAAAAAATTGATTTGAAAGTAATTTCTAATAGTGCTTCGGTTTGTTACACTTTAAAAGAAACTGAAATTCCAAATTTTAATCCTGGAAAAATATATTTGAGTTGCAAATTGAAGAGTAATGACGAAAAAATTAATGCTGAGAATTTATTCTATTTCACATCACCTAAAAATTTAAAGCTTACCACACCTAAAATAAATTTAAACTACTTTTCAGATCAAGGAATTCTTAAAATACAATCTGATGTTCTAGTTAAAAACTTCTATATGTACACCGAAAAAACTGAGTACGAAAACAATTATTTCGACCTAGAGCCCGGCAGAGAATACCAAATAAAGTTAAAAGGCAAAGTAACAAAAGCCGAAGAAATTAAGTTTATGTCGCTAAACGATATAAATCATTAAATTTACAGATAGAAATTATGAAACACTCCCTTGTTATAATCACTCTTATTTTAACTTCATTCTTTTCTTGGCAAAAGTTAAATGCACAAACTGATTATGCAAAACACGTAAACCCATTCATTGGTACCGGAGGTCATGGTCACACATTTCCCGGGGCAACGCTGCCATTTGGAATGGTGCAGTTAAGTCCAGATACAAGAATTGATGGGAGTTGGGATGGCTGCAGCGGTTACCATTATAGCGATAGTATTATTTATGGTTTTTCGCACACCCATTTAAGTGGTACCGGAGTTAGTGATTATGGCGACGTTTTAATAATGCCAATGCTTGGTACACCAAGTGTTGAAAATAAAACTTACGCTTCTAAATTCTCTCACTTAAAAGAAAAAGCAAGTGTCGGATTTTATGAAGTGATGTTGGAAGATGATAAAATAAAAGCTGAACTCACCGCAACACTACGAACAGGGATTCACAGATATACATTTCCAAAAGCAGAAAAAGCAAATATTATTTTAGATTTACTTCACCGCGACAAAACTATTTTAAGTAATATTCGTGTTTTAGATAGCGTAACTATTTCCGGATTTAGAATAAGTGAGGCTTGGGCAAAAGAGCAGCATGTTTATTTCATCATCCGATTTTCTAAACCATTTACCAAAATGGAATATGCTTCTAAAAAGAAATTTAAATCGGCTTTGGATCTAAAGACCAAAGAAAAAGCAGAAGGCGCTTACTTTGAATTTGACATTCGTGATGGAAAACCTCTAATGGTAAAAGTTGCCTTATCAGGAGTTGATACAGATGGCGCACTATTAAACATGAATACTGAAGCCCCTCACTGGGAATTTGAAAAATACAAAAAGGATGCAGAACAAAGTTGGAATAAGGAATTATCGAAAATTGAAGTGCAGAGTAATGATAAAGATAAACTCGCCATTTTCTATACAGCCCTTTATCATTGCATGACACACCCAAGTACTTTTATGGATATTGATAATCGCTATCGTGGTCGCGACAACCGCATTCACGATGCAAAAGATTTTACTTATTACACGGTGTTTTCTTTATGGGATACTTTTAGGGCATTGCATCCGCTGTTTACAATTATAGACAGAAAACGAACGAATGACTTTATAAATACATTTATGTTTCAATACGCCTACGGAAGACGATTACCTGTATGGGAACTTTCATCTAATGAAACAGAATGTATGATTGGTTATCACTCGGTCTCTGTTATTGCTGATGCATTTACAAAAAACATTAAAGGATACGACAGTTTAGTGATGTACGAAGCTATGAAAGCCGCAGCCAATCATTCAGAATTTGGCGCGCCTGCTTATTCTCAAAATGGCTATTTACAAATTGATGATGAACACGAAAGTGTTTCGAAAACTTTAGAATATGCTTATGATGATTGGTGTATTGCTCAAATGGCGCAAAAACTAAATCTCCCGAAAGAACACAACTACTATTTAAAAAGGGCGCAGTCTTATAAAAATTTATTTGATCAAACAACAGGCTTCATGCGTCCCAGAAAAAACGGAAATTGGTTGTCACCATTTGATGCCAGCGAAGTAAATAACCACTTTACTGAGGCAAATAGTTGGCAATATTCTTTTTTTGTTCCACACGACATTGATGGTTTAATTAAACTTCACGGTGGTGATGCGGGTTTCGAAAAAAAACTAGATGATTTGTTTTCTACTTCCAGCAAAACTACCGGGCGTGATCAAGCAGATATTACGGGCCTAATCGGACAATACGCACATGGTAACGAACCAAGTCATCACATGGCTTATTTGTATAATTATGTTGGGAAGCCCGAAAAAACCACACAGAAAGTTCATCAAATTTTAAATGCGTTTTACAAAAATTCTCCCGATGGATTAATTGGTAATGAAGATTGCGGACAAATGAGCGCTTGGTATGTTTTAAGCGCCATGGGATTGTATCAGGTTTGTCCGGGCCATCCTGAATTCACATTAAGCACTCCGTTATTCGATAAAATAAAAATCAATTTAGAGACTGGCAAAACCTTCGAAATAGAATCGCCAAAAACAAGTTTAGGCAACGAAAGCAATGTTGTAACTAGTGTAAGCTTAAATTCCAATATCAGATATCGTTCAGCCATTGCTTATGATCAAATTATGGCAGGCGGCAAATTAGTATATAGTTTTGCGACGACAAAAGACAGTGCTAAATACGGAAAGGGAAAATTCTTGCGTCCGCATACAAAAATCGCAACACAGTTAATTGTTCCGGTGCCGGTTATTCAAAGTCAATCAAAGTCTTTTAAAGGGAGTCAGGAAATTAGTATTTCGGCGGGTTTTGCCCCCGCAGTAAATATTGCATACACAACTGACGGAACTGAACCTACTAAAAAATCTTCACTGTATTTTAAACCGTTTTCAATTGACACAACTTGTGTTGTAAAAGCAAAAATCTATTCGGCCAACGATAGTAGTAAAACAACAACGGCTTATTTCTTCAAAGCTCCAAATAATTACAAAATTAAATTAAATTGTAAATACAACAGACAATACAGTGCTGGTGGTGATGAAGGTATTATTGACGGTGTTTACGGAACAACCAACTGGCGAAAGGGAGAGTGGCAAGGCTATCAATCCCAAGATTTTAATTGTATTGTTGATATGGGCGTTTCAAAAGAAATTAATTCTATTAACAGTAATTATTTACAAGACTCCCGCTCATGGATACTATTTCCAACCGAAATAGAATATTTAATTTCCAATGATGGGAAAAAATTTAAATCCGTAAAGAAAATATTAAATCCGGTGGCGGCCGATAATTACGATGTGCTTTTGAAAAAGTTTGATGGTATTTTAGATAAACCAACAAAAGCCCGTTACGTTAAAATTGTAGCTAAAAATTTCGGCCCGTTACCTCAAGGACATCAAGGTGTTGGAGGCGATGCCTTTATTTTTATTGACGAAATTGAGATAAAGTAATTTTTATTCCCCAATAAACTCTCGTACTTTTGTATTAGTAAATGTCTGACATTCTTCCATATTGCAAAAGCTTAACCGAATACAAACGCTTTTTAACGCGCGAAGTTAAAATTGGCGATTTGTTAATGGGCGCGCGTCATCCTATCCGTATTCAAAGTATGACTACAACAGATACCATGGATACAAAAGCAACGGTTGAACAAAGTATCAGAATGATTGATGCAGGTTGCGAATTAGTTCGTATTACTGCTCCAAGTTTAAACGAAGCAAAGAATTTAGAAGTCATAAAAAAAGAATTAAAAGCAAGAGGTTATAACACGCCTATTTGTGCGGATATACATTTTACACCTAACGCCGCCGAATGGGCTGCGCGTGTGATTGAAAAAGTGCGCGTGAATCCTGGGAATTATGCCGACAAGAAAAAATTTGAGACAATTGATTATACGGATTCAGGTTACGAAGCAGAATTAGAAAGAATAAGAACTCGTTTTACGCCATTAGTAAAAATTTGTAAAGAGTATGGAACTGCAATGCGAATTGGAACGAATCATGGTTCGTTGAGCGATCGTATTTTAAGTCGATACGGAGATACTCCTTTAGGAATGGTTTAGAGTGCTTTTGAATTTTTACGCATTTGTGAAGAAAATAATTATCACAACATTGTTATTTCAATGAAAGCAAGCAATACGCAAGTAATGGTTCAAGCTTACCGTTTATTGGTGGCGAAAATGATAGAGAGTAACAGAAATTATCCTTTACATTTAGGAGTTACAGAAGCAGGTGATGGTGAAGATGGGAGAATTAAATCAGCTGTTGGTATTGGAACTTTATTGGAAGATGGACTAGGAGACACCATTCGCGTTTCGTTGACTGAAGAACCTGAATACGAAATTCCGGTTGCAAAAATTTTAGCAGATAGATACACTAAAAGAAATTCTCACAAAGCAATTCCTGAAATAAAATCCACACTTACCTACTCCCCTTTTGAATATTCGCGTCGTAAAACAAATGAAGTTATAAATCTTGGCCATCACAATGTACCGCGTGTTATTGCAGATTACTCTATGAAAGAAGGAGTAACGGCCGCTTCTTTATTTGGCGTTGGTTATATGTATTCTGTTCCTACAGATAAATGGAATCTCACAGATATGGCTGTGGATTATATTTATTTAGGAGATAATATTATTGATTTTGAAATTCCCGGCACATTAGGTTTAATTTACAATTCAGAAAATTGGAAATATCATAAGGATAAAGACAGAACATATCCTTTGTTTTGTCAGGATGAATATTTCAAGGCTGAAGAAAAATCCGATGAATTAAATTTTGTAGCTGTTGACATTAATTCTTTAACAGAAGAATTTATTCAAAAAATTAATAAAGAAAAAACGTTGTTTTAGTTCTGGACACATTTAACGAACACGCCATGCCCGAACTTCGCCGCATGGTAATTGAACTGGAATTAAAAAAATGTTTGCTTCCAATTATTATTAAACGCAATTACGCTAATTTAAACGAATCACAATTCCAATTATACAGTGCTACAGATATTGGAGGATTATTGTTAGATGGTTTTGGTGATGGCATCTGGATTAAACAAAAAGATTGTGTTCCAGTTCAAATCTGCAACTCAACCGCCTTCGGAATTTTACAAGCAACCAGAACCCGTATAAGTAAAACCGAATATATTTCTTGTCCAAGCTGTGGACGAACACTTTTTGATTTACAAGAAACCACTCAGAAAATTCGCGAACGAACACATCACCTAAAAGGTATAAAAATTGGTATTATGGGTTGTATTGTAAATGGTCCGGGGGAAATGGCCGATGCCGATTATGGTTACGTTGGCACTGGTACTGATAAAATCTCCCTCTATAAAGGCAAAGAAGTGGTTAAAAAAAACGTCACCAGCGAAACAGCTGTTGATGAACTCATTAATTTAATAAAAGAGCATGGCGATTGGGTAGAAAAACCTTAATTTAGTTGTATGCTTTATGATGTTATAGTTATTGGTGGTGGTCCTGCAGGTTCTTCTTCTGCAACTTATTTAAGAAAACTTGGCCTAAGTGTTTTAGTTCTGGAAAAAGAAAAATTTCCACGTGATCATGTTGGCGAATCACTTATCCCTTTCTGCTATCATAAAATGAAAGAACTAGGCGCGCTCGATGAAATAAAAAAATTCGCCACTTTAAAACCCGGAGTTAATTTTGTTGACAATACAGGAAAACAACAATCTATTTGGTGTTTCAAAAATGTAATTGAGGACGAGAGCCACATGTCTTTTCATAGTTTACGCGCTCCATTTGATAATGCACTTTTAAGGAATTCGGAAAAACATGGTGCAACTGTGTTAGAAGAACATCATGTTAAAAATGTAATTCTTGACGCTCCCGATAATTTAGTTAAAGTTGAAACTGAAGATGCGCAAAAAAACAAACATGCATTTACAGGAAAATTTTTAATTGACGGCAGCGGACAAGGTAGCTTTCTGGCTAAAAAATTCAACAGTAAAAAAGTTTATAAAGGATTAGACCGAACCGCATTTTTTTGTCACTGGCTAAATAACACTTATGATTTGCCTTTAAATGAAGGTTTGATAAAAATTATTTATTTAGGTGGCGAAAAACAAGGTTGGTTATGGGTTATTCCTGTCGGGCCCGATCATTTGAGTATTGGTGTTAGTCTTAATAATTCGTACGTAAAAGAAAAAAAGAAAAAAATTTGCGAAAAAAATCCGGAAGATTGGCATACCGAACTTTATTTGAATGAAGTAAAAGAAGCCATCGCTCTAAATCCAATTCTTAAAAATGCAAAATTAGAACATGATGTTTTGATGATTGGTGATTACTCTTATTACAACGAAAAAAAATTCGGAAAAAATTATGCCATGATTGGTGATTCTGGCGCATTTCTCGACCCCATTTTTTCAAGTGGTATTTATGTTGCTTTTGAGTCGGCAAATATTGTAAGTAAAGCCATTGCAAAAGGATTTAACACACCAGAATCCATAGAACAGCATTTAGGTGAAGCTTACGCACAAATTGATGGCGCTTATGCTTTGCTCGAAAAATTCATTCGTTTATTTTACACACCAGAGGTTGTAAATTTTGCGCATATGGGCTCCTCGTCTAAAATTGAGTACGAGAGTTTCAAAAACGCTTACAATATTTTTCACTATCTCTTATCTGGCGATTTTTTTAACAATTACGAGCATTATTCAGCGTTTTTAGATCAAATCAGCTCCGAAAAAACTTTTCATAAGTACATAAATCTTACCCGTAGTCAGCATAACGAATTAATATCGCCGGAATCCTGCGGTCATTCGTTTGAAAGTATTTACGGCCATCTACTGAAATAGCCCGAAATTCACTTTTTTTCGCTCTTGTTTTAACCCTCATTTTGGCTTAAATTTGTATATTGTACACGAGTTTTTAAAAAGCTATGGAAAACAAGAATTTTGAAGACGTTTTTGAAGCCAAATTGGCTAAAAACGAAATGGTGGAACCTAAAGATTGGATGCCGGAAAATTACCGCAAACATCTTATCCGCCAAATATCACAACATGCCCATTCTGAAATTGTGGGAATGTTACCTGAAGGTAATTGGATTACCCGCGCCCCAAGCTTACGTGCTAAAAAAGTTCTTTTAGCAAAAGTACAAGACGAAGGTGGTCATGGATTATATTTATATACTGCCGCTGAAACTTTAGGCATCAGTCGTGATGAATTATTAAACGCATTACACACCGGTAAAGCAAAATACTCTTCTATTTTTAATTACCCAACTCTTACATGGGCTGATATTGGAGCAATTGGATGGTTAGTGGATGGTGCTGCTATTATGAATCAAGTAATGTTACAACGTACATCTTACGGTCCATACGCAAGGGCAATGGTGCGCATTTGTAAAGAAGAAAGTTTTCACCAACGTCAAGGTTATGAAATCATGACGCATTTAGCCTTCGGAACCAAAGAACAAAAAGCAATGGCTCAAGATGCATTAAACCGTTGGTGGTATCCAACGATGATGATGTTTGGCCCACCAGATGCTGAATCGCCAAATAGCGAAAATGCCATGAAGTGGAGAATTAAGCGAGAGACAAATGACCAACTACGTCAGCGTTTTGTTAATCAAACGATAAAGCAAATTGAATATTTAGGATTAACACTTCCGGATAAAAATTTAAAATGGAACGAAGCTAAACAAGGTTACGATTACAGCGAACCGAATTGGGTGGAGTTTAAGAATGTTATTAGCGGTAACGGACCTTGTAATAAAGAACGTTTAGCAGCAAGAAATGCTTCTCACAAAATGGTGCTTGGGTAAGAGAAGCAGCGCAAGGCCTTTGCTAAAAAACATAACGAACATTTACTGGCAGCTTAATTAAAAACAAAAGAACTAAAGAATAAAACAATGAGCGATTCACAAGGACCAATTTGGGAAGTGTTTGTACAAAAAAAAGCAGGACAACCGTATGTACATTGCGGAAGCCTGCATGCATTTGACAGAGAGATGGCGTTACAAAACGCACGCGATTTATATACTCGCCGTAACGAAGGCATGGCACTTTGGGTAGTTCCATCAAATGCTATTGTAGCTAGTAGCCCCGAAGACATCGGTCCTTTCTTTGAACCAGCAAATGATAAAGTATATCGTCATCCAACATTTTATCAAATTCCCGATGCAATCGGACACATGTAATTTATGAATCATTTATTTACATACACATTACGTTTAGCAGATAATGCTTTAGTACTTGGTCAGAGATTAAGTGAGTGGACAGGCCACGGTCCTTTTTTAGAAGAAGATCTTGCATTAACCAACATTGCATTAGATACATTTGGAACTGCAACTTCATTATTAGAATACGCAGCACAAGTTGAAAATAAAGGAAGAGATGCTGATGCTTTAGCTTATTTAAGAAATGATCGACATTTTTTAATGCCCAAATAGCTGAACAAACAAATGGCGATTATGCAAAAACTATTGTTCGTCAAGCAATCATTGATGCTTTGAATGTTTTTTTTTACCGAATTATCAAAAAGCAAAGACGAAACTTTAGCTGGCATTGCCCAAAAATCAATTAAAGAAGTAACCTATCATTTACGTCATACCTCATCTTGGTTAGAACGTTTTGGTGATGGTACTGAAGAAAGTCATAACAAAGCACAAACTGCTATTAACCAATTATGGCAATATACTGGCGAGTTATTTGAAATGAACGAAGTAGATGAAATTTTAATAAAAGAAGGTATCGCAGTTGATTTGAATTTAGGAAAGCAAAATGGGAAAAACACATGGCTGAATTATTTGCAAAATGAACTTTAAAAACCAGAAAATATATTTATGCAAACTGGTAGCCGAAAAGGAATTCATACCGAACATTTAGGCATTTATTTTAGCAGAAATGCAAACGCTTCCTCGTATGTTGCCCGATGCTAAATGGTAACTTAATTTTATTATTATGAGAATCATTAACTGTTTATTATTTATTTTAGCATCCTTAGGTTGTTTTTCTCAAACTAAGGAGATTAAAGTTTCAATGAAAGCTTTAAAAGAGTCAAAAGAACTGAATGATATTATTACTGATATCCCTAAAGATTGCAAAGTGCAGAGCTATGTTGTTTCTTATAAGTTTGGGAATGATCTAAGAGAATATACCTGCATTACAAATATGCTCGGTGGTGATGTTATAGACATGATGTCTAAAAAAGCAAAAGGTTACTCGTTTTTCATAGAGAAGATAAAATCTGGTTGTGAAAATACTCCAAAAGGAAAATTTAAGATTACTCTCGAATAATGTCTGGCTTCAAAGAATCCTGGAAAAAATTATCTCCCTACTTCGTCGACATTTGGCAATACCTAGTCATAATTGTAATTATGATTATTGCCGCCATTTTTATTCTATAAACTAAATGTATTTAAGGTTCCGCATATTTACTTTTCTGATTTGTACTTCGCTTAGTGGCTTGATGTATTCTCAAAAATCAACCGACACAGTAGCGATCAACACTATCCTAAAATTAACCGACAAGCTTCTTGAAAGAAAAGTAGATTCAGCAATTTATACCATTCAATCTACACTAAACTCTTCCTTAAAAAGTAAATACGTTTACGGTTGCGCCAAATCGAACATGCAGTTGATGCGATACTACATGCTAAAGGGACAAGATGATTCGGCGACTTACACTTCTGTCAATGCCATTAAATACGCTCGCATTAGCAAAGACACTTCGCTTATTATTAGTGCTTATTTAATGACTTCACGCGCTTATAGTTCTTCGTCACAATACACCAAGGCTATTGAGTATTGTTTGATTGCTCAAAAATATGCCGATCATAAAAAAAGCGCAAAGTTTCAAATAAAAATTAATCACGACCTCGGTTACATTTATAGTAACATGCATTTAAACGCAAAGGCAATTACTTATTATAAAACCGGACTAAAGCTAAGCGAAGAGGCAAGAGATACTTTTAACTTTGCAAATATTTCAGCAAGATTAGGTGGTGAATTTGACATTACGCATCAATACGATTCAGCACTTAAATACAATCAGCAATCTTTAAAATATTTCACGTTTATAAAACATAAACGAGGCATTGGTGTTAGCTTAGTTAACCTTGCCGCCAATTATAAAGGTTTGAAATTATATGATAAAGCCATTCAAACCAATCTTGAAGCAATTAAAATCAGAACGGAATTAGGAGATAATTACGCACTGACTATTTTAAAAAGTAATTTAGCAGCTTGTTATACGAAAAAACGTGATTACAAAAACGCTTTAAAAGCGGCAAAAGAAGCTGAAATTTTATGTAAAGAACAAAATGATTTGGCATTGTCGCTGGATGTATACAACCAATTATACGTAATTTATTACAACACGAATGATTATGAGAATGGTATTAAATACGCGAATAAATACATCATCCTCAAAGATTCTATTTTCGAAGCTTCGAATGTACAATCCTTAACCGAATTACAAACCAAATACGAAACTGATAAAAAAGAAAGAGAAATAGAGCTATTACAATTAGAAAAGAAAAGTGCTGACGAAAAAGCCACAGCCGAAAGCACACGACGCAATCTTATTTTGTTTTCGGTTAGTATCATTACACTTTTAATTGCAGGGTTCTCTATTATGCTTTTCAGACGATTCAGAGAATCGAACAAACAGAAAAACATTATTCAGCTGCAGAAACATATCGTAGATTCAAAGAATAAAGAAATTATTGATAGTATTAATTATGCGCAAACGATTCAGGAAGCTGTAATCCCTGAAGAAAATGAAATAAAACAACATGTTAAGGATGCTTTTGTTTTATTTAAACCAAAAGATATTGTTAGTGGTGATTTTTACTGGCAGGCCGCAACAAAAGATTACTACTTCATTGCTGTAGCAGATTGTACCGGTCATGGCGTGCCAGGTGCATTTATGAGTATGATGGGTATTTCCTTCTTGAATGAAATTATAAACGAGAAAAACATTTACGACACCGATAAAATTCTAGATCTGTTAAGAGAAAGGGTTATCAATAGCTTAAATAAAAGCGGCGGAAAAGATAAACGCGACGGAATGGATATGGTGATTCTCAGAATAGATTTAAAAGAAAATAAAGTAATGTTTAGCGGCGCCAATAATTCTATTTATCACCAATCCGGCGAAACTTTAAATGAACTGAAAGGCGATAAAGCGCCTGTAGGTTTATATCACAACAAACTAATTCCTTTTACGTCTAAAACTTTTTCTATAAAAAAACGCGACCGCATATTTGCAACTACGGATGGTTTGCCGGATCAATTTGGAGGACCAAAAGGAAAAAAATTAATGTATAAAGCATTTGAGGCTTTATTAATCGCCAACCAAACCAATTCACTTTCCGGACTTAAACAAGCCATGATTAGTGATTTTGATAGTTGGCAAGGCGTTAACGAACAAGTGGATGACATAACAGTTATAGGAATAGAAATTTAATGCTTAGCAAAGAAAAAATAGTAGAACTCATCTCAGTAATTCCGGATCCGGAAATTCCTGTCATTACTATTGCTGAACTTGGTGTAATACGTGATGTTATTGTAGAAGGAGAAAATGTTGAAGTAAAAATTACACCAACCTACAGTGGTTGCCCTGCCATGAAACAAATGGAGGATGACATTCGTGCCACGCTTACACAAAACGGAATTCAAAATCTTAAAGTTACTTTAGTTTATTCTCCGGCGTGGACTACGGATTGGATTCCGGAAGAAGCAAAAGAAAAATTACGCGTGTATGGTATTGCCCCGCCTGAAAAAACGACTGAAGATAAATCTGGTTAACAGGAAAAAGTAAAATAGTTTTATGTCCGCGTTGCAAATCACAAAACACAAAATTAATTTCACAATTCGGAAGTACAGCTTGTAAAGCACTTTATCAATGTCAGGATTGTTTAGAGCCTTTTGATTATTTTAAGTGTATTTAAACCCCACTGATTAAAAACCAATGGTTCAAGTTTATTTTACAACAACTATTTTCTTACGCACCGCTCCGTTATCTATAAAGTAAACACCACTTGATAATCCAAAAACTTCCACTGAATAATTGTTGGCTGCCTTTATTTGTTTAGTGTATACTAATTGCCCCAATTCATTTGTAATTGTCACAGCCATTTCTTTTGTTGCTGTGATTTTAAATTCTCCATTACTTGGGTTCGGAAAAATTGTGAATGCATCTTCCTCTGAAACAATCTCATTAATTCCGGTACAAGGCGCCGTTACAGATACTGTTGCTGCAGCCGTATTAGAACAGCCGTTCGTGTTTGTATAAACATAGTATAACTGATGAGTTCCAATTCCTGCTGTTGTTGGATTAAATACTGAACCCGGAAACACCAGGTCCAGAAAAAATTCCTCCAGCCGGATTTCCGCTCATATTAATATTATTCCCTGAACAAACCGTTGATGGCATAGAAACAAAATTTACAATAGGCACACTGTCAATTGTAATTGTTTTTGTTCCTACAATTGTACAACCTCCATTCATTATTTGAATAGATAAAGTTGCTAAACCACTGGTTAATGCTCCCACGTTTATAGATGGGATAGAATTTAATCCAATAATAGAAGCGTTACTTGTTGTCCAACTATATGTTGCGCCACTGATAGGACTAACTCCATATGAATTTAAAAAAGTACTTCCTTTACAAATTACTGTTGGTCCGGATATAGCTGTTGTTGCCGGGATAATATTTACAACCTGATTAACTGCGGTAAAAGAATAACTTCCGATACTTAAAACCATACTCACTATAAATGTTCCGGTTGAAGTATATGTGTGGCTCACCAATAAGCCTGAAGCATTTCCTCCATCACCAAAATTCCAGTTTGCTGTATACGCTTGCCAGCAACTATCTACAATAAATTGGGTGGTATTACAATTGATTTGCGATTTAGAAAAACTAACAGGAAGTGCCGGTGGCTTTTTTGCATCAATCATATTTGGAAGCCCTATTTTTACTATGTGTGCAGGCAATAGTACAATTGTATTAAAACTAAAAGAAGCCGCTGCTCCTTGTAAATCAGGAAAATTAATTACGGATAAACGGTTTTGTGTGGAAGTTGGTGTTGATCCATAAATTTTATTATCCGGTCCTAATTGAAAATATAACCTATTCATATTATTATTAAATAAAACCGTTGATGTTGGCGATGTTGGTGTCGTTAAATTGATTTGTGTTACCGCATTTCCATCACTGATGTACAAATACTGGCTATTTGGACTAAATTGTTGGCAAAGTGCCGGAATAGCACTTGGTAATGGAACGGAGCTATAGATACCAAGTTTTCCTGTAGTATTGTTGAAAGAATAAATTTTCATGGATACAAATACGCTGGTTGCATTATCGGTAATCGCAATCGTCTTTCCGTCTGGCGATGCCTCGATAAAACTAATATAACCATCCGTTGATGTAGCTGATGCACTGGGAACAGGATATCCTCCGTTGCTAATAACAGGCGCAGAAAAACCGCCGGGTGTAATTAAATATGCTGCAATTTTATCAGTATATCCTGTGGTTTTTGCGCCATGAACAATGTACCAGTAATCTCTACCGTTACAATGCGGAACTGCAGTCTGACCTTCTGTAGTTAAAAAATAAGGCCCCGGTAAAGGTTGATTAATCAAGGAAATATTCCCTAAACCTGAACTTAAATTCATATCAATAATACTATAAGTATTACGACGTATCGAGTCTGTAATAACGGCAGGCTGTTGACCGCCTGTTAAAACATAATATTTTTTATTATCGCCTGGGACTGGAATAATTAACGCGCCTTGGCTGGCGCTTAAGTTGTTATAAGTCCCACCTGTTAATAGTCCGCCAAGGTTCATCATTTGTACATGATTCTTATTCCATACTTTATTCCCGTCAGTATAAAATAGCAAATTCCCTAAACTATCCGATATTGATGCAGCTGGTTCGAAAGTATTTATTGAAGATGGAGACGTTCCTACAGGTGCGCCAGAATTAAAATTAACGGCAACTTTATCGCCGAAGTGCCAATTCGCTTCATCTAATTTTGTAGGATCAAGTGTACAATTACTTACAGCAAGAAGAAGGCTGTCTTTAGCGGTTACTGTTCCATCGCTTACCGATAATCGCACCCAATAACTTCCGGTTGCAGTATAAGTAACCGAAACACTACTTGTATTTGCGCTTGCAGGACTTGCGCCCGGCATCGTCCAAGTCCAACTGCTTGCAGTATTCCCTGTTAAAGGGTTGCTAAATTGAACAGGCACATTCTTGCAAACACTTCCCGAATTAATATTTATGGTGGTCATTAAAAAAGGATTGATACAACTTCCAACGCCAACAATTCCGGTGTTTATTAAATTAGTTGTTTGCCATAAACCAAATCTTGTTGTGTTTAATGTGGCTATCATACGTTGTGTTTGATTCGAAGTAAATGTGTTCATGCAATCGTCATCAGCATAACTCATATAACTTTCAATCATATCCATATTAGTTGTTCCTGTTGTATACGAAGCTGAACATGTGTTTGGAATTGGAGAAGAACAACTAATGTTTTGAGTAGTACAAGGCTCTATATCACAAATCATATCTCCGTTTAAATCGCATTGGTCGCTTGAAGCGCTAGCGGCATTAGCACCGGCACATCCACCTTCAAAAATATGCATCAGATTTAGGTAGTGACCTGCTTCGTGAGCCAAAATTTTTCCTTGTGTAAGTCCGTAACTTAATGGAAACGTATTTCCTGTTGTATTATCTCCAATTATATCCGAACGCATAACAATTCCATCTAAAGGATATGAACCCATAAGCGGTTTTGGTGCATAGCCCATAACGGTTCCCGGACCACCACCAATGGATGTAACAACCCAAATATTCAAATAATTGTCTTCAGGAAAATAAGCCGCAGTTGGATGCGTTAAGCCTTTTAAAGCTGTTGCGCTTGGGTTACTTATGCTATGATTCGTGAGCGTATTATCTGCGTAACGCATAACACCAAATTCTGTTCCTGTACCTACATAAAAATTAGCTGTTGCGGGCATTGGTGTTTTAGCCAAACAAAATTGAATGGTGGTGTTTTGTGCGTAGGAAGGATGTGTTTGTCCGTTATAAGTCGGATACGATTTACTGAAGGCTGCATTTAAAGCATTTATTTGCGAAAGAATTTGATTGTACGAAATATTTGCTCCGGTGCCATAGACTTGCCCAACCGGATGAACAACATGAAACACTACAGGAATAATATAACCTCCTGCGGCAGTTGTTTTTAAACTGTTATTGTTTTTAAGATTATTGTCGATATAATTTTTTAAATTCAGGTTCATATTACGAACCACTTTTTCATAATCCGTAATATTATCTTTTTGCAGATTTATAACAGCGCCGTCACCACATGAAATGTTTTGAGAGGTTAAAACCTTTGTGCTTAACAAACCTGCTAGAATAATAGCCCTTAAACTTAATTTAAATTGCATAACGTTTATAATATAGGTATCTAAAATAGACATTATAAACCTTTGATGAGATTAGGTTCACTCACTAATACCGCTTCCTCAATAATTTAAATGGGCTAAACCTTCCTCTTCGGATTCTCAGCTAAAAAAGCCTTCCATCCTGTATAAGATTTTCCGCTTGCTTTTTGATTACTGTTTTGGAAGAAGTGACACATCGCTGCGCCTAATGCATCGGTTGCATCTAAATGTTTTGGGGCGTTTTTGAATTTTAGTAATTGTTGTAACATTGCTGCTACTTGTTCTTTACTCGCATTACCATTTCCGGTAATACTCATTTTTATTTTCTTTGGAGAGTACTCTGTAATAGGAATATTTTTACTTAATGCCGCTGCAATGGCAACGCCTTGTGCTCTTCCTAATTTTAGCATACTCTGAACATTCTTTCCAAAGAAGGGAGCCTCGATAGCTAATTCATCAGGTTTGTATTCTTCAATAATGGCAATGGTTCTCTCAAATATTTTTTTAAACGCTCGGCATGGTCGTCGTCTTTATCCAATTTAATTACGCCCGCACCTATCAATTCAGGATTTACCCCTTTAATATGAATTAGGCCGTAACCCATTATCACCGTTCCCGGGTCAATACCTAATATAATTCTGTCGGTGGCCATTTGCTATATAAAACGTAAATTTAGGCGAATAAATCATCCATTCTCTGGGCGCGTATAAAAACATAATAACATGGTTAGTTAAAATCTTAGTAGGACTAGGAAGTTTTGCCATTATTTACTGGCGATTGAAAGATGATTTAACGCCAGATAAACTTCTTCAAATTCAAGCAGCGCTTTCTTCTGGCACTGCTTATGTTCTCCTTATTATTTGTTTAGTGCTTGTTCCTATAAACTGGGGTATCGAAAGCTATAAGTGGAAAATAATTACCCAACCCATCGAAGACATTTCGTTTGGCGCTTCCATGAAATCCGTTTACTCAGGATTATGCGTTGGTAATTTAGCGCCGGGACGCGCAACAGAGTTTTTAGCAAAGGTTTTGTTTTTTAAACCCGATAACCGACCAACTATTACGCTCTTGCATTTTGTAAATGGCATGTTTCAATTATCCATCACTATTGTTCTTGGTTTAATTGCTTTGATTTTAAAATTTAATCCTGAAAATGGTGTTAACTCAACGCAGTTTTTACTGATTGGGATTTTCTGTATGCTCTTGTTAGCTTTCTTTTCACTTTTTATTTTTCGCTTTAACGCTTTACAAAAATGGATTTTCAGTTTGTTTAAAAAATCACTTACCGCTAAACAACTTCCCTACACGTTTACTAAAGATTCGGTTGCGAAATTGTTTTCGTTTTCTATTATCCGCTATTTCGTTTTCACAACTCAATTTGTGTTGATTTTAAAAATGTTTTATCTAGGTCCACTTAATGTTATGGTGTTGGCTTCGGTTTGTGTTTATTTTTTACTCACCACTATTTTACCAATGATAAGTTTTATTGAACCTGCCATTCGCGCTGCTATTGCGCTTTTAGTTTTTGCAGGTTTAGAGATTAGCGAAATTTCATTGGTAACAACTGCTATTTTAGTCTGGCTAATTAATATTGTGTTGCCAAGTATTGTTGGCTACATTATTATTGTGAAAGAAAAATTTGAATTCAGTCTGTTTAAAAAATGATGTTCATTCTTAAAATAGTTTCTTTATTAAGTTTACTCATTTACGTTGGGTACTTAGTACGTAGCTGTATTGGTTTTACTAAAACAGAAACATTCATCATTAATGATTCCCACATCAATATAACAAAAACCTGCGTTATTATTTGTGCGAAGAATGAAGAGTACACCATTGAAAAATGTTTAAGCTCTGTTTTTAGTCAGAATTTTGATAAAGAGCTTTTAGAACTGATTTTAGTAAATGATGGTTCAACGGATAATACCAAATCCGTTGCCGAAAAACTTTTCAGGAAAATAAAATCACTTTTCAACTTATTAACAATGCCGAAAGTATTGGCAAGAAGAAAAGTATTACCTCAGCCATTGAAGCTTGCAAAAGCGAATTAATTATTAGCAGAGACGCCGATACTTATACAGAAAATGTGAATTGGCTAAAAACCATTGTTTCGTATTACGAAGAAACCGATAAACAATTTATTATTGCACCACTCGAAATTGAAAACAAAAATAGTTTCTTAAATCAATTACAGTTTTTCGAAAATTCTGCGCTTGCCATTATTACCGGAGGCTTTGCATTTTATAAAAAAGCATTTTTATGTAACGGCGCTAATTTAGCCTTCACTAAAAAAATATTCGAAAAAGTGGGCGGCTACAAAAGTCATATCGAATTAAATTCAGGCGACGATGTCTTACTTTTAGAAGACGTGAAAAAAGTAAATCCCGACTTAGTTGGCTATCTCAAAACTAAAAATGCTTCAGTTATTACTTATCCTCTAATCAGCTTCCAAAAATTACTGCAACAAAAGGTTAGGTGGGCCTCAAAATTTGACAAAAACCCCAATCAAATCAACGCATTTTTGGGCATAATTGTGTTTTTGGTACACCTATTTAGCCTGTTTTATCTAATTAAGCCAATATTTACCCATCATATACCTGTATTTGGTATAATTTTCATTTGTTTGAGGGTTTTAATTGACTTTTTGTTATTATTTTTAGCCTCACGTTATTTTAACAAACCAGTAAAATGGGCTTGGTTTTTGCCGATGTCGGTTTTATACAGTTTTTATGTTATTCTAACTACATTGTTAAGCGTTGTTGTTAAACCAAACCGAAACTAAAAGGTGTTTTTAAAAAAGAAAAGCTTATCCGAATTCGAATCTGAATCGTTATCCAAACAAACTTGGAGACGCTTTAAGAAAGATAAGTTGGCTATGACCGGTTTAGTACTTATCGTTATCGCTACACTTATTTCAATTCTTGGTTACGCTATCACTCCCGATTCAACACCATTTGCTAACGATCAAAAACCTGAACTCCACATTAAAGAACCCGGCTTTAACATCGACTTGTTATTGATGCGTAAAAACGAAATGGAGAAGTCGGAAAATATTTTTACAAAAATGTTTTTTGGAGTAACCGGAAAATTCACAACTGTTCCTGTTTACGAATATACATTTGAAGGGGCGAATATTATTGTTGAAGAATTTACAGGTAACACTCCAAATAATGGCGGTAAAACCCCTTACAATATTGCAGATGTTGTTTATGATGTAAATCCAAACACAAATGTAAAATTCGATGAAGCTTCTCAAACTTTAGAGTTTTACGTAATCAGTACCGGCGAGAAAATGAAAAAATGTTGCTGAATTACAAGAAGCCATAAAGAAGATCATATAAAATCGAAAACATTTTTTATTAGGAACAGATTTAGCAGGACGTGATTTATTAAGTCGTTTAATGATTGGTACGCATCTCTTTAACCGTTGGTTTTATTTCTGTGCTCATCTCTATTTTCCTTGGTATTTTATTAGGGGCTATTGCCGGTTACTACCGCGGCAAGGTTGATGATTTAATTATGTGGGTAATTAATGTGGTATGGTCGATACCCACTTTACTTTTAGTTATTGCAATTACTTTAGTTTTAGGAAAAGGCATTTTCCAAGTATTCATTGCAGTAGGATTAACAATGTGGGTGGATATTGCACGTATCGTGCGTGGACAAATTTTAAGTATCCGCGAAAAAGAATTTGTGGAAGCTGGACGCGCTTTAGGTTATAAAAATTTCCGCATCATCTTTAAACATATTTTACCAAATGTAATGGGACCGGTAATTGTAATTGCAGCCTCTAACTTTGCGAGTGCAATTTTAACGGAAGCAGGATTAAGCTTTTTAGGAATTGGAGCGCAACCTCCTACCCCATCGTGGGGAGAAATGATTAACGCGCACCGTGGTTATGTATTAGTAGATAAAGCTTATTTAGCATTTATTCCCGGCGTTGCTATAATGGTTTTAGTTTTAGCGTTTATGTTGGTTGGTAACGGCCTTCGCGATTCTTTAGATACCCGCTCTCTTGATTCTAAACCTATAATGGGCAGTTAGTTTACTAAACGAATCCAAAAATACGAAGTATTACGTATTTGCCATTCAAAATTCATGGTCTACTTTTGATAAAAATTTATACCATGAAGAAACTTTTTATCTCCTTATCGCTAATTCTAGGCATCATTTCAACACCTAAACTTTCTGCTCAATCATTTCAATTCGGCACTGTTGTGGCTGATGCGGGTGTTGGTTTTGGATTATATGGTATTAGAGCGTATTCGCCTATTAATCAAATGGAGCACACCGGTATTGGAGGTGTAGGAACTTTACCTTCTGTTGATGCAGAATTTGGTTTGTTAAGATTAATTGGTGTTGGAGTGCATTATAGAAGAGGCACGTATGGGCCCTATTCGAATGGAAAAATTAGAGGTTCTGATATTTGCGGAATGGTAAATATACATTTAGCTAATAAAAAAGATAAGTTCGATTTATTTATTGGTGCAGGTTACGGAATGAGCAGTATGAAAACTCCCTCAGGATTAACAGAAAGCCTTGTTGCCAAAGGTGGTATTATTAGAGTACAAGTTGCACCACATTTGTATTTTGGAAAACACATTGGTATGTTTTTCCGCGTATTTTAACAATAAACAAACATTTATTAAGCAATAACCTTACCATTACTAGCAGAACGGGAAAAGTTTGGACACAAGCTGATGGCGCCACTTGGAATATGGGCGGACTTGAATTTAATTTAGGTGTTAAGCTTTAAAATTGATGTTTTAAAGAAGAAGGAATAAGATTACTCAAACAACGACATCGATTTTCCCGTTGTTGGTCCTTGAATATTTTTTCCTAGAATAATTAGATCGCGTTTGATGCCATCCATGTCGGCCACTTTTGGTAAGTGTGCCCATTTTTCGAAACCGTAGTTGTAAAACAATTTTAAGCTTGGCTCGTTGTGTCCGAATATAAATCCTAACAAATTATTGATGCGTAATGCAGGCGCAACTTCAATTGCTTTTTTTAAGGAGGCTTTTCCAATTCCTAGTCCGCGGTATTTTTCATCAATGTAAATACTCACCTCAACAGTTCCATCATAAGCAGGGCGGCCGTAAAAAGAATTAAAGCTCATCCATCCTGCGTATTCTCCATTATATAAAACCAACCAAAGCGGACGTTTATCATTATTATGCGCATTAAACCATTGTAATTTACTTAAAGCAGTAACGGGTTCTAAATCGGCAGTCACTAAACGTGAAGGAATTGTTGAATTATACGTCTGAACAATTTTTGGTAAATCTTGTAGTGTTGCGTATGTAAATTCAATTGCCATTTTAGTATAAGAGGTTGTTGTAAGGATATCGTTTTACGTGCATCTCTTTCACCAATTCATAAACCTTAGTTTTCAGTTCATCAATGTTCTCTTTGTTCTGTGCACTAATAAATATACAATTCTTATTTAGATTTTTCATCCAGGTTTTTTTCAAATCTGCTAACGATAAGTTGTGACGGGTTTCAGGCGTTAAATCAAATTCCTCTTTCTCAGTATAACTGAAAGCATCAATCTTATTAAAAATTAAAATAGTAGGTTTATCGCCGGCGCCTATGTCTTTTAAGGTTTGATTCACCACATTAATATGATCTTCAAAATTAAAATGAGAAATATCAACCACATGCAATAAAATATCGGCTTCACGCACTTCATCTAAAGTAGATTTAAAACTTTCTACTAATTGTGTTGGGAGTTTGCGGATGAATCCTACAGTATCACTCAGCAAAAAATACAAATTATCAATCGTCACTTTTCTAACTGTTGTGTCGAGTGTCGCGAATAATTTATTCTCGGCAAACACTTCACTCTTACTTAACAAATTCATGATGGTAGATTTCCCTACGTTGGTATAGCCCACTAAAGACACTCGGATCATTTCACCACGACTTTTACGTTGCGTGGCCATTTGCTTATCAATGGTTTTTAATTGCTCTTTTAGCAAAGAGATTCTATCACGGATGTTACGACGATCCGTTTCAATTTCTTTTTCACCCGAACCACCACGGGTTCCTGTTCCGCCTCGTTGACGTTCTAAGTGAGTCCACATACCCGTTAGGCGTGGCAATAAATATTGGTATTCTGCTAACTGAACTTGTGTTTTTGCATGAGCAGTTTGTGCACGTTGCGAAAATATTTTTAAAATTAAAGTGGTGCGATCGAGAATTTGAATACCAAATGCTTTTTCTAAGTTACGTTGTTGTGATGGCGAAAGCTCGTCGTCAAAAATAATTAAATCTATTTCGTTGGCTTTAGCGAAAGTTTTTATTTCTTCCACTTTTCCCTTTCCAATAAACGTAGATTTGTCGGGCTTATCGAGTTTTTGTGTAAACCATTTTCTGGTTTCCACACCATAAGTCTCGGCTAAAAATTGTAGCTCCTCTAAAAATTCCTGCGAGCGGTCTTCTTCCTGAAATTTAGAAGTTACCCCAACTAAAATTGCTAATCGTGTTTTTGAATTAAAGGTCGGTTCCGGTTTCATTAATTATTTACCTTTTACTTCGCTCTCCACGTAAGCGGCCACAGCAGTCGCTTGCTCATCTGTCATTTCAATTTTATTCATGGCGCCTTTTCCTTGTAAAATAGTTTGTTTAATAGTTGCCATATCCATTACAGTTTTAGAAACATCTGCCGCGCCAGCCATTCCTAATTTACCATCATCGCCGTGACATAATTTACAATTTGCTTCGTAAAGCGCCTTACCATCTGCCGCTGCAATACCTTCAGGTACCACAACTGCTTTTTGTTTACGGCTCATTTCTGCTAAACCATAACTGGCAGTAATCATTAATAAAGAAAGTGCTGCTAAAATTTTATTTCCCTTTTTAAAACCAATAACTGCAATAGGAATAGAAGCTAAAACCAAAGCTATTTTCACCCACATAATTGGTTTAATTTCGGGAACCTGAGTTAAAAGGTAAACGCCGGTAATTAAGAATAAAGCGCTTACTATCATTTCAGGCACTTTAACCACTTTTGTAAATTTCTCCAGTAAATCCTTTCTGTTACTTAATAACAAAACGGTTTTAACAACATAAATTAAAAAAAACAAGGTTACTACTAACCAGTGTGTATGTAAAAATGCTTTATACATGGGCTTTATATTTTACTCAAAATTAACAATTAATATTATATTTGAGTACTATTATACTATGCTTTTACGACTAAAATCCTTTATTGTTTTAGGTGCTGTGTTTGCATCCCATTTAATGGGACAAACCACTTTTCCAACTAACGGTGCACCTAATCCCGTTCATACCATTTATGCTTTTACCAATGCGGTAATTCATATTGATTATGAAACCACTATTAATAACGCTACACTTGTTTTTCAAGACGGTAAAATTATTGCCGCTGCCGAAAAAGCTGTTGTTCCGCAAGGTGCATTAGTGTACGATTTAAAAGGGAAGCACATTTACCCATCGTTCATTGATTTGTATAGCACTTACGGTTTACCTGAGCCGCCAAAAGACGCTAAACGTCCCGCTGCTCCCTCGCAAGATGCAACAAAAGGTGCTTATGGTTGGAATCCTTCTATAAAAGCAGATGTTGAAGCTTACAAAACATTTTCTCACAATAAAGAAAAAGCAGATGAGTTACGTAAATGCGGAATTGGGATTGTGTTAACTTCTCAAAAAGATGGTATTGTAAGAGGAAGTGGTTCTTTAGTTCACGTTAGCAATCAAAAAGAAAATGAAAGTTTTATTAAAGATAAAGCTGCGGGATTTTATTCATTCAGCAAAGGATCTTCTCCTGAACCATATCCAGGTTCATTAACAGGAGCCATCGCTTTATTACGTCAAACTTATTATGATGCTAAATGGTATAAAGAAAACAGCACAAAAACAGAATACAATATTTCGCTCGAAGCATTTAATCAATTACAAACTCTTCCGGGCATTTTTGAAGCTAATGATAAATACAATGCTTTAAGCTTTAGATGTGGAAGATCCTTTTGATGCTGAGCAAGCTTCATTAGCCGAATTAAAACATTGGGAAATGGCGCCCTGCAACGCTGCCGAAATGGAAAAAAACGGTATTCAGTTTTGTTTTACTTCTGCTGATTTAAAAGAACGTAAAGATTTTTTACCAAACATCCGCAAAGCCATTAAATATGGTTTAAGTGAGAAAACAGCTCTAAAAGCTTTAACTAACAATCCTGCTGCTTTTATAAATGCACTCCCACAAGTTGGCGCTTTAAGAGCGGGTATGTTCGCCGATTTCTTTATCAGTAATAAAAACATTTTTGAAGACGATGCCGTTATTTACCAGCACTGGGTAAACGGACAAGGCAATATTTACGATGATATTAACGCACCTGATATCAGAGGGAATTACCAAATGGCAATCGCTGATAAAAATTATAAAGTAACAATTAATGGTGAAATTGGCAAACCAAACGGAACCGTAAAAGTAGATACAACCAAATATAAACTTAGTATTAATTTCAAAAATAATTTAGCTTCATTTAGTTTTGATTATGATAGTGCTAAAACTGCACGCTTAAGCGGAAACTACAATGAGATTAGCAAAGCCATTGATGGAAAAGGTCAGTGGGTCGATGGTAATTGGTTCGATTTTAAAATGAGTTTTGTTTCGGCCGATACTGCAAAAGCAAAACCTGCCGATAAAAAAGAAAAAATTAATTATGGGAAGGTTTATTATCCATTCTCTGCTTACGGTTCTGCTCTTCCGGATGAAGGCCTTTTTAAAACCGCGATGCAAAAATTTAAAAACCGTTATGATGCCATTTTAATTAAAAACGCAACGGTTTGGACTAACGAAGGCGATTCCGTTTTAAAGGAACATGATGTTTATATCACTGAAGGAAAAATTGTGCGTATTGCCCCAAACATTGATGCACCAAAATTGGCATTCGCGAAAACAATTGATGCGAAAGGCATGCACTTAACACCTGGTATTATTGACGAACATTCGCACATTGCTTTAACAGCAGGCGTTAACGAATGGGCACAAGCCAGTAGTGCTGAAGTAAGAATGGGTGATGTTATAAATCCTGAAGACATAAATATTTATCGTCAGCTTTCAGGTGGTGTTACTTGCGCGCAATTATTACACGGTTCTGCAAATCCGGTTGGTGGACAAAGTCAATTGATAAAATTACGTTGGGGACTAAACGCTGAAGAAATGAAATACGATAAAGCTCCGAGCTTCATCAAATTTGCATTAGGCGAAAACGTGAAACAAGGTAACGGTCCTGGTGGCAATCGTTTCCCGCAAACACGTATGGGTGTTGAGCAAGTTTACTTTGATATTTTTACCCGTGCTAAAAATTACAAAAAGCAAATGGATGACTTTTCAAAAGTGAGTCCAAAACAAAAAGGAACTGTTATTGCGCCAAGAAAGATTTAGAACTGGATGCTATTGCAGAAATTTTAGATGGTAAAAGCCATATTAGTTGTCACAGTTACGTTCAAAGCGAAATCAACATGTTGTTACATGTAGCGGATAGTATGAAGTTTAAAGTAAATACGTTTACCCATATTTTGGAAGGTTATAAAATGGCCGACAAAATGAAAGCGCATGGTGCAAACGCATCCACCTTTGCCGATTGGTGGGCTTATAAATTAGAGGTAATGGAAGCTATTCCTTATAACTCTGCACTTCTTACCAAAATGGGAGTTAACACTTGTATTAATAGTGATGATGCTGAAATGGGAAGAAGATTAAATCAGGAAGCAGCTAAAGGAATTAAATACGGCGGCCTAACAGAAACAGAAGCCTTAAAATTAGCAACTCTTAATGCTGCTAAAGCTTTACATATTGATGATAAAGTAGGAAGTATTAAAGTTGGTAAAATAGCTGATTTGGTTTTGTGGACAGATAATCCATTAAGTATTTATGCGAAGGCAGACAAAACAATAATTGATGGACAAATTTATTTCGACAGAGAAGAAGATGCTAAGTTGCGTGAAAATATTAAAAAAGAACGCGCAAGAATTATTAATAAACTAATTGCCGAAAAAAATAAAGGTGGTAAAGTTGTAAAACCATCCGGTAGAAAAAGAGGATTAGATCATTGTGATACTATAGAAGGAGAAGATTAATATGAAAAAGTGTATTTTATTTATTTTAGTTTTTGTTTGTGGAATTAGTTTTTCGCAAAACAAAAAACGCGTGTTATTAATGAATGGCATTGCGCATCTTGGTAACGGACAAATTATTGAAAACAGTTACATTTCATTTGCCAATGGTAAATTAGAAATGGTTTCTCCAGCTCAAGGGATTAAGTTAGATTTAAAATCTTACGATACCATTATTGAGATTGAAGGCAAACATGTTTATCCTGCATTAATTTCTGCCAATACAATTTTAGGTTTACAAGAAGCAGAATCTATCAGAGCTAGTAGCGATTATAATGAAGTGGGTGGTATAAATCCAAACGTGCGTAGTTTAATTGCTTATAATACCGACAGTAAAATATTACCAACCGTTAAAACAAACGGGGTGTTGTATACACAGTGTACACCACGCAATGGTTTAATTTGTGGCTCTTCTTCTATTTTAGCAACTGAAGGTTGGAATTGGGAAGACGCGGTTTTAAAAGCAGATGATGGTATTCATGTTAATTTTCCAAAAACAATTCAAAAAAATGGTTGGTGGGCAGAGCCTGAACCGAGTGGAAAAAATACAAAGTTCGATGAAGAGTTTTTAGCTTTAAATAATTTCTTCTCTGAAGCTTCATCCTATTGTAATAGCGCCGCCGGTACGTTTGAAAATAATGTGCGTTTTGAAGCCATGCGTAATGTGTTTGCAGGGAGTCAGAATTTATATCTTCATGCTAACAGCGCAAAAGACATCGTACTTGCTATAAATTTCGCAAAAAAGTATTCTATTAAAAAACCTGTTATTGTTGGCGGAAAAGATGCCTGGAAAATTACTTCCATTTTGCGCGACAATAAAATTCCAGTGATGTTAAACCGTTTATTTGATTTACCTGAGTTATCAGACGATGATGTAGATATAACGTTCCGTACCCCCTACCTCTTACAAAAAGACAGTGTATTGTTTTGCTTGCAAATGGAAGGTGATATGGAAGCGATGCAAAGCAGAAATTTACCTTTTTTAGCGGGCTATTCGGTAGCTTATGGTTTAACTAAAGAGCAGGCCCTACAAAGTATTACTTTAAACGCCGCCAAAATATTAAGTATTGATAATTTAGTAGGTTCACTAGAGACTAATAAACTAGCTTCCTTGGTGATTTCCGATGGTGATTTGCTCGACATAAAATCAAATAAAGTGATTGCCGCTTTTATTAATGGCAAACCCGTTAATTTGGTAAACGAACAACAGCTATTATACGAGAAGTACAAAACCAAGTATGGCGTAAAATAACCACTGGTCAGCATACCAGGTATTTAGTACTATTTAACACGCTTAATTTTTCTTATTTCGTACCTTTATGGTACCCCCGCATATTATATCCATATTATGCAAAATCAACGTTTAACAACACGTACTGCCAAAATCAGTTTAGAGAAAGAAGGATACATTAAGATACAAATGCTTCCCGACATTATAGTGGATGCAGAAGACGCATTGGATAATATGTTGGTTATTAAAAATCTCTCCGATGGAAAAAAACATTGAAGCTGATTGATGCCAGAGGAAAATGGAGCATGACACCTGAAGCCAGAAAAGTTTCTAAAAAGAATTTTACTTCCGAAACTACTTTAGCGCGGGCTTATATTGTTGATTCTTTTCTAACTAAGTTAACGCTCAATTTTTTAATGTCGTTTTCAGAAAAGAAAGTTCCTGAAGAATTTTTTAATCACGAAGAAGAGGCCATCACCTGGCTCTTATCATTCAAAAAATAAAACACATAAAAAAGCCCCGTAGAAAACTACAGGGCTTTTTAGTATTGAGTTTGCTAACGATTACTCGATAACAATTTTTTGTACAAATTTTTGTTCTTGTGTAGTGATATTCATTAAATAAATACCAGAAGCAAGATTATCTAATTTTAAAGTGCGGTTTTCAAGTGTTGTTGTAATTGTTTTTTCAGTGTAAACAACATTTCCTAAAGCATCAGTAATAGTTACTGTTAAACCACTTTTTGCTGCAGGTAAATTGAAATGTACAATACCGTTGCTTGGGTTAGGATAAACCTCGATAGCTTTTGGCGCTAAATTAGAAGTAATACCTAATGGTAAGCCACTGAATTTATAAACACCACCAAGACCTACTGTTACGCCATCAGAGAAAGTTCCTGCCCAACCTGTAACGTTATCAGCAAAGCCTACTTGTAAATAACCAATGTTTGATCCGCCCCAAGAGTTCCAAGTTACACCGTTATCAGTTGTATAAGCAATACTTAATGAAGGATTTGAAACTGAAGCAAACCATGAAGTTCCTGTAATAGGAGCGATATCATTAAAACCACAATTAATTGGCTGACCAAGATTTGTCCAAGTAGCACCGCCATTAGTTGTTTGCCATAAATTTGAAGCTGTACCTGAAGTTCCTGAACATAAACCATTGTTTGCATCAGTAAAAGCAATGCGTGAAACTTCTGTTACACCTGCCATTGCTGCACTAACAGTCCAAGTAGAACCTGCGTCAGTTGATTTAAACACGGCCTAAATTGGTTCCAAACCAAATAGTATTTCCTAAACTAAAATAAGAATCCGTTAAACCATACTCACTTGTTGAAAGTGGATTTGGAATATTTACACCAGCAATTTTCGACCAAGACGTTCCGCCGTTTATGGTTTTCCAAATTTCAAAATCACCACCAACAGGATCTCCTGCAACAACACCAACAGTTGGAGTTACAAAACAAATGAAGTTTACAAAAGAAGCGTTATTTGTAAAAGAACCAACCGGAGTTACGTTAGTCCATGATGTACCACCATTAGTTGTATTATATACTACATCTTTGTTTGCTGTAGCTTTTGTCCAAGCTGACATCCAACAAGTATTTGCATCAACACCTTCAATATTGCTAATTTGGTAAGTATTTGTATCAGGTAAAATTGGTCCTGAAGTCCAGGTAGTACCGCCATTGTTTGTCATTGCAAACAAATTCGATTGTCTTCCGTTTGAACCGTAGTTTCCAAGACCCCAAACAGTGTTAACATCAAGCACATCCATCATAATTAAACCTGCTGATGTATGTGGGAAATTAGTGTTTTGAAGTGTATTCCAAAACGGGCTTGGTACCGCTTGTGCAAATGCGCCAACCGATAAAGCTGCTGTAAAAATTGTAAGTAAAGATTTTTTCATGTTTTTATTTTTTTGGTTACGCTAAATTACTACTTTTTTGGTCTTTAGCAAGGGGGTTTTGCTACAAAAAGGGCATTTTATTACTAATCAATAATTAATTAACTTTGCGGAAATTTTTTAGAAAATGATCACAACTGATGTAGCAATAATTGGAGCAGGACCAGTAGGTTTATTTGCCATATTTGAGTGTGGTTTGTTAAAATTACGTTGTCACTTAATTGACTATTTACCTCAGGCAGGCGGACAACTTTCAGAAATTTATCCTAAAAAACCTATTTACGATATTCCTGGTTATCCAAGCATTTTAGCGCAGGAATTAGTAGATAATTTACTGAAACAAGCCGAGCCTTTTAACCCTGCCTTTACTTTTGGAGAGCGCATAGAAAGCTTAGAAAAAAAGGGAGATCGCGATTTTATCTTAATAACTAACCTTGGAACTACTATTCATGCAAAAGCTGTAGTTATTGCTGGCGGTTTAGGCTGTTTTGAGCCCAGAAAACCAGAAGTATCTGGTTTAGAGCAATTTGAAAACGGGAAAGGCGTTAATTATATGATTTTAGACCCCGAAAAATACAGAGGCAAACGCATGATTTTAGCCGGTGGTGGTGATAGTGCCTTAGATTGGGCCATATTTTTAGCGGATGTAGCAAAAGAAGTAACGCTTGTTCACCGCAGCGAATCTTTTAGAGGGGCGCCAGATAGCGTAAATAAAGTGATGAATTTGGCGAAAGAAGGAAAAATAAAATTACTCCTTAACTCTAATTTATCCTCTGTAAGCGGTAATGGTCACTTAGAAAATGTGGCTATTTTAAACACCAAAACCAACGAAACTTCTACAATAGAAACGGATTACTTAATTCCGCTTTTTGGTTTATCTCCAAAGTTAGGACCAATAGAAAATTGGGGTTTAAATATTGATAAAAACGCTATTGAAGTAAATACCGATGATTATTCTACCAATGTAGAAGGTGTTTGGGCTATTGGCGATATCAATACCTATAAGAATAAATTAAAGTTGATTCTTTGTGGTTTTCATGAAGCTTCTTTAATGAGCCATAGTGCCTATAAGTACATTAACCCGGGTGTAAAATACACCATGAAATACACCACCGTCAACGGGGTTAATTCGTTTTAAGCTTTTTTATTTTTTCATTCGTAAATTCTGTTTCCGCCTTAGCGGGATTTTAGTACTTTTGACAAAATTCTTCTGTGGCCAAAAACAAAAAATACATTGCCATTACCTGGCTGCTAATCTGGCTACCTTTTCTCAGTATTTTTTTATTGCTATCTCTTGTTGCTTACGAAGTGTTAGGTGATTTACCTAGTGTTGAAGAATTACAAAACCCAAAGAGTAATCTGGCGACCGTTATATATAGTTCGGACGCAAAGGTTTTAGGAAAATATTATAACGAGAACCGCGTTAACGTAACATTTAAAGAATTAGACAAAGATTTAACTAACGCATTAGTCGCAACTGAAGACGCGCGTTTTTACGAGCACAGTGGCGTAGATATTAAAGCATTAGCGCGCGCCGTTTCAGGAGTTGTAACAGGCGGATCAAAAGGCGGAGGAAGTACCATCACACAGCAGTTAGCAAAGATGATGTTCCCTCGCGAAAAACTCAGCAAGCTTCAATTAGCTACTCGTAAAATGAAAGAATGGGTTATCGCTACCCGTCTCGAAAAAAATTATACCAAAGAAGAGATCATGGCGATGTACCTCAACAAATTCGATTTTTTGAATCTGGCTGTTGGTATTAAATCAGCCTCGAAAATTTATTTTAATGTTGGTCCTGATAGTTTACGTATTGAGCAAGCCGCCATGTTAGTTGGGATGGCGCAAAATCCTTCATTATATAATCCAATTCGCTTTCCTGAAAAAACAAAACACCGCAGAAATATTGTATTAAGTCAGATGTTGAAATATGGTTACATTAATCAAACGCAATTCGACACTTTAAAAGTAAAACCATTGGGATTAAATTTTCATCCGGAAGATCATAACGATGGTTTAGCGCCTTATTTCAGAGAGTATTTACGTGAGAATTTTTTTAAAAACCTGGTGCGAGATAATGCACCATTTGCGTGGAATGTTAATCAAAAGGAAATTGACAACATCATGAATTCCGCTATGAAACGTAGCGATCGTTATCGCGAATTAAAACAGCAAAATTTATCTCCGCAACAAATCGAAAAAATATTTAAAACACCAACAGCCATGACGGTATATAGTATCAGAGGAGAAATTGATACTATCATGTCTCCAATGGACAGCATTCGTTATTACAAAAGTTTTTTACAAACCGGATTTACTGCTATTGAACCACAAACAGGATATGTGAAAGCTTGGGTTGGCGGAATCAATCATAAACATTTTAAATACGATCACGTAAAAGTGGGCCGTCGTCAAGTTGGTTCAACATTTAAAACATTTGTTTACGCTATGGCTATTCAAGAAGGATACTCACCGTGTTATCAATTACCTTGCGTAAGAACATGCGTAACTGATGGTGTAGGAAAAGAATGGTGCCCTGATAATTCAGGTGGAGATGAGAAGTACGAAAACAAAATGATTACTCTGAAATTAGCTCTGGCCATGTCGATTAACTGGGTGAGCGCTGAATTAATAAAACGATTTGGACCAAACGCTGTAGTTAATTTAGCAAAACGCATGGGTATCACCGCTCCGCTAGAAGCTGTGCCTGCTATTTGTTTAGGAACTCCTGATATTTCGGTGTACGAAATGGTAGCGGCCAATGCTACTTATGCCAATAAAGGAACTTATGTTCAACCCACATTTATAACCCGAATTGAAGATAAAAACGGAAAAGTTTTAGAAGAATTTATTCCGAATACTGATGAAGTTTTTAGTGAAGAAAAGGCATATGTAATGATTCAATTAATGCGTGGTGTTTGTGATTATGGTACCGGAAGTCGCTTGCGTGGAAGACATAATTTACGCAACCAAATAGCAGGGAAAACCGGCACAACACAAAACAATTCTGATGGTTGGTTTATTGGTTTAACACCTGAATTAGCGGCAGGTTGCTGGGTTGGTGGTGAAGACAGAAGCGTGCATTTTAATAGCATGGAAAACGGACAAGGAGCTAGTATGGCCCTTCCTATTTGGGGTAAATTTTTCAGTAAAGTTTATGCCGATAAAACACTTAAAGTTAGCAAAGGTGATTTCGAAAAACCCGCTAATTTGGGCGATATTGAGCTGGATTGTTCTAAATACGACAGCAAAATCAACACCGGAGAAGAGACTTTTGAGGGTGATGGTGGGTTTTAATACCGATTCGCAGTATTAATTAATACAACTCTTGATTCGTGGTATATTGCAATCGGAACTAACCATTCTAAGATTGAAAACAGAAGATTATAGGTGAATTATTAGTTGTTTTCAATCAAGAATTGGTATAGTTTCCCTTCCTAAAACCAAAAAAAATCCTATTTTTGTATCCCTATTATTTCTTATGATTAACAAGGTTGTAAAGAACGCCGATGAGGCGATAAAAGACATTAAAGACAACATGACTTTAATGCTTGGCGGATTTGGTTTATGCGGTATTCCCGAAAACTGTATTAATGCTTTAGTTAAAAAAGGTGTTAAAGGTTTAACTTGTATTAGCAACAACGCCGGGGTTGATGATTTCGGTTTAGGATTGTTATTACAAACTCGTCAGGTTAAAAAAATGATTTCAAGTTATGTTGGTGAAAATGCAGAATTTGAAAGACAAATGTTGAGTGGTGAATTAGAAGTAGATTTAATTCCACAAGGAACATTAGCTACACGTTGTATGGCTGCCGGTTATGGTATGCCTGTAATATTTACACCTGCGGGTGTTGGTACTGAAATTGCACAAGGTAAAGAAGTGCGCAAATTTAAATTCAATGGCGTAGAAAAAGATTATTTAATGGAGCATGCTTTTGATTCTGATTTTGCGATTGTAAAAGCATGGAAAGGTGATGCTGCCGGAAATTTAGTTTACCGTTCAACGGCACGAAATTTTAATCCGATGATGGCAATGGCTGGAAAAATTACAATTGCAGAAGTTGAGCATTTAGTTCCTGCAGGCGAATTAGATCCTGATCATATTCACACACCAGGTATTTATGTACACAGAATTTTTCAAGGTGAGAAATTTGAAAAACGCATTGAACAAAGAACTGTAAGAAAAAAATAATAAAACCGAAAATAAACCGTTAGTTAAACAGACTATGAAAACAACTATTAAAAATACTTTATTTCTTGCAACAGCTTTAGTTGCCACTTCTTTTTTATTTGTGCGTTGCGACTCAGGTGATGAATTTGAAAATGTTACAAAGAATGAAGTAACCATTGATTTATCAGGAGAAATGATTCAGGAGGGCAGAATCTTTTTAGTTGTTGATGAATCTAATCCTTCAAATATGTACTCGAGAGTTGATAGTATTGCGCAATACGGCTATAATATTTATTATACCATTCCCGATTCTTTAAAAGATTGTAATTTAAAACTAGTTTTTAGCGGAAAAATGCGCGAAACAGAAGGTGTTACTGGTTCCATAGCAATTGCTCTACACGGTAAAGACTCTATTTACTTTTGGGGTAATGTTTTTGGATACATCCACGTTAAACAGATTAACACATGGGCTCCTTTTAAAGATAGTGTCCTTATTAATAAAACAGCTAACAGACCAACATCCCAATTCTTAAAAATTTTCCCTTACAAACAAACCGGAAAAGGGTATTATGATGTGGACGATTTAGTAGTGAAAATTACAAGAGAATAATTTATGTTAGATAAAAACGGAATTGCAAAACGCATTGCCCGCGAAGTTAAAGACGGCATGTATGTAAATTTAGGAATTGGTATTCCAACATTGGTAGCAAATTATATTCCTGAAGGAATTAATGTTGAGCTTCAATCCGAAAACGGTATTTTAGGCATGGGTCCTTTTCCTTTTGAAGGTGAAGAAGACGCTGATTTAATAAACGCAGGCAAGCAGACCGTTACCTTACTGGATGGCTCTTCAATTTTTGATTCCGCTATGAGCTTCGGCATGATTCGCGCGCAAAAAGTGGACTTAACTATTTTGGGCGCTATGGAAGTAAGCGAAACCGGCGACATTGCCAATTGGAAAATTCCAGGAAAAATGGTAAAAGGCATGGGTGGTGCTATGGATTTAGTAGCCTCAGCAAAAAATATTATTGTCGCTATGCAACAAGTGAACAAAGCCGGCGAATCCAAATTACTACCTAGCTGTTCTTTACCATTAACAGGTGTGCGTTGTATTAAAAAAGTAGTGACTGAACTAGGCGTATACGATATTTTACCTACCGGTGGATTTAAATTATTAGAACGCGCTCCCGGCATCTCAATCGAACAAATTAAAAATGCTACCGCTGGAAAACTTATTATTGAAGGTGATGTTCCTGAAATGACTGTCTAGTTTTTACAAAATAAAACGCTGCATTGAAAGAGTTTATTTTTAAATACAAATATCTGATTTTTGCAGCCATTGTAATAATACACTTTGCTTTTAAGTTTTATAAGTGTGGAGAGGCGGGATTATGGTATGATGAGTGTTTCAGTGTGCAGTTAGCCCAAAAAAGTGCTAGTGAAATAATTAGAATATCAATGGAGGAGGATCCAAATCCGCCTCTGTACGGTGTTCTTATTCATTATTGGCTCAATTTGTTTGGCGATTCCGAGGAAGGCGTCCGCTCGTTATCAGTACTTGCCAGTTCCTTAGCTGCCGGTGTTCTGTTTTTACTTTGTCTAAATTTTTTTAATTGGCAAACTTCCGTTTTTGCCTCATTAATGTTTTTCACTTCTAACGAATTATATTATTATGGTTTGGAGGCCAGAACCTATGCGCTCATCATTCTCTTTGTACTTTGCTCCTACTATTTATATTTATCCATTATTAAACGGCCAACACTATTAAAAGCTATATTATTTGCTGTTGCCAATGCCTGCATTTTTTATTCTCACTTCTTAGCCTGTTTTGTTCTTATTGGTGAATTGCTGTTGTTTCCATTCTTTGCTTTTACTGCAGGTAGGATTTCGCGTGATAACGAAAATCTGAACTTTTCTGTTTCAGCGAAATCCAAAGTTATAATCTATCTTTTATCTCAACCTTAATCTTCACTTTCTTTTTATGGCCATGGAAAGATCGTACTATTTTTCTATTACTTGAAGGCGGAAAAGCTATGTGGTTAGCAAAACCAACTTATGTTGAATTTAAAAACTGTGTTTACGAATTTTTTAATAGCAAAGCCCTATACCAAACTCATATCTATTCAGCTATTGTATTTGGTTTATTATTAATGCTAAAACGTTTCCGAGAAGAAGAGTTTAGCTGGAAAATGGTTTTGTTTGCTTTAGCGGTTGGTCCAGGTCTAATGTACTTTAATTATTTTGCTGCAGGCTTCACACCTATTTTCTTGAAGCGATATATTTTATACTCATTCTTAGGATTCATTTTCTTATACAGCTATTTGTATTCTATGTTAAAATTTCCCTTCCTTATTAAGTTAGGCTTGTTTTTAGTTCTTTCAGGATTTTCATTTTCGAAACTAACTTACCCACGTGAAGCCTTTTATGAGTATAATAAAGCGGTACCCTTTTTAAAAAACTTACAAAAGAACAATAATACATTAATTGTAAATGACCTTCAGGATTTGTTCGCGTATTACTATGATAGAAGTCTTCTCAAACTCAAAAACTTTGAAGAAAAGTATAATGCAATGATAAGCAAAGGAGTGTTCGAATTTAAACCCGACAATCTCACTTGGCCAGTTGATCAAGATTTTTCAAACTATAAAGACATTTATTATACAAGAACCTTCTGCGGTTATTATGACCCAGAGGATAAAATTAGTACTATGTTAAAGCAAAAATATTTTTGAGTTAAAGAAATTTCCGACTACAAAGGAATTCTAATTACTCACTATACTAATCCTAATTATAAACCAACTAGCAAATGAAAGTAGCCGTTATTGGAGCAGGTCCAGCTGGAATGACTGCAGGCTACGAGTTAGCCAAACACATAAAAGATATTGATATTTACGAAGCAGGCCCTTCAGTTGGAGGCATGTCTAAAACCATTGAACTATGGAATCAAAAGGTAGATATTGGTCCGCATCGTTTTTTTAGCAATGACACGCGTGTAAATGAATTGTGGTTAGAGGTAGTTGGAAAAGATTATGAAATGGTTGATCGCTTAACGCGTATTTATTACAACAAAAAATTCTTTCATTATCCCATCAAAGCATTAAATGCTTTAACTAATATGGGCATTTTTAAGGCTGCATCTTGTATGATTTATTACGGTC
This sequence comes from Sphingobacteriaceae bacterium, assembly GCA_016709575.1. Lineage (GTDB taxonomy): Bacteria > Bacteroidota > Bacteroidia > B-17B0 > Aurantibacillaceae > JAHEYG01. The sequence goes on from JADJMM010000002.1 coordinate 790,196, forward strand.
TCGAAAAAATTTCTCCAACAAAGGACATTTCTACTTTTGAAGGATGGGTTACTAATCGTTTCGGAAAAAAATTATACCAGATTTTTTTTAAAACTTACACCGAAAAATTATGGGGTATTCCTTGTAATGTTTTGGATGCGGATTTCGCAGCTCAACGTATTAAAAAATTCAGCTTAGGAGAAGCTATCAAAACAGCATTATTTGGAAACAGTGGTAAACATAAAACATTAGTTGATCAGTTTGCTTATCCTCATGGCGGAACGGGAATGGTTTACGAGCGGATGGCTAAGTTTATAAAAGAAAAAGGTGGAAGTGTTAATTTAAATTCGCCCGTTAAAAAAGTAATTACAAAAAACGGTGTGGCTTGCGCTATTGAATTAGAAGATGGCACGATAAAAGAATATGATCACATTATTTCATCAATGCCATTATCACTAATGGTAGCTCGTTTGCCAGAAGTGCCTGACAATATTAAACAGGCTGCTAACAGTTTAAAATTCAGAAATACCATTATTGTGTATTTAAATGTTCAAGCAAAAATTTATTTCCTGATAATTGGTTATATGTTCATAGTAACGATCTTGAAATGGGTCGATTAACCAATTTTCGTAACTGGGTACCCGAATTATACGGGAAAGAAGAAAGCACTATTTGTGCCTTGGAATACTGGTGTTATGATAAAGACGAAATATGGATACGTGATGAAAATAAACTAATAGACTTAGCAAAAGAAGAACTAAGAAAAACAGGATTAATTGGTTCTGCTGAAATTAGCGCTGGTCATGTTTATAAAATACCCCGTTGCTATCCCGTTTACGGAACAGGTTATAAAGATGTTTTAAAACCCGTTGAAGATTATTTAAATACCATTAAAAATTTGCATGTTATTGGCAGATACGGGGCCTTTAAATACAATAATCAAGATCACAGCATTTTAATGGGTAAGCTCGCCGTGGAAAATATTTTAGAAAATAAAAAACATAATTTGTGGGAAATTAATACAGACTATGATAGCTACCAAGAAAGCAGTGTTATTACAAAAACGGGCTTACAAAAAAAATAATTAAATCATTAAGTGGGTATATTAAGATTCATACTTGCCTTATCCGTAATTGGCGCACATGCCGGTTATATTGGTATACCGCTTCCAGATGGAAAACCTTATGAGGTTTGGGCTATGTATTTAATTGACGGCCGTCAATCTGTTGCGCTCTTCTATATCATTTCCGGATTTTATATGGCGCTTGTTTTAAACACTAAATACAATCATAATACCCTTAAATTCTATTTCAATAGATTTTTAAGATTGTGGCCAACGTATTTTGTTGTTTTAATAATAGCCTGTTTTATTACTCCAACATTTAATAACATAGTTATAGCTCTTAAAGACTGCGATAATTTAACTAAATCATATGTTTGGTTATGTAATCTTTTCATTTTGGGCACAGATACATTTTGGTACACAAGCATTCATAATTGCAAAATAATGTACGATCCGACTTTTTTAAGCGCAACGGCTAACGGGTCAACATTCCTAATAAACTCTCCTGTTTTCAGTATTAGCATTGAGATGATATTCTATTTAATGGCTCCTTTCATTCTAAAGTCACTTAAAAAGACCTGGATTTACTTTATTCTTGGTTTCTTATACTTTTGCTATGTTGTACTTTCAGGTAATTTAAATATCGTTTATCAATATCATCTTTTTCCTTCGAGCTTTATTTATTTTGGCCTAGGAGCTTTAGCCTGGCACTATTCACAAAAAACAGGTTTTGTTTTAACCGAGAAGCGAATACTTACGGCTTTATTTGGTTGCCTCGCACTTATGTTTGTCTATAGCTTATTCCAAATGGTAATTATTCTTTGTTTTACTTTTATGGTTCCAATTCTTTTTAACCTGACTAAACATAGCAAAATAGATAAAACCATAGGCGAGCTCTCTTATCCACTTTACATAGCGCATTATCCTATACTTACTTATCTTACAAACTCACAGATTCCAAAAAATACAGTTGGCTTAACCTGCGTAGGTATTACTTTAGGACTTGCCATTTGTTTACACTTTTTTTTAGAGAAGCCTATCGATAAATGGCGTCAAAATTGGCAAATAAATAATTTTGTTTTCAATTTCTGCAGTATAGTTAGCATCCTTTTGCATTTGTAAATCCAAATGAAGAGCAAAAGCTATTACACTTATACGAAATTTGTTTTTGTTGCTAAGTCAAACATGGCCTTATCTCCACCGCTATTCCCGTAAGCAATAATATTTGAATAATCCACCAAATTATACTTCCGCTTAATGCGAACTGCTTTTTCCTCTCTATTACAATTTGGTGTTTTCAATTTACCACTGCTAATACCATTTAAATACTCCAATTCGGTACATAAATAATCAATGCCGTAGCTTTCACAAAAGGGTTTAATCCAAATATCAAGAGAGGCAGAAACAATACAGATGGTATGATTTTGTGATTTATAGTTTTCTAATTTCTTTGATACGTTCAGATTAAAGCCGCTTTCTGCTGATAACTTTTCGATAAATACTTTTCCATGTAGATTAAGCTCTTCTTCCTTTTGTCCCTTAAAATAAAATGCTACTAGCTTTTCTTTCAGTTTTGCACCATCCATGAGTTTAGCCAAAAATAAAAACACATAAGGAGAAAAAATCAGAAAGCCCAATAAGCCTTTAAAATAACCTTGCGAGAAAAAAACAAATTGCGGAAAGGTGTCCCGCTTTGTAAGCGTGCCATCAAAATCAAATAAAACAAGGGTTTTACTCATTACTGTTTCTTGCAAATAACAAAATAGTGGGCGTAAACAAAAACTGTTTTCTTAAAGCTATTCGTGATTTTAAATCCTGCTTTACTTAACATGTCTTTTGCTTTTGTAAACGAAATTTCTTTTCCAATTTCACCCGCAAATACCATGTCGTGCATTTTATTACAAACTACTAAAGGTGAGCCGCCATCAATATCCTTAAAAATTAAAACAGCGCCGGGCTTCATTTTTTGTTGAAGCTGTTGCATGAATTCAATTTGCTGTTGTGGCGGAATATGATGAAACACATCTATCATATAAACTAAATCGTATTCTTTTATTTCATCAGGAATAACTTTTCCATCAAACACTTCGAACTTAATACTCTTATTAGTTCTGAATTCTTCGTTTACTTCATTCGCATTCTTCACAAGGCGCTCGTTGATTTCGATGCCCATTATCTTTTCTACACCAGTATACTTTGCAATTAAAGCACAAAATTGACCGGAACCACATCCAATATCAAAAACAGATTTTTTATCCTTAGCAAAATCAATTAAATCTATAAACGGACAAATAATAGGCCTGTACTTAATTTTTAATCGGTCAACAAAACCCGCATTAGTGGTTTTTGAAGTTAAGAATTTTATAATGTCTGAATTTGTCATGTTACTTCGTGTAAATTATAAAGGCAAAAAAACAACATCCACAAAATTACTGTGATTTGCAGAAAACGGTCTTTAATTAAAACTTTAGTTGGTGAACCACTGTTGCCTTCTACTAATGTAATTTGTAAATAACGTAATACGCCCATAATAACGAATACTGTTGAAATGTAAGCGTGACGGTTTTGAAAACGCAAAGTTATTTCTGGAGAGGTGATGTACAATAAATACGACACGATTAATATACCGCACAAAATACTAATAGCCGAAGAAATAAATTCTAAATTATATCCCGAAACTGATTTGCGCATTTGCTCTCCTGTTTGCATTTCGAGTAACACATCATCTCTTCGTTTTGCAAAAGAAATAAACAAAGCAATTAAAAACGTCATAATATATAACCAATGCGAAATTTCAATGCCGGTTACTACTCCACCAGCTGTAACGCGTAACACAAAACCAAGTGAAATAATAAAAATATCAATCAATGAGATTTTCTTTAAGCCGAATGAATACATCAAATTCATGCCGAAATAAATACCAATGACGATTCCTAAATTTACATTCAAGAAAAAAAGCCAGAACCAAAGAACTCAAAGCTAACAGACAAAACAGGGCTAGAGCAGTTACTTTAGAAATTGTACCTGATGCTAGTGGACGATGCTTTTTTGTTGGATGTAATCGGTCTTTATCAATGTCCTTATAATCATTGATAATATAAATACTACTGGCGTTTAAACTAAAAGCTAAAAATGCTAAAGCGCAATAAACCAATTTGTCAATATCCAATAAATGTCCGGAAAAAAATAATGGCGCAAAAATGAAAAAGTTTTTCAGCCATTGTTGTACGCGTATAAGTTGTAAATATTTCATTATTTTCCTGCCTCCTTTTGAGCTTTTTCATCCAAATCTACCACATATTGGCCATCCATTCGCAACACTTGTTCATAAGGGATATTCCATTCTTTTGCTTTCTTTTCTATTTGGGCAGACCATTCCGGTGAGGCCAAAATTTTTCCTATAGCCGCTTGAATCTTTCTCTCTTTTATTATGCTGTATATTTCCTCATCTGTTTTAGATGTTACAAAATATTCATCTAAATATCCCCAACCATAATTAAATTTAACTTTTTTCCGAATAACTTCAATCGTTTCTTTTGTGAACCCAAATTTCTCTAAATCAGCCAACCGATTTTCACAAACCATTACCTTCTTTATTTTTTTATCATCAAAGAAAATAACCGGCGAATTCTCTTCCACAAATCCAGTGTAAGGTAAAGTTCGGCCCATAAAAATAGTTGGATCCGGTGAATAATAATTTGGATAATTTACCAAAACCAATGCGCCAAAGGGGTATGTTGATATTGGCTCCAGTCTAATTTATTAATTCGCTGATGATAAAGCGTTGTAAAGAACTGGAACATAAAATAGTAGTTAAACAAAACTGCCGAACGTATATCACTCAACTTGTCCGTTAAATAAAACACATGAACCATAATTATACAGCTCATCCATGAAGCATACCTATTAATAATTGCCATCCCGTGATTCCAGTTACCCATCGTTGAAATAGTTATGCTAATTGCTATAATACATAACGGAAGCAAAAGAGAGAGCTCAAGTTTTGTCTTTTTACGAAGAACATTTACAGCTTCCGAAATTAATAGCGGAATATACATCAACAAAATAATCGGTATAGTAATAATAAGACCTTGATTAAAATCGAAATAAAAACCGCTCACTCTGTTAAGTGTAATAAATTTTGTATCTAAAAATCCGGCATCTTTAATAAGATTTGTTGTTCCATAATGAATGTAATAAAATAAAGAAGGTAGTAGTGCTATAGAACCTAATAATACAACTTTGATAATATTCCGTTTATTAATTCCGTTTTCCAAAATAGTAACAAGGCCAACAAAGCCTAACAATAAAGTTAATGGTTGTGTTTGCATACAAATTAAAGCTAACACAAATAGCGACCAATAATATTTCTTATTAAAGAAAAGTATCATTGCTGCCGTAACAAAACAAGCCGTAAACACTTCGGTATGTTGCCAACTTAAATACCAATAGCAAGCACTAAAACAAAAGCATAAAGCTGCTAAAATTTGCTTGAAAAAAGAGAAGGGCGTGAAAAATAAAATGAAAATAGAGGTTACTAAAACTAATATTGCATTTGTTTAGTTTCTTTAAATTCTCCTTTTGATTTTTTAAAATCAGCAATAAGACTCTCTACGTATCCTTTCTTATAAAAATCCTGCCAACTGTGCGCCTTGCTAAACTTTTCTTTAAAGCTATTTATGTCGTCTAGTGTTACATCCGGACTGAAATGATTCTGATAAGCCTCAGTCATTAGAATGTACTCAAAGCCATCTCCAACTACATAAGGATTTGTGAAACTATGAAATGAGCGATATAAATAGATATAGCTGATGAAAACGAGCACAAAAATTTTTGCCAAAAAGTGCCTGCTTATTTTTTGCTTTAAAAGCTCCATTTTCATAAGAGACAAAAGTAATAAAAATGATCGATATAACCCTACGGACGGGGCTTGGGTTTATGTACTGCAGTTTAGTCTGAATCTTCTACTTTCTCTCCTTCGGCAACACTATACTCAGCATCTCTTCGCACCACTTCTTCAACAGGCAAATTCCAGTTTTTAGCTTTTTTCTTCTATTAGTTTCATCCAACCGTATGAAGATTCTATCTTTCGTCGAACGGCAGCCAATTTACGTTCACGGATTTTAAAGTAAATTTCTTCGTCTTTAAGGCTGGTCACAAAATCAGTTTCATTAATATAGCCCCAGTCATAATTATAGACTACTTTATCTTTTAATTTCGCAAGCTGCTCTTTTGAAATGCCAAAACTTACCAAATCATTCAACTTACTTCTATGCACCATTACTTTTTAACCTTCTTCTTCGAAAAATAAATAATAGGAGAGTTTTCGGAAGCAATACGTTATCAGAGGGTGTTCGCCCTGCGAATATGAATGGGTCCGGGTTATATAATTCAGGATACTTACTTAGCGTCCACTTAGCAAGTGGCGTAAATGCACCTGAGCTCCAATCATATTTATTGAATCTTTGATGGTAAATAGTTGTGAAGAATTGTGTGGCGAAAAAATAATTAAACAAAACTGTTTTAAAAGTTAGTTGGAGTTTATCAGATAAATAAAAAACATGCATCATCACTACGATACTTGCCCAACTCGCATACCGATTAATAATTGCCATACCATGGTTCCAGTTGCCCATTGTAGAAACAGTTATACTGATACCCAAAACTGCCAACGGAATAAAAATTGTGAAGTCGAATGATGTTTCCTTCTTTAACATTTTTCTGATTTCTAATCCTATTAGAGGTAAATACATCAATAAAATTAGAGGTATGGTTAAAATCATACCTTGACTCAAGTCTGTATAAAATCCGGTTACACGATTAATAGTTATGTATTTTGTATCTAAAAATCCCGCCTCATTAATCATATTGGTTACTCCAAAATTTATATAATAGTAAATTGGCGGGATGAATGCAATGGCTGATAACAGACCTGTTCTTATAACATTTCTAAAAATTAAATCCTTTTTGTTTTAATGCAATTAAACAAAACAGGGCTAACAATATAATTAATGGTTGGTTTTGCAAACAAGCTAAGGCCAAAATCACAATTGCCAAATAAGTTCTTTTATTAAACAACGCAACCATTGAAATTGCAATTAAACTAGCGGTGAACACTTCAGCATGTTGCCATCCTAAATACCAATAACAAGCACTAAAGCAAAAACATAAAGCCGACAGAATTTGTATAAAAATAGAAAAAGGTAAAAAAGAGAATTACAAAACAAGCTAAAATAACAAAAAACGCATTTGTAAAATAAAAGGATCGTATAGGGCCGAAGTTTTTAGCAATTATATATGAAGGTAAATTGACTAAGGAATAAAAAAAGAAATGCGCGCAATGCCATTTTTTGTTTTTATTACAATCTAAACCCATGGTTCCTTCCTTATATAACTTTTCTGTGTGCTTAAAATACTCGAGCTCCACATCAATAACTTTGGGTGCCATAGGCTTCTCCCAACCATGATACTTATGCTATCGTTTTCTAAACGTTTCGAGATCTTTAACGCGCATATCAGGCGTAAAATGATTTTTAAAGGCCTCGGTCATCATTATATATTCGATGCCATCCCCTTTTATAAAAGGTTCCTTAAAATCATGAAAACTTCTATTCAAATATAAAATAGCAATTCCAAGAAGAATTAAGCCCTTTACTATTTGGTATTTATATTTCAAAATGGCAATCAAAAAAAAAGATTTAAAACCCTAAAAATACGCAAAAAACTTGTTTTCTATGGCAAAAGAATTGCCTGATTTCATTAGCAAAACCCTAACTTAGCGTCATATATACCTGTTGGAAAAAATCACCAAAATACTAATCATTTTACCCTGTTTTAACGAAGAGCGAAGTATTGGCAGCATCTTGCAACAATTAAAAAGCATTAACGTGCCCAATTGTGAACTTATTGCCCTTCCTGTAAATGATGCCTCTACTGATAATACACTTTCTGAAATTAAAAAACACAGTAATCATTATTTAGACTTACCAATAAACTTAGGTATTGGCGGTGCTGTGCAAAGCGGATTAAAATACGCACACCAACATAATTTTGATATTGCTGTGCAAATGGATGGCGACGGACAACACCCGCCATTAGAATTAATAAAAATTATTACTCCTATTTTAAATAACGATGCCGATGTTTGCATTGGTTCCCGTTTCATTGATAAAGAAGGTTTTCAATCGAGTTTTTTAAGAAGAGCAGGGATTAAGTTTTTGAGTGCTTTAATAAAATTACGTTGCGGACAAACCGTTTTAGATTGCACATCGGGTTATCGTGCTTTTAATAAAAAAGCGATTGAAGAATGTGTAAAGTATTATCCCAAAAAATATCCTGAACCGGAATCCGCTTTACATTTAATTAAAAAAGGAATTCGTGTAAAAGAAACGCCTGTTATTATGGAAGCCCGTGATGGGGGACTTCTTCCATTAGTGGTTTTAGAAGCATTTATTATATGCTTAAAGTTTCGTTGGCAATTTTAATGGTAAAATAGTTATTGATTTAAAGCCATTATTGATTTAGCAATTTTTGGCCACAATGCCGGTGTTCTAAAAATAGCCGGACTAATAAAACAGTGATGATAACATCCTTCACACTCTTTTACCTTACCAACCGTAGATCTAAACTTACTTCCATTATCTGAAAACCATATTTTTGATACGTCGAAATCATTTTCTCTCACATTTCCTAAAACATCTTCCCTCATTTCACACCCCGCTATATTACCAGACGGATACATTACCATAGTTTCTCTTCCTCCACTACACGTAATTTCTGTTTTTTTTGTGGAACTGATTTTTTTAATCAAGTCGCGTTGGACGTTTTCCTTAGCTCGGATAATTTTATCGGTTAGGTTTAAACTGTGAGAAGAGTGGTCCATTAACCATTGCCTGTCTCTATCTACAACTTTATCATAAATACCAATGCACTGTTCATCCTTAGTGTCTGGATTAATAGGGTTTCCTCGTACTAAAATTGGCTTAAGTAAATCTATTGGTAAATTATTTCTTACCCACAGAGCTGAATTTTCTACTTTATCAATATTTAAACCATGAACAACCATTCCAATCGCAATTCTTAAGTTAGGATAAGTCTTTTTTAGCTTATGTAATTCGTTGATGGTATTCACTACTTTATCAAATAAGCCTTTTAATTTTCTATACTCATCGTGTTCTTCACCTAAACCATCTAACGATATTCCAATAGTTATTTGTTGGCCCTTACATTTCTTTAGCATTGTTTCCACCTGCGCAATAATCCTTTCAGTTGCGTAACCCAACATACAAAAGGTCATATTGCCTGGTCGGCAATACTTATAATATTCGTATACAATCTCTGGTAAATCTTTTCTTAGTTCAGGGCTACCGCCGGTGAATGTTACTTGAAATAAAGGTCCTAGTGATTTAGCCACTTTTGAATGCTCTTGAACTGAAAGTTCTAAATTCTTTTCAGTGTTTAATTCTTCCCAATAAAAACAATGATCGCACGCAGCATTACAACTATTAGTTACAAAGTTCAGCAAGTAAATCGGTTTTTGTACGCCAGGCGAAAATAATTTTTTACCTGAAGTTACTTTATTTATAAAATTTCCCATTACTTTGTTACGTTAGTGATTATTGATAATTTTTCGTTGCTACGATTAAATATTTTGTTCATTATTTTATATTTAAATATGGCATGGGTCACACAAGTAAATCGGACCAGGTCCAAAATAAACATTAATCCAAGCGCTTCTATAAAAAATAATATCCCACCATTAATAATAAAGAAATAACTTAGTTGTGCTCTGCAAAAAAACCAAGAGGCTAAAAACATAATGGCAGCATACCAAAAATAAACACTCAGAAAGCCGAATCCAAAACTAAAAACAGAGAGAGTTCCAAAAATCACAGCCATCATATCAGCGATTTGCGCATGTCTATTGTCAGACAAAGAAACTTTATTTGTAAAGCTATTTTTTATTGCCGTTACACCTTTCTAAAATCATTTTTTTATTATTCCGGAAACACTATACGGATTTCGGTGTTGACCATTTGCTGACTTAACTGCCAGAACTTTAAAATTGTTTTTTGTTAAGCGTATGCCGAATTCCTGATCTTCGCCGTTAGCACCCTTAAATTTTATATCAAAACCATTCAACTTAGAAAACGCAACCGCGTCTACTGCTGCTATAGCGGTCCAAAAATCATTTCTAATGCCGTTGCTATTTCTGTCGTAAATATGACGGATGTATAACTGCTTATACTTTTGAGCAAAGGATAAATTATTCAGATTACTTGAATAATTTCCAATTGTAGCATCACAACTCTTGCTTATTATTGGCTGCACCAACCTTTCTATACAAGGTGTTTCTACAATCACATCGCTATCAATAAATACAAGGATGCCATTACTAAATCCTTTTGCGCCTTCGTTACGTGCATAAGCTGCACTTTTAGAGTCGGTTCTTTTGATTAAAGCTATTGGATAATTTTTTAATAGTATTTCCAGATTGGAATTTTCTTCATTGTCTACAACCACTAATTCCCAAGATTTGCAAAAGGCTATGGCCTTAAGAATAGCATCCACGCAATCACAAATTGTGTTACTTGAGTTATACACAGGCACAACTATTCTTATATCTGAAGCTGGTAAATTCATTGTTCCTTTCGGTACACTTAAAGATACTCAAAAAAGTTGAGATTATTGGGACACTTAATGGAGGCGCTTCTTCCATTAGTGGTTTTAGAAGTATTAACTTTATGCTAAAAGTAAGTTTGGCGATTTTGACTTTGAGAGTAAAGAACTAATTCTTTTAATTATTGCCAATATATTGTCTTACTTAAATAAGGTGTGCTTGAGTTGTTTTGAAAATAATCTACCCTGGCGCTATCTAAAGGCCCTACGCCACCTAAATAAACCATTAAACCGTTTTCGAAATTTTTTCTTTGGCATGTTAATGTAAAACCAGAAGCTGAGTTTGACATTTTCCATCCATAATGAGGCATACCAATCGAAAAAGTTCCTGAATACTTGGTAAACTGCATTGTAAACGAAGAGTCACAAGGTACTATTGCTGAAACAAGATAAGCAGCCGTTTTTGTGAAATTTAAAGCTGTTTTGTCCAATATGTTTTTCACTTTCGAACCTGGCCCTTGATCAATCATGTAAAAAACAGAATCAGGAAAACTGATATAAGAATACAGAGGTGCTGCATGCTTCTTTTGAAATAAATAAATGTATTGCTCAAAATTTGGAGGGGTAATATTTATCCCCAGACCGGTGTAATAGTTCTGTAGATTTTCTTTTGCATCAATTAACTGAATTCTGTTAGCGTTAAAAACTAGTGTATCAATAATAGCAGAATTATCGATTAACCCATTATTCTTAAAATCATTTCTGAAATTACTAAGCAAGCTTCCTAATTCTGCAGTATAATTATAACTCATAGAGTATCCTGCGGTACGACGCTGAAACAATAATGACATTGCAAATAAAAACCCATCATTAGAAATATCAATTGTTTCAAAATTAGCTGTGTTACCAATAGTAACTCCCATAATGTTTTTTAATTCGCTTTGTGCTTGGGTCTGCGCAGCAGCAAAACTGCTACCTTTAGAAACTAAATCTTCAATACGAGGTTTAATAATATGAGTTAGTAAATTCACATTTATGGCAGAATTATTTGATGCATCCGCAATTGCTTCAAGGTACAATTGATTTGCAGATACCTGATTAAAATGCTCTTGAAAGTAATAGCCGTTAGCTGTTATTAATACATAATTTGATGACAGGCTAATATTATTTAAACTAAAATTTCCTGCATCGTCACTAATTATAGATGAGAAACTTTTTCCTGTTTGACCTAATGAACTGTTTAATTCATATATAACCAGCGCGGAACCGTTTTTATATGGACCTTTTTGTACTCTTCCGCTGATACTCGCTGTTGTAGTAGGATTAGTGACAGTAGGCTGTGGGTCTTTCTTACAAGAAATTACCGCTACAATTACTAATACAATTAAAGTTATCTTCTTCATGTTCAATTTTTACAAATTTAGCTCTTGATATTCCATCTTTGCTTTCCACCTCAACGTAATAAAGTCCGTTGGCGTAATTAGAGACATCTAAAGTAAATTTATTGGAGTTGACCATTTTATCTTCGAAAACAATCTGACCAAGACTATTAAATATTTTCATTTCCAAATCTGAACTTGGGTTGTTTAAAACAAATTCAACTTTATCTCTTGTTGGATTTGGGTAAAGTTTTAAAGATAGGGGGTTATAATACTCTTTAATACCGATGGTTGTTCCTTTGTTACAAGCAAATTCTTCTAATATAAAACCAGTTGTACTAAATGCAGGACCATTATACGCTCTTAATTTAATCCAACCATACAATGTATCATTCGAAATAAATATCCTTACGCCAACAAACCTTGCGGTTGTTGGATTAAAGTTCGTAAGCATACACCAATATCTATATGTTATATTAATCGTTGTGTCCCGCCAGTTGAGGCCATTTTTAATTGTATCACCGGAATCAAAAGCGCTTACAATTTCTTTACTCGTAACACCTGCAGACGGAGTAGCCGCCGCAGTCCAGGTACAAGATACATTACCATATGAAATTACTTCATTTGCATTTTTGGGTACGATATAAGTTTGACCACCTGGATTTCCACCACCACCATACATCTGTGCAACCAAATCGAAATCTATAACCCCATCACCATTAATATCAATAGGCTTAGTGGACATACTACCTCCCATTGCATTAATAGCTGTATAAGAAGAGTCAGGCACTACATCATGAAAATAATCATTTGCTGTGTATTGCCCAGCGATAATAAATTGGGCGTTAGCCTTTGTGCAGACAATAAAAAATAAGAATATGAAAACTAGTTTTCTCACCTAATAAAGATACTAAATAATACTCAGAAATTACAATGATGAAACGAGGAGAAAGATGACAATAATCACAACTCTTTCCTCAATCTCGCCACAGGAACGTCTAATTGTTCCCTGTATTTTGCTACTGTTCTTCTGGCGATGTTGTAACCTTTTTCTTTTAAGATGTCGCAAAGGGCGTCATCAGTGAGGGGTTTCTTTTTGTCTTCGTTGTCTACGCAATCTTTTAAAATGCGTTTTACTTCGCGTGAGCTAACTTCTTCTCCGCTATCCATACTCATGGATTCGGAGAAAAATGTTTTAATAAGAAAGTTCCGTAAGGCGTTTGTACGTATTTACTATTGGCAACGCGCGAGATGGTTGAAATATCCATGCCTACTTTTCGGCAATGTCTTTTAAGATCATTGGCTTCAATTTTGATTCATCACCGGTAATAAAATACTCCTCCTGATATTCCATTATCGAATGCATAGCCACCATCATGGTTTGGTGACGTTGCTGTAATGCCTCAATAAACCATTGCGCATTTTCAATTTTTGATTTGATGAAGGTACTGGCTTCTTTACTGCTCTTATCTTTCTGACGGGAATACTCTTTCAGCATCTCAATATAATCTTTGCTGATTTTTAATTCAGGTAAATTTCTTGAGTTAATACTTAATTCAGGTTTTCCATCCACAACAGCAATTGTAAAATCAGGAACAACTTCAGAGGCGGTCATAGCGTTTCCTGAACTACCGGGACGAGGATTTAAATGTGTGATTTCATTAATGACATCTTTTAAATCGTCATCATCAATATTTAAACGGCGTGTAATTTTTTCGTAATGTTTGCGTGAAAAATCTTCCATCATGTTTTTCACCACATCAATGGCCAATAAAACTTCCTTTGTTTTATCTAATTTTCTTTCGAGTTGAATTAACAAACATTCTTGTAAATTCCGCGCGCCAACTCCCGCAGGATCTAATTCCTGAATGACTTTTAATACTTTTTCTATTGTTGGAATATCAGTTGTGATATTATAACTGAAAGCCAAATCATCTACAATCAATTCAATTTCTCTTCTGATATAACCGTCTTCATCAATACAACCAATCAAATACAAACCAATAGTGTATTCCGTTTCATTTAAATCCCGTAAACCTAATTGCTGTTCTAACAAACTATGAAAATCCGGACCTTCAACTACAACAAACTCCCTCGAGTCATCATCAGCACTTTTGTTACTGACGTCGTATTTGTAAGAATCAATTTCTTCATCCCCCATATAATCTTCCATCTCCACTTTATCATCAATCTTCTCAACTTCTTTTTCCTGGAAATCTTCTACCTCCGCTTCGCCTTCATCACCATTGTCTTCTGCGTCTTCGTTGCTATATAATTCTTCCTCGTCGTTACTGATGTTGTCATCTTCTTCGAGGGCGGGATTTAATTCTAATTCTTCCTTACTTTTTTCTTCGAGGGCAAGCGTTGGCAACTGCAACAATTTCATGAGTTGAATTTGCTGCGGGGAAAGTTTCTGTAATAACTTTAAACTTTGTGATTGCCGTAATGCCATATCATCCCACTAATTAACCTTGCACAAAAAATAATTCTTCTTTCCTTTTTGAACTAAAATATATTTGTTGTTTAATGTATTGCCCATCGTGAGATTCGATTTCTCATCTTCCCACTTTTGTTTGTTTACACTTACACCGCCAGCTTGTACCATTTTGCGGGCTTCACCTTTACTTGGGAAAATTTTAGTTTTCTCAGCTAAAAAATCTAACACACCAATACCTGCATTTAATTCGGATTTTGAAATATCAAACATTGGCACGCCATCAAATACATCTAAAAAAGTTGCTTCGTCTAGATTGGCTAAATCTTCAACACTTCCTTTAAATAATATTTCTGTAGCAGTAACCGCATCATTAAACTCGTGTTCACCATGAACACGAACGGTAATATCTTTTGCTAATGCTTTTTGTAAATGTCTTTCATGAGGAGCGGAATTGTGTTTTGCTTCCAATTCATCGACCTCAGCTTTATCAAACAAAGTAAAATACTTTATGTAGGTCGCAGCATCTGCGTCACTCGCATTCAACCAGAATTGGTAAAATTTATACGGAGATGTTTTTGTTTTGTCTAACCAAATATTTCCACTTTCACTTTTTCCAAATTTAGTGCCGTCAGCCTTTTTTATTAATTGCGTTGTTAAAGCAAATGCCTCTCCTCCACTCTTTCTTCTAATTAATTCTGTTCCTGTAGTTATATTTCCCCACTGGTCGCTACCACCCATTTGGAGTTTGCAGTTTTTGTTTGTGTACAGATAATAAAAATCGTAGCCCTGCAATAATTGATAACTGAACTCTGTAAAACTCATGCCGTTCTCTAAACGGTTTTTTACAGAGTCTTTCGCCATCATATAATTTACAGAAATATATTTTCCAACTTCACGAATGAATGTTAGAAAAGAAAATTCTTTCATCCAATCGTAATTGTTCACTAACTCTGCGCCATTCACACCTGAATTAAAATCTAAAAATTTCTCTAATTGTTTTTTGATGCTGGCGATATTTTTGTTCAGCGCTTCTTCATCTAATAAATTACGCTCTTCTGATTTCCCGCTCGGGTCGCCCACCATTCCGGTAGCACCACCAATTAAAGCAATAGGTTTATGTCCCGCTTTCTGAAAACGAAGTAAAGTCATGATTTGCGCCAGACTTCCAACATGCAATGAGTCGGCGGTTGGATCAAATCCAATATAAGCCGTAACTGTTTCTTTTTTTAACAGGTCTTCGGTACCGGGCATGATGTCGTGCAAAATGCCTCTCCACTTTAATTCTTCAACAAAATTCATAGTCAATTCTTACCCGATAAAATTACGAAAAAAGGGCTATTTCTCAATAAAATCCTTTATCTCTTTAGTCATTTGGGGAATAGCCTCGAGGTTAAGGGTGTGGCCTGCGCCAAGAATAATTTTAAACTCGCTATTGGGGATATTTTGACTCACCTCCGCAGCTGTATTTAATGGAAACAGTAAGTCTTTTTCGCCTTGTATAACAACTGTTGGGGTTGTAATTTTTCTCAACTCTCCGCGAAAATCCGCTCTGTCTTTTGTGGCTTGCATTAATTTGAATAAAGCTTCTTTCTCACCATTTACTTCCTGACGAGCTTGCTTCATCATCTCAATTGGAATTAATGGATTTTTAAAATATTCTTCGCTTAAAACAGAAGGCAACATGATATCCAACATCAAAGGATAACCTCCCAATTCTAAAGCGCGCCACCAAGCGTATTCAATGGCATTGTAATAAGGGGTTTTGTGCGCGAAAGTAGAAAGCAATATTAATTTCTCTAATCGCTGAGGAAATAAAACAGCAAAATGTTGGGCGACTAAACTTCCGTAAGATAATCCCGCCAAAATCACTTTCTGAATTTTTAATTCATCCAGTAAACCTAAAACATCTTTGGCGTGTTGATCAAAACTTCTGCTTTCTCCTGATTTATCGCTTTGTCCCTGGAAAATAAAATCCAATAATACGATACGATAATTATCTTTAAAATGCGGCGTAGTTAAAATCCAGGCGATTGTACTTTGAGATAAACCATTTAAAAAGACAATAGTTTTTGTTGCAGAAACATTTCCCTGCACTTCATAATACATGTTTAAACCGTCTTTAGTTTTGCAAAGCATTTTCTAAATATAAAAAAGTTGAGTTCCTTTTTTTGTCACTTTTAAATTGGCTTTTTTACCAATGTAAAATGCTAAATTTTTAGCAATATGTCCGGCCGGAAAATTAAAACAAACTGGATATTTATATTCTTTCACGGCGTCCCAAATAATTTCTTCGGCAGTTTTTCCAAATGGAATGGTGTTGTCTTTCATGTAGCTCATCCCGCCAATAATTAAGCCTTTCAGATTTTTTAATTTGCCTGAACGTTTTAATTGCAACATCATTCTATCGACGTGATATAAATATTCATCTAAGTCTTCCAAAAATAAAATTTTTCCTTTAGTATCAATATCAGAATGTGAGCCGCTCAACGCATACAACAACGATAAATTTCCACCAACAACCTCTGCTTTTGCTTCTCCAATTCTGTTTAATTTGAATGGTGCCGCTTCGTACTCTTGTTTTTCTCCGAATAAAACTTTTCTTAAACTTTCTGTTGCTTCTTCGTGTTTTGTAAATTGAAAAGCCATTGTTCCATGAATAGAAGCAACGCCTAAATTGGTTAAATGACTTTGAATAATTGTCGTGTCACTATATCCTACAATCCATTTCGGATTCTTTACAAAATTTTTGAAATTAACACCATCAATAACACGCATAGTGCCGTATCCACCACAAGCTAAAATTATAGCTTTTACTTCCTTGTTATCTAAAGCCCATTGAAAACCCGTTACACGTTCTTTATCAGAACCTGCAAATTGGTTTTCTTCTTTAAATAAGTTCGGAGCAAAAACAATTTTCAGTCCCCAGTTTTTTAAAATTTGAACTGAGGGTTCAATTACTTCTTTGCTTGTTTTTCGGGCGGTGGCTGCAATAGCTACCGTGTCTCCCCTTTTTAAAGTGGGAGGTATTTTCACAATTATTTTTTCTTAGCGTTTTTCTTCATTTTCAAATACTCGAGGTATTTTTTGTTGTCCGGCTCGTTTTTCACTTTTATTTTATACCAGAATTCACCACTTTTAATACGGTAAACGTTCATTTCTGAAACACCATATGCAGCAGCAATTTTTTTCAAAGTGCGTTTACGTTTTGGATCAAATAATTCCTCTTTCATTTTTCTCACCTTTGCTTCAGTAAGCACTTTCGAGTAATTTCCATCCTGTAAAACGCGTTCTTTAATAGCTCTTTTTACAGCGGGACTTGTTTTGCGGTGTTCTACCTGTTGTTCGAGGGTAGTCCACTTTAAATTAGAGGCATTATTGTTGTTTTTATTGTGATCTAAGTGAATTACAAATTTATGTTTTGGTGTTGGCTGACGTAAAAATGCCTCTGCCACCAAACGGTGTACGAAAAGTGATTTTTTCACCCCAAACATGCGAATACTGATGCAATGATAGTCTTCGATGCGTTTTGCTTTAAGTTTTTGCGCGTTTTTAGGAGAATCTGCATAACTAGCCAGTTTTCCGGTATTAGAAACCAGATATTTTTTCTGAAGTTTTACCTTTTTTGGGAAATCAATTGCTTTCCATTTTTCTGCGTTTGACATGCTAATAATTTTTTGTTATTAATAAAACTTAAAAGGGCAATGTGTATCTTTGTACGAATATTATAATTTTTTTAATATTAAAAGCTTTTTATGTCGAAACCCTTTAAACGCACCCTTGTAACTGCTGCCCTGCCTTACGCCAATGGACCTGTGCATATTGGTCACCTTGCCGGCTGTTACTTGCCTAGCGATATATACGTGCGCTACTTAAGGAGCAAGGGGGAAGACGTTAAGTTTATTTGCGGTAGTGATGAGCACGGCGTACCCATTACCATAAAAGCTAAAAAAGAAGGGATTACCCCTCAGCAAGTGGTAGATAAATACCACAAAATAATGGGCGATGCCTTTAAAGAATTTGGCATTTCTTTTGATGTGTATTCTCGCACTTCAAGTAAAGTTCATCATCAAACTGCTTCCGATTTTTTTAAGAAATTATATGAGAAAGGTTCTTTTACTGAACAAGTAACTGAACAATATTACGATGAAGAAGCTAAACAGTTTTTAGCTGACCGTTATATTACCGGCGAATGTCCGAAGTGTGGTAATCCAAATGCTTATGGCGATC
Organism: Sphingobacteriaceae bacterium; assembly: GCA_016709575.1. Taxonomy (GTDB): domain Bacteria; phylum Bacteroidota; class Bacteroidia; order B-17B0; family Aurantibacillaceae; genus JAHEYG01. The sequence continues at coordinate 808,899 of JADJMM010000002.1, forward strand.
AGTGTGAAAAATGTGGTTCGACTTTAAGTCCAACCGAATTAATAAATCCTAAATCTGCTTTATCAGGAAATGTTCCTGTTTAAAACAGACTAAGAATTGGTTTTTACCATTAGATAAATTACAACCCAAAATTGCAGAGTATTTATCAAAACATACCGATTGGAAAACGAATGTTTACGGTCAGTGTAAAAGTTGGTTAGATAGTGGTGATGGTTTACAGCCTCGCGCGATGACTCGCGATTTAGATTGGGGTGTTCCTGTTCCTGTTGAAGGAGCTGATGGAAAAGTATTGTACGTTTGGTTTGATGCGCCAATCGGTTATATTTCTGCAACCAAAGAATTATTACCAAACGATTGGGAGAAATATTGGAAAGATAAAGAAACACGTTTGTTACATTTCATTGGAAAAGACAATATTGTTTTCCATTGTATTATTTTCCCAGCTATGTTAATGGAGCAGGGCGACTTTATTTTAGCGGATAATGTTCCTGCCAATGAATTTTTAAATTTAGAAGGCGATAAAATTTCTACATCGCGTAATTGGGCGGTGTGGTTACACGAATATTTAATTGATTTCAAAGACAAACAGGATATTTTACGTTACACTTTGTGTGCGAATGCACCGGAGAGTAAAGACAACGATTTTACCTGGAAAGATTTCCAAACTAAAAACAATAGTGAATTAGGAGATATTTTAGGGAACTTTATTAACCGTGTAATGGTTTTGACCAATAAAAATCATAACGGTTTAGTGCCCGAGGCGAGTGAATATACTAAAGGAGATTTATTGGTATTAGAAGAAGTAGCAAAAGCCCCGGATAAAATTGCTGATGCTTTAGAGAAATTTAAATTCAGAGAAGCCTTAGCGGAAATGATGAATTTAGCGCGCATAGGAAATAAATATTTAGCAGAACAAGAACCCTGGAAATTAATTAAGAGTGATGAAAAGCGGGTTCGCACGATTATGAATATTTCATTACAGATTTCTGCGAATCTAGCTATAGTTTGCGAACCCTTTATTCCGTTTACCAGTAAAAAATTATTTGGCTTATTAAATTTAAGTGAATTAAAATGGAGCGCGGCGCGTAACACTAATAATGTTGCGGCAGGACATAAAATTAGCAGTGAACCAGAAATTCTATTTGCAAAAGTGGAAGATGCAGATATTCAAACACAATTGGATAAATTGGAAAATGCGAAAAAACTAAATGCGAGTGAGAACGCAAGTTTAGCACCTGCAAAAGCTGAAACATCATTTGATGATTTTAATAAAATGGATATCCGCAGCGGAACTATTTTAGAAGCAGAGCGCGTTCCGAAAACAGATAAGCTTCTTAAATTAAAAATTGATACCGGTATTGATCAACGTACTGTTGTAAGTGGTATTGCTGAATGGTATAAGCCTGAAGATATTATCGGACAACAAGTAAGTATTCTAATAAATTTGGCTCCCCGCAAAATAAAAGGAATTGAAAGTCAGGGTATGATTTTAATGGCTGAGAATGCACAAGGCGAATTAAGTTTTGTTCTCCCAAGTAAACCAAACATGAATAATGGGTCGATTATTAAGTAAGATAATTTTATTGTGTTTACTTTTCATTTCTGTTGTGGGAATTTCCCAAACCGGGAGTGATGCTGATCAAGTTTTTCGTCCACAAGAATATAAAGACCAGGAACAATTCAGTAATTTTTATAAACGTAGAAATGCTATTGGTAAATGGCAAATTAATCAATTAAAAAACGGCGCGCTTTGCGTTAGATTGCATACCAACAAAACTTTGGTTGATGGCTTGAGAAAAATGGGCAAAGCTGATTTAGCAACGCAAAAAGAATACGAAATGCTGGCTATCAACAAAAACATTGTTATGGCCTTTACTAAATATTATACTTTTTCTAAAGTCTATTTCTTTTTCAGTAACCATAGTTATACCTTACTACAAGGCGCACGCAGTGGCATTTTTTTAGACACTAATTTAGTTGTGGATGCAAAAATTGAAATGAAAGAAAGTTTTTATTTATTAGCCGAAAAAGATGATGCTTATAATTCATCAATTGGTTTTGTTAAAGAAGCCGAAGCCAAATCGACAAAAGAACATGGTAACGCTTCTAAAGAATGTGCCATGGTTATTAAAAATAAATATGGTCACCAATTAAAAGACCCTTTTCCGTTTTTTGTTTTAAATAAAAGTACAGTTACCGGAACGCCTGTTGTTAATCTGCTTATAGGAGGCGTAAAAGTTCCTGTAAATGTTGAGAAGAAGAATCGTTTAGAGCGTCATTTTTCTTATGTAAATAATCTCAATAAGAATTTCTTTAGTTTCTATAATCAGAATAAAGATTATCAGGTTACTGAGCCTGACGTGCAGCCTTTTCTTTATTAGGATTACCGTTTTCCCTCTTATTTGCGTTTTTAATTTCCTTTCCCTATCTTTAATTTAGATAGAAATCTATTACCATGAAAAAACTTTTTACTTTACTAACGGTTTGTGCTTTATCATCGTTTTCAATTGCCCAAAACAATCAGAAAATCTGGAATAGCATTCCTGAAAAAAATATTAGTCCAAAAGGACATAGGGAAATTATCCCTCAAAAATATTTAACCTTTCATTTGAACATGGAAGAGTTAAAATTAGCATTAGCTTCTGCACCATTAGATTCAAACGTTCCAATTAATGAATCCAATTGCGTTATATATTTACCTATTGCAAACGGACAATTACAAGCTTTCCGTGTATTAGAAGCCCCTATAATGGAACCGGGTTTAGCGAATGGTTATCCTCAAATTAAAACTTATTCTATAAAAGGAATTGATGATGTTTATGCGAATGGGAAATTAGACATTAACGATTTTGGTTTTCATGGTATGATTCGGAGTATTAATGGTGATGTTTTTATAGACCCCTACTCACGCGGAAACAAAACCGATTACATTACTTACTACACCCGTGATTTCAAAAAAGATCCGTCACAAATGCTTCCTGAAGTTGGTGTTATTGAAAATGCGGAATACAAAACAAATCTTAGCACTCAAGCACCACCTGCAACTTGTGTAGGGGCGAATCTTCGCACTTATCGTTTAGCTGTCGCTTGTACGGGAGAATATGCAGTAGCAGCAACAGGTTTTGCATCACCAACTAAATCACAAATATTATCGAAAGTAGTTACAAGTGTAAACCGAGTTGATGGTGTTTACGAAACGGATGTTGCTGTAAGAATGGTTTTAGTAGCTAATGATACCATTATACTCTATGGTGCTGCCGCTTCTGATCCTTTTACAGGAAATAATAATGCAAATACATTAATTAACGAAAGTCAAACTGTTTGTAACGCAAACATCGGAAGTGCTAATTACGATATAGGCCACACCTTTAGTACAGGCGGCGGGGGATTAGCTTTTTTAGGTTGTGTTTGTGGAAGCAATAAAGCGCGTGGTATTACAGGTAGTTCAAATCCTGTTGGTGATCCTTATGATATTGATTATGTAGCACACGAAATGGGACATCAATTTGGCGGCAATCATACTTTTAATGCAATAACAAGTTCGTGTAATGGGAATCGCAATGGTTCAACTTCGGTTGAACCGGGAAGTGGAATTACCATTATGGCTTACGCAGGAATTTGCGGTACTAATGATTTAGCTCCAAATAGTATTGCTTATTTTCATGCTATCAGTTACGATGAGATTGTAAATTTCACAAACTTAGGTTCTGGCAATTCATGCGCAGTAACAACTACAACCGGAAATAATCCTCCTGTTGTTACCGGTCCGGGTACATTCAATGTTCCTAAATCAACACCTTTTTCTTTAACCGGGTCAGCAACCGATCCTAATGGCGATCCTTTAACCTATTCGTGGGAAGAAACTGATGCCGGTACAGCGGGTGGTAACTGGAATTCGGGTAACAGGCCCTATTTCATGAGTTACACGCCTACTCCGTCACCAACGCGTTCTTTTCCTAAACTAAGTGTAATCTTATCCGGAAACTTAACGGGAACAAAAGGAGAATACTGTCCTGCGACAGCACAAACTTTAAATTTCCGTTTAACAGCGCGTGATAATAAAATGGGCGGCGGCGGAGTTTGTTACGTTAACCAACCTGTAATTATTGCTAACTCTGGTCCGTTTAATGTAACCTATCCAAACGCAACAGGAGTTATTTGGGCTGGCGGTTCGGCACAAACTATTACCTGGAACGTAAATGGTACAGATTTATCTCCTGTTTCTTGCGGAACCGTAGACGTGATGATTTCTTATGATGGCGGAAATACCTTCACCACATTAATCGCAGGCGTTGCTAACTCCGGAACTTTAAACATAACGGTGCCAACACCTACTGCTACTATTAATACTTGCAGAATTAAGGTGCTTTGTCCAAGTAATATTTTCTTTGATATTAACGACAATAACTTTACTATAACAACAGTTACAGGTATCAGCGAAATATCTTCAAATAATAGTTTGGGTTTATCGGTTTCTCCGAATCCCTTTACTGAAACATTTACTATCAACGCCCGCAACTTAGGGGAAGATGCAACTTTAACCATTACAAACGTACTTGGACAAATTCTTAAAAAGAAAATGTTGCAGGAGGTAATTTTAGTAAGGAGTATAATTTGAGTGCTTATGATAGCGGCATTTACTTTGTCACCATCAAAACCAAAGAACATCAATCGGTAGCAAGGATAATTAAACAATAGTTTGACGATTTAACCAATTGAGAAAAGTAAATAAAGCAATCCTATTACGGATTGCTTTATTTACTTTTATAAGGGTTATATGCCCTGTAAACTGATGTCGCTCCTTAAAAACATCTGTTACTATCACTTTCCAAATATATATTCCATTGTCCACAACTTCACCTCTGCCGTTCATCTTACCATCCCAACCTTCGTTATATTGTTTAGTATGAAATATTTTTCTCCCCATCTGTCAAAATATATAATTCGTATTGTGTTACATCCCATCCTGCGCCTTTAGGAAAAAATTTATCATTTAAACCATCCTCATTTGGTGTAAACACATTGGGTGCGTAAAAGGTGAAATCAGGTCTTACATAAACATCTTTTGAAATTGTATCTATACAGCCAAAACTATTTTGAGCTACTAGGAACACCCTATAATGACCTTCGCCTTTAAAAACGTAAGTTGGGTTTTGTTGAGTGGAGAATCCTTCGCCGCCAAACAACCAGTTGTATACATTTGCATTTTGTGTTTGATTATAAAACTCAACTGTCGTGTTGTAAACATCTGTATCAAAAGTACTAGCAGTAAAATCAGCTTGGGGGGATGGAAAAACATTTATGTAATTATTAATCATTTGAGAGCCCGTACAACCCTTATTAGTTACATAATTTAGTTTTACAGAGAACATACCGCTTTTATGATAACAATGATTCGGATAAGGATTATCAGAAGTTGTACTATCGCCGAAATTCCAATTCCAATTTTTTATTGTTGATGAAGTACTTAAAACTACATTTGAAAAATTAACACATAGCGGTTCGCAGCCCGAAGTTTGTGATGCTATGAGAGAAGAAGTAGGTGCTGAATATATACTTACAGCAGTTGAAGCGTTTTGAGTTGTTCCACAACCATCTGTAACTATAACACTATAAGTTTGCGGGCCGGATGGTGAAACAGTTGGGGAAGAAGATGTGAATCCTCCCGGTTGCCAAACGTAATTATAAATCCCATTGCCCCCTGAAGCATTCGCAAATAAAACAGTTTTGCTTCCTTGACATATTGTGTCGTTCGGATTCAAATTAATAATCAATGGTGAAACAAGAAAAACTTTTGCAGTATCCATATTCGAAACGCACCCATTTATATCCGTTACCAAAACAGGGATTGCTAAATAGATTCCGCCCTTCACCGGAAGATTTCCTACTGCAGTTACAGTGCCGTTCCAATTATAAGAATATGGGGCTGACCCTCCACTTACATTTGCCGTTAGATTTCCTACTTGGTTATTACACAGAGTTAAAGAATTTACACTTAAAGAAAGTGCTGGTGTTTGATTAATAATTATATTTTGAATAACCGTACAATTGTTAGCATCGGTTATGCTTAAATTATAATTTCCACTTGCTAATCCTGATACTACTGACGTTGTTGCGCCGGAAGGTTGCCACATATAATTATAACCACCGGTTCCGCCATTTACAATTGCGGTTGCGCTGCCGTTTGACAAACCGCAACTTGCATTTGATACATTAACAGATGCGGTTAATGCTGTAGGTTCTGTTATTGAAATTGTTTTTGTATAAGAACAATTGTTTGCATCGCTAATTTGTACTGTGTAGTTTCCAGCACTTAAATTATTTGCAGAAGAGCCGCTTCCGCCTGATGGCAGCCAAGTATATGTAATGGGCATAGCACCAACTGCTAAAACAGAAGCGGCTCCATTGTTTAATCCAAAGCATGTTATGTTTTGTGCAATAGGATTTGAAACATTAGTCACAATCACTGTTTGAGTAATTGTATCAGGAGGATTGCATTGTCCGCCTTTTACAATTAGTGATACGTTATAAACTCCCGGGGATGAAAAAACATGTGAAGGATTTAGAGAGGTTGAAGCGTTTGCAATTCCTGAAGCCGGGTCGTTAAAATCCCAAGCAAATGTTCCGGGTGTTGGACAAGGTGCAGTAATTGCAGAAAAATTATAATTGCCTGCGCCTGAACAGTTGTAATTAAAATTAGCAACGTTTGAAATTCCATTACTTATATTAATATCATCAATAGCCATTCCATCGAAATTATTACAAGTAGTTCCTGCACCAAACAAAAATCTAAAACGAACATTAGTTTGATTTGCCAAACCGGTTAAACAATGTTTAGCAGTAACCCATCCTCCGCTTCCGTTTCCACCTTGACATCCTGCAGAAGTAGCACCAACACGACCACTCCATCCATGACGAGTTGTAATTGAAGATAACTTACTAATGTTATTATGATTAAACCAGTTTGCTGTGTTACAGTCACTCGGATCTCCAAATGCTCCCACATTCGTCCAAGTTGTACCATTATTTGTTGTGTATTGAAGAACTAATCCGTCGTAATTAAATTCACACTCCCAAAATATTTTAAAAGAAATCCATGGGTAGTTTAAATTCGTAAAATCAAAGCAGGGACTAACAATAGAAGCCTGCTCTGCATTGTTGTAGGAACTTCCTGTTAAACCACCAACACACCAACTTTTACTTCCGCCTCCGGCAGAATTAATCGTAGGATGTGAAGGCCCACCCCACGCCCAATCAGAATTGGTTCCTGCCAATGTCCACGAAGGAATGGCTTCAAAACCTTCGGTATAAGGGAAAGTAGAAATGCATTGCGAAGAAACATTTGAACAGCACATGAAAATGAAAATTTTCAAAAGAATTTTTTTCGAAAAGCGTGTACACCCGTTTCATTTTTTAAACTAAAAGTTTTTAAATAAAAGTGGCTTCGGAATTATAGAGAGAATATCTCAACAACCTCAAGGGTGTTCACTTCGGGCACAAAGTTAGCTAATTACCTTAAAGAACCTCGTTTAAAGTGTTAATTAAAGATTAATCCTTCATCACTTTTTAGATAAAATACACCTAAAATTTACTAAACCGCTTTAATTGTAACGTTTTATTTACGTTTCAGCTCAATTCAATAACACCTTCATCAAATTTAAATAAGGTAGCCGTTACAACACATGAGTTAATTTGTATAAAAATTAAATCATGAAATCAATCTTACAAAACACTTTTGGAATTTCAATCCTCTTTTCATTATTCATCACTTTACAGGTAAAATCACAAAATCCGGGAATGGTGATTTCGGAACTTTTTATTAATCCTGCAAGCACTGATTCTTGCAAAGAATACGTAGAGCTTTTGGTTACGCAAAACACTGACTTTTCACTAACTCCTTATACCGTAATAGTTACCAATAATGGTACAGCTAATTCAAATGGTTGGGTTTCCGGCGGCGCCCTAACTTATGCTTTTGCAATAACCAGCGGCACAGTAGCTGCAGGAAATGTAGTTTATGTTGGTGGTTCTTGTATGGCGCCGAGTGGTATTAAACTTAGAACCATCAACGTTAAATACACTGGCGGGGATGGCGGACTAGGAAACCCATCTGCATCAGGTGTTTTTGGAAACGGCGGGACTAATGCCGATGGTGTAGCTCTTTTCAAAAGCAGCGTTGCGAATATCACAAGCAGTACCGTTCCGACAGACGCCGTTTTTTTCGGAACAGGAATTGGGTCAGCATCACTTACAACAACTACAGGTTATGAATTACCTGTTAATGATTTATACTCAGGTGGAAAATTACAAGGTTCGAGTTTTTTTACTTCAGATCCTGCTTCCGATGATATACTTACTGCAACAGGTTTATATAATACGACTACAAATACATGGACTACTCCAAGAACATTTTCAGTTACACTTGCCGCAGCACATACCGCAGCTTCTTCAGTTTCATTAACTACATCAGCATCTCCTGCGGTTATTGCATTTTTATCTAACGACTCAACTGCTGTTGAATCTGCAGGTAGTGCTAACATATATATGCGTTTAACTACCAGCAGCACTTTCCTGTTCTGTTGATATAACAGCTACCGCTTGGTCGAATGCGACAGCGTCAGATTATACTATCGCAGTTGCTACTGTAACATTTGCTGCTGGCGCTCCCGTGAATTCAACCGCATCTGTAAATATTACAATTAATAACGATGCTATAATTGAAAGTTCGGAATACATTATTTTAAAAATGAGCTCACCGGTTAATGCAAATATCGGTACCATTCAACAAATGGCTTTTTATATTAAAGATGATGATAAAGTAATTCCCTCACCTTCTAATGCTCTTTCACTTAACTTGCTCGCTAGTTTTTCAAATACAGTATCAGGAAGTAACTCGGCAGAGATTGTTGCTCATGATCCAACTACTCAACGTCTTTATATAGTAAATAGTATTGGTGCTAAATTAGACATTGTGAATTTTGTTAATCCTTCTGCACCTGTACTTATTACTTCTATTCCTGTAACACCTTATGGTAATATTAACTCCGTAGCGGTTAGAAATGGTATTGTTGCTTGCGCTATCGAAAACACAAATCCACAAGACACCGGTAAAATTGTGTTTTTTGATAAAGACGGCGTGTTTCTAAAACAAGTTAAAGCAGGTGCCATGCCGGATATGATTACATTCAATCACTCAGGAACAAAAGTTATTTCTGCTAACGAAGGCGAGCCTAATGCTGCTTATACCAATGATCCTGATGGTTCGATAACAGTTGTGGATGTGTCAGGAGGAATTGCTTCTTTAACACAAGCTAACGTTACCCAAATCACGTTTACAGCATATAACGGTCAGGAAGCAACACTTAGATCTCAAGGTATTCGCATTTACGGTGGACCATCACCAACATCATCAAAAGATTTTGAACCTGAATATGTAGCGGTTGCATCAGACGATAGCAAAGCATGGGTTACTTTACAGGAAAATAACGCCATTGTTGAAATTAATCTTACAACAAATACAATAACGGCGATTCGTGCATTAGGTACAAAAATCATAATCTACTTAGTAACGGGATGGATGTTTCCAACATGACTAAAAAATAAATATTGCGAATTTTCCTGTTAAAGGCTTCTATTTACCTGATGCAATTTATAGTTATACGGTTGGTGGTATTAATTATCTGGTAACCGCAAATGAAGGTGACACAAGAGCTATTCAGGTTTTACAGAAGAAACACGAGTTAAATCTGCAAATCTTGATCCAACAAAATTTCCTAATGCAGCTGAATTAAAAAATGACTATGTGTTAGGCCGATTAACCATTACAGATAAAAATGGTGATACAGACTTAGATGGTGATATTGATACTATTTACTCTATCGGCGTGCGTTCATTCTCAATTTGGAATGGTGTAACGGGACAATTAGTTTATGACAGTGGAGATGATTTAGAACAAATCACAGCATCTAATTCATTTTCTGTTATGTTTAATGCAAGCAATGGTGGAAGTCCAAATCCAAAAGACAGAAGTGATGATAAAGGTCCTGAACCAGAAGGAGTAGCAATAGGAGTAATTGGAGCTAATACTTACGCATTTATTGCGCTTGAAAGAATTGGCGGTGTTATGGTTTATGATGTTACCGTTCCAAACTCACCTGTTTATGTTACCTATGTTAATAACAGAAGTTTTGCAACTAACGGTCCGGACAGAGGGTCAGAAGGAATTATTTTTATTCCACAATCTGAGAGTCCAAACGGACAACATTTAGTTATTGCGGCGAATGAAACTAGTAGTACACTTAGTATTTGGGGAATCCCGGGTTGCACATCTCCATTATCAAGTTCATTATCTGTTCTTGGCGGAACTGTTGGTTGTGCAGGAACAACAACATTATCTGTTCCTGTTGGAACGGGATTAAACTACCAATGGAGTCCGAATAGTTCAACTATTACAGGTGCAACAAATAGTACTTTAGCAGTTAATGCGAGTGGAAATTATATGGTTTCAATTACTGGTGGCACTAATTGTTCAACTAGTTCGTTAAGCCAGAGTATTACTGTTAATGCTGCGCCGTCTTTATCTGTTGTAACTACTAACACAGCTATCTGTAACGGACAAACAGCTACTTTAACAGTGAGTGGCGCTTCAGCTTATTCTTGGAGTACGAGTTCAACTACCGCAAGTGTAGCTGTTTCACCAAGCGCAACATCAACCTATTCTGTTGTAGGAATAGGAACGAACAGTTGTGTTAGTATGGATTCAATCAGTATTATTGTTAATGCTAATCCTACACTCTCTGTTTCACCAACATCAAGTGCGATTTGCTCAGGTCAATCTTTAACACTGAATGTTTCAGGAGCCAATACCTATACATGGAGCACATCTTCTAATTCAACTTCAATTACGGTTTCACCGGGAGCTAACACAACTTATAGTGTTACGGGCGCTAACGCAAATAATTGTAAAAGCACAAATACAGTTGGTGTAGTTGTGAATTCAATTCCTTCCTTAACAATTTCAACTTCTAATACATTAATTTGCGTTGGCCAAACAGTCACTTTAAATGCAACTGGTGCTACAACTTATACTTGGAACACTTCTTCAACTTCATCATCCATTGCGGTTTCACCTAGCGTTACAACAACCTATTCAGTTACGGGAACTAACGCGAACAACTGTTCGAATTTGATGTTGATTACACAAAATGTTTCTGCTTGTACGGATATTAATGAGACAAGTCTTGCAAGAGCTATTACAGTTTATCCAAATCCAGCCAACGGATATGTAACAATAGCTGTAAAGAATTATGCCGGTAAATTAAAAATAAACATAACTAACGTTCTCGGACAAAGTATTTACTCAGCTGATGAATTAATGGAAGGGGACAACCGTATAGATATTTCGGAATTTAACGAAGGTACTTATTTTATAAATGTGTATTCGGATGAAAGAGCAAAATACCATCCTTATTGTTCAATAGTTATAAAGAGTGGGCAGGCTTGGTTAACCTGCCCTTATTTTAAAATTCAATTTATGAAAAGGATCGACGAAAACATTTTATCCAACACATTGTTAGCTTGTTTACTTACTCTTATTTTCCTAGCGAGTTTGTCGTACAGAAACAGATCTTCAAATAATAAAAACGCTACAGATAATCTTGTTAAACAAAAAAACATTACATGAGCTTTAACTCAGTGTTATATCTCAATATGTTATCAAATTTGATTGTTAGTTTCGTGTTAACCGAATGAAAATATAAAATTTACTTTTAGTAAAGTTCTTGGTGCATTTAATAACTATTCATTAAGTTGTAACTAATGTTCATATCATGTTAAAAGGGAAAATTTGTAAAACCCCAAAAAACGAAGACATATTATAGAACAATTGTGCTATCTGACATTCATCTTGGCACTCAAACCTCAAAAGCAAAAGAAGTATTACACTTCTTAAAACGTCATAAATGTGATACCCTTATTTTGAACGGGGATATTATTGACGGATGGCAATTGAAGAAATCCGGTAAATGGCGGAAACAACACACCAACTTTTTCAAGCATATTATTAACCTCACGTCTAAAGACAAATGTGATGTTATTTACTTACGCGGCAATCATGATGATTTTTTGGAAGAAATGATTCCTTTTACGTTTGG
>JADJMM010000003.1 GCA_016709575.1 Sphingobacteriaceae bacterium
ATAATTTAGGGTTTATACAATCCTTCAGATATGCGTTAGACGACAGAGCGGTTTATGTTACCAACGCTTTAAAGCTGGAACAATATTGGGGCATGTTTTCGCCTGGCATTTATAAAACAGATGGTTGGTATATTTACAGAGGGATAAAACAAAATGATTCTATTTGGGATATATATAATAACAAACCCGGATTAGATTATACCAAACCAAAAGATATTGATAAAATGTATCCGAGCGACAGATGGCGGAAGTTTGCAGAGAATTACGAGAAAAACGATTATAACTTTATGCGTCCTTACTATTGCAAATATTTAATCAGGGAATGGAATAAAAAACATCCTGAAAATAAAATTTCAGGCTTAAATATTATTTTTTTACTAGAAGAAAGTTTACCCGATTACAAAACAGCCCCCATAAAAGAACAAAACACGTGTTTGTGTTACGACGATGAGCCTGCTAAATAATATAAGCGACTATTTAAAATATTGTTTCGTGGCAAAATCGGCGCACGGGATACACTCACCTTTTGTATATAAATTCATTACTGAGCTTCTGGAATTTCACAACGAAGATTATTATCAATTTACAGAATTAGCCGAAGTAAGAAAACAATTATCAAAAAATAATACTGTTATTGAAATTACTGATTTCGGTGCGGGCTCCAAAGTATTTAAAGATAACAAACGTAAAATATCTGAGCTCGTTAAACATGGCACCAGCAAACGAAAATTTTCTGAGTTATATTTTAAACTGGTAAATTTTACCGACTCCCAATTTATTGTTGAGTTAGGAACTTCTATTGGCTTAAACGCCTTGTATCTCGCAAAATCCAATTCAAAATCTACCATCTATACTTTGGAAGGCTGCCCGGAGTTAGCGAAATTCTCTAAAAAATTATTCGAGAAACAAAACATCAAAAATATTTATTTGATTAATGATACGTTTGAAAAAGCCTTTCCAAAATTATTAAATGAAATTCCGAAACTCGATTTTTTATATGTGGATGGGAATCATAATTACGAATCCACACTAAAGTATTTTAAATTAGGCTTAGAAAAAAACATAACCACTCCGTTTTTGTGTTTGATGATATTAATTGGAACGAGGAAATGAAAAAAAGCCTGGGAAGAAATAAAAAATCATCCTGAAGTAACTCTAAGCTTGGATTTATTTTCTGTCGGAATTATTTTCTTCAGAAAAGAACAGAAAGAAAAGGAGCACTTTGTTCTGAAATATTAAACATCCTTTTTACTTTCACTCTTCAAGCGATTAATACTTTTATTTAAAAAGTTTTCATTGGGTAGTAAGCTTCTTTGAATTCGCTTAGCGTAATGAATAGAATCTAGAATTTCCTTTTGCTTTTCCTCCACAAGCAGTTTTTGCTTTTCGATAATTTCTTTCTGACGATTAGTTACTTTGAAACGGTTATACATAAAACCCGCAAATACAATTACCAAGCCTAATCCTCCGAATAATAAATATTGTTGGTTTCTTTTTACAGTTATTTCAGCATCTTTTTTAATTAGCTCTTTATCTTTTTTCTCGGTTTCAAATTTTGCTTTCATTTCCTCAATAATTTCATTTTTCTCGCTACTATACATGCTATCGTTAAGGGCTAAATATTTTTCGTGATAATCAAGTGCCTGAGACGCATCACCCTTTTCCTTAAACAATAAATACAAGCCATTATAAGATTTTAGTATGATTTCCAAACTATTATCCTTTCTTGCAAAAGACATAGCCTCTAAATACGCTTTCTCAGATGATGCATAATCCTTCTTTTTTTGATACAAGCCTCCAAGATTTAACAAACAGGTTGCAATACCAATCGGAGCACCCAATTGCTTCTTAATTTCAAGCGCTTCTTTTAGAGCAGGTTCTGCCTCTAAAGTATTTCCCATACTAATCAAAACTTCAGATTTATTCACCAAAGATGCAGCTAAGGCTGCCGTGTGTTTAACCTTACGATAGTACGACTCGCTTTGCAAAATTAATTCCAACGCTTTGTCGAATTCCTTCACTTCTATGTGGGTAATTGAAATATTTAAAACGCAATCAAAATAACCTAAACTGTCATTTAACTCTCCAAAATAATCTTTACCCTTTGCAAAACTTTTTCTTGACTCATCATACGACTTTAGTTTCAGATAAGTATTTCCCATCATCCAAAAATTTCTTGCCAACAATAGTTTATTTCCTACTTTTTCAAATTCCTTTTCTGCTGAAATTAAATGCAATAACGATTGATCATATTCGCCCTGATTTTGCAGTATAAATCCAATAAACATTTCTGCTTCACCTAACTCTTGCGGTAAGTTGTATTGCCGGCTTATTTCGATAATCCGGTTATAAATAACTGTTGCCGTATCCACTTCCCCCTTACGGCGATAAAATCCTGCTTGCAAAATCAAACCTTTAGCGTAACCTTTGTTGTAATTTATGTCTTTCGATTTCTGAATTATTTTATTGCTGTAAAGCATAAGAGAATCCTGACTTACAGCCCCGAATTCCTTAGCAATTAAATAAAGGCAATTTACAAATGCCGTGTCTTTTTTTGCAGACAATATTTTCTTTAAAGAATCGATTTTATTGTTTTGTCCTTTGCTAAAAGGTTGATGACCTAAAAAAATAATCAAAAAAAGAATTTTGATTCTTGAGTTAATTGAGTTCATGCCTAAATATAACAAATATTAAAACCGCTATAAATAATACTTTAATATTTAATTAAAATTTTACATGTATTTAGATTGTTATAAAATAATAAAAAACTTGCTTTTCACCATTTAAAAGATTTGCTTTGTATTAATAAACCTAAACAACATGGCCGGAGTAAATAAAGTGATTTTGATAGGAAATTTAGGTCGCGACCCTGAGTTAAAATACCTTGAAGGAAATGTAGCGCGCGCCAATTTCAGTTTAGCAACAAGTGATTCTTATAAAGATAAAAACGGTAATCGTGTTGATCAAACCGAATGGCACAATATTGTTATGTGGAGAGGATTAGCCGAGAGCGCAGAAAAATATTTAAAAAAAGGAACGCAAGTTTACATTGAAGGAAAATTACAAACCCGCCAATGGAACGATAAAGACGGACATAAACGCAATACCACAGAAATTGTAGCTGAATCATACGTTATATTACAACGCCGCGATGCAGGTAACGAAGGCGGAAACGATACTTCATTTGATAAACAAGATAGCGGTGATTTACCATTCTAATTTTTTGAAATCAATTTTTAAATATCTCTTAATCATTCCTGTTTTAATTGGAATACTTTCGTCGTGCGAAGATGATGAAGATAAAATCTACTCTCCTAAACCACGCGGCTTTTTTAAAATAAATTTTCCTGAAAAAAATTATAGAGTCTTTGATAGTATTTGTCCTTATACTTTCGAAATTCCGACCTATTCACGCATTACGCAAGACAAACACAAAGGCGCTGAACCTTGTTGGTTGAATTTAGAGTTTCCTCAATTCAAAGCAACCTTACATTTAAGCTACAAAGAAGTTTCAGACACTAACATAAATGTCTTCCTAGAAGATTCGCGTGATTTTGCAATTCGTCACCAAATAAAAGCAACGGGTTTAGAAGAATCAGTTGTTATCCGTGATAGTGCAAAAGTATATGGGTTGGTTTATGATATTGCGGGCAACACTGCTTCATCAGTACAATTCTATTTAACCGATAGTACTAACCATTTTTTACGTGGCGCACTTTACTTCAATACAGTAACGAATATCGATTCTTTAAAAATTGTAATTGATTTTATCCGCGAAGATATTTTGCGAATGGTACAAACCTGCAAATGGAAAAACGGAGAAAACTCTCCCTTAAAAATCAAAAATTAATTGGTAATTCTTAGCGCGTTTCCGTCGTAAGTATTAGGATACAGACGTAAAGGTAATGTTGCGGGTCCGTTCATCACAGCGCCATCTACAATTTGCCATTTAGAACCACTAATGGTATCCTTACAACTAAAAGCATCTGATTGTACTTTCACACGGGCATTATAATCGTCGGGCAAATAAGTTGAAGTTCTATCTAATACTGTGAATTCTGTCATCGATTTACGATAAACGATTAATCCACCGGCCCCACCACTAAAATACATCCACCCTCCAGGGGTTTGAATCTTAAAATTAAGGGGGTCGCCCGGGTAAATAACAATGTTTATTGGCACATAAGGCACGCCATTATCCTGAACAGGGGTGGCTTTTTTCTTACAAGCTACCGCCAGTACGATAATCCCGATAGCTATCGGGACCAGTGATAAAATTTTTATTTTTTTAGTAAATAACATTAGCAAAGCCTTGAGTTTAAACTCTTACCTTTATACAAATTTACTAAAAATGGACGACTTTAACCAACCTAACGAAAAGCCTAAAAATAGTGTGTTTTTACCGCTTTATTTCGCGTTGGCTTTAGTTGTGGGTATTGTTGGCGGATATTATTTATCGTTTAATACTAATCTTACGGGAACCAATGGTAAATCACAAAACGGAAATGTTTACACAAAAATTACAAGTCTCTTAGAATATATTAAATTGGATTACGTTGATACGATTAACGAAAAACAATTAGTAGAGAAAACTGTAACCTCAATGTTACAAAGTTTAGACCCTCACTCAGCATATATTCCTGCAGAAGATTTTGCGCAGGTGAATGAAGGTTTAGAAGGGAATTTTGAAGGGATTGGAATTGAGTTCAATATTATTAATGATACCATTCGCGTGATTACACCTATAAGTGGTGGTCCTTCAGAAAAACTTGGAATAAAAGCAGGCGATAAATTAATTAAGGTTGACGGGAAAAATTTTGCTGGTATAAAAATCACCAATAAAGAAGTATTTGAAAAACTACGTGGTAAAGAAGGTTCTGAAGTTTTAGTTAGTGTATTAAGAAGTGGCGTTAAAACTTTAATAGATTTCAAAATAACACGGGGCGAAATTCCTTTATACAGTATTGATATTTCTTACATGGTGAAACCCGGAATTGGTTACATGAAGATTAGTCGTTTTGCCGCTACCACTTATGAAGAATATTTAAGTGCCTTTAATGCATTAAGTAAAAAAGGAATGAAAAAATTAATTCTTGATTTACGTGGTAATCCGGGAGGATTTTTAAAAGCTGCTGTTGATATTGCTGATGAATTTTTAATGGATGGCTTGCAAATTGTATACACGGAAGGACGCGCTAATCCTAAAAAAGTTTACAAAGCAACTAGCAGAGGAAGTTTTGAAAATAATCCGTTGGTGATTTTAATTGATGAAGGAAGTGCAAGTGCCAGTGAAATTGTAGCAGGTGCTACACAAGACAACGACCGCGCCACTATTATTGGCAGAAGAAGTTTTGGAAAAGGTTTAGTACAAGATCAACGTGATTTACCGGATGGTTCTGCTGTGCGTTTAACTGTAGCAAGATATTATACACCAACAGGAAGATGTATACAAAAATCGTATGAGAATGGAACAGAAGAATATTATCAGGAAGAGATGGAACGTTACAGCGATGGTGAAATGATTAGTGCTGATAGCAACAAGCTTGATAAGTCGAAAAAATTTATAACACCTGGCGGAAAAATTGTGTATGGTGGCGGCGGCATTATGCCGGATGTTTTTGTTTCGTTGGACACTGCAAAATATAGTCACTTCGTGAATAAATTATTTTACACGGGTTTAATAACGGAATTCGGTTTTGCTTATACTGATAATCACCGTGCTGAATTACTAAAAAAATATACGGCCGATAAATTTGTTTCGGATTTTAATTTGGGCGATAATGGTATTGCTGAATTTTACGCTTTGGTTCAAAAAAAGAAAATTGAAATACCCGATTCGGAAAAAGCAAAGAGCAACGCGAATTTAAAACAATTAATTAAAGCTTTGATTGGCCGTAATTTATACGATAAAGACGCCTATTACCCAATCATTAATCAAACTGATAACAGCCTTAAAAAAGCAATAGAAGTGTTAGAAAAACCTTAAGAATTATGTAACTTAGTTGACTGAATAAATATCTAACTTTAAACAATTAAACATCAAACCTTAAACAATAAAACTATGGCTTTCGAATTACCAAAATTACCTTACGCGTTTAACGCACTTGAACCACATATTGATGCAAAAACTATGGAGATTCACCACGGTAAACATCATAATGCTTATGTGACAAATCTTAACGCTGCAATTGCAGGAACTGATGCTGAGAAATTAAGCATTGAAGAGATTTGCAAAAACATTTCTAAATACCCAATGCCGGTTCGTAATAACGGTGGCGGACACTACAATCACTCTTTATTCTGGAGCATTATGGGCCCGAATGCAGGTGGTGTACCAACTAACGAAGTTGGAAAAGCTATTGAAGCCGAATTCGGTTCATTCGATAATTTTAAAACACAATTCTCTGCTGCAGGTGCAACCCGTTTTGGTTCTGGCTGGGCTTGGTTATGTGTGAAAGATGGTAAGTTAGCAGTATGCTCTACTCCAAATCAAGATAATCCTTTAATGGATTTACCTGATACTTGCAAAGGTACTCCTGTTTTAGGAATGGATGTTTGGGAACATGCATATTACTTACACTACCAAAACCGTCGTCCTGATTATATGACAGCATTTTTTAATGTCATTAACTGGAATAAGGTGAATGAACTTTACTTAGCGGCTAAGTAGTTCGGCAAGCTCACCATGACTCTGAGCTCCGAATAAGAACAATAAATTGTTTAATTTAATTTGAAGGGGGTTGTTTAACTACAATCCCCTTTCTTATTTTGTTCTGTCATGTCGAGCGTAGTTGAGACATTGGATGATGAACGTTCTCGACTACGCTCGAATTGACAAAGGGTCAAATGAAAAAACTCCTCTCCATACTCCTCTTCCTCCTCTCCCTGAATGTATTCTCAGAGAAAAAAGAAATGTGGCTCATCGACAGCACGGGAACTGTATTGAAAAACAATTTATTGAAACGAATGAGTTGCAACAAATTGATGACGCCCCTAACCCACTCTTTAAACTTTTCCGCAAAAAACAAAAAGACAACAGAAGAATTACTGCAGCACTTTTAGCATTTCCTTTTCCATTCGGCATTGTTGGTTTACACCGGATTTTTTTAGGGACGAAACCTTATGTACCAGTTGCATATATCGCAAGCCTTGGTGGAATTTTTGGACTTATGCCTTTAATAGATTTCTTTGTCATCTGTTTCGACAAAGATTTTGAACAGTACTTAAATAATCCGAAAGTGTTGATGTGGGTGAAATAATTTGCCTAAGCAAATTATTAGTTCGGAGTTCGTAGAGTTACTTTTTCAGTTTTTCAAACTCGCTAAGATTTTCCGGATAAGAAATATAACTTTTTCCCATGTAACTTTTCATTAATAGACCTTTTTGAAGTCCAATCTCTGTTATTTTATCGTTACTTACTAAACCAGTCCTCTGCATTAAATCAGTGATATCCGCCTGTGTAACATTAAGTACTTTTGATAGCTGGGAAGCGGAAAGGGTTTTAACTGAATTGGAGACAATTTCTTTTTCGTTTATCGATCTTTGTGAAATTGGTTGATCAAAATTATTAATCACCACATTCGACCCTTTTAGTTCTTTCCCCCCAAAAGCCCCTCGAAGACCAGATTTATCTACGATAATTGGTTCTGTTTTATACTTTATTTCAGAATTACTAAAAATCGTTTCGAACTTTTGCAATGGATCAATTTCTTTACCCATACCAAAAACATCCTGTCGAACTTTTTCAACACCTTGAGCTATTAAATTATCTGTTCCGTCAATAACTTTTCCAATAAGTCCCTTTGTTGCATAATTTCCTATTATTCCTACTTCGATATTATTAGCTAATGAATAATCATAGAGATTTAAACTCGTCATTAAATAATCGAAATCATTTTGATAAAACTTCGCATGCAACCACTCATTATAACGAATTTCAACATTTGGAAATCCCTTTAAAAACTCAAAACTATCTTTCTTAATACTTTTATAGAGGTTTCCTTCATTTTTACCAAATAAGATTTTGAGTTTGAAATCGTGAAGGCTTTTCTTTTCATTTAAAGAATCTTGTATTCTCTTATCAAGGTCGATAAAAGGAGAAACAATAATCAATTCGTGTTTTGCCTCCTTGATTAAATTATTTAACGCATCGATTAATTGCGTATCAAACAAAAATTTTACTTCAGCCATGTGAAAAGTACAATTATTAAGTTAACCTCTACCAACTCCGAACTATTAACTAAACAAAATTCTCACCTTTATGAACTTTAACATCGTTCACGAAGTTGCGGATTTGTTGTTCGTCTTGTTTTTTGCAAATCATTAGGACGCCTTCAGATTCAACTACGATGTAGTCTTCTAAACCTTGCAATACTACGAGTTTATTTTTTGGAACTTGTACTATGCAATTGTTGCAATTGTATTGCATTACGTTTTTGCCGACGATGGCATTTTTACTATCATCATGTTTTAAGTGGGTATATAGAGAACCCCATGTACCTAAATCACTCCAACCTATAATTGATGAACGCACATAAACATTTTTTGCTTTTTCCATTACTGAATAATCAATGGATATGTTTTTACAAATATTGTAGGCGTTATTTATAAATTTCTGTTCGTTCTTAGTATTGTATTCGTCCCAACCTTCTTTAAACACATTTGCTAATTCAGGATCATGTGTTTCCATTGCTTTGGTAATACTTTCCGTACTCCAAATAAAAATACCGGAGTTCCATAAAAAGTCGCCGCTCTCCATAAAAAACTTCGCCATGTCATGGTCAGGTTTTTCTGTAAATGTTTTTACTTTGAAAATACGTTTGTCTTTTTCCTTTGTTGGAGAATCAATGTATTGAATGTAACCGTAACCTGTATCCGGACGGGAAGGTTTAATACCTAGTGTCACTAAACAATCTTCTGTCTCTGCTTTTTCAAAACAAGATTTAATTGCTTTTACAAAAGTATCTTCTTTAGTAATTAAATGGTCGCTTGGTGCAACAACTGTAACTGCTTTCGGATTTAGTTTGTGAATTTTATAAGATGCATACGCAACACATGGTGCTGTGTTTTTTCTTGCTGGCTCACACAAAATATTTTCTTTCGGTAATTTTGGTAATTGTTCGTGAACAAGATCAAAATAAGAAGTACTCGTAACAATATATATATTGTCTTTCGGACAACACTTTATTAATCTATCATATGTTTGTTGTAATAAGGTACGGCCTGTTCCCAAAATATCGATGAATTGTTTTGGGTGCGAAGTGGTACTCATAGGCCAAAAACGAGTTCCCACACCCCCGGCCATAATTATCGCATAATGATTCTTCTTCATAAATCGGCTACAAAAATAGGGAATTTAAGGCATAGTTTAACAGCTTTTACATTACTAAAGTGTGAAAGATTAGGTATTAGCATTAATTGTGTACCTTTGTGGCCGAAATCACTGTCAGGTGAGTTTGACTCTGCTTAATTTTGTCCGCCCTTATGGCATTACTGCAAGTTGAATTCCAGAAGCAGGTAATGTATAATTTAATATTTAAAAAATGACCTTTGAAGAATTGGGGCTACAAGATAGCCTTATGCGTGCCATTAATGATCTTGGCTACACAAACCCGACTCCTATTCAGGAGCAAACTATCCCATTATTAACCAACAAAAGCACCGATGTTGTTGCATTAGCACAAACCGGAACAGGTAAAACTGCAGCTTTTGGCTTACCAATTTTAAATAAATTGGATGCTAATAACAAGGATACACAAGCATTAATCTTAGCTCCAACACGTGAGCTTTGTATGCAAATTACAAACGACTTAAAAAACTTTGGTAAGTACGTTAACGGTTTAAACATCGTTGCTGTTTACGGAGGTGCAAGTATCGAAAATCAAATCCGCGATATTAAAAAAGGTACTCAAATTGTTGTAGCAACACCAGGACGTTTAGTTGACTTAATTGAACGCCGTGCTGTAAGACTACAAACTATTAGTACTGTTGTATTAGATGAAGCCGATGAAATGTTGAACATGGGCTTTAAAGATGACTTAGATATGATTTTAGGTCAGGCTCAAGACACAAAAAACACTTGGTTATTCAGTGCAACAATGCCTCGCGAAGTTGAGCGTATTGCAAAGAATTACATGAACAATCCTGTTGAATTAAGCGCAGGTAAGAAAAATGAAGGTGCAACTAATATCACTCACTTATATTATTCGGTATCACAACGTGACCGTTACGCAGCTTTAAAACGTATCGCCGATTTTTATCCGGAGATTTTCGGATTAGTATTCTGCCGTACAAAAGCAGAAACACAACAAGTAGCTGACTCTTTAATTAAAGACGGTTACAATGCTGATGCTTTACATGGTGATTTATCACAATCGCAACGTGATTTTGTTATGAAGCGTTTCCGTAGTCGTACACTACAAATGTTAGTGGCTACTGACGTTGCAGCGCGTGGTATTGATGTGGATAACATCACACACGTAATTAATTACAATTTACCTGAAGACGTTGAGAATTACACTCACCGTAGCGGACGTACTGCACGTGCTGGCCGTTCTGGTATTTCGATTGTAATTGCTACACCAAAAGAAATGGGTAGAATAAAAGACATCGAACGTATCTTAAATAAAAAATTCGATAAAGCTCATGTTCCAACAGGAACTGAAGTGTGTGAAAAACAATTATTCCACTTAGTACATAAATTACATGATGTTGAAGTAAAGGATGATGATATTGAACAATACCTTCCGAAAATTTACGAAGAGTTGAAAGACTTAACGAAAGAAGAATTGATCAAGCGTTTCATCTCTGAAGAATTCAACCGTTTCTATGCTTATTATCAAAACGCTCCTGATTTAAATCAAGGCAGTGAAGGACAATCTAATAATAAAACCAAACGTTTCTTCCTTAACATGGGAACAATGGATGGCTTTAACCAGAATTCTTTAAAAGAATTTTTAACTGAGACTGCAGCTCTTCCTCCGCGTATGGTTTTCAATATAGATGTTAAGAGTTCATTCTCTTTCTTCGAAACAGAAAGTAAGTACGTTGATAATTTCATGAACCTTAATAAAGCAGATATCGAATTCAACAGTCGAAAAGTATCTTTCGAAATTTCTGAGCGTCGCTACAAAGAAGGTGGCGGAGGCGGTGGAGAACGCAAATCAAGTGGTGGTGGAGACCGTAAGTTCAGCGGAGAACGCAGATCAGGTGGTGGCGACCGTAAATTTGGCGGTGACAGAAAATACGGCGAGAAAAAATCTTTCGGTGGTGACAGAAAATCATTTGGTGAGAAAAAATCTTACGGAGATAGAGATCGTGGTGACAGAGGAGAAAAGAAATCTTACGGTGGTGGTGAAAAATCATTTGGAGAAAAAAAATATGGTGATAAACCTGTAGGCGATAAAAAATATGGCGATAAAGGCCGTGAAAGCCGCGGAGGAGAGAAGAAATCTTTCGGTAGCTCAGACGGAAAAAGCCGTAGAGAACGTTACAGCAGAAATAAATAGTTAAACGCTATTCTAATATATTAAAAGCCGCGAGTGTAAACTTCGCGGCTTTTTTATTCTTATTCCTTAACCAACTTTCCGCTCTTAACGGATTGGTTGTCTTTTAAAATTTTATAGAAGTATAAGCCCGAACTTAACTGCTGAAGCGAATATGAATTTGTGTTTTGTAAAGTCTTTTTAGTAATTAATTTTCCGGTTACATCATAAATCAAAAGTTCATGAGCCGAAGTGTTACTTTGAGGAATGGTGATATTAAGAGCATCCGAAAAAGGATTAGGCCAAATCATAATATCATTACTTCCATTTATTTCATTAATTGAAGATGCAAGTCCGCATTTTGTATCAAAATAAGAATAACCGATATGTCCGAACTGCAAACAATCTCCGGCTGTAAACTCAACTGTGATGAGTGAACCGGTATAAGCTGATAAATTTAAAGTTTGTGTTTGCCAATTCGTAAAATAAAACGGCATTGTTAATGAAAAACCACTTGCTGTTAATGTGCAGGCAGTTCCGCTGGAATATACTTTATTGGAGTGAATTAAATTCCCTTCCTGATCGTAAATAGAAGCATCCATATAAGATTGCTGAGAACAAATATGTGAACCGTCCTGTAAAATCGACATGTAAGCATATTGCAAAGAAGTATTGGAAGGGGTGATACTAAATGTTCTTGAAATTCTGTTCACGGATGCATTAATACTAGTTAAGTTAAAATCATTTAACCTAACTATTTTTCCGCCTAAAGGAGATACTAAACTAAAACCTTTGTTAGGATCGCTTCCTCCTGTTAACACAACACTTTCTGTATTGCCAGGATTAACAAGACCCATGCTCATTTTTTGCGAATCATTGTTAATACCATTGAAACCAATCCAGGTACTTAAATTCCCGGCTTCAAAATCCAAATTACTGCAACTTGGCTCCAACATACTGCAACGTGCATCAAAAAATCCGTAACCGTAATGATCTCCTTTTGTGCAATCACCAACAGTTACTTCAATTGTTACAGTTTGGCCAATATAACTTTGTAAATTAACAGCTTTCCGTTTCCAATCGAACATGTAAATAATGTTCGGATAATAAATACAACCATAATAAGTAGGAGATGTTGAACACGTTCCAGTTGTTTTCGGTCCCGTTACAAAAGTAGATTGTATAACAGCACTTGAAGCATCTAAAATTCTCACACTCATATAAGGCAAGCTATCACAAGCATGATTCGAACGATTCGACATGAACATATAAGCGTACTCTAATAATGTGTTTGAAGTTGTAACTGGATAAGAATAAGTAATTCGCGTTACACCTTTATTAGCAATCTCATCATTTATACGTACATATTTTTGCCCCCCTAAAGGTGAATTAATTGTTGTACATGAAGTATCAAATGCGGCACTTGTTACAGTAGCAGAACCACCTGCAACCGGACAACAACCCAACATTGAAGAATTAGAAGCAACAGTGGTTCCACTCATTACAGTCCACCCGTTTAAATTTCCTAATTCAAAACCAATGTTTGTGCAAGACGAAGTATTTAATGAATCTACTTTCGCGTTGTAACCAAATTCACCTAACTTATATTTTTGCTTAATGAAAATACGTTTATCGAAACTAATTCTGTTTTGAGATTCACCTTGATGCGCACCATTAATCAGCCCGTAATTTTTTGGCTTAAAACCATGCAAGTGAATCCTCTTGATATTTTTGTTGTGCAAAAGAAAATGAAATTGAGAAAATAGAGAAAGGAAAGAATAATTGCTTCATAGATAGATTTTAATTGAGGTAAAAATACCAAAATCAGTTCCTTCACACCTATTTCCTACTCATTTAGATAAGCCCTTAACTAAGTAGGAATAATTGAATAAACGGTAATGAAAATTATCTAATTTTAACATAACTTACTGATTCTAATGCTTATAAACTTTAGCGAAATTGTATTTTTACTGTAACATTTCCTTTACCGGGAGCGTCTTACTACTAATAAATGACCGTAGCCGACTATAATAATTGTGTTGACCAGCATAGTGATGGTTTATACCGTTTTATATTAAAGCATATACGTGATACGGATATTGCGCGTGATATAGTTCAGGATACATTTGAAAAAATGTGGCGTAAGGTTGAAGATATCGACGCAGCAAAATCGAAATCATATTTATTTACTGCGGGCTATCACACCTTAATTGATTACACACGCAAAGCAAAAAAACAGGGCAGCTTTAATGAAGTGGATGAAAATAAATTAGGACACGAAAAACAATACAGCGACTTAAAAGAAATTCTAAACACTGCATTAGGTAAATTACCGGAGATTCAAAAAACAGTTATTCTGTTACGCGATTATGAAGGTTATGATTATGCAGAGATTGGTGAGATTACCAATTTAACTGAGAGTCAAGTTAAGGTTTACATTTTCAGAGCACGCACATTTTTAAAGAATTATATAGGGAAGATGGAGGTTGTAATATAATGGCAAATAAAATTAACATAGAAAATTACGAAGCGTTTTTGCTCGATTATATGGAAGGAAATCTTTCTACAGAAGATTTTGTGTCATTACAGATGTTTGCCGCACAACATCCTCACTTAAATATTGATTTGAATGATTTGGAATTAGTAGAATTAGAAACCGAAATAATTCATTTCAACCAAAAAGAAAATTTAAAGAAACCTCTAGTTAGTGAAGAGCAGTTTGTTGCTTACATAGAAAATGAATTAAGTCAAAAAGAAAAACAAAATCTTGAAGCGGCTTGTGCTACAGATAATTCTTTAGCTAAAGAATTAAGATTATACAAGAGCACCATTGTAAGTTCAGATCCAAGTATTGTTTTTGAGAACAAGAGCTCATTAAAGAAACAAGAAACAAAAGTGCTTTGGTTATTCTCCCGCGAAGTATTAGCAGCGGCGGCTTCTTTAATATTAATTGCAGGATTATGGTTTATGTTTAAAGGTAGTTTAGGCTCAGTGGATTTGAATTCAGAAAAGATTAAAGGAAATTCCACTATTAAAACATTTGCTATCCGAAGCAATGCCTCTACTCCATCTTATACAGTTGCAAAAGCAAAAGAATCTGTTATCAATACAAATCAGGTAGCATATTCAAATACTAAAATTAATAAGGAAAATAAAGAACAAGAGCCAAAAGAAAATAAAACTCTTTTAGCAACTAATACTAAAGAGAATACACCAAACACTCCGAAAGAAATTATTACAGATATTAAACCTGATAACATAACGAATAATACTACAACCAAATTCGCCACAACTACTGTTAGTAATACTCAATCCTATATTATAACCGAAAAAGCTTTCGATGAAGATGAAAAAGTTTTAGCATCAAACGAGAAAAAGGATTCTGGAATAAAGCCATGAGAGCTCTTAATGGTTTAAATAAACTAGGGGTTAAAAAAGCCAAAGGCACCGAAACTACAGAATCAAATAACGAACAATACGTTTTAACTATGGGTAATTTTAAAGTAGAGAACCATAAATATAATGCCGAATAAAAAAATTTTTACTTAACTGTAACTTTTTAAAACTTGAGCTCGTCTTATTACAAAACGGCCGAACTCAAACAATAAAAACAAAATATTATGAAAACGAAAAACATACTTTTAACCGCAGCTTTAGGTCTTGCATTTCTTACGCAAGCTCAAACAACGCCTAACCTCGATCTAAGCACTTATACAAAAATTGACGCTTCAGGTGCACCAACTGTTATATATAAAAATTCAGACTCTTTAAGTTTGTCTATCACAGGAAAAACAGAAGATGCAGCAAACATTGAAACCAGAATTGTTGACGGGACTTTATTCATTAAATCGAAAGGGAATATTAAAAGTCCGGTTACAGTTAGAATTAACGGTAATAAATTAAATTCTGTTGCCACTTCAGGTGCCACTAATTTCAGCATCAACAATAAATTAAATGTTGATTCATTTATGTTGGAATCTTCAGGGGCAAGTTATTTTAATGCTGTTGATTTGAATGCTAAAAAAGTGAAAGCAACCATTAGCGGAGCATCTAACGTAACACTTGCAGGAACAAGCGAAAATTTAGCTGCTGATGTAAGTGGCGCTTCTACGCTTAAAGCCTATAAATTAATTTCAAGCACTACTCAGGTAACTTCTTCAGGCGCATCTACCGCAAAAGTATTTGCATCTCAAAAATTAGTAGCGAACGCAACCGGCGCCAGTACTGTAAAATTTAAAGGTGACCCGAAAGAAGTTTCAGCGGAAGGCTCAACATCTTCTCAAATTATTAAAATTGCAGCGGATGATTCTCAAAGCAAAGCTTTAGGTAAAGATTCAACCAGCACAAGTTTTAATTGGGGACATAAAAAAATCATCATTGCAGATGATGACCACAAATCAGATAGTATCTACCGTGCCCGTGAACGTAATGACGAATTCCGTCACTGGAATGGGTTCTTCATGGGTGTAACAGGTTATTCTGACAAAGCACAAAACTTCTACATCAACAAACCATACGATTACATGGAATTAGATTATACACGCTCTTTTAATTGGCAAATTAATATCTGGCAACAAAACATTCACTTAATTAAAAACTATTTGAATTTAAGCACAGGATTAGGTTTCGATTTTAACCGCTACCAATTTGCTAACAAAGTAAAATTAAATGCAGACAGCGCTTTTACTTGGGGTAATGTAGATTCGACAGGAACTTTCTCTTATAAGAAAAACAGATTGACTTCTTATTATGTTACTGTTCCATTATTGCTTGAAGTGAATACAAACAAGAATCCGCACAAATCATTTCACTTAGCCGTTGGAGTTATAGGTAAGTATTTATTAGGAGCTCGTACTAAACAAATCGTTGAGAAAAATGGTGATACCTACAAACAAATACGTAACGATGGCTACAACTTAAATCCTTTCCAATTGAATGCTTATGCAAGTGTTGGTTATGGTGATGTTACTCTATTTGCACAATATGGTATTGGCGAATTGTTTCAAACCGGTAAAGGTCCCGGACTACAAGCTTTCAGTGCAGGTATAAGATTAGCGAACTGGAATTAATTTTGTTTTAACGTTTTTATGTAAAAACCCTCTTGATTAAGTTCAGAGGGTTTTTATATTTAGTTAATGCCTAAAGTCCTGATTATATTTTTTCTGTCCTTCTTTTTAAGTTGTCAATCGCAACCTACAAGCAAATTAATAAATGTAAAAGGCAAAACTATTGAAGAACGTTTTAATCCGCCGGAAGGCTACAAACGTAAAAATTACTCAACAGGCTGTTTTGAATATTATCTAAAAACACTTCCATTAAAACCCGCCGGAGAAAAAGTACATACTTATGATGGAAGCATAAAACAACCCGATAATGTTTATGAGGCAGTAGTAAATATAGATGTTGGCACTAAAGATTTACAACAATGTGCCGATGCTATCATGCGCCTCCGCGCCGAATATTTATTTGCAACAGAACAATTTGATGAAATACATTTCAATTTTACCAATGGAAACAAAGCTTCATACTCAAAATATGCAGAAGGATACAGATTTCAACCCAAAGCAAATGCCTGGGTAAAAACAGCAAAAGAAGATCACTCTTACAAAGCCTTTAGAGATTATTTAGAGCTCGTATTTACGTATGCAGGTTCTTTATCCCTAAGTCGTGAATTAATGCAAATAGATATTGAAGACATGGAACCGAGGAGATGTTTTTAAAAGGAGGTTCACCCGGACACGCCGTAATTGTTGTTGATGTGATTGAAGACTCAAAAACTGATGTAAAACTTTTTATGCTTGCACAAAGTTATATGCCTGCAAACCTCCTCAGCACCGAAATTCAAGATTAACTTACAAGCGCCAGGAATTCCCGGAGATATAATTCACTTCCCAATAAAAATCGCCTGCTACCACATCTTTAGGAAGATACAAAAAATCTTTTACTGAATTGAGTCAGGGGTAAACGTTTGACGTTCTCTTTTTGTTTCAAGATTCTGCAAAAAAAAGCTTCGTATTCCAAGGCTTTAATCCGGAATACTAACAAGTGGTGAGATTCAAGGATCCTTGGTTTAAATTAAGTTATCCTACCCAATTAATAATTCCTATTTAGGCGAATAAGGAAAGTGATTTTCTTCTTCGGGAGAGACCTGAGCTAACAAAAAAAATTAAAAAATTATTTAAGTTAACTCAACCAATTGGAAACTATGCCGCACCTTTCTTTCATATTTAATAAAGCAATGGTAAACTCACTAATATGGATTCAATTCGGCCGTTCGACTCTAAACCAAACTTGTTCCCTTATCGTACGAAACCAAATTAAATTCAACATAGCGACCGCGACGCAATAATTGCCATTGCTTATGAGTTTCAGTGAATGATTTGTTTTTATTGCGATTAATTAGTTCTGTATAAATAGAAGCAAAAGCAGAACCAACATCTTGCCAAAACGCAAAGTTTTTTCGAAACTCATTTCCGCATCTGAATTTAATCTGTCGAAAAAATATGCCTCCAATACCACGCGTTTCTTTTCTGTGTTCAATAAAGAAATAGTCATCAGCCCAGGTCTTGAACTTCGGATAATAACTTGGATGATGTTTATCGCACACTTTTTTTAATTCAGCATGAAAATATTTTGCATCTACCTCATTCACATAATGCGGTGTTAAATCAATTCCGCCGCCCAACCATTTCACACCATTACTCATCTCGAAATAACGGATGTTCATGTGAATAATCGGCACCATTGGATTTTGAGGATGTAACACAATAGAAACGCCTGTTGCATAAAAAGTAGATTTTGCGTTTGCACCTTCTGTAACAGAATGCGATTTTTCTTTTAATAAGAATTCAGGAGTGTTACCACTAACGGCTGAATACATCACGCCTCCTTTTTCAAGAACTGCTCCGTTTTTAATAACGCGCGAACGACCGCCTCCACCCTCTTCACGCGTCCAGTTCTCTTCTAAAAATTTGGATTTTCCGTCAGCGTTTTCTAAAGAAGAACAAATACTATCCTGCAATTTCTTTAACCACTCCGAAATATTTTCTTTGGTTATTTCCACCCTGTGCGGTAAAGCTGATAATTACTGTACTTGAAAATATAAACACCTTTGTTCTCGAATCCGGTGTTTTCATCCGGACGATAAAACTTGAATCTTAAATAATTTCCTTCGCTCTGTAATTTATCTAACTGATTAACAAAATCAGGTCCTGTTGTTTTGAGATTCTGCAAATAATATTGTCCAAGATCAAATCCTTGGAAAAAATAATCGCTTGGATCGGATGACATTTCTGTTTGATAGCTTCTAATTAAATTAGAATATGCTTTTATATTAATCAAATTGTTTTGAGAAGGGAATGTGAAAGATAAACGGTTCAAATAATCCTGATCTATATTATCATTAGAGGTAATGTTTTGCCATCCTGCCAAAGTGATATCTTTTTTATCAGCATACACTGCTAACTGAGTTACAAAATCTGTAACAAACACCTGATTGTTGCTAAACAACACATAAACATTTTTTTTACCTGCAACGTGTGCAGCTTTTGCTCCTGCCAAACCACGTACTTCAATAACGCTGTCTTTAATCGGTAAATTTAATTCCTTTAAATGATCATTATAAGCAATTTTAAATGCTTTCACATATTGCTGATCTTTTACCATGCCATTATTTACAATGTAAATAGAAGCGATACTTTTTAAAGAATCCACACAATAGTCCGCCAACGATTCTATCATTGTAAACTGTGACGGATTTACTTTTGAGGCGTTGTTATTCTTAAACAAAATTTTACTCTGTTGTGTGAATGGCGAAATAACGGGGATGTTATAGTTCTTTGCATAAGTTGAAATATCTTTAAAGCCTGAAGGATAAGCTGGACCAATTATTAAATCCAAAGATTTAAATTCTTCGCTCTTACAAATAGTTCCCACTTTACTCGAATCTTTATCATCAATATCATATAAAAAAGTTTGTACCGAAAAATCATTCGTTTTCAACGAATCAACCGCTTTATTAAATCCCTTTAAAAAATCAATAGCTAAAGATTGTACTTGCGGGAAATTTGATTTTGATTGGACTAAATTATTGGCATCAATAAATTCTGATTCGGCTAGCTTAAATGGTAATAGTAAACCAATGTTATACTTTGTTTTTTTAGATTTTACAGGTTTAACTTTTACGCTATCCACGATTAACACCGGCGTCGCAACAATGTTTTTCTTCTTATCAGCAATAATTAGCATTTGTCCGAATTTAATGCCGGCACTTACAACGCTTGGATTCCACTGATTCAATTGATTCTCGGTAATATTATATTTCTTGCAAATAGAATAAATGGTTTCTTTTTTTGCCACTCTGTGATAATTGTAACGAATAGTATCAATTGGTGAACCAAGAATGGGCTGAATAGTTGTAGCAGCACCCGACACGGGAATTTTTAATTCTTGTCCGTTACGCAAACCATCAATTGCTTCATCATTCTCTGCAAGAATAACATTGATATCCGTATTATAAATTTTTGAAATGGCGTAAAGACTTTGTCCTTTCTCTACTTTATGGATGTAATATTTTTTACCGTTAATAGTTTTTGTTTCAGAAGATTTTTCTTGCGCGAACGAAAACAATGTCACGAAGCAAAAGATGCAAGTCACAAAAAACTTAGAATATTTCATTTTCACTTCCGCCATTATCCCTCTTACATCTTCCATTTATTACTCCCACTCAATAGTAGCCGGTGGTTTAGAACTGATATCGTAAACAACTCTATTTACTCCTTTTACTTTATTAATTATCTCGTTTGAGATGTTTGCTAAAAATTCGTAAGGTAAATGACACCAATCTGCAGTCATTCCATCTGTTGAAGTTACAGCTCGTAAAGCCACGCAATTTTCGTAAGTGCGCTCATCACCCATTACACCAACACTTTGTACATTCAATAAAATAGCACCTGCTTGCCAAACCTGATCGTATAAGCCCGCAGCTCTTAATCCATCGATATAAATTGCATCAACATCCTGTAACATCTTTACTTTTTCTTCAGTGATATCCCCTAGAATACGAATGGCTAATCCTGGTCCCGGAAAAGGATGGCGACCTAAAAGAACATCATCAATATGCAAAGCTTTTCCAACGCGACGAACTTCATCTTTAAATAAAGAGCGAAGCGGTTCAACAATTTGTAATTTCATGAAATCAGGTAAACCGCCAACATTGTGATGTGACTTTATAGTTGCACTTGGTCCTTTTACTGAAAGACTTTCAATCACATCTGGATAAATCGTTCCTTGCGCTAACCATTTTACATCTGTAATTTTATGAGATTCCTGATCAAATACATCAATAAAAACTTTTCCGATGGCTTTGCGTTTTTTCTCCGGATCACTAACTCCAGCTAGTTCTTTGTAGAATTGTTGTTTCGAATCAACACCTTTTACATTTAAGCCCATGTGTTTGTAAGATTCGAGAACAGATTCAAATTCGTTTTTGCGAAGCAAACCATTATCTACAAAAATGCAATACAAATTTTTTCCTATCGCTTTATGCAACAAAACAGATGCAACAGTCGAATCAACACCACCGGATAAACCTAAAACAACTTTATCGTTACCAATTTTTTGTTTTAATTCTGCAATCGTTGTATCTATAAATGATTCTGAAGTCCATGAACCTGCACAACCGCAAATATCATAAACGAAATTTTTTAATAATTGTGTACCTTCTGTTGTATGATAAACTTCCGGATGAAACTGAATGGCGTATGTTGTTTCGCCTTTAATGGCATAACCTGCCACTTTCACATCTTTAGTACTGGCAATTATTTGATAATTATCGGGCGTTTTTAAAATAGTATCGGCGTGACTCATCCAAACTTGAGAATTTTTCGAAATTCCTTTGAATAAAGGGCTGCTATTATCCACAAAATCCAAATTAGCACGACCATATTCGCGTGAACTTGACTTTCCAACTTCACCACCGTAAAAATGAGCTAAATATTGAGCGCCAAAGCAAACACCCAAAAGAGGTAATTTGCCTTTTATGTCCGATAAATCAGGTTGTAACGGGTTTTCTTCACGCACACTATGCGGACTTCCGGAAAGAATTACACCTTTAATATCCGCTGTTATTTTAGGGATTTTATTGAAAGGATGAATTTCGCAGTAAACATTAAGTTCACGTAAACGCCTGGCAATAAGCTGTGTGAATTGGGAACCAAAGTCGAGGATTAAAATCTGTTCTTGCATAATATGCAAACAAAAATACAATTAAATAAGGGCTTTTTTACGCTAAAAAGCGCTAATTTTTTACAACTTATTATAAAAATACTATATTTGCACTCTCAATTTTTGAGGAGTTCGGGGTGTAGCGTAGCCCGGTTATCGCGCCTGCTTTGGAGCAGGAGGTCGCAAGTTCGAATCTTGCAAGCACCGTTGCTTGAAGCCTTTTGTTTCTAGTCTATTTTATTAGCGATTATTTCTTCCAACGTTTCAGTTTCGGAATCCCTGCACTAAACATTCCTGCAAATAATCCCATAAAGCCGCCCATTTCTTTTAATTTACCTTTTACAAACGCCTGCATTTCTGTTGCAGTCATATCAGGTTGTAAAAATTTTCCATTCTCATAACACAAACTACAATACATTTTACTTTTTGTTCCGTCTGCATTACTACCACCACCTTTAGGATCTTTATTTAAAGGCATTGCACAACTCTGACACATTTTATATTCTTTTTCCATAACAGTATTTTTATGCAAATTAAACAATCCTTCATACTTTTACAATACATGATAAAGTTCACAGCCCTATTAGAAAAATTCGGAAAGAAAGGCGAGAAAACAGGCTGGACATACTTTGTTATTCGTTCGGAGCAAACCAAAAAAATAAATCCGGGAGTAAAAACATCTTTTCGTGTAAAAGGTAAATTGGATGATTTTTCAATTAAAGGTGTTGCCATTATTCCAATGGGTGAAGGCGATTTTATTATGCCTGTTAATGCCACCATGCGAAAAGGCATCAAAAAACAAAAAGGCGAAAAAATTGTTGTACAAATTGAATTAGATAAAGCAGAACTAAAAATCAATTCCGATTTTCTTTCTTGTATATCCGATGATCCAAAAGCAAAAGCGTTTTTTGAGAAACTGCCAAAATCACATCAAAATTATTTTAGCAAATGGATTGAAAGTGCAAAAACCGATGAAACAAAAGCAAAACGCATTGCACAATCTATCAATGGTTTTAAAATGGGAATGAATTACCCCGAAATGATAAGGTATTATAAAGCGAATAAACTTTAATGTATCTTTGCAACAGCTTATGCAAAACATCACAACTCCTCCGGATAAATTTACGTCCTACCAAAAA
Organism: Sphingobacteriaceae bacterium; assembly: GCA_016709575.1. Classification (GTDB taxonomy): domain Bacteria; phylum Bacteroidota; class Bacteroidia; order B-17B0; family Aurantibacillaceae; genus JAHEYG01. The sequence continues at coordinate 22,847 of JADJMM010000003.1, forward strand.
TTCGCTATCGTAATACTTGCTCTTTTACAATTTACAGTTGTTCTCGATTTTATGATTCTTGCACCTCTAGGCGATGTACTCATGAAATCACTTGATATAACACCGAAACAATTTTCGTGGATACTTTCTTCGTATGCATTTAGTGCCGCAGCTTCGGGCATTCTTGCTGCAGGATTTGCAGATAAGTTCGATCGCAAAAAATTTCTTCTCTTTTTTTATGTAGGCTTTGTTGTTGGAACTCTCTTTTGTGGATTAGCCAATACTTACGAAACACTTTTAGCAGCTCGTATTGTTACGGGATTATTCGGAGGGGTAATTGGAGCAACAGGTATGGCTATCATTACTGATATTTTTGCCCTAAATCAACGCGGGCGCGTAATGGGTTTTGTTCAAATGGCATTTGCAGGTAGTCAGATTTTAGGGATTCCTGCGGCATTATATCTTGCCAGTAAATGGAACTGGCACGTTTCTTTTTTTATGATTGTAATTCTTGCTGTTTTAATTGGTTTAGCCTTTCTCATAAAAATGAAACCCGTTGATGAGCATTTGAAACTTCAATCCAAAAGAAATGCATTTCATCATTTATGGAGTACACTAAGTAATAAATCTTATCAAGTTGGTTTTTTAGCTATGGTAATGTTGCCCGTGGGCGGATTTATGATTATGCCTTTTAGCAGTGCCTTTTTAGTAAACAACATTCATATAGCACAAGCCGATTTGCCAATCATTTTTCTTTGCACCGGAATTTCATCTATAATCATCATGCCTATCATAGGAAAAATAAGTGATAAGTTCGATAAATTTTGGTTGTTTACTATAGGTTCTTTATGGGCTGTTGTAATGGTTATTTTTTATACTAACCTTGCTCCCGTTCCAATATGGCAAGTCGTTGTAACGAACATGCTTTTATTTATGGGGATTATGAGTCGTGTGATTCCTGCAACAACACTTGCAACTGCTATTCCTGAAATAAAAGACCGCGGTGCATTTATGAGTATAAATTCATCCTTGCAACAAATGGCAGGAGGATTAGCTTCCATTGCAGCCGGTTTCATCGTGACTCAACAGTCAAAAACAAGCCCAATCGAAAATTATGATGTGTTAGGTTATGTTGTCTCAGGTACAATTTTATTGTGCATTTTTTTAATATACCGGGTGAGTGTTATGGCTAAAAACAAACAAGCTCAACATAAACCGGTATAGTACCCATTACCGCCTTTCGTTTACCATTCACCGACTACCGCTATCGTCTTACCTAATTACCATTGTGTACGCTACAAAGAGTATGTAGTTTTACACCATGAAACACAAATTAATGTTGTTTTATTAAGATAAACAAAATGGAAACTCAAGAAATAAATAAAAACAAAGAAGACGTTTGGAGTCAGTGGGAAGCTGAACATAAACGCGGTAAAATACTTGGCGGAATATTTGTCGTGATTGTAGGTGCACTTTTTTTAGGAAGAGAATTAGGAGCTGAAATTCCGGAGTGGATATTTAGTTGGAAAGCACTTGTTATTGGAATTGGATTGTTTATGGGAATTAAACATCGTTTCCGTAGATGGGGTTGGCTTATTCCGGTAATCATAGGTGGCACTTTTTTATTAGTGGATTTAAATCCTGCTTTTAACATTAAACCACTTTTATGGCCAATACTAATCATTCTTATTGGCTTAATTATGATTTTTAAACCACGTCGTAAATGGAATAATCGCAAATGGAGAAGATGGCAAAAGCATCACGATTATAAAGGGCCCGGCTATAATTACTCTTATAATTATAAAGGTTGTGACGCTAAAGGTTTCCAGGAAATGACAAGCGATAGCGATCATCTCGATTTCTCAGTGGTATTCGGAAATGTAAAAAAAAACATCATTTCAAAAGACTTTAAAGGCGGAGAAATGAACATTGTTATGGGTGGAGGCGAACTAAATTTAAGTCAGGCCGATATTAATGGAACAGTTCGTATAGAAGTTAATGCTGTGCTAGGCGGCGCACGTTTGGTTGTTCCTTCCAATTGGACTATCAAATCAGATTTAGGTTCAGTAACAATGGGAACTGTTAAGATAAAAGACAAATGAACTCTGGCACAACAGCAGATCCTAACAAAATATTGCAGATTGAGGGAGATGTTTGTATGGGTGGAATTGAAATAAGAAGTTTTTAATATAACAACAATATGAATTCATATTTAGCGAAATTAGTTTTCAATATCCGTATTGATAACGGAACAGAAAATAAACAGTTTGACGAACAAACCAGACTTGTACAAGCCAATACTATTGAAGCTGCTTTTTTAAAAGCGCGTGCATTAGGTAAAAATCATGAAGAAAGTTTCGTGAATAAAGAAAACCATTTCGTGGAATGGAAATTTATTGATGTAACCGAACTCTACGCATTAAATAACGCCAAGGATGGCGAAGAATTATATTCAACAACTCATGAAATTGATAATGCCGGTTCGTTTATAAAATATGTACAGGATAAATCGATGTTAATTCAGGCAAAAAGCTTAACTTTTGCATAAGATTTTTGAGCACAGGCTTATCATATTCTTTCACTAAAGTACTTGTTGGTTTTTTTACCTGCTGGTTAATTGCTGCTGTATTGCAAGCATATGCCATACATCAATTTGGTTTAAGTTGGGACATTTCGATTAAAGACGGGTTAGTGTCGAATGGAATATTATCTCTAATAGGTTTATTAACGATTAACATTTATCGCTTCTATCAACCCGGAAAAACTAACCGTGCTTACCGTTTTGTCTTAGGTTTCGTTTTAACTCTGTCTTATGTTTTTCTTTTAAAATACGTTTTAGCATTTGTTATTGGCGAAAACACTGAATACACTGTCTTCTTACAAAAATCATTATACCTGCGATTTGTTTTTGCGTTTTTCTTAATTGCATTTATCACCTTAATAAATTGGATGCTAAATACAATTAACGAACAAAAAGAAAAAGAAAAACACCAAGCAGATGTTGATGCCATGTTACGAGAAGCTGAACTCGTACGCTTGCGTCAACAACTACAACCTCATTTTTTATTTAATAGTTTAAATTCCATTAATGCTTTAATTGGAACAAAACCCAATGAAGCACGACAAATGGTTCAACAGCTTTCTGACTTTTTACGTGGCACATTAAAAAAAGACGAACAAAAATTAGTTCCTTTAAAAGAGGAGTTTGAACAATTAAAACTCTATCTGGAAATTGAAAAAGTGCGTTTCGGTCACCGCTTAAAAGTTGAAATGAATATTACAGAGGAAAGTCAAACTTATTTAATCCCGCCTCTTCTCTTGCAGCCTGTGGTTGAAAATGCTATAAAATTTGGCTTGTACGACACAGTTGAGAATATCGTTATTCAGGTTACAGCTAAAACAGAAAACGGATACTTGTCTATTGAAGTTCAAAATCCTTTCGACTCTGCAACTCAAAATGCCAATAAAGGAACAGGTTTTGGCTTGTCGTCCATTAAACGCCGTTTGTATTTATTGTATGCGCGTAATGATTTAATGACGACTCAAAAAACTGAAAATATATTTATCACCACATTAAGAATTCCTCAATAAGCATGACGAAAAAAATTATAATAATTGACGATGAGCCTCTGGCAAGAAGTATTGTTGCCGAATACATACAAAACCATTCTGATTTAGAATTGGTAGCCGAATGTAATAATGGATTTGAAGGCGTGAAAGCTATAATGCAACACAAGCCTGATCTACTACAGCCTTTGATGAATTTGCCATAAAAGCCTTTGAAGCTAACGCGGTTGATTATTTATTGAAACCTTTTGATAAAGCAAGATTTGATGGCGCACTTAAAAAATGGAAAGAACAGAAATCAACTGAAAAAGAAATTGATGCCCTAATCGAAAATACCAATAAGCAACCCGAAGAAAAAACAGAATTGTTGTCCGCAATGGCAGCGACATTCAAATTGTTCCAACCGCTGAAATCGTTTATATTGAAGCTTATGATGATTATGTAAAAATCTTCACAAAGGATTCTTATTATCTCAAAAAGAAAACAATGACTTACTACGAACAGACGTTGGATAATTCCCTATTTTTCAGAACGCATCGTTCGTTTATCATTAATTTGCAACACCTCAATAAAATTGAGCCCCTCGAAAAAAACACATTCGTTGTCATATTAAAAAATGGGAAAAAGGTCCCCTTAAGTCGAACCGGCTATTCAAAAATTAAAGAATTACTCGGCATTTAAACGGTTTAATTGGTTTTAGATATTCAAAATCGTTAAAACTCGATCCTTTCGAGACCAAAAACTTCATTTTCTCGGTTATTTTTATAATTTTGCTTAGCATTTTAAACTTAAAATAAGTTTTGAAGTCAAATTTTAAATTAAAAACAAAAAAAGCGTATGAAAAAAATCTACTTATCACTCTTTACAATTGCTTTAGCTTTTACGGCTTCGGCACAATTAGCCTTAACAAAAGCATTTAACGAACCAACTTTGGGTAACGTTAATACTCAAAAAGGTTACGATTCAGTTAGTGTTGTTCCAAAAAACATTGGTACAAATCAAACTTGGAATTTTTCAACATTAGTAACTAACACCATCACCGAAGTGGCTACTTATACAACTGTAGCTTCAACTCCAAGTGGTACAGCTTTTCCCGGTGCAACTATAGCGGAAGGCGATGGTACCGGTTCTTTTAATTATTGGAAATCTACCACCACTAATTTTGAATTATTAGGTAATGATGATGGAGCTGGTTCTTTAATAACATTTACCAATTCTGCTATTGCTGCGATCTTCCCTATTAATTACGGAAACAGTTTGAATGATACCTATGGCGGACCAGTTTCAGTAGCTTCAACCGCTGGAGTAGCCAACGGAACTATCTCAACTAACGCTACAGGAACCGGAACTGTTACACTTCCAGGAAGTATTACGTTTGCTAATTGTCTTCAAGTAAAAATGACAACCACATTGAATGTTGTTGTAGGAACTTTCCCTACTTCATTTACCTTAGATGTTGTTTCTACCGACTACAACTACTATAGCGGAACACAAAAATTTCCACTATTAACTATTTCTTATCAAAACCAAACCGCTAGTTCTATTCTTGGGCCAACAGTGCAAGTAACAGCTGACATTAGAATTAATAATGCTGTATTAACAGGCATAACTGATCTTAACTTTGATGCGATTAATTACAATGTTTATCCAAATCCTGCTACAGATGCAGTAAACGTTAATTTAACTAATGAAAAAAATGAAACTGTTTCACTTATCGTAATGAATAACTTAGGACAAGTTGTTAAATCAGTGGTAATAGGAAACGTATCAGATGTAAACTATCATTTAAGTACTTTTGACCTTAAAAGCGGCATCTATTATATTAAAACTTCTGTAGGAGATAAGTCTACAACCAAAAAGCTGATTATTCAGTAATCTAATTAATCTCATAAATTAAAACCCTAATCTTAACAGGTTGGGGTTTTTTATTTGGGTTTACCTGTGTACATTTGTGCATGCAAAAAAAGAGCAAGCTCATATTATTTCTTATTATTCTGTTCCCATCCGCTTTCTGGCTTATTCTTGAAACCAGCACTATCAACTCCAGTAAACTTCTTTACTACGGACCAAAAACCTTAAACGGAACCGATACAGTTTATTATTCGGTTGGAGATTTAAAGTTTAATACTATTGTTAACCAATCCCTCACACAAAAGTTATTCGATACCATTAATTATCCATTAATGACGGTTTGTTTATGCAACCAAAATACATTAAAGATAATTACCGCTTAGAGGGTTTACTAGATTACACCATTCACAAAAAAAGCGAAACAAGCGAACTTCCTTTGTTATTTCTTTTTCCAATAGCTGATAGTTCAAATACTATAGAATACAACTTAAGAGATAGTTTAAAAATTGATTTACCAAACATAGAGCAAGGCTACTGGAAAAAATCTTCATACGACAGCATCAACATCATGTACTTTAAATCAAAGCCAAGTCATGTGGATTATAGTTTTATTGTTTTACTTGACAAAAAAAGAAATATCCGTGGCTATTACGACGGCCGTTACGCTATGGAAATAAAACGAATGCTATCGGAGTATCAACACTTGCGTTTGAAAGAAGAAAAAAATATAATGATTAAACAAAATGAAATTAAAGATTCAAAACCTAAATAGATTCGCCGTTTTCTTTTCTATTGTTACATTATTTTCGTGTGGCGATTCAAAAAAAGAAACCGTTAACGAACATAAATTACTCTTACCTGTTATAGGTGAAAAAAAACACGCCGGATTAGACGGCACAGATACCATTTACCACACCGTTGGTGATTTTAAATTCATTAATCAAAATAGAGATACCGTTACCCAAAAAACAATTGAGAATAAAATTTATGTAGCTGATTTCTTTTTTGCTACTTGTCAGAGTATTTGTCCTCAAATGAGTAACTCTTTAATTCGTGTTCAGGATAATTTCAAAACGGATAATGATTTTTTAATTCTTTCTCACTCGGTTAACCCGGCACACGATACTTCAGAAGTTCTATTTGCTTACGCCGGAAAATATCAAGCGGTAAAAGACAAATGGCATTTTTTAACAGGAGATAAAAAAGCTATTTATGCTTTAGCAAAAGATAGTTATTTAGTAAATGCATTAGAAGACGATGGAACTGCCGAAGGATTTTTACACAGCGAATTATTTTATTAATCGATAAGCAAAAAAGAATCCGCGGCATGTACGATGGCACTGATAGTATTGCCGTAAATAAATTGATCGAGGATATTAAATTGTTGAAGACGGAAAAGTAGTTCTCGACTACGCTCGAACTGACATTAGCCGTGCATTGTTTCTTCTTTACCGTAGTTCTGTATCACTTTCGCTTCGTAATCTAACCATTGTTGCCAGCGGGCGTTTACGTCCTCTACTCCTTCTCCGTATTTTCTTGCAAAACCTAAGAATGCGGTGTAATGGTTAGCCTCACTTATCATTAAATCTCTATAAAAAGATCTTAAGTCCTCATCGTTAATCTGCTCTGATAAAATTCTAAATCTTTCACAACTTCTCGCCTCTACCATGGCTGCAAATAATAAACGGTCAATTAAAGCAATTCGCCTGATATGTCCTTTGCGCATGAATTTATAAAGCTCGTTTACATAATTATCTTTTCTTTCAAGTCCCAACTCAAAACCTCTTTCTTTAATTTTCTGATGCACCATCTCAAAATGCGTAAGTTCTTCTTTGGCGATGCTTAGCATCTCTTCTACTAAATCACTTTTCTCAGGATAGCCAACCACTAATGAAATGGCATTGCTAGCTGCCTTCTGTTCGCACCAAGCATGATCGGTTAAAATTTCGGAAATGTTTTTCTCGACGATATTAATCCAATTTGGATCGGTTTCTAATTTTAAGCCTAACATTTTGTTTCTCGCAAAGGCGCAAAGACGCCAGTTATTTTCTTTCTAATAAAACTACATTTTCAACGTGAGCTGTTTGAGGAAACATATCTACAGGTTGAATTTTTACTACAGTATATTGATGCGCCATCAAAGCCAAATCTCTTGCTTGCGTGGATGGATTGCAACTTACATAAACTACTTTTTTTGGATTCGCATTCAAAATTACCTTCACTACATCTTCGTGCATTCCCGCTCTTGGAGGATCTGTAATAATTACATCAGGCGTTCCGTGTTGCTTTATGAAATCATTAGTTAATACATCTTTCATATCACCTGAAGTGAAAAATGTATTCTCGATGTTATTGGCTTTTGAATTTTCTCTTGCATCACGAACCGCATCTTCAATATATTCAACACCAATCACTTTTTTACAATTACGAGCCACAAAATTAGCAATAGTGCCTGTTCCGGTATATAAATCGTAAACTAATTCGTTACCAGTTAAACCTGCAAACTCTCTTGTGATTTTATATAAATTATAAGCTTGCTGCGAATTGGTTTGATAAAATGATTTCGGACTAATCTTAAATTTCAATCCTTCCATTTCTTCATACACAAATGTTTGTCCAGAATAAGTTTTAATATCCAAGCCATCCATACTATCATTTCCTTCGGATTATGAACGTATTGCAAAGATGTAATTTGAGGGAATTTTTGTTTTAAGTGTTCCAACAAATCAAATAATTCTTTCTCCAGCCAATCGTAAACAGCAATAACAACCATTACTTCGCCGGTTCCGGTAATACGAATCATTAAAGTTCTTAAAAATCCACCTTTATCCCGAATATCAAAATAAGTTAAGTTATGTTTTGCCGCATAATCGCGCACTTCATTCCGAATTTCGTTAGATGGTTCAGGTTGCAAATAACATTTATAAATATCCAATACTTTATCAAAACGACCGGGAATATGAAATCCAACAGCATTTTTATTGGCAACTTCTTCTTCAGTTTTAATTTGTTCTTCAGTGAGCCATTTTTTATTAGAGAAAGAAAACTCTAATTTGTTTCTGTAAAAATAAGGTTCACTGTTTTTGAAAATCGGTAATATTTCAGGGATATCTAATTTCCCAATGCGGATTAAAGCATCACTTACAAATTTTTGTTTAAACTTTAATTGAGCTTCATAACTCATGCTTTGCCATTTGCAACCGCCGCAAGTTCCAAAATGGGCACATTCAGGTTTGGTACGGTATTCAGAGGCTTTCTTGATCGCAATTACTTTTGCTTCCGCTAACTTGTTCTTCTTACGGTAAATATCAAGATCGACGATATCGCCCGGTACTCCACCCTCACAAAAAATAACTAAACCTTCGTGCTTGGCAACAGATTTTCCTTCAGCTGAAGTATCTACAATTTCAACGTCGTTTAAAACAATATTCTTGCTAACTTTACCCATAATTAAGAATGGCAAAGGTATTATAAATCCACGAACCAAAAAGAATGTAGCGCTACTTTATTAAACTGGCTTATAATGGCACCAATTACAATGGCTGGCAAGTTCAGGAGAACACGCCAAACACTATTCAGCAGGTTTTAGAGGAAAAATTGACCATGCTATTGAAAGAACCCATTGAAGTGATGGGTTGCGGACGAACCGACACCGGCGTACATGCCCGTAATTATTTTGCCCATTTTAATTGCTTAAATACCGATTTAACTGAAAATTCAGAGCATTGGGTCTATAAATTGAATAATGTTTTGCCGCCCGATATAAGCATTTTCTTCATTCAAAAAGCAAAAGAGGATGCGCATGCCCGTTTTGATGCTATTACCCGTACTTATCATTACTATTTACATCAACATAAAAATCCGTTTTTAGAAAATTTTTCGTGGCATCAATATGGTGAGATAGATTTTGAATTGATGAACAAAGCCTGCGAAATTTTATTACAAACATCAGATTTCACCAGCTTCAGCAAAGTAAACACACAAACCAAAACGAATATTTGCTTAGTTAGTGAAGCTGCCTGGATTCAGTTGCATGAAAACGAATGGTGTTTTGTAATTACTGCCGATAGATTTTTACGTAACATGGTTCGCGCTATTGTTGGTACTTTAATGATGGTTGGCCGACATAAAATTTCGTTAGAAGATTTCAAAAAAATAATCGATAATAAAAACCGTAGCGATGCCGGAAGTTCTGCACCTGCACATGCTTTATTTTTAACCGACATAAAATACCCTGAGGATACCTTTCTGTGAGCGAAGAGAAAAAAAATAAATTCAGTCTGGCACTTTTAAGAAGGATATTATCCTATACAAAACCTTACAAGCGATTTTTCTTTATATCACTAACATTAACCTTAGTGCTTTCGGGCTTTGCTATTGTTCGTCCGCTTTTAATTAATAAAGTTTTAAATAATTTTGTTGACGATTCTTCAGACCTTTCCGGTTTAAATACAATTGGAATATTAATTCTCGCTTCTTTGCTTTTTGAAGCGGTATTGCAATTCGCTAATATTTACGTGACAAATTTCCTTGGACAAAGCATTGTTAAAGATTTACGTAATCAAGTTTACAAACACATCATTCATTTAAAAAATTCTTATTTCGATAAAACGCCTGTTGGAATGCTGGTAACAAGAGCCATTTCTGATATTGAAGCTTTGAGTGAAGTATTCTCGGAAGGATTCATTGTTATTAGTGGTGATATTTTAATGTTGCTCACTTTTGTCACAGTAATGTTTATTAAGAATTGGGTGCTGACATTAATTGTATTGACAACTATTCCACTTTTGTTGGTTGCCACTACTTTATTTAAGAATGGCGTAAAGAAAACTTTTAATGAAGTGCGAAATGCAGTCTCTTCCTTAAACACATTTACTCAAGAACATTTAACAGGCATGCGAATTATTCAATTGTTTAATCGTGAAGAACAAGAGTACGAAAAATTTACAGTCATAAACGACAAACACCGTAAGGCCAACATCCGTTCAATTTGGTATTATTCTATTTTCTTTCCTGTTGTGGAAATTTTATCCGCCATCTCTATTGGCTCTCTAATTTGGTTCATTGGTGCCCGTTATAATTCGAGTGGTATTGGTTTAGGTGATATTACTTTCTTCGTCATGATGGTGAACATGCTATTCCGCCCAATACGAATGCTTGCTGACCGTTTAAACACTTTACAAATGGGTATTGTTTCAGCTGACCGTGTGTTTAAAGTTTTAGATACCAATGAAATTATAGAAGACAAGGGCACAAAAACATTTGAAGGCGTAAATGGAAATATCGAGTTCAAAAATGTATGGTTCGCTTATAATGATGAGAATTATGTTCTAAAAGATGTTTCGTTCTCTATTAACGCCGGACAAACTGTTGCTTTAGTTGGAGCAACCGGCGCAGGAAAATCTACTATCATTAATTTGTTAAGTCGCTTTTACGATTTAAACAAAGGAGAAATTTGTGTTGACGGCGTAAACATCAATAATTACAAATTAGAAGAACTTCGCAAAAATACAGGCGTTGTTTTACAAGATGTGCATTTATTTAACGATAGTATCTTCAATAATATTACTCTTCATAACCCAGATATTACCTTAGAAAAAGTTATTGATGCCTCTATGCAAATTGGTCTGCACGATTTTGTGATGTCGCTACCCGGCGGATATGATTATGTGGTTAAAGAAAGAGGAATTACTTTATCGGCCGGTCAAAGACAATTAATTGCCTTCATCCGTGCTTTTGTTTACAATCCTAAATTATTTATTTTGGATGAAGCGACTGCTACTATTGATACCCATACCGAACAACTCTTACAAAAAGCTTTAGATAAAATAAGTAAAGGGAGAACTTCAATAGTAATTGCTCACCGTTTAGCGACTATTAAAGATGCCAATAAAATTATTGTATTTGAAAAAGGACAAATTGTGGAACAAGGTTCTCAAGCCGAATTACTCAATATGAACGGACAGTTTAAACGTCTCTACGATTTACAATTCGAAGAGATAGTCTAATTATTTTCCTAAGCGTCCCTTCTCTTCCTCATTACTTTTAATATCCCGCTCCTGCACTTTTACTTTTCCGAAACTATAACTTAAATTTATCTCAAATCTCCTGCTATCGTTGGTAGCAACGATAGACCAATCCTGATTCTGAACTTTAATTCTGTTACTTCCAACCATCGTAAAAAATATATCGTCTATTCCCATCGTAATGTTTAATCGTTCCTTGAAGAAGAATCTGCTCACACCTAAACTAACGCCCCAACGAGGTCCATTCATCCAAACACCATTAAATCTTGGGCCAATATATTTACCGTTAACGGCCAGCTTAGTGCTTTTTAATAGAAATTCATTTGTCAAGGAACCCATGTAAAAATATCCTTTCGAACTATAATCCGCTCCTAACAATTTTCCTTGTGTTGTTATGTAAGATGCAGAACCGTTGAATGTAATGGTCCACCATTTTTTTAGGGGCTGATTGTAAAAAATAGAATATCCGTATTTATTCGCTTGTCCCAAATTATCAACGTAAGCCGTTGTTTCCTTTGAAGAATCGTTTTGTATAGTTAAGTCAATAAGAAAATGATCAATTAAAGAATATGAAAATGAATTGGACAGGACTCCTTTGAAAGTATGGGTCAACTCAAACGAATTACTGTATTCAGGCAGTAAATTCGGATTTCCTTTGTTCGACATAAAAACGGAATTCCTGTTCTTAAAAGGATTAAACGAGTTATAATCCGGCCTGTCAATTCTGAGGTTGTAGCTTAATTGAAAATTATGATCTTCATTCCTACTATATTCTAAATTGATAGCCGGAAACAAATTAAAATAATCTCTTTTGTACCGCACTGTTTTTGTTTTATTCTCTGCAACGATATGCGTGTTTTCAGCGCGAACACCGCCATTCAAACTAAAACCATCCCACTCCTTTGTAAAACTAATATAACCCGCCAAGATTTGTTCGTTGTACGAGAAAGCATTGGTGTAGCTTGTGTCCAAAATAAATTCACCGGTAGCATTCTCCTTATTATGTAGATTATAACTGCTTTTCATGTTTGAAGAAGTGGCTTTAATACCGGTTTCAAGCGTAAAGGCATTTCTTGTTTTCTTAATAAAATCCAGTTTGGAAGAGAGAATATCATTTTTTATGACGTTACTGCTTATATAAAACAAGGGCTGGATGGTTTCGTGATTATCTGCATCTAAAAACCAATTATCAAAAGTACCCTCGTATAAGTCGTAGTTCGGACTGTAATCTGAAGAAAAAATTAGTTTTGTTCCCAAGGTATCAAATACATGTTCGGCATTAATATTAACATTGGAATAATCCTAGGGATTATTGTTATAAGAATTGAAACGGAGCTTCGTAAATCCAAGATTATTATTGCTGATATAATTATTGCCAACATTCTTTTCATAACCAATACCAAAATCTGAATTTATTTTAAAGCCAATTGTGTTTTTGGAATTGATAAGCCAATCAAATCCCACACGTCCTGAAAATACTTTTCCCCCATCAATATTCGCCATTCGCTGATCAAGAATAGTAGTTTGGGTGTCCGCTACTATTTTTTTATAAAAGCGGTGGTCGTGAAACATCTTTTCCTTTCCAACCCCTAACGTGCTATAAAAAATAACTTTTTCCCCTCTGTAATTAAGGGCTAGTTCAGCGAACTGATGATCATAAAATCCTTGTGAGTAAACATAGGTCACAGAACCACTAAACCCAATCACTTTTACTTTTTTAGTTTTGATATTGATCAAGCCTCCGGTTCCTTCAGCATCATACTTTAAAGGTGGATTTTTAAGCACTTCAATTTTCTCTATATTGGAAGCATTCATGCTTTTCAATACATTTATCAATTGTGTCCCGGATAATTCTTGCACACGGTCATCAATTAAAATCTTAACGCCACTTTTTCCTTGAATTGAAATCGTATTGTTCTCATCAACCGTAACTCCCGGCAACGTCGACAATAGATCAAAAGCAGAATTGCCTTGGGCCAAAGGACTATCTTCAATATTCACGCTTACATTGCCATTCTTAAATACAACCATTTTTTTTAAAGTGGAAACCGTAATCTCATTTAAATTCACACCTGAGTTTCTCAAAGTAACAAGTGGTAATGTTCTTGTATTTTCATCAATTCTCAGAAGTGAATAAAGATCAGAATATCCAACCATAAATGTTTTTTGTAAATAATTTCCGGGGGCCAAGGCAGTTAATGTGAATTCTCCTTTGGCATCTGTAAGTGAACTTTGCAATAATAAACTATCTGAAAAATTTAAAATGGCTACAGTTGCAAACTCGATACCGGTTTTTGTTGAATCCATAACTGTTCCATTGATTGATTCCTGAGCACAGACATTCATGCAAAAAACAAAAATGAATATGGAGAAAATGAATTTTTTCAAGACAAAGTGTTTTACAAACCAGTACTGGTATTAAAATGACTATAGAATAAATTAAGTTTAAGGCGTATTTTTAACAACCGCTTCAATCACACCATCTATTACGATCTTATCTCCTTCCTCCGCATTTTTAAAAAACAAGATCAATTCAACTTTCTCTTTAAAAATCATATCAAAATATTTCCCTGTGTAACCGGATATAACACCAAGGCCTTTATAATAATGCGAAATTGCCTCGGGGCTTAATTTTCTACCATCACTCTTCAGGAGTAATATATTTTTAAATCCATCTTTTATGGAAAGTGTAATTTTTTTACTCGTCTTTCCTTTTAGCCAAACCGCTGTTATATTGTTAACTGCTTCAAGGCGACTACAACTTATGGTTTTCATAGTTCTATGGCTTGTATAACTTCCATTATCATCCATTCTAACTTGCCCTGGAAATTTATAAGCTCTCAATAGCGAACAAATAGAAGTACCATCATAGAGAGTTCCGCTATACCAATTCATTTTATCAGACTCTTCCGGAATATATAGTTTTGTTTTTTTACTACTCTTTACGGCGTTATTTTCATTGGAAAGCATTGGCTTCACTTCCTCTTTTGGTATAGCATCCGTTTGAATTTTATTTTGTTCCAGATTAATGTTCTCATTTGCAATAATTGAATCTTTTCTTGCTTCTTCAGCATTGTTTTGAATTAAATTAGCGGTATTTTCTTTAGGAGCTGAAGATGTTTTGTCTTTATCATTCTCATCACCTACGGAATTATTTCCAGCTTTATTAATTTCCGACTTATTTTGATTCGATTTAACCCACTGACCTGAATTATTAAGCGCTGAATCTTTTGTGTTTTGAGCTAATTCGTTGGAAGAAGAGTTACTTAGTTTTTGTGAGATAAAATAACCCGCTATCACAAGTAGAGTAGCGCTTAAGCCAAAGTATTTAAACTTTGAAAGCAATTTGCTGCTTACCGAAGAAGGATTTTTTACTTCCATACGCGCATCAATCTTCTTCCAAAGATCTTGACTTGGTTCAGCTGAATCAAACTCCTGTTTGTTTTTACTGACAAATGCTTTTAATTTATCTATCATTGACCACGGTTTTTAATTTTACTAATTCAATCAATTTCTTTTTTGCTCTGTTATACTGTGATTTTGAAGTGCCTTCGCTAATATTTAAGTGTTCAGCTATTTCTTTGTGGGAATAATCTTCAAACACAAAAAGTGATAATATAGTTCGGTATCCGTCAGGCAGTTCCTGAATGCATTTCTTAACAGCCTCTACATCATAAATACTTTCTTCATACTGTTCCTCTTCCTTAAAGTCCGCTTCCTCAATCTGCACAAATTTTAATTTTCTTTTCTTCAGAACATCCAGAGAACGGTTAATGACAATCCGCTTTAACCAAACACCAAACGAATATTTTTTATCATAAGTACCAATTTTTTCAAAGGCTTTTAAGAATGCATCCTGGAGCACTTCTTCTGCTTCATTGCTATCATTTAATATCCTTACCGAAATATTGAACATAGCTTTCGCATACAGGTTGTATAACTCCTGAAAAGCCTTTCTCTCGCCTTTTTGGCAACGCTCAATTATGGCAATATTGACGTCAGTATAACTTGGGATATCCCCCATACCATTAAATGAGTTCTTTACACTAAATACGACAAAATTAGAGAAGGTTGCATGCCTTTTAAAAGAAATTACTTAACGGCTACTACCGAAATTTCGAAACGCGCACCCTTTGGTAAAGCCGCCACCTGAACTGTTTCTCTGGCGGGAGGATTTTGCAGGAAATAAGTTCCATACACTTCATTTATTTTAGAGAAGTTTTTTAAATCAGTTACGTATAGAGTTGACTTTACCACCTGTTGCATGCTCATACCTGCCGCTTCAACAATTGCTCTTACATTATTAAGTGCTTGCTTACATTCATTCTCAACTGAACTCGTATCTAATTTTCCTTCAGGAGTAAAACCAACTTGTCCGGCTACATAAAGGGTGTTTCCCACTTTTATACCTTGACTATACGGACCAATTGGCGCTGGCGCATTCCTAGTCAGAATAATTTCGCGTGAAGGAGTTTTATCAGCAAAAGAAAAATTCCAACAGTAATTAGAATTGCAGAAACTAAAAAGTATAAGATTTTTCATATTAGTTGCATTTAACACAGGGTCATCCTGGTTGCTAAGGACCTTTGTTCCATGTGGTTCTTAGAAATCTCAGTTAAGCCTTTAACCAAGATATCCAGATCTTTTATGCTTGTATAAATATTCGGTGTGATACGCACTCCATTTAATTTTTCGTAAACAAAAGTAGAAGTGTGTATCTTGTGTTTATCCCACAATTTAGCTTCGATATCGCCGCCTTTCCAACCTTCAAAACCAATATGACCAATAGCGCAAGAATACTGTGGTTTCATTGAAGTAGCCAAAACTACTTTCGGCAATGTTTTTGCTTTCTCATACCAATAATTTTTTAAATAGCGTAAACGTTCTTCTTTACGCTTGCCACCAATTACATTATGAAAATCAACTGCCGCACCAATCGCCATTTCTGAAGCGAAAGATCGTGTTCCTAATGTTTCAAATTTTCTAATATCGATTCCATCAGGTTCTGTACTTGATAACAAAGCCCAAACATTTTTTATTTTTTCTTTTTTGATATAAAGAAGTCCACTTCCAAACGGTGCGCATAACCATTTATGTAAAGCAGTTGCTAAATAATCAGCTCCCGTATCTTTTAATTTAAAATCAATCTGTCCAAACGAATGAGCTGCATCAACAATTACTTCAGCACCTTTTGCATGGGCCATATCAGCAATTAATTTACAGGGAACAATATTTCCACTCCAATTAATCTGATGCGTGATATGAACGATTTTTGTTTTAGAAGTCATTGCATCCTGATACAATTTTACATAAGCCTTATCATCTTCTAAAGGTTGCGGAATATCAATCCAAACTAATTTAATACCGTCACGTTTTTCGCGTTGCTTCCAGGCGTTCATCATGTTGGGATAATCGTATTTACTCAACACAACTTCATCCCCCGCTTTTAAATTCAGGCCAAAAATAACTGTGTTCAATCCTTCTGTTGCATTTCTGTTAATGGCAATTTCCTCAGAATCCACTCCACAAAGATCCGCCAACTTCTCTCTTAATCCTTCACGACCTGCATCCAAAATACGCCACATATAATACGATGGCGCTTCGTTGCAATATTGATAATAACGGATGTGTGCATCCTGCACCACTTTGGGTTGTGGACTAACACCACCATTATTTAAATTAATAATATTAGGAGAAACTGTAAAACTCTCGCGTACCCATCCCCAAAAATCTTCATCAGTAGCCGCGGCTTCAGAACTCAAACCATTAACACGAGCAACCTGATTTTCTAATTCGGCAGCATAAACTTTATCGATAGAAGATAAAAACGTTAAGCCAGCAGTTCCTGCAACAGATTTAAGAAAAAATCGCGACGATCCATTATGTTTGATGTTTTAGTGTTTGATGTTTAACTGTACTAAAGGTATTAATTTATAGAGGATTTACAAATAGAAAAAGTCTTAAAATAGCCTATCTTTGTATTAATGCTCCTCCGAATAAACGATACTAATCCCGATAGCAAAACCCTTGCTCTTATTGTGAATTGCTTAAAAAACGGCGGCATTATCATTTATCCTACAGATACAGTTTATGCTTTGGGTTGTGATATTTCGAACAACAAAGCAGTTGAACGCATTTGCAAACTCAAAAACATAAAACCCGAGAAATCTAAATTCTCTTTTGTGTGCAGCGATTTAAGTCATTTGAGTGAATACACAAAACCAATTCCCAATCACATTTTCCGTATGATGAAAAAGGCCTTGCCAGGTCCTTATGCTTTTATTTTAGAAGCAAGTTCTAATGTTCCGAAAATAATTAAGCAAGACCGTAAAACAGTTGGTATTCGTGTGCCTGATAATATTATTTGCAGAGAAATTGTAAATGCCTTAGGAAATCCTCTTATCTCAACCAGTTTGCATGATGGTGATGATAGCATTTTAGAATATTTTTCTGACCCTGAAATCATTCACCAACAATACGAAACAAAAGTAGATATGCTAATTGATGGCGGCCACGGAAATATTTACGCCTCAACAGTTATTGATTGCAGCAAAGGTGATTTTGAAGTGGTGAGAGAAGGATTAGGAAGTTTGGATGTTTTACTCTAATTCTAATTCAATGTTCGTTCTATTGCTAAATATTTTTTTTGATGAACCCCACCCGACACACAAGGGGGGTGGAGGGGGGGGGGGGGGGGGGGGTTGAATAAAATATTTTTCCGCGCGGGGGGCCACGCCCCCCCGGACCTCGACCGGAAACCCCCCTTTTAAAACCCCCCCAAACTTCCAGTTTTAACTTTGTTTGCCCCCCCCCCCCCCCCCCCCCCCCCCCCCCCCGTTTCCTCGAAAAAAAAAAAATTTGTGATACGAAATACTCAATAGCCAAATCATAACTCTTCAATCCAAAACCGGAAATACTTCCCACGCAATTTTTTCCTAAATACGAAACGTGACGGAAATCTTCTCTTGCAAAAATGTTTGAGATGTGAACTTCAACACATGGTGCTTTTATGGCTTTAATAGTATCTGCTATTGCGACTGATGTATGTGTATATCCTCCAGCATTAATGATGATGCCATCGTAAATAAATCCTTTTTCCTGTAATTCGTTAATCAATTCGCCTTCTACATTGCTTTGATAATACTCAATAGAAATAGTAGGGTATTTTTTCTGCAATACCTCTAAATAATCCTCGAAGGATTGATTCCCATAAACCTCTTTTTCTCTTACGCCTAAAAGGTTTAAATTTGGTCCGTTAATTATGATTAACTTCATAGCGTAAATATAACTTTTTTTGAGCAATTGGAATTCATATAAAATCCGTTTTAAGCAATATTTGCAATTAGAGCGTTCCCTCTCAAAAAACTCTATTGAGGCCTATTTAGATGATTTGAATAAGTTGGAACAATATTCCCAATCCTTTTTAAATAATAAAACACCCGTACAACTTGAATTAAGCCATTTACAAGCTTTTGTAAAATGGATATCGGAATTAAGTTTTTCAACCACCTCTCAAGCGAGAATTATTTCCGGAATAAAAACCTTTTACAAATTTCTCTTAATGGAAAACGAGATTCAGCAAAGTCCGGCTGAATTGTTAGAGTCTCCAAGAATTACGCGCAAATTACCTGTATTCTTAACCATTGAAGAAATTGATAAAATGGCTGCTGCTGTTGACAGAAGCACGCCTGAAGGCGAAAGAAATATTACTTTGTTAGAAACGCTTTATAGTTGTGGTTTACGTGTGAGTGAATGTGTGAATTTAAAAATTACTGATTTACATTTTAATGAGGATTATATTAAAGTAACAGGGAAAGGGAGTAAGGAAAGATTAGTTCCTATAGGAAAAACAGCGAAAAAACTAATTAATAATTATCTTAAAAAAGTAAGAGTTCATCTTCCCATAAAAAAACAGCAGTTGATCACATCTTCCTAAATCGCCGCGGCGGAATACTTTCCCGCGTGATGGTTTTTTATGTGATTAAAGATTTAGCTCAGAAAGCAGGAATAAAAAAGAAATTGAGCCCGCATACATTCCGACACTCTTTTGCTACCCATTTAGTGGAAGGCGGTGCGGATTTAAGGGCCGTACAAGAAATGTTAGGCCACGAAAGCATTACGACTACCGAAATTTATACCCATTTGGATAGGCAGTACTTGAGGGACAATATTTTAAGTTACCACCCAAGAAATAAAGCTAAATAACACCAATTTGTGGGTTTTTTCTTCTCAAAATTCATCATTCATAACTCATAACTCATAACTTTGTCTTATGAAAACGTTTCAGGTTCCTGAATTTTACCGTAGTCCGATTATTTCGGCGGTAAAGCAATACCGCAAGGTTCAGGACCCGCGTAAAAAAGATAATTCTCCAACCGTTTTAGATTTTGGTCCAGTACAATTTTACATTGCGCGTCATTTTGGTTTTTGTTATGGTGTTGAGAACGCGATTGAAATTGCGTTTAAAGCTATTGATGAAAATCCAGGTAAACGAATTTATTTATTGAGTCAGATGATTCACAATCCTGAAGTGAATAAAGATTTGAATGAACATGGCGTTCAATTTTTACAGGATACCCATGGCGAACAATTAATTTCATTTGATATTTTAACGACGGATGATGTGGTTATTATTCCTGCTTTTGGTGCGCCTTTAAATATTTTAGAGATACTCGAGAAAAAAGGAATTAAGACGGAAAAATACAATACAACTTGTCCGTTTGTAGAGCGAGTTTGGAAAAAATCGGAGCAAATAGGAAAAACGAATCATACAATTATAATTCACGGAAAATACAATCACGAAGAAACACGCGCTACATTTTCAAGAAGCGCAACGCATAGCAAAGCGATTGTTGTGAAAGATATTGAAGATTCAAAAAAATTAGCGTCTTTCATTATAGAAAACAAAACGCAGGAAGAATTTGAAAAAGAATTTGAAGGAAAATTTTCGGGTGACTTCAATATAAAAACCGATTTACAAAAAGTGGGCGTGATTAATCAAACCACAATGCTCGCTACCGAAACTGAAGAGATTGCCAATTATTTTAAATCGGTAATGGAAAACCAATTCGGAAAAGAAAACATTGACAAACATTTTGCAGATACGCACGATACTTTGTGTTACGCCACCAATGAAAATCAGGATGCAACTTATGGCTTATTAAATACCGATGCCGATTTAGCGATTGTAGTCGGTGGTTATAATAGCAGTAACACTTCACATCTAGTTGAATTATGCGAACGCAAATTCCCAACTTACTTTATTTCTTCAGAAAAAGAAATCGAAAGCAAAACAAAAATAAATCATTTCGATTATCCTAATAAAAAACACTTAAGCACCGAAAATTTTTTACCAAACAAACAACCTTTAAAGATAATCATCACAAGTGGCGCTTCGTGTCCGGATTCTTTAGTTGACGCTGTGATTCACAAACTAAATTCGTTTTTTACGGGAGTCAATTCTGTTGAAAGCATATTGACCTCCTTAAAGACATTCACCTCATGAAGTTAAACCTTACCCGTCCTCTCGCATTTATTGATTTAGAAACTACAGGACTAAGTGTAGCGTCCGACAGAATAATTGAAATCTGCATTCTTAAAGTTAACGTTGATAATAATACGGAAGTAAAAACCATGCGCATCAATCCTGAGATGCCAATTACACCGGAGTCGTCACGCATTACAGGAATTAAAGATGAAGATGTGAAGGATTGCAAAACATTTAAACAAGTGGCGACAGAACTCGCACAGTTTATTGGCAATGCAGATATCGCAGGATATAACTCGAACAAATTTGATGTGCCTTTATTATTAGAGGAATTTTTACGTGCTGAAGTGGATTTTGATCTATCGGCCCGCAAATTAATTGATGTGCAGAATATTTTTCATTACATGGAGCCTCGCACACTTTCTGCAGCTTATAAATTTTATTGTGATAAGAAAATTGAAAATGCTCATAACGCCGAAGCCGATATTAAAAGCTACATACGAGATTTTCTTGGCGCAATTAGATAGATACGCTGATAAAGAATTCGACGATGGTAAAGGAAAAATGATTGTTCCAGTTAAAAACGACATGAGCGTTTTAAGCGAACTCACCGCCAAAACAAAAAATGCTGATTTAGCAGGAAGAATTGTTTTCAACGAAAAAGGTGTTGAAGTTTTTGGTTTTGGCAAACATAAAGACAAACCCGTTACCGAAGTTTTTGAAAAGGAACCTTCGTATTATACCTGGATGATGAATGGGGATTTCCCGCTTTATACTAAGAAAATTATAACGCAGATCAGATTGAAGATGAAGAAGTAATTATTTCAAATACGAAACCGTCACATTTAAATCTGCGCCTCCACCCCTTACTCTGTACCAATTCATAAAAGTTGATGTTTTTACATAAGACGGAACTTTAACCGACCCCGCAAAACAAAATTTAGTCTGATCCATTTTATCCATCAAACATTCCAGACTAATAAAAAAATTATCATTATAAGTAATATTGTAATTTTTCAAATCAACATGTACCACTCCTTGTTTTACTGCGGTTTTAAAAATGATAGGCTTTTTTAGAAAGGTTTGTCCCGGTAAATTTTTCTCGGTAACAGAATACAACATCAAACGAAACACCAATGAATCTTCATACTTGTTTTGAATGATGTAAAAATTAAAGTCTTCAATAAAAACATATTTTCCCTTTTCGTTGTTGGCTAAAATCGCCGCTTCTTCACCCTTCCAATTTCCATCTGTTCCCATAAATGCTGAACAGTTTCTGGTGCTGTATTTTGAAGTGCCTAATACTTTTCGTTTTACTTTAGTGGATTTAATAACCACTTCCTCCAACTTTACAGCAATGGCCTCCATCATAATTATTTTACCACCTAATTGTCTAATCTGAGAAACAGTGAACCCTTTTGTTTTATAGCCAATAGCTGAAATTTTAAGGGAATCATCCTCATCACATTTCGAAATATTCAATTCAAAACTACCTTTTTCATTGGCTACAGTACCAATATTCTTGCCCTTTATCCCAATACTGGCAAATGAAATACCTGCTTTTGTACCCTCATCTATTATAGTGGCGTTAAAAGGCTTTTGTGCCCTTAAAAGCCCTGAAAACAATAGCAAAAACGGTAAAAATCTCATGCGCTAAAGGTATTAATTGTGCTGTAAAAATACCCCTTTATTTTACTATCTTTGCCAACGAATTTTTTTATATCATGATTACAGTTACTAATATAAGTTTGCAATATGGCAAACGCGTTTTGTTCGACGAGGTTAACGTAAAGTTTACGCCGGGCAATTGTTATGGAATTATTGGTGCCAACGGCGCCGGTAAATCTACATTTATGAAAATCCTTTCAGGCGAAATCGATGCTACAAAAGGACAAGTAGATATTACACCAGGACAACGCATGAGTGTTTTAAAACAAAATCACTTTGAGTTTGATGAATTTGCAGTACTCGATACTGTAATCATGGGAAATAAAAAACTTCACAAATTAATTAAAGAAAAAGATGCGCTTTACGCAAAACCGGATTTCAGTGATGCAGACGGAATAAAAGCTTCTGAAATGGAAGCTGAATTTGCAGAGATGAATGGATGGAATGCTGATAGTGATGCTGCACAAATACTTTCTGATTTAGGAATTGGAACAGAAACCCATTTTAAATTAATGAAAGATCTTACAGGTAAAGAAAAAGTAAAAGTGTTATTAGCTCAAGCTTTATTCGGTAACCCTGACATTTTATTAATGGATGAGCCAACGAACGACTTAGACGTAGAAACGATTACATGGCTCGAAGATTTTTTAGCCGACTTTCAAAATACAGTTATTGTTATTTCCCATGACCGTCACTTTTTAGATACAGTTTGTACACACGTTTGTGATATTGATTTTGGGAAATTAAGAACTTACACCGGTAACTATAGTTTCTGGTATCAGATGAGTCAGTTAGCTTTGAAGCAACGTGCTGATCAGAATAAAAAAGTTGAAGATAAGAGAACTGAGTTACAAGATTTCGTTCGAAGATTTAGTGCGAATGCGAGTAAATCGCGACAAGCAACTTCACGTAAAAAATTATTAGAGAAATTAGTGGTGGATGAAATTCCGCCAAGCACTCGTCGTTACCCTGGTATTATCTTTAAACAAGAACGCGAAGCAGGAGATCAAATATTAGAAGTTGAGAATTTATCGAAATCGAATGTAGATGGTGTATTGTTTAGCAAAGCGTCATTCAATGTTCGCAAAGGAGATAAAATTGCTTTTATCAGTAAAAACCATTTAGCAATAACTGCTTTATTTGATATTTTAAATGAAGCTGATAAGGCGGATTCAGGTGAATACAAATTTGGAACAACTATTTACAAAGGTTATTCTCCGAATGATAACACAGAGTTCTTTAAAACTGACTTGAATTTAATTGATTGGTTAAGACAATACAGTACTAATAAAGACGAAAGTTATGTACGTGGATTTTTGGGTAAGATGTTATTCAGCGGTGAAGAGGTAATGAAAAAATGTAACGTATTATCCGGAGGAGAAAAAGTACGTTGTATGACGAGTAGAATGATGTTAGTGAATCCTAATATGCTAATAATTGACGAACCAACCAATCACTTGGATATGGAAAGTATTATTGCCTATAACGATGCGTTAAGAGATTACACAGGAACAATCCTGTTTACCAGTCATGATCACGAATTAGTACAAACCGTAGCCACTCGTATTATTGAGTTAACACCTAAAGGAATTGTTGACCGCACTTGTAGTTATGACGAGTATTTAGAAAGTCCAATAGTGAAAGAGCAGCGCGCGAAGCTTTACGGTAACCTGGTGAAGTAATTAACATTGGGGGATAAATAACTAATCTCCTTTTGTAACCTATTTCCGATTTTTCGTTATAAATTTAATTGATGAAATTTTTAAAATTTATAGTTCTCTCTTTTTTACTAATTCCTGCTTTTATATTCTCACAGGAAATAGAAACCATAAAGATCAAGAAAGAAGACCCTTTCTTTAAAGCAGATTTTGACGAAACCGAATACAAAGTTTTCGCATTAGACAAATACGGCAATCCTTATATGGATGTAGTGAAAAGTTTCGTGATTACATTTCAGGACAGTAAAGGGCATTTTCAATCGGCTGTTGTTGGAAATACATTCCCCAAAAAAACAATTAACTACTTAACTAAAGGCAGAACAAAAGCAACCAATGTTTGTTTGAAAGAAATTGTTGCTGAAGATAAAGAAGGTCACGTTCAAAAATTACCAGATAAATGTGGTGTATTAATTTATCCTGATTGCAAGAATTGTGATCCGAATAAGAAGAAGCAAAAATAGTCATTCCAAATTTGGAATGTATTTTTGAGATGCTGATATGCGTCTTCGACGGTCAGCATGACAGACGCTAATCAATTAATTTAATGGTACCGTCTTCTGTTTCTTTCTTATTTCTTCCGAAAGAATATTGGAGATACAACTCATTAAAAAAGTAATTTGATAAGTGAGTGGCGTAATTGCACTTAGAATTATAGCCAATTCTAAAACCCTTCTTATTAATTGCTATTCCAGCAACAACGGCATCAAAGTCTGATACTTCATTCAAGCGATGGGCAAAATGGAACGACAGTAATTTATAATTTAAATAAGTTCCATACTGTATAAAATTTTCTCTTATTGGATTTGAATAATAGCCATTCCCATTAAAACCTACTGCTTTTTGTATTTTTATAAAACCGTAAACATCAACATTAAATCTATCAGGATTTAAAAATTTAAATTTTCCCTGGTAAATTTGAGTCAGAGGCCGTTTGGAAACTCCAAGTAATCCTTCATCAGGCTGTGTAATACTTAAAACAGTTACTCCGGCATAAAAACGTTTTCCGTAGACTAACAAACCTGAGGAGAAATCTGCATTTCTTTTAACCTGAGAAGGAACAATTTCTGAAGATTGAGCAAATGCGCTCATAGCATCACTCGGATTAAGATTATATCCAAAACCGACTTTAGTCCTATCATATTTATACTCAAAATAAGAAATCTGATAAGCATGAACAATTTTTATCTTGTTCTTGATTGTAAAATGTAATGCATACGAAAAATCTATTTGAGTCCTCCTTAACACAGGTCCGAAATTATCGTTACTGAATGAAAGACCAAAACCACTATACTTTTTACCAAAAAAATCAACGCCCGCGTAATAACTTTGTTTGTCA
The DNA here is from genome assembly GCA_016709575.1 of Sphingobacteriaceae bacterium. Lineage (GTDB taxonomy): Bacteria > Bacteroidota > Bacteroidia > B-17B0 > Aurantibacillaceae > JAHEYG01. The sequence goes on from JADJMM010000003.1 coordinate 48,479, forward strand.
TAACCATATCTTGGCATTCCGGTATTCCCAGCTGGATTAACTGAAAGTAAATTTTGATTTAAGGATGAAAAATAAGCATGCTGTGCTTTGATTGAAAAGCCAAAGAGAGATAAAAAAATTATAACAACGCATTTCCTCATCATTATAAAACTACGAAATAAAATTGATGATTACAACTGCGCCTTTAGCCACTCAGTAGCCATATCTAAATCATCGAAAAACTTAGTGTTTACTAAAGGCTTATGGAAGTTGATATAAAAATTTGCGAGAATTTTTTGTGCTAAAGAATTAATAACAAAGGCATCCGCAATGGTAAACCTTACTCCCACAGGTGAAGCTGAATGATTTCTTGCATCTGAAGTTGCTGAAGTATTTTTACCCGCAATATTTAGCACTAAAGTTTTTTTTCCTTGGGTTAATTCGCCGATAGAATTTTGAATTTCTTCCGCTTCTTTAACATCAATCTCCAAATCATCACCATAATTAATTTGAACAATTCCATCGCTTCTTAAGTTCACGGTCGAATAGCCAAGGTCGATTGATTTTACAAATATTTTACTCTCAACTATGATTTCCAATTTTTACTTAACAAATGTTTTTACCCACTCTTTTGCTTTTTCACGATCGTCGAAAAATTTTGTAGGAATGGGCGGGCGGTTTATTTTAATGTATAAACTTCCTAAAATTTTAAGCGATAAATTATTACTACATAAAGCAACAGCCACCATTCCATCAGAAAACTCTTGCGATGCCGCTACTCGTCTTGTTTCATGTCCGATTTGAAAAAAATCCTGAGCTTCCATTAGCACTGCAAATTTTTTTCCGGGCGCATATTCTAAAGATTGTTTGCGTGATAACCAGAGGTCATCCGGCTCAAACAAAGAATCTTTCTTTACTTTAAACTCCAGATAACCATCCTCAAAAACATTCATTACATATACTTCTGTTTCAAAGGTCTTCATTTCGATAAGTAGCTATTTTTAAATGATGAACAGTTATTTACAGATGATAAATATAATAACTAAATCATATTAGACAAACTAAAATATCAAGAAATAAGAATGAAAAGGAAAGTAGGCCAAAAGCTAAACTACTGATTTACATATATTTATATGCAATTTTATTACTGGACGATGAATTTCTTCACCCCAACTTTATCACCACTAACAATTTTAGCGTAATAAGCGCCCGAATTAAGCTTCAAACTAAGCTCAATTTTTTCGTTGCTCGTTTTTTGGGAGTAAACAATTCTACCCATTACATCAATTACTTCCACTAATTTTTCGTTAAGGCCATCTATATTTATTGTAAAGTCACCCGCATTAACAGACGGATATAAATTAAACGACAAAGTATTGTCCAACACAGCACCCGATAAACCGGTTAATACATTTAATGGTGTTTCCCATATGCCTCTTCCAAAAGTGGAGACGTAAGCTTTGTTTAAAGCGGGATTAAATTCTATATCACTCACAATTACATTCGGTAAACCAAAACTATTATTTACCCAAGTGGTTGCGCTTCCTGATAGAGTATAAACACCTAAATCTGTTGCCACCATAATATTACTGGTGCCGGGAATTTGCTTAATACAATTCACAGGAATGTTTGGAAGGTTATAAGAGATGTTTGTCCAGTTCGCGCCTGCATTTGTGGTGCGATATACTTTATTACCACTGCTAAATCCGGCCATACAAACATAAACTGTGTTAGCATTGGTCTCATTTATTTCAATACCTGTATAATATAAACTATCAGGTAAACCGGCTGTTACATTTGTCCAACTTGTTCCACCATTTGTTGTTTTAAACATAGCACCCGGAACTGAAAATTCATACCGTACACGTCTGCCAGCATACAATACTAAACTATTTGTATTCGAAACTGCTAGTGCACTAATCTCACTCGATGTTGAGCCAGGCATATTTGCAAGACTTGTCCATGTGCTTCCACCGTTAGTTGAACGAACCACGTTTTCGTTTCCAATAAATAATCTTCCGGGATTATTGTAATCAGCTACAACCGGTGTAACCCATTCTGCAGCTTCACTGCTTGGATTTGTGTTTGGCGATGAACTACTCACACCATCATTTGTACTTCTATCAAAATAACCGTACTGACTAGAACCAAAAACATTAGTGTTAGTAACAGGATCTAAATAATTATCCATTCCATCACCACCAAAAATTGTACTCCAAGCTCCGCTCTTAAAATAAAATGTTGCGTTGTCTTGTGCACCTGCCACTAATCTTCCTGCTGCATTTTTTGAACTCGATAATCTGTAGAATGAAGTTACTTGCATTCCACTGTTTAATTTTGTCCAAACCGTTGGCCAGCTACTTGTGCTCCATGTACTCGGAACAATACTTGAAGTTTTATATAAACCTCCATCATTACAAGCAAAAAACTGATTGCCTGCAGGCTGATAATCTAATGCGTGAAAATCTCCATGTATAGTTGGGCCGTAACCTGTAGTCCAATGCGAAACTGGATTAAATGTTGCTGCTCCATCTGTTGAAGCCCACATATTTATGCCGCCAATGTAAACTGTATTTCTATTGGTAGGATGCACTAATAATCCCATATCATAATTTCCTTGTCCGCCACTTGCTGTACCTTGACCGCCTTCTAAAACATTATCTACAGGCGCAATATAAGTCCACGTTAAACCCGCATTGGTGCTTTTATAAAAACCATATAACCCTTGTTGAACATCAACACAAGCAGCATAAATATAATTATTGTCGGATGGAGCAATTGCTAATTTCACGCGTTGAATAGTTCCTGTTAAAGGCATTCCTGTGTTTAACATCGTCCAAGTATTTCCAAAGTTGGTTGATTTGTAAACACCGGCATTTCCTTCGTTTGAATTCATGACCCAACCTGTTGATGCGTAAAGTGTATTTGGATTTACAGGATCACGGTGCAAATCCCAAAACAAAGAATCCATTACTTTATTCCAAGTTGTTCCCGCGTTGGTTGATTTGTACATGCCACTTGCACCTGCTGCACATAACTCATTACTATTTGCAGGATTCACTAAAACTTTTCTGATTAATGAAGCATCACCATTAGTTAACTGAAAAGTTAAACCTGTTGCAGCCCATGTTGTACCACCGTCAGTTGATTTATAAACTCCCAAACCATAATGTGTATGACGTTTTCTTCCATTCAAAAATAAACTCACGCCAAGATATTCAAAATCACAAACAGAAATATAAATGGTGTTTGGATTAGATGGGTCGATTGAAATATCACTTACTCTTGTTATTGGTAAATTATCTGTAAGAGGTGTCCAGCTTGCTCCGTTATTAATTGTTTTCCAAACACCACCTTGCGCAACACCTGCATAATAAATGCTGGCATTAGTTGGATGAAAAGCCACGCAGTTAATTCTACCAATACCATTTTCCATGTAACCGGTTAAATTAGTTGGCAAAACATTTGGTCCGGTTGGTGCCCAAGTAGAAGCTAAACTTTGATTTTGCTGCTCTTGTTTAAAATTCGACATTTCAATAGCCGCATCAACATACTCCTCGAAACCTGCAGGCTCTCCTTGTGCGTTGGTATGCATTTGCATATCGTGTTCCCAATGTTTAAAGCTTTTCCAACCTGAAACTCTTCTCAAATCATTTTGCTTTTGATAAGTATCAAATTGTAATTGAATTTCTTTAAACGTTAGGGCGCGACCAGTAGTGTTTTTAATAAATTTTTGCGCTAAAAAAAAGAAGGATTATTGCAAACAAAAAAAAAATATTAAAAATTTTTCATGTCGATAAGAATATAAATAAAGATAATAAAAAAAGCCCCGTTTTACAACAGGGCTCTTAATTATATTTAAACTTTGATTAAGCTTTTACACTTGCTCTGATGATATTTAAAGCACCACCTGCTTTAAACCACTCGATTTGCTGAGCATTGTAGCTGTGATTTACTTTAATTTCATCCTTACTTCCGTTATCGTGATTTAACACGATAGTTAATTGTTTGCCCGGAGCAAATGAAGTTAAACCAATAATATCAATTACATCGTTCTCTTGAATTTTATCGTAGTCTGCTTTGTTTGCAAAAGTTAAACCTAACATACCTTGTTTTTTCAAGTTGGTTTCGTGGATACGTGCGAATGATTTCACTAATACAGCACGTACACCTAAATGACGAGGTTCCATAGCGGCGTGTTCACGTGATGAACCTTCACCGTAGTTCTCATCACCTACAACAATACTGCCAATACCTTGCGCTTTGTAAGCACGTTGTACAACAGGAACACCTTCGTAAGCACCGGTTAATTGGTTTTTTACTGAATCTGTCTTTTCATTGTATGCATTTACTGCACCAATTAACATGTTGTTTGAAATATTATCTAAATGTCCGCGGAACTTTAACCATGGACCTGCCATAGAAATATGATCCGTTGTACATTTTCCTTTTGCTTTGATTAATAATTTCAATCCTTTTAAATCAACACCTTCCCATGCAGTAAATGGATCTAATAATTGTAAACGTTTAGATGCTTTATCAACTAACACCTGAACTTTACTTCCATCAGCAGCCGGAGCTTGGTATCCTGCATCTTCAACAGCAAAACCTTTTGTTGGTAATTCATCACCTGAAGGAGGATCTAATTTTACTTGTTCTCCTTTTTCGTTAGTTAAGAAATCTGTTAATGGATTAAAACTTAAATCACCCGCAATTGCTAAAGCAGCTACAATTTCAGGTGATGCTACGAATGCGTAAGTGTTTGGATTTCCATCTGCACGTTTTGCAAAGTTACGGTTGAAAGAGTGAACAATCGTATTCTTTTCTTTTTTCTCTGCACCTACTCTATCCCACATTCCAATACACGGACCGCAAGCATTAGTAAATACAACAGCTCCTACTTCATCAAATATTTTTAAGAAACCATCACGTTCAATTGTATAACGGATTTGTTCTGAACCCGGATTAATCATAAATCCTGCTTTTGCTTTTAATCCTTTTGCAGAAACTTGTTTTGCTAAAGATACAGCACGAGAAATATCTTCATAAGAAGAGTTAGTACAAGAACCAATTAAACCTGCTTCAATTTTTAAAGGCCAACCGTTTTTCACAGCTTCTTCTTTTAATTTTGAAATAGGTGTTGCTAAATCCGGAGTGAATGGTCCGTTTACATGCGGCTCTAAAGTTGAAAGATCAATTTCAATTACTTCATCAAAATATTTCGAAGGATCTGCATAAACTTCTTTATCACCAGTTAAATGTTCTCTGATTTTGTTAGCAGCATCTGCAATATCAGCACGATTAGTTGCGCGTAAATAACGCTCCATGCTATCATCATAACCAAATGTTGAAGTAGTTGCGCCAACTTCAGCACCCATGTTACAAATTGTTCCTTTTCCTGTACAGCTTAAGTTGATTGCGCCTTCGCCAAAATATTCAACAATTTTATCAGTCCCCCCTTTTACAGTTAAAATTCCTGCTACTTTTAAAATTACATCTTTCGCACTTGCCCAACCATTTAATTTACCTGTTAATTTAACGCCAATTAATTTCGGCCATTTTAATTCCCAGGGTAAACCAGCCATTACATCACAAGCATCAGCTCCGCCAACACCAATCGCGATCATTCCTAAACCACCTGCATTTACGGTGTGAGAGTCGGTGCCAATCATCATTCCACCAGGGAAAGCATAATTTTCTAAAACTACCTGGTGAATAATACCTGCACCCGGTTTCCAAAAACCAATTCCGTATTTATTAGATACTGAACCTAAAAAATCAAACACTTCTTTACTCTCAGTTGTTGCAACTTGTAAATCGTTTTTTGCGCCAACTTTAGCAGTAATTAAGTGATCACAATGTACAGTTGAAGGCACAGCCACTTTAGGGCGACCTGCTTGCATAAACTGTAATAATGCCATTTGAGCCGTTGCGTCTTGCATGGCTACTCTATCCGGACCGAAATCAACGTATGAGTTACCGCGTTCAAAATTTTCTGATTTTTGATCAGCATGTAAATGCGAATACAAAATTTTCTCAGCTAAAGTTAAAGGGCGGCCTAATTGTTTACGGGCTGCTTCAATACGTGAAGGCATGTTTTCGTAAACCTTCTTAATCATGTCAATGTCGAATGCCATAGGGATATAGTTTTAGTTTGTAATGATTTTTGGAGGTACGAATTTATGGAAAATGAGGGAAAAATCCCATAAATAAGCTATAAATTTTGATAAGCGGTTAATAAATATGGCGGGCTAAACCTACCTTTACACCCATAATGGCCCTTCTGCTTAAAGAAAATACCAGAATTGCGGTTGACGCAATAAAATCGAACAAACTTCGGGCTATTATCACCATGCTCATTATTGCTATTGGTATTATGGCTTTGGTGGGAATTTTATCGGCTATCGATGCTATTAAATCCAGTATCAACAGCAACTTCACCGAAATGGGTGCCAATACCTTTACCATCCGCAACAAAGAAATGAACATGAGGGTTGGACGGCATGGCAAAAAACCAAAAGCCTATCGCCCCATTAACTTTAAAGAGGCTATGCGCTTTAAAGAAGAATTTGATTTTCCTTGTGTTGCTTCTATTTCAACCATGGCATCATTTAATGCAAGATTGAAATATCTATCGAAAAAAACCAATCCCAATATCCAGGTGTTTGGTGCTGATGAAAATTATTTAGAGACTTCAGGTTACGAATTATTAGAAGGTAGGAATTTTACTCCTCCCGAAATTTTAAGCGGAAACAACTTAGTTATTCTCGGAAGTGAAATTGCTTTTTCTCTATTTCCAAAAAATGCAAAGCCTGTAGATAAAGTAATTTCGATTGGTGGTGCGAAGTATAAAGTAATTGGCGTTTTAAAAAGTAAAGGCAGTAGTATGGGATTTGGTGGCGATAAAATTTGCATCATTCCTATTCTAAACGCGCGACAATATTTTGGAAGACCTGATATGAGTTTTACGATTAATGTTATTTCGAAATATCCTTGGTTAATGGATATTGCTGTAGGTGAAGCAACGGGTTTATTCAGAAAAATCAGAAAAGTAAATGCAAAAGAAGTTGAAGATTTTGATGTAGTGAAATCTGATAGTTTGGCGACCATGCTTATTGATAATTTACAAAACGTAACGCTTGGGGCCACCATAATCGGTATCATTACTTTATTAGGCGCAGCTATTGGTTTAATGAATATTATGCTAGTATCAGTTACAGAGCGCACCCGCGAAATAGGAATACGTAAAGCTTTAGGCGCAACGCAAGAAGCCATTAAATATCAGTTCTTAATTGAGTCTGTCGTTATTTGTGTCCTCGGCGGATTAATTGGAATTGTATTAGGAATTATAATTGGAAATTTAATTGGTATGGGACTCGACACAGGATTTTTCGTTCCATGGTTCTGGATTATTACAGGCGTAATAATTTGTATTGTTGTAGGATTACTTAGTGGTTTTCTTCCTGCCAAACGTGCTTCTAAATTAGATCCTATCGAAAGTTTACGCTTCGAATAAATTGAATTTATTTATTCGCCGCCAAAAGTAATTTGAAAGCCCAGCGCGTAATTAACACCACTTCCTTTAAGACTTACAGTCTCGGTATACTTACGCACATTATCACTAAATTTTAATTTTTTATAGCTAACACCGGCGTATGATAAACTAAAAAACATACCGAAATTCTTACTGAAATATAAGCGAGGTGTTAAGTGTAAATCGTAAGCTATACCTCCACCTTTGGCCATGCTTGCTTTATTATCATTCGATTTAAATTTAATATTTGAATAACCAACATTACCTCCAAAAACCAAATCAAATCTTTTTGTTCTTACCAAATGTCCGTTTACAACCAAAACAATATCATTTCCTTTTACTGTAGCAACGGGACCACCGGTAGTATCTTTACCTTGTAGATAAGTAGCTGTTTGTCCTTTTATCCCAACACTCAAAAAATCCAATACTCCATATTCAACACCTAAAGCAAAAGCATAAGGTACTGCTTTATCTGTTTGTTTTATACCCTCGGCTCTATCGCTTGAATCTTGCGCCACAGTATTATAAATACCAAGGTTAGCGTTTAAATCAATAACTATTGATCCTTTTGAGAAACTTTTTTGAGAAAAACTTGTTAAGGTTAAACTTACAAATAACAGACTAAGTAATTTTTTCATTTAATTATGTTTTAAAGATTAATGTTATGCAAAATAATTGGTTTATCAAACCGCTATCCGATATATTTCCATTCAACTATTAAACATTGTGAATAATACGCATTTGAACAGCCTGCTTAATTTTATTTTTTTCGAAAGCCACTTTTAAATTTTCATTCACTTCCGAAATTACAGTTGGTGCATTATCGGGGTGACAATACGGCCTTACATTTATATTTACCGCCCCTTCCAAAATTTTCCCAATAACAATTAGGGGTTCAGGTGTTTTAAGGATATGAACGTTACTATTTAATGCCTCCGAAATAATTGCTTTTACTTTCGGTAAATCATTCTCAACAGAAACAGCCAACGGAATATCAACGCGCACATTGCCGTGGCGGGAATTATTAACAATAGTTCCATTTGACAAAGCACCATTCGGAAGAATAACTGTTTTGTGTTCTGCGGTTAAAAGTATGGTATTAAAAATTTGAATTTCCATTACTTCTCCGGTTTGTCCTTGCGCTTCAATTGTATCTCCCACTTTATAAGGTTTGAAAATCAAAATCAAAACTCCACCGGCAAAATTAGAAAGGGAACCCTGCAATGCTAAACCAACTGCTAAACCAGCAGCTCCTAAAATGGTAACAAAAGATGCTGTTCCGATTCCTAACATTCCGGCTACAGTCACAATCAAAATTATTTTTAGTCCAATGGAAATTAAACTTTTTAAGAAAGTACGTAAAGAAACGTCTAAATCTTTCTTCTCAAATCCTTTATTTGCTAAATAAGCAATGCGTTTAATAACCCAAAGGCCAATAATCAACACTAATAAGGCTGAAACAACCTGTGGCGCGAACTGAATAATGGTATCAACTATTTTATCTATGTGGTCTTGTAGCTTCACGGTAATTTTCTTTATATTTGAGTGTAAAATTAGATGTTTTGATTAAAAGAATAATACTCTTCTCCCTACTTTCTGTCAACATTCTTTCGGCACAAAAGATTTGGGATAGTACGTATTATGTAAAGTATAAGTCAAGGTTAATAGTTTCACTGTTTCAATCCTACCGAAATTACAACATTGAGCTGCAACAATATTTAAGAAAAGACACTTTAGGTTTATCAAAAGTAAATTACATAGCGCAAGCCAATAATATTTCAGGTATCGAATTTAATTACGATAAAATAAATTTCTCGTTTGGTTACGCTTCCGTTCCACCAAAAAACGTAAATCAAACCGGTAAAACCGACCACTTTAACATTGGTATGAACGTGGGCGGTAATAAATGGATTTTAGAAACAGGCTACCGGCGCTATCAAGGATTCTATGATAAGAATACCCCAAGATATGATAGTGCCTATTACAAATGGGACACCACCACAACCAATAGAAGAGGAATCTATACACAGTTTCCGCACATGGTGAGCACTTCATATAAAATGAAGTTTTTATACTTCACCAATAACAAACGCTTCTCATTTAAATCCGGTTACTCCTGTTCTTACCGACAATTAAAATCAAGTTTCACTTGGGTGATTACCGCTAATGGTTATTACAATACACTTAGAACTACCGATACTTCTTTCTTTCCAAGACAAGTTCGGCCTTTTTATGACACTCACGGTAACTTGAATACTTTAAATGTGGCGGCCTTTTCAGTTTATGGCGGTGCTTCTTTTAATTTAGTTTTATGGCGTGCGCTTTTCTTTAATGTTACTGTTTTAGTAGGGCCAGAAGAACAATGGCGTACTTATAAATACTACAACGATACGTTAAATTATAACCGTACCATTTTTTACAATGCGATTTCTGGTGATTTAAGAGGTTCGATGGGATTGAACTTTAAACGTTGGTATGTTTCCCTTACAGGTGTTACTGATTTCAGTTATTATAAAAGCGGTGATTTTAAAGTTGGTAATCTATCAAATGAATCTTTCCACCAAGTACGTAAAGCGGATTTACCTTTTATTAAGCCGTTGGTTTCGGGCTGACGAATTTTTAATTTGGGAGAGAAATGTTCGGCAGTTTCAGAATATAAACTTAAAAGATTCTCTAAATTATGTTCGTTAAAAGCAGCGAACCACCTTATAGCAATATCTTTATTTTGTTGAGCACTCATTTAATTTTATCTTTAAAGAATGAAGAATGTTTGGTTGTTTCTTGTTTTATGTTTGGTTGTTTCTTGTTCTACTCCTAAAAAACAGGAAGCAGATTTAATTATTCATAACGCTGTTATTTATACTGTTGATTCTGCTTTCTCTATTCAACAAGCTATGGCTATCAAAGATGGTAAAATTATTGAAACAGGCAGCAACGAACAAATTTTAAATTCATATTCGGCCAAAGAAACAAAAGATATACAAGGCAAAACTATTTTCCCCGGCTTTATTGATGCGCATTGTCATTTTTTAGGTTATGGTTTAGGGTTGCAGCAGGTTGATCTTGTTGGAACAAAATCGTTTGAGGAAGTTATTCAGAAAGTAAAAGAGTTTAAGGTTCAAACAGACATCCCCCGTCAGCCTAAGGCTGACATCCCCTTGGAAGGGGAAATTGATTGGGTGATTGGAAGAGGTTGGGATCAGAATGATTGGGCTGTAAAAGAATATCCAACTAAAGATAAATTTGATTCTCTTTTTCCGAACACACCTTTAATTTTAAAACGTATTGATGGTCACGCCGTCTTAGCAAACTCTGCTGCCTTAAAATTGGCTGGGATTGATTCTAAAACAAAAATCGACGGCGGTGATTTAATTAAAGATGCTAAAGGAAATTTAACGGGAATATTAATTGACAACGCTGTTGATTTAGTCACCAGTAAAATCTCCGCCCCTTCCAAAGAAAAATTATTCAATGCGCTTTTAGTTGCACAGGAAAATTGTTTTGCGGTTGGACTAACTACAGTTGACGATGCAGGTTTAATGAAATACGAAATTGACGCGATTGACGAATTACAAAAATCAGGTAAATTAAAAATGCGTATTTACGCTATGTTAAGTGATAACGCTCCCAATTATAAATACTATTTAGAAAAAGGTCCGTATAAAACAGATAAACTAAATGTGCGTTCGTTTAAATTTTATGCCGATGGTGCTTTAGGTTCGCGTGGTGCTTGTTTATTAGAACATTATTCTGACAAAAAAGAATGGAAAGGATTTTTATTGAACACAAAAGAACATTTTGAAAAGTACGCCGCTATTATGGCAGAAAAAGGATTTCAAATGAATACGCATTGTATTGGGGATTCGAGTGACCGTTTAATTTTGGATATCTATAAAAAGAATATCAAAACAGATTCACGTTGGAGGGTTGAACATGCGCAAGTCGTAAACAAAAATGATTTTGAAAAATTTAAAGACATAATTCCATCAGTACAACCAACACATGCTACCAGCGATATGTATTGGGCAGGCGAACGTTTAGGAAAAGAACGTGAAAAAGGCGCTTATGCTTATAAAGATTTATTAAAAGCATCAGGATTAGTTGCTCTCGGTACTGATTTTCCGGTAGAAGATATTTCTCCCTTCAAAACTTTTTATGCTGCGGTTGTACGAAAAGATGCGAAAGGTTATCCCGAAAACGGTTATCAAATTGAGAATGCTTTATCAAAAGAAGAAACAATTCGCGGTATGACTATTTGGGCAGCCTACTCTAATTTCGAGGAAAAAGAAAAAGGGAGTATAGAGAAAAATAAATTCGCCGATTTCGTTATTTTAGATACAGACTTAATGAAATGTGACCCCAATTCCATCTTATCAACAAAAGTTCTCGAAACTTATCTTAACGGAGAACGCGTTCACTAAATTTAAATTGGTTTAGGTCCGCCAAAACCAGCGTTTATTAACAAAAACGGCCACTTCGTTAAATTAACAAATCCCGATTTGTTTATGTTGTATTTTAGCTGAAACAAAAGAACTATGAAAAAACTTCTCCTCGCTACAGTACTTAGTCTATTTTCTTTAGGAATCATGAGTTTTGATTCAAGTTCAAATACAATTGCTGCACAAACTTCTAATAAGTCAGGATTTAAAGTTGAGATAAAGAAGAGCACAACGTACTCAGGAAAAGAATTAGAAGCAGTTTATGTAATTAAATGCACAAGCCTATCTAACGCAAAATTAGTTCGTGAATTTCAACTCATAAAATCGGATTCTCGTTTAAAGAATTTTTTCTTAGCAGATTATGTATTAATTGAAAAATCTAATCCTACAAAATATTATCCTTTAGGATGGGAAAGCACAAAAATTAAAGAAACCGACTTAAAATCAGATTGCTTAAGTATTCTTTCTAATGATGTTGGTCCGGTTGATATAAACAACTAGATTTCTCTCAAAAACACCACTCATTATCTTCAAATTATCTCTATTTTTGCCTCTACTATGGGTTACCGCAGTTTACAGGCTTGTATTGAAGATTTGGAGAAAAACGGCCACCTAATCCGTATTACCGAAGAAGTAGATCCATATTTAGAAATGGCTGCCATTCATTTACGTGTTTAGGAAATGGGCGGTCCCGATTTGTTATTCGAAAATGTAAAAGGTTGTGAATTCAAATGCGCTTCTAATATTTTTGGGACCATTGAAAGAAGTAAATTTATTTTCAGAGATACTTTCGAAAAAGTTCAAACGCTTATTGATTTAAAAAATCATCCTGTAAAAGCGTTGAAGCGTCCGTTCAGTTATTTAAATGTTACAGCAACGGCTTTTGCTTCGCTGCCAAAAAAGAATCCGTTTTCAAAACCGGTTTTATTTAAAGAAACCACAATCGATAAACTCCCACAAATAAAACATTGGAGTATGGATGGTGGCGCGTTTGTTACCTTACCACAAGTGTATAGCGAAGACATTGATAACCCGGGTATCATGAATGCGAATTTAGGAATGTACCGTGTACAATTAAGCGGCAACGATTATATACAGAATAAAGAAATTGGTTTGCATTATCAGTTACATCGCGGTATTGGTGTGCATCAAACAAAAGCTAATGCAAAAGGACAACCTCTTAAAGTTTCTATTTTTATTGGTGGTCCCCCTTCACATACTTTAGCGGCAGTAATGCCATTGCCTGAAGGATTAAGTGAAGCTACATTTGCAGGTGCTCTTGGAAAAAAACGTTTTGGTTATTCTTACGAAGATGGTTTTTGCATTAGTACTGATGCTGACTTTGTTATTACCGGTGAAATTTATCCTAACGAAACAAAACCGGAAGGTCCGTTCGGAGATCATTTAGGCTATTATAGTTTAGCACATGACTTTCCTGTGATGAAAGTTCATAAAGTGTATCACCGAGAAAATGCTATTTGGCCTTTTACTGTTGTAGGTCGACCACCACAAGAAGATACAAGTTTCGGTGCCTTGATTCATGAAATATCAGGCGCCGCTATTCCAATTGAAATTCCGGGATTAAAAGAAGTGAATGCTGTTGATGCGGCGGGAGTTCATCCGTTATTATTAGCAATAGGAAGCGAACGCTACACCCCTTATCAAAAAACAAAACATCCTCAGGAATTATTAACGATTGCGAATCATGTTTTAGGCAGCGGACAATTAAGTCTGGCAAAATTTTTATTTATTACTGCCGACGGCAGCAAAAAATTAAGCACTCATAATATTGAAGAATACTTTAAATATGTTTTAGAACGCATCGATCTGAAACGCGACATGCATTTCTATACAAACACCACCATTGATACTTTAGATTACAGTGGTACAGGATTAAATGCAGGAAGTAAAGTGGTGTTTGCTGCTTATGGCGATAAGAAAAGAGAATTAGCTACATCGATTAGTAAAGAAATTTTAGAATTAAAATCATTCACACATGCGTTTTTAGCAATGCCGGGTGTTTTAATTTTAGAAGGAAAGAAATTTAAAAGTCATGACGCAACAGAAGAAGAAGTCGCTGAATTCAATATTGAAATCATCCGCAACCGCATTGATACCAATCCTTATCCGGTAATTATTATTTGTGATGACAGCGATTTTACTTCTGCGAAATTAAATAATTGGTTGTGGGTTACATTTACAAGAAGTAATCCTAGTCATGATATTTACGGTGTAAATCCTCTTACTAAATTTAAACACTTTGGTTGCGACAGCGTAATAATTGACGCCCGCATAAAACCAAACCACGCTCCTGCTCTAGTAAAAGATCCTGCAATAGAAAAACGCGTTGACAGATTGTTTGAGAAAGGTGGGAGTTTGGAGAAGTTGAAAGTTTAAAGTTGTTTTAATCAAGCAACCACTTTAAAAACAAAACAAACGACATTAAAACCACAAATCCGATAACATTATTAATAAGGTTATGATCAACAGTATCAATGATTGCATCACCATCTTTTGGTCCATTTATATATTCTTTGAAAGTATATTTTTGCCCCCAAATAAATTGATTCTAAGTTGGCCCCAGACCCAACGAGCACAACCTCCGAGAAAATTGACTATTTCTCCTGCGATTCCGATAAACTTAATAAGGATTACTTCCTAATAAAAATAAAATCACCGCCCTCATCACCTACGTTGGCAATAACGCCAAATTGAGGTAAGCTGCTGCTATTGTTTCCTACAGGTGTTTCAATGGCTTGAAACAAAGTAGCTGAAGAATAATATTTGTCTTTGTTCTTTTCTAAACGGTCTAACAAATATTTAATGAATACACTTTTATTAGGAACCGTTTTTAAAGTTCCTGAAGTAATAGCTTTACGGCTTGGTAATTGGTATTTCTTTTTAATTACATCAGTCGCACCAACTAAACTAATAGAACGGTTTTTAAAAATACTTCCGCTGAAACAAGCATCAGAGATCAACAGCGTGTGTAATGATTTTATTTTACGCATGGCGGCTACTAATTGATCGTTATATAACCAATTGGCCGAGTTACTTACTTCCGCATCTTTTGGTAACCAGTATCCGATATCGTTATCATCTTCGTAGTGTCCGTGTCCCGCATAAAAAATTAAAACGTTATCATCAGGTGTCACTTTTTTCGACATTTCATCTAAAGCAATAACTAATTCACGGCGTGTTGGACTTTTTAAAACTTGTACGTTTGATTCTTCAAACGTATAATTCTTTTTCAAACAAGCGGCTAAAGCTTCTGCATCAGAAACGGGTAAACCACCTAAATCTGAAATAGAAGGATCATTATAATCACTACAACCAATTAATAAAGCGTAGAATTTTCCACCTTTACTAAAATCCACATCCGCTGCATGCAATTCAGCCATATCGCCTTCTGATGCGATTTCAGAACGTTTGTCTTTACTACTCTTCTCTTCTTTTGCTAAAACAACTTCTTCCTCTTTAGGCTCTTCCTTCTTCGGTTCAACTTTTTTTGTTTCTTTTACAGGTTTCGATTCTTTCTTCTTTGTAGTTTTATCCTTTGCTCTTGATTTATCATTCACCGCAACATCCATATCAATCGGTTCAGTCTTTTTAGGTGTTGGTGTTAAAT
Organism: Sphingobacteriaceae bacterium; assembly: GCA_016709575.1. GTDB lineage: Bacteria > Bacteroidota > Bacteroidia > B-17B0 > Aurantibacillaceae > JAHEYG01. The sequence continues at coordinate 64,059 of JADJMM010000003.1, forward strand.
ACGGACGGTAATCTTTTTTCACCTCTTCAGTTGTTGCTAAAACAATTTCAACGGGTTCCATTGGTAAAAGTGCAGCAGTTACCAATGCATCATTCCAAACAAATTTCTTCTCTGATTTATCACTTGAAGTTTGAAATAATAAAGTAACACTCTCCGACTCGCCTTTTTTAATCATCCAGCTGCTGGTACGTTTACGGATATTGTTTAAAGTGTTTCCGTTTTCTGTAATCTCAACAACACCGGGATTTAAAATAACAATATCGTTAGAAACGTTTGTTACTTTAATTTTCATGGTGAACTTAAAATCTTTACTGTAATCTACATCCGTTACAATCACATCAATACCGCCGAATGAAGCTTTGTTTTTCAAAGAAGCTACAATCTCAGGGAAACTTACCATTTTCTCATTCCCTGTTTTTGAAAGGCCGTCAATAATTAACGACATAGCTTGTCCGTTTAAGTTTTTACCCTTAACGTCAAATGTGTTTCCTTTTTTTCCGTTTGGTGATACGATTAATTCTTTTTCTTTAGCGAAAATTTTTGCCCCACCTGCATAGAAATAAGATTTTGCAGGGTTTACAACCACAAAAAAATCATTCTTGTTTTCGAAACGCACTTTTGTTTTTACAAAAGCATCGTTAGCATAAGCACCTTCGCTGATAATGGTTAAATCACCAACGGTCACTTTAGCATCAAGGTATTTTACTTTTTCATCACTAGGATTTTTTCCTGCTAAACAAATAGCAGCTACCAAAGTAAAAATGGAAAACAATAATTTTTTCATAATGTTGAAATTTCTCTATCAAAAATAAGCAAAATTTGCATAAGTTTTCCCTATAAATTTTAGTTTTTTCGCTTTAAACCTTTGTTGATTTTAATGGTCTAAGTCCCCGCCTGAGCAGCAGTTTCCTTTAACTTTTCACCTTTAACCTTCTACCGTCCCTCGTCTTTCCAGCGATAATAGCATTCCATAACCTTATAGTAAAGATCATAGCCATCGTGCGATAGGATATAATAATCCGTTAAGGAAAAACAGTATCTGCGGAATTGCTCGAAGTTTAAATTATCATCGCCTGTTAATTTTCTTAGTATTTCAGGATTTAATTTTTGCGCTACCTGTTCATCAATCAACACTTGTTCGAAAATAGCAGCTAATTTCCGTTGTTCTTTTCCGCGTTTACTAAATTGCATGTATAAAGCTGTAATCGGACTCTCCATTGCATTTATGGCTTTTATTTTGGAGTCCTCGATAACCTTCTCCATTTTTTCGCGCTCATAAGGTTTAATTTTAAATGCGCTTACCGTTACCATATTTAAATTGTAAATAAGTTTACGCATGACGATTTTTACTTCGCCGTTAGCATCCGTTTTTAATTTAGCAACAGGAACTTTTAGTTTTACATAGCCAACAAAAGAAACAATTAAAGTATCACTTGGATTTGTTTTTAAATAAAATGAGCCGGAGTTATCACTCATCGTACCATTTCCAGTGCTTTTATTGATAACGTACACAAAAGGCATTGGGCTGATGCTATCCCCTTCAACAATTGAACCTTTTATGAGTTGCTGAGCCAATACAGGACTTAAACCCGTGGCTAATAAAACTATTATGAAATAAAGGCGCTTCAATTGTTTGCTAATTTAACGTTAAAGCTCATTATTTATTAACCATTTGTGAATAATTTAACCTTTTTTAGAGGGTTTTAAGCCCTCATTAATTGCCTTAATTAGCGTAAATTTATCCTTCACACTACATGGAACAAGCATTTATAGTATCGGCCCGTAAGTATCGTCCACAACACTTTAATACAGTTGTTGGACAAACACATATAACCAATACTTTAAAAAACGCTATAGCTCACAAACAATTGGCTCAGGCGTATTTGTTTTGTGGTCCACGTGGTATTGGTAAAACAACTTGTGCGCGTATTTTCGCAAAAACAATTAACTGTTTTAATATTACACCCGAAGGTGAAGCTTGTGATAAATGTGAATCGTGTTTATCATTTAATTCCGGACAATCTTTAAACGTTTATGAATTAGATGCGGCGAGTAATAACTCGGTTGAAGACATCCGTAATTTAGTTGACCAGGTAAGATTTGCTCCTCAGTTAGGTGAATACAAAGTGTATATCATTGACGAGGTTCACATGTTATCTACTGCGGCTTTTAACGCATTTTTAAAAACATTAGAAGAGCCACCTAAGCATGCTAAATTCATTTTAGCAACAACAGAAAAACACAAAATCATTCCAACTATATTGTCGCGTTGTCAGGTTTTTAATTTTAATAGGATTAAGAATGAAGACATCTCGAATCATTTAGCTTACATCGCTAAAACTGAGAACGTAACTTTTGAACCAGAGGCTTTACATGTTATTGCACAAAAAGCAGACGGAGGTTTACGTGATGCTTGTTCTATTTTCGATCAAATGGTGGCCTTTACAGGAAATCATTTGAGCTATAAAGCCATCGTTGAGAATTTACATGTATTAGATTTTGATTATTATTTTAAGATTACTGATTTTTTAATGAATCAAAAGCTACCTGAAATTATGGTAACCTTTGATGACATTTTGAAAAAAGGTTTTGATGCACACAATTTCATTAACGGTTTAGGCGAGCATTTGCGTAATGTAATGGTGAGTCGCGATGCACAAACTGTTCAACTTCTTGAGATCAGCGATAATTTAAAACCAAAATATTCCGAGCAAGCTCAAAAAGCCCCTTTACCATTTTTATTAAAATGTTTAGCGCTGATTAGTAAAACGGATGTCAACTATAAAGCCGCGAAAAATCCGCGTCTCTTAGTGGAGATGTGCTTAATGCAAATGGCTTATATAAACAGCGCACCTTCTAACGATGCGGAAAAAAAAAATGAGTTAACAGAAAGTCCATTTCAAACAAATACTGCTACCATGGCAGTAAATACAACAAGCACTACCGCAACAGTTACACAACAACCAAGAACTGCAAAACTTGACGAAAAAATTGTCAAGACTGCAGAGAAACCAATTGTCCCTTTTTCTGAATTAAAGATAAAAGCGCAATTCAGTTTAAAAGATGTTGTAAAAGCGAACATGCCTTCAGTGAATCAAACTATTGCCACTGAAAACATAGAAGCAGTTTTTGTAAACCAACCTTTCGATGGAGAAACGCTGATGAAAACTATTCATGCGTTTGCATTACAAAAAAACGAAGCCGGTAACCGACAATTATTTACTACCATTACCACTGCAAAAATTGATATTAGTGATACGAATGTTGTTACTTTAAATATTCATAACGAAGCTCAAAAAGAAATTCTTACCACTGTTAAACAAGATTTTTTAGATTTTGTTCGGAAAGAATTATCAAACAACACAATTGGCTTGGATATAAAAATTGAAATGGAAGTGACTGCCGCTGCAAAAGCTTATAAGCCTTCTGATAAATTTAAATTGATGGCCGAGAAAAATCCCACCTTATTAGAGCTTAAAAAACGCCTTGATCTTGAATTAGATTATTAAATCCATTTTATTCTATGAGATTATTTAAAATTTCATTTCTTGCCTTGCTGTGTTTTACAATTTGTGTTTCGGCACAAAAACCAAACGGCGCAAAATCAAAACCAATTGGTGATGCTTCAGTAAAGCCAAAATTAAATTACGAGACAGCCCCAAACGATCCTTATAAAGCGCGTATTTACACCTTAAGTAATGGCATGAAAGTGTATATGTCGGTTTACAAAGATGCCCCGCGTATACAAACTTTAATTGCAGTAAAAGCCGGAAGCAAAAACGATCCTGCCAACGCAACGGGATTAGCTCATTACCTCGAACACATGGTATTTAAAGGCAGCGACAAATTTGGAACTAAAGATTTTGTAAAAGAAAATGAGCAGATAAAGAAAATAGAAACTCTTTACGAAGTTTATCGTGTTACTAAGGATGAAACTAAACGAAAAGTTATTTATCATCAAATTGACAGTATTTCAGGCATTGCAGCTAAATATGCCATTGCAAACGAGTATGATAAAATGTTATCGGCCATTGGAGCTGAAGGAACAAATGCCTTTACCTCACACGATGAAACGGTTTATGTTAATGATATTCCTAACAATCAAATTGAAAATTGGCTAAAGATTGAAGCAGAACGTTTCCGTAAACCGGTGTTACGATTGTTTCATACCGAATTAGAAGCGGTGTATGAAGAAAAAAACCGCGGGTTAGATAATGACAATAACAAAGCTTGGGAAGCGATGATGGAAGGGACCTATAAAAAACACAGTTACGGAACACAAACAACTATTGGAACCATTGAGCATTTAAAAAATCCTTCGATGAAGGAAATTATGAAGTATTATGAAAAAAATTATGTGCCCAATAACATGGCTATTATTATGAGTGGTGATTTTGATCCTGACAAGACTATTCAAGAAATAGAAAAATATTTTGGGAAACTAAAATCAAAACCGTTTGAACCTTACAAATTTGAAAAAGAAGAACCCATCACTTCTAAAGTTGTGAAAGAGGTTGTTGGTCCGGAAGCAGAGAATTTAGCTATATCGTGGCGCTTTGAAGGTGCCGGCAGCAGAGATGCAGATATGATTACGCTTGTAAACGCTTTATTATGGAATAATACTGCAGGGTTAATGGATATTAATTTGAATCAGGCGCAAAAAGTAATTAGCAGTGCAGCATTTGCATACATTTTAAAAGATTACTCCATGCACAGCTTTGTAGCGACCCCAAAAGCAGGACAAACTTTAGAAGAAGCCGAAAAATTAATTTTAGAACAAATTGAATTATTAAAGAAAGGTGAATTTCCGGATTGGTTACCGGAAGCTGTTATAACTGATTTTAAGTTTTCGAAAACAAAGGAATTAGAAAATAATAGCGCACGTGCTATGGCCATGTTGAACGCTTTTAAAAATGATATTAATTGGCAAAACGCCATCAACACGACGGAACGCCTCTCAAAAATTACAAAACAGGAAATAATTGATTTTGTGAAAGCAAATTATCTCCAAAATAATTATGTTGTTGTTTATAAACGTATGGGAGAAGATAAGTCTGTACAAAAAGTTGAGAAGCCTCAAATTACACCCGTTGAAGTTGATAGAGACAATACATCGCCATTTGTAAAAAACATTTTATCTGTAAACCCAAAACCCATTCAACCAAAGTACATTGATTACGAAAAAGACATTATTAAATCAGAACTAAAAGCAGGGCTGCCAATTTATTATACTCAAAACACCGAAAATTCAACTTTCGATTTGATTTTTGTTTTGGAGATGGGAACAAATCATGATAAAGTTCTAAGAACTGTAGCAGATTGTTTTCCGTTTATCGGAACATCCAAAATGAGTTCAATACAAATACAAGAAGAACTTTTTAAATTAGGAAGCGCTATAGACTTTATTGTTGAAGAAGACCGGACGACAATTCATTTAGACGGACTAAGTGATAACTTTGAAAGGACTATAAAATTATTTGAATCTCTCATTAATGATCCTGTACTAAATGAAACTGCTTTAAAAAATTATGTAGGTGATGTACTCAAGAAACGAGGGGACGCAAAGCTTGATAAAGAAACAATATTGAATTTGGCCATGATTAAGTATGCCAAATTCGGCGCATTTAATCCGTTCACTAATATTTCATCGGAGACCGAATTAAAAGCCTTGGCAGTAACTGATATTACACAGAAAATAAAAAACTTAAGTAATCACAAACACACTATTCTTTATTTTGGTTCTCATACACCAGAATCTGTAAAAACTATTTTGCAGGCCAATCATTTAACCCCTGCGATTTTAAAAGACGTGCCGGCTGAATATGACTTTAAAGAAACTGGTTTTAGCAGAAACGTTTATGTTGTAGATTACCCAATGAAACAAGCCGAAATCGTTATGCTAAGTGAAGGAGCATCTTATAACGAAAATCTATTGCCGGTGATAAAATTATACAATGGTTATTTTGGCGGAAACATGAGTGGTGTGGTTTTTCAGGATTTAAGAGAGTCGAAGGCCTTAGCTTATTCAGCTTACTCAGAATATTTACCACCACGTAAACCCGGAAAAAAGTATGTTAATTTTTCCTATATCGGTTCGCAAGCAGATAAGCTGACAGAGGCCTTAAAAGGTATGAGCGATTTGTTAAATGAATTACCGAAAGCCGGAGCTTCATTTGAATCTGCTAAAGAATCTGTATTACAGGAAATACAATCGCAGCGCATCACCAAAACCAATATTTTATTTGATTATGTACAAGCTTTAAAGTTTGGGCACAAAACAGATATTAGAAAAAATATTTTCGAAAAAGTATCCCAACTCACATTTGAAGACGTGAAAAAATTTCAGGAAGCAAACATAAAAGGCAAACCTTTTACCACACTTGTTTTAGGTGATAAAAACCAAATAGACCTTAAAATTTTAGAAAAATACGGAACGGTTAAAGTGCTTTCTTTAGAAGAGATTTTTGGATATTAGAAATTAGTATTTTTTTATTGACAACTATCAATTTTATTAGGTAAAGAATTAAAAAGTCAAAAGTCCCTTTTAAATCACTACTTTTAAACTTAATGAAATTTTTCATAAATCTCATATTTAAAGGGAATGGTTTTATTGTTTGGATACAAAACAGACTTACACCGAAACAATTTGTCATTTTTAGTGCGATCCTTATAGGTTTAACCGCTGGTCTTGCTGCTGTGATATTAAAATTATTCGTGCATTGGCTTTTAGTTAAAATAGGTGTTGTTTCTAATAATCAATGGCTAATTGCTTCACTTCCGGTTATTGGAATTAGTCTTTGCGTAATTTATATTCATTACATCAATGGTAATAAATTAGGGAAGGGTTTGGCCAACATACTATTTTCTATTGCAAAAAAATCCAGTATTCTTCCCAAAGATCAAACTTATAGTCACATTATTTCAAGCGCGCTAACTGTAGGATTTGGAGGTTCTGCGGGATTAGAATCTCCCATTGTAACAACAGGGTCTGCTATTGGTTCAAATTTCGGTTTAGCTTATAAATTAAACTACAAAGAGCGGACTTTATTACTGGCGTGTGGTGCAGCAGCCGGAATTGCCGGTGCTTTCAATACGCCCATTGCAGGAGTTCTTTTTGCATTGGAAGTGTTATTAGTTGAAGCAAATATTTCTGCCTTTATCCCAATTCTTATTGCTTCAGCTGCAGGCGGTTTGTGTTCCAAAATTATTTTGCACGAAGATATTTTACTCAACTTTGTTTTGCGTGAACCATTTAACTATAAAAACATTCCGTTTTATATGTTATTGGGAATTGTGACAGTATTCTTTTCTTACTACTACTCTAAAATGTTTCTGTTAAGCGAAAAATTTTTCAGGAAATTTGAAAAGAAAAAGCTAATAAGGGTGTTATTAGGGGGAAGCGGATTGTTTTTAATGATTATGATTTTTCCTCCCTTGTTCGGCGAAGGTTATATAAAAATAAAACAACTTTCTGAATCAAATATTAGCGCAGCTTTTGCAGGATCCTTATTGGATATTGATTCTTTCTCAAAAATTCAAATTTACCTTATTCTGCTTTTTACAATATTGGTAAAACCTTTGCCACCGGTATTACTCTTGGAAGTGGAGGCAATGGTGGTAACTTTGCACCTTCCCTTTTTGTAGGGGCATTTTTAGGTTATTTATTCTCCTCCCTTATCAACGAATTAGGCGTTGAATTACCTGTAAGTAATTTTACTTTAGTTGCAATGGCCGGAATTCTAAGTGGGATTTTTCACGCACCATTAACAGGTATATTTTTGATTGCCGAAATTACCGGTGGGTACGAGCTTATTATTCCTTTAATGGTAGTAGCAGCTTTAAGCTATGCGGTTTCTAAATACTTTATGCCATTAAGCATTGATATGCTTAAATTATCTGAAAAAGAAAAAATTATTACCACTAGCACCGATGCTTACCTATTAAGCACCATAAATATAAGTGAATTTATTGAACGTGATTTTACAGAAGTTCCTAAAGATATTAAATTGCGGCGCTTTGTTGAACTTATCGCTCACTCCAAAAGAAACATTTTTCCTGTTGTAAATAATGAAGGAGATCTGGTAGGTTTAATTAGTATTGATGATATAAGGGAGATTATGTTTAAACAAGAACTCTATGATAAAATTTCAGTGAGTCAGTTAATGAGTGCGCCAAAATATTTTATTGATTCGAAAGACGATGTGAATACTGTAATGAAGCGCTTTTCTGAATCCAACCTTTGGAATATACCAGTGCTTTCAAACAATAAATATATTGGATTTGTATCAAAATCTACTTTGCTTGAAAAATACAGAAGTATATTGGTAAGTAATTCAATTGATCTTTAATACAATTTATGGTTAACTCAATAATAATTACACTGTGCTGTTTGCTTCTTTTAGCCTATGTTTTTGATCTCACGTCTTCCATAACAAAAATTCCATCTGTTATACTTTTACTCATACTGGGTTTAGCGGCTAAATTGACAAGCGTTTTTTTAGGTTTTGAAATTCCTGACCTATCATCGCTTTTACCAATACTTGGTACCATTGGACTTATTCTTATTGTTTTAGAAGGTTCTCTTGAGTTGGAACTAAATAAAAGTAAAAAAAGCGTTATTAAAAAAACTCTGGCTGCTTCTTTTATTCAAATAGCAATTTTAAGCTTTGGTTTCGCATTTTTGTTTTACTACTTTGCTGACTATCCGTTTAGTTTAGCACTTATTAATGCCATTCCTCTTTGTGTAATTAGTAGTGCCATTGCAATTCCAAGTGCTAAAAATCTTAGTCCTGAAAAAAAAGAATTTGTTATTTACGAAAGTAGTTTATCAGATATTATAGGCGTGCTGCTTTTCAATTTTGTTTTAACTAACGAAGTTGTCAATCTACAGTCCTTTACAACATTTGGCGGACAATTATTAATGCTTATTATCATTTCCCTTATCGCCACCATAGGTCTTGCTTACTTACTACATAAAATTGATCATCATGTAAAATTCACACCGATACTAATATTAGTTGTTTTAATCTATGGTATATCAAAATATTTTCATCTTCCCGCTTTGGCTTTTATTTTAATCTTCGGACTAATTGCCGGTAATTTGGATGAACTAAAAAAAATAAAATTCATTGAAAGAATACATCCTGAAACCTTGAATACCGAAATTCATAAATTTAAAGAGCTTCTGTCGGAAATGGCATTTCTCATAAGAGCACTCTTCTTTTTACTATTTGGTTATTTGCTCGACGTTAATGATATTTTAAATGCTAACACCATTTTGTGGTCAGGCGCTATTACCCTCCTGATTTTTTTTGTAAGATTTACTCAATTACGTTTTTCCGGAATTAAAAGTTTACCACTTATTTTTATGGCGCCTAGAGGGCTTATTACGATTTTACTTTTTTTAAGCATTCCTGCTGAGAAAAGTATACCGTTAGTAAATAAGCCTCTCATTATTCAAGTCATCATTCTAACATCTTTAGTGATGATGTTTGGTTTTATAATTAGTAAAAATAAAACTGCTCAGTAAACAAACATTTATACTTCTGTTAAACCAGAAGTTATCATTTGGGTTAATTCATCTTCATAAAAAAACTTTTCATCAAACGCAGGTTGCAAATCGTCAATCCATATAGCATTAGGATTATACTTAGCAAAAAATGGTTTTGCCACCCAATCAGGGTTTCTTCCTTGCAACATACGCAATACAAATACTTTTTGCTTATTGATTTCCGAAATACCTAATACCTGAACTTTTCCTGCAAAACACGACATACTTGGACCTCTAACAGTTCTGCATATACCGCTTACTTTTTGATAAGCTTCTCTGAAAATTTTCCAAGCGTTTTCTAGTGTTACAGCAAAATAGTCCTGCGCCCCTGTATCACGTGGCATAAACATATAGTAAGGGATACAATTTAAATTTACCTGCTTTCGCCACATATCCGACCAAATTTCAGGAGTATCGTTAATGTTTTTAAGAATTGGAGATTGAGTTCTAATCTGCACACCAACATTTCTCAATCGACTAATGGCCAGTTTAACAGCATCCGTTTCCAATTCCTTAGTATGACTGAAATGAGCCATGATTGATAAATTAATTCCCGATTTCACGATTCGTTCAAACAAATTCAAATAATCATCCGCATCATCATCCGAAATAAATTTATAAGGCCAATAACTCAAAGCCTTAGTTCCGATTCGGATTGTTTGAAGGTTCTCAGGACGATTTTTTAAAAATGGCTCGATGTATTGCGAAAACATTTTCTCCTTCATTATCATTGGGTCACCCCCTGTAAATAATATGTCAGTTACTTCTTTATGTTCGTTAACATATTCATATAATACATTTGCTTCCTTAGTCATAAACTTCATGCCATCCATGCCGGTAAACTGCGGCCATCTAAAACAAAAAGTACAATAAGCGTGGCAGGTTTGTCCTTGACTTGGAAAAAACAATAATGTCTCTCTGTACTTATGCTGCACGCCGTCTACTTTCTCGCCGTTTAAAGTGGGTACATTATGGTCCATCTGTCCGGCCGGATGCGGATTTAACTGCATTCTTATTTTATTTGCAGTGGCTTTAATAGCATCCTTATTTGAAGTGCTTATTAATGTGTTCCACATTAGTGAATAATTATTCTTACTCAGCATTCCCTCTTGTGGAAAAGTGAGTTTAAACATCGCATCGTTATCTATATTATTCCAATCTATTAACTCATTCACCACATAATTATTTGTTTTAAATGGCAGAACATTTCCAACCACTTCAATTGCTTCCAATTGCTTTGCAGATAATTTTTTTATCTGAGATAAACTTTTAAAGTTGTTTAAAGAGTATGTAATTAGTTTCATGTTTTATTTGCAAGTACGACAGAACGAATTCTAAAAACATTGACACATGTCAACAAGAAATTTAGTTATGAATATTTAACATATAAAAAACCCGCATCATTACTAGAATGATACGGGTAGTTTAAACCCACCCTAATGAAGAAGGTGTGTTCACCACAAAGATACATATCATAAAAAAAGATTAAATTGACATATGTCAATAATTCTATTTTATATAAATATTAATATAGCACTTTATGAGTTTAGATGTAGATAAATATCACTTGAAATCGCATTCATTTTTTGAATTTCTATCGAAAGATGAAGAATTTTTCGTCAAAACCCATACGCGGAGAATTGAATTAAAGAAAAAGCAGATCCTATTCAGAGAAGATTCTTTTTCTAAAGGCATTTATATTATAAAAAAAGGGAAAGTTAAAATATACAAGACAAATCCTGATGGTAAAGAAAGCATTGTTTACATTTACAAAAAAGGCGATTATTTTGGATATAGACCTTTGTTGGCTAATGATCCTCATCCTGTTTCGGCTGCAGCTATTGATAATGTTGTAATTTCATTTATTCCAATTTGGGTTTTTAATGAGGTCTTAGAAAAATCTCCTCATCTGGCTCAGAAATTACTTATTAGTCTTTCAAAAGAATTTTCTGTTTGGATAAAAAAAATGACAGCGTTCGCTAATCACTCAGTAAAAGAACGGGTAGCTTTAAGCCTACTGATACTAGCCAGAGTGTATGAACGCGAAGATTCAACTTCTAAATTAATAACTGTTTCATTAAACAGAAACGATTTTTCCGGTTTTGTTGGCACAGCTAAAGAAACTTTAGTAAGAATGCTTAGGGTTTTTAAAGACGAAAAGACTATTTCTGCTAGAGGTACAAAAATTATTATCCTTAAACCAAAAGCATTAGAAAAACTAATTGATAACTATTAAATGCAAGTAACTGTATTAAAATCTAAGATTCACAATGCCCATATAACAGATGCCAATATCAATTATATTGGAAGTATAACTATTGATGAGGATTTGATGGATGCGGCAAAAATTATCGATGGTGAACAAGTGCATGTAATTAATTACAGAAATGGTGAACGGCTAATAACCTATGTTATTCAAGGTGCAAGAGGAAGCGGCGAAATATGCATGAATGGTCCTGCGGCACTTAAAATTGAAAAGGGAGATAAGGTGATTATTATAGCTTATGGACAGATGATTGAATCAAAAGCCAAAAAATTCAAGCCTGCCATTATTTTTAATGAAGCGGGCAATAGTCTTAATCATGGATAAAAAAGATTTGATAATACATATATCAAGAAATAATACGCAGATTGAAAAGACAAAACTACTCGAAATGAGCCTAGAGGCTTTGGCTATGATTTTCATTCAAACTGAAATTGAAGCAATGAATAAAAAAACTAATATAGCACTTTAAATTGTAATGAATTATAACTGGAAAAAGCACAGTGTTAGTTAGAAATGTGCTTCTTTCAATATCGGGAGGTTGGTAATTACAATAGGTTTAGTTTATACCTTTTTCATTTGTTAAGTTAATTACCGGCTTCCCGATTAATAAACTATACAACTCATGATTCAACTTACTCCACGTTACAAAATTTATGAAGAGAATTCTATTCTTCATCTTATTTTTCATGAATCATCCATAATAACCTATGATGATGCAATTACCTTTGAACAGCAGATCAAATCAATTAAAGCGAAAAACCAGATAAGATTAGTAGATATTAGAGCTCAATTCACAATTAATGAAAAAGCTAAACATTACTTGGAAAGTTCAAAAACCAAAGCTAAAATTTTAGCACAAGGAATCTTAGTTGGCGCTAATACTAATCAAATAAATCTTGATTTCTACCAAGGAATGAACTGCAAAAAAACAGAAATAAAAATTTTTGTTAACTATGATGTAGCTATAGAATGGTTAAGTTTATTCAAATCATAAACTTAATTAATAGAAGCTTATGTGAAAAACGTGATATAAACCAAAGCACCGGAAAGACACCCAACTAAAGCCAAGAGAGACATTTTTTTCAAATACCAGAAGAAAGTAATTTTTTCCATTCCCATTACAGCTACACCTGCTGCTGTTCCGATTATTAATGCACTTCCTCCTGTTCCGGTCATATAGGCTAAAAACTCCCAAAAACTATGATCGGTTGGATATTGATTTAAATCGTACATACCAATGGAAGCTGCTACTAAAGGCACGTTATCTACAATAGCCGACAATAATCCAATTATTGTAACAATGATGTGTTTATTTGAAAACGTATTATCTAATTGTGTTGCAAATTGAGTTAATAATCCGGATGATTGTAAAGCCGATATTGCGATTAAAATGCCGAGAAAAAAGAGAATACTTGGTGTATCTACTTTCCGTAAAGCATACACTACTGATAAAGCATCTTTTTCTTCGGTGTCTTTGTCTTTATGAATTATTTCAGACACCATCCACAACACTCCTAAACCTAAAAGCATCCCCATAAAAGGCGGTAAATGTGTAACGCTTTTAAAAACGGGAATAAATAATAAAGTACCGATTCCTGTAAAAAAAATAACATTTCGACTGAACTTATTAGCAGGCGACTCTTTTATCTCAGCTTCAATCTTGTCTGAAATATTTCCTTTCATTTTAAATGAAATTAATATTAACGGTACCACTAAACACACAAGACTAGGAATAAATAATTTTAGAATAATATTCGCACTCGTTATTTGACCTCCAATCCAAAGCATAGTTGTGGTAACATCGCCTATTGGCGACCAAGCGCCACCTGCATTAGAAGCAATTATAACAATACCAAGAAAAATCCATCTATCATTCTTGTCTTTAATAAGTGTTCGTAACAATGAAACCATTAATATGGAAGTTGTTAAATTATCTAGTATTGCAGATAAAAAGAAAGTAAGGAGTCCTATTATCCATAACAATTTTCGTTTGTTGGTTGTTTTTATAGCATTCGTGATGATTCTGAAACCATCGTGTGCATCGATTAATTCGACAACAGTCATTGCACCTAAAAGGAAAAAGAGGATTCCGGAAACCTCACCAAGATGTTCCATTAATTGTTCTGAAACCAAATGCGCATCATTACCATTGAATAAATACGCCACCCAACAAAGTACTCCTGTTAATAAAGCTGTGGCCGCCTTATTCAAATTAAAAGCGTGCTCAAGAGTGATGACCAAATAACCAAGAATAAATATGAGCGCAATCATTATCATAACAAATGTAAATATAGGAAAAAATAAAGGTTTAGGTAATGAATACCCATTTGAGAATTAAAGCTGAACCCCAACCAATAACATGTCATCTACCTGGTCTAACTCACGCTTCCAAACATCCACTGCTTTTTGTAATGCTTGTTTTTGTTCTGTCATTGATTTAGATGAGTTACTTGTAAGAAGTTCCTTTAATTTTCGATAAGTGAATTTCTTTCCTTTTGGTCCGCCAAATTGGTCAGGCACCCCATCGGTTAAAGCAAATATCATATCGCCATCTTGCAAATCCACAACATGCGAAGTAAATGAAACAGAATCTTTATCGTGTTTACCAACCGGCATACGATCGGCTTTTAATTCTATTAGCTCTTCTGCTCTAACAATCCAAACCGGATTATTCGCTCCTGAATAATGCATTTTCTTTTTCTTGAAATCAAATACCAATACACTGCAATCCATTCCGTCTTTTCCTCCTTCTAAACTTCCATCTTGCGACAAAGAAGAAATAATCCGTTGTCTGGCATGATTTAAGATCTCTGCAGGATCGGTTAATTTACGTTCACTTACAGCTTCATTTAAACATGAAATATTTAGCATACTCATCATCGCGCCGGGTACACCATGACCCGTACTATCCGCTGTAACTAAAACAAAATTTCCGTTTGGCATAGGAGATGCCCAATAGAAATCGCCACTTACAATATCTTTTGGCTGGAAGAATAAGAAATAATTTTTAAGGTGTGAATCAAACAACTGATCGCTCGCCAACATAGCACCTTGAATTCGCTTGGCGTAATTAATACTATCTACAATCTCTTTTTGTTTTTGCTCAATTAATTCTTTTTGCTGAACCACTTCTGAAGTACGTTCTGCTACTGTTACTTCGAGTTGCTGCTGACGAACTTTTAACTGACGTGTGCGAATACCGTTAAATCCAAATACAATACTGATAAAGCCAATTAAATATCCTGCATAAGCTCCGGGATGCAAATACCAAGGTGCCCGAATAGAAAATTTATATTCGAAAGGTTCACTCCATTTCTGCGAATTGCCCTTTGCTTTCACTTTAAACGTATAATCGCCATGAGATAAGTTACTGAATGAAGCTTTATTTTCTGAAGTAAGCGGACTCCAATCATTATCATCAGAACCCTCCAACATATATTGATACTGGATTTTATCAGGTGCCGACCATTCAATACCACTGAAATGGAATGTTAAGTGATTAATATAGTGAGGAAGAACCAAATCTTTCGGATAATTGTAGAAATCGGTTAATCCGTTAAAACTTACATTGCTTAAATTCTTTTTTACTTTGTCGCCCACTTGAATTTTCCGGCCAGTTTCAAGAGAATCTTCTAGCGCATTAAAATCGATAAACGTTTGTTCCAACTCCATACTCGATAAATGAATATCGGGAGCTTTATCAGATAATTTATAATCGTTTAATGCAAGTGTTGTGAGCGCTTTTCCGTTACCCCACCAAATTCTATTCTCGCCATCTACATAAACGCTGTTGGGGAAAAAATTATTAGCCTTTAAACCATTAGCTGTTGTATAAACGTAATTAGTGAATTTACCATTTCTGTTCACCAAGTAGTTCAACCCTTTTTCCGTAGCGATCCAAACATTTCCAATTTTATCCTGCACCATCGAGCGGATATTTTTACTGCTTAATCCATCGTTCTCATCAAAGTGCAAAAATTCAGGGCGGCGTGTTTTAATACTATTCGCTTTTAAAACACTCACACCTCTTCCATCTGTTCCAATCCAAACATTTCCTTCAGTATCAATAACGATTGATTTTACATAGTCGCTGCATAATCCTTCTTTCTCACTATAGCATCTGAAAAATTCACCATCATAACAAACAGCGCCATAACCATCAGTTCCAAACCATAAATTCCCCAATTTATCTTGTGTAATAGCAACAACTGAATTTTCCGTCAGGACTGGATCATCCATAAATTTTGTAACAACTGTTCCGTTATAACAACACACACCGGCTCCATCAGTTCCAAACCAAACTTTTCCGGAGCGATCGGTAAATAAACTTAAAATATAATTACTGCTTAGTCCTTGGTCTTCACCAAAATTTTCAAATGTTTTTCCGTTGAAACGAACTGCACCGCCACCATCTGTTCCCATCCAAACATTTCCAGATTTATCGAGTGTTAATGCTTTCACATAATTGCTACTCAAACCTTCGCTTTCGGTGTAATGAGAAAATGTGCGGCCGTTATACTGAATCACACCATCACCATAAGTACCAAACCAAATATTTGAATCAGCATCTTGAACAATAGAACGTACAGTATTACTTCCTAAGCCTTCGCGCTCGGTGTAATGTATAAACGAAGAACCATTATACAAACAAACACCTCCACCATAAGTTCCCATCCAAACATTTCCGGTTGCGTCTTCACGAATACATAAAACATAATTATTACTTAAACCCTGACGAGTAGAAAACACTTCTACTTTCTCTCCATCGTAAACACAAAGTCCGCCATCATAAGTACCCATTAAAATATTTCCTTTTTTATCTTTATGTAAGGAGATAACGCAATCGGAACTTAAACCATCTTCCTTCATTAAATATCTAATCGTCTTCCCATCATAAATATTTACCCCACCATCGTCGGTTGCAAACCACACATTCCCATCATTATCTTCAATAATGGAGTGAACTATTTTACTATTTAATCCGGCACCTGTTCCAAAATAGGTAAATGATTTTCCGTTAAACTGACAAGCTCCCCAACCGTTAGTTCCGAACCACATAGTACCTTTTGAATCCTGAGTGATAGTACGCACGGTATTATTATTCAATCCCATGCTTTCGTCATAAACCTTTATAGTTTTACCATCGTAAACATTTATACCGGCTCCATTCGTTCCCATCCAAATTTTACCGTCCTTGTCTTCAAACAAAGAAAGAATTGTGTTATCAGTTAAGCCTTCATCTTTTGTGAAGCGCCACATTACTTTTCCATCATAACAACAGGCACCGCCACCTTCGGTTCCAAACCAAATTCTTCCCAACTTATCCTGAATCATACATAAAACCGTGTTATTACTTAACCCGTTTTTCTCAGTAAAATTTGTAAACGAAGAACCATCGTAACGACTGGCGCCACCACCAACAGTACCCATCCATAAATTACCCCACTTATCAAATAATAAACTACGGATAAAAGAAGAGCTTAATCCTTGCTCAACATCTAAGTATTGAATATTACTAATAGCAGCATCTTTAAAACGCGGAGCTGTTGCAGGAACAGGAATAGATTGCACGCAGACTACAGAATTTATTTTTGCAGTTACAACAATAGGCAATTGCAATTTATCTTCGCCAGGTGTTGTACTATATAAATCAGCTGGTACTTCTGAACTTTTTAAATCGCCTACCAAATTTACATTCATGTTTGTTTGATAAACAGAAGGGGCCTTTGCGTTGGTAGCAGATGGTTTTCCGGCTTCACTTGTGCTGTGCTTAGCGCGACGAATAGTAATAAGACTTACAGGCTCCTCTTTAATACTATCCTTTATAGTTTCAGAAACGGGTTTATTGGTAGTTTGCGTTTTTTCATTTTTACATGAAAAACAAAAAGCGAATGCGATAATAATGAGGAATCCTATTTTTTTCATAATACCGAATACAACGGCTTTTTAAAGATAGAAAGAATTTTTGTTATAAAGAAAGACGATAGATTGACTTAAACCTTACCCTTTTAAGAGCGAAATATTAGCAAAAATAGCTTAAATTTGAACCTCTTAAATCAGCCCACGTAGTTCAATGGATAGAACGAGCGTTTCCTAAACCTTTTTGCAATTTTACCCTCGAGAGCGAAATCTCTAATAGCTTTAAAAATCAATGGTTTGTATTTAGAGAGATTAGAGATTTAGAACAAAACTCTTTAATAGTTGCAAATTAATCTCACAAATATCTCACAAATTTGTGAGGAGATTTTTAGAGGTAAAATCAATGAGATACACAATAAATTTAGACTGTAAAACACATTCAATTAAAAAGGATGGTACGTTTCCAATATCGCTCCGGGTATCCATTAATGGTGAACACATTTATATCAACACAGGAAGGCATATAAAGGACAATCATTATGACAGAGTAAACAAGTGTGTTAAATCCGGAATAAGCGGTTATAGTGGCTTAAATAGTTTTATTGACCGTCAAAAAACCCAAGTTGATACAATAATTACCGAAAATGAAAAAAAAGGAAATATTATAACTGTTCAAAAACTAAAAGAACTATACGAACAAGGATCAGGAAAAGTAAAATCTATTAGTTTTTATAATTTTGCTGAAGAAACAATTACAAGGGAAAGAGAATTAAATGACATTTCTTCTGATACCTTAGATAATTACGATAATGAAATAGCCAAATTAAAAGTTTACCGTCCTAAATTATCCATTCACGATATCGACAAACATTTTCTTGAAGGGTATAAAAGTTACCTCCTTGAAGTATTGAAACAAAAAAACAATACTGCTTATCATGCCTTGTGTTTCCTTCGGAAATACACAAAAAAATTATTTAATGAGGGAAAAATTAGCAAGTATCCGTTTACTGAATTTGTTGTTGGTAGTCCGTTCATTGGTGAACCCGAATATTTAGAACCCGAAGAACTTAAAAAATTGCATGATCTATATGATAGTAAGGAATTATTAAAAGGTTATAAAAAGCTAAAAGTAAATACGCTCAAGATTTTAATATTGGTGAAAAATATCAGGAAGTATTACGTTATTATCTTGGTGGCTGTTATAGTGGGTTAAGACATTCAGATATAAAAACTTTAAAGATAAGCGAGGTTAAGGGTACATTCATTGTAAAGGAATTACAAAAAGGAAGGTTAAAGCGAAAGAAAACAGTAAGAATACCAATAAGGAAACGACTTTTATCAATGCTTGATATGAATAGTTTAAGCGGGTTAGCGTTTGAAAATCCTGTTATGGAAAACTCCCAAACAAATAAGTATCTTAAAGCGATAATGAAAATTGCAGGTATTAAAAACATATAACATTTCATAGTTCCCGACATACTTTTTCAATTAACTCTTTGCTTTTAGGAATTAAAATAGAGGTCGTAAGCGATATTTTAGGTCATTCCGAATTATCCACGACACAACGTTATGCTCGCGTTGTAGATCGCTTACGTGAGCAGGAAATGGATAAGTGGGATAAAATTTTACAGGAGGAATTTACTGAAAATGAAATTCCGGTTATTTGTCCAAACTGTGAAAATGTCGTAATGAAATTTGAAAAGGGTGTTATACAGTTAAATAATATCCCTTGTCTTTGCCAGTATTGTACAAAACATTTTACATTCAAGATTACTCCAATGAAGCTGTTAAGCAATCTAAATTAAAACAACAGTAATTCAATTATAGAACCCTTTGTTAAAATAAAACACGTCCAACCAGAATAAAGGAAAAAATAGCACACCTCAATTATTGAAGCTTCGCAACATCGATAATTTTTCGTAGTCAAAATTAGTATTTATCATAACTCTCTATTTGTTTTGAATTTCTAATTCACTATTTTAATTTCCTGCAAATTCAGTGAACTCACTTAAATAAGTTTCCAACTTATTTACTTTGGGAGTGGGAGTATTAATTGCTCTTGCTTGATCATGCACCCAGTTAGAACAATCTGTCATTCCCTTTTCTATTTCTTTATATAATTCAGGAGTGTATTTCATCTTTCCAATTCGCTTGGTTTGAATGCTCGGAGAGAATCTTTGAATAGCCTCATTGAATAATAATTCCTCAATGCTTCTTTCCCACGTCTCACGTAATAAACCACACCATTTCTTTGCTTCCCCCGAATAGCTATCGGGATCTGTTCCTGCTTCTAATGTTTTCAAAACCGGAATTGCTTCGTTTAATTTCTTTACTCTTTCCTTTACGTTTGAGGCAATCCAGGGCAATGAATTATTTATTACTCCTGGAACATTTCCAATTTTTCTTATTGTTGTAACAACACAATCAACTACTTTTTCTTCCGATAAAGTTTGAAGTGCAAGTAAAAAGGTAATGTCATGTGTGAAAACAATTACCTGTCGAGTTTTGGATTCTACGACAAGTCGTTCCGCAATTGTTTGCCTTCTAACATGGTCAAGCGAATTCACAGGATCATCAAAAATAATTCCTTTATTCTTAGTTCCCATTTGGGCTTCAGTAAGGAAATCAGCTAACGATATTGCACGCTGTTCGCCTTCACTTAAAATTTGGCTTGGTGACCATCCTGCTAAAACAAGTTGCTTAAAGGTGTTCCCTTTCTGTGCTCTTTGGGAAATTTGAATTCCAAATTTAGCATCTAATTTTTCGCATTCATCATTGAAGATTTTAATATACTCGTCTGTAACGAACTTTGAAAATAAATCTTTCTGTTGTTGAGTAATTTTTCTTGTGTTGAATCTCTTTGTGATTGCTTTTGTTGACCACTTTTTTTTGTTTATATATTCTTGAATTTTGGAACAAGTGTTGCAAGTTTTTTCTTATCCTTCAATTCATGAATTTCTTTTTCAGTAATCTTTATTTTCTTACTTATCTCTGCTTCATTAAAGTCCAAAATTTTATCCTGAATAGACTTTTCAATCGGAGTAAATAACTTAAGCGAAACTTGCTTGGTAACTATTTCAGTATTCCATTTTTTGATTTAAGAACTGCCAAGATTTGTTTTTTCAAACCTTCAATAGATTTTAACTCAGCATTCCATGTTTTAAAAGTGCTTTCTGAATTTTCTACAAGCCATTCATGCAAAGTTGTTTCCTCAACCATAACTTTTGTATCCAATTCTTTCAAATCATCATTAAGCTCTTCAATTGCATCGGCAATTTCTGTTAAGTTTTTTTCCGCATTGCTTGTTAAATATTTCCAATACGCATCAATTAGAAGTCCAGCTTCTTTGCTTAACGACTGATGGCATAATAAACAATAATCATTTTTATCTGGATACAAATCAACATTGTCATATTGAATCTCAGCAAAAGATTTTGCAGCTATAATTAACTCTTTCCATTCATCACTTCCTATACTGCCAATATTTTCCGTTTTGAATTGTGCTAAGCCCTCATTAACTGAAAGCTCTTTATTCTTTATGTAGTTCTGAATTGTTTTTTTGTATAGGACAATGGATTTATCAGAAAAATACTCATTTATGTTTTTAAATTCATCTTTCAATTTCTCCAAAAGTTCTTGAATTCGTTTTAAACTTTTTACTTTTTTGGCTACATCTATTTTCTTCAGATCAATTAAACTTTTTCAAGTGAAATAAGTTTTGCAGACTCTTCAGTAGATACCTTTGATTTCTCCTGAATTGTTTTTAAATCGGTTGAACCGTTTAAACTCTCAACAAGTCTTTTGACTGTCGTGTCATGTTCAAAGAAATCAATGAAATTATTTTCAGGAGAATTGTTGCGAATATCACTTTCAAGTAATTCTTGAACTCTTGTAATTACATTGGAAAAAGTATCAAAAAATTCCAATCCGCTTGGTAGAAACTGAACAATATTTTCAGCAGTCAAATGAGCAGTAATGCTTGATGAATCAAAAACAGAATAACAAGTGAACTCATGATTTTTAGAATTATCCGGAAATTTCAATTCATACTCCTTAGAATTGTCCTTGAATTTAAAAACACAGCTTGTTTCTTTAGGTTTTACAGTGGAGTGAATATTCCTGTGCAAGGTTTTATCCCCCCTTGAAAGAAAAGCATTATTTAGCATTCTGATGTATCCGCTTTTTCCAACGCCATTATCTCCGTAAATGATCGATAGATTTTTGGAAATTGGGATGCATTGATCTTCTTTCAAAGCATTTACACCCCTGATTCCCTTTATCTCACTTAAGAGAAAATCTTCTGCACCAACAGTTCCAGAGGCACTAGGGGCTATTTTAATTATTGGTTGTGATGTTTTTTTCTCAACAAGACCATGGTCTTCCGAAAAAAACTTGTAGGCAAGTTTAATATCACTGTCAGTGACAACTTGTTTACTTAAAATTTTAATAGCTAAACTTTGTTCCCAATAATCTAATTCTCCAATCCATTCATGTATTTCTTCAGTGAGACTCTTTTTTGTCATAATAAAAATATTTATGCTCTAATTGTAATTTTCATAGCAACATATTATAGTAAAATTACCGTAAAAACAAGAATCCTACTCATCTTAACGGTAAAGAGCTTTCATTTTGTCAATGGCCGGTTTTAAACTGTCTTTTGAGCTTCGTAATAAAGGCTGTATAAACTGCGGGATCTTCAGTTAGTTGTCTCATGTATTTTCTGAAATATGAGTCAACCTCAGGTTAGTAAAATGTTTGGATTGATAACGAAAACTCATCCTCAAAATTAATTAACCAATTGAAATCATAAGAGAATTGGCCGCAATTCTTTATACGTCCTTCGTGAATAAGTCCGTTTCTAAAATAGTCGTCAAAACCTTTTGCAATTTTTTTCTGTTCGTTTTGGTCAAATCGAGAAACTTCTTCAATTTGTCTGATGAAATCTTTTATTCTGTCGTTACCGCCGATTGAATAATATGTAATTGCGTCAATTGTTGTCATAAGAAGAACACCTGTTGCAAACGCTTGCTTGTGTCCGTCGAGAATTCTTGAAGGGCTTAAATAATATTCAACTAATCGTCTTTGAAAACCGAGCAATATTTGTTTTTGGTTATCAAAGTCCACGTCAACCGCTTTTAGGTCTGGTGCAAAATAAATTGTGTCTCCAACTCTCATAGGTGTGTCGTTTGGTTTAATAAATGTATCAATAATTTGTCAGGCGTCAAATTGTCGAACCGAAATGTTTGTCTCGAAGAATTGTCACGCCAGTTACAACTAACTCCGTTATAAGTGGTATAAAAGTGCGTCAATCTTGGGAAAATAACAAGTTTGGTGAGTGTCGGTGTCCGCAAATTGAAAAACGAAAACTTTGTTGTCTGCCGATAAAAATCTCCCAGAGGATTGTCCGCCCCTGTTGTACCTAACGGTTTCACGGTTGGCGATCGGCGGGCTTTGGGAACACTCAACCGTCTACACCCTTAAACCTTTATATGAAGATACAAATGTTTCTTAGCGGCCGCAAATAAAAATTCCGCTTGCGGACAACTAACTCTGCGCGCCGCGATGACTTTCTTCCGCCCGCTGGTCGCCACACCGTGTGTTATGGGCTGGTTTTTGTTCGGCATTTAGTGCGTCAATAAAAAAAATTTCTTGGTGTCTGTCGATTTATTATTGTTCTTATTTGCAATAATAATGTTTATGATAGGTGTTCCCCTTGCTATTATCATTATTAATTTGACACATTGTAACCGCCAAACTACATACGGCAAAGAACAAAGACCATAACGCAACGACAAAAGAGAGATGGGATTTTTCTAAACTTTTGTTTTGGATAATAAATAAAATACCCCCTGGTGTTAGAGCGACAGCATCATTATCATTTCCAATCGTAATATTTTTTACCATATCGGATTCCAGTAGATATTTTATTATCTCATCGGTTCTTTTAATTCCTTTTAGGCCATAAACTGTGTAGCTCACTATTTACAACACCATATGTATTGACAGCGTTTGCATCGGAGTTTTCTATTGAATTATCGTTGATTAAATTTAAAACAATAACAGTTGCTTCATCTAACTTCATATAAATATTGGGAATTGCTTAATAAGTATAGCTGTTTTTTGAAAGCATGAATGAAAACATTTTTTCGTTTGTATGTTCCGCCAGTATCGCCACATCTTGCTCCGTGGGTTCCGAATGGACTGTCTTCGGTAATAGTTATAGTATTAGCGTCATCACGAACAAGCTGGATTTTAATATCGTCTTGAGCGCCAAATGCTTTGTTTTCACTTTCGAGGTATACTTTCCAAGAAAATTCTCCTTCTTCACAATTAGCGTTCGCAAGTACAACAGAAAAATTAATTTCACCGTCAGTTTTTGGCGTTGATATTGTTAAAATACGACCAAATTCGTCAACGTATTTGCCTGCCCAAGATGGAGAAGATTTTGCCGCACTCTGTTCACTAACTTTAAAAGGAAACGATTTGCTTCCATCAGGTTTTTCCCATGTTCCAGAAATTGAAGAGCCCGCCAACTTACCTTTAAAAAAACCTGTAATGCTGCCTTTCGAATTAAACTCATTTAAATTTAAATTACCACTTGCGTCAATAGTTCCTTTAAGT
Organism: Sphingobacteriaceae bacterium; assembly: GCA_016709575.1. GTDB lineage: Bacteria > Bacteroidota > Bacteroidia > B-17B0 > Aurantibacillaceae > JAHEYG01. The sequence goes on from JADJMM010000003.1 coordinate 88,355, forward strand.
GTCAGCGAGCTATTTTGTGTTGTGTATTTATAAGCGCCAGTAATATTTGAACCTTTTTTGGTTAAAGTCATTTCAATTTCATACTTATTATTAATTGTACCTTGAAAAGTCTTCGTGAAGTCAGCAACAATTTCGCTTAATGTCAAGCTTGCTGTTTGATTTAGATGGCTGTCAATGTTTTTGTCAGCATTATTGTTACAAGCGAGTAAAGAACTAACGATAAATAGTTCAAGGAAAATAATTGCTTTTTTCATGAATTTTGGTTTTGAGTAGTAAATATATTAATTAATGTCAAACGATTTTGTTAAATGAGGCGCCTGTCTAAAACTTGCCCATAACTCCGTTATAGGCGCTATAAAAGTGTATCAATCTTGTGAAAATAGCAAGTTTGGCGAATGTCTTGCATCCTTACGGGTTTATTAAATTTAGTAATTTTTCGTTATTGCTATAATTTGTAGCAACATAAACCTGAACCTTAACCTAACTTTAAAGTCCACTCTTTTGTTGTTTTTGTTATGGAACTATTTTTTAAATTACCGGAAGGCAAACCTCCATTTATTGGAGTAATTTTTGAGAATTCAGAACAAGCTGAATTGAATAAAGATTTACTAGAATACCCAAATGCAAAATTCTCGATATTGGTTGAAGCTGAAAGCAACAATAGTATGACATTCAGATTAAGTACAGATAAATTAGTGCGTAGATATGAGAAAGTAAAAATGGATTATTCTGCCTATAAAAAATGGAGGGCATATTCACATTTAAAAATGAACTTCGCTCATATACTATTAATACATGATCAGCCTGTAGTAGTTAAAATAAACAAGAAATTATTTATTATACAGATTGAGAGTTTTATACAAGGGTAATCGAATTAATTATCAAGTAAATCTAATTCCGGATATTTAAATGGCTCGAGTGTCTCTGGAGAATTGGGGTTATCTTTACGGCTTGTAATACGTTTGCTTATAGTGTGTGCAGTCATTAGAGAATCACGAATTGGTTTCATTAACTCCTTTATCTCTTCTTCCTTTAAATCACCTCGCAACCATTCCTTCTCAGTTCCGCTTGGCAAAATACAAGGCATCCTTAATTTTAAATTATGAATTTTTGCCATTAAGGGATTTGCTTCTGTGGTTGTTATACTGAATGTATTTATTACTTCACCTGAATCTTTATTTACCCATTCATCATAAATACCTGCCAAACTAAATATTTCCTGATCTCTCAATTGAATAAGGTATGGATATTTATTTTTATTAATATCCCTCCACTCGAAAAAACCGGTAACTGGTATTATACATCGCTTAGTTTTAATTGGATCTTTAAACGACTTTAATTCAAAAATGGTTTCCGATTTTGAATTTAGATTGTTGCGTGCAAATTGTTTCGCTAAATCGCTATTTGGAGTCCATTTAGGAATTAAACCCCAATTGAATAGCTGAAATTCATTTGGCTGATCAGTTGTAAGAACAGGCCAATCCGGATGTGAAAATCCTGATGCAGAAAAACGAATCTTTAATTGCCCTAATTTCTTAGGATAGGTTGCGCTTAGAGCCTTCTCTAATTGCTTTTCTTCTTTAGTTGAGTTTGAAATGTTGTAACACATTAGGAAACTTTTAATCTATCTTTCATGAATTTACACTAAGCATTTTCGGGTTGCTCAGTTATTTTGATTTCTTCTTCAGATAAGCCGAAAAGATTATAAACAAGACTATCAATCTTTTTTTCGTAAGCGGAAGTATCTTTATTTTCTTGTTTAGCGGTTAGGATTTTGTCTATTAAGGCAATATAAGGTTTTTGATCCTGTGTACTAATTGTTGGGATTATGAATTTCTCTATTGAAGTCTTTTTTAATACATAAGCTCCGCCAGCGGTATATTCACCGACTTTAATGAAATAATATCTATAAAGGTTGCTGTTAAATAACGCAAGTAAAAATTTTAAGGGTATAACTTTAGAAGTTAGAAAGAAAGACGCGCTTGTAAGAAAGTGTTTTTTTTCATCAAGAGCAAAGCCCCAATGGCCAGAAATCAAACCCCACGCAATTTTATCTTTATTAAAATCTTCATAATAAGTGTTTGCACATCTTTGTAGGGCGTACCATTCGTATCTTATTCCTGTTTCAGCTTTATTTCGGTCACTAAGTTTATTTTTGTAACCCATAAGGTGCTTATATAAAGTTGGAAAGCTGTTGCTTAATGCTTTCTCTGCTTTCTCAGAACTCACATTTATTGATTCATCTTTGTGGAGGGGGAAGTGCCATGGAATAAATAATAAACTTAAATCGGCTGATTTTATAATATATTTATTTATGTCTTTGCCTCTTAGCAATGGTTTTATAACGTCTTTTATTTGCGCTTCACTTTTAATTAATTCGTTTTTGGCGATTTTATCTAAAATAAATGCATCATCGAAACCTGTTGTTATACCTCTTTTAATGTCTAATGTATCAATCTCATCAAGAGGTTTTCCCTTTGCTTTAATTTTATTAATTATTTCATTTGAATTATTATCATTGAATAACCAAGAGCTATTTTTTAACTCTGCTTGACTAATAATAGCTTTTCTTTTATTAAGCTCTTTTATATTTTCTAATGACAAAACTTCCTCTTTGAAGAACTTTATATATTTAAAGTTAGGGGCAGGAGCTTCTTTTGTAATTAAAAAAATTGCATTTGACACCAATGCCTCTTCAAAGACAGGAACCTGTTCAAGATTAATAATAGATAAAAAATTGTAATCAGAAAGAAATGAGCGCAAATTTTTGCCATATTCAGTATTAAAAAATTTGTTAGAGTTAATAACGCTGATCATTCCTTTAGGCTTCAAAATACTAATAAATTTCTCAAAGAAATAAGAACTAATATCGGAGGTTCCTGAATAAACTTTGTAATTTTCTTTAAGGTAATTACTAATGTGAGCCAATTCCTGTGTTGAATGTAGGGTGGATTAGCAATAATAACGTCAAAGCCTTCAAAATCACCTCCGCTATTCAACACTTCTGGAAATTCAAAACGCCACTCAAAAGCATTGATATAAGTTTTATTCTCTTTTATATCTTTAATTTGTTGGGTAATCTGTTCAATCAAAATATCCAAGCGCTTCTTTTCAGTTACTACTTCGTTTTCGTTGCGTATTTTTTTACCGAATAAATCCATGTCCTCATTCAACAATAATCTCTGACCTTGAAATAGATTTAGTTTTTTTTGTAGCGGATCGTTGCTATAAAAAACGGTTTTGAATTGCTCCTTTATTTCGTTAATGAACGACATGAGGTCTTGCTTTGCTTTTTTGCTCGGCGCTGTTTTATAACTTTCTACTGCTAAACGATAGGTGTTGTAATAAAACTTTTGTTGTTTAAAAACTGTACTTAAATCAGAGTTTAAATCAAAACGGCTCATTAAAGAGTTGCCGCGTTTAATATTAATATCAATATTAGGAAGCGTTTCTAACTCCTGGTAATTGCTTTCCTTGGTATAGTATGCGTTCTTTAATAATTCAATCCACAAACGCAACCGGCAAATTTTTACCGAATTACCATTAAGGTCAACACCAAACAAGCAATGTTCAATTATTAATTCTTTTTCGTGGAATAACGCTTTTTGAATACGTTGTATTTCGCTTTCAGAAGATTTAGAAGTAGGGGTTGAGTATTCATAAATTTGCTCGCCGTAAATAACAATTAGTTCGTCATTTTCAACGGTTACTTTTACGGGAAGCGTTTTGCCTGCATAATCTGCAAGAATACCTAATTCACTCTTTATTGCTATGAGTTCATTTAATGCGGAAACTAAAAAGTGACCGGAGCCAACGGCAGGATCGCAAATTTTTAAATCGTTAATTAACTCGTTGTATTCTAATATGTCTTTTGTGTTTCTTTTTAAGTGATTATACAGGTCTTCTATTGCCTCACATTTCCATTTATATTTTTCATTGAATTTATCAAGTACGGTTTTTCGTAATGTTTCACGGCACATATACATTGTGATAAAGCCCGGCGTAAAAACGAACCATCTTTGTAACCGTTAATTTTCTCAAATATTAACCCGAGAACGGCGGCATTTATTAATGCTTTACGATCTTCTTGTTCTTCGTCTGCGCCCTCAGAAGCAAAATTATAAGCATCCAGAAACTTAAAAAGATATTCTAAAGTTGGGATATTTCCTTTAGCTGGTTTATTGCCAACTAATATTTTGGTGCCTTTAAATATTTCAAGTTCTAAGTGGCTATCGAGACCTTCAATACCCATTACATCATCTTCTAACGAATTTGGTTCAAATAAAGAACTATTTAAATATGGTGTTTTTTTCAAATACTGTTTTCCATTTCCCTTGGCGGTCATCTGTTTTCTTTGAGTACTGAAAAGAAAACATGCCTGAGTGCATCGAAGTCAGGAATTTTTTAATGTTTAAGAAAAGGTAATCATTGTTTTTATGATAACGAACTAACTGTTGTTCTAATAGTTTTAAAAACAAAATTCGATCAACCCAAGAAATACATAATTCTAGCGCAACTGAGAATAATTGTTCTGCGGGTGTATCTCCAAAGGAAGAAGGATTTTGAAGTTTTCTAAGCCTGTCGGTTTGTTCGATATTGAAAATTACATTTTCCAATAAAGAGCCTTCGTCTCTTTTGCCATTTGGTTTTCTTTGAATGACTTTTTTTCCGCCCTCTTTTACTTCTTCCAATCCAATTATATGAAGTAATTCGTAGTAAAAATCTTTGTTAAGGGAATTGCTATCGTTTTCTAATTGTTGCTTTAGTAAATGCTGTGGAGAAAGAAATTTGTAAAGCCCTCTAAGAACCCTCTATTTTCTTTCTCTTCATCAGTTTTTGCTTTTTCTGGTGAGTTAAGTAGTTTCTTGTAATTTCTTAAATCCAAAATGTGCAAATTCAAATTGTGGTTTTTCTTTTTCAAGAAAAACTTTAGCTATGCTTTTATAAAAATGGTCAGTATTTTTATTCTCTCTTGCGAAAGTTTCATAATCTTTTTTTAAAGTAGTATTGCCAAAAAATATCCTATCAAAGTCTTTTTCATCAAACACAAACCACTCATACATATTTGTGGCAATTAGGTGTTTTATATTGGTGTTGCCGTGTTCAATCCTTTCTCTTAGATAATATAGAATTAGTTCGTGAAATGCCTTAGCGTTGAGATTCCCTAAACTAATCATGTCAGGATCGTTTGGTTTCGGCCTTTTACATTCAATTATAACAATTGGGGTTTTGTCTTCGTAGATTGCTAGGTCAATTCGTCCTTTTGTATTTATTTTGTTCTTATTATGATAAAATGTGTCGTATAGAAATTGAGTTAATTGACCTTTAGCAAATTCTTCACTCTCTTTTTCATTAATGTTGCCAATAAATTCTGATAAATGCTTGACAAAAACATTAATGTCTTCAACAACCACCGGCATTCTCCGGAAAGTATTATTTAGCGCTTGTAATGGTGATTTAAAGCTTTTTGACATATTAAAATCTCAAAAAAATTATATTAGTGAGCAAGTTAAGAAATAAATACATTTTATCTAAATTCCTCATTATCAAAGTCAAGTTTTTAAATCATCAAGTCTTTCTTGTGTCATAATTGTTAAATCCTCATAATAGGAGTGAGTTATATTCATCTGTTTCTTCAACTCTATAAAACAAAGATTTTACATAACTATCTCTGTATTCCAGCCAACATTTATGAGACCTTAAAAAGCCACCAATATCTGCTTCAATGCCAAGATAAATCATAGGGTTTTCCTTTATTTTATCAATAAATTGAGTTAACTCCAATTCAATTTTCTCAAAATTTGCTTTAGCCTCCTTGCCTTTTTGAATCTCGTCTCCTACTGGATATAACTTATCGTAAATATAATTGTGGACTTGGGTTAGAAACAAATTACAGCTATTAAAATAAACTAAAAGTTCATCTTTTGAAATAAGTAAATCATCGGCGGTTTCATGGCAAATAATATTTCTTTTTCATAAAGACTAATTATATCTTTTTTTATCTGATCGGAATTTTTAACGAATTCTTCAGCGTTGCTTTTTTTACCGAGATAAAAATCATCGGTCGTATAATTAGTTAGCGCAGTAAATAATTCTGTCCCTAGCATTGTATTAAAAGCGCCAGTGATGTGGGTAAATTTACTAAAGGGGATTTGATGCGATATCAATTCACCAATTGTAAATTCCCTCTTTTTTAAATGAACCAAAATATCAAAATTTATTTTCGGGCTATTAGATTCGAATAATTGTTTAGATTTCTCTAAATAGGTATCATCAGCATCAATCATTTTTTTTATTGTAGAACGTACTATTGATTCAATAGTTGCAACAAGTGCAACTGGAATATATTTCGAAACCTCTAATCTTGCATCGTCCTGCAAACTGGAAATGCTTTCTATTGAAAGTTTTATTTTCCCTAATTTTTGAGTTATCGCCCAAAATTTGTCAAATTCTTCTCGAGTTTTAAGTTCCTTAATTTCCTTAATGTGATCTCTTGCCATGGAATTTTTTTAATTTAAATAACGCTATAAATTCTTTAAAAAGCAAAGGAGTTGGAGCAAGCCGAAGTTCACTCTTATTACTGAATTAGTTGATTGTCATTTCAACTATTTCAACTGTTTTGGACATTCCATTGTCCCCAATTTCAAAGGTTTTGAGAGGTAGAGGTTGAAAAAACTGAAGAAATTGATTGATAAAATTGATGGTATCAATTTTATCAGCCGTCCCAACACAATTAGTGTAGTGGCTTCATATAGGGATAAGTTTAACAAGTAATTTATTATCATAATTACGAATTAATTGAGTTAGAACGCTAAATATTGGGAAAGGTTACAACGGTTACCTTTTCGAGAAACATTTATTAATTGTACAAATGGATGAATTGTTACTTTAAGGATATTAAAAAGTTATATATTTAGCTATAATTTTCTCGAGTAATAATGGCAAATGCAAACACTAATTCTAAAACTGTTTCCGATGAGGAAATGATTAGGCTTTTAAGAGAGGATGCCGGTAATTTTGATGCGCTTTACATAAAGCATCGGGTGTATTGTCTCAATTTTATGAAGAAAATTAACTATAACGATGAATTGAATATAGATATTTACCACGAAGCAATAATATATTTTCGGGAGAAGGTATTGAGCGGGAACTTCACTTTAACGTGCTCTATTCAAACCTATCTAAATTCAATTTGTAGAAACCAAATTTTAGTTAGATTGAAACGTTCAGAAAAACATTCGCAATACTCAGAAGAATTTGATGAGAGGATTACCGATTGGTATGAACCAGAAGAAATTGAAAGTGATGATAGAATGAATGCTATATTGAAAGGTTTGGAAATGCTGAAATCGCTTGGTGGAAAATGCTATGAAATTTTAAAACGATTTTTCTATGAAAACAATTCCATGGAAAATAGCCTACGACCTTGAATATTCCAATGCCGACAATGTGAAAAATCAAAAGCACGTTGTCAGAAGAAATTAAAAGAAATTGTTTTGATTTGCTTAAAAAGAAATAGTGAACAACGAATTAAACATACTTAATTTAGTAATTCACAAAGTACTAACCGAACGGGAAGAACGCGCTTAAGTTGCTATTATTAAATGAAGAGGGGTATCAAAAGTTTTAGTCAAATTTCTTGAAGTAATTATTGCTAAAGATGAAAGTATAACGCTGCACCAATTCCTCGACCTACATAATCTTTCGGAAAAACTCCCTGAATTTAAAAATAAAACAAATGAAATCATTGAACAATTGGCCGAACTTGCTTTTAAAGGTAATGGTTCAGGAATTATTGAATGGTTTAGAACCTCTCAGAATAAAGTATTTTTAGAGCACTTAACTTTCCTAAATGCAACACAAAAAGGAATTACCCAATTGGAGAGGGATAAATTAAAAAAGCAACTTGAAAATTTAGATAAAATTAATGACTTTGAATTAAATGAGGCTGAAATAAGAAGTGCAATAATTCTATTAGAGCGAAAAGAATTAAAAGAAAGGCTAAAAAAATTGGAGATAGCATATTCATTTAGCAAAATAGAAAAACAAAATAAGTTTAAGTATGTAAGTGTTTTTATCCTTGTAATTGTTAGCTCAATAATTTTGGCGGTCTCAATTCCTAACATCCGAATTACATATTGATCAATTACATGAAATTTTTGGGCAAGAATCGCCTGCAAATGATGTTAAGCCCGGTAGAATTAGCGCTAACAGTGTAAGTCCTGTATCTGATTCTGTTGTTACAAGAACGGATACAATAAAAAAAAACCGCTAATGATTTTAAATTATTTAGTTCAAGCCCTAATTCAAAAATAACCAGGAGTACTTACGAAAGACATTTCAAATCTAATTTAAAATCGCTTCATCCATCTGAAGGTATTTGGAATTTGATTGTAAAATTTAAAGGTTATGGTAACATTAGTAAAGCTATGTGTGCTATCAGAAAAATTGCAGAAAACAAATTTGAAATGATTTATTTTAATGATGATGGTTCTATCCACTCCTTTAAGAATATGTACTTTATTATTGTAGAGGAAGAAAAGTATAAACTACAAATAGATAATAAAATTACAAAGTATAAAATTTCATTTGCAAAGGATAAAGTAACCTATCAAATAACACTACCCGTTTCTGAATTCACATTAAAACCTGAAACTCCGGGAGAGAAAGTCCTTTGCACATTCAATGGCACTAAAGCAAAATTGTATTAGGCAATCATTAAACCTTCTTGCAGTAATTTTATCAGTGTAATCATCTGATATATGAAGCGTTGTGTCGAAGCAGCAATTCTATGGTTACCTTTTCAAGCCTTAATTATTAATTGATGAAACCAATTAATAAAAGCAATCATGAACAGACATAACAAACCCATCGACAAAGACACATTAAAACAAGATTGTGTTTTATATTGTATTCCTCAAATTATTATTTTAATTGCTTTTCTTTTTAGTTGTGCGATAAATGCACAAACTTTAATGAATATGCAGGTGAAGTTTAAAGACAGCATCTACATTGATAAATACGAAGTAGCTAAGAACGGCTTTAAATTCCAATCGATCCGTCTTCAACCAGGTGATTACAAAATCGAAAACACTAAGGTGCCTGAGTCGCTAAATCAGGAAACAATAACTGAAATTGATTTAGTTTATACAGATTATCCAAAAGGTGAAGATTTCACTGAATTAAACAGAAAACGTTTGATAGAATTGTTTATGAGCTGTCCAAACGCATTTAAGCACAAAACAATTATATGGAGAGTTGTAAAGCAGATTGGCGTTAAAAATCAAGCAGACTTAAAGAATTACTTTCATGGTTTTGTGATTTATTTTCGCCCATTAATACCTAAAGAAACTGAAAGACTATATTTTGAAAAGATTCTTGCGGGAAAAGAAAAATTAAAGGACTCAACATTACTTAAAATATTAATAAGAAACACGAAATGGAAGGAAATGTTGTGCGTAGCTGACGTAACCGGGAGTATGTCGCCCTACACAGTTCAACTATTGGTTTGGGCTAAGCATAATGAACGACTTAGAACATTTAAGCAATTCGTTTTTTTTAATGACAACGACGAGAAGAGTAATGATCAATCCGGTAAACTTGACACTATGGGTATATGGAGCATTGAGTCTTTTGATGCTAAAAAGGTTCACGATAAGATTTTGTCGAGTATGGAAAAAGGAAATCATATAGAAAATGACCTTGAAGCAATTTTTTTTGCTACTCAGAAGTATCCTAACAACATTAAGCACATTATATTGATTGCAGACAATTGGGAAGACCCTTGCGATATGTTCCTTTTAGGAAAACTTAGAGCACTTAATATTCCAATTAGGGTTGTGATATGCGGAATTAACAAGGCGGTAAATACAAATTACCTTGACATTGCGTATGCAACGAATGGATCAGTTCATACCATCGAAGAAGATATCACTGCTATGGGAAAAATGGAAAATGGGTATGTTTTCAAAATTTGTGGGATGAAATTCAAATTATTCAATAATAGATTCCATGAAATAAAATCTTAATAGTTTGCAAAGAAAATAAATTTAAACTCTAAATAATCCGACACATGAAAAAGACAATAATTCTAGCAACACTATTCCTACTAACAGGAATATTTGCGCAGGCTCAAAAACTAGAGAAATATTTTTACGATGCGGATTGGTTGGGGCTTAAATCCGATTCCGGAGCTTCGTTTTACAGATTGTTTACAGTTGATGAATGCGGGAAGCAGTACGGTCCTATCTACGACTATTATATTACCGGCGAGTTACAATCATACATTGAAGGAACTAAATCAATCAACAAGATGATTGACGCCAATTCAATATTTGTAGGGAAAACGATTGGTTATTACAAATCAGGAAAAATACATTTCGAATCCATCCGGGATTCCGATGGTAAAACTGTAATAAGCACAGGATGGTATGAAAACGGAAATCTTTCCTGGGACATTAAGGACAGTTGCAATCTTGAGACCTCAATTTCCTATTACGATAACGGTGTAAAATATGATGAGCTCAGATATAAAGACGATAAGTTAGATGGTACGTGTTTGGAATTTCATCAAAACGGGAATATAAAAACCAAAAGTGAATACAAAGAAGGTGTTCTTGTAAATGGAAAGTTTATTCAGTGTGATGAGTTTAACAGATGCAAACAAGTTTTCTTTGATGCATTAACTAATGAAAAAAATGAAAACAAATGGGATATTGATGAGAATGAAAATTTAAAAGCACAAATTATTCCTGATGAAGGGTATAATATTACCAACAAGACAGATGCCGGGGTATCATCTAAAATCTTTCATCCGATTAAATTAACGAATAATTTTTCGGTTGAAACGAATGTTACGTTTAAAGGTGGCGATAAAACTTCCTTGCACGGAATTCAGTACGCGTTTTTAGATTGGGATAATTACGCCTATTTCTACATTTCAGCTATCGGTGAATATAGAATAGGACATGTAATTGATGGTTTACATTACGGAGGAAGAATCACAAAATCATCCTATATAAATCCGGATATATCTCAAAACATAATTAAGATAAGTATGTATAACGACAATATGCAATATGCAGTTAATGGTGAAATCGTATTCAGTGAACCATTTGTTTCATTTAAAGGCAATGGGATTGGATTTACGGTTGGCGGAAAATCAGAGGCCATATTCAAAAATTTCATTATCAAAGAAAACATGAATGATATGGGTGAATTAACAACACTCAATGATGGGTGGACCGGAATGGCAGTGGTTTTTTATTGATACCAGCGGGGTAATTGCAACAAACTATCATGTAATTCATGATACTAAACAAATAGAAGTCTGTTTTTTGGTTAACGGCACTAAGAAAACATATAAAGCGAAAGTTATTTCGTACGACAAAACGAATGACCTCGCTATAATTAAAATTGATGACGCCGCATTTAAACACTTTAAAAAAATACCTTACAGTTTTAAAAACAAAGTAAGTGATGTTGGCAGTTCAGTTTTCGCTCTTGGATATCCGATGGCCTTAGGGAACATGGGTGATGAAATAAAATTTACCGATGGAAAAATCAGTGCTAGATCGGGTTTTCAAGGTAACATAACAACCTATCAGATATCAGTTCCGATTCAACCCGGAAATAGCGGAGGGCCATTATTTGACAATAAGGGAAACATTATTGGCATTGTAAACGCGAAGCTTACAATTGAGAAAATGTTTCTTATGCAATTAAATCCGCATACTTAAATACACTGGCTGAAACATTGCCTTGTAAATTAGTTTTACCCCATGAAAAATCTATTGCCACAAAATCACTGGTTGAAAAAATTAAAACAGTATCGGATTATGTTGTACTAATTAAAACAAGATAAATTGTTAGTGAGAAATAACAAGTGTTTATTGCAATGAACAGGTTTTGAGGCATTGCCTGTTAATTGGTACAAAGCTTATTTTTCAGTCACTTACGATTTTGTTAAAATATAAATTCGATTTAATTGAAAATACTAAGTCACCTTTGTTTCCCCACTTTTGAATATAAAACTAAAAATATAAAAAATGATTTCATTCAGATGTAAAACAAAGATTTTTAGAAACACCTTAGGATTGTTAAAAGGAATTTATAAAGGTAACCACGTACGTCTAATTAAGGATACTTGGGAAATAACGCTAGGTTGATGGAAATGTAACGCTCGCCATACCGGGTGCGGTGTTTAGTTTTAAATGCGAAACCAAAGGAACGGCAAAAGCAACTTTACTCTTCAGAAATCTTTTTAGCATAATAGAACATCATTATTCTGAAGAAATTGTTGTAGAATTTTACGATGAAGCCTTACGTTTTGGAGCAGTTCAGGTAAAAGCAAAGACGGTATTTTTTTATAATAGCAGTGTACTAAGAACCATCATACTTCCAAATAATTATACAGATTTGGATCTTTTATTACTCAAAAACGAAGGCTACACCGAGGAGGAATTAAAATTCAATAACCTGTTAGATGTTATTGAGCAAGCCGAACGGCGAGTTTATTATAATGTAAGGCGAGCGGCGTCCTACCTTAGAGAATATGGAATTATGCCCAAGGAAATAAAGAAATTACTAGTAGAAAAACTCGGCATAAGGCTTGATTTAGATGAAAAAGACATCAAATTACTCCTCTCAAAACACTAATTTGTCGCTTCCAAAGAAAAACATATATTTACTTAGTGAGAAAGGTTTGGTTTATTCTACTCGCCGTTATTTTAACTTTAATCGAATTGTCGATTAAAGTAATCGTGGACGAGATTATGGGTTGGAAAAGTGGTGGTGGCGCAGTACCTCTTGTGTGTTTTATAGCGCTTGTTTTTACCTGGAAAATATGTTTAAAATGGGGTAATAAACCAAAAAACATTTCCGAGCCCATATTTAATAATAACTTCAATAAAGACAGAACCAAATTCTGATAAAGTAGTTGAAGAAACTCAAATAGCTAAGCCTTCAATTGAGACGATACTTAATTCAATATTACGCCCAACTTTAAAGACAAAAAAATTTATCGCTAAAGAAATAATCCTCGCGTTATCATTAACGGCAATTTTTGCTTTTGTCATTGTAATAGGTAATTATTATTCAGAACAACAGTTAACGAATATAATACACATAAATCAAGAGTCTTCTGATTTAGAGAGTTTAGCAACGGAACATGGTTATCAATCATTTGAACAATATCAAGAATTTGTTTGGGCGCACAATTCACAAATTTACGATAAGGAAAAATATATTAGAACAATTTACGCGGGCTTTTGCTATGGTATTTTCCTACTGGTTTACCCCGCACGTATTCTTTACTATTTGATTAAATGGTGCTTAAAAATCTTAAAAACTCAATGATGCGCTTTTTTCTTACAAATAAACTAATCGGCTTGCTTCTACTTCCCTTCCGGTATGCGGTAATAAAATACTTCAAGCTTCATGAGTTAAAAATTGATTTTCATTCTGATATTGTTTTGATCCTGGACAAAGAACTCAATAAAATTACATGAATGTTGAAATGCTTATTTAGTTACTATTTCTAATTTAGGAATAGCAAATACCTCTGGAGAATTGGTAATTAAAAATACCGATTTACCTTCCACAATAAAAATCGTTGTTCATGGATATAAAAAAACTATTTCAAAAAGATTAATTTTAAAAAAATAGATTTAATATGGGAAAAAGAAATAATTTCTACTTTAATTAAAAGAAAAGCAATACTCAATACTTCAAAACAGATTTCAATTAAAGAATTGGCAGCCCCGCAAATTAAGAAACCCGAATTGAAAATAATCAAACCGACATTACAAATTAATACTGACGAAATAATAGCTGAATTAAAAACAATTTAATAACTGTAATTATGAAACGTAATTTTTATGAAACACCTAAGCCTACTCGATTAATGAGACTTTTTTGGAAAGCCTCTGGCGCCGACCAATATATCCTGGAAAGAAGTACATATTCGGACCAAATTAAATACGTTTGTATGGGTGGTATTGTAATTGCAACAGGAGCAATGGCAGCTTTAGCAGGCGGCTATGCGTTTTATACAATATTCGAACCAAAAGGTTCTGCTTTGGATTCAATAGTTCTCGCAAATCAAAACATAGATTGGGTTGACACAATTCAGATGTAGGCCACTGAAATAGTTAATTTCAAACAAAAGTAAGGACAATTGTCGCGAAACCACTAAACCCATCATCTTGATTTCAAAACGGTTTTATCATCAATTTTGGATTAATATGGGGCTTAATTATTTTCAACTTAGATAGATTTATTGTAACAAGTACAGGAAAAGGTGACGGAACAGAAGCCATTACTGCACAAGAATTCAAAAGTGCTTTACCTCGTATCATAATGGGAATGATAATAGCATTAACAATTTCCAAGCCCGTCGAAATTAGGATGTTTAAAACTGAAATTGATGTCAAATTGCACGAAGAGCAATTGCAACAACAGGCAGATTACAAAACTAAGGTTGAAAAAAACTATAAACCATTTGCCGATGCCGCCCAAACGGAAATAAATAAAAGAGAAATTGAGATTCAAGAAAAAACTAAATTAAGAGACATTGAGCAAGATAAATTAAATACGGAAATTCAAGGGAAAGTCGGCTCGGGTAAGGAGGGGGACGGCCCAGCGGCTAAATCTATTAGGACAAGTTTGGACAGAATTCAAAATGAATTAAATGAGCTAAAAGCCAAAAACATTCTTATAATTAATGATAAAACGAAAGAAAGAGATGAATGGCAACAAAAAATAAAAACAGAGTTAAGTAAAACCGAACAAGTAGCAGCAGGTTTAGACGGACTATTGGAAAGAATTCGAATTTGTCATAGACCTGATGTAGCAGGCGGAATGATTTCTCTATTTATTACGCTCTTGTTCATGGCAATTGAATTAACCCCCATCTTCTTTAAATTGATGTTAATAAAAGGGCCATACGATTTTCTCGAAGAGAACATCAAAGAAACCCTGAAAGCCGAAAGTGGAATTGAAGTTCAATACGATTATTATAAAGATAAAGAGGGTCAACAAAGAGATTTAGTCATAAATCACCAAGCAAAGAAAATATTGGAGGAAGAAGCTAAATTACTTGCCAGTCAAAAGGAACTAAGCGACTACGCTATTGAAAAATGGAAAAAGAACAAAAGAAAAATATAGACGATAATCTCTCAGACTATATAAAATAGCGATAATGGATGAATTTCTTTGGAAACTATCAGGTTCCGATTATATTGTTATAAAACAATGTGACCAAAAAATAAAAGACCGATTTAAAAAAGTTGGCTCATTTGTTTTAGTCATTGGTTCACTTTGCTTTTTTTCTGGGCTAATAACCTTTTACCATCTCTTTAATACTATCTACATCTCTATCCCCTTCGCTCTTTTTTTTAGTTGGATGGTTTCTAATATCTATTTGGTTTTGTTGGGCACCTTAAGCAAAAACCCATTGCCTCATATTAGGAATGAAAAAGCATTAGTAGTTTCTTTAGCAATTCGTATTTTCTTTTTAATTCTGATAGCTGTTATTATATCAAAACCAATAGAGTCATGCCTCCTGTCGCCTTTACTAAATGAAAAATTCAAAGAAAAAGAGTTAAAATACTAAGCGATTACGATGAGAAGCTAAAAACTATTATAAAGCCGACAATACCCGTATTAACATAGAATTAGATCACGCAAAAAAATAGTTTCAAAATCAGACTTTTTATTGAACGAATAAAGGAATCCAATAAACTGCCAATAGCCTGGTTTATAACGCTAGCCTGCATATTTCTTTTTCTTTTACCCGCTGCAATAAAATATTTCATTGCGGAAAACGACATTTATTATATTAAAAAAACAAGGAACGATAAAAATCTTATTGAGGAAAATTATAATCAATTTAAACTAAATTACAAAAACATAATGTATGCTACAACAGGTAAAACAATTGTTTTCAAAGAAACTTTTAAAATCCCCCATACAATACGAAGCCGTTACAAGAAAATAAAATCTTTAAAGAGGAGAAAGACCTCATTGACTTAATTTATAACAGTGGCAACTGAATTCATTGAAATAAAACATCCTAGGAAGACGTTCATAAAAGGTACGCTACGTGGCAAATATTGGGCAGAAGCAGACAGCTTACTTACTTCGAATAGTCCAACTGACCTTTTTAACTTAAATGTATATGAAGCTGAAATAAGGGTAACTGATATTCAAAAAAAATGATGTTGGCGAATTTGAAGAGTTTAAAGAAATCGTCCCACCATTACAAAACTTCCTTCACCAATTTTAGTTCATTATAAAACAGCCGATTTTAAAGAAGTATCTTATTCCGTAAAAATCTTAACGGCAAGCAAAACTCCAAAGATATTATTCTGGATAAAATTGTATCAGAGCCAAATCAACGCTTTGGTAGAATAAGTAGCCGAAATACAAGGATACATTTTAGATGAAACCACTGAACAAGTTGAAGTTGAAATTATTTTACCACCAGTTGTTGAACCTGAAAAATGTCTTCAAGATTCATTAACCGGTAAAACTGAATCCAGAGACCGATGGAGTAAAAGATATATTCGATCTCAATTCTACAACCAAGATTGCTCAACATACTGGAGCAAATGGGAATTCAAAGAAAATATTGAAATAAATCCAGGCTTGTTACTAGGCAATTATTCTATTTGGCTTTTAGCCTTGCTTTTTTTATTCGCCTTAATTCTAACAATAGGCTGGAAAGCGTTGTTGGTTCTTGGATTACTGGCGGTCTGTTTCTTCCTATTTATTAATAACAACTCTGTTGCTTCATCAATTTTTAAATGGGTAGTTAGAGGTTTTTCTTTATTGTTTTTGCTCGGATTGTTCGGAGCCTTTATTTCTTTTTTAAACAGTGGCTTAAAAAAGAGCAATTCCATTAAAAGAAATAATTACACTCATCAAAACGAAACAATTGAAACCACCGACACCTTAAGTAACAACTTGATTATTTCACACCACCGTACTTGGCCAGACTACAAAAATAAAATTCACAACTGTGATATAAAGGTGTTTGCATCTGATTATTTTGAAAGCAAAAACTTCAATCAATCTCAATATAACGCTCCTGATTTTAACTTTCTGTATTCGTTGCTTAACAAGCATGATGCAAATAAACTTGATTTAATATATCAAGAGTTTGATAGCTTAAGGCTTGTAAATAACTACGCTCCTCGGAGCAAAGAGTTTGCAGATCTCATTGTTTCTTGTATTCAAGACATTCCTTATGCCTTAGTTTTACCAAGCGCGTGCAATCCTTATGTGACAACGGATAAAACAGTAAAGGATTTGCTTTTGACAGGATGCGATTGCAAACCCTATGTTTCAAATGGTGTTCAAACGCCTGTTGAGTTTATGGTTAATTTTAAAGGCCATTGCGATACGCGATCCTTATTTCTATATAAAATATTAAATAAATTTGGCTATAAAACCGTTTTGCTCGCCAGCAATATTATAAGCACGCAATAATAGCGGTTAATATTCCTAATTACAATGCCAAGGATTTACGAATTAAATATCAAAATGAAATTTATCATGTGTGGGAAACAACAGCTCCGGGCGTTCCCTATTGGTGTGCTTTCCCCGGATGTAGACAATTTAAATCTTTGGTCAATTTACTTAAATTAAAATTATGGAAACAGAAACATTATTAAAAGTCGCTTTAACTACCTCCCTAAGTTCACTCTAATTGGCATTGTAGCTATTTACATTTCAATTTTGGTTTTTAAAAACAGGTTACTAAATAAATTTCAGTTGAAATGGAATGAAAATTTATTTTTTCCATTACTTATTTTTGGCACAATAATCGGTGTAGGGATTTTAATTTCAGGCGCTGTACCGGCTATTTCCACTACTTTAAAAATTGCAACTCGTAATGCTAATAGCTCCTTTTACTCGGAGGCATTTAAATTTATTTCGCTTTCAGCATTCATTATATTGGCAGGTGTTTTAGTAATTAATCTATGCTCAGGCTTCATTATTCAATCAATGTTTGGTAAAATAAATTTAGAAACCGAAATTAAGGAAAGTAAATACTCCTATGCGATCATCTATTCAGCATTATTTATAGCACTTTGTTTAATATTAAAAGAAGGCGTTACCTTGTTATCTGAAATCTTAATCCCCTTCTTTGAAAAAGTCAATTTCTAACCATAGCTAGTGAAAATTAAACTTTAATTGTTCGGGTGGGGTCATTTTTTCAAATTCGGAAAATCAATTATTGCAACTCTTTTTTGACTGTTTTTAAAAAGTGCTCAGAGGGGAAAATTGCGAAAATTGCAATTAAAATTGATAAAATTGCTTTTGCTGACTTAAGTCCGTTTATTCTTTGACTTGAATCCACTTATCTTTTAACCTAAGTCCCGTTAATTATCTCACCAAGTCCTTCTTCATCCTCGGCCTCCAGCTCACTCTCTGTTTTACCGCCATATAAAATAAAAGTGCAAAAATCCTTCAATATATTCGGCAGATCAGGCCTGTACTTTTTTCATTTATCCAATCAGTGAATTTAAGAATCGCTTTTTCATCATGCAGGATATTGTCATAATAATCTCCTGATCCCTATTAAGTCCTCAAATGTTATCGGTTTAAATTCGGCCATTTTTCATAATCAATATTTTCTTCTTCCTTTACTTGAGGAGCTAAATTTAAAGCATGTTGCAATCTAACATGAGTTTTAAGTCCTCGAGCGAAAACTTCTTCCACATATACTACAATTTACCTTTTGGCTATTTTTCATAAAATTAATTTTTAATGTTTTTTTATTTCTTTTACATCAATAAAACGATCTTCTTGATTACCTGTCATAAGAACTCGGCACTCACTCTCTGGCAATTCATAATCACAGTTATAATAATAGGCAGGGCATGGAACAATAGCAGGTGAAAAACCACCGCAATTCGAGCAACAGGGATTCTCTAACATTTTTCTTTGATACTTTCTTCTATTTTCATATCGTTTTTTTAGATTTTTTTTTAAATCCGGCTCCCAGATCAGGGAATAAAATTACTGTCCGGCCTCTCAACGCTTGCATTTTCTGTTCATTCAATCCGTCCAAAGATCCTGCTGCAATCCAAATGTATTTTGGCAAAAAATGACTGCAAAGAATAGCTGTTTTTTCCGATTCAGTTACACATACGGTTTTTGTTTTATCAATCAAAAGATTTTGTCCAAAAAAGCACTGGCGTAACTCTTGATGTTTTGGGATAAGATTATAATGCACCCACTTAAAAAACTTTTCTCGGTGAAAGTCAGGCCGGTATTTCATTATTTTGCCTGATCTTATATTACCATTTTGATCTATCTGCCAAAATATAACTGCTCCGGGATATTTTAACGAAGTCCCAATACACTGATACAATGTTAGTAGGCGCGTTGCCTCAGCTTCTCCAAAATAATTTAGTAGGTTAACGGCAAATGAGTTTTGCGCGTAATTCGTCAGACTTGCTTCCACCCAATCAAAAGGGAGTGTAAACATTTCTTTACTGTCCGACTTTCGTAAAAGGAATAAAGTCCTGCTTTATCCCGTTGGCCCCAAAATATTGTTTAGGTGTGAAGTGATACCCGCATTTATCCGATCTATTGCACTTTCCAACATGATCGGCTAAATAATTACCAGAAGAATCAACATACCTTGTAAATTCTTTTTTTTGCTGACAACCCGGACACATAAAGCGATTATTCCCATTGTATTTTTCAAGTATGTATTTAAGGTCTTGCATTTTTGTCATTTTTGGCACTATCCAATTTCTACAAGGGGTTCAAAGGTTTTTATTTGGCATTTCATTGGCATTTTGTTTGACACTTTCATAATCTCTTTTTTGGATATTGACACATTAGCACTTTGTTGTCATTATACTTTTCAATGTTTATAGGCTTTGTAGGGCATAATGACAAAAGTGACATTAGTGCAAGAGTTATATTTCATATAATTTTTGGTATTGTCCATGCTTAATGCGCTTTGAAATAATTTTTTTCATTCAGCCAGCGGTAAAGGTTTCGTTCTGACATATTAAATTTTTATAATCTCGACTGCTTGATTTGTTAGAAATTCACCAGGCAATTTTCGGTAAATATCTTTTTTCAGCTCAGAAAGCTTACGGACGTGGTAATTATCTTTGTCCCCGAAAAGTTTATAATATTGGTTTTGAAAGTAGGTTGTTAATATTATAGCCTTATCGAATGTTTCCTTACTAATTTCACGCCGTATTGATTGATCGAGATTTTCAAGGCAATGTAGTATTAGCGCGAACCTATAAATGTAGTTATCCCACTTTCCGCCTAAAAGGCGTAATTCTTCGTTACTATTTAAAATTTCAATTTGCTCTTTTTTCCATGTTTCAAAGCATTTTTTTGCTTCTGATGACAGATGAACATAAGCGCCTTCCTCTTTTGATGAGGCTAAGTCTAGTAATTTTTTAAGAGTATCATTCCATTGGCTTAATAAGTCTTGGTTTAATTCCCCATTAGTGTATCTTAATTTAGCTTTTATTAAAACAAATAAAATCCTATCAATTAAACCGCATTCCCTAAAATCAGGTGTAATTAATCTATCTAATACCTCCGGTTGAATGGTTCCAATAACTGAAACAAATGGTCTGTTAATTTGAGTTGTTCCCCTGCCGATTCTATCAATAAGGATGCGCGCCCGGTTAAATATTTTCAACCATTTATCTAGAGAGTCGCTGTCGTATTGAGTAAATGATTTGAACCAACCGCGTAACTCATCATTAATTACTATAATTCCGCGAGGGTTTTCATTAAGAATCTCAGCTAATTTTTCAATTGTGGTACTATCTACGGTGAAACGTTTCCATGTTGGTTCTGGTTCATCAAAAGTTTCTTTTTTTGACTTCGCTTCGTCTTTTCTACTTTTCCATGAAGCCAAAGAAGGTAGGAATTCTTTATACTTTTGAGATTCAATTTCATTGATTAGTTCGAAAATTGTTGTTATGGGATGGCTCTTGTTTGAACCTTTATCCCCAACTATGCAAACATTTAGATTTCCTGCCTCCTTCCATTCACTATTAATATATAATTCAATAAAATTACCTATTGCTAATCCTACTGCACTTAATATGGCGGCACTGGTAACTGCTGAAGGATAGCCGCAGTTTTTTTTCAAGATCTTCAATTAATTGCCTTTGTTGATCAGGAAAAACATGATACGGAAACTCGGACTTGTTTTTTCCGTTAACGCTTCACTTGTTGATGTTTCAGACAATTTTTCAATTTCCTGATTGAGGCTTTCTGTGAAGATTTTATTTGTATCTTTGATATTCATATTTAAATATTTTCATTCGCCTCGTTGTTGAAGCGGTCTAATTCAGAAGCAGAAATTTGCCATGAACAACTGGCTCCGTCCTGACGCGATTTTAGTTTGCCGACTTTACAACGATAAATAACGGTGCTGTACTTCATGCCAGTTGCATGTGCAAACTCTTTGGGGCTGTAAAATAATTTTTTGGGATTTGTTAAAGGATTAATGATCTCTTTAATATCGCTAAGGAAATTAAGCCTAAAGGTTTCCAAGTCCTTATGCGTTACGAGTTGAGTTAAATCATCTTTATTCATGGCAAATAGTTTTTACTTTTTTAATGTTACGTGGGTAGCAGGCTTGATTTCCTGTTCCTGACCGGTCGTGTTTGGTTTACTCATCAAGAATTTTTCAATCCATTCACGGGAAAAAAATATGGTTTTTCCTAAAGGCTTTGAAAATTTAAGGGTATTATCAGAAGTCTTTTTATAGATGTACGCTTTTGACCAGCCTGTTAATTCGGCAAGGTCGCTAATAGTCATTATCTCATTTGTTTTTGTTTCCATGATATTCGTTTTCAAGATTACTAATGACAAAAATGAGAAAATAAAGAAAGAGTAAAACCTACCCGACAGAAAGGGGTATAAAAACGGGTATAAAAAAAGCCCCGAAAGGCTTGTTAATAAAGGAAATAAAAAAATAAAAAAATTGCATTTACTTTTTCAACGGGTAGTAAATTGAAACAGAAATATGACTTTAATTATATTTTGTTCGTCCTTTCTACTAATAGATTTATTATTTTTTAGGGTTTCTCCCGTTAATAATTTTCCCTCAATCCAGAAACAATTTGAAGCTATTTCCCAAGGAACCTTTTTAAATATTTTGTAAGAAAGTAATGTAGCGAAGCGGTCGTACCAAGCCATTGTATTTTTTCCTTTTCTGCAATATTTGTACCTGAAAATATTTTTTAAATTCTGCTATTGTGCAATTAATATATTCCGGATTCAGTTTATTATAAACATCTTTAAAATGGTTGTTTCTTAGTTCAAGGGATTTATTTGTTATAATATCTTCTGGTTCTTGTTCAGGCAATAATAAATTTTGTCCGTGGGAAAGGATAGTTTGGCAACCCCGAATAAAACTCTTGAACTCCTGCGGACTAATTATCTTTTCTCCGTCACTCAGAGTACTCCGCTCTTCCTCAGTATATATGGGTTTCAAAAATACCAGTTGTAGACGTTCAAAGTAGCAACTCATTCCTCTCGACATACACCCTTAATCGCTTGCCATGTTTTTTTTTAAACGCACTTTCTTTTTGGTAAAAATTTTCCAATTTTCTGCTGTTGGGCTTTCTATTATATCAAAGCATTCCGATAAATATCTTATAAATTCAATTTTTTTATCTTGAGGAAATTCCATGATTGATGCTCTATAATCCTCTTGAAACATATTAAATAAACGAATTAGAATATCCTCTCGAAATATTAACTCTTGTTTTTCCATTTGTGATTGAGACATATTTATAAAACTCTGATTATTTATTTTTTTCCTTATAATTTCAGCTTCGAGTGTGTTTTGAAGCCTAGAACTTCATTAATTTACTAGCGAACTCTTTTTTATCCTGCTCTTGTAGTTTAGGTAATGTTTAAGCCATTATTTTAAATTTTAAATTATTTGATTTAAGGGGTTTTAAATGCTATTTTTACTTATTAAATTTATCCGTTCTTTTAAAGTTTGCCCACGTAGTTCAATGGATAGAACGTTCGTTTCCTAAACGAATGATCCAAGTTCGATTCTTGGCGAGGGTACTATAAATAACTTTGAAGATGATTTCAAACCAAAGTTTGTATTTAGTCTCACAAATATCTCACAAATCAAATTTACGATAAATTTTATTCAGTTGATAACAAGAGTGATAAGTAGTGAATTAAAACATAAATTTGGAGTTTCCTAAACGCTAAATCCAAGTTCGATTCTTGGCGAGGGTACAAAAAAAGCCTCTCAATAAATGAGAGGCTTTTTATTTCTAAAAATGCTTTCTAAATAAATTTAATCGCTTAAAATACCTTTCACCTGCCATTTACCCTCTACTTTTCTTAGTACTAAAGCATACAAATCATTCTGGATAAACGTTTTTGTAGAACCTGGTTGCATTAATTCAAATCCCAGAAAATAAAATTCAGCATCTGTTGTATTAAAATGCGCCGGTAATTTGGTTTTCATCTTCGCCTCTAACTCGGCTCTGGATAACAAATCCATTTTATAAGTATTCAAATAATCCATGAATGTTTTACTGGAATCTATAACGGCACGCAATACCGATTCGCATATCTTCGTCATGTGTTCATCTCTTAATTTTAAAGGTTCTTTAAAGGTTAGAAAATCAGTTACCAAAGACTTTTGAAATACCGAACAATCACGATTGAAATAAGAGTGGACCAATAGCATAGAAAATTCTGTAGCTTCAGCTTTTAATTCGCCACTGATTGGCGTAGCCACTTTTTTTGTCTTTGCGTACTTCCATGTACCATTCTTGTAAAGGATTACGTCCTTTCCATCCTTTGTTACAGCCTCTGTTTGAGCAAAAAAAGAGAAAGAGATGAATAGTATCGATAAAACTAAATTAATTTTCATGGATTCTAAATTAATGGATAAAGAATTCTATTACATCCATTTCTTCCTGCGGAAGTAAATAATAAGACCTATCATAATGCTCAACATTACACCCCAAGTGGCGATATAACCGTAAGGAGATTTCAATTCAGGCATATACTCAAAGTTCATACCATAAACTCCTGCCACAAAAGTTACAGGAATAAAAATAGAGGACATGATGGTTAGTACTTTCATCACCTCATTCATTTTATTCGCATTGGTACTTAAGTAAATATCCATGATACCCGATAATAAATCGCGGTAGGTTTCAACTGTATCTATGATTCTGGTAACGTGATCTTGTAAATCGCGCAAATAAATATCGGTGCTTGGATTTATTAATTTGGTTTCGGAGCGAACCATATTACTAATCATATCGCGCATCGGCCAAACTTGTTTACGCAAATAAATCATTTCACGTTTTAGTTCGTACAATTTTAATAAGGATTCTTTTCCTGCATTCGCAATAATATCTTCTTCAATATCTTCAACGATATCCCCAATTTTTTCGATAGCATGGAAATAACAATCAATAACCGCATCCATTAAAGCATAAGCCAAATAATCGGCTCCGCATTTCCGTATTCGCCCTTTAGATTGACGTAAACGACTTCTGATAATATCAAAAGCATCACCACCTTCGGGCTCCTGAAAAGAAATAACCATATTATCGAATAACACAATTGACAATTGCTCTGCGGCCACCTTTCCGTTGAAATTTATCATTTTCATGATAGCCACTACATAATTATCATAGTCTTCAAACTTCGGTCGCTGATCAACATTTGCAATATCTTCCAGTGTTAATGGATGAATATTATACAACTTTCCGATTTTCTCTAACACTTCTGTTTTATGAACCCCCTCCACATTAATCCACTTCACTAATTCGGGCTTTAAAAGTGAAATACATTCAGATAAATCGTAAAACTCCTGCTCTACAAAATCCGTTTCGTTATATTCTATTAAGGATATTTTAATACGTTCGTTTTTACTATCACCTGTGTAAGTTATGGTGCCGGGAGGTGCTCCTATTTTATGTTTCCTTTGGCTCATTCGCTTTTTCCTTGTAAAACAATTACTATTTCACCTTTAACAGGCTTAGAATTAAAATGTGCTAATACTTCTGCAATGGTTCCTCTGAAATTTTCTTCGTGTAATTTTGTTAATTCACGTGAAACAGAAACTAAACGGTCTTCACCAAAATGTTCTTTAAATTCTTCCAATGCTTTTATTAATCTGAATGGCGATTCGTAAAATACCATCGTGCGTTCTTCATCGTGTAATGAATTCAATTTGGTCATTCGTCCTTTTTTTTGCGGAAGAAAACCAATGAACACAAAACTATCGCAAGGCAATCCGCTGTTAACTAAAGCGGGAACAAATGCCGTTGCACCCGGCAATGTTTCAACGGGAATATTATTTTTGAGCGCTTCACGTACCAATAAAAAACCGGGATCGGAAATGGCTGGAGTACCTGCATCACTAATTAATGCAATAGTTTTTCCGGCACTAATAATTTCAATAATATCCTGAACCGTTTTATGTTCGTTATGCATGTGATAAGATTTTAAAGGCTTATCAATTTGAAAATGCTTTAATAAAAAAATCGAGTTGCGTGTATCTTCCGCTAAAATTAAATCGGCTTGCTTTAAAACAGTAAGGGCGCGAAGTGTGATATCTTCTAAATTCCCAATGGGAGTTGGAACTATGTATAATTTACCTTGCAAGCGTATGCAAGATAAAAATTAAACTAAGAAGTTTTAGCGTTAATTAAGAAATTTTTCAGATAAAATGGTTCAAAATAGGCCACGTCTTCAAATTGACCTTTAGAATACCTTTCATTGGAGAGCTCGGCTAAGCCGGAAGCTGAAGGAACAATCCCTTCTAAAAAAATGGAGTCGGGAATTTTACTTAATAATTCCTTACACTTTGGCATCCCATCTCCAAAAAAACAGATTGACTTACCCGTCTCAAAAAAAGATAAAGCCTCGGGTAATATTTGTGCTGAAGTTTCTTTAACTGTATTCAAATCCTTATCAAAAATAGCAGTGTAAACTTCCATCCGGCGCGCATCTAACATGGGACAAAATAATATATCAGATATATTTTTCTGAACAGCAACAGCTGCCATAGTTTGCAAAGTATTTACGGCGATAAGCGGAATTTGTAATGCGTAAGCCAAACCTTTTGCAGCTGAAACACCAATACGTAAACCAGTATAAGAACCCGGACCGCTTCCAACAGCAATAGCATTCAAATCCTTTACCGAATTGCCCGCCTTTGATAAAACCTCCTGAATAAATACATGCAAATTTTCGGCGTGGGTATACCCCTCATTAACTTCTTTACTTGCAAGAATCACTCCAGCTTTAGCTATAGAAACAGAGCAAAGCGTTGTTGAAGTCTCGATATTTAAAATTAAAGGCAATTACTTTTCGGTTGTTGAAAATAATTTATCCTTATCTACTATTTTCACTTTCGTTCCCTTACGTAAAGTTCGGGCAACGGCGCTATAAGGACCGGTAATCACTTCCATATCATTCGTAAAACCACTTACGATTTCAATATAATCATTATCCTGAATTCCTGTTTTCACTTCCATCATAACCGCTTTTCCGTCTTTAATAGTGAATACATATTCCTTTAATTTTTCTTTGTTGCTGTCTTTACTCGCTGTCTTTTCCTCTTCTTCACTTGTTACTTTTGTTTCCCATTCTTCATCCGGGTTATCTTTTTTCACTTTCGTTGAATCCATAATACGTGTTGTAACTGCCATAATAGGAACTGACAAAACTCCGGAAACACGTTTAGTTTGAATATCAACACTCGCACTCATACCCGGACGAAACGGCGACATGTTTTCGCCGGTAACCAAATTCATATACGACTCTCTTAAAATTCTAACCTTCACAACAAAGTTCGTTACTTGATCAGCGCTTATACCCATTGTATTGGCAGAGTTGGCGATTTCGGTTACGATGCCTTTAAATTTTTTATCGAGATAAGCATCCACTTCAATTAATGCTGTATCATTTTTTGTTACGCGGATAATATCATTTTCATTTACTTCAATACTAACTTCCATTTCATTTAAGTTAGCCAGACGTAAAATTTCTGTTCCTTGTAAACCCATTACACCTACTACACGTTCACCTTTTTCTACATTTAATTTAGAAACAGTTCCGTCAACCGGAGCATAGATATAAGTTTTATCGAGATTAGTACTTGCTTCACGTAAGGAAGCTTCTATACTTTTTACGTTATACTGAGAAGCTTTAATACTTTCAACCATTCCATCCACATTAGCTTTAGCAGATTCGTAAGCCGCTTTAGAAGCATCGAATTCTTGTTGTGAAATGACGTTTTGATCGAATAATTTTTTATTACGTGCGTTAGTCGCTTCTGCATTAGCCAAATTAGCCTTTGCCTGTTCTAATTGCGCCATAGTAGTTTTTAAATTCGCTTTACTACTTTCAACCGTAGCGTCTACACGTTCAATTGCACTTTGATAAATATCCGGTTTAATACGGCATAACAACTGTCCCTTTTTTACAGCATCGCCTTCTTTCACTAACATCTCAACAATTTCACCGCTCACATCAGAAGTAATCTTTAATTCGGTCTCGGGCTGAACTTTTCCATTTGCAGAAACAGTTTCAACTATACTGCGCTTCATAGCTTTCTCAACCATTACCTCAGTTGGTTTACTGCCTTGAAGAGCTTTTACAACTACAACGGCTAAAATAAGCACTATACCAATTCCAATTATCCAATATACTTTCTTCATAATACGTCTAAATTCTGTACAAATTTAGGAACTAATAGTCAAATGCTACGCCCACTCAGCACTTTTAAAAACCGAATGTCATTAATTTCAATTATTCGTGTATGATTTTGGCCTTATTGAGGGCTTTTTCGCGCATCACGTCCTGTATGCTGCGGTTCTCAATTTTGCAGGTGAGCCAAGCGATAATATCGAGGTAAAGGAAGGCTCTTTTTCATAAGGATCCTGTTGCAGCTTTATTAAATTAGTACGGAGTTTAATGAATTCCTTTTTGACACTTATGGTATCCATTAAAGGTACTTTACGCAAGAAGTTTAAGATGTGTTGCTGCACCTGATTCATTTCTTCGAGTTTGGATAAGAAACGGAACACCGATTTAATTTGATACTGCACCATCTCGGTGTTTCCTAATTCGTAATGCGAAATCAAATTTAAAATATGGGAAAATCCGTGAATATCACTCCGGATTTGAGTTGGGTGATGAATAACCTTATTCAAATACTCGATGGCTTTATTATTATCACCACTTCCAAAATACAAGCAACCAATTTTGTAATAGAAGTTTAAAATCCGGTTATCATCAATTTTCTTTTCGTAACGCAGAATCCCATCCTCAATCTCTTTTACCAGATACAAGCCTTCCGAAAAAGTACCGTTCATAAAGTGGAAATTTATCTTATTTATGTAACGGTATTGAAATAAGAGCACCGAATTGTTCTCGTTATTTAAAATAAACTCTTCATTACCCAACTTTTCTAAAGTTTGTAAAACTTCAGTGAATTTCTGCCGGTGATTAATAAAAAACAAAGCTGCCATTAAATTATGCAAACCTTTTAAATATAAATCGGCATACACAGGAATTAAATGGGAATTCTCCTCGAATAAATCGACCCAACGACTGGCGTATTTATAACAGGTTAGAAAATCCTGAACAATGTAATTATACCAAACATAAGATTGGTAGAGATATAACTTTTCAAAAAAACTTAATTCATCAATATTGTAAGCAGGAATATTAGATTTAAAAAACTCCGACACAAACATGAAATCTTTTTCGTTGCGTACATGACTGGTACGCAAATACAAACCGTACAATCGTATACTTAAATTTGAAAAATTATTAGTGCCACTTATTTTCTTACTTAGTAATGAAGCGTTGTTGGTGATTTCCTCAGCAGTTGTATCAATACTTCGTGTGATGTATTGTCCTTCAATATGTTTTTCGAAATCCAAAATCTCAAGTAAAATCGCATTCTTTTCAAACTCTTTTGCTGAAACTTTTGCTTTATCCAACATTTTTAGGCTTTGGTTATAAAGACCTTTATTGTATAAGAGTTTTGCGTAATCAATTTGTTCATGCAAATAAATATCTAAATCTTGATTCGAAGCATTTAAGCGCAAACTCATTAAAATTTGCTTGTACAAATGCGCTTTAAGGTTCGATAATTGGGTTTTTGAAATGTCGTTGGCCTTTTGAAGAATTTTATCTTCGTTGTAGTCTGTTGTTTTATCAATACTGTCAAACAACACCATAAACTTACTATCCTCATTGCTTTGAATGCGGTTTACGTAAAGTTTGAAATTACGTTTTTCGCTTTTACTTAAAGATTTAATAAGCTGGTATAAAGGATCACTGTTTGACACATTTAAAATTAAGAATAATTCCTCTTAAAATGTAACGGTAAATTAAAATATTGATAATATCTTTAAGCTCAATATGCATACCAACGAATTAATAAACGAAACCAGTCCTTACTTATTACAACACGCCCATAACCCTGTTAATTGGGTGGCTTGGAATGAATCTGTTTTAAAACAAGCTAAAGCAGAGAACAAACTAATTTTAGTTAGCGTTGGTTATAGTGCTTGTCATTGGTGCCACGTAATGGAACACGAAAGTTTCGAAGATGAAAAAGTGGCGGAAATAATGAACAAACATTTTATTTGCATTAAAGTTGACAGAGAAGAACGACCGGATGTAGATATGTTATATATGACTGCCGTGCAATTAATGAACGGACAAGGTGGTTGGCCTTTGAATTGTTTTACATTACCGGATGGCAGACCGATTTACGGAGGTACTTATTTCAGAAAAGAACAATGGATAAATATTCTATTGAATTTATCCGGTTTGTATGAAGAGAATCCTGAAAAAGTAATGCAATATGCCACTGAATTGACTAATGGTTTGCATCAAACAGAATTAATAAATACAAAAGCTTACGAAACTCAACCATTCAATAAAGAAATATTAGAAAAATGTATTTTAAATTGGGAAAAACGTTTTGATAATGAATTGGGCGGGCCGAAAAAAGCACCGAAATTTCCCATACCAAACAATTATAGTTTTTTATTGAAGCACGCGCATTTAACTAATGATTCAAAATTATTAAAGCATGTTGAGTTGACTTTAAACAAAATGGCTTGCGGTGGAATTTACGATCAGTTAGGAGGAGGATTTGCCAGATATAGTACCGATATAGAATGGAAAATTCCACACTTCGAAAAAATGCTTTACGATAATGCTCAATTAGTGACTTTATATTGTGAGGCCTACCGTTTAACTAAAAATAATTTATACAAGCAAATAGTTAAAGAAACATTGTCGTTTATAGAGAGAGAATGGTTAAGTAAAGAAAATGGTTTTTATAGTGCTTTAGATGCCGACAGCGAAGGTGAAGAAGGAAAATATTACGTTTGGCAAAAAGAAGAACTTGAAAGTCTATTAGGAAAAGATTTTGATGTGTTTGCAGATTATTACGGCATAAACGATATCGGTTATTGGGAACATGATAATTATGTGTGGATGCGGAATGAAAATGTGAATGAGATTTTGTTTAAGCATCAGATAAAAATTGCCGAATTAGAATCCATCATCACCAATTGCAAAACTATTTTACTAAAAGAAAGAGATAAGAGAGTAAAGCCCGGACTAGATGACAAAATCTTAACAGCTTGGAATGCGCTAATGTGTAAAGCTTACGGAGAAGCGTATCTGACATTCAAAAACACAAATTACAAAACCATAGCTCTTCAAAATGCTGAATTTCTGAAACAGAATATGGTGAAGTCGGATTTTTCGATGTGCCGTAATTTTAAAAACGGAAAAGCGAACATAAATGCATTTTTAGATGATTATGCTTTTTCGATGGATGCTTTTATTCAGACTTATATTATTTCTCAGGATGAAAGCTGGTTAAACCTCAGCAAAAATTTATGCGATTATGTGTTGAAGAATTTTTACAATGCTGAAAGCGGTTTATTTTATTATACTGATTTATCGAATCAACTTATAGTACGAAGTACCGAAACCAGCGATAATGTTATCCCGGCCTCCAACTCTCAAATGGCCCATAACTTATTTAAGCTGGGGAAATATTTTAACAATATTGATTACGAGGAAAAATCTGTTAAAATGCTTAACCGCTTTACTGAAGAAATTGTTGGTTATGGGGCTGGTTACAGTAATTGGGCATCTTTATACAGTGATTTATTGAACAATTACTATGAAGTCTGCGTTGTTGGTAAAGATGTTGATGAAAAGATTTTGGACCTCTATAATCATTATGTTCCAAATGCCATTTTTGTAGTAGCCGCTTCAGGCTCTGAACTGGATATTTTGAAGCAACGCTTTGTGGAGGGCAAAACCCTCATTTACGTTTGTAAAAACAAAGCTTGTTTACTCCCCGTTTCAGAGGTAAAAGAAGCGATGAAGCAACTTGAAGCAACTACTTAGTATACTCTTAATTTACGCCTATTTTGCCTCTCAAGGACAAACCTTAAAGCCAACACCTCAGTCGGCATTTGAGCCTTTGTTAGAGTTTAACACCCCTTTCATTAAACAGCAAAAAATCAAATCCATCACTTTTGATATTATCGATAAGAAAGATTATGAAGCTCCAATTGACAGAAACCTGGTTCATTTATACGAATTTGATACAACCGGTTTGTTAAAACGTTTCTATTACACCAACATTGTAAAAACTATTGAAAAGGAATATCATTCACAACCCGTTTACCGGAAAAGACGATTGGTTAGCAATGGTTCGGTGTATTACAAAAACGAATATGTGTATGATACTATCTCTACAACTTACTTTTACAAAAACAGCAATCTTATTTTAAAGCGCTACAACGATGGTTCTTATTACGAAAGCAGATACTATAACTATGATGCAAAAAACCGTTTAACAAAAGAGCGACGCGTAAAAGAAACTAACTTGAGTAGCGATAAAAGCAATTTCATATTAGGAAATCAAACTATTATTAGTGAAGACAGTTTTCAGTATCTCGATGTTACACCACGTCAATTCAAGCAAATTTGTTTGAATAGTGAAAACAGACCATACAAAGAAATAATTTTCAATACTGATTCACTTGGAAATACCATTTCAAGAAACGAAAGTTACATTGTTGCGTGGATTATTCAGAATACAACTTACACTTACGATAAAAATCAATTGACCAGTGTCACTTTTAAAGGAAATGCGAATGGTGATGTAGTTTTAAAAACAACTTATTCGCGCGACACAATGGATTGTATTTATACAGAGAAACAATATAAGAACGATGTTGAACTAAAAGAAATCAGTTATATCACCGATAGAGTTAACCGGCGGTTAAATTCATTTATTATGCGTGATCCCATTAAGAAAAACATGCGCATTGTTAAGTTACTATATGTAACAGATTCTTTATTAGTACAAGAAAAAAGATAAATCTGTCTCTTTTGACTTCCTGTCCTACTCGTCTCTGAAAAACGTTAATTTCCGCATATCAATAATTTGAATGTTGCGGTAATAGAAATTTAAAACATCCGTATAAGAATAACCTAATTTTGTCATACGCATAGCGCCTTCTTGCGACATACCTAAACTGTGCCCGTAACCTTTTCCTTCAAAAATAACTGAATCACCTTCTTTTGAAATATTAAAATAAGTGGATTTTAATTGTAAATCCTGACGAACATTTTTAAGTGGCACTTTAATGTTACTTGCTTCTAAATAAATTTTGCGGCTATCTTGCTTAAAGTTTAATGCCAATTCTTTTGCATTCGGTTCATCAATTGGATATTTGTGTTTCAATTTCAAATAGCTTAGCCAATCCTCAGCTAACATTTTACGTTCCCATTTATAATTGGGCATCTTGGTACTAAATGTATCGTTCACGCTGCGTAAATAAGATGTACGCGTGCCCCAAACATCTTCAGAGTTGGCTGTTTGTCCGCCACTATTACTGTGAAACGCTGCTACAATTAAATTTAAATTTTCATCTACAACAACTTTCCCTTTTGTATCCAACACCATTTCAGTAATACCTTCAAAACGGGGTTTTCCATAATAGGCTTGACAATGCACTTGATCACACAACGAAAAATTCTCAGCTAAATGTTTGTTCACATGCGCTAAAGCAAATGTGCGAGCTAAAATAGCTTGTACTTTATAAAATTCGGGTGTTGAACGTGTGCCTGATTCTGCTTCAACAACACCCGCTATATAATTATCCAGCTTTACTTCATTAAGTAGTTTCAAATTTCCGGCTTCATTACTTACAATATAATTATCGGGATAAATACGTTGTTTGCGATCGGGCGACACTAATTTCAATTTCATTTCTCCACCTGTTGCTTCATCTACCATTCTCACAGTTTTAAAACGACCATAAACAGTTTCGAAAGATTTTACCTCAACACTATCATTAACTGCGGTAAGCTTCAACATGGTGGTGGCGTTGCTTTTTAAAATTGGTTTTTCATCACCAATCACATTGTAAGTTGATTTCTCTACCGAAAAAGTAGCGGCTTCAATTTTTAAATGAGCAAATACTTTTATGTAAACAATATCCTGACTAAACGCAAAAGCATTTATTAAGCAGAATATTAACAGAACGAATTTCTTCATGATTTATTTTTTAAATATTCGTACATAGAAACGGCGATTCTTTTTGAAGCACCTACTCCACCTAATTTTGTTTTTAATTCTTTGTAATCGTTGATAATATTTTCACGGTATTGATTATCATTTAATAATCTATTCAACTCATTAGAAATATTTTCAACCGTCATATCTTGTTGAATTAATTCCTTAACAATTTCTCTGTCCATAATTAAATTCACCAAGGAAATATATTTTAAATCTTTGTTCACTACTTGTCTTGCAATCCATAACGACAAACCACCGGCTTTGTAACAAACTACTTCAGGTAATTCAAATAAAGCAGCTTCTAAAGTTGATGTACCTGATTTAATTACACCGGCCCTTGAATATTGCATTAACTCATAAGTTTGATCATAGACAACTTTAAATCCTTTGTCAGTTGCCTTTTTGTACATTTCTTTAGGAATGTTACTCGTTCCTCCAATTACAAATTCGTAATCTTTAAAGCGGTCTTTAAATTGCAGCATAATATCAAACATGCGTTCTAATTCTTGCTTACGGCTACCGGGTAAAACAGCAATGAGTGGCTTTTCGGAAAGATGATTTTGTTTGATAAAATCTTCTTTACTCAACAACGTTTTTTTTCTTTCTTCAATAGCATCCAATAACGGATGACCAACAAACTCCGCGTGTGTATCATACTTTTTATAGAACGGTGGTTCGAAAGGGAGAATAACATACATCGCATCCACATATTCTTTTATGATTTTCACTCTTCCTTCTTTCCATGCCCATACAGTTGGGGAAATATAATAGAATACTTTAAATCCATTTTCTTTAGCCCATTTTGCCATTCGTAAATTAAAGCCTGGATAATCTACCAAAATAACTACATCGGGTTTATAATCGAGAATATCTTGCTTTACAATTTTGAAATTAGTTTTAATCTTGCCTAAATTTTTTGCCACATCCACAAATCCCATAAAGGCCATTTTCTCGATGTGAATTGTTGGTTTACGATTGGCGACTTTATTCATTAAATCACCACCCAAGAATTTATACTCGGCATTTTTATCCAATAGATTTAACTCCTTCATGAAATTGGAGGCGTGTAAATCGCCCGAAGGCTCACCGGCTATGATATAATATTTCAAATTCTAATAAGCGATGGTTTGTTCATGAAAATACATTACATAAAAAACTAATCCCACATATAACAACACACTTAAAATAATTCCCTTGGTGGCTTTATTCATGTGTTTATTTAACATGAAATAAAAAATAAGCAAATTACTTAAAGCGCAAATTTTTATAACATTACTTAATAATTGTCCGAACATTAAATATTTTATAAACCTCACCGGGAAATCCATATAGCTATGCAAGAATAACCAATAACAGAAAAAACAAAACATAGGAAATAAAATTCCGATGGCAAGTCCTTTCCAAAAACTATCTAATTTTTCTGTCCAACTCATTGTAATAATTTTTTTAAATGTTCAAGTTCTTTGTGTGCGGTTAAATCGCATTGCGTTGGCACCACAGAAATATAGCCGTTAGTCAGCGCCCATTCGTCGGTATCAGTCGACTCCGGTTCAAAATTCACAAACTTACCGGTTAACCAATAGTATGCTCTTCCGTAAGGGTCGTGACGTTCATCAAATTCTTCTACCCAATTAGCAGTGGCTTGTCGGCAAACTTTTATGCCCTTTAGTTCGTCTGCTTTTAATTTTGGAATGTTAACGTTTAAACAAACACCTTTTGGTAATTTATTTTTTAAAGTTTCAGAAATTATTTTTTCAATTTCTTTTTTTGCTTGCGAGAAATCAGCATCAATACTGTAATCACATAACGAAAATCCGATGGCGGGTACACTTTCCAAAGCACCTTCAATAGCGGCGGACATAGTTCCTGAATAAATCACATTGATAGAACTATTGCTGCCGTGATTAATTCCCGACAAAACTAAATCTGCTTTACGTGGTAAAACTTTATTCACCGCCATCTTCACACAATCAACAGGCGTACCGCTGCAACTGTATTCGAGAGAAACATTATGGTAATTTGTTTTTTGAATTCTTAAAGTTGAGTTGATAGTAATGGCATGTCCCATACCTGATTGAGGTTTATCTGGGGCAATAACAGCTACTTCACCAAATTGTTTTGCAATGGAAACCAAAAACAAAATTCCCGGTGCGCTTATACCATCATCATTCGTTACAAATATTAAAGGTTTTTGCATTTTAAATCGTCAAACTATAAAGCTAAGTTGTATAACGCTTTAAGTGGAGGCTAACTAATTTAATTACTAATAACGCTTTGTTAATTTATGTTAGTAAAGCCAGTCAAAAAGCCAAGTTTAACCAAGTTTGACAATGGAACATTCTTTTTCGTTGTAATTTTGTCAGGAAATAGGCAATGGAATATCATTTGCTGTACTAAATTAAAAAAAGAGAAATATGTTTGATCCAATGTTATTAGTAATAGGCATAGTATTTATGCTTATTGGCTTAGTGGTAAGTTCGAGATTAAAATCGAAATTTGCCAAGTATTCGCAAGAGCGATTATCGAGTGGTTTAAGTGGGAAAGAGATTGCCGAAAAAATGTTGCGCGACTCAGCCATTTACGATGTAAAAGTAGTTTCGGTTGAGGGACAATTAACCGACCATTACAATCCTTTAACCAAAACTGTAAACTTAAGTAACGATGTTTATCACGGGAGGCATGTGGCCGCAGCTGCAGTTTCGGCTCACGAATGTGGGCACGCTGTGCAACACGCTACTGCTTATACTTGGTTAACAATGAGAAGTAAATTAGTGCCGGCAGTACAAATTAGTTCTTCGGCCATGAATTTTTTGTCAATAGGAATGTTGTTTTTAGGAGGCATAATGCCGAGCATGGGCAACACATTATTGTTAATTTTCATAGTACTTCAGAGTATTATTACCTTGTTTAGTATTGTCACTTTACCTGTGGAAGTTGATGCCAGTCAGAGAGCATTAGCTTGGTTAAACAGTGCCGGAATTACCTATAATCAAGAACATGAAGAGGCGAAAGACGCTTTAAAATGGGCAGCTTATACTTACTTTGTTGGGGCTCTTGCTTCTATTACAACTCCCATATTTTTCATTATGAAATATCTGGGTAATAACCGCGATTAATACCTTTTCAAAACTTAAGAGCCTTCTATCTTTTGATGGAGGGCTTTTTTATTATATTTGTTTCATATTAAATCAAATTTTTATGAAAAAAATAGTTCAAACTTCAAACGCTCCGGCTCCAATTGGCCCTTATAATCAGGCAGTTATAGTAGGAGATTCGGTTTATATTTCAGGTACTATTGCTATGGATTTACAATCGAAGCAACTCATAAAAACCACTAATATTAAAGAGGAGACCAAGATTGTGATGGATTATATTGGGGCTATTTTGAAAGCTGCTAATATCGAATTCGACAATGTTGTAAAAACTACCATTTTCCTTAACGACATGAACAACTTCGTTCATGTGAATGAGGTGTACAGTTCATATTTCAAAAAAGACTTCCCGGCAAGGGCTACTATCCAGGCTCAAAGGCTACCAAAAGACGCCAATGTTGAAATCAGTATGGAAGCTAAAATCTTTTAATAGGGTATTTTAACCGACCAATCACAAAAATTTGCAGATTGAAAAAATTTCTTTATTTTTACTTAAAGATATTAACAATTTCAAGCTATGAATATTTTTGTAAGCAACATTAGTTTTAAGGTGAGAGAACAATCTTTAAAAGAGTTGTTCCAACAGTACGGAGAAGTTTCTAACGTTCGTATTATTAAAGATAAAGAAACTCGCCGTAGTAAAGGTTATGGTTTTGTTGAAATGCCAAATGATGCTGAAGGAAACGCAGCCATTAACGGTTTAAATGGAAGCGATCATAACGAAAGAACAATTGTAGTAGCCGAAGCGAAAGGCAAAAGAGAAGCTACTGACACTGCCGGAAACACAACAGAAGAAAATTAATATATAACAAACTTTACTGAAAGGCCGATTCGCAAATGTGAATCGGCTTTTTTATTGTTTAGATTTTAGATTTCAAAAGTTTGATAAAATCCGTCTGTTTATAAATTTCGTTTGACCAAACTTTCCTCTCACTTATCTAATAATTCGCATCACCTATTAATTAGATGTTTAAACATTCGAAAAGAATACTAACTTTATAGTGTTGTTTTTACTCTTACCGGATTGTGATTTTACTTCTTATTACTCTTTGTAGAGTTTAGTTGTAACATTATCATCCATCATTTATCTTAATGTAATTTATTTTGACTTTTTCTGATTTCTCATAAATCAGAACGTATAGCGAATACGCAATTACTGTATAAAAAACATTAGGGATTTCTTGAGAAAAACAACTTAAAGAAATCTGCATGAAAAAAATTGTAATTGTTTTTTTTCTTTTTATTGTTACTCTTAACTCTGAAGGGCAATCTCTTGCTAATTACACATCGGTTAGAAATACAGGTGCGACCTATGCTTCAATTAATGCATTTGGACTTGCTTTTAGTAATTGGCGTAATACTGCAACATTTACACAAGACAATAACCGTTCAGATTTTACCGATATAGGATTTGATTTTTGGTACAACGGTATCAGATACACCCAATTTAGCGCTTCCACAAATGGCTTTATTGATTTTTCAAACTCTACTGATGATGGCGGACCAACTGCTGATGATTTCGGATATGCTAATACTGCCTTCACAAGTAACAATATTGCAAACTCAACCAATCCGGCTATAGCACCTTTTTATGACGACTTAACTGCTCAGGGCGGTGCTGATCCATTAGGAACAAGTATTAATTATTTCGTATCAGGCACTGCGCCAAACCGAACTTTAACAATTGAATGGATTAACATGGCAGTTTATTTGAACACTACGCCAAGTTTAAATTTTCAGGTGCAATTAATTGAAACTTCCGGTCGCATAAAAATAAATTATGGTACCATGACTCAAGGGACACAAACTTTTAATTACAGTATGGGGTTAAATGCGAACGTTATTAACGCAACACCTACAGCCGCACAATTAAAAGAACTACAAACTGTAAACTCTAATGTTTTTAGCAACACCGTACAAAACGGTTTAGTTGCAATGCCGGCTGCCAACTCGCAATATGTTTTTACTCCACCCGTTCCAGCAAATCCTTCAGGAAGTTTAACTTTTTCAGGAGTGAGTCAAGGTGGCATGACATTAAATTGGACGAACTGGGCAACAAACGAAGTTGGTTATGTGATTTATAATTCAACCGATGGAGTTAACTTCAATTTCGTAACTCAAACTGCCGCTAATGCAGTTACTAACGCTGTTGCGGGATTGTTACCATCAACAACTTATTACTGGCGATTATATGCTGTAACCGAAGGTTGTTTAAGTGGGGTTCTAACAGGTACTCAAGCAACAAGTCCGGGTGGAAATAAAATATCAGTTAATAGTGGTAATTGGAGTACTGTTACAACGTGGAGTCCAACAGGAACACCAACAAGTGGAGATAATGTAACAATAGCAAATGGACATACCGTATCTATAAACGTAAACGGACAATGTAATTCTTTAATAGTAGGTCAAGGTGGAGCGGCCACACTACAATACAACGGTGCAACGGCAAGAGTTTTAACTGTAAGTAATAATCTAACGGTTAGCACAGGTGCTACATTTAACGTGAACACCGGATCCAATGTAACGCACACTGTTAACTTATTAGGGAATGTTACAAATAACGGAACATTAAATTTTGCTACAGACGGTAATAGTTTATGCAACGCTCGATTTATAAAAACAACAGGCAATCAAACTATAAGCGGAACTGGCGCAACAACTAATTTTAATACTATAACTTGTAATGTTGGCAGTTCATTAACCAACATATTAGACATTAGTTCGTCTAATTTTACAGCGCCTGCCAACTTCCTAACACTTACCAGCGGTACTTTTAAATTGTCAACCGCAAATGCAAGCAATATTACACCTTTTACCGCAGCGGGTTCTATTTTGCAAAATCAGGGAATTTGGCTTAACTCAGCTAACTCCATAATTAATTTTGGAGCCGGGGTAACACTTACAGGAAAAATAACTGTTAGTAACGGAACCATGAACATTGGAAATGCTGCTAATGAAGATTTATTATCAAGTGGTGGTTCCTTTAGTGTTACAGGCGGTGTTACAAATATTGCCGGAAAATATTACTCAACAGGAATTAATAATTTAACCTATTTTGCAATTAGCAACGGAACTGTTAACGTACCTACTTCAGGCTCTACAGATGCAACAAATGCCCCATTTCAAATTACCGGTGCCGGCTCATCATTTAATATGAGTGGTGGACTTATTGTAATTCCAAGAGCAGGAGGCACAGGCGCGCAAAATTTAGGTTACATTAATACAGGTTCCAGTATTGGTTCTGTTACCGGTGGAACTTTACAAATAGGAAATGCTACAACACCAGCCGCACAAATTATGTGTGTTAATTCTAACTTCGCAATTGGTAATTTAAATGTTAGTAGTGCTAATGCAACAGCCTCTGTTACCACAAACGCATTAAATGTTTTTAGAAATGTTTTAATATCAAGCGGAACACTTAACGCCGGAAATTTAAATATTACATTAGGTGGTAATTGGACCAACAACGGCGGCACCTATACACCGGGAACAAACACAACTATCTTCAGCTCAACAATAGCACAAAGTATTTTTAAAAGTGGTGGCGAAACATTTAATAACCTTACTTTTAGTGGTGCCGGTGTAAAAACATTTTCAAGCGCAGTTACCGGTTCAAATGTTTCAGTTAATGGTGGATCCACTATTGATGTGAATTCTCCAAGCCATCAATTAACTATTCGTGGTAATTACACTAACAATGGATCGGTAAACACCAGAACAGGCACAATCTTGTTTAACGGAACAGTTGCACAAACTATTGGAGGAACTTCTATAACTAACTTTCATAACCTTACCATCAATAAAGCAAGCGGAGGTATTTCCTTATTGAGCGCTCAAAATCTTATTAATACTTTAAATTTAAATAACGGCGTATTCAGCACTAATTCACAGGCTTTCACAATGATTTCAACAGCTACTATGACAGCACGTATTGCACAAATTACAGGCACTGGTGATATTACAGGGAATGTTATTGTACAACGGTTTGCACCTGGTGGCTTTACGGGCTGGGCACTATTAGGAGCGCCTATTTCAAGCGCTCTGACACTGAATGATTGGGATGATGATATTGTTATTAGCTGTCCAACTTGTCCGGACGGATACGCAGCAGGCTTTCCTTCAATTTATACCTATGATGAAACGCAACCGGGTTTATATGATGCGGTTAATTCATACTCTGCTTTAAATACCATTAACGATCCAATCATACCAAACAAGGGGTATTGGGTTTATCTTGGAACTGGTCCTGTATCAACAAGTAATATTACTTTAGATGTAACTGGTTCTGTGAGAAAATTTAATACTTCTATTCCATTAACCCGTACTAATACCGGTTCCATACCGGATGATGGTTGGAATTTAATTCACAACCCCTATCCTTCACCAATTCGCTGGAGTTTATTAAGAGGTGCTACTGCTAATTTAGATAATGCTATTTATGTTTATAATGCCGATTTAAACGCCGGTGCCGGAGCATATGCTACTTATGTAAATAATATTAGTAGTCCTTCAATTAGTGCAGGAGGTGTTGGTGATACTATTCCAATGAGTCAGGCTTTTTATGTACACTCAACCGGAGCTACAGTTTTAAATGCACAGGAATCTCATAAAACAGGCGGACAACCAACATTCTTAAAAATGATTCCTTCGGCTCCAACTATAGCTAGCAGTATGCCATTACTACGTTTAAATTTAAAGAACGCTGCAGGGTATGATGACGAAACTGTTTTATATTATGAAAGCGGCGCAACTGATTTTTTCGATGAAGGTTTTGATGCTTACAAAATGCGCGGACAAGATCCGAATGCGCCAATAATTGCTTTAGAAAAAACTGTGGAGTTCCAAGTGAATGGCATTAATCCTATCAGCGGTAATTTTACCATGCCATTAAAAACAACAACTGGTTATCCCGGAACATATACCATCACGGCAAATAACATTAGTTCATTTCCTGCAGGTGCTTGTATTACACTTTATGATAAACTATTGGGAATTACAACGGATTTAAAAACATCAAATTATGTTTTCAATCTTTCTTCAACAACCACTACAGCGCGTTTCGATTTAAACATTTCTGTTAACCCATTAAATATTAATAGTACAACCAATCAACCTGTTTGTACGCAGGCAAATTCAGGTGAGATTACCGCCGTAGGTGCTAATGCAGGACCATGGAATTACTATTGGAAAAATTCGGTTGGTGCAACTATTAAAACAAGTTTATCAAAAACTACTGCTGATACTTTAAATAATTTATCCGGTAGTACTTATACGGTTGAAGTAAATACGGTTGGTATGTGCGATAATAACACAACCGCCTTTGTAATAAACCCAATAACACTTCCAACTGCTGCATTTGTAAGTGAAGATACTACTGATTTAAGTTTAGGAGCACTGGTTAATTTCACCAATACTTCTACAAACTCAAGTTCTGATTTTTGGGATTTTGGTGATGGTGTAGGTTTCTCTACAGCAACTTCTCCAAATTATAATTATACTTCAACAGGAAATTTTACAGCAACTTTGATAAGTACAAGCAGCACCGGATGTAATGATACAACCACAAAAACAATTGTTGTAATAAATTCAATAAGTACCGGAATTGAATCGTACGAAAATTCAACCGTTTTGCTTGTACGGACTATTAACGAGAATAATTATTTAATTCAACAAAAATTAAATTCAGAAACGGATTTGAAT
The DNA here is from genome assembly GCA_016709575.1 of Sphingobacteriaceae bacterium. Lineage (GTDB taxonomy): Bacteria > Bacteroidota > Bacteroidia > B-17B0 > Aurantibacillaceae > JAHEYG01. The sequence continues at coordinate 130,847 of JADJMM010000003.1, forward strand.
TTTAAATTAACTGATGCTATTGGCCGTTTATTAACCAACTATGGTGATACTAAATCCGATAAACTAAATTTATCAGTGGATTTGAGAAATTATCCCCAAGGAATTTATTTTCTTACCATATTGGCAAACGATAAGCCAATAACTATTAAGCTCCCTGTGAAATAGGCAATTACATTATAAACAGGACTCACTTTTTTAAGGGTTTATAGCTGATTTTATCCTAAATTAGCTACCCCTTGATACCTAAAGATACCATAGATAAAATTATTGACGCCGCCCGAATTGAGGATGTGGTGGGTGATTTCATCACACTTAAAAAACGTGGTGCTAATTTCTTAGGGCTATGTCCTTTTCATGGCGAAAAAACACCTTCATTTACTGTTTCTCCTGCAAAAGGAATTTACAAATGCTTTGGTTGCGGTAAGGCAGGGACTTCTGTAAACTTTATTATGGATAGCCAACAACTCAGTTATCCTGAGGCTTTACGTTGGTTAGCAAAAAAATACAGCATCGAAATTGTTGAACGCGAAATAAGTGTTGAAGAACGCGCCGCGCAAACCGAAAAAGAAAGTCTTTATATAGTAATGCAATACGCACAGCGTTACTTCACCGATAACATGTACAACAACGACATGGGCCGCTCTATCGGCTTAGGTTATTTTGTTGAGCGTGGTTTTAGTCAGGATATTATTAAGAAATTTCAGTTAGGTTATAGTTCTGAAGACAAATATGCTTTAAGCAGAGAGGCCGTAAAAAATTCTTACAAGCCCGAGTACTTAGTAAAAACAGGTTTAAGTATTTTAAGCAACCAACATGTTGAAGGAACTCCTATAACCGAAAAAGATATTTTCGATCGTTACCAGAACCGTGTTATGTTTCCTATTCATGATGTGGGCGGAAGAGTAATTGGTTTTGGTGGAAGGATTTTAGGCAGCGATAAAAAAATGGCGAAGTACATCAACTCGCCACAGACTGATATTTACGATAAGAGTAAAGTCTTATACGGATTATGGTTCGCTAAAAAGCCATTCAGGAAAAAGATAATGTATTCTTAGTTGAGGGTTACACGGATGTTATTTCGATGCACCAATCGGGTATCGAGAACGTGGTAGCTTCTTCAGGAACTTCTTTAACGGTTGAACAAATAAAAGCCATTCATCGTTTCACTTCTAACATTACTGTTTTATTCGATGGCGACAGCGCAGGTGAAAAAGCCAGTATACGCGCGATTGATCTTTTATTGGAAGAAGGCATGAATGTAAAAGTGCTGATGTTCCCCGATAATGATGATCCGGATTCCTTCAGTAAAAAAGTAACCGCCGAACAATTTCAGGATTACATTGCCAATAACAGACAGGACTTTTTAGCTTATAAAACACGCGCTTTATTTAACGAGACCAAGAACGATCCGATTCGTAAAGCCACGGTAATAAAAGATATAGTACAAAGTATTTCTTTAATTCCTGACGCGATTATTCGTTCCGTTTATATTAAAGAATGTGCTTCTATTATGGAATTGCAGGAAAATATTCTGCAACAGGAAGTAAATAAATTACGCCGCGCAAAAGGAATTAAAGGTGAACAAAAGCAAGAGACGACAAACGCTGATGTTCCAACTGAAACTTTCTTTGAAGAGGAAGAAAAACAGGAATCGATAATTATTTCTGAAAGTGAAGAGAAAGAATTATTACGTTTGATTTTACAATACGGAAATGTAATTATTAGTGTAGAGGCAGAAAATGAAGCTAAAGAAGCTCATGAATTTGAATTAACTATTTCTGAATACGTTTTATTTGAATTAATGCGTGATGAAATCAGCTTCCTCAACCCTATTCATCAAATGATATTGGATGAATACACGCATCAATTACAAGAAGGTTCTTTGCCGGAGTTTAACTATTTTAAAAATCATTTAAATCCTGCTATCTCCACTTTTGCCATTGATATGGCTTCAGCAACTTCTGAATTAAGTCACAAGTGGGAAAGTTTTGGAGTTCTAGTAGAGAATGAAATTTACACACTAAAAAAAGCAGTAACACACACCATTTACAGTTTAAAAGAAAAACGTTTAGGTTTGATGTTACACGAAAAACAAGAGCTACTAAAAACCGCCCCTGAAGAAGAACACGAAGATATTTTAAGAGACATTCTCCGTTTAACCAAAGTAAAAACCCACGTGAATAAATTATTGGGGCGAATTGTGGTGAAGTAAATTACTCCTTAATAAATTTAGAGTAAAAACCCTTATTTCCGTCAGTAATTATTTTGAGGATATAATATCCGTTTGTCAATTGAGAAACATCAATTTCATTTTTGTAATGCAGCTTTAATAGAACTTCTCCTAAAAGATTTGAGATTTCTAACTCCGAACCGTCTAATTCGTTTTGTTCTCCGACAACATGTAGTAAACTGCCAACAGGGTTCGGGTAAGAAATAATTTTTTGAAATTCGTTACTTTTTTCTTCAACCCCTGTAAATTTATAACAACCAACAGAATTTATATCACAATAAGATGTGTCAGTTTTATAAAACATAAAACCTCTTGGCGGCGGTTCTCCTCCTGCACATATACTAGTGAAAACAATATGTTTATCTGATGTTAAATTCATTCCTTGCAATTGATCTTGGTTGGTACTATCCGTATAATTATCAAAATATTTCTTCCATAAAAGATTGCCATCCTTATCCGTTCTAACTATTCGCAGTATATCGTTTATTCCAATTCCATATTGAACTAAAGTTCCAAGCGAACCTGCTATAATAAAATCTCCATTAGGTAGTTCTGAAATATTATTAAATGCATTAACGACTACAAGTGAATCATACTCCTGCTTATAGATTAAATTACCTGCAGTATCAAACTTTACAAGCATAGATTTTGTTGTTCCCATACCAAAAATTTGTTGGAAATAATTATTCCCCCCAACAGCTGCAAAATTTCCGTCTTTTGTTTTGATAATGTCAACCAATACGCCACCTGCTCCACCAGAATAATTTCTTTGACTTATTTTATTACCTAAGCTATCAAGAATTAAAAGGTTTGAACAATACGTTGTACCAATATCTTGACTACCCACAATCAAGATTCTTTTTGTTAAACTATCCTGAATTACCTTGTATCCTCCTTGCGTTTCATCTTGATTTAATCTAGGAAATCTCTTGTCCCACAATTTATTTCCATCAGCATCCGTTTTAAGCAAATAAAGATCAACCGTTGGATGATTATTAAAGGTGGGCGTGTTTGTTTGGATGGCTCCTGTTATTAAAAAGCCATTATCAACTGAAGGTGCCGCCCCAATAAAGAAAACTTGTTCACTAGTGGTTCCGTAAAATTTTCTTTGCCATAGAGTATCTCCATTATAATCAAATTTAATAAAGACACCTGCCTGTTGGTAATTACTGTCCGCAACCATTATTGCAGAATATAAAAAATTGTTCTTTTTAATTAATATACCAGCCGACCACATGTATGGAAAATAATTGAAATTATTACTTCCATATTTTTTTCGCCAACTTAAGTTACCATTTTGATCCAATCCAGCTAGAACAAGTCTTTGTTGGAAAGAAGGAGTAGCTGAATCCAAAATAAATCCTGAAATCACATAATTATCTGGTGTAGTTTCGATAACATCTCTACTATCAGCGGTATTAGCTTTCGGTAGAAATATCCTCTTTTGGATAAAAGAAGACTGAGCATTTATACCTTCTATAAAAGCTACTACAATAAAGCTAACTATAAGCAATCTTTTCACTAATTAAATATAGCAAAAAAAACTACCCTTTCAAACCTTCCATTTCTATTGACAAGACAAGTATACAAACGCCCAATAAATCAATAAAAAAGCCGCAGATCACAAATCCACGGCTTCTTATATAAAAAGTGTTTTAAATATTAAAATTCAAAACTAATCTGTCCTTCTCCATCTAAATGATCCTTAGATTTCATTTTCTCCATGGCTCTGCGGTGCAATTCCATTGGTGAAAGGCCGGTGTCATCGTCCTTTCCTAAGAACTTTTTTGCATCCTTGATCTCCTTCGGCTCAAGCAGGGTTATATCTTTTACTTTATAAGAAGATAATTTTTTGCCTTTCGCTTTCATGTTAGTCGGCGGTGCAAATTCAACAAGATTCAATTTCTCAGGTTTGATATCCTTACCTTTCTCCTTATAGAAAGTAACTTCCACACTTGGATTAATCTGTCCTGTAATTAATTCAATACGCGATTCAGCATGCTCTGTTACAATTAACGATTTGCTTGAGATATTCTCCGGCAAGAAACGTTTCGTGAAATAAGATTTGCTTTCACCATCGTAATAAATACAAGTCAAAGTTTGACTAGGGAAATACTTCTCAATCATGATAACATCTTCGTCAAAATGACTTAACACATCATAGTTGTATAGTTTATAGAAGCCTTTACTTGTAATAGCAAGGATTTTATCATCACCAATGAACTGACCTAAATAAGTACCACGGCCTTCTTTATTCAAACGGTGAACAGTATCATCAAACCAGAAATCTTCAGCACCTAAAGTAGTCACACCTTTTTTCAGAAGCTCTACTTTACGAACAGTGTATTTGGTAACGATATTACCTACAGAACCTCTTCCCTTCACTTCCAATTCAGCAAAGTTCACATCAATCTCTAGTTTACGTAAACCTGAAGCCTGACGTAATAATACACGAACTTTTTCTGCTTCTCCATTCGGATTCACAGTGAACCAGAATACTTGAGAATCTTTTGTGCCTTTAGTTAAATCATATTCCTTATCACGTGTAACACCACCAACGTTAAAACGTTTCATGAACGTAATTCCTTTCGGACCGTCACGATAAATCATATTGTAAGTAGTCCGTTCGTCATCACGTTTAAAGATGGCTACGTGTTGAATGTCTTTTCCAACGAAAACTTTATCAGACACTTTAAATACTTTCATCTTACCATCGCCACTGAAAGCAATGATTTCATCGAGTACCGAACAATCGCAAACAAATTCATCCTTACGTAAACTTGTACCCACAAATCCTTCTTCACGGTTCACGTATAATTTTTCGCTTGCCATAATTACTTGAGTCGCTACAATTGTTTCTAATTGTTTCGATTCAGTTTTACGTTCGCGGCCTTCACCGTATTTTTTCTTTAAGTTCTTGAAGTATTCGATAGCGTATTCAGTCAAATTAGCTAAATGACCTTTAACTGTCGCGATTTTAGAATCTAACTCTTTCATGAAATCCTCAGCCTTGATAGTATCAAAACGTGTGATACGGATCATTGGAATCTGAGTTAATTTCTGTAAGTCATCATCGCTAATATCGCGCAATAATTTTTTCTTGTGCGGCTTGAACGCATTATATAAGTATTCGAATAAGGTTTCCTTGTTAGAATACTTTTTAAAGTCGATGTACATTTCTTCTTTAATGAAGATCTTCTCCAATGAAGCGAAATGCCATTTTTCTTCTAATTCATGTTTCTCAATTTCTAATTCGCTTTTTAATAATTCTAAAGTTGCGAAGGTGCTTGCTTTTAAAATTTCACCAACACCAATAAACTTAGGTGTGTTATTCTCGATAATACAAGCATTCGGTGAAATACTCATTTCACAATTTGTGAAAGCGTAAAGCGCGTCAATTGTTTTATCTGGAGAAATACCGGGCTGTAAGTGAATTAAAATCTCTACGTTTTCAGCTGTGTTATCTTCAACTTTCTTAACCTTAATTTTTCCTTTATCGTTTGCTGCTAAAATTGAATCGATTAAAGAGCTTGTGGTTGTGCCAAAAGGAATTTCAGTTATGACAATCGTCTTTGAATTTAACTCTTTTACACGGGCACGAATTTTAATTTTTCCGCCACGTAAACCATCGTTGTACTCACTAAAATCTGCAATACCACCGGTAATAAAATCAGGATATAAATGCGGCTTCTTACCTTTCAATACCATGATAGAGGCATCGATTAACTCATTAAAGTTGTGAGGTAAAATTTTACAAGCTAAACCTACAGCAATACCTTCTACACCATGCGCTAATAATAATGGGAACTTAACAGGTAAATTAATTGGCTCTTTGTTACGGCCATCATAACTCATTCCCCAATTTGTGGTTTTTGGATTAAATAAAACCTCTAATCCAAATTTTGATAAACGCGCTTCAATGTAACGAGGGGCAGCTGCATAATCTCCGGTAAGAATGTTACCCCAGTTACCCTGCATGTCAATCAATAAATCTTTCTGACCAATAGCAACCAATGCATCTCCAATACTTGCATCACCGTGTGGGTGATATTTCATGGTGTTACCAATTAAGTTAGCCACTTTGTTATAGCGACCATCTTCCAGTTCCCACATGCTATGTAAAATACGGCGTTGTACAGGTTTTAATCCATCTTCCAACGCAGGAACAGCACGTTCTAAAATTACGTAAGAAGCATAATCAATAAACCAGTTCTTGAACATACCGGATACGTGTCTAACACTATCCATATCTTTATGCTCATTAAACGGTTCAGCACCGGGAATCGGCATTAAGGGTGATTCTTCTTCCTTGTTTTTATTATCTTTTTTCTTTGACATAAATTCTGTTGTACTATATTTTAAAGTTCTTTAATAGTGAAGTGTGCTTGCTCTACTTCACTAATTCCTCTTCTACATCTATCTCAACGTGCAGGTTCTCGATAATGAATTCCTGACGCTCCTGAGTGTTTTTACCCATGTAATAACTTAATAACTGTTGTATCGACGCTTGCTGATCTAACAATACAGGTTCTAAACGGATATCCTTACCAATGAAATGTCTGAATTCATCAGGAGAAATTTCACCTAAACCTTTAAATCGTGTGATCTCCGGCTTCGGACCTAACTTCGCAATAGCAGCACGACGTTCTTCATCGCTATAGCAATACGCCGTTTCTTTTTTATTACGCACACGGAATAATGGTGTTTGCAAAATGTATACATGTCCGTTCTTTACTAAATCAGGAAAGAACTGTAAGAAGAAGGTTAACAACAATAAACGAATGTGCATTCCGTCCACATCGGCATCAGTTGCGATTACAACGTTGTTATATCTTAAGTCTTCTAAATTGTCTTCAATATTTAAAGCAGCTTGCAATAAATTGAATTCTTCGTTTTCGTAAACCACTTTTTTACCAAGACCAAAACAATTTAAAGGTTTTCCTTTTAAACTGAATACGGCTTGTGTATTTACATCGCGGGTTTTTGTAATTGATCCACTTGCAGAATCTCCCTCACAAATAAATAAAGTTGTTTCGTGAGCGCGAGGATTTTTTGCATCATCCAAATGAACACGGCAATCACGTAATTTTTTATTATGAAGAGAAGATTTTTTAGCACGCTCTCTCGCTAATTTTTGAATACCTGATAATTCCTTACGTTCGCGCTCGTTAGCTTGAATTTTCGCTTCGATTGCTTTCGCAACATCAGAATTCTTATGTAGATAATTATCTAATTGTCCTTTAATGAAATCACCAACGAATGAACGAATAGATTGTCCGCCCGGTGCAATTTCTTGCGAACCTAATTTAGTTTTTGTTTGCGATTCGAAAACCGGCTCTTGCACACGAACTGAAATAGCAGCAACGATTGATTTACGAACGTCAGTTGGATCAAAATCTTTTTTATAGAATTCACGAATGGTTTTCACAACCGCTTCACGAAATGCCGCTTGATGTGTTCCACCTTGCGTAGTATATTGTCCATTCACATAAGAATAATATTCTTCTGAGAAATGTTCATCACTATGCGTCATCGCTACTTCAATATCATCTCCACGTAAGTGAATAATAGGATAAAGAATTTCTCCGGTAAGATTTTTCTCTAATAAATCTTTTAATCCGTTTTCTGATTTATATTCTTGTCCGTTTAAAGTAAGCGTTAATCCTGTATTTAAGAACGCATAATTCCATACCATTTTATCGATGTACTCGTGTACATAATGGTATTTTTTGAAGATGGAATCATCCGGTTTAAATTCAACATACGTTCCGTTTGGTTCGTTTGATTTAGCGAGTTTGTGTTCTTTAATAATTTCACCGCGGGAGAATTCAACTGTTTTACTTTGTCCGTCGCGGTAAGAAGTTACAATGAAACTATTTGATAAAGCATTTACTGCTTTTGTACCTACTCCATTTAAACCAATTGATTTTTTGAAGGCGTCGCTATCGTATTTACCACCTGTGTTGATTTTAGAAACTACATCAACTACTTTTCCTAATGGAATACCACGACCAAAGTCACGGATAGAAACCGCGCCTTCTTTTACAATAATGTCAATACGTTTTCCGGCGCCCATCATGTATTCGTCAATGGAGTTATCCATTACCTCTTTAATGAGGACGTAAATACCATCATCGAATGCTGAACCATCACCTAATTTCCCAATGTACATACCGGGACGCATACGAATATGCTCTTTCCAGTCGAGGGATTTTATGCTGTCTTCGTCGTAACTACCTTTTTCTTTTGCCATAATTTTGTTTTATTGTTTGGTGTTTAATGTTTGATTGTTTTTACATTAAACAACCAAACCTTAAACATTTAAACATATTTAAATTCCATCTCCATCTAATAAATTTCCTAATCCTCCTAAAATGCTTCCGCCTTCTTTACCTTTGCTTCCACCGTATGATAAAATTCTTCCTGCTAAACGGCTTATTGGTAAAGATTGTAACCAAATTTTTCCCGGCCCGCGAAGTGTTGCGTAAAACAAACCTTCTCCTCCGAAAATTACATTCTTCACACCTTTCACAAATTGTATATCGTAATTTACGGTTTGTGTAAATGCCACTAAACAGCCTGTATCTACTTTTAATAATTCTCCTGGCTGCAAATCTTTTTCAACGATGTAACCACCTGAATGAACAAAAGCCATTCCATCTCCTTCTAATTTTTGCATAATGAAACCTTCACCACCAAATAATCCGGTTCCTAATTTCTTTTGAAATTCAATTCCAATATCAACACCTTTCGCTGCGCAAAGAAAACTGTCTTTCTGACAAATAATTTTTCCGCCTAACTTAGAAAGATCCATTGGAATAATTTTTCCAGTGTATGGTCCAGCGAATGTTACTTGTCTTTTTTGTGCTGATACATTTGTATAAACAGTCATGAATAAACTTTCGCCCGTCAACAAACGTTTTCCTGCAGTAAATAATTTTCCCATGAAACCACCTTGGTTAGTGCCATCACCAAACATAGTAGCCATTTCAATTCCTTCAGTCATAAACATGAAACTTCCCGGCTCAGCAATAACTGCCTCTTGTGGATCGAGTTCAATCTCTACGCATTGTAGTTCTTCACCCGAGATCTTGTAATCTATTTCATGATTTTTCATTTGAAATGTTTTATTGTTTGATGTTTGGTTGTTTAATGTTAAAGTTCACTTACTGTTTTGTATTTAGTTCCTGTATATTCAGACTCTTTCATCTTCTTGATGAGAGCTTTTATCATATTCTCAAGTTTAAACGTATTAACCAGAAATTTATTTAGATCCTCTTGACTTAATAAATTAAAATCGAAAGAAATGTACAATTGTGTTTTTAATTCAGATAAAGATCCACTTGAGATGTATAAGAATTGGACAAACTCTTTATTTCCGCCACGACCAAATCCTTCGGCAATATTTGACATAACTGAAATTGCAGAGCGTTTGATCTGATCCTTCAAAGCAAATTCCTTAGAAAATCCTTCTTGATTGGTCAAAACAAAAATTCCCTTAACAAGAACTCTTGCTTCTTGCCAAATCAACAAATCTTCTATTTTAGTTACAGTCGCCAATTTTATCTAAACATCAAACAATTAAACCTTAAACATCTAAACATTAAACCTAAAGTGCATCACATCACCATCATTAACAACATATTCTTTTCCTTCTATTCTTAATTTACCTACTTCGCGACACGCTGCTTCAGAACCAAGTGTTATGAAATCATCGTAACCGATAACTTCTGCTTTAATAAATCCTTTTGTAAAATCTGTATGAATTACACCGGCCGCTTCAGGAGCTTTCATTCCTTTTGTGATAGTCCACGCACGAACTTCTTTTACACCACAAGTGAAATAGGTTTGAAGATCTAATAATTTGTAAGCTGTTTTAATTAATTTATTTACACCGGGCTCATCCAATCCCATCTCTTGTAAAAACATTTGCTTCTCTTCGTATGTTTCAAGTGATGCAATTTCACTTTCCATTTGTGCAGTAATCACTAACACTTCAGCGCCTTCATCTTTTATCGCATTACGAACCGCTTCTACATAAGCGTTTCCTGTTTTTGCTGATGCTTCTTCAACATTGCAAACATACATTACCGGTTTTATAGTTAGTAAATGTAAATCCTCAATAAATGGTAATTCATTTTCTTCTAAAGCACATGCACGTGCTGACTTTCCACTTTCTAAAGTTTCTTTCAATTTAGTAAGAGCTGCGAAGGTTTTTACCGCTTCCTTATCAGCACCACTTTTTGCCAACTTCTCATACTTCTTCATTTTAGTTTCAACACTTTCCAAATCTTTCAACTGTAATTCAGTATCGATAATTTCTTTATCGCGAACAGGATTTACATTTCCGTCAACGTGAATTACATTCGGATCATCAAAACAACGCAATACATGCAAAAGCGCATTACACTCACGTATGTTTCCTAAAAATTTATTTCCTAAACCTTCGCCTTTGCTCGCGCCCTTCACTAAACCGGCGATATCCACAATTTCAACCGTAGTTGGAACGATATTTTGAGGTTTTACCAAATCTGAGAGCTTAGTTAAGCGCTCATCAGGTACTGTTATTGTGCCCACATTAGGGTCTATTGTACAAAATGGAAAGTTCGCCGCCTGGGCCTTCGCATTACTCAAACAATTAAAAAGGGTTGATTTCCCGACATTTGGCAACCCAACAATTCCGCACTTTAAGGCCATAAACAAGTTAAAAGTTAAAGGTTAAAAGTAAAAGCAAAATATTTACACTTTTTACTCTTGTAAAACCTGCAAATATAACAAACACGAGGGCTTTCGTCAATTATGTTAATATCTTGGGCTTACTTAGTTTTTAACATAGAGGGTAGATTTTCAACATTAATTTAAAGGGGCGATTGCAAATAGTACTTTTGCCCCAAATCCCTCACTATGGCTGATGTTACCCAATTAAAAAAACTTTGTTCTCAAGTTCGACGCGATATTTTACGAATGGTGCATGCCGTTAACTCTGGTCACCCCGGCGGTTCTCTTGGTTGTGTTGAATATTTTGTTGCACTTTACAGTGAAATTATGAATCACAACCCAAAATCATTCTCAATGGATGGTAAAGGTGAAGATCTTTTTTTCTTAAGTAACGGACATATTTCCCCTGTATTTTACAGTGTGTTAGCTCGTTCAGGATATTTTCCTGTTGAAGAATTAAAAACATTCAGAAAATTAAATACACGTTTACAAGGACATCCAACTACACACGAACATTTGCCAGGCGTTCGTATTGCCAGTGGTTCATTAGGACAAGGAATGAGTGTTGCTATTGGTGCAGCCTTAACGAAAAAATTAAATGGCGACAAAAGTATCATTTACAGTCTGCACGGTGATGGGGAATTACAAGAAGGACAAATTTGGGAAGCCGCTCTTTACGCAGCCGCTAACAAAGTAGATAATTATATTGCTGCGGTTGATTATAACGGCCGACAAATTGATGGTGATGTTGAGAATATTTTATCACTAGGAAATTTAAAAGCAAAATTCGAAGCATTTGGCTGGCAAACTTTAGAAGTTGCTAAAGGAAATGATATTGAAGCTGTAATTGCAGGAATAAAAAACGCTCAAACGTATCTTGGCAAAGGAAAACCCGTTATGATTTTAGTAAGAACAGAAATGGGAGCCGGTGTTGATTTTATGATGGGCACTCACAAATGGCACGGAAAAGCTCCTAATGACGAGCAACTAAAAACTGCTTTAGCACAATTAGAAGAAACTGTTGGAGATTATTAAGAATTTTAAATGTTGAATGATAAATTATAAATGGCGGTTGTGTTGAAGAAAAATATTTTATTGAAGATTTTTCTGATTTATAATTTAACATTTATAATTCAACATTCTTCATTGGCACAACCCACAAACCGCATCCTTTTTATTTTCGATGATTCGTACAGCATGTACGCGCCATGGAACAGCAATATAAAAATTGAAGTGGCGAAAAAAGTGATGGGAAAATTTTTAGACAGTCTGAAAAATATACCAAACTTAGAATTAGCGCTACGTTGTTACGGACATACAACTTTATTTAAAGAACGTAATTGTAAGGATACAAAATTGGAAGTTCCATTCGCAAATACAAAAACCAATTCCACACTCATAAAACAACGCATTCAAAAACTAGAACCACTAGGCACAACACCGATAGCTTTTTCATTAGGAGAATGCACTGCTGATTTTACGCCTTGTTCAAATTGCAGAAATATTGTGATTTTAATTACCGATGGTATTGAAGAATGTGGTGGTAATCCATGCGAAGTTTCAATTGCATTACAGAAAAAGGAATTTTTCTTCGTCCCTTTGTAATTGGTGTTGGTTTAGATGTAAAGTTTGCTGATGTATTTGGTTGCATGGGAAAATTTTATGATGTGAGTAATGAAGCGAATTTTTGAAGATGTTTTAAATTTAGTAATTACTGAGGCCATTTCTCAAACAACAGTACAAGTTGATCTATTAGACATTCTTAAGAAACCTACGGAGACGGATGTGAACATGACATTTTATGATGCAGAAACAAAACAAATAAAATATAATTACCTACACACTATTAATCACAGAGGAAATCCGGATACTTTAGTTTTGAATCCTGATATTAAATATAATCTTACTGTTCATACTATTCCTCCTGTAGAAAAAAATAATATTACTATTACAAGAGGAAAACACAATGTAATTCCTGTAGATGCACCTCAAGGATATTTGAAATTAGAATTAGATGGCCCGTTAAGTAAATATTATCCTACAACTGTTATCCGTAAAAGTAACGAGATGAAAACTTTGAACGTTCACGAATTTGGAAAGACAGAAAAATATATTGTTGGGAAATATGATTTGGAAATTTTAACGCTGCCAAGAATTAAATTAAATGATGTTGAAATTAAACAAAGCACAACCAACACCATTACAGTTCCCACTTCAGGCACAGCTTACATTTCAAAAATAGGCAGCGGATTTGGAAGTATTTATTTAGATGATGGAAAGCAAGTGACTTGGGTTTGCAATTTGAATACTGCTTTACAAAATGAAATTATTTATTTGCAACCGGGTTCTTACAAAATGGAATTCCGTTTTGAGAATACAAAAGAAACAACAAAAACCATTGAGCGGAAATTTGCCATTAGCTCAGGCATAACCACCAACTTAAAATTAAATTAAGATGCTTACAGAAACTATGACAACTAAATACACTTTTACTTAGAAAAAAGATACCCGCTCAGGCTTCGGCGCAGGTTTATTAGAAGTAGGAAAACAAAATGCAGATGTTGTTGCGCTTTGTGCCGACTTAACAGAATCCTTAAAGATGGATGCCTTCGCAAAAGAATTTCCAACTCGCTTTTTCCAAGTTGGAATTGCAGAAGCGAATATGATTGGTATCGCTGCAGGTTTAACCATTGGCGGAAAAATTCCTTTTACAGGAACCTTCGCAAACTTTAGTACAGGACGTGTGTACGATCAAATTCGTCAAAGCGTTGCTTACTCAGGTAAGAATGTAAAAATTTGTGCATCACACGCCGGATTAACTTTAGGTGAAGATGGAGCAACTCATCAAATTTTAGAAGACATTGGTTTAATGAAAATGTTACCGGGAATGGTAGTTATCAATCCTTGTGATTTTAATCAAACTAAAGCAGCGACAATTGCAATTGCAAAATATGATGGTCCGGTTTATTTACGTTTTGGACGTCCTAGTGTTCCGAATTTTACACCTGCCGACCAAAAATTTGAAATTGGAAAAGCAGTAGTATTAACTGAAGGAACTGACGTTACTATTATTGCAACCGGACATTTAGTTTGGAAAGCGATTGAAGCAGAAGCTCAATTAGCTCAATTAGGAATATCAGCAGAAGTGATAAATATTCACACTATAAAACCATTGGATGATGCGGCTATTTTAAAATCTGTAACAAAAACAAAATGTGTTGTTACGGCAGAAGAACATCAAATGAATGGTGGTTTAGGTGATAGCGTTGCTCAATTATTATCACGTCAATTACCAACGCCTCAAGAATTTGTTGCTGTTAATGATAGTTTTGGTGAGAGCGGAACGCCAGATGAATTAATGACCAAATACGGATTAGATACAACTGATATTGTTAGTGCAGTACATAAAGTTTTAAAACGCAAAAATAATTTGACAATTCGGCAATTTGTCGATTTGAAAATGAAAAATAAATTATTTAATATGATGAATTTAAAAGTATAAAGAATTTTTCTGTTGCAGTTTTAACTGTTGGTTTGATGGGTTGCGAACAAATTGAAAAAATTGATAAGCAGATGGATGCAGATTCAACTGAAGTGGCACACGACATTGAAGAATTGAAAAGTCTGGGTACATTAGAAAGAATGACTGCTGAAGGCGAATCGGAATTGCTTTTTAAAGCTTCGGGTACAGAACCGGGATGGATTGCAGAATATTATTCAGATAAATTCAGATTGATTGTTGATTATGGAAAAGACAGTTTAATCATCAGGAACATTTCAAAATATTTTGATTCAAGTACTGGTTACAGCAGTTTCTCTTATAAAAACACTGAAGAAGGAAAAGAAACACGTTTAAATGTAAAGATTGAAGAACATGAATGCACCGACCAAGCCGGCGTAAAAAATCCCAACACAGTTACAATAACATTCAACGACAAAGTTTATAAAGGTTGTGGTGTGAGTTTAAAATAAATCTTCATGAACAAATACCTCTCTACACTTATATTTTATACGGCATCTTCCTGATTATTTTTTTATTAAACACCATTAGTCCGAACGCTCACGATGGCGGATTAGGACTGGGCAGTATGGCTATACTCCTACTCACTTTGGTTCTGATAGTTTTAATTGGCGTAAATATTTACAGAGGTATAAAAAAAGATAAAGGTTACTTTATCATTGCAGCTATTCATTCTATTGTTTTGATTGGCGGGGTATTTACATTATTTATATAATCAACCGAAAACATTTAAACAAACCAAATCCCACTGTCAGTTCGTCCGCCTAGGCGGAGTAGTCGAGAACAGAGTAGAATCACTTAAACAAACTCAAATGCCCGTTTAATTTTTGTTCTTCATCATTTTTACTGAACGTAATTACATAAAAATAAACACCTGCATTGCATTCAATACCGGCAGTTGTTCTTCCATCCCACTTTGATTTTGGTGTTGATACATCGGGATTTGTTGAGTACACTAATAATCCCCATCTGTCATAAATACTCATTTTGAAATTTTTGATGTGTGAATTTACAGTACTGAAATTAATTCCCCATGTATCATTTATTTCATCACCGTTAGGTGAAAATACATTTGGTAAAACAAAGGTAGGATCACAATCATCAATAATAATTTTTACTGTATCAGTTGTTACGTTTGTACACTCTGTACGCTGTACAGTATAAGTTGTGGTTACGTTTGGATTAGCAAATGGCATAGCGCAATTGGCGCAACTTAATGAAGCGGAACTTTGCCAGCTATAACTTGTAAATGCTAAACTATCTTGCACACCAATTTGTACCACATCACCTAAGCAAATTGTTTTATCATTACCTGCGTTTGCTGTTGTTGTTGGGGTTAGTACAACAACCGTTACACTATCCATTGTAGTTGCACTGCACTGTTGCTTGGTTAAATAATATTTTGTTGTTACAGTTGGTTTTGCAATGGGGTTTGGACAATTAGTGCAACTTAAGGCGGCAAGGCCTGCGGCGGTGCTTTGCCAAACGTATGTTGCATCCCAAGTACTATCAGTTCCTAACACAACACTATCAGAAACGCATCTGCTGGTTAAAGTATCATTAATTGATGCGTTTGCATTTACGATTTCGGTTACGCTCACATCATCAATAAAATAATATGCTGCTTCTCTATACGAAGGCGTAGCAGTAGCAACAGATAAAGTTGAAGTTAATGGATCATGACGAAAATTTCCAATTGTAATGAACCGCTCAACTCCAGTTGCCAAATAATTTCCTTCGATTTTTGTCCAATTAATACTATCCGAAATAATTAAAGTGTTTTCTATGCTTGGCGTATATGATATTACATATGAAGGGGAATTTGGCAAAGTATAATGCCTAATACTATCCTTACTAAAAACTATTCCAACATTTGCGCTTGCATAATTACTTACGCCGGCGAGATTCACATAATAGCTAACACAATAATTAGTGTTTGGTTTTAATGTTTGTTTTAGCCCATTTTCTATATACTCTCTAAATTCAAAGAAGGGAGCGAAACCAGGAGAAGAATAAGTTACCAAGCCCCCATACGCATTACCAGTTCTAGGAAATTGATATCCAAAACCGTTTAATGGTTGAGAGAGTGTTGTAAAAGTATTACAACTATTAAAATAATCAGGCGATCCTTGCTGAGTCGCAGAAAACCAAAAATCAGCCTTATTTATTTGTGCAATTCCGCTTGGGCAGGGTGTTGTACTCTCAAAAGAATAATTATTTATGAGATTAGGAATAGCTTGTGAGAAAGAACATAAACTTAAAAAAACGCAAAAAAGGGCATAAGCCCCTTTTTGCGTTAATAATTTATGTGTTTTAAATTGCATTACTTGTTCAATAATAATTTATCAGCTTTAAGTATTACACCATCCTGTACTATTTTATACAAGTAGGTACCATTGTTTAACGAATTTAACTCAACTTTAGTTTCATTTTCGTTTAACTTTTGGCTCAATACTTTTTTACCAATTATATCGTAAACTTCAAAGATACAATTTTTACAACCACTATTTACCACTAAACTACCATTGGTAGGATTTGGGTAAACGGTTGGCATTGTTGATTCAACTAAATTAGAGCTATTAGCTGCAAAACGAGCAGCGTCATTAGTTAAATCAGGCACATTATTTTCACAAACGTTGTAGTAACGGGTGCTATCATCCCATGTACGCATTAAAGCACGCGCATTATATACGGCCAAGCCATCGGTAAACGGACAAAGTGAAGCTATGTTTTTTAAATCCTCTATTTGATTGGAGGTAACTAAACTGTCATCTTCGAGATAAACACAATACACCGAGTTAAAATCTTTTTGATTTTGCTCAATATTGTTTGTAGGAATAATAGTTGCGTTAATGTTTTTCGCTGAACTAATAATGCTGCCATTTTTACTTTGTGTATAAAGCGTCATTAAACTATCCACAGCATTAAAACTATTTTCATTACCAGCAATTTCTTTTCCGTTAATATTTGGCGCTTTCATGATGATGCGTTTTTTGTCGCTTAAATTACTCAAGTCCCCTGCATTTTCACCATCAATGCTTCTTCCACCGCTTTGAGTTTGGTTTATTCTGGAAGTTTCTCCGCAGCCCTGACTGTTTGTGTTTCCATTCACAGTTGCAGAATACGATTGAGAAAAATCCCCACTTAAAGCATTAAAAGTATTAATGTTTACAGATGGAGTATACAACGCAGCAGTTTTAGTATTGTCATAGTATATTTTATATGGCGCGGCTGGTGTTGGATTAGAACTTGTTTGACATTTAGTATCTGCGCCACCACTAGCATAATAAAAATCACCCCAAACATCATCGCTCATTTGCCATTGGCTGCCATTATAATATCCAATATCTCCTGTATGTCCGGCTTGGTCAAACCAAATACCATATAAACAGGGATCGGAAGGATTAACATTTAAACTATTAGAATAAATAGTTGTTGGATAACAAGCCCCTTGAAACTTCATACAAGAGCTAACAGCTGTAATACTGTTACATTTTACCGTGTTATTGTAGCTTGCATTAGCAAAAACGCCAAAGGTATTCCAGCTTCCGCTATTGGTAGGGCTGCAACTTATAACATTGCCTTTCACAAAACAATTGTCGCTATTACTTAATTCAATGCCACTATTAAATATGCTTGTACTAAGCGGCTTTTTAATTTGTATGGTGTTATTTACTACCCTTACACTTTGCGAATTAACAGCATAAATACTGTACTGACCCCCACTAAAATTATTACTGTGTACGTAATAATTAATGGTAGTAGGTTTAGAAATTTCGTTTATGTAAACACCATAACCTGTGCTTGTATAAGTAGGTTGTGATTGTACAAGCGTATTACTAGAAACAGTTGCAGTAATTGTACGATTATCATTTGCATAAAAAGCATAAGATGTTGTACTGAAACTATTATTACTAACCACAACTGTTTGTGAAGAAGCACTTGATGCGGACCATGAAGTTACAGCTACACCGTAACGACTCACACCATTAAAATCATTGTATTGTACATCTAATTGTCCGCCATTAACCGCACCAACACCATCGCGAACCGAAGTAAATACATTTTTATAATGTGATGTAGGATAACAACCACCACCAAGAGCGCCGACTCTTGTTTCGGTACCACCAAATAAGCCCAAGTGATAAATTGCACCAAGTGTATTACCAACACCAGTATTAATAATATTGCTAAAAATATTATTAATAACAGAAATTCGGGAAGAAGCGGTTGCGATACCTTCATTAATATAGTCGAATCTGTTTGTTAATGTTGCGTTAGTACTCCCCGAACAATCAACTGCCCCGATATCAAAATAATTAGGAGTTGTTGTTGAAGTTAAACCAGCGGTAACAACCCCAATATCAGAACGAATTGTATTTGCTGTGATACCATAAATTGTAGAACCTTTTATTTTAGCCGGTGCTTTTACGGCAGGATTTGGATACAAAGCATTGTATCGGGTTGTGGTTGTATAATTAGGAGTGCCAAATGCACGGGAAGAAAAGAGACAACCTTTTATTCTTAAATTACCGGGTGTCATTGTTCTTGTTCCTAAAGCTACGCCATAGACATTTTTATTGAACATCACGTTATCAATAATTATTTGCGGGTGATTATTAATCCCTGTAAAACTATATCCATGATCAACTGCCCTATATGCATCTTCAATCCATGAATTTGTAAAAGTAAGTGAAGCCATAGTTTGAATTCCTGCCCATAATTTATTACAACCCCCCAAGTAAGAGTGATCAATAATAGTTGTTGAATATTGTTTCATTGCTACAGCTTCATTAAAAGACATGTGACAATTACTAAACGTTACGGCAGCATTAACGGAAAAACCTCCAATGATAGTAAGAGTGTTTGTTATTATTGATGAACCACCAGTTGGTGCCGGGACAGCAATATTTCCTGTATAAGTATTCCCGGGAGAAGGGCCAGGAGTTAAGCTTGACCACAATGTTGCGCCCGAAGTTCCATTCGGCACCAAATTAACATCCTGAAAAATAATATTATTTGTATTTGGATTATAACAACAATCAGCAACTGTAACAACCGTTGTGCGTGTCGGAGTACAACCTATCGCGCTAGGAAAATTGTAACTAACAGTTACAGTATAAGTACCAGAAATGCTATAAGAGTGAGAAGCGTTTGCGTTTCCTACCGCAGGTGTTGAACCATCACCAAAATTCCAAACGTAATAACTTGAAGGAGCTGAAAAACAAGTAATAGGCGTCATCGTAAAGTTAACCGTAGTGTTTTGACACCTGTTATTTGGTGAAAAAGAAAGTGTAGGCGTAATTCTTTTTACGCTTATATCATCGATATATAAATATGCAGGACCATAAGAATAAGAAGGGCTATTAGTATCAGTTGAACTTGAGGTTAAATAACAAGAAGGGGTCACGTAAGTTGGTGGAGTTACAGTTGTGGTAGAAGTTCCGGTATAATTACCAATAATTAAATGCGACTCTTCACTTCCAACAGGGTTAGAACAATAAATAAATTTTATTTCCGTCCAATTTGTAGCATCATTTAATAAAGAACTTGGTACAGTATAAACGGGATTAGGAGCCGAACTGGCGGTATATGTATTAGCATAATCAAAACTCAGCGGATTACCAGTACCTCCACTTAAACATGTTTCACCAAGCGGAGTAATAAAAACATCAAGCCTATCATTATCCAATGGCTGAAAGTCAGCCCTGCTTACCAAAAAGAAACCTCATATATATTTGATGGTTCCAGATAATATTTCAGAGCGGTTTGAATGTATTCCGAATAAACACCCCCGTAAACATCTGAAGTGTAAATACCGGCATATACATTGCTTGTTCCTGTTCTACAAGCCTGAGATCCTAAACCATTGCATGGAATTTGTACTGCTGCTACAGTAGTAGTTGTACAAAATAAATCTGGCGTGCCCCAAGTTGGACTAGTCCAACCATAAGCCAAGGGTAATTGAGAGGCGGCATTAATAGATAAGCTGTAAGTTTCAAACCCACCATTACATATATACTCGCAATTATTTGAAACAGTATTAGTGTCGCACATAGGAGCTAGTTTTGTACAGGGAGCCATAAGGCTTTTAAAGCCTTGCCCTTTTGCCAACCACGTACTTGCTGCAAGCAAGATGGTTGTGAGAACGATTTTTGTTTTTTGCATTTATTTGTTTTTAGGTTTATATATAAGAGGCGTTATTTTGTTTTAATGTTTACTACTAAGCCGACAAACTCACTTTCTCTTCTTCAAGAGATAAATGCAATTTAAAATGAATGTCTTCAATATTTTTTTCTAAGTGTTCAGGGCAATTTACTTTGAGTGTGAATTTTACTACCGAAAAAGGTTGTATAGATTGTGAGGCTACTTTATTTTGAAATCCGTTTACATAAAATACATTCGGGTTGGTCCAGTCGCCCTTTATAAAATCAATTGCTAAATCGTTAACATAAATAACGCATCGGCTAATATCAAATGTTCTAGCATCGTTGCAAACCAATTGCTCTAACACTAGTTTTTTACTATCAGAATTAGTTAAATAAAATTCGTTTGGAATATTATTCTTTAAAAATACCGGCAGAATTTTCATAAGCTTAAGATTTACTAATCAAAGCTAATGAGGGAAAACATCAGAAACAACGTATAAAAGACGTAGTATTTGGCCAAAACCAGAAAATAATGTTTTAATAATTTAAAGCATAGCCAATTCGGTTGCCTTGCTTATTAAAATTGCGGTATTGCTAACATTAAATTTAACTAACAAATTTTGTCGGTGTGTATCAACGGTCCGTTTTGCGAGTTTAAGTTTTTTAGATATTTCGTCGTTGGTTAAGCCTTTGGCAATTAAATTTAAAATTTGCATTTCTCGTGCGCTTACGCCCAGTTTCAGTTGCTGGCGGCTTCCCACATTTTTTTTCTTTCTGAAGAGTTCCACTTTTTGTTTTACATCGCTTGCATAATACTTTCTTCCTGATAATATAGTTTCAATAGCCCTTATTAATTCATCAGGCGAAATGTTTTTTAAAACATATCCTTTAGCACCTGCATTCATCATGTTTTTTATGCAAGCGTATTCATCATAACCTGATAAAGCCAAAATTTTTTGCTTTGGTTTATGCAATAAAATCCGACTAACCATATCAGGTCCTATAAGATCAGGGAGTTGATAATCTGCCAATACAATATCAAAATCGCTCTCTAAAACTTTCTGAATTCCCTTTTCACCTGCATCAGCTTCAGTAATTAAAAAATCGTATTCATCAGCTTTAGAAAAAAGCATCGTCTTGATACCATCTCTAACCAATTGATGATCGTCAATAATTAATATGTGGAGTGTTTTTTTCAAAGATTCTATATTCAAATTTAACATAGTTTTTTAAACAAACACTACGTATAAAGACGTAGTATTTGGCCAAAACCGTCATTATTTGGCTTCCCACTTGGTCAAAAATTACGTGTTTTATACGTTGCAAGATGCTTTAAAGATGTTCACCTTTGTGATGTTAGAATAGAGTTTTGTTTAATCATTTAAATAAAAGCATTTACAGGGCGCAATCCAAATACCTAGTATGGTAAGAGTAAAAACAACAACATCTATGTCATCATAGTGCCCCTGTTTATAGAGATCCCCCGGCTAAGAGCGGGGGATTTTCTTTTTAATTAAACTAAGATTTTAAATACGGAATACTAATTTGAAATTCCACTCCCGAACCCACCTTACCGGAAATATTAATAGAACCATGATAGGACTGCACTCTCGACTTGATGTTTTTTAATCCTAGGCCGGAGTTGAGTTGAGTTTTGGTAGAATCAAAACCTACTCCATTATCCTTCAGGTTAATTTCAATTTTTTTGGGCTCACAATTAAAATTCAAATATATTTTAGTTGCTTTAGCATGTTTTATAGAGTTAGCTATAAATTCTTGTACAATTCTAAAAATCGCCATTTCAAAATTGCCATCTTGTTTAGGGAAATTGCCCTTAAATTGAATATCGAAATCTACTACACCCTTTAATGAATTTTGTCGCGTTAACTCGTTTATAGCAGCTTCTAAACCTAATTCACTTAGGGTTTTGGGCATGATGTTAAAACAAATGCTCCTTAATTCAAGAATTGTTTCATTTATTATTTCATTCGATTTAACAAAAGCTTCATTATCTGATAAATTTTTATTTGAGCTTGAAAGTGTTTGGAAAAACATTTTCACTGCTGATAGTTTTTGTCCCATACTATCATGAAGGTTTTGCGTTAAACGCATCCGTTCACTTTCTTGTGTTTCAATTATCGCTCTGAGAACAAGGTTTTCCATTTCCTTTTGTTTGGTTATGTCCCGTATCATTCCTTGATAACCAATTAAAGTTCCGTTTTCATTTATGGCTATTACAGAAAGCAAAGCTTCAATTACTACTTTTTTGGAATCTATTAATTGTACCGGCACATCCACAATAGCTTGATTTTTACCTAACAGAGAATTTATTTTCGACCACTCCTCAGGCTTATTGAAAAAATCGGCCAGATAAATTTTATTTAGTTCGTTGCGTTGAATCTTAAATAAATTTAATCCGAAATTATTTAATTCCTGAATATGATAAGCTGAGTCCATAATAAAAACAGCCTCATTTTGCTTCTCAAATAATTGTCTGAATTTCACTAAAGCATCATCCCCACTTTTTCTAAAAACGTATTGGTCGTAAGCATTTTCAATAGTTGTTTTTAAATCTTCGAAATCGAATGGCTTTAAAATGTACTTATAAATTTGTCCTTTATTAATAGCCTCAACAACTGTTTCCAAATCGGCGTAACCTGTAAGGATAATGCGAATAATTTGTGGTTTATCTTTTAACACAGTTTCTAAAAACTGAACGCCCGTTTGTACAGGCATACGTTGGTCGGTAATTAAAACATGAATCTCATTATTAGCAAGAATCTTTTTTCCTGCATCAGCTGATTCAGCTGTGTGGACTTCGAAAAACTCTCTGTAATTCGCTTTAAAAGAAATTAAATTATTTGGTTCGTCGTCGACGTACAGTACTTTAATTTTTACGGCTTCCATTTTTTATTGCTGAACAGGTAATGTAATGGTAAAAGTAGTGTTTTTATTTTCTTCCGATTGCACTTCAATTTTACCATTATGACTTTTTATGATGCCATAAACAATGGAAAGTCCGAGTCCGGTGCCCTCGCCTACCTCTTTGGTTGTATAAAACGGATCGAAAATTTTAGAAATAATAGCAGGAGGGATTCCAATACCGTTATCGGATATCCTTATAATAGCGCTGTTATTCAATAATTGAGTTTCAATTGAAATAACACCTTTGTGATTGGAAGTCTTTACCGATTTTAAGGCATCAATAGCGTTACTCAATAAATTCATCAACACTTGATTTATTTTTCCGGGATAACATTCTATATTAGGAAGCTCTCCATACTTTTTTATAACCGAGATGCTGCCATTTGTTGTGGTATTGTTTAATAGCGTAAGCGTTGCATCAATGCCTTCGTGAATATTTATTTTTTTCAAGTCTCCTTCATCTGAGCGGGCAAAGTTTTTTAAGCCTTTAACGATTTCTGAAGTTCTGTTGGCTCCTTCCTCTATTCCTTTTAATAACAAATTAATTTCATCTCTTAAGTAATCAGAATCCAATTTTTTCTTTAGGGCATCTATTTCATCTAGTTTTTCACTTAAATCGGAGGCGCTTGTGATTTCATTGTACTTATCTAATATCATTAATATTTCCTGAACATCGCGCTTAAGCGGCTTTATGTTAGAAACAACAAAATTGATTGGATTATTAATTTCGTGTGATATACCAGCCGTTAGTTGACCAAGCGAAGCCATTTTTTCAGAATCTACTAATTGAGTTTGAGTTTCTTTGAGATTTCGATTAGTCTTTTCTAATTCAGCCGTGCGTTCTTGAACTTTATTTTCGAGAATAATGTTTTGTTCTTTTATTATTCTTTCGTTTTCGGTATAAATCCATTAGGTTATAACTGAGGGATTTTGCTCCTAATAAAATGGAACCAATTCCACCAAAATAAATTCCAGCTATTATATAATAACCTTTATTTAAAGTAGGAATATGCTTTTTTGTATCCATAAAAAGTTGAATAAACCTTATAGAAGCAAGCCCTGCTAATGAATTAAAAATGATTAGACATCTGTTAGCAAATTCAGGGTTCTCCGGAAATAAAAAACTAAAAGTATATCCATTTAAGAAGCTTGAAGTGAGAGAAATTAAGAAAATATAAGTGACATAAAATAGGTAGCTTGGATCCCCAACTGTAAAATAAATAAACAAATTATAAAGAACTAGGCCAAGCATAATTCCAAAAAATATCCCAAAAAATTAAATCTTGAGTTAAATTAGACTCCATTACTAATTTTGGAGTTCCGATAAAAAGAGGCAATAACATCTGCTCCCAACTTTTTACTCTTAGTAAATATGTTTTGCTTGATTAGACGGGATTGAAATATCAAACAGGAAAGATTGATGATTATATACGCGTTGCAAGTAAGGATATTTATCCCCAAGTTTTCCCTAAACTGACAATTCGCTTTCAGAAACTTCATACAAATCTACTTCGTCAAGTATTGGATTGGAAATTCCAAAATTAAATTCTTCTGTTTGATTCATTTGTAATTTTAATCTTTTCCAGAATGATGAATTACTAATTCCTAAATTAGTAATCGGCTGAGGATTCAATTTAAAATTATTCCTCCTAGAACTTCATCTGCTTTTAGTTTACCTGTTACATCTTCATAAACATACAATCCTGATAGTTGCTGTATTTTTTCCGTACTACCGAATACAAACAAACTATCGGCTTTTGATTGACTGCCAAAATAAAAAAAATCACAATAAATCCAATTTGGCGCTATTTATCTGCTTTCTTACTAAGCATGTTCTTTCAGAATCAAGATTAAGCAAATCATCTTTTATTACTAAATCATACTCAACTTCAAGTTCCTTTTGGTCCGTTTTCAATCCTTCTTTGAACAGGATTTTCACGAAGATTGAATATATCTTTTTTCTCCTCAGGAATTGCATTCTTTAAGGTTAGAATATCATTTAATACCAAAACTGTTGCTATTAGATCGGGTTTTGGATAGGCAAACTCACCTTTGTTCCCAACAGATTCTTCTACCACAAATCCAATTTTCTTTACCATACCTATGGTCCAAGGTGCACTAAGAGTATATAAAGATTTCAAACTATATTTTTCAGCAATAAAAATTCCGGCTTTAGCCACACCGGTTCTAACCAACATAGCACTTAGCCCATTTCCCGAAATACTTTTAGTATTCCACAAACCACAAAGTTCACCTGTTTTATAGGCAACATCCGGATTAATTAATTTATGAATATTCTTATCCAATGCTGAAATAGCATTTTCTATTGGCAAAAGATGTTCCCGATTTTTAATATGTAACCTTGCTCCACCAAATAACTCATCCCCTGAAACGGATTCCACCATCACAATAAAAACATCAGGATCATTGAACCATCCCGTGTTTGAAGAAGTTACCTTCTTAATTCCGTAATCCAACAAAACATTCTCATGTCCCTTTGCAAACCGTTCACAGGCTAATAAATTATCTATTGCTTTATATATTCTTATTTTTAATTCCACCTAATTCTATTTTATTATTTCATCTACATTCACAAAAAACCGACCGGAGACAACACTTTGTTTAAGGAGTATTTTTCTACACACATCGCACATCACAGCCCCCCCTAATGTAACCGATGAAGCCAATTGCGGCCAAGTTACTATAGATTTTCCTAACTCAGCAAATGAATCCTTTAAGCGTTGTGAAATTGTATCCAGACCAATGATTGCAGATACGTATGGAAGTTTTTCCTGATTTGTTTTTGCTTCTTTTACTTTATCAATATCTAAATGATCAATCAAACCGTGTAGTATAGATCGGTTTGGTTCTAAATCAAAACGTTCTATGTCAATCATTCCTCTATCAGAAGTATCCATCACAACCGGAATGTTATATTGTTTTGCTTTTTGACGACACAAAATTTTTATAAAAAGTCCATCGCACTCATCTACCAAAACATCCAACTTTCCATTCTTACAAATAAAATCATCTACGTTTTCTTCTGTTATACCCTCATGAAAACAAGTCACTTTACAGAAAGGATCAATCTCTGCTATTTCTCTTGCAACCACAATTGATTTTTGAATTCCCAAATTTTGAACCCCAGCTCTTATGCGATTTAAATTACTTAATTCAAGAATATCAAAATCAGCAATTCGTAACTCACCACAAATACGCTCCATAGCAATAGTGAGTGCTACGGATTGACCAACCGACAAACCAATTACACCTATTTTCTTTGTAGATAAAATTTGCTTTTCTTCTGGTGTTATTTTGTATTGGTTACGGTTGGTTCTTACAAGTACAAATTCTTCTTCATCTAAAATATGAACTAATTTATTCGACCATTTATAATATACCCAAACACCATACTTCTCTTTTGGCGTTGAACCAAAATATTTGATAGCAACTTCTGTCAACTTTTCCTTAGTATAAACCGTTTTAGGATTTAAAGATTTCACTAATTCTTCAACCTGCCCCAGAATTTCGTCGTGTATTTGCAAGCCAGTATTGAATCTAAAAGTTTCAAAAATTCGCTTCGTCCTTAGAATTACTTAACCTGTAGAACACAGGCTTGTATTCGTTTGAATTTAGATTGGTATTTTCAATCAAGGTACTAATGGTAGATTTCATGTTGCAACATTAGTTAAGGCAATTAAAACGCAATTTAAATAAATTAATGGAAATTTTACTTAAATTAGCTATGGTGTTGTGGATTGTAGTCCAATAGGCTATTTTCTATTCTGTTTTTAAATTTATTTATTTTTATGGAAAAAGAAATATCGATTTTATATATCGATGATGAGGTGAATAATTTGGTTGCCTTTAAAGCTAACTTCAGGCGGGACTATAACGTATTTACAACCGAATCTGTTGACGAAGCGCTTAATATCTTAAGGCAAATAAAATTCACATCATTATTACCGATCAACGCATGCCTAGTAAAACCGGTGTTGAATTTCTTCAAGAAGTGCTTACAGAATTTCCTGAACCCATCAGGATTTTACTAACCGGATATTCTGATATTGAAGTTGTAATTGATGCTATTAATAAAGGACAAGTTTTCAGATACATCACAAAACTCATTCGCTGGCACAATCATATTTACGATACGGAAACGGCGTTAAACCTGCTTTAAAGAAAAAGCCTTCTTCGTTTTTTTGATAACGGTAACCTAAACGAAACATGCCAAACCAAACATTTTCCCATTTGTATTGAGGAGACGCAGATGTATCCGTACAAACAGGATTATATTTTCGCCACAGTGTTATACCAGGACCAACTTCTAAATGATGATCGCCATCTAAAAAAATATAATTATTCTCGAAAACATAAGATTGCTCAATTTTAGAACCATTCGGCCAAACGCCGACACCTACTCTACCCGAAATTTTAAGATCGGGTTTGTAAAGAAAAATTCTATCCCAATTTAAAGAGAATAAAAAACCACTATTGCCTAATACCTCTATGAAATTTGCATTTAAGGCAGGGTCTTTAGTGTAATCCCTCGGTGCTTCCAAAACGTAATCATTGTCTTTTACCTGCGCATTAAGTAATGAAGAAAAGAGAAATAAAAATATGAAAATACGTTTCAAATCAGATTTTATTAGAGGTTCTCGACTTCGCTCGAACTGACATTCGTATTTGTCATTTCGAGCGAAGTCGAGAAGTGACAAATTATTTATTTAAAAGTTCTTTTACTAATTGCGATACTATTTTATTGTCGGCTTTTCCTGCAAATACTTTTGTAGCAGCGCCCATTACTTTACCCATATCGGCTGGTGAAGAAGCGCCTGTTTCGCTAATGATTTTTTGTAAATGAACTCTTATTTCGTTTTCATTCATTTGTTGAGGCAAGTAAGTTTCCATTATTCCTGCCTGATATAATTCAACATCTGCTAAATCAATTCTATTTTGCTGTATAAATATTTCAGCTGATTCTTTACGCTTCTTAACTTCTTTCTGAATAGATTTTAAAATAGCATCATCTGAAATTCCTTCAGGAGATGTTTTCAAAATAATAACTACATTTTTAATAGCTCTTAAAACTTCCAGTTTTTTGCTATCCTTTGCTAACATAGCGGTTTTGATGTCGCCATTTATTTGTTCTTCGAATGTCATGTTTTTAAATTTTAAGCTAATTTACATTATAACCCCTTATAATGCAAAAACCCCGACTTTCGGTCGGGGTTTCAAGCTATTACTTAATTAGATTAATCTACGTTATCGTGTAAGAACGAATTATTCGGACGAATCTCAATTTTCTTGTCTTCTGATTCAGATAAAGTGAAGCGTGATACTTCTGATTCAGTAGAAGGAGTTTTGTTCTCTAATTGGATATTTTTGCGTGAGAAAGCTGTTTCTTTTTCTAACATCGCTAAACCATCAGGGCTCTTCATTTTTAAAGTAATCTCTTTTAGTTTGCGGATACGCTCCTGAGCTAATTTAATTTGCTCCTCGCGTGAAACTGTTTCTTCGTTTTTGCTTTCTACATTCTCTGATGTTGCGTCAGAAATAGTATGGAACGTAAACTCAGTTGTATTTGTAGTTTCAGCAATTACTTCTTCATTTTTAATTTCAGAAACTGTTTCTGTTGTATTTACTGTGAAAGTAATTTCTTCTTTCGTTTCAGTAACTTCAGGAACAACATTTACAATTGGTGTTTCCACTTTTTCTTCCTTCACAAACATAAATGGTTCATTGGTTTTAATTTCGTCAATGATATTTGTTTGTTTTACCTCTTCAACCTTTGTTTCTTTATGATCAAGGTTCACCACTTTACGGTCTTTAATAATAGCAGGTTCATATCCTGAAGCTTGTGCCGTTTTAAAGCCTGTTGCAATAATTGTAACAGAAACGCTATCACCTAAAGATGGATCAGTACCGTAACCTGTAATTAATTCAGCAGTACCACCGGCAGCCTCCTGAATAAAATCAGTAATCTCACCAAATTCATCCATATCAATATCATCACTTCCGCTCATGATATTTAATAATACGTGACGAGCGCCGCGGATATCGTTATCATTTAATAATGGAGAATTTAAAGCTTCTTCTACCGCACGGATAGAACGATTTTCACCACTAGCAACAGCAGAACCCATAATGGCAACGCCACTGTCTTTCATTACTGTTTTCACATCGTTGAAGTCAACGTTAACGTGCATATGTAAACTGATAATCTCAGCAATACTTTTTGCAGCACCTGTTAATACATCATCGGCGTGAGCAAATGCTTCGCTCATTTTTAAGTTGCCGTATATTTCGCGTAATTTATCGTTACCAATAACTAATAAAGTATCTACATACTTTTTCATTTCTTCCAAACCTGCTTCAGCTTGTAAGCGGCGTTTTTTTCCTTCGAATGCAAATGGAATTGTAACTATACCAACAGTTAAAATACCCAATTCACGTGCAACCGATGCAATAACAGGAGCAGCACCTGTACCTGTTCCACCACCTAAACCAGCAGTGATAAACACCATCTGTGTTCCATCTTCAAGATATTTTCGAACATCTTCCACTGATTCTAATGCAGATTCACGACCCACATCAGGAATAGAGCCTGCACCTAATCCTTTTGTTAAGGAATTACCCAATTGTATCTTATTTGGAACAGGACTTTTTTCTAAAGCCTGTTTATCAGTGTTACACACTATGAAATCTACACCCTTAATACCTAAGCGGTACATATGGTTTACGGCATTACTTCCGCCGCCTCCAACGCCAATCACTTTAATGATTGATCTGTCGTCCTGTGGTAATTCAAATTGCATCATGTTGTTGGTATATTTAGTTATTATTATTTTAATTGTTATTCAATATCATCGCTCATCCAGTCTTTGGCGCGTGTGATTAATGTCACAAAAAATGTTCCTGCTTTTTTACTCGAGTGATCAGTTACCTTTTTCTCTTCTTTAATTACTGTTTCTGTAACTGTCTCTGCAACTTTTACAGAATTCGCTCCTGTTTTTCTTGCTTCGCGTTCATACTTCTCAATACCTTTCATTACAAGACCAATACCGGTTGCATACAATGGATTTTTTAATTCATCATCGCAAGCTGCTAAATGTTCGTTTGGAGTTCCGATACGGCAATCCATTCCTGTAGTTAACATTACTAATTGCGGTAAATGTTTTAACATAGAACCACCACCGGTAACAACGATACCTGCAGAAAGCTTACGCTCGAAACCAGAATTCTTAATTTCGAATAAAACGAACTCTAAAATTTCTTCCATACGCGCCTGAATAATTTGCGCTAAGAATTTTACAGAAATTTCTTTGTGCGGACGGCCACGTAAACCCGGAATTGAAATAATTTCATTTTCCTGATTTTCCTGAGCTAAAGCAGAACCAAATCTTACTTTTAATTGCTCAGCTTGAGTTTTGATAATGCTACAACCTTCTTTAATATCATCGGTGATAATGTTACCACCAAAAGGGATTACTGCGGTATGACGCATGATACCATCATAAAAAATAGCCACATCAGTAGTACCACCACCAATATCCACTAACACAACACCTGCTTCTTTTTCTTCATCACTTAAAACTGCATCAGCACTTGCTAATGGCTCTAAGTGTAAATCGATAGTTTCAAAAGACGCGCGCTAAACACATGTGAAAATATTTTTAACTGCTGATACTTGCCCAGTGAAAATATGGAAATTTCCTTCTAAACGAATACCGGCGTGACCTATTGGGTTTTTAATTCCTATTTCGGAATCAATAATATATTCTTGAGGAATAACATGAATAATTTCTTCGCCCGGACTCATCACTAAACGGTGCATGTTATCGATTAAAGTATCAACATCCTTCTGATTAACTTCATCATCTAAAGATTGACGCGTAATCATTCCGCGGTGTTGTACACTTTTAATATGTTGTCCCGCTATACCTACAATTACTTCTCCAATATCAACGTTTGCTTTATCAGCAGCAATGGCAACAGCAGCTTTGATGGAAGCAACAGTTTGTTCGATATTCACAACAACACCACGGTTAACACCAAGTGATTCAGCTTTACCGATTCCCAGAATTTCAACTTTTCCGAATTCGTTTCTTTTACCAACGATAGCGGCTATTTTAGTTGTTCCAATATCCAATCCAACTACTAAATCAGATTCTAGGTTTTGATTGTTTGAACTAATGTTCTTTTCCATACGTTTTACTTTTTGGTGCAAACCACCTGGTTCTTATACTTTAAATTTACTGTCGAATATTTATTCCAATTATCAGTTTTGTTTAAACCTTCTCTGTAAAATAATTTTAACTTTTCAAATTTCTCTGCAATATCGGTTGCATCTCCAAATATTATTTTATGATTTCCTATTGACGGATACATTTCAAATTCTTTTTCCTTGTTGATGCTTAACTGGTGAATCAAACTATTTAGTAAAGTATCTTTTGTAATATAATTCGCCATTTCATAAATATCATCCAGTAAACTTACTTCACTAAAAATTTCGTTTTTAGCGATATCATTTACTGAAAACATATAACGTCTTGAGTATGGTTCGTGAATTTCGCCATTCACTATTAAAACTCTTGCTGTGTACTTATCGCTTAATGGCATCAATTTACTTTGTGTATCGATGTAATAACTTTCGCCACCCATAGTTAAAACTCTAACCAATGGCGTGCGTTGTTTAACATTGATTTTTATATCTCCATTCACGTCTACACTGAAATCAGCGTTTTCAATTGCAGGATGAGAATTTAATGCTTTTTCAAGAGCGTTGATGTCGATATTTTTTACTTCTGCGTTTAGGAGTTTATCCTGACGCTCATTAAAAAATTCTTTCACATCATCTTCATCCACAAAATCATTTTGGCCGGTAGTACTAACAGTGATATCAATATTTTCTGCTTTAACTTCTCTTTCTTTTTTGTTTACAAAAGCTAAAGAGGTCATTAAGCCCGATAATGCAATAATCCAAAGAACTGTAACTAATATTTTTTTATAATTAATCTTCATTTATCTTTTCCCCAGCATTTCCTCTATTGGTTGTACAAACTTATCTATATCTCCCGCTCCCATCGTTAACAAGACTTCAAGAGGTTTATCTTTTAAAAACTCGAGCAGGTTTTCTTTTTTTACCAAATGCTTTTGTTTCGATTTCATTTTGTCGAGCAACATTTGTGATGTTACCCCTTCCATCGGTAATTCGCGTGCCGGATAGATGTCGAGCAAAATGCACTCGTCCAATAAATCCAGACTTTCAGCAAAAGCATCCGCAAAATCGCGGGTTCTTGAGAACAAGTGTGGTTGAAATACACCGGTAATCTTTTTATAGGGATACAATTGCTTGGCTGCACCGATAGCTGCTTTCAATTCTTCGGGATGATGAGCGTAATCATCAACATAAACCAAGTTTTTTGTTTTTACCCTGTAATCGAATCTGCGTTTAACACCTTGAAAAGAACGTAATCCTTCTTTAATTTTATCAGCTTTAACTCCTAACTGTTGAGCAATTGCTACTGCAGCAATTGAATTTTCAACATTGTGTAAGCCCGGAAGCCCAATGGTGACGCCAGTTACAGCCTCTACCTCGCTTTTTATATTGTAATGAAATTCTCCACCTTCCACCTTGATCGATTCAGCACAATATCCCGTATTTAAATTTAGTGAGTAGATGAGCCTCTTATCGGTGAGCTTCAATTCGTTATCAACATTTTTTTTAACAATCAGAACACCTCCTTTTTTCACCTGTTTCGAGAACAAAAGATAGCTTTCATGCATCGCATCCTTGTTACCGTAAATATCTAAGTGATCTGCATCAACACTTGTAATAACAGCTATTTGAGGAAAAAGAGTTAAGAAAGAACGGTCGTACTCATCCGCTTCAACAACAACGTATGCATCTTTGTCGTTGGGGTCGCCCAAAAGCAAATTAGTGCCATAATTTTTCGAAATCCCTCCCATGAATGAGTAACAATTGATGCCGGCAGTCTTCAATAAGTGAGTGACTAGCGTTGTGGTTGTTGTTTTACCGTGAGTTCCAGCAATGGCAATAGTTTTAAATTGTTTGGTAATCTCACCTAAAACTTCCGACCTCTTTTTTATAACGTAATTATTGGAGGTTAAATACACATATTCGGCATGATTTACAGGAACGGCCGGGGTGTAAACTATCAAAACCTCCTCAGGTTTATAGTTGGAAAGTGTTTTTTTTAGGAGTTCAACGTCTTCGGTATAATGACAAGGAATTTTTTCGTTTTCGAGTTCAACTGTTAAGGTGCTCGACGTTTTGTCGTAACCATAAACCGTTTTTCCATAATGATTAAAATAACGGGCAAGCGCACTCATACCGATACCGCCGATACCAAGGAAATAATAAAGTTTATAGTCCAGAATTTTCATTTATAGTTTGCCAGTTTCAATACTTCTTTAGCGATAACATTAGCTGAGTTTAACAGAGCCAATGCACCAATATTTTTTTGTAATTCGTGTTGTTTGTTGGAATCATTCATTAAAGCAATTGCTTCTTTAACCAACTTCTCTTTCGCTTCATTATCTCTAACCAAAATTGCAGCATTCTTATTCACCAACGACATGGCATTTTTAGTTTGATGATCTTCTGCTGCAGTTAATAAAGGAACCAGAATCGCAGGCTTCTTCACAATACACAATTCAGAAACTGCTCCCGCCCCTGCTCTTGAGATTACACAATCTGCTACAGCATATCCCAAATCCATTCTTGAAATAAAGTCAACCGCATTTATATTTTTATCTTTAAACGCGGCGGTTTGCTGTTTTGCTGTTTCAAAATATGGTTTTCCTGTTTGCCAAATGAGTTGAATGTTGTTATCTGCTAAAGCTTGAAGTCCGGAACCCATTGCTTCGTTAATTCCTTTTGCGCCTAAACTTCCGCCAACAACCAATAATGTTTTTTTGTTTGGGTCGAGATTAAAGAATTTTTGTCCTTCACTTCTTTTTTGCTCCACATCTTTAATATCTTGTCGAACCGGGTTACCAGTTAAAATAATTTTTTCTTTGGGGAAGAATTGCTCCATTCCTTCATACGCCACACAAATCTTACTTGCTTTTTTAGAGAGCCATTTATTTGTTACACCCGCGTAAGAATTTTGTTCTTGTATTAAAGCAGGAATTCCCATTGAAGTTGCGGCTCTTAGTAGTGGTCCGCTGGCATAACCGCCTGTTCCCACAACAACATCAGGTTTAAATTCTTTTACAATTGAACGCGCTTTAAAAATACTTTTAAGAAGTAGAAACGGGAATTTTAAATTGGCTAATGTTAACTTACGTTGAATGCCTGCAATTGGTAAACCAATTATTTTGTAACCAGCCGCAGGAACTTTTTCCATCTCCATTTTTCCCAATGCACCAACAAAAAGAATTTCAACATCCGGAACTATGGATTTGATTTCATTAGCAATAGATACTGCCGGAAAAATATGACCGCCTGTTCCGCCGCCACTCAATATGATCTTAAGCCGACTCAAGGTTCTCTTCTGTTTTATCTTCGCTGCTGCGACTTACACTTAAAATAATTCCGATAGCAATACAAGTGAACCAAATTGAAGTTCCACCCATACTAACTAAAGGCAAAGGTTGACCAGTTACAGGAAATAAATTCACAGCAACCGCCATATTAATTAATGCCTGAAACACTAAACTGAATGCTAATCCTCCTGCTAAAAATCCACCGAAGGTTTTATCGGTATCCCGCATAATTTTTATACCGCGGAATAAAAATATCATGTAGAGGAATAGCATTATGAATCCTAATGCCAATCCATACTCCTCAATTATAATAGCGTAAATAAAATCGGAAGATGCTTGTGGTAAAAATGCGCGCTGAGTACTGTTACCTGGTCCCTTACCAATTACACCACCTGTAGCGATTGCGATTTTTGCCTGTTCACTTTGATAATTACTTTTTGAATCCCCTTTCGAGAAATTTTCAATACGTGCCTTCCAAGTTGCCCCGCGTGGAATTGCATTTGGAAATTGATAAACAACAACTCCTAATAGCAACGCAAATAACATACAAGCACCAACAATTAAAAGCATGAATTTCACTTTTATTCTTCCAACGAACATTAAAAACAAACAATTCAAAAACAATAAAGCTGCAGTTGAAAAGTTGGCCGGTAATATTAAAGCGCATATTATTCCTATTGGAACTAGAAGGTATTTTAAAACTGCTTTAAACTCTACTAATTGTTCTTGCTTTGTAGTTAGCACACGCGCTACGTACATAATCAACATCAACTTTGCTACGTCCGAAGACTGAAAAGTTAAACCTATACCTGGAATTGGAATCCAACGGTTAGCTTCTCCTGCACTTACTCCACTTAATAATGTATATAATAGTAAAGGAATTGAAAGTATAAATCCGATTTGCGCAACTTTAGAGAACACCGTGTACTTTATCTTATGAAACAGGTAGGCCAAACCAAATCCCAATGAAATAATAGCCATATGTTTTATTAAATAGTACTCAGTGTTTCCTTGCTTAAATTTATGTGCAAGCGTTACAATGGCGCTATAAACCACCAATATAGAGATAAGCGACAATAACATCATTATTGCCCATATCACCTTATCGCCTTTTAAATAATTAAAAAACTTCATAGCGCTCTCGCTTTTAAATTTATAATCCTCTTACAGCTCCTTTAAATTGCATACCACGGTCTTCATAGTTTTGAAACAAATCAAAACTTGCACAAGCCGGAGATAACAATACTGCTTCACCTTTTTTTGCTAATTTGTAAGATGCTGCAACTGCTTCTGCTGCTGTTTTAGTTTCAACAATTGTTTCTACTAAACCACCAAATGCTTTGATGATTTTTGAATTGTCGACACCTAAACAAACAATAGCTTTTACTTTTGCTTTAACGATTTCAGTCAATTCGTTATAGTCGTTGCCTTTGTCTTGTCCACCGCAAATCCAAACAGTTGGTTTTTCCATGCTTTCTAAAGCATACCATGCTGAGTTTACGTTAGTGGCTTTTGAGTCGTTAATGAATTCAATTCCATTTACAGAAGCTACAAACTCCAAACGGTGTTCAACGTTTTGGAAATCTTGTAAACTTTCGCGGATGGTTTCTTTGCGTACGTCTACGATACGTGCTGCTAATGAAGCGGCCATTGAATTGTAAACGTTATGTTTACCTTGCAGAGCTAATTGTTCAATTGTCATAATTAAGGGATTTTGGTTTTTATAGGTTAGGGTTAATTGGTTCTCGTTTAAATAAGCGCCTTCTCCTTCGATTTTTTTTTTAATACTGAAAGGCACTTTCTCTGCTTTTATTTCATGATGCTTTATAAATTCTTCCATCACTACATCATCTGCACAATAAACAAAAGCATCTTCTTTGGTTTGGTTCTGTGTAATTCTGAATTTCGATTTTGTATAATTTTCAAATTTGTAATCATAACGATCTAAATGATCCGGTGTGATGTTTAACAACACAGCCACATCTGCTTTAAACTTGTACATATCGTCTAATTGAAAACTGCTCAATTCTAAAACGTAGTAATCAAAATTTTCAGTCGCTACTTGGTATGCAAAACTCTTTCCCACATTTCCTCCCAAACCGACATTGTATCCGGCTTTTTTAAGAATATGGTAAGTCAACATCGTTGTTGTTGTTTTACCATTGCTACCTGTAATACATATTTTCTTAGCATTGGTATAACGTCCGGCAAATTCTATTTCGGATATAACAGGAATATTTTTTGCTTTTAGTTTTTGTACCATTTCTGCTTTTTCAGGAATACCAGGGCTTTTAATAACCTCTGTTGCATTCAATACTAATTCTTCACTGTGTTTTCCTTCTTCAAATGCAATGTTGTTCTCTTGTAATGGTGTTTTGTATTTTTCTTTAATCACACCTTTATCCGAAACAAAAACTTCATAGCCTTTCTGTTTAGCCAGTATTGCACTACCTACTCCGCTTTCGCCACTGCCTAATATGACCATTCTCTTTTTCAATTATCTTAACTTAAGAGTTACAATGGTTAATACTGCTAATGCTAATCCGATAATAAAAAAGCGCATCACAATTTTTGATTCATGCATACCTACTTTTTGGTAATGATGGTGTAATGGTGCCATTTTAAATAAACGATGCGTTTGTGCATATTCTAATCCACGCTTTTTCTTTTGGTACTTGAAATAGAATACTTGCATGATTACAGAAAGATTCTCCACTAAAAACACACCGCATAAAATAGGAATCAATAATTCTTTACGGATAGCAATTGCGAATACTGCAATGATTCCTCCAATTGCTAAACTTCCTGTATCTCCCATAAATACTTGAGCGGGGAATGAATTATACCACAAGAAACCAACGCACGCTCCAATAAAAGCAGCAATGAATACCACCAGCTCACCGGTGTTTGGCAAATACATGATGTTTAAGTAATCTGCGAAAATTTTGTTACCCGATACGTAGGCAAGAATTCCAAGTGTAACACCAATGATAGCACTCGTTCCAGCTGCTAATCCATCAATACCATCTGTAATGTTTGCGCCGTTTGATACAGCGGTAACAATTAGTATCACCATCGGAATAAAAATCAGCCATCCGTATTTAGCACAATCATCACAAACCCACGAAATAAATTTTCCATAATCCAATTCATTATTCTTCATGAATGGAATTGTAGTCTTTAATGTCTTGATTGGTTTCTCAGCATATTTAGGAGCATTGATACTTGCTTCGGTTTGAGCTGTTACATCTCCCAAATGATTTGCCGTTCTTTCAATACGTTCCTTAATCACAACATCAGGATGAAAATATAAAGTGCAGCCAACTATTAATCCAATCCCAACCTGACCGATAATTTTGAATTTACCCTGTAAGCCTTCTTTATTTTTCTTAAATACTTTTATGTAATCATCCAAGAAACCAATTCCTCCTAACCAAATAGTGGAGATAATCATTAAGAGAATGTAGATATTAAAAACTTTTGCAAATAATAATGTAGGAATTATAATACCGGCGATGATAATTAAACCACCCATTGTTGGTGTTCCTGTCTTTTGAACTTGTCCTTCTAAACCTAATTCGCGGATAGTTTCACCAATTTGTTTTTTGCGGATATAATTAATGATGCGTTTACCAAATACCAATGTGATAAATAAGGAAGCCATCAATGCTAATGCCGCACGGAACGAAATGTATTGAAATACACCTGCACCGGGGAAATCCATTTTATCTAAATATTGAAATAAATAGTATAGCATTTTATATTCCTAATGTTTTAATGTTCTCTTTTAAAATTTCCATGTCATCAAAATGATGCTTCACCCCTTTTATCTCCTGGTATTTCTCGTGACCTTTTCCTGCAATTAAAATGATGTCGCCTTTTTGTGCTAAAGTCAAAGCGGTTTTAATCGCTTCTTTTCTATCGCTGATACGCAAAGTTTTTTTAGCATCAACAACATCAATACCTTTTTGCATTTGATTTAAAATTTCTTCAGGATCTTCTGTTCTTGGATTATCAGAAGTTAGAATTACTTTGTTGCTGTACTGACAAGCAATACTTGCCATAACAGGACGTTTAGCTGCATCGCGATCGCCACCACAACCAACCAGTGTAATAACTTGCTCGTCACCTGTACGGATATCTTTTATGGTTTCTAAAACATTTTTTAAAGCATCCGGTGTATGTGCGTAATCCACAATACCAATTACACCACCTTCAGATTTCACATATTCAAAACGACCTTCTACCGAATTTAAGTTGCTAAGTGTAGTAAGAATATTAATCGTGTCTTGTTTTAATAAACTCGCCACTGCGTAAACAGCTGTTACATTATAAGCGTTAAATGAGCCGATTAATTTTACCCACACTTCATGATTATTGATGTTGAGTAATAAACCATTCAAATGATTTTCTAATATTCTGCATTTGAAATCTGCCACATTTAATAAACTGTAAGAATACTTTTTGCTTTGGTGTTTTGCAACATCACCATTCCGTTTTTGTCATCTTTATTCGTTAATGCAAAAGCAGTTTCAGGAAGTAAATCAAAAAATTTCTTTTTCGCTTTAATGTATTCATCAAATGTTTTGTGATAATCTAAATGATCATGTGTGATATTGCTGAAAACAGCACCCGTAAATTGAATGCCTGCAATACGATTTTGTACAACAGCATGTGAACTCACTTCCATAAAAGCATACTCACAACCTTGTTCAACCATCGCTGCCAATAATTCGTTTAATGCTAAAGCATCAGGTGTTGTATGTGTAGAAGGAATAACTGTGGTATTGATTTTATTTTCTACTGTAGATAATAAACCAACATTACAGCCTAAGGTTCTGAATAAATTAAATAATAAAGTAACTGTAGTTGTTTTTCCATTTGTACCGGTAACACCAACTAACTTTATTTTTTGGGAAGGATTATCAAAATAATTACAGGCAATAAATCCTAATGCAAAAGTAGAATCAGCCACTTTTACGTAGGTGATATTATCGCGCATTACTTCAGGAACTTCTTCACAAACAATTGCAGCAGCCCCAGCTTCAATGGCTTTTTCAATAAACTTATGTCCATCAGTTGCAGTACCACGTGTAGCCACAAATAAAGTATCTTTTTTTACTTTACGTGAATCGAACGTAACCGAAGAAATAGCAACGTGAGTTGAACCCATCACTTCTTCGATGCGCGCTTTATATAATATGTCGCTTAATAATTTCAATTAACTCAGTATTAAACTAATTTTATCACCTTTATTAAATTTCTTTCCAGCTTCGATGGATTGTTGCTTCACAGTTCCAACACCGTACAGTTTTACATTAATACCATTGTTCTCTAACAAATACAAAACATCCTTAGCCGACATTCCCTGTAAATTTGGAACAACACCTTTTTTCAATAAGCCTTCTACGTTATGTGGCACTAAAACCACTTTTGTAGAATCCGAATAACTTCTGCTTACATATTTATTTTCTTCGCTTGCACTTTTGCTTGGGATAGAGAATGTTTTGCAAACACCTTCTAATTCGCTGCTTTGTGTTTTAATAACTTCAGGTGCTTTTGTAAGGAGATTTTGTTTTGATTAATTGGTTCGATAAAATCTAAACTTCCTGAATACACTTTTTCAGCCACCTCTTTAAATACAGGACCAGCCACTAACCCACCATAATAAATACCATTGCTTGGTGAGTTGATGATAACGATACAAGTGTAAAGTGGTTTATCCGCTGGGAAATATCCTACAAAAGAAGCTTGGTATGTTTTTTCGTATTTACCATTCTTCGAAATTTTTGCAGTCCCTGTTTTTCCTCCAACTTTAAATGCTGTAATATTTAATCCTTTTCCCGAACCATTTTTTACAACACCTTCCATTAATTGTTTTGCCTTGCTTACAGTTTCTTTTTTTACAACTTGTTCATCTATCACTTCTGTTTCAAAATCTTTAACTACAATTCCGTTACGTTTAATTTCACGAACGAAACTTGGTTTTACCATTTTCCCACCGTTCGCGATAGCATTGTAAAGAGTTAACGTTTGTAATGGTGTAATTAAACTTTCGTAACCATGACTAATCCATGCTAAAGAAGTACCATACCAATCTTTATTTTTAGTTTGTTTAATTCTTGGAATACCTTCGCCCGGAATTGGTAATCCTAAAGGTTGATTTAAATGAAATGAGTTTAACTTATCTATAAACGCTTGCGGATTTTTTGAATAGTACTTTGTAATTAATTTGGCAACTCCAACGTTTGATGATGTTTCGAAAATA
The DNA here is from genome assembly GCA_016709575.1 of Sphingobacteriaceae bacterium. Lineage (GTDB taxonomy): Bacteria > Bacteroidota > Bacteroidia > B-17B0 > Aurantibacillaceae > JAHEYG01. The sequence goes on from JADJMM010000003.1 coordinate 172,171, forward strand.
CGTTGTACAGTTAAAGTTGGCGTTTCAGGTGCGTGAGAATCTTTCATCTCTAAATTCGCGAATGTTGCTTTTCCATCACCAACAAACACTTTTTCTTCCAATGAAACATTGTAATCATCAATTACAGCTAATAAAGAAGCTAGTTTAAATGTAGAGCCGGGTTCAGTTGCATAACCAATTGCGTAATTTAAATTTTCGAAGTAAGCTGTTGAATCTTTTCCGCCACGTGTTAAGTTGGCAATCGCTTTCACTTCTCCTGTTTTTACTTCCATCAACACCACACAGCCATAAGAAGCATTATTCTTTACTAATGTTTTTAATAAAGCGTGTTCAGCTACGTCTTGAATGTTGATATCAATAGTTGTATATAAATCACTTCCGTCTTTCGATTCTACTTCGCTATCGTCATTAATTGGACGCCAAACATCCCCTGCAATTTTTTGTTTTAGTCGACGACCACTTTCTCCTTTTAAAATACTATCGAAAGCACCTTCTAATCCAACCGGTTTAATGCCGTTATCTGCACGGGATAATCCAATAGTACGGGCTGCTAACATTTGAAACGGACGTTCGCGTTTATTAGTTTGAAGTGTAACTAAACCACCGCGGCGACCACGCTTAAATAATGGGAATGTTTTTAAAGCTTGGAGATTTTTATAAGATACGTTACGCTGAAGAATCACATAATGATCGCCGCTTTCACGGGCGTCATTTAGAATTTTCAAATATTCCTTTTTGGTTTTGTCACCAAACAAATTACTGAGTTTGTAGGCTAATGAATCTCTGTTCTCCTTGTATATTTTTTTATCAATTCCAGGAACGTTAATATCAACTGCTACTTCATAATAAGGTAATGAGGTAGCTAAAAGATTTCCGTTAACGTCGAATATATTTCCGCGTACAGCTTCTGTTTCTTCAACTTTAATTGTGAAGGCTTCAGCTTTAGCTTTCCAAACATCGCCTTCTTTAAATTGAATAACACAAATGCGATATAGAATGGCGAAGGCAAACACGCACATGATAACATATACCAAATACGCGCGACTTAATATGTCTTTCTTATTCTCCACTTAATTAATTTGAGTTTTTACTGAATCGGTTTCGATTTTCATTGGCGGAACAACGGGTTCCTTAATACCCATTGGCTCGGCAGCTTTTGCTACTTCGCTTTGTTTGCTCACAAACATTAAATCTGATTTGGTAGAAATATATTCAGAGCGTAACTCTTTTAGCTCATTGGTGATTTTACTTACATCACGAATCTTATCATCAGCCTGATAGCCGTTAGCGATATATAAAATAGCAATGAATGCCAGGAATAACAGGAACGGCACATGCTTTAATGTGCTTTCGTTTGTTAAAAATGTACCGCTGAATACTGATGAAAGTGCTTTTGCGAATACTCCTTTTTTGCGTTTTTTAGGGGGAGGGGTGTCCGTAGTTGAATTTTCAGATTCAACGTTTTCAAGATTTTCATGTACCTGTTCCGCTTTTGGAACTTCCCGAAATTTGTTAGACACTTTTGTTTTTTTATTCTTTAAATTTTATAGTTTTTCGGCTACACGGAGTTTTGCGCTGCGTGCCCTACTGTTATTTTTTATTTCTTCATCTGTTGGAACAGTTGGCTTTGAACCTAAAAGCTTAAACACTTTTGTACTTGTTCCGAAAATGATATCCTTCTCTTCTTTGCCTTCAATGTTTCCTGTTTTCATAATGTTTTTCACTAATCTGTCTTCCAGACTGTGATACGACATCACTACTAATCTTCCTCCCGGTTTCAGAATTTCAACACATTGTGTTAAACATTCTTTCAGTGCTTCCATCTCTTGATTCACTTCCATTCGAATTGCTTGAAACACTTTTGCGAGGTAACGGTTCTCTTCAAATTTTGGCGTGCAGCTTTTAATGGCTTGCTTGAACTCATTAATACTTTTGATTGGCTCTGCGTTTCTCGCTTCTATAATTGCTTTTGCTAATTTGAAAGCATTATCCAATTCGCCGTAGGTTCTGAAAATGAAAGTGAGTTGTTTCTCATCATACTCATTCACCACTTCATAAGCAGATAAATCACTGCTTTGGTTCATTCGCATATCCAGTTCTGCATCCATACGGATAGAGAAACCTCTTTCTGCAACATCAAACTGGTGAGACGAGACACCTAAGTCGCCAAGAATTCCATCCACTTTAGTTATGCCATTTAACCGCAAATAATTTTTGAGGTGACGAAAGTTTTGCTGCACAAAAATAATTCGGTTATCATCCGGAACATTTTTCGCAGCATCAGCGTCCTGATCGAAAGAAATTAATTTTCCATCTTTTGAAAGATGTTTTAAAATTTCTTTTGAATGGCCGCCACCACCAAAGGTTAAATCAACATAAATACCGTTAGGATTTATTTGAAGGCTATCAACACATGCTTGTAAAAGAACGGGGATGTGATAGGGATTACTCTCCATCGTCATCATTAAAATTTAATCCACCCAACACATCAACAGCTAATTTTTCAATATCTAAATCCTGACCTAAGAAATCTTCATATAATTTCTTATCCCAGATTTCAATTACATTATTACTTCCTAAAACTTTTACGTCTGCTTTTATATCAGCATAATCAGTTAAAGCTTTTGGTAAAAGAATTCGTCCTTGTAAATCTGCATCACAAGCGGTAGCACCACCTGCGAATTTTCTTACAAACACATCGTTTGCTTTTATTAAACGATTAAGCTTGCTTAATTTTTTATTCAATCGGTTCCACTCAGCAATCGGATAAAGCACTAAACATTTTTGATGCAGATTTCGGTTAATTACAAAACCAGTATCAAAAGCAACTTCCAGCTGCTTCCTGAGATTAACAGGAAACATGATGCGGCCTTTGGCATCCATCTTACAATCAAATTCTCCTATCAGGCTGGTCATTAGTGTGTTTTATTACTATGGGCTCAAAAATACCCAAATTTTTACCACTTTTTACCACTTTACTCCATTTTTTACCACTTTTGTTGAAAACTTGAAAACTGTTAATAATTTTGAGTCGCTTTTTTTGCTACGGGATTAAAGGATAGGGGTGGCTGAAATGCTGATTTACCTAAGGATTCAGCGATTTATGAAAATGTTAGAAAAATGGAAAAAGCCTCTAAATTTGATTTAAGGATATTAACAATGCTTTATTACCTTTGCAACCCAGATGAATACCAAGAAACACGTAGATATTAAAGAAATTATAAGGACTAAAAGTCCTAAGCTTCACAAATACCTTCCTGGTTTTGTACTTAAGTATATCATCAAAAAATTGCATCAGGACGATATAAACTACGGTCTTAATTTAAATGACGATAAATACGGACACGATTTTAATAAAGCCGGATTAGATTATGTTGGCGCAAAAGTAAAATGGAGCGGCCTCGAACACATTCCTTCAGCCGGTAAAGTGATTATTGCTGCTAATCATCCTCTGGGCGGTTTGGATGGTATGGCTTTGATTCATGCAGTAAGTAATGTTAGAAAAGACACCGTGTTTTTTGTAAATGATATTTTAAAAAATTTAGAAAACTACGGCGATTTATTTGTTGGCGTAAATAAAGTCGGGAACTCATCTTCATCAGCTTTAAAAGTGGTGGTAGATGAATATTCAACTGACAAAGCCATTTTAGTTTTTCCTGCCGGATTAGTATCGCGTAGACAAAATGGTAAAATAAAAGATTTAGAGTGGAAGAAAAGTTTTGTGGCTAAGGCTATGCAATACGGAAGTCCGATTATTCCTACTTTCATTCACGGACAAAATTCAAATTTCTTTTACAACTTTGCCCTGTGGCGGAAGCGTCTTGGTATAAAAGCTAATATCGAAATGTTTTTTTTACCGGATGAAATGTTTTCTGCAACCAATAAAGACATTCATATTCAATTCGGCCCCCCTATTCCCGCTTCCATTCTTGACGATTCACGAAGTCAACGTGAATGGGCACAAATTGTAAAGGCTTATATTTACAGTGATGGGTTTTTAAAAGGACAAACTTTTGCCGATTATCTTAAGCATCATAAGCATTAAGCTGTTGAAAATTCATTATTAAACTTACTTTCCATTTTTAATTGAAGCGTACCTTTAGTGGAATGAATGCCCGTGCCATACAATTTGAAAAGAACTGTGCTGTATTAAAAAAATACATTCCCGAGCCGGCGGTGGCAAATATTGCTATGTGGATTGTAGAATTGGATTTCAAATTAAAAATTAAAAAAGAACGCAGTACAAAATTGGGCGATTATTCTTCACCACAAAAAGGAATGAACCACATAATAACGGTGAATCATAATTTAAATCAGTACTCCTTTTTAATTACACTTATTCATGAAGTGGCGCATCTAACCACATTTAATAAATACAGAAATACAGTTTCTCCACACGGACAAGAATGGAAAAATGAATTTAAGATTTTGATGCAGCCGTTTTTGGTGACTGAAATTTTTCCTATTGATGTGTTGTATGCCATTCGTAAATACATGGAGAATCCTGCAGCATCAAGTTGTACCGATACACATTTGCTTCGTACTTTAAAATTGTATGATGAGAATGAAGGGCAAGTATTTTTAGAGTATCTGCCTTATAGAAGTGTGTTTTTATACAATGGCAGCAAAGTTTTTCAAAAAGGAGAAAAAATACGAAAGCGTTTCCGTTGCACAGAAATTTCTACAGGAACCGTTTACCTGTTTAATCCCTTAACTGAAGTTGAACTATTCGAAGAGTTAGCGAACAATCAATGATGTAGGTAATACTATCATCGACTTATTTTCCTTCTTACCATCAATAATATCAAGCGTTAACAAAGTAGCATTGCGACCAATATCATCAACCGGTTGAGATACTGATAAAATTGGTTTATCTACTAAATTAAATAATTCGATATCATCGAAACAAGCCATTTGAACTTTATCGTAATATTTACTGATAGATTTATCTTTTAAGGCTTTTAAAGTAGCAGTTGCTAAGTTGTTATTCAAAGTATAAATAGCATCAATATCAGGATGCATGAAAAACATTTTCTTTAATGCCGTTAATGTATCTTCTTGAATTTTGTTAAAGTTAATAGGTACAATGAACTCATCGCCTAAATTCAAATTATGTTTCTCAACAGTATCGGTATAACCTTTAATACGGTCGTCGATTGTACTGATATAAGAAGGTGTAACTGATAGACAAAGAATTTTCTTAGCACCTTTCTTCACTAAAGCTTCCACAATTTCTTTTGAGCCACCGTAGTTATCGGTTACAACAAAGTTGCCGTTGAATAAAGGAAGAATACGATCTATAAATACTAAAGGTGTTTTTGTGAAGCGAGGATTATTAAAGTAATCTGCGTTTTTAAATGTAGAAGCTAAAATAATTCCATCTACACCTTGTTGGTTAATCATCATATCGATTAACTTTTTCTCACGCTCTTCATCTTCATCCGTACTACAAACCATTAAGTTGTAGCCGCGATCAAACAAAGTACCTTCAATATTTTTAGCGATAGTTGAATAAAAAGGGTTAGATATATCTGCAACAATTAAACCGATGAAATTACTTTTACCGGTACGCAATGCTTTTGCAAATTTATTGGGTGTGTAATCTAATTTAGAAACTGCATATAAAACTATAGCTTGAGTTTTTTTGCTAATGCCATACTGATCGGCTTTACCGTTTAGTACCATCGAGATTAGAGTTTTTGAGTACCCTAACTGTTTCGAAAGATCTTCTAATTGTAATCTTTTCATAAGCCTTTATTTATATATCTAAATTATTTAGAATATTTAGATTTTAGTTTATATAAGTAAATATTGTTATTTAAATTGATTTAGTCAAGGGGCTACCCCCCTAAATTCGACCAATTTGGGGCTTTTTGGGGCTAAAACCTAAATCTTTTTAGGTGTATATAGGTCGATTATCGACTAAAATTTAGATTTATTTAGATGCTCCAATAATATAAATAGAGCTTCACTCAGCCAAATATTTTGGAAGGTCTTTCCTATCTATTTTGCCAGGATTTAGTGTTAATACTAAATTATTAGTTTTAGATGATTCGCTTTTTATTGGCTTGGAAATATTTTAGGTTTGCCCAAATTAATTGAATCATGAGCACTGCACAAAAACCATTGGATTTAAAAGTTTCGAAATTATCCGAAAACATTATCGGTTCTGAAATTATAAAATTAGCCGCTGAAGTAAACGAAAAAATAAAAGCAGGTGAAAAAATTTATAATATGACCATCGGTGATTTTAATCCGAAGGTCTTCCCAATTCCGGCTGAATTGAAACAAGATATTTTAGATGCATACAACGATGACTTAACGAATTACCCTGCTGCTGATGGGATGTTAGAATTACGCGAAGCTGTTTCTAAATTATTAAAAGAGCGTGGCGGTTTAAATTATTCTTCTTCAGAAATTTTAATTGCAGCAGGAGCTCGTCCAGTTATCTATAGTATTTTCCGTACGCTTGTTGATCCTAACGATACTGTTGTTTTTGCAGTACCATCTTGGAATAACAATCACTACACCTATTTAAATGGTGCGAAAGCAGTTGTTGTGCAAGCAACCGTTGAACAAAACTTTATGCCACGCGCTGCAGATATTAAACCTTACATACAACAAGCGACTTTAGTTGCATTATGCTCACCACAAAATCCAACAGGTACAGTTTTTAGTAAAGAAGGCTTAGAAGAAATTTGTGATTTAATTTTAGCTGAAAATGTTCGTCGCGGACCGGATGCAAAACCTGTATATTTAATGTACGATCAAATTTATTGGGCCTTAACATTAGGCAACACTAAACACTACGATCCTGTTTCTCTTCGTCCGGAAATGAAAAACTACACAGTGTTTGTTGACGGTATTTCAAAGTCATTATCTGCAACCGGTGTGCGTGTGGGTTGGAGTATGGGACCGAAAAAAGTTATTGATAAAATGAAAGCTATTTTAACTCACATTGGTGCTTGGGCGCCAAAGCCTGAGCAAATGGCGACAGCAAAATATTTAAGCAACTTAAATCAATACGATAAATTTTTAGCGGAACAAAAAACAAAGATTAGCGCACGCTTAGATGGTTTTTATAAAGGTTTCATGGCATTGAAAGCTGAAGGGTATAAAGTAGATGCCGTTGCACCTCAAGCTGCTATTTATTTAACTATCCGTTTTAATTTACACGGTATGAAAACCGCCGATGGTAAAGTTTTAGACACAACTAAAGATGTTACCAAATACATTTTAGATGAAGCTAAAGTAGCGGTTGTTCCATTCTACGCATTTGGTACCGACGAAAATTCATCATGGTATCGTCTTTCAGTTGGAACTTGTAAAGTGGAAGATGTTGAAGGTGCTATTACCGGATTGAGAAATGCGTTGAAGAAGTTATCCTAATTACTTCCCGTTTAAAAAAACACGAATAGCTTGCATTTTAGAAGTAACGTGTAGTTTTTTGTAAATATTACTAATATGGTTTCTTACTGTATTAGGACTTACATTCATTTTCATTCCAATTTCTTTATACTCTAATCCGTCGACTAATAAAGTTAGTACTTCTTTTTCGCGATCGGATAAATTATAACTGTCGGCTTTAAATTTTTCGTCTTTAGTACTTGTATTCAATTTCGAATTCATTAATAAATTTAAAGCGCGGCGGGCAATGCTGGGCGACATAGGAGCGCCTTCATCATTCAATAAATTTATAATAGCTTCTTTAATTTTTTCAATGGGCTCATCTTTTAAAAGATAACCATCAGCCCCAGCTTTTATAGCGCTGAATATTTTATCATCCTCCTCAAATATTGTCAGCATTAAATATTTTGAATTCGGATAACGTTCTTTTCCCTGAGCAACAGCATCGATGCCGTTCATTATGGGCATATCAATATCCATTAACACCACATCCGGTTCAATTACTTTTCTCGCCTCCATCATTTTCTGCAAAAAATCTTTCCCATTCTCGGCTGTAAATAAAACAGTATAATTCTCGAAGGCACTAAATCGTTCCTGCAAGGCAGTTCTTAAACTTTTTTTATCGTCAACTATTGCAACGTATGTCATGTCTTTCTTTTTCATCCAAAGTTGATGCTATTATTTTCGTCTAAAAATAGTGCATTTATACTACCAAAGTATAAACCACGCCTTTATTTAACTCTGCTTTTAAATCTAATTTAACTCCCGTTTCCTGAGCTCGTGACTTAATATTGGATAAACCAAAACCATGATCAGTTTGCTTTTCTAAATCAAATCCTACTCCATTATCACTTATAATTACAGTGGTTCTATCGCTGGCAATAATATCCACTTTCAATTCGCTTGCCTTTGCATGTTTAAAAGCATTATTAATTATCTCTTGACAAATTCTGTATAGATTCAATCCAACCAATGAATTTAACTGAATGTTTTTATTAATCTGTTCGTTAAATATAATTTTAGTTTCCGTGTTTTTAAAAATGGTACGAGTATACACTTTCAATTTATCAGAAAAATCATTCAGATTAATAGATTCATCATTAATAGCCCAAATAGTTTCGCGTAAGCTACTAATTACATTGCGGATGGATTCATTAATATTTGTAGCGAGTTCAGACCGTTTCTTAGTATCTTTTTCATTTATACCGTCCAGCGAATAGAGCACATACGATAATTGTCCACCGACATTATCATGTAAATCCCTCGAGATTCTCTCTTTTTCTTTTTGAATAGCTTGCGCTGCTTCTAATTCGCGATTCTTCTTTTTTAAATTCATTACGCTAACTCTCCAAAAAATAGTGATGACTATTAACAATACTCCAATTAATAAACCTATAATAGTTTTGTTCTTTGCCTCTATTTCTGATTTACTCAACTCGTTCTTTTGTTGCAGTAATTTATTTTCTGTTATTTTTTTATCAGTTTCATAAAGCGTTTGGTATTGGGCTATTTTAGTTGCTGTTTCAACTTTAAAAGTCGAATCTCTTAGATTTAAGAGTCTTAAAAATGCGTCCTTTGCGCCTGGGTCAGCCATACGAATTAAAATTTCAGTTAAAACTCTATGAGAATACATTTTACCATCTAAATCAGCTACTTTATCAAACAAAATTTGGGCCTCAATTACATACTTCTTTGCCAATTCATACTCCTTTGTTCGCATATAGAATATAGCAAATTTCATTTTCGAAAATGCTTTCCATTGATCAGAGTTACACTTGTTGGCAAACTCCTCAGCTTTTTTTGCATACTGCTTTGCCAGAACAAAATTATTTGTTTGATTCATGTACAAATCTGCAATAACAGCATTTAGCTTTAAATGATCAATTGGACTTGTTCTATTTACAAGTTCCTTTTCGGCAATTGCATAGTGAGTTAAAGCTGAATCAACAGCACCTATTTCGGTATATATAACACCAATGTTATAAGAAACGATAAATTTTAATGAGTCAATATTTTTACCATAAATAATTTGTCGTGATTTGTAAAAGTAATTTAATGCAGTTACTCTGTTGTTCAAAATATAATACATTCTACCAACTCTATAATTTCCATAAGCAGTTAATGTATGATCACTTTTACCCTCAATTATTTTTAGTGCCTCAATACAGTTACTTAAAGCTTCTGCATAATCACCCCTTTTGTAATTTACGTCTGAAAGCTTAAATAACTCTTGTGCTTTATTTTGGCTATTAAGATTTGTTTGAAATAAAAATATCGAAACAATTAATAAAGTATACTTCATCAAGATTAAATCTATTTACTTAATTATAAATATACTAAGGTTTTTTAATTGGGTCAACAATAATTCATTAAATAAACTCTGTAGGTTTTGTGACTAAAGAAAGTAGTACACATGCACTATTTAAATCCAGCAATATAAAACACAAATTTGTATCCATATTTTAAAACTTTAACTATGAAAAAAACAATTCTAAGTATTTTGTGGATTTCAACTTTAGGGATAGAAGCCCAAAATCCAACACCGATATTAAAAAACAATACCGTGTTGACACTGATTCACAAGGATTATAGCTTATCCAATAAGCCGGACGTTAATAGTAAAACAAAAGATGCCGAAAGAGAAAAGCTAGTTGATGAATTTAATGAAAAAGTTTTAGCAGGTACCATGAAGTACTTTAGCAAAGCACCTGTTACCATGGAGATATCAAACGAAAGCAAGAACGATAATTTTACCGGCTACAGAGCATTATACAAGCAAGATGTTATTGGAGGATCTGGGTGCAAATCAACTAACAAATTCGATGGTGTCATTTTCTTTGCAAAGGATACAACCTTTTATGCTATGCACGCCGGTCCGTATTATATAAGTGGTTATAACATGCAAGGAAAATTTGATACAATGGCTATGATGACATTTCCGATTTTAAAGTATCCTACAAAAATTAAGGTTGGAGATATATTACCAATTTCTAAACTACACTATTTGCAAACGCCTCAAAAATCTCATGATGCTGTGGTTAGGAGTGTTGTTTCAGGTCACAAAAAATCAACCTCAATACAAAATGTTGAAGTGCAAAAATTTGGAATTGGCAATGGAAATTATGGTTATGAAAACAGACCAGCCTTAGTCAGTGCGTATGAAGCAGTTTACGAACATGTTCCGGTTGAAGTGGAAACAACTATAAAAATGGGTTTGAGCAGAATATTTAATGTAGGCGCGGCTGTAACCCATACTGAAACAATAGAAATCAGTGGAAAAAAATACGTAGCATACGTGATTAGAAGTGAAGAATGGAACGGAGATTTAAAATCACAAGTAGACGTTAAAACTTATGCTTCAGAGCAAGCTACAGTAAGTAGCAAAATTGCAGCTAAAGCTGCTGATCTTGAAAAAAGAAGAAGAGAAAAAGTTGCCAAAAAAGTAGCAATGGCTATGAATCAAGGGGCGGAAAATAAAAATGACATGGGCTTTACTGTGATGTATGAAGATAGATGGTACGTTCCTGAACTTGGTCTTGAAGTGAAAAAAATCCGGTACAATAAATTCGGACTCATTGAATATATTTTAGAACCTCAATCATTAACCACTAACTAGTAACGTTATGAAAAATTTAAAAACTACAATAATTTTAGCCTTTCTATTAATCACTATAAGTGCTAATTCGCAAAATCCTCAACGTATGCTAATGGAATCTCTTCTTTCAGGAAACATTGAAGCGGTTGAATACTGGATAAGTCAAGGAGCTAATATTAATAAAAAATACGTTGGAGAATACAGCGTAAACGGTATGGATTTTGAAACCACTAAATTAAATGAAATGCCTTTACACGCTGCATTGGCAGCTTCGAATGCCGACATGATTGTTTTTTTATTGGACAAAGGTGCTGATCCGGATGTTGAGAATGGTTTTGGGTCTTCACCAATTCAATATCTTGCTACCAAGAGTCACAATTTAGTAATGCAAAATAAAGATTGTGGATTTGAATCGAATCGTGATATTAAAATTGCGCAAGCTTTAGTAAATAAAAAAGCAGATTTGAATGGGAAAGTTTTTGGTAAACGCACTTTAACTTTAGCTAAAGAGTACTCAAAATATCGTCCAACAGATAAAGATGGGTTTATAGCTTTCTTAATTAGAAACGGCGCAAAAGAATAATTCCAATACAAAGAGCTTGTTGTTTAACAAGCTCTTTTAAATATTTCCCATTATTTGTTATTAAACTCATAAAAAAGTTTGCTGCAATTCTCATTCTTATGATTTTCATAAATAGTGCAAATGCACTATTTCGCTGCTTTAGTAAATAAAGCACCTTTGATTAACAAATTAAAACAAAAACTATGAGAATAAAATTTACATTTAATTTACTAATAGGCTTGTTCCTATTAGCAACAACAAGCATTCATGCACAATTTCAATGGGCATTTACATTGAGTGGTGGAAATGGCATTTACAATAAAGGAAAACGAATCGTGACTGATGCCAGCGGAAACGCCTACACAGGAGGAGAGTTTGGAGGTACAATGAATTTTGATCCGGGCCCCGGAACATATACTCTAAATGGTAGCACTACTTCTTGTTTTGTACAAAAAGTTGATGCATCCTCCAATTTTGTATGGGCAGTAAGATATGGTGGCTATAGTGTTGATGGCATATCGAGAGACGCAAGCGGTAACTTATTATTATGCGGGTTCTTTTATGGAACAGCAGATTTCGATCCAGGTCCTGGAACATTTACATTAGCCTCTATCAATGGAAGCTTACCAAATACTTATGCTTTAAAATTAGATCCTAATGGTAATTTTTTATGGGCTGTTAGATTTGGTGATTCCAATACCTCAGCTAAAGATATATCTAATGATGCTGCAGGTAATGTTTTTATAACAGGCATGTTTAGCGGAGTTCAGGATTTTGATCCGGGAGCAGGAACATTTAATATGGGCACAGCAACTGTAGCAGGTGGTTACATTTTGAAATTAGATGCGAACGGAAATTTTGTTTTTTCTAAAGAAATGAAATCCATTTCAACTGGAGCAGGAACAACTGGAACTTCCATCGAATTGGATGGGTTAGGAAATATTATTACCACAGGTTACTTTGGTGGAACGGTAGATTTTGACCCAAGCCCTGCAACATATACACTTGGCGCGAGTGGTTCAGCTTATGATATTTTTATAGAAAAATTAGACCCAACAGGTAATTTTCTTTGGGCGCACGCTGTTGGTACACCTACAGCATCTGATTTGGCTTACGCAGTAACTATTGATGCTTCAAACAACATTTATAGTTCCGGCAACTTTGCAAATACTGTTGATTTTGATCCCGGTGCAGGTGTTACAAATTTAACCGCTGCTGGCACTTCAGACGCTTACATTTGGAAATTAGATGCCAATGGAAATTTTGTGTGGGCAAAAAATATGGGTACAAACGCAAACGCTCTTAGTCATGATGCTTCAGGTGATATTTACTCGATAGGAACCGGAGCTACAGGCGATGATATTGATCCGGGCGCAGGAACTTATACTGTTAGTGGTTCCTATATTCAAAAATTAGATGCCTCAGGAAATTTTGTTTGGGGAAGAGACTATGGTGTATTCCCGGTTTTTAATGACATTTCGGTTAATGGATCTGATGTTTATTTCACAGGACGTTATTTAGGAACTGTAGATTTTGATCCGGATGCAACTGTATTCAATTTACCGGGTAGTTTTGCAGGTTATAATCTATTTGTAAGTAAACTTAGTTCGTATTCCGTTTCGGTTAAAGAATATGAAATGAATGAAATAAATTTAAAAGTGTTTCCAAATCCATCTAATGGCAACATAAATCTTTTATTTGAAAAACCTTACACAGGAAGTTTACAAGTGTTTGATATTTCAGGAAAACAAATTCATTCTCAAACGCTAACTAAAGAAACAGAATTGAAATTAGATTTAACGAATTACAACAGTGGCGTTTATTTTGTGAAAACAGGAGAGACCTCATTTAAGATTGTTATTCAGTAATCTTATTAACCTCATAAAAAAACCCCGACTGAAAAGCCGGGGTTTTTTATTTTTTATTCCTTAATTATTTTTGCCTTCGCTGCTTTTCCATCAGCGCTATGCATTTCAACAATGTACATACCGCTTTCGAAGTTTTCAAAATTGATACTATTAACATTTGAATACGACCCTACTTCTCTTCCCATAATATCAAACACAACTACTTTATTCATTTTTTCACTTATGAATAAATTGTTTGTTGTTGGATTCGGATAAAGTTTCAAACCTTTAATTTCATTCTCACCAATAAATGCTGCTATCACAATTTTATTTTTAGTTGTGTTAGTTGTTATGGCAGAATTGTAATCAAAATAAATATGCGCTCTGTTCTTAATCTCAGCGCCCGGTAATAACCCTGTATTTAACTTGATATTGTAAGTTACATAACCATGACTCGCCGGCTCGTTTGTTATTGAAGCAGGTAAATAAATGTTCTTGAATTTAAATGAAGCTGCTCTCGAGAATGGATCCACTTGTAACTGAACAGGAAAGCTTGAATTTAAAACTTGTAATGAACTTAAGTCAAGTTGACTATCAATTGTATCATTAATTAAAACAGTTACTGCAGGACCAGTACCTAAATTTTGGAAATGGATAGTATAGGTCAAATCTAAAGTTGAAGGAGGGATATCTCCGTTCATTGCCATACCGGGAGTAAATGATTCTTTGCTATTCGGATCATAAGGTCCGCCATATACATTACATATTGATTTAATATTATTCAGAGGATTATTATCGCTTAATGGATACACTATTGATTGTACACAATAAGAACTGCCCATTACCGCAGCTGTTGATGTAAGAGCTGTAAACTTATGTGTTGTATTAAAACCTGGAGTATTCCAAACAATAGTATCACCTGTAGCAGCAGAAATAATTGCAGAAGGAGCTAATGTTCCTACTAAAACATTTCCGAAAGTCATATCAGGAGGTAAAACAACTTTGAATTTTGTTGGCGGCACAGAAACCCCGCAAATATTTGAATACACTTTATAATTATATGCAGTAACTGTTATTGTTCCACCCGGAACTGCACCAGGACCCGGTAAACCATTGCTTAACCAAATTCCTGAAGCAAGATCATCAGGAAAAGAACCTGTTTGGCTCAACCCATAATTAATTCCAACAGTTGATGAAACAGCAATGTTTACAGTTGGTGTTACTGCATTACAAACTGTGAAACCTCCAACAGGAACAACATTCACAGAATAAATTCCGGGCGTTGTATTGATTTCGTAATTACCATTTACATCAGGATACGCAACCATTGTTTTAGTTGGACTACTTAATACAACATTACTAATTGTATAAGGAGAATACCCTTCACCAGTATTCTTAACACAGTTGCTGTTACAATCTACAAATGCATTTCCAAGTACTTGACCGCAGCTATCCACACTTACGAAATATTCCATTATGGAAGGTTGTGTATAACCGCTTAATGGTGTAAGTTCAGCACTTATTGTGTGTAAACCCGAAGATAGAGTTAAAGTTGAAGGGAAATTATACTTAAAATCAAAAGCGGCGCCTAAGGGATATACAGCGAGGGTAGCTGTAGAGACTGATGTAGCAACTGTACCTCCGACTCCGGCTACTGGAAAAGAATCATACGTTACTCCGTCTATTTTTATACTTACCGTTCCATTATAAGCAGACGTACATACTCTTTGGTTTCGGATAGTGGGCATAATAAATTGTGCGTTCACTTTATTACAAGTTCTCAGTGTATCTTTATCGCCGTTACGGTAAAAATCCTTATAAACATTATTAACTATTAAACCGAATGTGGGCTCGAATAAAGCCGCATTTAAAGCAGAAGGTATTAAAGGTAAATAGAACATTGTTCCAAAAGTTCCAGTTAAAGATGCACAGGGCTGATAATAATTTTTTAAGGCGTAAGACTCTACTGAATATGTATTACATGTCACACTAACTGTCATCGGCCCAGTCATGACTCCAAAACAATTCGTAGTTCCACCTGCGCCCATATTATAACAGGGCATACTAGTTATTTGCAAATTTGCATTAGGCATTAATACATCTCCACCATCATAAATACAATTATTATTGATGTCGGCAAAAACAGTAACGCTATAGTTTTTAGATACAGTTTGGGCATCTATAGTAAAGCCACAGATAACTAAAAAGGCCAAGGATAAGAATTTTTTCATTTTACTCATAAAATTAGTTTGGGTAAAAATAACAACTGCTGCATCATTTAAACAGGTAAATGATTGTAATACCCGCAAAAATGAGTGAATACAACAATGACAAAGCACTTTAAATAAAAAAAACCCAACTTTCGTTGGGGCATTTTTGTTTTACTTAACTATTATTAACCGCTTAACTGCAGTTTCGTTTTTAGAATTCTTTATTTGGAGGATATAAACTCCATCTGAGAAATCTGAAATTTGGAGTTGAATTCTATCATTACTTGGTATTACTTTCTCATTGCTTATTAGCTTTCCTGTAATATCATAAACCTTAACAATGACTTCTTTACTGTAAAACGAGTTTGAACTAATGTTCAATACTTCTTTTGCTGGCTGCGGATAAATTGAAATATTATTTTCGAAATTCTGAAATTCATTAATTCCAATTGCCGAAGTTGATATCGTAACTGAAGTCGCAGCACCATTGGTTAAACTAGAAAAATTTCCTGATGCATTTGTTTTATTTACAATACTAGCGCTTAAATTTAGAACAGCGTTGCTTGTTAATGTACTAACTGCTTTGAAATGCAATATTCCAATTTTACCATTTCCATTAACGTCTGCATGATCAGTGCGTGTACTCGCTGCATAAAACGTACTATTTGCAAACACATTTTTCTGAAATTCAATATTTGTTCCGCCTGCATTTAAGAATGAACTTATGTATTCAATATAGATGCTATCCGTTTCTATCAATGTATTGTTGTGATTGATATCAAGTGCCAATCCATATAAATTAACGCTATTGGTTGCATCCCCTAAAAATATCGATGCCGTTCCCCATTTTCCAATTTGAACAGCAGGTTGATCCGCAATTATAGTCAGTTCGGGGCTTAATGCATCTTCATTCGACAATTTAAAAGTATGCGTCAATCCCCAGTTTGCAGTAATAGCATTTACATCGGTTGCATTAACTATTCCATCTCCATCACAATCAGCATGACATCTGTTTTTTAAATTGCTTATAGTGCCCGTCCAATTATTTGCAAAGTATGATGACCATGCAATACTTGTTGCAGTTCGTGCAGGACCAGTAAATCCGGATTGCAAACCAATTTCTAAAACATCTGTTAAATTTGCTACTCCATCACTACTTGCATCACCTGGCCATACATCAGAACAGGTTGAGTTAACATTCACTGTTATTGTCACTGGCGCAGCAGAACAAGAATAACTTGCTCCTGACAATGTATACACCATAGTTGAACTAGGCAACACATTTATTGAACTTGTTGTTGCTCCTGTACTCCATGAATACGAAACAGCCCCGTATGCATACAAATTACTACTTGTTCCTTGGCAAACATTATTATTTCCTGAAACATTAATTATCGGGGCAATTGTATTTGTTCCAACATAAAAAATTTGAGAAGCCAAACAAGCCATTCCATCTATCACATCTAATTTATAATACCCAGGTGTAGTTACCGTATATCCTCCTGTTGGCGGAAAAACACTTATACTTGTTGTTAAATTTGTCCATGTATAAGTGATTGGACCTACAATTGAAACTGACAAACCGCCAGTTAGCACAACCGAATTATTTGCGCACGGAAGATAAGCGCTTGGAGATGCGCTACCGATTACATTTCCAACAACAGAACTTCCATTAACAGCAACAATACTTGAATTGACACACCCAGTTACATTATCTGTAAAAACAGCCATATATACGCCAATTGCAGATGTAGAAAAAGTAATTGAAGAGCCAGGAGGACTTAATGGCACAAGATTATTAGGTTGCACAAGAGATGGTAGAACATCCTGATACCAAACGCCTGTTACATTTGTTGAACTACTGCTTGCAGAAAATGTAATCAAAGGTCCATTACAAATCGCTGTAGCTGAACTTGGGCTTACATTGATTATTGGGGCTAAAGCATTAGGGTAAATTGTAATTGTTTGAGAAACCACGCACCAAGAAATTGGCCATGAATCTGAAGTAATTGTATAAGTTCCGGGTAATGAAAATCCGATAGAAACTGTATTACCATTTGTACTTAAAATTTTAGTTCCTCTTGCCGGAGATATATAATAATTGGTAATCGGAACTGAAGAGGTATTTACCGCATCTATAACAACAAGGCCCGGATTACAACCTAGTGTATAATTGCCTAAAGCATTATTAATAGAATAGGTCGGGCATTGAGATTTTAAATTTCCGATAACTGTTACAACCATTAAGAATATAATAAGTCTTTTCATCAATTGTTAAATATTACAAAAAGCGTGCCAGTAATTTAAAAACAAAAAAGCCCCACTTTACAGTGAGGCTTTTAATTTTAAATAATATTATTTAAGCTTTAGCTTTCTTATCGAAATCTACAACTATCGGAGTTGAGATACATAATGAAGAGTATGTACCAATAACACGACCAATTAATAAAGCGAAGATGAATCCGCGGATACTTTCTCCACCCCAAATAAAGATTACTAATAACACGAAGAATACAGTTAACGATGTTAAGATTGTACGACTTAATGTAGAGTTCAACGCGAAGTTGATTAGCTTGTTACGCTCTTCACCCGGCTGATCACCTTTTCCACCACTGTCAGCTAAACGCTCACGGATACGGTCAAACACAACCACAGTCTCAGTCATAGTGTAACCCATTACCGTTAAAATCGCCGCAATGAAATCTTGTCCGATTTCTAAATCGAAAGGTAAGATACCATCGAAAATTGTATAGAATGATAATACAATTAATACGTCATGGAATAAAGCCACAACTGAACCTAAACCATATTGCCATTTCTTGAATCGAACAACGATGTAAATAAACATCACTAAACAAGAGAATAAGATAGCACCATAAGCTCCGTATAAAATATCCGTTGCAATGGTTGGTCCTACTTTTTGTTGTTGTACAATTTCAAACTTAGTGTTTAAGGTTTTTAAACTTGCGTTTAATTCTTCTTCTACTTCCTGATCGGCTGTAGCTGAATTATCAGACACACGGTGAGTAGTTGTAATTTTAACTTGATTAGCGCTTCCTAAAGTTTTTACTTGTGGTGCACCTTCAAAAGCAACTGCTAATGCCTTACTGATATCATCCACTTTCATGTCTTTATCAAAACGCACTTGGTAAGTTCTTCCTCCTTTAAAATCAACACCTAATTTAAATCCGCCATTCTTTACATAAAACACAATACCAACTACAATTACAATTGTAGAGATAGCATAATAGATTTTACGTTTAGCAACGAAATCAAAACTGATATTTTTAAATGCACTACGAGTGAAACTATTATCAAATGGAATTTCCATTTTACGATCTAACATCCCATCAAAAATAACGCGTGTAATTAAAATAGCTGAGAATAATGAAGCACCAATACCAATTAATAATGTAGTAGCAAATCCTTGAACAGGACCAGTACCAAACACCATTAAGATAATCGCTAAAATTGCTAACGTAACGTTTGAGTCGATGATAGAACTCATCGCATGTTTGAAACCTTCTTTAATAGCTTGTGATGTAGATTTACCAAGCGCTAATTCCTCGCGGACACGCTCGAAGATTAGAATGTTCGCATCCACCGCGAGACCGATGGTTAATACGATACCGGCAATACCAGGTAATGTTAATACCGCACCGAGTGAGGTAAGTATTCCCATGATGAAGAACATATTGGCAACAAGCGCAATGTTTGCAACCAAACCTGCTTTGTTATAATACATCGCCATGAAAACTAAAATCACTAATAACGCAATTACGAAGGATACTAAACCTGAATCAATTGCTTCCTGACCTAAAGTAGGACCAACAACGCTTTCTTCAACAATACGAGCAGGAGCAGGTAATTTACCGGCGCTTAATATCGCTACTAATGCATCTGCTTCTTCGTTAGTGAAATCTCCTGTGATTTGTGATTGTCCACCTGAAATTTCAGATTGTACACGTGGAGAAGAGAACACCATGTTATCCATTACCACAGCAATACAACGACCTTGCTTATTACCTTGAGGCATGTTAGCCTTCGTTAAATTTTTCCATTTCAATGCAGCTTCCGAATTCATCGTCATGCTGATGTAAGGATGCGCACCACTTTTTTGATCGTAATCTTTACGAGCATCCGTAATGATATCTCCGAATAAAGCAGCTTTACCATTACGGTCTGTAGTTTTAATAGCGTATAGTTCAAAGAACATACCAACTACCTGACCATTTTGATCTTTGTTTTCTTTTGCTTTCGCGCTCCACATGAATTTCATTTTCGATGGGAAAGCGCTGCGTACTTTTTCGTTTCTTAAATATTCATTTGCTTTAGCAGTATCTTCTTTGCTGTATGCTAAACCAACAACAGGACCAGGCGTGAAAAACTGTTGCTTACCATCGCTGTATAAACTTGGTTTAATTGGTGCAATTTGTGAGTATAAAGGGTAACGTTTAATAAAGTTTTTGTAAGCTGTATCTTGTGCATTAACCGATGGTGTTGCAGCAGCCATTTTACCTAAGCTATCAGAAACTTTTGCAGAATCACCAGCTAAAGAATCAGGTTTTGCAACTTTAGTAATATCGTTAACCGGAGTTGGAGCACCAACAACTTTAGTACTGTCGCCAGCTGTAGAATCACTCGCAGCAGTTAAAGTTTCAGGATTTAAAATAGCACGTAATTTATTGTTTGCTTGCTCGAAATATGTAGCTACTTCTTGGTTTTCATAAGTTTCCCAGAACTCTAAGTTTGCAGTTCCTTGTAATAATTCACGAACACGGTTTTTATCTTTTACACCAGGTAATTCAACTAAGATTCGTCCACCTGTACCTAATTTTTGAATGTTAGGTTGTGCTACACCAAAACGGTCGATACGAGAACGGAATGTTTTTTCTGCATTAGAAATAGATTCGTCAACCTTAGTAGTGATGAATTTAATTACATCTTCATTAGAAGCGTTGTAAGCTAATTTACCTTTGTTCTCGATAGTTTGGAACAATGGTGCTAAACGACCATTAGGTGCAGTTGCTTTGTAGGTTTTTGCGAATAAAGTAATGAAGTCATCATTATTTTTTACGCCCAAATTCTTTTGAGTTTCTTCTAAAGCTTTATTGAAAGCTAAATCAGCGCTGTTATTAGAAAGACTTTTGATGATATCAATTATCGAAACCTCTAAAGTAACGTTCATACCACCACGTAAATCCAGACCTAAATTGATCTCGCGTTTTTTACACTCTTCGTAAGTGTAACTGATAAACACCGGAACCATTTTCATAGAATCCAAATAGCGATCAGCAAATTTGGTTTTCATTGAATCGATATAACTCAATTCTTTTGTGGTATTACCATTAGCGTACTCCTTTGCGGCTGCAGTCATACGTGGAGATGTTACTACACCTTCAGCATAAGCCACTGCATCAGCTTCAACACTTCTTGTAATCCAAGTAAAAGAAAGGTAAAAAATACAAGCCAGTCCTAAAATAATTGCGAAAATTTTAATCGCGCCTTTGTTTTGCATAATCAATAAAAATTAAAAAATTTCTTGTTAAAAATAAGGGTGCAAATATATGATTTAAGGGCGGAATACGCAATTTAAGTTTATTGTATTGATTATCAATTAATTAAATGCTTAAAAGTGCGATTTATTGTCGTTAAAACGGGCTGATTTTCAGGGTAATAATTTTCGGATAAATTAGGCTTTGTTTTGGCTTAAAGCAGGTTTTATAAATCCTTATTTATACAATTCAACGTTGGTTTGTTGATCGGAGCGGATATTGAATTTTTTCTCGATGGTATAAATACTTCCTTTTAAACTTTTGGAACGCTACTCTACTCTGTAATTTCCTGGTTGCAAATAAAAAATTTGTTGCGTGCTCATTCCTAAATTGCAAACCCATTCCAATTTTCCGTCTTTCTCTAATAGAATACTTCCATCTCCAGCTTCCAAACATTTTACTGTAAGCATTCCTGCACTAGCTATGTCGAGGATTTTAGTTTTGGATTGCTCAATAGTATTATCGGAGACATAAGTTCTTGGTAACGTAAGAATTTCCAAATCATAAGCACCTACAATATACTTTTCGGTAGTGTTTAGCATCTGAATATTTAAGGTTTGCATGTCTGATTTTTTACGGATAATACATTTTACCCGTTCGTTGTAATTATAAACTCCCATTTGGCGATTAATTTGTAAAAAACCTTGTGGCGCGTCAATTGGAATAATGGTATGCTTGCCAACCGTTAGTTTAATTTCTTTACTCTCGGCAGGAGGAATAGTATGCGCCACCACTTTATAAGTAGGATAATCATCTATATAAAGTGTATCCGGATTATTTTGATAGTTTAAAGTGTGGATGTAATTATAGACGTATTGATTTTTCTTTACGTCGTAAAACGTCATGTTTACATTTGTTTCTGATGGTTTCGAATTTACGTCTAACAAATTTACTTGTGCGCTGGTTTTGTTTAATTTTTGCTTGATGATAATTTGAGAAATATCTGAAAATGTATTTGTGGCATCATAATCATAATAAGTACCAACACATTCAAAAGTTTTTATTTGTTCAACCGTTAAACCGATTCCAATAATAAAAGGTTTAAAGACAATTCCTTTTTCAATTAGTTTTTGCCGCGCTTTACAAGGATCACCGCCACATTCTTCAATGCCATCTGTAATTAAAATGATCATATTCACTGCTTTGTTATCAGGAAAATCATTTGCAGCTTGCGTTATAGAATGTTCGATTGGTGTAATGCCTGTAGGTTTTGCCTCATTCACTTTTTGTTTAATAGCAGCAACATTCCCTTTAGAAAACGGAATTATCAATTTAGAGTCGTTGCAATTTCCCGGAGGATATTTTACCGTATGCCCATACATACGCAAAGCAAACTGCATGTTTTTATAAACTGCTAAACTATCAATGAATTTGTAAAATAATTTTTTTGCCCCTTCCATGCGTGAAAGGTTACCGTGATTACTTACCATACTCCGACTCGCATCAAACACAAATAATACTCGCGTAATTTGCTCCTGCTTTTTGGCTTGGGAAAAAACAGAGAAAGTGCTCAGGAAAATTAGTATGCTACACAGTAAACGCATTCAACAAAAATACCTTTACATTAGTAATGAAATAAAGCTAAAAAAGATACTTATAAACTAAGGAGGTGTTTAAAATTAACGCACCATGGTAACCGTGCCTTTCATTTCAATGAATTCGCCACGGGCATTTTTGTATTCTACAAGATAAACGTAAGTATTATCCTCATAACCATCACCGGTCCAACCTTCGGTATCAGATGCGGTTTCAAAAACTTTTTTACCCCAACGGTCGAACACTGTTACGTGGTAATCGGTTTTCTCTATAAACTGTGCAACAGGCATCCAAACACGGTTAACGCCCTTTGGAGCAAAAGCTCCGGGAACAAATACTTTTCCTTCAACATAAGCCTCTGCTTTGTTTGAATTTGAAGCTCCAATTAATCCATAAATATTTCCGAAACCTTCAACAGCAGTAACTACATAGCCTACTTTTCCACTTTCTGTTACAATGTCTTCCACATTATCTGTGTAAGTAGTCATACCAAAAGGAACGAAATCTACTGGATTGGGATCATAAACTTCATTGATGATTCTAAACACATAATAACCGGCAACACCACCACCGTAGGTTGAATAATTATCCCACGATAAATTATTATTAAATATTTTCTCAGCGTCATTTTTCACTTTTAGTAATACTGTTTTACCAATGTTACTAACGAAACGCGAATTCCCGCAACTATCAATCACCTCAGCTTTATAAAAATAATTTTTATCGGACGTGCTTACATCAGCATCGTTATAGGTTCGGGTTGATTTACCATTATACGTAACAAATCCAATTAGATTAAATGTTACGCCGTCTTCCGATTTAAATACATTAAACCCTTTACAAGCCACCAATGTATCGCAATATAATGTTACAGTGACTGTTTGATCTAAATCAACACTCGCCGATTTTAAATACACAAATGAACTTGAAGGTGGTGCCGTTGCTACTAAACACGAACGGTTTGAACTGGAAGTAATAGCACCAAATGTATTAAACACTCTTACCATATAGCAATACGTTCTTCCAGGCGTTAAACCTGTATGCTGAAATGTTGTATCAGTACTTGAGCCTAATAATAAATAAGGACCTGCATTAGTAGAGCAATACACTTGATAATGAGAAACACCTAAAGGAATATTTTTATACGGATTCCAGTTGATTGCAGTGCTTCGAGCACAAACATTATATTTAGTTTTTACATTTATAGTATTGTGTGCAGCACCAAGCGGACTAATATTTCCGCAACTATCCATTGAAGCAATGCAATAATTAACGCTTGCTCCGTTAGCAGCAGTTGATGTGTAGGTGTAAATTGTATTATTAATTCCGAATACCGTATCAATAGATTGCCAAGCCGCGCCATTGTATTGATAAATTACGTAACCGAAACAATCAGCTGATGAAGAGGGTTTCCATCCTAAAATACTTTGTCCAGTGCTATTTACAGTTACTGAATCTAGCACAGCTAAATTCGGAGGAATCAAATCTTTAAAATTGGCGCCTGAAATATTGGAAGTGGAAATACAACCGCTGGCATCGGTTAACTGAAGTTGATAATTATAAAATACATTGCAAATTGAAATGGTGTCCTTGTAACTTAATGCCGGGGTACTTTTTATTTGAGCCCATGTTGGTGGTTTCTCTCTGTAAACTTTAAATTGTGTTGCTGATGTGCTCAGCTTTGGCTGATGCAAATTATTGTAAACTAAAAACGCTGTACCATCACCGGGATTAGAAAGGTTTAAATAAATAGAACGAACGGTATCAGAAGAAGTTGAAATAACAGTACCTGTTGGACCGGAATGTGTTTTAATAAAATAATATCGGCTTCCTGTATTTCCTCCTGCTAAAAGATCGTTATAAGAAGTAATAGTGTATGTGTTTACAGTTCCAACTGAAGTGTAAGGGCCGGCAAAAACATTAGCGCGGAAAATTTCGTAAGAGAAAAACT
Source organism: Sphingobacteriaceae bacterium (assembly GCA_016709575.1). GTDB lineage: Bacteria > Bacteroidota > Bacteroidia > B-17B0 > Aurantibacillaceae > JAHEYG01. Next base: position 196,834 of record JADJMM010000003.1, read on the forward strand.
TTGCTCCGGGATCAGCTGGCGCAATCCAGGTTAATTTTAAATCACCAGCTGAACTGCACTCGATACAACGCAAGCTTGGTGGACCAACTGTCTGCGATTTGCAAAAAGTGGTTAAACTCAAAAATAATATAATGATAAGTGCCCTCAATTAACTGGAATACATTTATTTAACGTACAAATTTACCTTTTATTTTGCGGGGGATTAAATAAAAAGTGCTAAAAACCCTTTTCACTGACTGAAATAGGGTAAAAAATGAGCAAAAAAGCCGTTCAATTGAACGGCTTTTTTGAGATGCTGATTTGCGCCTTTGGCGGTCAGCACGACAGTTACATATAAATTGGTTTTTTGTCTACTGAACAGTGATTTTATTTACTGCTGTTTTGTTTCCAACACTTAGTTTAATAAAATATATTCCGCTTTCAATTCCGCTTAAGCTAACGTTATAAAGTGTTTCACCTTTTGCTGAAGGAATATTTTGCTCGCGAACAGTTTGACCAATTACATTAATAATTTGGTAAGAAACGTTCTCAGCATTCTCATTTACAAAATTTAAATTGATATTATCTTTTGCTGGATTAGGATAAACAGTAACGTTTGCTAAAGAATTATTAGCTGATTCATTAACACCAACAGTATTGTAGTTGTTGTTGATTGTAACAACTGTTTCTGTAGTTGTTCCTGCAACAGAAACAATAGTTTCATTTGATATGCTTAATAATGGATATTTAGACAAAGGTGAATAATAATCGTTTTGCACTTTTGCATAAGTACCTGAACCAATAGTTACAGTAAAGCTCATAACTGATGCGTTAGTTACTTTTAGCACATTATTAAAAGTATAACCTCCGGGCAACATTAAAGTACCTGTACCGGCACCAGTAACAGTGCTAGTTCCGGCAAAATTTCCCGCACCAGCAAGAGGATGAGAAACAGCACCACCAATATTTCCATTAGCTGTAGTTCCTAATGATAAAGGATAAGCTGCATAAATAGCAGGTGTAGTATAAGACATTGTTACAGCTTGTCCTCCAACTGTAATATTCCCGCCCCAAAAATTTAAATTAGAAGCAGTTGATGAGTAAAATAAATTAGCAGTTCCTGTTTGGATAGCAACTCCTGCAGAAGGGTAAGAACTTGCGCTTCCAGTTGAAGCTACTGACACACCAGTGTTAGTTGATGTTGTAGTAAGAACCGTCATAGAAGAATAATTCCAAGTTTGGCTCGGACCATTTCCACCTGGGTTAATACCAACAGAAGTACAATTAACAGTTTGATACAAATCACCAATAATTGGCGCATTGTTTGCTTGCGTTAAAGTTTGTGCGTTTAAACTGCCCATACAAATAGCAGCTGCAAATAAAGAGTAGATTTTTTTCATAGGTATAATTTATTTTTTGTTGATGGTTTAATTATTGAATGGTTAATTTTTTCACAGAAGATTTTTCACCCACATTTACTTTTACAAAATAAACACCGGCTTCAATACCTGCAATATTTACAATCTGATTTACTAAGCCTTTTGTGTTTGCTAAATTTTCTTTTCTTACTAATTGTCCTAATGCATTTGTAATTTCAACAGTAACTTGCTGAGCGTTTTCGTTTACAAATACTAAATTGAAATTATTAGTTGCAGGATTTGGGAATAAATTAAGTTCAGAAACCTCAGAAGAGTTTTCGGTAATGCTAACGTATTCATAATCTTTGTTTAAAAAGACAGAACTTGTAGTTATAACTGTGGCTATAAGAGCAGGAGAAAGAACATTAATTGTGCTAGAGACAATAGTAAAAAGTGGATTTAATTTTGTTGAAGGGAAATTTGTCAAACCTGTATAATAATCATACGATTGCTGCTTAACATTTCCGATTGCTGTAAACACTGATACTGGAAGGGTAAAATCGAAACCATTATAGGTATTCACTCTTAATACATTTGCAAACGATCGGTTAGGGAGATTTAAAGTTCCCTGTCCGTCCACTAAAACAGTAGAAGTTCCATTACTAATTGTTCCGTTATTTGTTCCTGAACTTACAGAACCTACAAATGTTGATGTTGCTGTAGTATTATAAACCATTGGATATGATGCATGAACCGCACCTGAGTTAAAAGCATAATCCACATTTTGGCTCAGTGCTGTAAATCTACCACCCCAGAAATTTAATTGGGTTGAAGAACTAGTATAATAGTTTGCAGCAGCCGTTCCTACGGTTCTTGCTACAGATCCAACCGGATACAAAGTACTTGTTCCTGCAGCGCAAGAGTTAGTAATTGCTATTGTTGTTCTGGTTGAAGAAGTGAAATTCCATACAGCCGAAGTCCCAGAAGCACCAGGAGTAATGGCCAAAGAATCCTGTTGTAACATTACATAAGCATCACCAGCAACTGGCGCATGATTGCTTTGTGTTAGTATTTGAGCGTTAGTTAAAGTTAAGCCCGCAAAAAAAGATAATACAATAAAGTAAAGTTTTTTCATGTGTGTGTTTTTAAAATTTGAATACCAAAGATAATAAAATTCTGCTATAAAAACAGTAACGGGAAAACAGCCTAAAAGGTTGGGTTTAATTGAGTTTTAACTCCAATTCAGGCTCTTTTGTAGCAGTTTCTTGCTGGCCTAAAAGAGAAGGGGCCTTAATAGTTTCGATCTGGTCAGTTGGTACTTTACGACGGCGTTTGCGCTTGTGGCCTGTGCTATTTGGAGTTGTGGAGGTAATAATTGGAGATGCAGAATTTTTTACTGAACCGGTATCCGCTTTAACAATCCGTGCCTGTGTGTTTTGTGCCACTGCCAGGGATTGATTTTTAGAACTAGAAGTATTTGTATTAACAGCCACCTGAGTTGTAGTTGTGGGAGGCGCTTCTGCTTTTACCGGTACCGAATCTGCTTTAACAATTGGCTTTTCTACAACCGTTTTAACAGGTTCTTTTTTAACAACAACTGTTGTTTTGGTTTGTTCAGGTTTATAATTATTTGGGTTTGGAATAAGTCCTTTTTCAATTTGAGTTGGAGCATTTGTTTTAAAATCAACAAAGCTTAACATGATAGCAGAAACACCCACTAAAGCTGCAATAAAAACAACAGGTAGAACGACATTGCGGTTAATGTTTAAATTAAATTCAGGTAATTTAAATCTGCTTAAATTTTGGTTGGAATTATTTTGTATAAAATTACGTTCAAATTCATCCCAATCAGATTCATTATACTCTACAGTCCTGCTATTTTGCAAGGTTAAACGAATTTGTGCTTCGTCTAATTCGTAACTAAACAAACTGCTCATTCTTTAACAATTTATTGTTTTTATCAATATTTTTTGAAGGTTAAACCTTGCTTTTTCTAAATTCGATTTTACAGTTTGCTCACTTGCCTCTAATATCTCAGCTGCCTTACTTAAATCATAACCTTCCACAACATTCAAATTAAAAATCAAACGTTGAGAGGGAACTAATTGTTGTAAAGATTTTATTAATACATCAAACTCCACATTTTTAAAATCAGTTAAGGTACTATCAACAAACAAATCGTAAGTTTTAACAGGTGTATCTGTAACACGAACAGTACTCGCTACATAATATTCGCTTCTTATATTGCGGATAAACTCAACACAAAACACAATAAACTCGTCTTTCAACCATTGCTCAATACTTACACCACTATTTGGTTTGTATTTATGAAGATTATTAAATAAAAAAGCAAAGCCATTTTGAACCATTTCTGTGCTTTGCTCTTTACTCTTAGAATATCTTAAGGCTATGACTGCTAATTGGGTATAAAACGCCTCATAAAATTGCTTTTTGGCAACTTTATCGTTTTTGATGCAAGCCGATATGAGTTCGGTATCTAGCATAGCTGAGGGGTTTTTGTTATTTCTACGCTAAGATATTAACAAAGGTTACATAAATTGTTAAAAACTAGCCTCCTAGCCCGATTTTTTCAGAAAAATCTACAGGAATGCGCTTTTTGATGTAAAATTTACCGGCTTTTAAGGTTCCCTTCACTTGAATATTACCCAATTTACCGCCTCCGCCACCAAGCAAACCCATTACATCCATCAGGTTCATGTCTTGTAAAGAGGTTTTCAATTTAAAAACGTAGGGTTTTTCACTTTTTGCGGCAATATGAACCCGTTTATATAAGCGAGCCTTACCCATTTTAATACCACTATAAGTAATATCGAATTCAGACGGATAAATTGAGAAGCCTTTGTCATTCGGGTTTTTAATGCCGATGATAACTTCCCCTTCAATACCATCCTGACCAACTTTCGTTAACCTGAAACTTTTAACGCCGGTAACTTGAACTTCTTTAAATTCTTTACAGGAATTAAAAAGAAGAAACGCACTAATGAAAATTAAGAATCTAAACTTTTTCATTTATCTTTTTTTTGTCGTCACTTATTTTTTTAATGATTCCAAATAAAGATACTGCTGTCCAAACTGCTTCCAGTATCACAAAAGGAACAAAATTTATTAATAGTGATGCGATGCCCGCCAAAAGTGCGCCTAGGAAATTTAGAAAAAGGTATGTATAAGAATCGGCGCTAATTATTTTGAGAAGGTTCAATCCAAAACCAATCAGTAAAATACTTACACCCGTTGTTGCAATCCAATCGGAGGTGCTCATTATTTATTATTTACAAAATGCTTGTAAAATAAAGGAATGGTTTCAATTCCCTTATAGTAATTAAACAAACCATAATGTTCGTTTGGCGAATGCAATGCATCTGTATCCAAACCAAATCCCATTAACATACTGTCTAATCCTAACTCCTTTTTAAATAAAGCAACAATTGGAATACTTCCGCCACCTCTGGTAGGAATTGGTTTTTTTCCATACGCTTCTTCCATCGCCATACTTGCTGCTTTAAACGCTGCTGAGTTTGGGGAAACAACCACCGGCTCTCCACCATGGTGATGAGAAACTTTTATTTTCACCGATTTCGGTGCGATTTTTTCGAAATGGTTTTTGAAAATTTCTGAAATTTTATCTGAACTCTGATTCGGTACTAATCGCATACTTATTTTTGCAAATGCTTTTGAAGGCAATACTGTTTTTGCACCTTCTCCTGTATAGCCACCCCAAATTCCGTTTACATCTAAAGTTGGACGGATACCTGTTCTTTCATTGGTTGTAAATCCTTTCTCACCTTGCTCCTGCTCCACATCCAAATCCTTTTTAAAATCATTTAAATTAAATGGTGCTTTTGCCATTTCATCTCTTTCTTCCTTTGTCAATTCAACAACATCATCATAAAAACCCGGAATAGTAATGTGATTATTTTCATCATGACAAGATGCAATCATTTTACAAAGTACATTCACAGGATTAGCAACCGCACCACCGTAAACTCCACTGTGTAAATCGCGGTTCGGTCCTGTAATTTCTACTTCCATATAAGATAAACCACGAAGTCCAACATCAATTGATGGTGTATCATTTGCAATCATTGATGTATCAGAAATTAAAATGATATCACCTTTTAAACGTGCTTTATTTTCTACAATCCATGGACCTAAATTTGCTGAACCAACTTCTTCTTCGCCCTCAATCATAAACTTTACGTTGCAAGGAAGTGTTCCTGTTTTCATCATTACCTCGAACGCTTTCACATGCATGTACATTTGTCCTTTATCATCACAAGCACCACGTGCAAAAATTGCTCCGTCAGGATGTAAAGCTGTTTTTTTAATTACAGGTTCAAACGGAGGAGAATCCCATAATTCTAATGGATCCGGAGGCTGAACATCGTAATGTCCATAAACAATTATAGTTGGTAATTTAGGGTCTATTAACTTATCACCATAAACAACAGGATAGCCTTTGGTTTTAGAAATTTCAACGTTCTCAACACCGGCCTCAATAAGGCGTTGCTTCACTGCTTCAGCAGTTTTATTTACATCGCCGCTGTATTTTGCATCAGCACTAATTGACGGTATTTTTAATAAATCTAATAATTCATTTAAAAAACGCTCTTTGTTAGCGTTTATGTAAGTTGTAATCTGACTGCGTTCCATATTCAAAAAATTTGTGCTAATGTAGGATTTTTACATCAAATTGTTAATTAACTATTACGATTTATTACTTCTTAGCTTTTGATTTAGTACCTTTAAATAAATTATGAAAATGGCTCGTTTTTCACTTTCTATTCTTGCATTGCTTGGTTTTACAATTGGTTACGCACAGTTTCCCAATGTATTAATCAGCACCAGTAATAGTCCGGAAGAAGTTAGCATTGCTATAAATCCGAAAAACACCAATCAAATTGTTGCCGGCGCCAACCTCAACAACATGTACCGCAGCAACGATGCTGGTGCTACTTGGACTGTTGGCACTTTAGCTTGTTCGGCCTATGGCGTTTGGGGCGACCCTGTTGTAATTTGGGATACTGCCAATGCCTGTTATTACATGCATCTTTCAAACCCTCCTTCTGGACCAGGAAATTCATGGATTGACAGAATTGTAGTTCAGAAATCAGGAAATTTCGGACAAACGTATACCACTTGTGTTGGTGTTGGAAAAAACGGAACTAAAGCACAAGACAAACAATGGATGGTGGTGAATCCAACCAATAATGAAATTCACATGAGCTGGACTCAGTTCGATGATTACGGAAGCGCGCTTGCAACTGACAGTTCATTAATTATGTATTCTAAATCTAGTGATGGTGGTACAACTTGGACTTCTCCTTACCGTTTATCTTTTTATGCCGGTGATTGTATTGATGAAGATGCAACAGTTGAAGGCGCTACTCCAGCAATTGGTCCGCTTGGTGAAGTGTACGTTGCGTGGGCGAGTAAAAACGGTTTGATGTTTCAAAAATCGACAAATGCAGGAGTAACTTGGTTGCCCTTAGAACAACCGATAACTTCAACACCCGGTGGATGGGATTACACAATACCAGGTGTGCAACGTTGCAATGGCTTACCGTTTACCGTTTGCGATTTAAGTAACGGCCCCAATAAAGGAACTATTTACGTAAACTGGAGTGACCAACGCAACGGAATTTTAGATACAGATATTTGGTTAGTAAAATCTACAGACAATGGCGCCACTTGGAGTTTACCAAAGCGTGTCAATGATGATCCGCCGGGAAAACAACAGTTTATGAGTCATATGACCATTGACCAGGTGACAGGTTATTTGTATGTTTTGTTTTATGATAGAAGAAATTATACAACCGGAAACAACACAGATGTTTATTTAGCAGTTTCTAAAGATGGCGGGAATTCGTTTGTGAATTATCAAATTAATGCAAATGTGTTTTCACCGAATGCTTCTTTTTTCTTTGGTGATTATATTTCTGTATCCGCACACAATAATGTTATTCGTCCAATTTGGATGCAAATGACCAATACCGGTGCGCTTAGTGTTTGGACTTCGCTCGTAAATCCAATTATATTAGGATTAGAAGATGCGAAAAAAGATAATTTAAGTATACTAAACGCACAACCTAATCCTTTTAAAACAGAAACGAGTGTTGAGTTTTCGTTGCAGGATAAAACTAATTTAACTGTTCAATTAATGGATGTAACAGGAAAGTTGATTAATGAACCTATTACTAATAGAGATTTTATGAAAGGAAATCACAAATTAGAAATTAACGCTCAACAATTAAATTTGAAACAAGGGTTATATTTTTTAGTGATTTACGGTGATATAAAATGTAAACATGTTAAATTAGTAGTAGAGTGATTTCAATAAAAAAAATAACTATTGCTTTTATATTTGTTCTCTCTTTCGGATTGAATGCACAAACCCGTATTTATAATTTTAATGCAATTCCATTAGGCGATTCGGTTCGGATTAATTTTACTATTCTTCAGGCGAGTGTAACTTGTGCGGGTTACCAAATATTAAAAAGGAATGATTCATTAACATTAAATCCGATATACGTTTATCCCGGCATTTGTGGTACTACTAGTTCAAATGAAATTTATAATTACACGGATTTTAGTCCGAATAAATTAACACCAAATTTTTATCAGGTTCACATTCCGCCCAATGATTATTCTGTTGTAAAGCGTGTTGATTTAGCAGCTTCTTTTTCAAACTTACTCATCTATCCTCAACCAGTAGAAGATTTTTTAAATATCGCTATTAGCGGACAAAAAAATTATTCTTACGAAATAACCATCTTTGATAGGTTTGGAAGAAAAAAAGGATTTGGAAGTGGTGGTGCCACTGATAAATTTACTTTAGATGTTTCAGGTTTTGCCGAAGGCGTTTATGTATTTTACATTGTAACTAACAATGCCGGCAATTACCGCGGGAAGTTTTTAAAGAAACCGAAAGGGAACTAATTGTTTTCGGAGGAATGTGTCATCCTGAGCTTGACGAAGGATTACTTCTTATAAATCAAAGCTACGGCGTAAGCATTCACACCTTCTTCTCTCCCAACGTAACCCAATCTTTCGTTAGTTGTCGCCTTAATTGAGATTTCGTTTTTCGTTACTTTTAAAATAGGAGCGAGAACACTTTGCATCGCATCAATATGTGGATTTATTTTCGGAGCCTCCATGCTTAAAGTAGAATCAATATTCCCAACAGCGTAACCGTTTTTATCTAACAGCTCAACCACTTCCTTCAACAATAATTTACTATCAGCTCCTTTGTATTTCGGATTTGTATTAGGAAAATGAAAACCAATATCACGTAAATTGGCTGCCCCTAAAAGCGCATCGCAAATGGCGTGTAACAAAACATCGGCATCGCTATGTCCCACACAACCTTTATCAAATTCTAATTTTATACCGCCTAACCACAACTCTCTACCCTCACCTAAAGGATGTACATCGTAACCAAAACCAACTCTAATATTCACCATAACTATTTTATATCACAAATGGTTTGAGTGGATCCTAAACTCTGACATTGTTTTTGTGCTTGTTTTTTGGTGCCTTCCACTTCACCGGCTTCGTAAGTACCGTTTGTGTTTGTGCATGAACATTTGTATGTTTTTTTGCATGAAGCAAACAACACCAAAGTAAATGCAACCAAAAGTATTTTTTTATTTATCATGAACTAAAGATAAGAAAATAATTTTTATCCCTCTATCGCTCTTACGCCAGGCAAACTACCCTGCTCTATGTATTCTAATAAAGCGCCACCACCTGTACTTACATAACTTACTTTATCAGCCATATTATATTTGTTAATGGCAGCAACACTATCACCACCACCAATTAAACTAAAGGCGCCGTTTTTAGTAGCTTCAACAATAGCAAGAGCAGCTTGTTTAGTTCCGTTTTCAAAATTGCTCATTTCAAAAACTCCCATCGGGCCGTTCCATAAAATGGTTTTCGAATTTTTAATCACTTCAGCGTTCATTTTCACGGTTTCCGGACCGGCATCTAAACCCATCCATCCATCAGGTATTTCGTTTATTTTGCAAGTTTTGATATTAGCATCATTGGCAAAATTATCGGCAATTACAGAATCAGTTGGGATGTAAATATTCACACCCATTTTTTTCGCCTTCTCTAATAATGATTTTGCAGTATCCAATCTATCATCTTCGCAAAGTGATTTTCCGATATTACCACCCATAGCTTTTACAAACGTAAACGCCATACCACCACCAATTAAAATATTGTTGGCTTTGCTCATTAACTGTTCTATGATTAAAATTTTATCGCTCACTTTAGCACCACCAATAATGGCAGTGAAAGGTTTTTCAGCCTTGTTTAATACTTTATCGATACTCGCTACTTCACCTGCCATTACGAAACCAAAACATTTTGAATCAGCGTTAAAAAATTTCGCAATCACAGCTGTTGAAGCATGCTCACGATGCGCAGTACCAAAAGCATCATTCACATAAATATCACCATGCCTACTTAATTTTTGAGCGAACTCTTCATTTCCTTTTTCTTCTTCTTTGTAAAAACGTAAATTCTCCAGTAATAAAACTTGTCCGCCTTTTAATGCAGCAGATTTTGAAAATGCATCAGCGCCAATACAATCATCAGCGAAACTCACTTCTGTTCCCAATAAAGTAGAAACATTTTTTACAATGTGCTTTAAGGAATATTTATTAGTCGGTCCTTCTTTTGGTCGGCCTAAGTGCGACATCAACACAATACTTCCGCCATCTTTCAATATTTTTTTTAGAGTTGGGATTGCTGCTTTAATGCGTGTTTCATCAGTCACTTCAAACGCATCATTTAACGGAACATTAAAATCAACACGGATGAGTGCGCGTTTGTTTGAGAAATTAATAGAGTCAACAGTTTTCATAAAATGTAAATGAGATTGATAAAATAAAATTATTTCTTTCCTGTACTTCCAAAACCACCGGCACCACGTTTAGTTTCATCTAATTCCATTACGCCGTACCACTCGATGGTTTCGTGACGGGCAATTACCATTTGTGCAACGCGCTCGCCATCATTAATCGTAAAATTTTCGTTGGATAGATTTACCAATAAAACTTTTATTTCACCACGGTAATCTGCATCGATTGTTCCCGGAGAATTTAAAACAGTAATTCCGTTTTTAAAGGCTAATCCGCTGCGTGGGCGAATTTGCGCTTCGTGTCCTTGAGGCAGTTCAATAAACAAACCTGTTGGCACTAAAACTCTTTCAAGAGGTTTTAATACGATTGGTAAATTTAAATTAGCTCTTAAATCTAAACCTGCCGAGTGATCGGTAGCGTATTCAGGTAAAGGGTGATTAGATTGGTTTACGACTTTAATGGTAATCATCATTGCAATTGGTTTTTGATGTTCTTCAGATTGGAAAATTCCAATTTATAAAACAACCATGCAAATAATAATACCAACAAATTATTCAATATTAATTTTATTACAATGCTACTCAATGAATTATAAGTTAATGAAATAAAGTAGAAGCTTAGAGCAGCGAAAAAGAAAAATAACATACTACGCAAATTGTACTTAATTGGATAATGCTTTTGCCCGAGATAATAGGAAATAATCATCATAGATCCATAAGCGGCAAAGGTTGCCCAGGCACAAGCCATATATCCGTATTTACCTATGAATCCAAAGTTGATCACCAATGTAATAATAGCTCCTATAATTGTTACGATTGCGCCGTATCGCGTTTGTCCGGTTAATTTATACCATATAGATAAATTAAAATAAACGCCCAGAAAAAGATTGGCTAAAAGTAATATTGGTGCTACGCCTAAACCTGATCGGTATTCTTTATAAATGGCAAGTTTTACAATGTCGATATTCATCATTGTAACCAGGAAAAGAAAAGAGCAAAAAATAACAAAATACTTCATTACAATAGCGTTCACTTTTTTAGAGTTCTTCTCGCCAGCTTGATTAAAGAAAAAAGGTTCCGCAGCATACCTGAAAGCCGTGATGAATATCGTCATCAAAATAGCAATCTTATAACAGGCGCCATAAATACCAACTTCAGTTTTAGCAATGTCTTGTGGTAAAAGATATGCCAAAATTAGTCTGTCGAATGTCTCATTTATCATCCCTGCCAATCCTAAGAACAAAAGCGGCCAAGCATAGCGCATCATTTGTTTCCAAAGTTCTTTATCGAACACATAAGAAAAACCCGTAAATTCTTTTGTCATTAACAGCATCGAGAATAAATTTGCCACAAGCTGGGCAAGAAACGCATATCCAACTCCTACAACAGGGTTATAACAAGATGCTAAAAAATTATTTTCGTTGTTGTCGTAAGCGTTTTTGCAAAAAACCATAAAAAAAATACTCACAACCAAATACACCACTACATTAAACACTCTAAGAAAAGCGAATTGTTTAGCTTTACTATTGGAACGCATTCTTGCTAATGGCAGGGCCATCATTGTATCTGTTGCCACAATTAACACGCACCAAATAACATAATTACCGTTAAGAGGATAACCTGCAAGTTCAGCCAGATTTTGTGAAAATAAACATAGGAGAATTGAGATTAATATAGTAGATGAAAAAAGCGAAATAAGAGCGGTGGAGTACACTTTATCTTTCTCGTCCGACTTATTAACGAAATTAAAAAACGCTGTTTCCATTCCGTACGTAAAAACGATATTAGCAAAACTTATGAAGGAATAAAACAGCGTATTAGACGCTAGGTCTGAAGGCACTATAAAAATAAACGTAAGCGCTAAAGAAAACAGATAATTGATTATGCGCGGTAGTATACTACCCAAGCCATAAATTACTGTTTGCCCCGCTAATTTCTTTAAAGGATTACTCACACTTTTTTATTAGTCCTATAAAATTATAGAATAGCAAAACGTGTAATTGTGAATAATGGTTAAGATATTAACCACGAAATGTGGTAAAGAATTAGCTTTTTAGCTTAGAAATCAACCCCGTGGTAGAAAAGCCAGATGTTAAATCAATAGTGACTGCTTGACCACCCTTTGCTTTTACAATATCTGAACCGACAATATATTTTTTACTTGACTGATCTGTTTCGTTGGCATCATAATCTGCACCTTTTACCAAAATATCAGGTTGTACTAGTTTAATAAGTTCGAGAGGAGTTTCTTCATCAAACAACACTACATAATCTACACACTCTAAAGCTGCTAAAATAATGGCTCTTGTTTCTTGACTATTAATAGGGCGTTCAGGCGATTTATTCTGACGCTTAACTGAAGCATCCGTATTTAATCCCAACACTAAAACATTTCCTAAATCGCGGGCTTTGGTTAAATACTCAACATGACCGCGGTGTAAAATATCAAAACAGCCATTTGTAAAAACTATTTTCTTACCAAAGAAACGATCCAAATTCAGCAAACGAGAAATCGCACCTGCTTCAACAATTTTTTTGGATAGCTTACTGTTGTACGACATTTTTGTTTTTGTTTATGATTGGTAATAAAATCAAACTCAGTAACCCGAAGAACGTAATCATCACAAAAGAAGCCGTCCAAATAAGCCAAGGTATAGCAACCGATGGAGCATCATTTATTCCATAGAAAGTTAAAATTCCTGCAACAATAAGATGATAGGCCCCAAGTCCGCCCGGAGAAAATACAACTCCAAGTGTACCAAACAGCATAATAGTTAAACACTCTTTATGACCAATGTCTTTCGTTTCAGGAAGAGCATTCATGCAGAAATAAGTTGAATAAAAGTACATAGCCCAAATCAAAACGCTAAGAAAAGAAAAGGCCCAAAAGTTTTTCATTTTTCTAATTGACAATAAGCCATCAAAAAAACCTTTAATGAAATTACCGAATTTACCTTGTAATTTACTGGCTATTTTTTTTCTCAACAAAAAGAAAGCTGTTATACATCCGCCTATAATTATTCCAAGTATTACAACTTTTGATGTTGACATATTACCGTATTTCTCAGACATTGGATCGAAAATATATTGATTACTCAATCCAATTAATTCTGAAAATTGAAATAAAAAGAGTAAGGCCGAATATTCCGAAAAGTAAAAGTGTATCAACTAAACGTTCGGTAATAATTGTTCCAAATCCGGTTTGAAAAGGGATCTTTTCGTATCTGTCAACAATTGTAGCTCTATATACTTCGCCCAATCGCATAACAGGAGCGTAATTTCCGAAATAGCCGATAAAAACTGCTGCAAAGGCGTTAAAAAAAGATATTTTGTAGCCTAGTGGTTCAAGTAAATATTTCCAGCGGAAAGCTCTGACTACATGGCTTAAAAACGCTATAGATGCACAAATAAAAACCCAAAAATAATTCGCATTTGTAAAAGCAGAAATAATCTCAGTTTTATTTTTTTCAATCTGACCGTAAGCAAACCAAACAAACACCACACCCAAAGCCGTTAATACAAGTGTCTGGATGATTGATTTAGCTTTGGTTTTCATTAAATGACGTGGATTACTTTTTTAGTCTATTGGTTTTTGCTTCCGGAAACACAACAGATGGCCGGTGTGTTTTACGTTCTTTATAATCAATTATTGCGTAAGAAGCAATGATGATTTCATCTCCTGTTGATACTTTTAAAGACGCCGGGCCATTTAAACAAATAACACCTGAACCTCTTGGTCCGGTTAAAACATAAGTATGAAAACGTTCACCGTTACGGTAATTGTAAATATCTACTTTTTCATTTTCCACTAAATCGGCAGCATCCATTAAATCTTCGTCAATGGTCACGCTTCCTATGTAATCCAGATTAGCCTCTGTAATGGTAACCCTGTGTAATTTAGATTTTAGAACTTCAATTTGCATAGCGGGGTAAAGGTACTATTTATTCATAAATAACCGCATTGGCCTAAATTGGTTTATTTGGGCTTAATTTGTTATTTTTGGTTAATGCGTAAAGCCAGTTTTATAATTGCCCTCGCTCTGATTACGGTATTTTTAACCGCGCATTATTTTATTTATAAAAGTGTGCTAAAATCGCACAAAAAAGAGTTCAAAACCTATATCCGCTCCCATTTTGCAAAAATTGAACAGCTCTCTATTAACCCTAGTCAGCTTTATACCGATAACCTTGAAATGCAATGGTTGGATGAAAATAAAGAAGTTTGCCTGAATGGTGTGATGTATGATATTGTTAGCATAAAAAGTGCCGGGACAAAAGTTGTTTTAAATGTGGTGAAGGATAAAGATGAGAAAGAATTAATGAACCGTTATAACAAACAGTTTAATAACATTTATGAAAACGGAAATACAGGAAAGAAAAACAATTCGCTGCTAAAAGATTTCTTATCTCTAAAGTTTTTTCAAAAATCATACTCCAAAATAAATTTATTTACACTAAATCACAATTATAATAACGATTTCAGATTAAAAATCGATTTGATTTATCTTGTTGTTCAAACGCCACCGCCCCTCGCATAATAAGTTGAATTCTATTTTACTTATTATTCTTAACTAAATTCTATTTATTAAATGAAAAAATTACTATTCATGCCTTTGGCATGCATTTCTATGCTATCCAAGGCTCAAACAATTACTGTTCGCGATAACTCAACGCGCGAAGCTGTTGAAAATGTATCAATAAAAGACAAAAATAATGTTGTAGTTATAACTGACATAAGAGGTAAAGCCGATATTACTTCGCTCAACAAAACGGATTCATTAACTATAATGCACCTAAGTTATAATTCCAAAAAAATTCTATTAGGTGATAACGCTAAGGAGATAAGCATTATCTCAAAAATAATCATGCTCGACGAAATCATTTTCTCAGCTAATAAAACTAAGGAGGAAAAAATAGATGTGCCTTATACAATGGAGGTTATTAAACAAAAAGATATTGAGTTTAGTAACCAACCTACTACAGGAGACTTACTACAAAATACAGGAAATGTATTTGTACAAAAAAGTCAGCTAGGTGGTGGTAGTCCTAATTTAAGAGGTTTTGAAGCCAGCAGAGTGCTCATAGTTATTGATGGGGTGCGAATGAATAATGCTATTTATCGGGCAGGACATTTGCAGGATGTTATGACTTTGGATGCGCAAATGTTAGACAGGACTGAAGTTATTTTTGGGCCATCTTCAACTATGTACGGAAGCGATGCATTAGGTGGCGTGATGCACTTTTACACCAAAAACGCACAATTTAGTTCAGATGATAAAATGCTACTAAAGACAAATGCCATGGTGCGTTACGCAAGTGTGAATAATGAAATGACAGGGCATGTTGATTTTAATATTGGGTTCAAAAAATTTGCTTCGTTAACTAACATCACCTACTCTAATTTTGGTGACTTAACAAGTGGAAGCGTAAAGTTAAACGGGTATACTAATACTTGGGATCGTAATTATTACGTAAAGCGTATTACTAACCGCGACACAATGATGCCAAATGCCAATAATAATGTTTTAACAGGAAGTGGTTATACGCAGACCGATATTCTTCAACGTTTCCAAATTAAAACGGGTGAGCACTTAACTAACAATTTAAACTTTCAATTGAGCTTGACGCCTGACCTTCCAAGGTTTGACCGTTTGGCTGGCGATTTCAAATCGAATGGTGATCTAAAATATGCCGAGATGGGTTACACGCAAAACCGAATGCTCGCTGCTTATACATTAAATTACGATGCTAAAACTGCATTTAGTGATAACATAAAATTCATTCTTGCTTACCAAAAAATTGATCAAGACCGTTACACAAGAAAATTCAATGCTAATGAGCGTACCACACAAATGGAAGATGTTGGCGTTATCTCAGCGAATCTTGATTTAACAAAAAACATTAAAGAAAAACACGAATTAAGATATGGTTTAGAATTTACAAGTAATGATGTAAAATCTACAGCAAAAAATGTTGATATTGTAAAAGACAGTACTTATCGTGCCGATACACGTTACGCTGCAACAAATAAAATGAACACATTTGCCGCTTACCTTTCTCACGCTTTTGAAGTAAATGATCATTTTGTAATTAGTGATGGCATTCGTTATACCAACGCATCAGTTGTTTGTAATTTTACAGATACACTTCCTTTTAAATTCCCTGATCCAAAAGCAGTACAAAAAAGCCAAGCCGTTACCGGAAGCTTAGGCTTTACTTGGAAAGCAGAGAATGATTACAAAGTTTCTCTTCTTGCCAATACAAAATTCAGAACCCCCAATGTTGACGACATGAGTAAGTTATTTGCTTCAGGTGGAAGCATATTAATTGTTGCTAATCCAAATATCAAACCTGAATACGCTTATAATTTTGAATTAGGAATTAGCAAAATTATGAACGGCCGATACAAATTTGATATTACCGGATTTTATACCATTATTGAAAACTATTTAACGCAAAGAGATTTTCAATTAAATGGTCAGGATTCTGTTGTATATCAAGGAAACAAATACAAAGTGCAAGCCATGCAAAACACCGATAGAGCATTTATTTATGGTATTAATGCAGGTTGTCAATTGGATTTCAATAATAATATTTCATTTAAGAGCAGTATCAATTATACTTACGGCAGATACTCTGATGTGAAAAAAGATACTATTGTTCCGTTAGATCATATTGCACCTGTGTTCGGACAAAGCAGTTTGATTTACAAAAATAAAAATATGGATGGGGAGTTTTTTATTCGCTACAATGGCAAAAAAAGTCCTATCGGAATATAGTCCAAGTGGGGAAGATAATTTACAATATGCTACAAAAAACGGAATGCCTGGATGGTTTACTCTCAACATTCGTTTAGGCTATAACATTACCAAAAATTTCAGATTAAATGCGGCTTGTGAAAACATAACCGATAACCGTTATCGTGTTTTTGCAAGTGGAATTAATGCTCCGGGCAGAAACTTTATTGTTAGCTTGAGATTTAAAATGTAATTGTACATAGTTTAGTTTTGTATAAACAAAGGGTTAATCCGCTTGTGAAAGCTCCGGAATTAACCCTTTGTTATTTCATCAAGACTTCCCTTTATCTTTTCAGATAATTCCTGCGTTGGTAGATCATTTGCATCATCGCCAAACGGATCCTCAATTTCTTCTGAGATTAACTCCAGTGAAGCAAAAGCATAAAAAACAAACATTACAATTGGTATCGACCAATACCCAAAATCAATTGCAAAAGCAAATGGCATGGAGATGATATAAATAAAAATTATTTTCTTTAGAAATAAACTATAAGAATAAGGAATTGGAGTGTTTTTAATTCGTTCGCAGGCACCGGTAATATCAAGAAACGAACGAACTTCTTCTTCAAAAACCAACATGTGCGTATCGCTAAATACGCCTTGCTTATTCAGGTTATAAATATGCTGAGAAATAAGTTTCACTACATAAGACGGTTTGTGTTTTGCTTCCAAAACTCCGCTTTATTAAAACCTTCAAAAGATTCTATTTCTGAAGAATCCTGTTGGTCTTTCAAATGATTTTTTAAAGTAAATACAAAAGTAGTAATGAGTTTACGCAACAAAATTTTATCCTTTTTGTGGCCATCAGGTAATAGCGTTTCAATTTTAATCTGAAGGTTACGGGTGTTATTTACTAAGCTTCCCCAATTCTTTCTTCCTTCCCACCAACGATCGTATGCTGAATTGATACGGAAAACTAATAAAGTAGATAATACGAAACCTAAAATCTGGTGAAAAACAGTTGATGACTTAATTTTTAAATGAAAATAATCATCCTCTAAAAAAACAACGGCACCTGTAAAAAGAGCAACGATAAGCATTGTTGGAAATAAACGCCTCGCTGTATCACTTTTGTGAAATTCAAAAATTAATTTGAGCCAGTCTTTAGGATTGTATGTTATCATTTTATAAAACTAAAAAGGGAAATTGAAATTTCAATTTCCCTTTATTAAATATTAATATTAATTAAAGTGTACCACGTAAAGCTTGTTCTCGCTCAATACTTTCAAATAACGCTTTAAAATTACCTGCACCAAAACCTTTGGCACCCATACGTTGGATTACCTCGTAAAATAAAGTTGGACGATCTTCCACAGGTTTTGTAAAGATTTGCAATAAGTACCCCTCTTCATCAGCATCCACTAAAATAGAAAGTCGTTGCAATTCTTTAATATCCTCCTTCATCATATCACGATGTGCGCCTAAACGTTTTGGAATTTCATCGTAATAAGTTTGTGGTGGCGGTGGTAAAAATTCAACGCCACGTGCTTTTAACTCAGCAACCGTTTTAATAATATCGTCGGTTGCTAGAGCCAAATGTTGTACGCCTGCTCCTTCGTAAAAATCAATGTATTCCTCAATTTGCGATTTCTTTTTTCCTTTTGCCGGCTCGTTGATAGGAAATTTAATGCGGCCATTTCCATTACTCATTACTTTACTCATTAAAGCAGAATACTCGGTTGTAATTTGTTTATCATCGAAACTTAAAAAGTTAACGAAGCCCATTACATCTTCATACCATTTAACAGTATCGTTCATTTGATTCCAACCAACATTTCCTACCATGTGATCAATAAACTTCAAACCAACCGGTGCCGGGTTGTAATCACTCTTCCACTCTTTAAAACCAGGTAAAAATGCACCTTTATAATTTTTACGTTCAATAAACATATGAACGGTTTCACCGTAAGTATAAATACCTGCTTTTACAATTTCCCCATTTTCGTCCTTTTCAACTGTTGGTTGTAAAAATGGTTTTGCCCCACGCTTAGTAGTTTCTTCAAATGCTTTACGGGCATCTTCCACCCATAGAGCAATTACTTTAACGCCATCGCCATGTTTTTTTACATGCTCTCCAATTGGAGAATCGCTTTTTAAAGCAGTGGTTAATACTAAACGGATTTTATCTTGCTTTAAAACATACGATGTTCTGTCTGTTAACCCTGTTTCTAATCCAGCGTAGGCATACGATTGAAAACCAAAAGCTGTTTTATAGTAGTGTGCAGATTGTTTTGCATTACCAACGTAAAACTCAACATAATCTGTTCCTAAAAGCGGAAGGAAATCTTGTGCTCCTTCAAATATTTTTTCTAAACCGTATTCAACGTTTTTTACTTCTTTTGCCATTTTAATTTTGTTTAATTTTTAATATTGATGAATTAACCTGATGTTTTTAAGACTCAAATTAAATCGATAATTGAGCCATGTGTTGGGCCAGAATTGCTATTGTTTTGTAGTTGTTCATACTCTGCTAAGATATGAAAAAAGGGTATTATTTAATAGTCTTTGGGCTTATCAGGGGTTTTTTGGAAGTATTTTTTGATATTATAGGTAAATGTTAGCATAAAATACCGCTGAAGGATGTTAGTTTGCGTATCCTCTATGTAAGTTTCAGTAATATTTCGCTGTATACTGTTATTCTGACCTAAAATATCAAATACGAATAAACGGATATCTGCGCGCTTGTCTTTAAGGAATTTGTATCCTATAGCCGCATTCAATAAAGAAATATTCTGATTAAAAGCATCGCTTAATCCGGCGTAATATTGGTTACTATACTCAGCCGTAAAAACAAAACCACCTTTTGGATTAAAATTTAATTTTACTTTTGAGTTTTGCTGTAGGTATGATGAATTTAAATCCGGTTGAATGGTATTAGTAACATCGTTATAAGATGAGTTAGATGAAATAGTGAAATCAATTTGTTCACTAACATTACTGCTCAATACTAAACCCAACGAAGGCGCAGTAGTATTTGAATAATTTGTTTCGTTATTAATTAAAGCTGGTACATTATTATAATTACAGCCAGCATTAACATTCAAATTTGATTTTAGTTTTTTAAGAGCGAAGCTATAATTGAAAAAGAAACGCAAATTAAAATAACCATCTAAGTTTACGGGACGTGTAATCTGAGAGCCCTTTGCCAAAGCAATATCATTAAACACAACCGTATCCTGATTAGCGATGATAGTACTATTACCAATATAGTTGTCTGTGTAAGTCCCACCCAATAAAATAAATAATGAAGTTGATTTAAGGGTATTTACACCTTGATAACGAATTGAAAAATTGTTTTGAAAATTTTGATTCAAATCAGAATTTCCTGTGCTTAATTGTAAACTATTGCTGTTATTCAAAACATCCTGCAATTGATCAACCGAAGGAGGAGTGTTATTAGTACGGTAATTCATCCTTATGTTTCGGTTCTTGTCAAAACGGTATTGCAACTGCGCGTTGGGCAAAAACGACTGAAAAGATCGTCCGCCTCTATAGATACTTGGAAAGATTTGTTGCTTATACAATTCCGCATATTGTGCATTAACTCCAAATGAGAAATTAAATTTATCATAACTATACCTATAAGTTAAACCAGCCGCATGCGCTAAATAAGTATTATCAAATACGTTCGATAACAAAGTGTCTTGCAAAGAATAATCGTAATTTATCAGATCACGGTTGAAGGTGTTTTTTGGAAGCAGAAAAATTATAAGTAAAAATATAATTTACAGATAAGAAAGTAGCTTTGCTTAAAGGCTCAGTGAAGGTAATATTTGATGTGGAATTTACTCCGGATTTATTCAAAATCGAACGTTGATCCAATGAATCAACATAAAGCGTATCAGCATAATAACTATTAAAGGTTTGCATTTTACTATTTCCTTTACTGCCATTATAGCTTGGGTTCAAATCCACAGAAAAGGTTCTTCCTTTTTTTGCAAACGAATGACGGAATGAAACAGGGACAGCAATAGTATAACCTTCTAAATTTGATTTATAACTATTATCGGTTGAACTTATAACTACAGAGCGCGTATTTTCTCCAATTAATTTATTCATGCCTTCATTAGTCTGCAACGATAAACGTGGTTGAAATGAAATTGTATTAAGTGAATCTATTTTATATTCCAACTTTAAATTCAAGCGGTGATTGTAGTTATTACTTCTCTAAACATTATTTTCATCGTATTGCAAACCATTGTTGCTGCCAATAATATAGTCCCTGAACAAAACGGAAGTCGCTTTATTATCTGTCCAATTAAAAAAGTAAGCTGCTGATACACTTGTTTTCTTTCCCCAATTATCACTGTAGTTTATTCCTGCGGCATTGGTATTAATTATTCCATTCTTAATATCCACTAAAAAACTTTCAGAGCTTCCACCTTGAGAACCACCTCGTCCACTTCTGCCACTACCACCGCCTCTATTCCCTCTGTTACTGTTATTTCCTCCGCTCGAGCTCATAACACCTAATAAATCTTCACTCGAAAAATTCTGCTCGTTAATATTATTGCTCAATACTAAAACTGTAAAGCGTTGCTTTTCTGTAAATCGGTTTATGACTACACCTGCTTTATACTTATCTAAATAACCATATCCTCCATAAGTTTTTCCAAAAATTCCATTCCTGAATTGTGTTTTGGTAACGATGTTTATAGTTTTGCTACTATTCCCATCATCAAATCCTGTAAACTGCGACTGGTCACTTTTTTTATCGAACACCTGAACTTTATCAATTACTTCAGCTGGTAAATTTTTTAAAACTGAGTTAGCATCGTCACCAAAAAAAGGTTTTCCATCAACAAATACTTGCTTCACATCCTCACCTTGTGCTTGCACTTTTCCATCAACAACAGTTACACCCGGCATTTTCGTTACTAAATCTTCAGCATTAGCATCTTTATTCACCTTAAAAGCTTTTGCGTTATAGCTGGTAGTGTCGCCACTTTGAGTTGCCATAATAGCATCTGTTTCAATTTTAATTTCATCTAGTTTTTTAACTGTTGATGTCAGTTTAATATTATCGAGTGTTTTGTTTTCGCTTACTGAAATATTTTTATAATAATCTGTAAATCCTAAATAAGAAATTTTTAAAAGATAATTCCCAGAAGCAACATTTTCAATTTTAAAATTACCCACTTCAGAAGTTGTTGTTCCTTTTACAAATGAAGAATCACTTTTTAAGATTATAACGGAAGCCCCAATAGCTGGAGCACTTTTTTGTTCAGTAATTCTTCCTTCAACAAAAAAAGTTTGCCCGAAGCCCACAAATACAATAGCAGAAAAAAAGAATATATAAAGGAGACGTAACAAAGAATAAATTGAATTAGAACAACGACTAAACCTTAACCCCAATCACACAAACGTCGTCAACCTGTTCGTGTTTTCCACGCCAACTAATGAAGGCTTCTTCTAACAAATCATGTTGCTCAGCCATGCTCATGTGAGCTATAGATTGGATTAATTTTTGTAGTTTTTTGAATTTGAATTTCTTTCCGTTCTGTCCACCAAACTGATCCGAATAACCATCCGTTAAAACATAAACAGAATCACCCTTTTGTAATTGAATTACGTTATCGCCAAATAATTTATGTCCACCAACATATCCACCAATAGAGTGCTTACTTGGTTTGTATTCAATCAACTCACCATTTCTAATTAGCAATAATGGTCGGTGCGCTCCGGCAAATTGCATTATCATATTTTTTGGATGATAAGCGCACAATGCAATATCCATTCCGTCGTTTGATGAATGGTCAGTACTCTTATTTAACATCGCTCTTAATCTATCATCCAATATGGTTAATACCTGAGCCGGTGATGTTACGTTTTGATCTTTGATAACCTGTCCCATCAAATCGTTACATATTAACGACATGAACGCGCCAGGTACACCATGACCGGTACAATCTGCGGCAGCGAAAACTGTAATGTCATCTTTAAAAGTTTCAATCCAATAAAAATCTCCGCTCACAATATCTTTTGGTCGGTAATACACAAAACTCTCAGTAAAGGCTTTCTTCAATAAATCTGTATCAGGCATCAATGCCAGTTGGATTTTCTTAGCGTACTTAATACTGTCAGTAATATCTTTATTTTTTTCTTCGATAATGGCCTTCTGACTAATTACCTCTTCTGTTCTTTCTTTTACTTTCTCTTCGAGGTTTTCGTAAAGACTTGCATTATCTAAAGCAATAGCAATTGATAAAGCGAGGTTGCGCAAAATATTTACCTGATATTCTGAATAAGCATTTTTAGAAAAACTTTGCACGGTAAGTACACCAATTTTTTTATCCTTAGTAAATAATGGGAGATAAATTAATGACTCGGGCGACTGACCAGCAATTGGAGCTTTAAGAACTTTAATGTATTTACTGTACTCAACCTTATTATCGTTGATGATGATTTCTCTTTCCTTATCAAAACACCAAACGGCGTAGCGGTCCTTATCGCTGCAATGAAATTCGAAGAAAGGCATTTTTTCCGCGTTCTCGATAAATCCGGGAAATTGTAAACTATTTGATACGGGATTATATAAACCAATACCAAACGATTCAGATTTCATAAGTGTATTAATATTTTCATACACTTTTGAAACAATGGTCTCAACTGATAAAGATGAAGAAATGTCCTTTGTTATTTGCGCGATTAGCTTTGTATCAGAGAAATTCTTCTCTAAAAGTTCTTTTTGTCTGGTTACTTCAACAGTTCGGCGTTGAACCCGCTCTTCCATATTTTCATACAGTGATGCATTATCGAATGCAATACCAATATGAACTGCCAAGTTTTTTAAGATACTTAAATGATACTCTGAGTAAGCATTCTTTTTAAAACTCTGTACCGTTAAAACACCAAGCTTAGAAGTTTTACCATATATCGGTAAAAAAATCATCGACTCTGTATCTTCACCTTCGGTAGCAGTATAAAACGTTTGAATGTATTTTGAATGTTCAACACTGTAATCATTTATAAATACTTCCTGATCTTTATTAAAACACAATACAGAAAGTGTTTCGTCATTTAAGCCATAAGAGAAATCGGCCAACTTCTCACCTTTCTCTATTGAACCGGAGAAAAGTAGTTTCTTTTGATCCTCCTTATGAATACCAATTGCAAATACTGAAGCATCCATTAAAGAGTTAATATTTGTATACACTTTCTCTACAATTTCACTTGCTGATAAAGTTGATGTGATATCTTTTCCTATTTGTCCGAGTAATCTTGTGTTTTCGTAAGTTTTTTCAATTTCCTCTTTTTGCTTTACAACCTCTAATGTTCTTTCTTTTACTTTATCTTCCATGTTCTCATACAGAGAAGCATTTTCAAGTGCAATGGCGACGTAGGAAGCTAAAGATTTTAAAATATCGATATGATGGGGCTTATATGCAAACTTTTCAAAACTTTGAATAGTAATTACACCTAGTACACGCTCCCCAATCATAATTGGATAGAAAATTAAAGAGTGTGGTAAATCTCCACTCACAACTCTAATTTGCTTTACGTATTTACCATACTCAACGAGATTGTCGTTTAAGAAAATTTCTTTTTTGTTCTTAATACACCATACAGAATAATTATCATCATCATCCATAGATATGGACGCAATGTTCGAATATTTTTCGCCGCGTTCAATTCCGTATTTATAATCTACAACATTCCGCACCGGATCATACAAACGAACACCAAAACAAGCAGCATCCATCACCTGACCAACATAATGATGAAGTTTCTCGAATATCTCTTCAAAATTGAGAGTAGATGTAATTTGTTGTCCAACTTCACTTAACAATTTACTGTTTTGATAAGCTTTTTCAATTTCCTCTTTTTGAACTAAAACTTCACGGGTCCGCGCGAAAATTATTTTTTCCTGAATCTCATATAACTCTGCATTATCTAATGCGATAGCTGTGTATGAAGCCAGGTTTCTTAAAATATTAATATGATAATTAGTGTAGGCATGTGCTTTAAAACTTTGAACGGTAATTACACCTAATACTTTTTCTTTTAAAACAAGGGGTAAATAAATAATTGAGTTCACTGTTTTCCCAAACGAAGGAACGGTTTTTTGTTTCACAAACAAATGAAACTCTTTTTCAAAATCGTTAATGATAATTTCCTTTTTCTCTAAAAAACACTTTACAGGAACTTTATCAGTATCATTTAAATTATGTGTTATATCTTTAAACTGTTCATTTCCCTCTATAAACAACGGGAAAACAAGTTGATTGTCTTTTTCTTTATGTAAACCAATACCAAAACCTGTGGCATCCATTAAACGGTTAACGTGATCGTAAACC
Organism: Sphingobacteriaceae bacterium; assembly: GCA_016709575.1. GTDB lineage: Bacteria > Bacteroidota > Bacteroidia > B-17B0 > Aurantibacillaceae > JAHEYG01. Next base: position 222,155 of record JADJMM010000003.1, read on the forward strand.
GTTTCCACAATATCTGATACCGAATGATGAGAAATGATTTGTTGTCCGATTTCACCCAATAAAACCAAGTTATTCGAATAGCTTTCTAATTCCTTCGCTTTTTCTTCAAGCAATAATTTCTCGGCTTGCGATTGAAGAACTTTGTGTTGTAATTCAACACTCTTTACTAATTGATTTGTTTTTTCGTTACGGACTTCCTCACGGGTAACCTGAAATATTTTGTAGTACTTAATAGAATCTTCGAATCGGTTTAAGCTTTCGTAGAGTTGAGCTAATTTTTCGCTGGCTTTATAAACGCCTTCTTTCGAATTAATACTCTCTGATAATTTAAAAGATTGCTCAAGATATTTAATGGCGTCCTGTGTATCGTTTTTATCAACCAATAAACAGCCAATGTTAAACATCGTCATTACTTCACCAGCCTTAAAACCTAATTCACGCCGTAGAGTTAAACTCTCGTTAAATTTTGAAAGTGCTTCAGTATAATTTTTAGTTGCAGAGTACGTCCGACCTAATCCGTCTAAAGCAAATGCGGCTACTTGTTTATTTCCAATTTCAGAACAAATGGAAGCGCATTTTGTATAATATTCAGAAGCTAAATCGTATTGTTTTAAATTGTGATATGTTTCTCCTAAACCATCTAATACCTTAACATAAATTTCTGTATCGTTATGTTTAATACACAATTTTTGACTCTCTAATAAAACATCAAGAGCTTTATCATTTTGTTCGATGGAATAATAAACAGTTCCTAATCCGTTTAAACCATCCGCCATTCCAATTTCATTTCCAATAGAGTTATTAATATTATAACATTCGTTGTAATATTTTATAGCTGAGTCGTAATCGGATAAATACCGGAAACTGGCGCCTACGTAATAATTAGTTTCGGCCTCGTTTACTTTATCATCAATTTCTTTAAAGATTGAAATGGCATCGAAACAATATTTAAGCGCTTCTTCGTTTTTTGAAATCCAGATGCTTGCCGTGCCTAAAGTTTTATACGCAAGTGCTATTCCTTTTTTATAATTTGCCTTTTGAGATTTTTCTAGAGCTTTAGAACTTAGTTCAATAGATTTATAAGCGTCTTTACGATTAATACTCCAAGCTTCTTTATTCAGCTTGTCAATTTCCGAAGTATCAATATGTTCTAAAGTATCTTGCATACAATTACGTAAGATACAATATTTTTTTTAGAAATTATTCGCAAATTTATGATATAAAGCGCTGATTATCAACTATTAAAGAGGTTAGAAAATGATAATATAATTGAATTCCCTTCTCCTACAAGTTAATACCTACCACGGTTACATCATCCACTTGTTCAAGATCCCCCCTCCAATTTTCAAAAATTTCATGTAGAGTTTCTTTTTGGTATGACATTGGTTTATCAGAAATTGAAGATAATGTTTGTATTAATTGTTTGTATTTGAATTTCTTTCCTTTAGCACCTCCAAACTGATCAGCAAACCCATCAGTTATCAAATAAATAACATCATTCTTTTTTAAAGTTAATGTTTGTGTTGTGAATTCAGTTTGCTTAATGAATTTCCCTACCGGTTGTTTATTACCTTTTATTTCTAATATCCGGCCATCTTTACAATACCACAGCGGATTATTGGCGCCTGCCCATTTTAAATTAATCGAATCTGAATTTTGTATTTTCGGCACCGCGAGTAACGAAATATCCATTCCATCTTTTACTTCGCTGCCACTTTTCTCAAAGGTCTCAATCACAATTTCGCGAGTCTTATCTAAAACAAGTCCCGGATCGGTTAAGCCAAATTCTTTTACCGCTCTATTAAGCGCATTACTACATACCACGCTTACCATTGCGCCCGGAACCCCGTGGCCCGTACAATCGGCTACAGCAATCAAAATAATTTCTTTTGTATCTGCTAACCAATAAAAATCGCCCGCTACTATATCCTTTGGCTTATAAAAAATAAATGTATCCTTAAACAATTCCTTTATGTTTTTATCAGATGGTAAAATGGCGTCCTGTATACGCTTGGCATACGTTATTGAATCTTTAACTTCTTTTTCTCTTTCCTCGATAATATGCTTTTGTTTTTCTACTTCTTTTTTCTGTTCAGATATTATTTTTGTTTTCTTTTTATTTTCTCTAAGACTTCTATAAATGAATACTGCACCAATAAGCAATATCACAAAACCAATACCAATAATTAAACTGGTAATTCGTTGTCTCTTTAATTCATCCTCCTTCATTAATTTTTCATTTCTCAATACTGTTTCAGCCTTATCGTATTCTGCTTTTAATTGGTTCTGCTTAACTTCATTTTCAAGTTCGGCGAATCGTTTTATTTGAGCTTTATTTGTTGCGCTGTCCACCATGTGGGTATAAGCTTTATGATATAAAAAAGCTTTCTGAAAATCCTTTTTCTTTTCGTAGATTTTATATAATAACCCATAAGAAGCCTGGACGGTTCCTATAATTTCCACTTTCTTTCCTATCTCAAGAGATGTTTCAACATACTGTTCTGCTCTTACTAATTCATTCTTCAAATAACAAACTTCTCCCAGAGAATTCAATAGTTCAGCTGCAATGGCCGGATCAGCGTCTTTATCCACCACCTTGTAAACCTTCATTAAACACTCAAGCCCTTCATCATACCTGCCCATTGAAATATATACCGTGCCAATATTTAAATCTGACAATAAGAGCTCACTGCTATGACTTTCCTTATTGAACAATGAGTATAATCGTTTTGATTCTTCATAATATTTTAAGGCCTCCGTAAAATTCGAATCGAGTTGAAAAAGAGAACCTAATGTTGAAGCGGTATAGGCTTCCTGATAAGAGTAACTTATTTTTTTTGCCAGATTTAACGATTCAAACAAATTCTCGTAAGCTTTTTTATAATCTTCCTTTTGCATATAAATTTCTCCAATAGCACCTAGGTTAGATGATAAGGTGGCATCATCATTAATTTTCTTACAATATTCTACAGAATGGCCATAAGCTTTTAATGCATTATTGAAATCCGATTCCATAAGATAACACTCGCCTATTCTGAAATAAATATCGTTTGCCAAATAATAATCCTTTGACGGTTCTGCATACTTGGCGGCTTGATTCAGATAATTAAGCGCGCCTACATTATCAAACACAAGACATTTGTTCCTTCCCAAATAATAAAACGCCAATGCCATTTTAGAGGTGTCACGGAGCTTATGTTCGCGCATAAAATCCATTGCTTTAAAAATAATGCTATCCGAAGATTTAAAATTTTTAACCGATTCTAACGCTACTGATTTATTTAACAAGGCGGAAACAATAATATCGTTTCTGTTCTTTGAGGCTGCCCATTTATAAATTAGTTTATAATAATGCTCCATGGAATCAGATTCTTCCCTATGTGCAAATAGGAATTGCTTTGCAACTGCCGCTTGGTAATACGCTTCATCAAACTGAATTTGTTTGGCCTGACTCATTACTTCAGTTAAAATTTGTGGGGCATTTGAAATCCGACCAATGCTTAAAAGAATATTTATTCCGGCAGTGTCACTGGAAACGTTATCCAACCTGTTCTGTAAAGAATCCACCTTTTTATTTTTTACAGCATAAACTGAAATGAGACTATCAGTCACTTTTCCAAGCCTAATTTTAGACATTTGCTTTTCGTTTCTCCCGCAAAAGGAAAATAAAAACAGGACAATGCCCATTGAATAAAATATCTTTCTGAAAAAAATCAAATCTTTATGAATTACAAACTCCTTAAAACAACAAATCCCCTGCTGTAACAGAGGATTTGTAAAACCAATAATTTAATTAAGCGTTCACTTCTTCTTCCATGTACGCTTCAATTGGTGCACATGAACAAACTAAATTTCTATCGCCATAAGCATTATCAACTCGCGCAACACTTGGCCAAAATTTATTTGCTCTAACCCATTTTAATGGGAAAGCTGCTTTTTCACGAGCGTAAGGCTTCGTCCAATTATCAGCTACAACTAATTTTGCAGTGTGTGGTGCGTTTTTAATTACGTTATCTGTTTTGTCGTATTTACCATCAATAATTTCCTGAATTTCTTTTCTGATAGAAATCATTGCTTCACAAAAACGATCTAACTCTGCTTTGTTTTCACTCTCAGTTGGTTCTACCATTAATGTATTTACAACCGGAAACGCAACCGTTGGTGCATGGAAACCATAATCCATTAAACGTTTTGCCATATCAGCTACTTCAACACCACTTGCCATTTTAAAATCATTACAATCTAAAATCATTTCGTGTGCGCATCTTCCGCTTTTACCGGTATATAAAATTTTGAAATGATCTTTTAAAACTTCTTTCATGTAGTTAGCATTGAGGATGGCCGTTTCTGTTGCTGCCTTTAATCCTTCTGCACCTAACATTTTTATATAACCGTAGGAGATTAATAAAATTAATGCACTTCCATAAGGCGCTGCTGATACTGCAGAAATTCCTTGCTCACCACTTGTATTTATTATTGTGTGAGATGGTAAAAACGGAACTAATTTATCTACAACTCCAATAGGACCCATTCCAGGACCACCACCACCGTGAGGAATAGCAAATGTTTTATGTAAGTTCAAGTGACAAACATCAGCACCAATATTTCCGGGAGACGTTAAACCAACTTGGGCATTCATGTTCGCGCCGTCCATATAAACTAAGCCGCCATTTTCATGAATAATCTTTGTGATTTTTTTAATGCCTTCTTCGTAAACACCGTGCGTACTTGGATACGTTACCATTAAACATGATAAATTATCTTTGTTCGCTTCTGCTTTTTCTTTTAAATCTTTTACGTCGATGTTTCCTTTGTTATCACACTTCACAATAATAATGTGCATACCTGCCATCGCCGCACTTGCGGGATTTGTTCCGTGTGCTGATTGAGGAATTAAGGCAACATTACGGTGTGCTTGTTTGTTTGCAATATGATAAGCGCGAATAACCATTAAACCTGCGTACTCACCTTGAGCACCGGAGTTTGGCTGCATACTCATTTTTGCAAAACCTGTGATGTTACTTAAATCTTTATCTAATTCTTTAATCATTAACGTGTATCCTTTCGCTTGCTCGACAGGAACAAAAGGATGCATGTTTGCCCACTCAGGCCATGTTAATGGAAGTAATTCAGCAGCAGCATTTAATTTCATGGTACAAGAACCTAATGAAATCATACTGTGCACTAATGATACATCTTTATTCTCTAAACGCTTAATATAACGCATCATTTCTGTTTCGCTGTGGAAACTATTGAACGTTGGATGTGTTAAGTAAGGAGATTTACGATCAGCTAATGAACCTTTAATTTTTGATTGGAAATTTGGCTCTTTGCTTTCGCGCTTGTGATTAACTGCATTTGAGAAAATTGTTAGTATGTCTAACAGGTCCTCCATTCCAATAGTTTGATCGATGGCAATACTCACCGTTGAAGCATCAACATAACGGAAATTAATCTCGTTCTTCTCTGCTAATTCTTTTATTTTTCCTGCATTGGTTGATGAAGGAAGTTTTACAGTAATAGTATCGAAGAATAATTTATTCGTAACGGTGTAACCCATTCCTTTTAATTCTTCTGCAATATAATTAGTAAAACCATGAACGTGATTTGCAATAGCTTTTATTCCATTCGGACCATGATACACCGCATACATACTTGCCATAATAGCTAATAATGCTTGTGCAGTACAAATATTTGAAGTGGCTTTATCGCGTTTAATATGTTGCTCGCGAGTTTGTAATGCCATACGCAAAGCTTGATTACCTTCAGCATCTACACTCACACCAATAATACGACCCGGAATTAATCTTTTGTAATCTTCCTTACAAGTGAAAAATGCAGCGTGTGGTCCGCCATACCCTAATGGTACACCAAAGCGTTGTGAATTTCCAACTACACAATCAGCACCCCACTCGCCCGGAGGAGTTAGTAATGCTAATGCTAATAAATCGGAAGCAACAACCACTTGAATTTCTTTTGCTTTTGCATTTTGAACGAAAGCTTTGTAATCATTTACTTCTCCATTAATATCAGGATATTGAATTAACGCACCAAAGAATGAATCATCAGCTTTAAAAGAATTTGCATCACCAACAACTACTTCAATATTCATTGGAGCAGAACGTGTTTTTACAACATCAATAGTTTGAGGGAAACAAGTATTGCTTACAAAAAATTTATGTGCGTTTTGTTTGTTTTTGCTGCGATTGTTGTGAAACATAAATACAGCTTCAGCAGCTGCAGTAGCTTCATCTAATAATGATGCGTTGGCAATTGGCATTGCTGTGAGGTCCATTACCATAGTCTGGAAATTTAGAATTGCTTCTAAACGACCTTGTGCAATTTCTGCTTGGTAAGGAGTATATGCTGTGTACCAACCTGGATTTTCTAAAACGTTACGCTGAATAACAGCAGGCATAATATTATTGTAATATCCGAGTCCGATATACGAACGGAATACTTTATTTTTTTTACCTAAAGCTTTTAAGTGTTTGTGATATTGAAACTCCGTCATAGCCTTCGCTACCTTTAACGGTTTTTTCAAACGTATACCCGAAGGGACAGTTTGTTCAATTAATTCATCAACAGAAGAAACGCCGATTTTTGCAAGCATTTCTTTAACTTCATTTTCGCGGGGGCCGTTGTGGCGTGACACAAATTTGTCCATAGTAAAGCGGGTTTTAAAACGAGGAACAAATTTAATAAAATTGAGGGTGTTTTCCCTGAAAAACGAAGCTTTTTAAGAGAATTTTGGCTTAAACTATAAACAGGCTGTTAATTACTTTTAGACTACTGCATTATAATCAACTTATTGGTAAACGTTTCGTTATTTCCATAAAGCTTTATAAAGTAAAGTCCATCGCTTAAATTTGGAATCGCGATGGAGTATTCAGCCATCTCACTATTGATCAGATTTGATTGTATTAGATGTCCCGCAATGTCATAGAGTTCTATTTTCCTAACAAAGCCATCATATTTTATATGAACATTAGTGGAAGCCGGATTAGGGAAAATCCTTACATCATTACTTTTGCCATTGTATTGAGTTAAACCAGTTACTGTTGAACACAACATATTCTCAACTACATTCGTAATTACAGGTAAATTATAATCGAAGTAAATCCATGCCCTATTTCTTATTTTAGTATTTAAAGGTGTTGAGGCATTTGCTTTTATGGAATAAACAAATTCGCCATGACTTAATGGCTCATTCGCATTACTATCAGGTAAATTGATATTATCAAATCTATACTCCATTCTATTATTTGAGCGCCATTTAATATCTAGGTTAGGATGACTTTTATACAGTAATTTATAGCTCATCAAATTCAAATTCATATCGAGAGTGTCAACAATTAAAATATTCTTCGCCGGGCCAGTTCCTGTATTTTGAAATCGAACTCTATAAACAAGATCATTGTTTATATTCATACACATTGGTTCACTAACTTCTTTTACATTTGGATCAAAAGAACCAACAACTACAGAAACACAAGTGTCCAAATTATTACTCGGAAGTGTGTCATTCGCCAATACAAAACTAGATGTAAGTGTTATTTTAGTTCCTAATGGAATTACTGTTCGAGTTCTAAGTGTTAAACCAATGAACCCAACACTATCAATATCAAAACTATTCACATTGTATATTAGCGTGTCTCCCCGAAATAGCACTGACTGGAGGAGTTGAATTTATATAAATGAGTGAAGTGTCTTTCAATACTTTTATTTTCGAATTAACTATCGTTGAGCCATTATTGGAATAAAAATCTGTACAAAAGAATTAAATCCAGGAACAAATTCATTCGAGAAAATAACATTACTTACTTCCTTCACCGAAGGAACTAAAGTGTCCAATAGATTATTACCAGTACTTAAACCTGCTCCAGTAACATTAAATGTGTATCCACCTGTACTGGGACATTCATAATTTCTATAACTAAATGGGGCATGAGTAACCGTATATGTTCCATTAGGAAGAGAAGTAGAATATTCACCAAGATTATTTGTCAAACAATATTTATCGCTTGAAGATGAAGCTTCTTTTATTTTAAGCAGCTGATATGGATATGTATCATCCCCTGCGCCTAAATTGCAATCCTTGTTTTTATCCAATCCCCAGAAACCCTTATATTTAAATGGATAAGTATTTATTAAGCTATCGAAGTTTACTAAGTAAGCATAACCAGGTCCCGCAGTTACAGTAGGTTGTAGAGAAATACTTATCATCCCGCCACCCGTATTATTGGGACATATTTTTCCAAAATTGTTGGTATTATATGTAAATGGAGATGGGTAAAAATTATTGACGCTTAAAGTTTTATCAATTACTAATAAACCAGAATGAATCTTGCTACTTACAAATGACATATAGCAAGCAAGTATTTTTCCATTAGATGCTTCTGCTAATGATGTTAATGCTGTTTGATCATATTTAACAGTATCTGTCAAATTCCCATTCTTATCAAGTTTAACTAAATATGACCAAAATTTAGAAGCATTATAAACTTGACATGAAAAAACAAATCCTGAATCTTTTAAAGTGGCATGAGAATCAATATTAATACTGTTTGTTGCGCTTACACCTAGCATATTCTTAACATCAACAGTCCACGTCAAAACTCCTGATTGATCACGCTTTTCAAAACTTGTAACTCCAGTTTCTCCTTTAAAATAAACTAAACCATCATCCAATGTAGCGTGAATTCCTCCTACCCACGCTCCATTAAAGGAACTAAATGTTCCAAAAGCAACATAGGATTGTTGCCATATTATCGAACCGTTAGGGGCAACACGTTTTAATAAAGTGTTAAACCGTATTGCATTGGACCCAATTATTGAATCAGCTTTATAAGCTATATAGTAGTCATTATTAAATTTGGCAGCCTCAAGATCAATTCCATACTGATTAGTGTTAAGTACGAACTGATCCCTTTTTACATAATTCCTCCAGAAGTTAATTCTACAATAAAGTATGATTTAGATATTGTTGTTGTATGTGTCGCAAACCCTGCAAGTAAATAATTTCCATTTAACTTTTGCGATGTAGAAGTTACATAATAGTTATATCCTATGCTATCCAAGGTTACAGGTTTAGTCCATAACGTATCCCCTAATGTGTTAAATCTAATTATTCGAGCCCACGGAGGAGTCATATTTGCCATACCAAGATATAAGCCTCCTGATGTTGAATTAAATTCATTCTCCTGACATCCAAGTCCTCCGATGGTATATGTAGTAGAATAAATTTTCTCCCAGGTTTGGGCCTTCGAAGAAATCAGAGATAATAATGCGATAAGAGTTAAGAGTTTTTTCATTGTTTTTATTTAATCAAATACCATGCCCAAATTCATGTTTAATTACTTTTTTCTACGCTCTTCAATTCAGCCATCACACCTTTTTCACATCCATCACGCATTGGCATTCTTAATTTACGGTAAGTGAACTTAATAGACAAACCATCCACATCAAAACTTTTATCGAGAGCAGGATAAGGAACTAAAACTATACCCGGACCAGCTGCTTTTACAACTACAACTGTACCGCACATCCCATGTTTATGAGAAACGGTTCCGAGCGTTAATTGATCGTCTGCAATTGAAGGTCTTGTACTAATAGCCTCCGGTTTTTTTGCCTTGCAGAATGAAAACAAAATTAAAACAACTAAAGAAAATATTCCGGCTCTCAACATAAAATTAATTGATTGACACCTTCACTACTTTCTGAAATTTCTCGTTTCCTAGTCTTACCAAATAAGTTCCTTTAGCAAAACCTGAAATATCAATTGTAGTTTCAAGAGAATTAGCAATAGGTGTAATCACTTTTGCAGAAATTAATTTTCCCAATATATCAAATACATCCACTTGCGTTTGATTATCGTTTGGCAATCTTACACCTTTAATATTTAAATTATTTTCGTTCTGATAAACCAAAACATCCGGTTTATTGTTTAATTCATTTACACCGGTTGATAAAGGAATTTGCCAAGAAAATATTCTTGTCTTTCCGCCACCCGACATATATTCTCCGGTATGCCAGAATGTAATTCCGTCTGGGTCCATTGATGTTTGTGAGTAATCACCAAATCGATTAAATCCTGTTTGAGAACTTGTTCCTGCAATGGCTGTTGTTTCCGTAAAAGTTAATTGTCCTAACGGATCACCAGCTAATCTTCCGGTATATCTTATTGAAGGAAAAATTGTTCCACTCGAAACTGCATAAGCAATTCCAATACTTCCGTTATCATCCATGGCCATACTTCCCATAAATCTGCTATGCAAATCTGGTGCGTAAGTTCCAGACTGATAAATACTCCACACACCAGTTGTTACATTTTGTCTTAATTCATACCAACGTAGTCCCGTTTGTTTTGTAGTTGCATTTACAATTACCGCATGATTTAATACAACTGAATTATAACCAGTCCAACGACGATACTGCGCTCTGAAAGTAAACACACCGCCGATAGCATCAATTTTTTGTGAGGTTCCTGGTTGTGTAACATCATCATAATTTACATCAAATGCCGCGTTGATAGAAGCTGTTGGAATTGTTTGATCCAATATTAAAGTTGAACTTAGAGGTGTTGTCCAATTAGCTGTGAGTTTAAAAATACGCAACTGATCAACTCCTCCGGTTGCAGACCACGCATCATCTTCATAACAAAAAATCGGACAAGGTGTTCCGTAAGGCGGTAGAGTTCCATCTGCATCAGCAGGCAACGGAGAAAAGAAAAAATAATTTGGTGTTGGCGGCACACTTAATGAAATCATTCCTGCAGTTGGATTTCCTGCTAACATTTTTGTTCTATCGAACACTGCAAATTTTTCTGTTCCACCAATGTTACTGGTACAATAATAACCATCTGCCCAAATAGAAAATTTAGGATAATCAGGAAAATTACCTGGAGATGGAACAAATGTATATGTATAATATGTACCTAATGGATTTGAAGAAGTTGAAATAGCTACTAAAATTTTATCCGCGCCATTAAATTGAGAAACAAACCAACGGTCAGCATACTTATCATATAAAACAATAGGATCACCATCATTTGAACTTCCTGCCCATAAAGTATTTAATGAATAAGGTCCGCCTAAACTTGTTCCCGTTTTATTATAAACACTATATCTAACATTAACAGCTTGCACATAATGTGCGGGACCTGCGGCACCAGATGGATCAGGAGGAGCGCCCGTGCCTGTAACACCTTGCCAGTTAACAATTGGTGGCGACATTAATTTAGAACCCATTTCGGTTTGTGCAATAGGATCGTTAGAAGGTTGCGCGTTTTTATTTACAATTGGAGACAATGGAGATGACCTTCTTCTCGGTACAATTTGTTTCTCAGAATCATCTTTATCTTCATCCACCATCACAGGCATTTCACTTAATGGTTTAGAAATTGCAAAACCACTACAGGGTTTGTAATCTACAGATACGTTATTTGCTTTTTGAGCTTGCGCCCCGAAAGATAGAGCTACGCTTAGGAGTGTTAATTTTAGTGCTTTCATTATATAAATACTTATTACTAAGTAACACTTTTTTATTTAATAAATCAAATGCTTTTGGTATCTTAGTAGCTGTATACACTACTAAATGTTTAGATTTTTTTCACTACTTATTTTCTTGATTGTTTTTTGCAATCTGCATAGCTTTTCGCAAAAAAAAGACACCATTATGTTAATGAATGGGCAGGTTGTTGTTGAAAATTTTTTTTGCTGATGGAAATAAAAAATATTTTTACGTACAAGACACAGCCCGTTACATGTGGTTTAGCAGAGATGAAATGTTCTACTTTGTAAAAGGTGAACAAGACGGCCGCAAAGGTTTTAAAGCTAATGGTGCCATGATTGGCGCAGGGGTGTTAGGATTTCTTGGTGGAGCCACCGGAAGTTTTTTTGCGCCACTTCCACCCTATGGATTTATGGCATTAAGTGGTGTTACTAAAGTCAGAATCAAACACAAAACAATTTCCAATCCTGCATACATTGATAGTGACGCATATATTTTAGGTTATGAGAGAAGCGCACGTTATAAACGAAAACTCAAATCACTTTTAGGAGGCACTGTTGGACTTGCATTAGGTTATGCGGTTTATTTTATCTTTAGTGATGCTTACCCAACGGATTATCAAAACGGAAAATTTATTTATAAATAAAATCAGAAACCATGAAAACAAAAATTACGTTATTGTTCTTCATTTCTTTAGCAGGAAAATTATTTTCTCAACAAGCGTTTAACTGTATTGCTGATGAAATTTTTCAGCAGCAAATGAAAAGTAATCCGCAATACAAATTAAATCAAGAAAATTTAGAAAAAGAAACTGAAGCTTTTATTAAACAGCATCAACAAAACAAAGGAGCAGCTTTACCACCTCCGTTAATTCTTCCAATAGTATTTCATGTTATTCATACCGGTGGTGGTGGAAATATTTCAGATGCGCAAATTATTGATCAGGTTAATATTTTAAATAAAGAATTTATCCGCATGCAAGCCGATACTATAAATACGCCTGCGGCTTTTAAACCCCTTGTTGGAAAATTAAATGTGGAATTCCGTTTACCAACCCTTGATCTTTCAGGAAATTGCACAAACGGTATTGAGAGAATTTACAGCAACCTTGCTCAGTGTTCATATACTTGGGATGATGTAAAAGCACTTTCATATTGGCCGAACAATAAATACATAAATATCTGGTTAATTGAAACCATGCACTATCCGGGTAATATGAGTTGCAACGGAGGAGGCTATTCTTCTTTTCCGGGCGGACCAAATAATTTAGATGGTATTGTGATGCGTAGCGATTTCATTGGAAGCATCGGAACCGCATTAACAACAAGCTGGGGAAATTGGAGAGGTCGGTATTTAATTCACGAATTGGGTCACTGGTTTAATTTACGTCATATTTGGGGTGATGCTACTTGCGGAAATGATTTTGTTACAGATACACCTCCTGCTGTTACAAGTAATTCAGGCTGTCCGCCATTCCCTCGCAACCCAAACAATTCATGCGGCGCAAATTCGAATGGAGAAATGTTTACGGATTATATGGATTATACCAACGGCTCTTGTTTAAATATGTTTAGCGCCGGACAAGCTGTTCGTATGGACGCTTGCATTAATTCATCTACATCCGGAAGAAATAATTTATGGAGTATAACAAATCTAAACGCAACAGGAACTAACGACCCTTACACCTACCCCGCAAATTGCGCTGCAACTCCCGACATTTTACCTTACGGGCCAATTGTAGCTTGCGAAGGTGATTCAGCTCAATTCACTGATAATTCTTATGGTGGCGTTGTAACCTCCCGTACTTGGAATTTTTTCGGAAATACTGCTTCAAGTTTAACGAACTCGATTGTGAAAGTAAAATATAATACTCCCGGTGTTTATAATGTAGCGCTTACAACTTCTAATGGTCTTGCTTCAAAAACAACAACTTTCACCAATAAGGTTTATGTTTTAGCAAATACAACTAATACCAATTATGTTGTTCCGTTTACTGATAGTTTTGAAAATGCTACGAATTATAATAACGATTGGGTAAGAGTAAATCATGATAATGATACAACCTGGAGACGATTCACCAATACTGCTTTCACCGGAAGTGCTTGTGTAGGAATAAAAAACTTTGACAACATGCCGCCATTGAGAGATGAATTAATTTCTCCGGCTTATGATTTAAGTGCCCTTTCAACTGCGACTTTAAATTTCCGTTTACACTTTGCCACACAAACTGTAAATGACTACGATAAACTGGAAGTGTTTATGAGTACAAACTGCGGACTAACCTGGAATATTAAATACACACGAACAGCATCCGCTCTGAAAACAGTTACTGTAAATTTCACAACTAGTCATGTACCTCCGGCTGCTTCAACTGAATGGCGACAAGAAACTATTTCTATGCCAACAAACACTTGGGGAACAAATCCTGTGCGTTTTAAATTTAAGTTTACAAGTGGTGGTGGTAATAATATTTTTATTGATGATATAAATATTTTCGGTGCAACAGCTACCGGCATTAATAATGAAGTTGTAAATGAAAATAGCGTTAGTGTTTATCCAAATCCTGCAAAAGATATGTTGAATGTTAAATTAGAAATGTTGGATTTAAATAATGTTCAAATAAAAATGTTGAATACTTTGGGGCAGGTTCTGCATACCGAAAAACCAACCACTCAAAATTCATCATTCAACATTCAACATTTACCTTCAGGATTGTATTTTGTACAAATCAATTCAAATGGCAAACTAATCACCACCAAAAAAATTGTTATTTCAAAATAATCATGCAAAAGAAAGTTTTATTATTAGGCAGCGGAGAGTTAGGTAAAGAATTAGTAATTGCTTTACAACGTTTAGGTCAATATGTAATTGCGGTTGATAGTTACGAAGGAGCGCCAGCTATGCAAGTTGCTCACGCGTTTGAAGTGATAAATATGTTAGATGGCGATGCTCTTGATAAAATTGTTGCTAAACATAAACCTGATTTAATTGTTCCTGAAATTGAAGCAATCCGTACAGAACGTTTTTACGATTACGAAAAACAAGGTATCACAGTTGTTCCAAGTGCCAAGGCAGCGAACTTCACCATGAACAGAAAAGCTATTCGTGATTTAGCTTCGAAGGAATTAAGCTTAAGAACTGCGAATTATCAATACGCAACAACCTTAGAACAATTTACAAAAGCTGTAAAAGAAATTGGCATTCCATGTGTTATAAAACCTTTAATGAGCAGCAGTGGTAAAGGACAAAGCGTTGTGAAAACAGAAGCCGATATTGAAAAATCATGGAACTACGCCATGGAAGGTTCGCGTGGCGATTATAAAGAAGTGATTATTGAAGAGTTTATAAAGTTTAATTCAGAAATTACTTTACTAACGGTTACTCAAAAAAATGGCAACACTTTATTTTGTCCGCCAATTGGTCACCGACAAGAACGCGGTGATTACCAAGAGAGCTGGCAGCCTTGCGCTATAAGTGATAAAGATTTGAAAGACGCGCAAGATATGGCCGCAAAAGTTACAAAAGCATTAAGCGGTTCTGGTTTGTGGGGTGTAGAATTTTTCTTAACAGATAAAGGCATTTATTTTTCTGAATTATCTCCCCGTCCACATGATACAGGTATGGTAACTTTAGCCGGCACACAAAATTTAAGTGAATTCGAATTACATGCACGTGCTATTTTAGGTTTACCTATTCCAAGTATTACTCTGGAGAAAGCTGGCGCCTCTGCTGTTCTGTTAGCTTCTCAGGACGGGTCTGCTAAATCTTACAATGGTGTTGAATCAGTTTTAAATAACGAAAAAACCGACGTGCGCATTTTTAATAAGCCTACAACTCGTCCGTATAGAAGAATGGGTGTTGTGTTAACATACGATAAAGTTGGTAGCGATGTAAACACCGTAAAACAAAAAGCAATTGATTTAGCTAAACAAATTGAAATTACTTATAACTAACTTTTGAAAAATATAATTTACATACTATCTCTCTTTTCTGTATCAGTATTCGCACAAGAATCTGTTGCTGTAAAATTTCCTGAACATTTATTAAAAACAAGTGTTGTTAATTTAAAAGCAGGAGACTCATTAACCTATTATCAATGTCACGTAAGTGAAGGACAAAGTCAGTTAGTGAAAGAAAACGGAGAAGTAATTACAGGAGCTAAAAAGGCAATTACCGTTACTGAGAAATTCATTTTAATAAACGAAAATGGTAAATACCATTTAAAATATTTCACCACTACTTATAGCAATATGCCCAACCGTAAGTTTGCGTATTTAAAATTGTTAGAGAAAAAATATTGGGACTTTAAAAAAGAAAAAGATATTTATTTAAACGAGCACGATGTTTTAATGTTCGCTGCCATTGAGAATAAAAGTCATGAAGCTATTGAGTATGATTTTCCTATCAATAAATACAATACCAATGCGCTTATTATTACTAACAAGAAAGTAATGAAGCATGTTATTGTAGAAGGAGATTATTTATTGAAGAAAAATTTGGAAGGGTTAAATTAATTCATGAAAAAAATAATTTTCTTACTAGCCTTTCCGTTTATTCTTTCAGCACAAACTACTGAAGTTAAGTCCAACAAAGACTCTATTCCACAAAAAACATCATCTACTAGCCGAACTAAAGAAGAAGCCAAACAATTAATTGAAAGTTTACGTGAGCGCGTTTTAAAAGGTGAAGACATGAGTGCTTTGGCTGCTCAGTACAGTGAAGATCCCGGCTCTGCAAAAAAGGGCGGACAATTATCTCCATTTGGTCGCGGTAAAATGGTTCCTGAATTTGAAGAAGTTGCTTTTAGTTTAAAACCCGGCGAAATTTCAGAAGTGTTTGAAACAAAATACGGTTATCACTTTATTCAATTACTAGCGCGCGAAGGTGAATCTGTAGTTGCGCGACATATTGTTTTGCTCGTAAAATAAGTTTTACTTTTTTGCTTTATGCGTTTCGATATGATGCTGAAGTTGCGATTTTAGAGTCGCCAAATATTCTTTCAAATCATCCGAGCAAACCGTTTTTTGAGGGGTGTCGCAAATGGTGACCGGCGTTTCACTTAAATATTTATACAGTTCGGGATACTTAGTTTCTATTTCAGTAGTAATCTGAATTATTTCCTGCATTAAATTATGGAGTGCTTTCATGTTTTGGCTTATTTTCTTCGTAAATCAATTTCTTATACTCTTCATCACTTCCTGCTCTCATCACTATCCAAATATTAAAACGTTTGTGCAAGTTATCTTCCATCCTGCAAAACATTGGTTTTTTTACTGATTGGGTTTGTTTCAAAAAAGAATAATTTGCGATTGCAATGGATTGTGCATTTGAAGAAAAATTTAATTGCTGATGCTGCCAACCCGGCTCTAATATCTCACTTTTACATTCCAAAAGTATTCTTCCGGAATTTTGAGAATATCCAAAACTACAACTTAAAATAAGGAGACAAAAAATAAATTTCTGATTTTGAATTTTGGACATTACTCTAAGTTAGAGCTAATTATTTGCAAGCGCAACTATTTAACCTTTCACCTCAACACTCACCTTTTCCACATCTCCATTCATTGGAGGAACAAGTTTAGTCACCTTTACGTGAAGAGTTTTGATGCCTTTTAGATCGGATTTGATTTTGTCGTAAATTCTTTGACAAACTTGCTCAATTAATTTTGAACGAATAGCCATTTCGGCTTTTGAAATTTCGTACACTGCGCAATAATCTACTGTCTTTTTTAGGTCGTCAGTTTTTGCTGCCTCCGAAAAATCGGTTGTGATGTAAACATCAACAATATAATTCCCGCCAATCTTAGCCTCTTCTTCTAAACAGCCGTGATAAGCGTAAAGTTTTATTCCTTCTATATTAATACTGTGTTGCATTAGAAACCTCCACCCATTCCATCACCACTATTCATATCCTGGTTGTTATTATTTTTCTTACCACGCATTTTGAAGATAGATGAATCGAACTTACCGAATAAATAAGTTACACTGAATTTCAAATAACGTGTTTCACGACGACGCGATAAATCCTGAGTATAAAAATCAGTCTCTAAATGTGTACCCATACGTTTGCTATTGAACACATCACTTAATGTTAAGTTAAATATCCATTTAGTACTAATCATTTTGTTCAAAGACACATCCATAAAGTACATATCTAAAGTACGACCATTAATAATAACTTTAGGTGCATCGTAAGTTCCATTTACTTGTAAAGTCATTTGCCAAGGCAGGCTATAACTCAATGTCAGCTTTCCTTTATAAGTCCAACCTTGAGTAACAGTGGAAGGTTGATTCGCAATAATACCACTGGTTAAATAAACATAGTATACGTCAATGTTTGCAGTTGCTGTTAATTTTTTAAAGAATGTATAACGTAATGTGTTTTCTAAACCATAACGTAAACTACTTTCTCCATTCACAAATGTATTTACCAATACACTTGAATCTGCATCTGAAGGATAAGCTGAGTTTGTAATTGGCTGTTCACTTAAACGACCGTACGCTGATACTAACCAATTTCCTTTATCAAAAACATTGTTGTAATTAATTTCAGCGATATTAATAAACTCCGGTTTTAAAGCCGGGTTACCAATACGGTAATTTTTTTTATCGCTAAACATAACGAATGGCATTGCTTGGAAAAAATTCGGACGTTCAATTTTTCGGGATATATTAAATTGAACTTCGTGTTTTGTTCCTAACTTTTTACTTAAATAAATCGCAGGAACAAACAGTTTTGTATTGTATTTAAACTACCCGGATAATTATACTCGAAAGATTGTTTTTTATCGGTAAGTGTTCCTTTGTAAAATGTTTGCTCGAAACGTAGGCCGGCTTGGTAACCAATATCCCAAAATGTTTTACTCATATAATTTATGTAGGCTGCATTCACCATATCATCAATAATATAATTATTACTCATAATAGTATCCTTCTCATAACTATCGCTGATGTAGCTATAATTAGCAGTGTTATTGAAACTATTTGAGTTTTTATAAAACCCGCGTAAGCCCATTTCAATTTTCGATTTCTCGGAAATTGGGTTTACATAATCAACTTGTAAAATGTACTGACTGTTACTACTCCCGCCTGAATTGCTTTGCATGATAGGAGAAAAAGGTAACTCATTTCCAACTATATCTTTATCGTAAGAATTGAATTGGTATTTTGTTTGTGAATTTGAAATATTCGTATTGGCATCAATAGTTAATTCCTTCCCAACGCGAGGGTATGTTTTTTTGTACATCAACTGTCCTGTATAATTGACAAATCCGCTTTTTGAATCATTAATACGGTAACCTGTAGATATTGGCGTTTTGTTTCCCAATAAATATTCATAATTCTGAACATCACTCGAATTAAAATTTCCTTTTACAAAATTTCCTGCAGCTGTAATAGTGTTACGGTTATTAATGTTGTAGTCAACACTTAATCTTCCGAAATGAAACGCGTTCGACATTCTGGTTACATTATCCTGATTGTAATAATCTAAAATAGTATCGTTATACAAATCAACACGGTTTGTAAAACCATTGTTATTATTAATACCTTGATTGAAAGTATACATCAATGAAAAATTCCATGGATTTTCTTTCACATTAATATTTCCCATTCCGCCGTAACGATCACCGGTACCGGCATTACCCATTAAGATTCCGTTATAACCGGGCTTAGTATTCTTTTTAAGAACAACATTTAAAATCCCACCTGTTGTTGAAGCTTCAAATTTTACTGAGGGATTTGAAATAACTTCGATGCGATCGATTTGATCAGCAGGAATTTGTTGTAAGGTTAAAGTAGTTGGTTTACCGTCTACATAAATTCTCACTGCACTTTCGCGTAGCGTTGCATTCCCTTCATTATCTACTGAAATAGTTGGAATATTTTTAACAGCATCTAAAGCTGTTCCGCCTTTTGCTGATAAATCTTTATCTACATTATAAATTTTACGATCAACACCCATTGTGAAAGTGGATTTCTCGCCGGTCACCTCAACCTCTTTCAACATTTTCTCGTCTTGCTCTAATTTTATGTCTCCTAAATCCTGATCGATTTTATTAGGCGGAACGATGTAAACTTTTTGCTCGTAATTTTTATATCCAATAAATGTAATTTTTAAACGGTACCCTCCGTAAGGCGGTAATCCTTCTAAAGAGAACTCCCCGTTTTCCTTTGCCAATCCTCCGGCAATTAAACTATCCTTGTTAAACCACAATAAAACAACCGATGCATACTCAACAGGCTTTTTAGTTTTGGCATCAATTACTTTTCCGTAAAAGCGACCAATGTTCATGTTCTTGGCGTTCTTGAGCATTTTGCCCATATCACCACCCTGAGGCATTTGTGAAAAAATAGGACTGTAAGTTAACAGTGCAAGACTAAGTAGTATAAAAAGTTTTCTCATGACAAATCGATGACAAATTTACCTAAGAAATTCGAATGTTTTAGAAAATAGTATGAGTGGTTATACCCCTAGTTGGGGGGGTTTTTGGTAAGGCTTAACCTAATTTAACAGGGAAACGCTTAACGGATGAGGGTAATATTACCCTTTTTGAAATTCTCTTGACCGCTTATACAGGTATATTTCACGTAATACCCAAATACACCAACATCGGCTGGACGACCTTTATAATTTCCATCCCAACCTGTTTTTATATCACTTGTTTCAAAAACCATTTCACCCCAACGGTTGTAAATGGCGAAGTAAATCGTTGTTAGTTTATGACCGCGGGCGTACATAATATCATTTACACCATCACCATTTGGCGTGAAAGTATTTGGAACAAATACATCTGTATCAAAACAACCATCTTCAATTACTTCTACCCTAACTAAAGTTGTATCGGTACACGGTCCGCGTTGTATTACTACAGTATAAGTAGTAGTATGTGGTGGTGTTGCATTAACTGTATAGCTATTTACAGGCGCAGTTGAACCAATAGGATACCAAGTTACACTTGCGTTTGGAGTAGCTGAAAGAGTAAGCACAGTAGAGTTACCTAAATTAACAACGCTTGGATTAGCAGTTGCACTTATTGGAAAAGCTGATGCTTGTGTAACAACAACATCTGTTGTTAACATAACCGTACAAGTACCAATGGAGTTAGTGGTAGTAATTACAACTGAATATTGAGTAGTGATTGTAGGCGTAGCAATTGGACTTGCAGCCGTTGGATTAATTAAACTTACAGTTGGCGACCATTGGTAAGCAATACCACCGGTTGCCTGTAAAGTGACAAAGCCACCTAAACAAATTGTTTGAGTTGAGCTAATTGATACAGGAGGAGGGTTAGCCACCGTTACTGGTTTAACAATGGTGTCGTAACAATTAAAAGCATTACCGGCAATTAAACTAACATTGAAAGTTCCGCCGGGATTATAAAACTGATATGGATTTTGTGAAGTTGAAGTCTGTAAATTGCCAAAATTCCAGAACCATTGTGTAATATTTGCAGCGGAATTATCAGTAAAATTTACACCACCACCACAAGGATTAGTTGTAAAAGTAAAATCAGCTGTTGGTTTTGGATTTACCACAACAACTGTTGTTAATGTTCTTGTACAACCTGTAATTGTATTTGTAACTACAACCGAATAAGTAGTAGTAACCGTAGGATTAGCGATTGGGTTAGCAATGTTAGTATTACTTAAACCTGTAGAAGGCGTCCAGGAATAATTTGTGCCACCTCCGGCTGTAATACCTCCTGATGCACCTTGGCAAATTGTATTTGATGTAACTGTTGGGACGAGCGTGTTAACATTTATGGAAAGAATTGTACTATCCCGACAACCTTTGTCTTTAACAGCTAAAACCTGCGCTGTATATGTTCCGGAATTAGAATATGTATTAATTGGTGAATTAATTGTACTGCTATTTATACTTCCTCCGGTGGCGAAAGTCCATTGATAAGTAGATAAAGTGCCAGTCGTAACAACAGGGCCATTATACAAAACCGTATCACTACACGGAACTTGGCTTGCTGTTGCAGTAACATCAACATTTGGATGAACAGTAATGTAAGTAATTGAACTATCCTTTTCGTTACAAGCAGAAGGATCAATCACTACCAATGAAACCGTAAATGTTCCTGAGTTTGTATACGTAACGGCAATTGTACTTGCGCTTGTATTAACGACTTGTCCGTTACCAAAATACCATGTAGATGAAGAGCCTGGTGAAGTTGGCGGTGTACCATTTGTAAAATTAACCGTTAAAGGATTACATCCCGAAACTGTATTTGTATTGATGGTAGAAACCGCCACTAATAACTGGAAATTGATTTTAAAAACACCATTATTGCAATTCGTACTTGGGTTTTGATTAGGGCAATTACCGGTTGCCTGAAGAGGACATGGCCAAGTGAACGGTGTACGCGGAAAATCATCGTTACCTCCACAACCAGCACAAACAGATTGGTAAATAACACCTCTCGGGTCAAACCGCGAGGTTCCGCCATCCACATGTTCCTGACTTGTAGCGCCACCGTGATAAGAACCGTAGATTAAATTATTTGCGTTCGAATCTAATCCCATTAAATAAAAATCCCAACCTGTAGTTGTAGACTGAGTTGGATTAGCTAACAGGCATGCCTGACAACGGAACTGATGAAAATAATGATGCGCCCCATCCTGATATATAAATATTATTACACTTATCAACGGCAAATGCTGAAGGTGAAATATCTGTTGCAGCTGTCTTATTTCCGAAAACAGTGGCCATATTAATATTACTAAGGTTATTGTCAAAACGCATAATGAATTGATGTGTATTCGGAACATTGAATACTGTTGGACTTGTTGCAGCCTTCATAATTGGCATGTTTCCAAGCGACTGTCCATAAACATAAATTTTACCATACCGGTCACCTTGCACAAAAAAGGAATTATCATAATCAGGAGTTCCAACATAAGTGGCGTTTAGTATGGTATTCCCTGCGCTGTTTATTTTATAAAGAAATCCATCCGTTTTCCCCCCTTAAAAGTTGTCAAATAGCCACCTGATGTTCCCAAAAGGTTATTACTACACGTTCCTCCTGTAACATACACCTCTTGCGTATTGCTTACATAAATGCCATTTCCTGCATCATTATGACTACCACCAATAAAACTCGAATAAATTAATGCACTCAGACTTGAGTTAAATTTTGCAATAAATGCATCTTGCGAACCATTTAAGGTATTATCAAATCCACCCACCATTGGTAAGTTTGATGAACGTGTTGAACTTACAATATAAATATTGTTGAACATGTCAACCTGAATCTCTCCTCTGAATTGATCACCATAATTCATCTGTAATGAATCATAATTTGATGTGGGGATGGAAGTAGTACAAGCGTTATTACTGGCACTAATTGTAACGATACTTGTATTAGTTAAATGATTAATTCCGTCGTTCATCGTTCCACCGTAATAGGTTGAGGCTAGTAAAGAAGTTCCGGTTGAATTGAATTTAGCTAAGTAAATATCTGTTCCGCCGCAGAAAAAAGTACCATTACTTACATAGGCAATATCCGGACCTCCTTTAAAAAAATTGTAAACCGCTCCTGCAGTCATTGGAAAATTAGGTGAGCTTGTCGCTCCATATAAACAAACGTTATTATTAAAATCCACAACGAGACTAGTTACTATTTCGGTCCCGGATCCACCAAGATAGGTTGAAAACAACAAGGCATTCCCTGTTGAATTATACTTGGTAATAAAAAGATCAGTCCGACCATAACCTACCGGGCCAATAAAAGTTGAACTATAAGCTCCAGGTGTAACAGCATAGTTAAGATGATAAACAGTTCCTCCACTATATAAATTTCCTGCCACATCATAAGTCGCGGTCATCCCAAAATTATCAGCTGTAACGACCAGATTGTGCAGAGAAAACTAAAATAGGATCAATGATTAGATTGTATTTTTGTATCATATCCAGAAGGGAATTCGAAACCTAAAGTCTTATTCTTGAAAATATATTTACATGGAACTTCCTTTACCACACCATTTATCAACTGATAAGCATAAGGTCTTTGCTCAACAACCTGATTTACTTCCAGTTTCAAAACAAGTGCACCGTCTTTCAAAGTGATATCATTTACACCTTCATACTTTATTTTTATTTGTGATGGTACTCCTCCCGGCTTTACATAGAAAGTTATATTTTAATTCCATTGATAGCGGTGATTGCTTCGTAATCATATTCCATTGTACAAATTGCGATATCAAGATAAAAATTTTCGTAATCACTACCTTGCTGCATTTTCTCTACAAACGGTTGAGAATTGGCGCCAAGGAAATGCATCTTGTAAACATGTCCCTTAAAGAACAAATCCTTTTCTTCTATCTTGTTACTAAAATTGAGATGAAGACTCCTGTATTTCTTTTTATCATAAAAATTAAAGGTTAATGTGTTGCGCTCTACAAATAATGCACCGCCATCTAAGGATGCTCTAAACAGAATCTTATCATCCCACTGTCCCAAATTTTCGGTAAAACGCAAAGCCGGACTTACATGAGGAGTTACAACTCTTTCTTGTGCGTGAGACACAATTGAAAGTACAATGAAAATGTATAAGAGAGCTTTCCTCATTTTTGTTAACCAAATATAATGAAAGGAAAGCTGAAATGAAACCTTAAAAGAGCTATTTTTTAAAGAAAAAGTATAGGGCCGCTATAAGAAAGGCAAAACCAACAACATGATTCCAGCGAAAGTTGTCATGTTTAAAGAAAATAAGGGTGAAAATGACAAAAACAGAGATGGAAATCACCTCCTGAATCATTTTTAACTGCCACATGTTAAAAGGACCACCATTAATATTACTGCCTAATTTATTAGCCGGCACCATTAATGAATATTCAACTAAGGCGATTAACCAACTTATTAAAACCGCTCCAACAATTCCAATATTTTTTAAAAACGAAATATCCTTAAATTTTAAATGCCCATACCACGCAATAGTCATGAATGTATTAGAGGCAATAAGAAGAAGTATGGTGTAAAGAGGTCGCATTACAAGCCGGTGTACTTTCTGAATAATTTAATAGCGAGTGCTAATAAAACAATTCCGAATACTTTTTTTAGAATAGCAATTCCACCGGCACCTAAAAATTTCTCAAGAAGGTTAAGATGTTTCAAAACAAAATAAACGACTACCACATTAATTATGATGGCGATGATTATCGAGACAATATTATACTCTGCACGAATAGACAATAATGTACTTAATGTTCCTGTACCTGCAATTAAAGGAAATGCAAGAGGGACAACAGAAGCTGTGTTCGACATTTCATCTTTAGAAATTTTAATTCCCAAAATCATTTCGAAGGCGATAATGAATAATAAAATAGAACCCGCAATAGCAAAATCCCCAATTTGAATACCAATGATATCTAAAATGTAATTTCCTAAAAACAAAAACACCACCATAATACCAAACGATACCATCGAGGCCTTTGCCGCATCAATATCCCGGTTTTTTCTTTCAGACTTATTATTACGGGAATTGGACCAATAACGTCAATTACTGCGAACAGCACCATTGTTACTTTAAGTATTTCTATTATGTCGAATTTCAATTCCATTTTAATCTTCTAAAAGCCAAATCGCTTCGTTTAATTCATTTAGGGCTTTGTTGTTGTTTTGTTTTTTTGCAAGATCTACTCCCTTATTATAATACTCCAGCGCCTCTTTTTCTTTATTTAACTTTTCGGCTACTCGTCCGAGTTGATAATAGCAAGGCAAATAGTCTTCATTTAATTTTGCTGTTTTTAAAAATTGTTTTTCAGCTTCTTCATATTTTCCCTCTCCTACAAATTCAACAGCTAAAGCATAATTCAAAAAAAACATCTTCAGGTTCTTCCTTCAACATTCCGATTAAATTATCTATTCGTGAATTCTTCATACTTAATCAGAAACTGGAAACCGGAAATATTATGCAGATGTAAACTGCTTCAAGAAGCGAACATCGTTCTCGAAAAATAAACGCAAATCTTTTACCTGATATTTCAGCATGGCAATACGTTCTATTCCCATTCCAAAAGCAAAACCTTTAAATTTATTTGGATCGATTCCGCAATTTTCTAGCACCTGAGGATCTACCATTCCACAACCTAAAATCTCAACCCAGCCACTGTATTTACAAACATTACAGCCTTTGCCTTTGCAAATAGTACAACTAATATCCACCTCAGCACTTGGTTCAGTGAATGGAAAATAACTCGGACGCAAACGAATTTGCGTATCGTTACCGAACATTTCCTGAGAAAAATATAAAAGTGTTTGCTTTAAATCTGCAAACGAAACATTACTATCAATATACAAACCTTCTACTTGGTGAAACTGACAATGCGCTCTTGCACTAATAGCTTCATTACGGTAAACACGCCCGGGAGAAATAGTTCTGATGGGCGGTTTTTGTTGTTCCATTATATGAACTTGTACACTTGATGTTTGTGTACGCAAAACCATTTCAGGATTTAAACTCACATAAAAAGTATCTTGCATATCACGCGCGGGATGATTTTCAGGTGTGTTTAATGCTGTAAAATTATGCCAGTCATCTTCAATCTCTCTCCCTTCACTTACCGTAAATCCAATCTTAGAAAAAATATCAATAATCTGATTTTTTACAATACTTAAAGGATGACGAGAACCTACAGAAATGTTTGGGTCGCCGGGTAAAGTTAAATCAACATCTGAAGCAGTATTTGAATCACTAGCCGCTTCAAATTTTTCCTTTAAATGATTTATTTTTTCCTGTGCTTTATTTTTAAGGTCGTTTAATTTCTGACCTAATTCTTTTTTTAATTCGGGCGTAACTGTTTTAAACTCATCAAACAACACGGTAATCTCACCCTTTTTACTCAACCATTTAATACGGTACTCTTCCACCTGTTCTTTTGTGCCAAGTGCCAGCCCCTCTACTTCTTGTAATAAGTTATTTATTTTTTCGAGCATATTATTTGCTAATGACTGCAAAATTAAGCAATTTTAATTTGTCGCTATATGTTTAGAGCTTTCTATATTATATTATTCTTTGTTTTTGTAACAGGTTTTATACAAGCTCAGTACAAACATTATGAAATTCAGGATAAAGACACCGTAAATATTATTGATAACAACAATCTCAAACAAGGCATTTGGCGCGAAAACTGGTCTAATGGCGATTTAAAACTGGAAACTTCTTATAAAGATGGGAAAAAACACGGCCTGGAAATAACATGGTACGACCATCCCGATTGTGTTGAACAGGAAGCCTTTTATAAAGAGGGGAAACTAGACGGTTCGGTAACACATTACTCTAAAAAATGCCGTAAAGATTTTTACGAAATGTATAAAAACGGCGTTAAACATGGTGTGGAGGTTGAATATTACAATAACGGATACCTTAAAGCTGAAGGTGTTTATAAAAACGGAAGTTTAGATGGCTATTATAGTGTATACGACCGCCGCGGCAGATTCAGTTTTGAGAGCCGTAGTACAAATGCAGAAGCCGATTTAAAACCAAATAAAGACACCATCAATAACATTGTTTTTAACGTTCTGAAACGGAATAATAAATGGAAAAAAACTTTAATTGTAGCTGATTTAACAGGAAGTATGTATCCTTTTGCACAGCAAGTAAGCACGTGGTTAAGTCTTCACTTTACACGCGATTCGTTACGACAAAGTTTTGCTTTTTTTAATGATGGCGACCGAAAAAAAGATACAGATAAAAAAGTTGGCATTACAGGCGGGGTGTATTTTTGCACTGCAACAAATGCCGATCAACTGTTGCATGCCATGAACCTTTGCATCCGTAACGGACAAGGTGGTGATGCTCCCGAAAATGTTGTAGAAGCTATACTTTACGGCCTTAAAAAAACAAGAAACATTGAGAATATTATTTTAATTGCCGACAACTGGGCAAAGGTTCGGGACATTAACTTAATAGCAAAAGTTAAAGTGCCTGTCAGAGTTTTACTTTGCGGCGTTACTGAAGGCATGGAAATTCATCCCGATTATCTGAATATTGCCTACAAAACAAAGGGGTCTATTCACACTATTGAACAAGATATCACCGACTTAATGCAACAATCCCCCGGAAAAAAATTCAGCATTAATGGCGTAGATTATATCATTAAAAACGGAAACATACGTGCTTATTAAAATAAGTTTAGGCAGTTTGTCAGAGTTTATGACAAAAAAGGTTGAAAACTCATTTAGCATAGTATTTGCATAATTAACTTGTACAATTAACTTTGAAACAATCTAAAACACACAATTATGTTCGACAATAATGAATTTAAAAAATATGCTACTAAGCATATGGGTATTAATAGCCTTACTTATGATAGCTATTCTTCCCGGATAACCTCTTCTCTAACTCCTTACATCATAGAAGAACGTCAGTTAAACGTTGCACAAATGGACGTTTTCTCGCGTTTGATGATGGACCGCATTATATTTTTAGGAACCGGTATCAATGACCAAGTTGCTAATATTGTGCAAGCGCAATTATTATTTTTAGAGTCAGTTGATGCTAAAAAAGATATTCAAATTTACATTAACTCACCGGGTGGTTCTGTTTATGCAGGATTAGGTATTTACGATACGATGCAAATTGTTCGTCCGGATGTAGCTACTATTTGTACAGGAATGGCTGCGAGTATGGGTGCTGTATTACAATGTGCAGGTGCAAAAGGAAAACGTACTGCTTTAAAGCATGCACGAGTTATGATTCACCAACCAATGGGTGGTGCAGAAGGACAAGCTTCTGATATCGAAATCACAGCACGTGAAATTCAGAAATTGAAAAAAGAATTATATGAAATCATTTCCCTTCACAGTGGACAAACCTACGAAAAAGTGTGGGCTGATTCAGACCGTGATTGTTGGATGATTGCCGAAGAAGCAAAAGCTTACGGTATGATTGATGAAGTTCTTTTGAAGAAATAATGTCAAGTCGAGCGTAGTCGAGACTTTAATTAAAACCCTTTCCAAACGGAAGGGGTTTTTTGTTACATTTATTTTTTAATACAATCATTATGAACCGTCGGAATTTTTTAAGAACAACAGGAATTGTGTCAACGGTTGCGTTAACATCAACGCAATTATTTGCAAATACAATTTCAAAACATGAAGCAGCAAAAGGATTGATTAATCCTGATATCATAAAAAAATTAACCGACAGAATAAAACCAATTACAAAAGAAGAACGTGCACAACGTTTAGAACAAGCCCGCAAATTAATGACTGAAAATAAAATCGATGCAGTTTTCATGGAGGGCGGAACTTCTTTAGATTATTTTACCGGCATACATTGGGGAAGATCGGAACGCTTGTTCGGAATGCTACTACCAAAAAACGGCGCACCATTTTTTATCTCACCTAAATTTGAAGAAACGCGCGCACAGGAACAAACAGGAAATGGAAAATTATATTGCTGGGAAGAAAATGAAAGTCCGTTTGAATTGATTACAAAAATTTTAAAAGAAAATGGTTTAGCTAACGCTACAATTGGTTTAGAAGAAACTACACGTTATTTTATAACGGAAGGATTTCAGAAAGCCATGCCATCTGCAAAAATTGTAAGCGCAACACCTATTACCGCAGGTTGCCGCGGCATAAAAACAGAACATGAAATTGAATTGATGCAAATTGCCAACGATATGGCTATGGAAGTTTACAAAGTGGCCATAACACAATTAAAAGAAGGCATGAGTGAAAGTGAATTTGGAAAAATAATTACTCAATTATTTGCTGAGTTTGGAGTTGGTGGAGGTGCCTTGGTTTTATTTGGAGAAGCAAGTGCGCATCCTCACGGATTAGTTAAAGAAGTCCGTTTAAAACAAAATGACATTGTATTAATGGATGGCGGTTGTTCTGTTGAAGGTTATGAATCGGATATTACCCGCACAGTTGTATTCGGAAAAGCAACTCAAAAAATGAATGATGTTTTTAATATTGTTTTAAAAGCACAACAAGACGCTTTAAAATTTGCAAAGCCTGGAGTTACATTTGAATCGGTTGATGCGGTCGCACGTAAAGTAATTAGTGATGCGGGTTATGGTCCGGGTTATAAATATTTCACGCATCGCCTCGGACATGGTATTGGTATGGATGGGCACGAGTGGCATTACGTTGTTGGTGGCAACAAACGCTTAATGGAAAAAGGAAATATGATGAGCAACGAACCAGGCATTTATATACTGGGAGAATTCGGAATAAGAATTGAAGATGAAATGTTGATTACAGAAAACGGCGCTAAAATTTTATTGCCGAAGCAACAAAGTTTGGAAGTGATGTTTTAATAATCAATAACCTGCTCTTGAATGTTTTCAGGAATTGCTCTGTCTTCGTATTGCTGATTTCTTAATTGTGGTTCAAAGCCCGCTTCACAAATTGAATCCTGAATAGTTTTATAAGTAAAACGATGCGGGGCTCCTGCAGCACTCACCACATTTTCTTCAATCATAATACTTCCAAAATCATTTGCGCCTGCGTGCAAACAAATTTGTGCAGTTGCTTTTCCAACCGTTAACCACGAAGCTTGTATGTTTTCAATATTCGGTAACATGATTCTGCTTAATGCTAACATTCGGATGTATTCATCAGAAGTAACATGATTTTTTATTCCTTTAACACGTTTCAATAAAGTTCCATCATCCTGAAACGGCCATGGAATAAATGCTAAAAATCCTTTCGCTTCTTTTGGTTTTAATTCCTGTACATCACGTAACCAAACTAAATGTTCGAAACGCTCGTAAATAGTTTCAACATGACCAAACATCATTGTTGCCGATGTGGTTAAATTTAATTGATGAGCAGCTTTCATCACTTCCAACCATTCTCTTCCGGTACATTTTCCTTTTGAAATTAAACGGCGAACTCTATCATTCAAAATTTCTGCTCCTGCTCCCGGTAAACTATCAAGACCCGCATCTTTCAATGCTTTTAACACTTCTGTGTGAGTTGATTTCTCCAACTTGGTAATGTGTGCAATTTCTGGCGGACCCAATGCATGCAATTTTATACTCGGGAATAAAGCTTTTATCTCCTTAAATAAATTCACATAATAACTCAAGCCTAAATCGGGATGGTGACCGCCTTGTAATAACAATTGCTCTCCACCATACTTAATAGTTTCTTCAATTTTACGTTTATAAGTAGCAATATCGGTTATATAGGATTCGGCATGACCGGGGATTCTATAAAAGTTACAGAACTTGCAATTAGCAATACAAACGTTGGTGGTATTGAGGTTACGGTCGATAATCCAAGTCACCTTTTTAGAGTTATTTTTCTTGAGGTTACGGATTTCGTTAGCCGCAAACATTAGCTCTGTGGTTGGAGCATTTTCAAATAAGAAAACACCTTCTTCAATCGTTAAAAATTCGAGGTTTATCGCCCTTTTTAATAGTAGCTCAACATTCATGCTTCAAAATTACGATTTAACCCCGAAATATTAGGTTAATTAATTGAAAATTATAATATTCGTACATCCCAATTTACTATGACTACTATAAAGAAAACAAACTCGGTTACTAAAGGTTCTAATATTGCCATCATCACCGAAAAATGGAAAAACAAGCCTAACTACAACTTAAGTAACGATTTAGCAGATTATTTAACTTCTCAATTCAGCGATGCTGAAAAGAAATTTGTTACCACTACTCATTTAGGTCAGTTGGTTACTGTTATTTTGGTTGATCCTAAAAAAGATGCAAATACAACTCACGAAGCTTTACGTAAAAATGGTTGTGGGATTTGCGATGCTGTAAATGCGGCAAAAGGAAAATCAGTTACAGTTGTAAACGATACTTTAAAAAATTCGAATAGTTTGGCTTTAGCGGAAGGTATTGCTTTAGCGAATTATCAATTTATTCATCACAAACCAAGCGCGAAGAAAAACATAAATACACTTGATATAATTAATATAGTTGATGGAAGATTAAAAGATGCTCAATTAAAAAATTTAAATATTACCGTTGATGCTACTTGCAAAGCGCGCAATTTAGTTAATGAGCCTGTAAATATTTTAAATGCTACAGCTTTAGCAAATGCGTTTAAAGACATGGGCAAACAAGCCGGCTTTAAAGTTGAAGTATATAACAAAGCCAAAATTGTTCAACAAAAAATGGGCGGCTTACTTTCTGTGAATGCAGGAAGTGTTGATGAACCTACTTTCACCATAATGGAATACAAAGGCCGTGGTGCAAAGAATAAAAAACCTTATGTGTTAGTTGGAAAAGGTGTTGTTTACGATACAGGCGGATTGAGTTTGAAGCCTACTCCAAATAGCATGGATTTAATGAAATGTGATATGGCAGGCGCTGCAGCAGTAGGTTGCACCATGTACGCAATTGCAAAAGCAAAATTACCGGTTCACGTTATTGGATTAGTTCCTGCAACTGATAATCGTCCTGGATTTAATGCATTTGCGCCGGGAGATATTATCACCATGATGGATGGAAGTACAGTTGAAATGTTAAACTCAGATGCTGAAGGACGAATGATTTTAGCAGATGCTTTACACTTCGCAAAAAAATATACTCCCGAATTAACTATAGATTTAGCAACATTAACAGGTGCTGCTGCTGCTGCAATTGGACAATACGGAATTGTATCCATGGGAAATGCCTCAGCAAAACACAAAACAAAATTAAGCGATAGTGGTTTCAGAACTCACGAGCGTTTAGCAGAGTTTCCGTTTTGGGATGATTATTATGAATTAATGAAATCGGATATTGCTGATATGAAAAATATTGGTGGTCCATACGGCGGTTCAATTACTGCCGGAAAATTTTTAGAGAAATTTACGAATTACCCTTACATACATTTAGATATTGCCGGTCCTGCTTTTGTTACAGGAAAAGATAGTTACAGAGGTAAAGGCGGTACAGGAGTTGGTGTAAGATTATTGTTTGATTTTTTTGCTAATAAATAAAAGCTTTAAATACGTTTCGTTAATGAAATTAAAAGCACTACTTGTTTTATTTGTTTTTACATTTTTATGTAACGGGAATCTTTTTTCTCAAAACACCACCTATTCTCTTATTGTTATTCACTACGATCCAGCGAGTAAAGGCGAATTCAAACAATTAGTCTACAGTTACCGTTTTTTAAATGGTCACTATCAAGGTCGTGAAGAGCTAATGTCGTTTAAAGGAAGAGTTAAAGACGGAAAAACAGAAAAAGATTATATCCGCACTGATTTAGGAACAAATATTCTTTACAAAAACCGTTATCTAATTACAGGTATTGGAAACATTATTGATTTAAAAGAAAAGAAAGTTCTATTTGATCAGAAAGCAAACTTAGTGCGTTGCAGTAACGACAGCGCTATTTATTATACCAACGACGCGTTTAAAGGAAAGTATTATTCTGTATACAATTTCACAACTAAAACTTATACCGAAGTAAAAGCTTTATTGTTTAAAGCAATACCTGGTCAAGACATAGAATTCGATCGTTCGGCTCAACCTTATAAATTAAATTTTTACCCCGAAAGCAAACCTAAAGTTGTACTGAGCAACGATGCCGGTTACGGGCAAACCAATACTGAATTCAAAAAACCAGATGTGTCGGTTTGGTGGTTAGATAAAAATACTTTCGTTTATCCTAACTTTAATAAAGACAATACCGAAATTACATTTGTAAAAGTTAGTATTGATACAAAAGCATCCGTTCCTGTTGGAAAGGTTACTATCAAACAACAAAACGAAGCGGCGAGCTTTATAAAAATCAACAAAACACAAGCGCAGTATAATTTTGGCGAGAAAAAGTTTTTAGTAGATGTAGAAAAAAATTCAGCAATAGAAATGCCATTTACCAATCCTGAGAATGGATTTACAGCCGAGTGCAAAAACAATCCTTACGGACATATCATTAAACTAAATGGAAAAGAAGTTGGCAAGCATCATTTTCAAGTTAAAAACTTAAAAACAGAACAAAACATCGCTGCTATCGTTAAGGAATTAGTGGTTGGTACCGAATCCTACCAACAAGGCTTATCCGTTTGGAATAACAGCAAACAAGCCTGGGAAAGCGTTGATGCCGAAGAAGTAGTAGCCTTAATTGGCTGGATTAAGGAATAATCTCAAACTTATACGTACTTTTGTACCCTCATGTCGGACGAGAAGATTAAAATAGGCATTTCACAGGGTGACATCAATGGCGTTGGCCTTGAAGTTATTTTGAAAACATTAATGGAGCCTTCCCTTATTGAAATCTGTACGCCTGTTTTATTCTCTTCACAAAAAACCGTTTCTTATTACAGAAAAGTTTTAGGTATTGAAGAATTAAATTTTCAAGTTATCCGCGATTTCAATCAATTCAATAATAAAAAAGTAAACCTGTTCAGTTGCTACGAAGAAGAAGTAAATATTGAAATGGGAAAACAAAATGAAATTGGCGGCAAGTACGCTTTACTTTCATTAGAAAAAGCTACCGAATCTTTATTCACTAAAAATATTGATGCTTTAGTTACAGCTCCTATCAACAAACAAAATATACAAGGACCGAATTTTAATTATCCCGGTCACACCGAATATTTAGCTGACAAATTAGGCGGCGAACCTTTGATGTTATTGTGTTCAGATGAATTAAGAGTTGCGGTTGTAACCGGACATGTTGCATTAAAAGATGTATCAGAAAAAATTTCAGCAGAACAAATCACAAAAAAAATAAATCAGTTACATAAATCTCTAGTTGAAGATTTTGGCATCCGTAAACCAAAAATTGCAGTGCTAGGATTAAATCCTCACGCGGGTGATAATGGTGTAATTGGTGATGAGGATAAAAATATTATTCTTCCTGCAGTTGAAAAAGCTTTTAACGAAAACAAGTTAGTTTATGGTCCGTATAGTGCTGACGGATTTTTTGGAAATGCAACCTACAAACAATTTGATGGCGTTTTAGCCATGTATCACGATCAAGGACTAGTGCCTTTCAAAACTATCTCTTTTAATAACGGTGTAAATTTTACTGCAGGTTTAAATTTTGTGAGAACCAGTCCTGACCACGGAACGGGCTTTGATATTGCCGGCAAAAATTTGGCTAACGAAGCTTCCTTTAAAAAGGCTATCTATACCGCCATTGATGTTTTCAAGAACCGAAAATTATACGGCAAAGTGTACGAAAACCCGCTTCAGCACACCACCATCCGTAAAGAAAGATAAGATTTCCCCCCTCTAACTTCTTGGAATCCAATTTTGAACCAAAAAAATTTGGAGCTAATTAAAATTATGCATTATATTTGCCACAGATTAATTACCCACCTGGTGCGTAATTAGTTTATTAAGAAGTGGCGAGAGAATAGGCTCACTGACCCACTGGCAACCAACTAAAAGTGCTGAACTTGTTTCAGTATTGGAAAACAGGTGCCAACTCCTACTCTGATGAAAAACAGAGGCAAATAAATTAAATACGAAATAATGAAAACAAACATTCAAAACAAAACAATCGGTGGCGGCATAACCTGTGCTCGTTCAGTTATTAAATCTACTTTCCATCACGCCTTCATGTGTTGTATGTGCTGCTGTTGCTGCATGTGCTAGTGTTTTAAAAACTTTTATTGCAAAAGTTTGAACCCGGCACACAAGTCCGGGCTTTAGGTGCATTATGTGCCATAAAAAATTACAAACATTTAAAAATTTACAACCATGAACAAAATTAAAATAGATACCAAAACAAATTTAATAGGCGACATCAACCACAAAGGTTTTTTAGAGTTGCAATCAGCATACGGCATCGCACAAAGAGGCGGTTCCATAATTTCAAACTTATCAAACAATCACGCTAAGCGTATTTCGACTGATGTGAATTTGTTGAGTAAAGATGAAACAAGAAAATTAATTTTTAACGAAACCATTTATAGTAACTAACCATGAGCTCTAAAACTTTTAATTACAATAAAGTGTTTACGTTAGAAAGTGGTGTTTCATTGCCTTCGCTTGAAATTGCTTATAATACTTACGGCACACTTAATAAAGAAAAAAACAATGTCATTTGGGTGAGTCACGCCCTTACCGCCAATAGCGATGTGTTTGATTGGTGGAAAGGATTATTTGGCGACAATGATTTCTACAATCCAAATGATTATTTTATTGTTTGTGCTAACAACTTAGGTTCTTGCTACGGGACAACCGGACCATTAAGTATTAATCCGGATACGAATCAGCCTTGGTTTAGTTTTTTTCCGCACATCACCGTTCGTGATCAAGCTAAAACTTTGGATGTTTTACGTCAGCATTTAGGAATTGAAAAAATTCATACACTAATTGGCGGTTCTTTGGGTGGACAAATTGCGCAAGAATGGGTTTTTGAAAAACCAACTTTGGTTGAAAATTTAATCATTGTGGCTACGAATGCAAAACATTCTCCTTGGGGTGTTGCCTTTAATGAATCGCAACGTTTAGCAGTTAAAGCTGACAGAACGTATTATGGGAACAGCGAAGATGGCGGACAAAAAGGTTTATCTGCCGCAAGAAGTATTGCTTTGTTGAGTTACAGAAATTACAATACGTATAACGCAACGCAACAAGAAACTAATTTGAATAAAGTGAATGATTTCGCTTCTTCTTCTTACCAACGTTATCAAGGCGAAAAATTAGTGAAACGCTTCAATGCCTATTCATACGTTCGTTTATCGGAAGCAATGGATTCGCACAATGTAGCACGTAATCGTCATGAAGCTGTTGAACATTCTTTAGCAAGCATCAAAACAAAAACTTTAGTAGTTGGAATTAGTTCTGATATTTTATTTCCTCCTGCTGAACAACAGTTTTTAGCGAGACATATTCCAAATGCTCAATACAGCGAAATTGATTCGTTTTATGGCCATGATGGATTTTTATTGGAAACAAAACAATTAACTGATGTCATCAAGCAATTTTACTCAAATAAAGAAAATAAAACTCCCGATAGCTATCAGGAAAAAAATAAATTAACATTTATATAATATAGTTATGGGACAAACATTAAAAATAGGATTATTTGGTTTTGGCTGTGTTGGTCAGGGCTTATACCACGTATTAAAAAACAGCAAAGGCTTTAAAGCGGATATTGTAAAAATTGCTGTAAAAAATAAAAGCAAAGAAAGACCTTTGGATAAAGGCGTCTTCACATTCGATAAACTAGAAATTTTGGATAACCCCGAAATTAATGTGATTGTTGAATTAATTGATGATGCTGAAGAAGCATTCAATATTGTGAGCTACGCTTTAAGTAAAGGTAAACATGTTGTCACTGCCAATAAAAAAATGGTCGCACAACATTTGCAGGAATTATTTGACTTGCAGCATAAGAACAATGTATCGTTATTGTATGAAGCATCGAGTTGCGGAAGTATTCCAATCATTAGAACATTGGAAGAATATTTCGATAACGAGCAAATAGAAAAAGTGAGTGGTATTTTTAATGGAACTACTAATTACATTCTTACAAAAACCATTAACGAAAAACTATCATATCCTGAAGCTTTAAAACAAGCCCAGGAAAAAGGTTTTGCTGAAAGCGATCCTACCAATGATGTAGAAGGTTTTGATGCGAAGTTTAAAGCTATCATTATTGCTTTGCATGCTTTTGGAATATTTGCTAAGCCTGAAGACGTTTTAAATATTGGGATTACCACGTTGCATCCAAATGATATTACTTATGCCAAAGAAAAGAATCTGAAAATTAAATTAGTTCCTACAGTTAAAAAATTAAACGACAAACAGGTTTCTGTTTTTGCGCTACCAAAATATGTAAATGCAGATAATCATTTATATAGTGTAGATAATGAATTTAATGGGGTTATTGTTGATGGTGAGTTCTCCGGTGAACAATTTTTAAAGGGTAAGGGCGCCGGAGGCCACCCAACAGGAGCGGCAGTTCTTTCTGATATTTCTGCTTTATCATATGGTTACAAATACGAATACAAAAAGCAGAAGCAGAGTCCGCATTTAGAGTTTACGAATGATGTAACCTTAAAAGTTTATTTCCGTTACAATAGATTAATAGATTTAGAGAGATTAGATTTTCACAAGGTAACAGAACGATACTCCGGTACAGATTATAATTATGTTGTTGGCTATGTAGCTTTGGAAAACATTATCGCTAACAAAGAACATATTCTCAAAAATAATTTGTTTATAGCTTTAATTGGAGAAGAAATTCAACAAACGTTAAAATCTGAAAAGACAGAAAAAAAAGGTTTAACTTTAAGTATAAATGCGTAAAACAATTCTAATATTTTTTGTTTGCACAATAGCAACTTTGTTTTTGTGTTTCAGGAATATGGATGAAGGAGTAATTAAATATGTAGCCCTCGGCGATTCTTACACTATTGGAACAGGCGCCAACGAAAATGAAGCCTGGCCGGTTTTGTTAACCAAACATTTAAATGATGGAGGAATTAAAACTGAACTAGTAGCTAACCCTTCCAAAAACGGTTTCAGTACTCAGAATTTAATTGATATGGAACTGCCTGTGTTTGACAAATCGGGCGCTACGTTTGTAACACTTTTAATTGGCGTGAATGATTGGGTGCGCGAAGTGAATGCAACTACGTATACCAAAAATTTAATTTTTATTTTGGATCATGTTCAGAAAAAACTCCCGAATAAAAACAACATCCTTTTAATTACCATTCCCGATTTTGGTGTAACACCACAAGGCGCATATTTTAGTAACGATAGAGATGTATCAAAAGGAATTACGGAATTCAATAATATCATTAAAGCTGAGGCTAAAAAAAGAGGCTTACCTGTAGTCGATATTTTCGAAATTTCGAAGCAAATGAAGGATAATACCGAGCTAACGGCTAAGGACGGCCTACACCCATCCGCCAAGGAATACGCCTTATGGGAGACCTTAATCTTCCCTGAGGCTAAAAAGGTTTTAGGAAAATAATTTTGAGCTTTCTAAAAAATAGACTACATTTGTCACACAGAAATGAAAAATTTTACTCAAATACATCATCACCATACTTACTCCAACAAGGTAAGCGTGGGTGAATTTTGTACTTTATAAAGACTAATACAAAACTAATTTATACGAAGGCTTACCATTACGGTAAGCCTTTTTTATTTAAATAATAACATTTAAACTATATGAAACTAAAAATAGCAATACAAAAATCAGGTCGCTTAAGTGAAGAGAGTCTTCGTTTACTTAAAGAATGCGGCATTAATATTAATAATGGTTTAGGAAAACTAAAAACCGAAGCCGATAATTTTCCTTTGGAAATATTTTCTTGCGGGATGATGATATTCCACAATATGTTGAAGATGGCGTTGCTGATATTGGCATCGTTGGTGAAAATGTTTTGTTGGAGAAAAACAAACAAGTTAAAACTATCGACCGGTTAGGTTTTGGCAAATGCCGTCTATCTATCGCTTTCCCTAAAGAAAAAAAATACAAATCAGTTAAAGATTTAAATGGTTTAAGAATAGCAACTACCTACTCTACTATTTTATCAAAATACCTAAAGGAACAAAAAGTAAAAGCAGAAATCCACGAAATAAGCGGCAGCGTTGAAATTGCTCCCGGCATTGGTTTAGCAGATGCTATTTGTGATCTAGTAAGTTCCGGAAGCACTCTTCTAAGTAATGGCTTAAAAGAAGTTGAAGTAATTTTAAAATCAGAAGCTGTTTTAGTGGCCAGTAAAAAACTGAGTAAAGAAAAAACTGAATTGCTGAATAAATTACTCTTCAGAATAAAAGCTTTACGAAGTGCCAAGAGCAATAAATACATTTTATTAAATGCTCCCAACAATAAATTAGATGCTATTTGTAAAGTATTACTGCCGGAATGAAAAGTCCAACTATTTTACCTCTGGCAGAAAAAGGCTGGAGTTCTGTTCACTCTGTAGTTGAAGAAAATAAATTTTGGGAGATAATTGAAAAATTAAAATTAAATGGCGCACAGGGAATACTAGTAGTGCCAATTGAAAAAATGATTTTATAAATGATACAGGTAATAAAATATCCAAATAAAAGTGATTGGAAAGAACTTCTAAAGCGACCTGCTATTGATTCTGTTGAATTAGAAGAGAAAGTTGCCACTATTCTGAAAAAGGTAAAACAGACTGGTGACTCCGCTTTAAAAGAATATACCTTACAATTTGACAAAGTGAAACTAGATTCATTACAAGTTTCAGAAGAGGAAATAAATAAAGCCGCGAATTTGGTTAGTGATGAATTAAAGAAAGCAATTCAAGTTGCTAAAAGTAACATTGAGAAATTTCACACTTCACAAAAAGAAGAAGTGAAAGTAATTGAAACCTCAAAAGGTGTTTTATGTTGGAGAAAATCAATCGGTATTGAAAAAGTGGGTTTATACATTCCTGGAGGTACAGCCCCACTCTTTTCAACTGTATTAATGTTAGGCGTTCCTGCTCAATTAGCAGGATGCAAAGAAATTATTTTATGTACACCATGTGATAAGAACGGAACTATTAATCCTGCCATTTTAGTCACTGCTAAATTAGTTGGCATAACAAAAATATTTAAAGTTGGAGGTGCTCAAGCAATTGGGGCTTTGGCTTACGGAACGGAAAGTGTTCCTCAGGTTTACAAGATTTTTGGTCCGGGTAATCAATATGTAACTTGTGCCAAACAATTAGTGAATAAAGAAGGTGTTGCTATTGATATGCCAGCAGGTCCTTCAGAAGTTGCGGTTTTAGCAGATGAAACTTGTGTTCCTGAATTTGTTGCTGCTGATTTATTATCACAAGCTGAACACGGAATTGACAGTCAGGTTATTTTGGTGTGCGATAATGAAAAAGTAATTGAAAAAATAAATATTGAAATAGAAAAGCAATTGAATCAATTACCAAGAAAAGAATTAGCAGCTGCCGCATTAAAAAACAGTAAAGCTATTTTGGTAAATAATTTAAATGAAGGTCTTGACTTACTTAATCAATACGCATCAGAACACTTAATCATTGCTTGTAAGAATGAAGAAGAAGTTAGCCTCAAAAGTTATTAATGCAGGTTCCGTGTTTTTAGGAAATTATTCTTGCGAAAGCGCTGGTGATTATGCTTCCGGTACAAACCATACCTTACCAACTAATGGCAATGCAAAAGCATATAGCGGCGTTTCCTTAGATAGTTTCGTGAAAAAAATTACTTTTCAGAGATTAACAAAAGATGGAATAAACACAATTGGTAGAACCATAGAATTAATGGCAGTAGCTGAAGGATTAGATGCTCACAAAAACGCAGTAAGTATTAGAATGATGAATGTTGAATTATAAATAAATAATGAATTAAAAATATGTTTGATTTAGATAAAATAACTAGAGAGAATATTAAGAACCTTAAACCGTATTCATCCGCTCGTGATGAATATAAAGGAAAAGAAGGGGTGTTTTTAGACGCGAATGAAAATTCATATGGCTCACCATTGGACACGAATTACAATCGTTATCCTGATCCTTTGCAATTGGACGTGAAAGAAAAACTTGGTAAGATTAAAGGTTTACCAATTCAAAATATTTTTCTAGGGAACGGTAGCGATGAGGCGATTGATATTTTATTCAGAGCTTTTTGTAATCCTTCGCTTGACAATATTATTATTTGTCCGCCCACTTATGGCATGTATGAAGTGTCGGCTAATATCAATAATGTCAAAATTCAAAAAGTTCCATTAACTCCCGAAGAATTTCAATTAGATACTGACGCAATAATCAGCGCCATTAATCCCAATACAAAACTCATTTTTATTTGTTGTCCGAATAACCCAACTGGAAACGGGGTTAAGTGGGATTCAGTAAAACGCATCCTTGAAAACTTTAAAGGTATTGTTGTAATTGATGAGGCTTATATCAATTTTGCACGTTATAGAAGTTTAATACCTGAATTATTGAATTATCCGAACTTAGTAATTCTTCAAACCTTATCGAAAGCATGGGGCTTAGCAGGTCTAAGATTAGGTATGGCCTTCGCTTCTGAGCCTATCATTGATATATTTAATAAGATAAAACCGCCTTACAATATTAATTCAGTAACCCAAAAACTCGTAATTGAGGCATTAAGTAATACAAATAAAATAAATGACTGGATTAAAACTATTGTTCAGGAAAGAGAATTATTAAGTGTAGAGATTTCAAAACTAGACTTCGTACTTAAAGTTTATCCAAGTGAAGCTAATTTTATTCTAATCAAAACGAAAGACGCTCTTGCTATCTACAATTATTTAACATCAAAACAAATTATTATCCGCGACAGAAGTAAGGTTGAACTTTGCGAAGGTTGTTTACGGATTACTGTTGGGACCAAAGAAGAAAATCAATCATTACTAAATACATTAAAACAATACAAATGAAAAAAGTCTTATTTATAGATCGTGATGGAACGCTAATTTGGGAACCACCCGATACTTTTCAAATTGATAGTTTTGAGAAATTGAAATTTTTGCCAGGTGTCTTCAATTACCTTGGAAGAATTGCCAAGGAGTTGGATTACGAATTAGTGATGGTAACCAATCAAGATGGTTTAGGCACGGAATCTTTTCCTGAAAATACATTTTGGCCGGTACAGAATTTTATCATTGAAGCCTTAGAAAAAGAAGGAATTTCTTTTTCTGAAGTGTGCATTGATAAAAGTTTTGAATCAGAAAATAAACCAACTCGCAAACCAAATACCGGAATGCTGACAAAATATTTGAATGGCAATTACGATTTAAAGAACTCATTTGTAATTGGCGATAGATTAACGGATGTGAAACTAGCTGCTAACCTTGGTTGCAAGTCTATTTTTCTAAAGAATTTTGACACCCCAACAGAAAACATTGACAAAATAGTTTCCAATTGGGAAGAAATTTACTCCTTTCTAAAATTACCAGCAAGAACTGCTGAGTACAAAAGAAAAACTAACGAAACAGATATTTCCATTAAACTAAATATTGATGGGGCAGGTAAGGCAGAAATCAATACAGGTTTAAATTTCTTTAATCATATGTTAGAGCAAATTGCCCGTCACGGTTCGGTTGATTTAAACATTCAGGCAAAAGGTGATTTACACATTGATGAACACCATACTATTGAAGATGTAGGAATTGCTTTAGGCGAGTGTTTTTCAAAAGCTATTGGAAATAAAAAGGGAATTGAGCGTTATGGCTTTTGTTTACCTATGGATGATTGTTTAGCACAAGTGGCTATTGATTTTGGTGGTAGAAATTGGATTGAATGGGAAGCGGATTTTAAAAGAGAAAAAGTTGGTGATATGCCAACCGAAATGTTCTTTCACTTTTTTAAATCATTTAGTGATTCATCAAAATGTAATTTAAATATTAAAGCAGAAGGCGAAAACGAACACCATAAGATAGAAGCTATTTTTAAAGCTTTTGCGAAGGCGATAAAGTTTGCTTTGAAACGAGACGCCAATAATAATGAATTACCAAGTACAAAGGGATTACTCTAATGTCAGTTCGAGCGAAGTCGAGAACCGTAATGTCTCGACTTCGCTCGACAGGACAATCTAATAATATGAAAGTAGCACTCATAAAATATAACGCTGGAAATATTCAATCCGTAAAATTCGCTTTGAACCGAATTGGCATTGAACCTATTTTGACCGATTCTATTGAGGAAATTCAATCTGCAGACAAAGTTATATTCCCAGGCGTTGGCGAAGCTTCAAGTGCAATGATGTATTTAAAGGAAAAGGAACTTGATTCTGTAATTAAAAACTTAAAGCAACCGATTCTTGGTATTTGTTTAGGTATGCAATTAATGTGTAAATTTTCAGAAGAAGGAAATACAGATTGCCTTGGAATATTTAATTCTTTTGTAAAGCGATTCAATTCTCCCTTTGAAGGGAGACAGACCGAAGGTCAGAGGGATGTCACGGTCAAAGTACCACAAATTGGATGGAACACTATTTACAATTTAAAAGGTCCTTTGTTTAAAGATGTTTCTGAAAATGAGTTTCAACACTTCGTTCACGGTTATTATGTAGAGCTAGGTGAAAACACTATTGCTACTACAAATTATATAACGGAATATAGTTCTGCTTTGCAAAAAGATAATTTTTACGGTGTGCAATTTCACCCGGAGAAATCAGCTAAAGCTGGAGAACAA
Organism: Sphingobacteriaceae bacterium; assembly: GCA_016709575.1. GTDB lineage: Bacteria > Bacteroidota > Bacteroidia > B-17B0 > Aurantibacillaceae > JAHEYG01. The sequence continues at coordinate 265,702 of JADJMM010000003.1, forward strand.
ATTTTAAAAAACTTTATTGCCTTATGATACAGATAATACCAGCTATAGATCTCATTGATGGTAAGTGTGTACGCTTAACGCAAGGCGACTATTCTCAAAAAACAATTTATAATGAGAATCCACTGGAAGTAGCTAAAGAATTTGAAGCCTTAGGAATTAAACGCTTGCATTTAGTTGATTTAGATGGGGCTAAAAAAGGAGAAGTCGTTAATTTGAAAGTTTTAGAAAGCATTGCATCAAAAACAAAATTAATTATCGATTTCGGTGGCGGAATAAAAAACGATGCTTCTATCGAAAAGGTATTTAATGCCGGCGCTGAATTAGCTACCATTGGCAGTTTAGCAGTGAAACAACCCAATATTTTATTTAGTTGGGTGAAAAAATATGGCGCGAACAAAATTATGCTTGGCGCTGATGTGAAAAACGAAAATATTGCGATTGGCGGTTGGTTGCAATCAACAGACATTAACGTGATAGATTTTATAAAAATCAATTTTTTTGAAGGTATTACAAATATTTTCTGTACTGACATTTCAAAAGACGGCTTGCTGCAAGGACCATCTCTTGAATTATACAAAAAAATAATGACAGAAATTCCGGAATTAAAATTAATAGCTTCAGGAGGCGTCTCCAATATGAAAGATGTTTTAGAATTAGATAAAATTGGTTGCGGAGGAGTGATTATAGGTAAAGCCATTTACGAAGGACGAATAACAATGGATGAATTAAAAAATTATATCAATGCTAACTAAGAGAATAATTCCTTGTTTGGACATTAAAGATGGTCGCACTGTTAAAGGTGTGAATTTCGAAAATATCCGTGATGCAGGAGATCCTGTTGAATTAGCAATACGTTATTGCGAAGAAGGCGCTGATGAATTGGTGTTTTTAGATATTACTGCAACAAACGAGAAAAGAAAAACATTATCAGAATTGGTTACCCGAATTGCCTCAACAATAAATATTCCCTTTACAGTTGGGGGTGGAATTAATTCTATTGAAGATGTTTCGATTCTTTTAAACGCGGGTGCAGATAAAATTTCAGTAAATACCTCAGCATTTAAAAATCCACAACTAATAAAAGAATTGTCTTCTCGTTTTGGAAGCCAGTGCATTGTTTTAGCTATTGATACAAAATTTGAAAATGGAGATTGGTACGTTTATCTAAATGGCGGAAAAGTAAAAACAGAAAAGAAGGCTTTAGATTGGGCAAAGGAGGGAGTTGAATTAGGTGCAGGAGAAATACTACTCACTTCAATGAATAACGACGGTACCAAAAACGGTTTCGCGAATGATATCACTAAATTAATTTCTGAAAGTGTAAATGTTCCAGTTATAGCGAGTGGTGGGGCAGGAACCATTCAGCATTTTAACGATGCATTTACCATTGGAAAAGCTGATGCAGCTTTAGCGGCCAGTGTTTTTCACTTTAACGAAATAAATATTAAAACACTAAAACAAGAATTAAGAAACAATAAAATTAACGTACGATTATGAAAATAGATTTCTCAAAATATAAAGATGGATTAGCTCCTGCTATTATTCAAGACGCTAAAACGAAAACAGTTTTAATGTTAGGCTTTATGAATCAAGAAGCTTTAGATAAAACAAAAGAACTAAACAAAGTTACCTTCTTCAGCAGAACCAAAAATCGTTTATGGACGAAGGGCGAAGAAAGCGGGAATTTTTTAATATTAGAATCCATTGTCGTAGACTGTGACAATGATACACTTCTTATAAAAGGAAATCCGGTTGGACCAGTTTGTCACACCGGAAGTGATACTTGTTTTAACGATAGTAATTCTGGTGATTTCCTATCGGAACTTGAAAAAACTATTTCAGACAGAAAAAATTATCCTACAGATAAATCTTACACCTCTACCCTATTCGCAAAAGGTATTAATAAAATTGCTCAAAAGGTTGGTGAAGAGGCGACGGAAATTATTATTGAAGCAAAAGATAACAACGATGAATTGTTTTTAGGAGAAGCTGCAGACTTGCTATTTCACTATTTAATCCTATTGCAAGCAAAAGGAAAAACACTTAATGATGTGACAGAAGTTAAAATCAAGACAAAAAAAGTGATTATTGAATTACAAAATAAATCATTACTTTTAGTATGGAATGAACTTAAAACGCCTTACTTGTATTTTAATTTGTCTTTTATGCCTTACAGGAGCGGCGACCGGACAGGATTATTCCGGGAATAATCCCGCAGTGTTTCGAACCAAAGAGCATCTATTCAGACTTGAGTACGGCAAGGCTTTACAAGTCTGTGATTCAAACATTTTTCTAGCTGAGCAAAAAAGAGACCCCATTAATCATGCTTTATTTACCAGCTTAAAAGGTTCAGTTTATTTTGACACCATTTATCAGGACAGCGCCAAATACTTTTTTGAAACTGCTTTCAGCGAAGCTTTAAAAAACACTGATTACAATTCGATTTATCATTCGTTATATGGTTTAGGTAAATACTATTACAGAAACAGTAATTTTTCCGCGTCTAACAAATATTTTCACACTTTGAATTATTATGCTGAAAAAAATAAAAACAAATACTATCAAATGGCCGCTAGTTACTATTTAAGTGCCAACTATAATCTTCTAATGTCTACCAGTCGCACCATTCATTATGCTCGTATTGCTTCCGGTTTTGCCCTCCAACTTAAAGACACTAATAATTATATAAAGGCTATATTAGCATTGGGTGGAAGGTATCTTGTTGTTAATAATATTGATTCTTCCGATTACTATTTTAAAAAAGCTGAAGAGATTTATATCCCCTACAGCCAAAAAACGCATGGCATCGGTGCAGATGTTTACAATTCACTTCTAAAATCAGAAAACGTAAAGAAAAATTATAAAAAAGCCATTCATTACGGCAAACTTGCCATTTCGGATGCGACTCAAAATAATTATCCTCAAAATTTAAACATCTACTATGATAATATCTCGATTTGTTACACTGAAATAAAACAATTTGATTCCGCCATTTACTTTCTTGAAAAAGCTATTGAACTCGAAAAGAAATTCAATTACGTAGATGAGTACAAAGAAGATCTTAAGGAATTATCACGCCTTCATCGCCTAATAGGTAACAACGACAAGGCTTTCTATTACCTAGGCAAATTTATAAGTGCTGATTCACTTTATAAACAGGATAATAATATTATTATCGATAGTCTAAAAACCGCTTTTGAATTAGAAAAAAGTAATTTGGTTTTTACTGTTGAGAAAGAAAAAATACAAAGTCAGTTTGAACAAAAGAAAAAAATTATCTTTTAATAGGTGCGTTAATTTTGGCTTTAGTACTCTTATTTGTTTACATCCTTTATTCGCGTTACACGTTCAAAAAAGAAAAGGAGAAGCAAGAGTTATTCATGCAAGTAAAAGAATCTGAAATCAAAGCTTTGCAAGTCCAAATAAACCCACATTTTATTTTTAATTCACTTAATTCCATATTGGAGTTCATTCGTAAATCCGAGAAAGATCAAGCGGCTGCTTACCTGGTAAAATTTACAAAGCTAATACGGATGGTATTGGAGTACTCCGATAAAAAAAATATTCTTTTGAAAGATGAAATCGAACTTTTGAAATTATATGCTGAATTAGAAAATTTCAGATTCAATAATAACTTCGTTTGTAATATCACAACTTCTCCTAATCTGGACATTTATTCAACGGAGATTCCTTCAATGATTACGCAGCCTTTTATTGAAAATGCTGTTTTACACGGTTTACAAAACAAGTCCAGTCTTTTAAACGAACAGGGCATTAAGTTCATTGGTGAGCTTAGTATTCATTTTGAAGAACATGGCGAGTACATAAAATGTACTATTGAAGATAATGGCATTGGAAGAGAAAAAGCCGAAGAAATTAAAAAAGCAAACTCATGAGTCATCAGTCTATGGGTATGCGGATTACAAAAGACCGCCTTAATTTATTAAGTCAGAATAAATGTAAAATAGATTTTATAGATTTGAAGAACGAAAAAGGGGAAGCCACAGGAACCCGTGCTGAAATATTAATACCGATAACAAACGATTTTTAAGATGATTAATGCAATTATAGTTGATGACGAAATTAATAACTCCAATTATTTAAAGGGGTTATTGGAAAGCACTTTGCCTGAAGTGAAATTAACTGGCGTTGCATCTAACGTTAATGATGCTATAAAACTTATAACCAGCTTAAAGCCAGATTTGGTTTTTTTAGATGTTGAATTACAAACCTCAACCAAATTCAATTTATTAAACAAACTTCCCGAGATAAATTTTTCGGTGATTTTTACAACTGCGCATCAACATTACGCTTTAAAAGCTATAAAGTTCGCGGCCATTGATTTTTTGTTAAAACCTGTCGAGACTGAAGAATTAACTCAAGCAGTTCAAAAAGTGATAAAACTTCAAAGTCAAAATAGTCTTAAAGACAATATGAGTGTTTTACTGGAAGGCATTCGTTTGCAAAACCGACTTACCAAAATTGCTATTTCTACTTTATCGAGTATTTTGGTAATTGAAATTAAAGATATTGTGTATTGTCAGGCCGACGGCCCTTACACACACTTTTTCTTAAAGGATTCAAAAATAACCAGCTCTAAGCATTTAAAAGAATATGAAATGCTGTTAGAGGAATATGGTTTTTATAGAATTCATAAATCCTTTTTGGTGAACTTAACTGAAATAAAAAAATACTCCCGTTCTGATGGCGGATTTGTTATTATGAGTAATGGTGATAAAGTGGATGTGTCGGAAAAAAAGAAAGAAGAGCTTATTACTAAACTCTCCTCTCATGTAATGTTTACCTAGAAATTTTATTAAGCTTCAACTGCTTTTGAAGCGCGTTTTCTTTCGTTCTCGTCAAGAATTATTTTACGCATACGGATATGGTTAGGAGTAATCTCAACATACTCATCACCCTGGATATATTCCATTGCTTCTTCTAAACTGAAACGAACTTTTGGTGCGATACGAACTTTATCATCTGTACCACTGGCACGCATGTTAGTTAATTTCTTTTCACCGCAAAGGTTAATTACTAAATCGTCAGGACGAATATGCTCACCTACAACCATACCTGGATAAATTTCCTCACCTGGATCGATGAAAAACTTTCCGCGATCTTGTAATTTGTCAATACTGTAAGCAACTGAAGTTCCTTTTTCTTTACTTAATAAAACACCTGCAATACGGTTAGGAATAACACCTTTCCATGGTTCAAATGCTTTGAAGCGGTGAGCCATGATAGCTTCACCTGCAGTTGCAGTTAAAATATTGTTACGTAAACCAATAATACCACGTGAAGGAATTGCAAATTCAATATGAATTAAATCTCCTTTAGGTTCCATGATTAACATATCACCTTTACGCTGCGTTACTAAGTCGATAACACGACTTGATGATTCTTGCGGTACATCAATAGTTAAAACCTCAACCGGTTCGTGTTTCTTACCGTCAATTTCTTTTATGATTACTTGTGGTTGCCCAACTTGTAATTCATAACCTTCACGGCGCATAGTTTCAATTAAAACTGATAAGTGAAGAATACCACGACCAAACACTAAATAAGAATCAGGAGAACCTGTTTCTTCAATACGCATGGCTAAGTTCTTCTCTAATTCTTTATATAAACGATCACGTAAGTGACGAGATGTTACATATTTCCCATCCTTACCAAAAAATGGCGATGTGTTAATTGTAAATAACATACTCATGGTTGGTTCATCAATATGCATAGTTGGCATAGCTTCCGGTGCATCAAAATCAGCAACTGTATCGCCAATTTCAAAACCTTCAATACCTGTAAAAGCACAAATATCTCCTGCAGGAACTTCAGTAGCTTTAACTTTTCCTAAACCATCAAATACAAAAAGATCTTTTACGCGTTGTTTTTGAATTCTACCATCGCGTTTTACAACACTAACCGGCATATTTTCTTTTATAGTACCACGGAATACACGTCCGATAGCAATACGACCGATAAACGATGAATAATCTAAAGAAGTAATTTGAATTTGTAAAGTTCCTTCACGTTTTGGCGCTTCCGGAATTTTATCTACAATAACATCTAATAAGTGAGTGATATCTTCAGTTGGCTTTTTCCAATCCGGACCCATCCAACCTTGCTTAGAAGAACCATAAACAGTAGGGAAATCTAATTGGTCTTCATTAGCTTCAAGATTGAAAAATAAATCGAACACGTTGTCGTGAACTTCGTCAGGACGACAATTCGGTTTATCAACTTTATTAATAACTAAGATTGCTTTTTTACCGGCAGCAATTGCTTTTTGTAACACGAAACGTGTTTGAGGCATTGGCCCTTCAAAAGCATCCACTAATAATAAAACACCATCAGCCATGTTCATCACACGCTCTACTTCTCCTCCAAAGTCGGCGTGACCAGGAGTATCAATAATGTTAATTTTAGTTCCTTTATAAACTACCGACACATTCTTTGCCAAAATGGTAATACCACGTTCGCGCTCAAGGTCGTTGTTATCTAAGATTAGTTCACCTGTTTCCTGATTATCACGGAATAATTTACAAGTGTGTAAAATTTTGTCAACCAAAGTAGTTTTACCGTGGTCAACGTGGGCAATAATTGCAATATTCTTTATACTTGACATGTACCTAATTTAAGGGCGCAAAGATAGGAGTTTTATTGGAATTGTTTACTTTTGATTTCAATTGAATACCGAATCAAATAACCAAAACACGCTTAATCCTGCTAAATGGGTGGATTTATACGCTGATTACCTGTATAAATTTGCTTTTTATAGGGTTAACAAAGATGAATTAGCCGAAGATTTAGTACAAGACACCTTCTTATCGGCCTTAAAAGCCAAAGACAACTATAAAGGTGAGGCCTCAGAAAAGACTTGGTTAGTGGCCATATTGAAGAATAAAATTATTGATCATTACAAAAAGGCCTCTACAAAAAACGAATCTCCTCTAAAACTTGCCTCAGAAGACGCCCCGTCCTACGACTATTTTTTCAATAGCGGCAATTTTGGACCATGGAAAAAAGATACATTCCCAAAAAACTGGGCTGGTGCTGAAAACACCTACGATACTAAGGAATTTTACAAAACTCTCGAAAAATGCCTTTCGGGCTTACCAGAGAAATGGCGAGGCATTTTTACTATGAGTTTATTGGATGATAATGATGCTAAATTAATTTGTAAGGAGTTTAATTTAACCTCGTCTAACTTCTGGGTTATCATGCACAGGGCCAAATTACAGATTAGGGCTTGTCTTGAAAAAACTGGATTAAATTATAATGGATTCTAAATTAGAACATAAGCATAAGTGGTATAGGTTTACTTGTAAAGACGCCACCTTTTTACTTATTAAGTGTGATTATTCTAAATTAAGCCTATCCGAGAAATTTTTGGTTAAAACCCATTTGCTTATTTGTGTGTTTTGCAGAAGATTCCTTAAGCAAAGCAAAAACATAGACGAAAATTTTAGGTCTTGCGCACATGATAGTTCTGTACACCTATCCCCTGAAAAGAAACAATCTCTCAGTCAATTAATTACAGATAACACAAAAAAATAACATTTTTTTTGTAAGCTTTTCTGGCTGCAATCGTATATTTATATAAACCTAAAAACACAACCAAATGGAAAAAAAATCAACCTTAGTTACTTGCTCAATGATTGCAGGTGCTTTAATGAGTGTATCAGCTGTAAAGGCTAACAGTTTACTTGAGTATAATGCTTTAGGAACTGCAGGTGAAGTTCGCACAGCTTTAGTTAAAACTATTGAAGCTACTTGCGGAGAGAAAAAAACGGATGCAAAATCTGACACAAAAGCAAAAGATGCTAAATGTGGCGAGAAAAAAGCAAAAGACGGTAAATGCGGAGAAGGCAAATGCGGTGAGAAAAAAGACGCAAAAAAATCTGACGGTAAAGCGAAAGATGGTAAATGCGGCGAAGGTAAATGCGGAGAGAAAAAAACCGAAAAACCTCACTAATCAATTTTATAAAAACAAGCCCTGCTTCGGCGGGGTTTGTTTTTTTATTTAGTTAAGATGTCAAAACAATATACCGGCATAGGATTCAGAAAAGATTTTGCTGAAGAACTTTTAAATACAAATGTTCTTCATCCGTCGTTTATTGAATTAGCTCCCGAAAATTGGATTGGCATGGGCGGTTACTGGAAAAAAATTTTAGATAAAGCCGCTGAAAAATTTCCTATCACCTGCCATGGTTTATCACTTTCTATTGGCAGCCCGGATGAAGTTGATGTTGAGTTTGTGAAACAAGTGAAAAAATTCTTAAAGCAATATAATGTGAAAGTATATTCCGAACATTTGAGCTATTCGAAATGTGATAATGCGCATTTATACGATTTATTACCAATACCATTTCGTCAAGACGCTGTAAAACATATTGTGCAGAGGATAAAACAAGTTCAGGATATTTTGGAAATGCCCCTTGTTCTTGAAAATGTTTCTTATTACACTCCTGTTGCTGCTGAAATGACTGAAGTAGAATTTATTTCTGCTATCGTTAAAGAATCAGGTTGCAATATGTTACTGGATGTAAATAATGTTTATGTCAATTCCTTCAACCACCAATACGATTCCCAAGAATTTATAAAGAAATTGCCTCTCGATAAAGTGGCTTACATTCACATGGCGGGTCACGAACAAGTTTCAGATACTTTGATAATTGATACACACGGACAAGCTGTTATTGATCCTGTGTTTGAATTATTTGATTACACCGTTGGATTAATTAAACCTGTTCCTGTTTTATTAGAAAGAGATTTTAATATTCCTGAATTGGAGGAATTACAGGGAGAAATTACAAGAATGGATACCATCATTGCAAAAAAATGGCACACTGAAAATGCAATTGCTTAAAGATACACACGAACAACAATCTAAATTAGCAGAATACTGTAGGAACGGTGTTGTGCCCGATTTGAAAGGGGTTAAGTATGAGAATTTAGGTCAGTACCGTCGATTAGTTTTTTAATATTGCCTCCGATATTTTAGAAACTGCTTACCCCATTACCTATAGTTTTTACCAAAAGATATTTGGGAGAAACTGGTACATGAATATTTTGTTGAACATAAATGTCAAACCACACAAGTTTGGAGAATGCCATTGGAATTTTATGATTACTGTGTTGAGAAAAATATTCAGGAACAATTAAAATTTCCTTTCTTAAATGATCTTTTATATTTTGAATGGTTAGAATTAGAGGTTCACACCATGGAAGATATTGCTTATCCTGAATTCATTTCCGAAGGTGATTGGTTCAACAATAAAATTGCAGTGAATCCGGAATTCAAATTAATAAAACTAACTTATCCTGTTCACACAACAGCTCCAACAGAATTAGCAGGTAAAGAAGGAACTTATTTTCTTTTTATTTACCGAGAAAAAGAAAGTGGTAATGTTCAGTTTATGGATTTGTCGATGCTATACACTTACATTATAGAACAAATTGCAGGCGGAGAATTATTAAAAGATGTTTTAGTGGAAGCGAATAATCTATTTCAATTAAATAACATTTCTCTTCTGAAAGAACACGCGCAAAATTTCATTAAAGATTTAGAACAGCGTAAATTTATCCTCGGTTTCTTAAAATAAATATGCAACTAGCTTTTCGCGAATACGGCTCAGGTCAACCTTTACTTATTCTTCACGGTTTATTCGGACAAAGTGATAATTGGAATACCTTAGCCAAACGTTTTAGTGAAAACGGGTTTCATGTTTTTACTTTGGATCTACGAAATCACGGACTTTCACCTCATAGCAACGAGTGGGATTATGTATTAATGGCCGAAGATTTAAAAGAATTTATTACAGAGCATCATTTGCAAAATCCCATTATTCTCGGACATAGTATGGGTGGAAAAGTGGGGATGTTTTTTCAATTACAAAATCCCGGCATTGCCAAAAAATTAATTGTAGCTGATATTTCGCCTCGTGCTTATGAACCGCATCATGATGTTGTTTTAAAGGCATTAAATGCAGTAGATTTCTCAATCATTAAAACCAGAAAGGAAGCTGAAGCAATAATGAACGAACACATTACTGATTTTGGCACTAAACAATTTTTATTAAAGAATATTTATTGGAAAGACAGTGAAACCGGCTTAATGGATTGGCGATTTAATTTAAAGTGATTGATAAAGAATATCAGAATATTGGTGTTGAAGTGCCAAATTCATCTAGTGCTATTGAAACACTTTTTATTAAGGGGAAAAATCAAATTACATCTGCGAATCGGATGTAGCGGATATTGAAAAGCGTTTTCCTAAATATAAATTAGTTACAATTGCCAACGCCGGTCATTGGATACATGCCGAAAAACCTAATGAGTTTTTTGAAGAGGTGATGAGGTTTATAAAAGATTAAGCTGCCTCAATAAATCGTTTACCGACATGTTTTTCTGCAATAGAAAAGCGTTAATACCACACTCCCCCGCTCCTTTTACATGTTGCGGAGAATCATCAATAAAAATAGTTTCTTCTGCTTTTAAATTATTTTGATTTAATACAAATTCAAAAATTTCTTTGTCGGGTTTACGCATTCCTATTCGGCAGGAGTAATACACTTTATCAAAATAATCATCAAAGTTCTTAATACCGTGTTCGTTTTCTAGTTCTAGTTCAAAAGCTTCAATGTGTGGTTCGCAGGTATTACTCAATAAAAAAGTATTGTAATTGTGTTTCATTTCAACCAAAGCATCCAATCGCTCTTCGGGAACATCTAATAACATAGCATTCCAAGCCACTAATAAATCCTCGGTTTTGCCTGTGTAACGGATTTGGCGCTTTATTTCATTCAAAAAATCATTAGTCGAAATCTTTCCCTTATCTAATAAACTGAAAATTTCATCTTGCTTTGCCTGCGTATAAATACTCTCAAAAGGTATCTGGCTAATCTTGTTAAATGCGCTAATAGTCCGGTTTACATCCAAATTAATGATTACCCCTCCAAGATCGAAAATAACATTCTGAATACCCTTCATAAAATTTGTATTATCTCTGCAAATATCTATTTTTGCAGTCCCTTTAACAAGTAAAGGTGGTCATTTTGACCTTATTTAACGGGCCCATAGCTCTCCCAATAGTTATCGGGACGGTTAGAGCAACAGACTCCCCCGATAGCTATCGGGGCTGTGGGTGCGAAAGTGAAGTGAAATTGTTCTTTAAAATATTAAATAGTAACAATAAATCTCCTAAGCGTGAATAAGGAGATTAGAGCAACAGACTCCCCCGATAGCTATCGGGGCTTTGGGTGCTTCAATAAAACTTTTACTATTTAGAATATTAAATAGGGCCCATAGCTCATTCGGTTAGAGCAACAGACTCATAATCTGTGGGTGTTTGGTTCGATCCCAAGTGGGGCCACTAAACCTCTGAAGTGATTCAGAGGTTTTCTTTTTTAGAAAAAAATGAATTCGTGTTACATTATATTCAGTAAGAAACTTAATCGCTTCTATATTGGGGTTTGTCATGCTGATTTAGAAGTCCGAATACAAAAACACAATGATCATAGCTATGGGAAACATAGATTTACTGCTAAAGCAAATGATTGGGAACTCTTTCTAAATATCGAATGTGAAAGTTTCAGTCAAGCCTCAAAAATCGAAAAACATATTAAATCTATGAAAAGCAGTACCTATGTTAAAAATCTTCTCAAATACCCCGAAATGATTGAAAAATTAAAACAAAAATGAGCAACAGAATCCCCCCCCGATAGCTATCGGGGCTGTAGGTGCTTGTCCGCCTAGGTGGACGATCCCAAGTGGGCCCACTAATAAAAGCCTCATAAATATGAGGCTTTTTTGTTACCTTTTTTGTAAGGATTTCCTCTTTTATTCTTCTAATAAGTTCATTAATAAAATACTCGCAAAAACACATCAAAATGTAAGCGTTTTTTATTGATAATTTAGTAATTTTAACCCTTTGGTAAATTTTTTAGGTATTATGCAAAAACAATATGATGTAATTATTTTAGGTGGTGGCCTGGCAGGACTAACCCTATCCTTGCAACTTAAAAAATCGCGACCTGAAATCTCTATTTTAATTTTAGAAAAAAGAGAAGCTAAAGCTGCAACAGCTGCACACAAGGTTGGAGAATCTACGGTTGAATTGGGAAGTCATTACCTACGCGAAGTTTTAAATTTAAAAGGCTATTTAGAAGAACACGAATTACCAAAACACGGGCTCCGTTTCTTTTTCAAAAACAATACCAAACACGATATTAGTACACGCGTTGAATTAGGTCCACGTGAAAAACTTCCTGTGCCAAGTCATCAGTTAGATCGTGGTACTTTGGAAAATGAATTAATGCGCCGCTCTATTGAATCAGGTTGTGAAGTGATTTTAGGGGCGCGTGTAAAAGATATTTCTTTTTCGAATGGCGAGAATGAAGTGACTTACATCGTAAACAAAGAAGAACACAAAGCAAAAGGAAAATGGGCGGCTGATGCATCAGGACGCGGAAATGTTTTAAAACATAAATTCGGATTTAAGAAAGATTGGGATCATGATGTAAATGCAGTTTGGTGGCGCGTGAAAGGTGTTGTTGATATTGATGATTGGAGCGAAAACAAAGAATGGAAAACTAAATTAAAACCAAAATTACGTTACCTAAGTACTGTCCATTTTCTCGACAAAGGTTATTGGTTCTGGGTTATTCCATTAGGTTCAAAGAATACAAGTTTAGGAATTGTAGCTGATCAGAAATTACATCCTTTCGATACTATTAATCAATATCCAAAAGCATTAGAGTGGTTAAAAAAACACGAACCACTTTGTTACGAAAAAGTAAAACCGTTTGGTGAAGGTGAAGGTTTGTTGGATTTTTTAATTCTTAAACATTTTGGTCATAACACACAACGTGTATATGATGCTACAGAGCGTTGGGGAACAACCGGTGAATCAGGACCGTTCTTAGATCCGTTCTATTCTCCCGGTACAGATTTTATTTCGATGAACAATACTTGGTTGTCGGATTTAATTTTACGTGATTTAAGCGGAGAAGATATTGCTGTACGTGCAAAAGTTTACGAACAAACTCATTTATCTTTATTCGAAAGTTGGACTCAGATCTATCAGAACAAATATCAATTAATGGGCTTTACACAAATTATGGTAGTGAAAATTTTCTGGGATTGGGCTGTGTATTGGTCGGTATTAGCTTTACTATTTACCAATGGTGCATTCACTGATTTAAAATTATTAAAGGATTTATTTGCTAATGAAAAAGGTTTAGGAAGAAAATTCACTAAGCTTCACGTTCAAATGCAAAATTTCTTTATCCAATGGAAACCACACGATACGGAAATTTTTTCTGATAAATATATTGATCCTTTTGATTTAGAATTTCTTCGTAAGTTTCAACAAGGAATAGATATTCAGCAAGGAAGTCCTGAAAAATTATTAGCGAAAGTTGCCGAAAACTTAACGATACTTGAAAAAGCTGCAGCTGAAATTTTCAGACATGTAAGTACGCATGTAAAAGGCACTCCAGCAGATATGAAAGTAAATCCATACACCATTAATTTAGATGATGATTCAACTGATACAACAAGTGCTGATGCTATTGGAGTAGATGATGCCATAACAAAAGACATTAGTACCATGTGGTTCTATAAGAAAAAAGAATTAGTTTAATTAGTTTCTACCTATAAAAAGAATATGCCCGAAGTATATATAACAAAAGCCGCTAAATTTTTACCCAATAATCCTATTTCGAATGAGGAAATGGAATCGTATTTGGGAATGATTGATGGCTTGCCCTCTAAAGGAAAAAGTTTAACCTTGCGCAGTAACGGTATTAAAACCCGTTATTACTCTATTGATAAAACCGGTAAGTCAACGCACTCCAATGCTAAAATGACTGCACTTGCTATCGAAAAATTAACCGATGCCAGCTTTAAACAAAATGATATTGAATTATTAGCATGCGGAACAACCTCGCCCGATAATTTATTACCATCTCACACAGTAATGGTGCATGGCGAATTAAAATGTGGTCCGGTTGAATTAGTTTCTACCGCAGGCGCTTGTTGTGCTAGTATGCAAGCTTTAAAATACGGATACAATTCTATTGTTGCAGGTAGCACTACTAATGCTGTTTGTACAGGTTCAGAAAAACTTTCTTCTTTAATGCGTGCCGAACATTTTGAAAAAGAAACAGAACGTTTAGCAGAGATGGATAAAAATCCAATCATCTCTTTCGAAAAAGATTTTTTACGTTGGATGTTATCAGATGGTGCAGGCGCTTTATTATTAGAAAACAAACCTCGTCCCAATAATAATTCATTAAAGATTGAATGGATTGAAATTAAATCGTTCGCCAACCAATTAGAAACTTGTATGTATGCCGGTTCCGATAAAAACGAAGACGGCTCAACAAAGGGCTGGAAAGAATATTCATCTGTTGAATGGTTACGCAAATCTATTTTCGCATTTAAACAAGATGTCAAATTATTAGGCAAAGAAATTGTACCAACCGGAACAAAATATTTAAAAGAGATTTTAGATAAAAGAGGTTTTGATATAACTACTATCGATTATTTCTTGCCACACTTATCTTCTGAATTTTTTAGAGGAAAAATTGCTGAGGAGATTTTAAAATACAATATTCAAATTCCACAGGAGAAATGGTTTACTAATCTTTCTTCAGTAGGAAACATTGGTTCGGGTTCCATTTTTATTATGCTGGAAGAATTAGTGAATTCAGGAAAATTAAAAAAAGGACAGAAAATTTTATTGATGGTTCCTGAAAGCGCCCGTTTCACTTATTCGTATTGCTTACTAACTGTTTGCTAAAATGAAAAAGGAAGATTTACCACAAGATAAATCTGCACTTGAAAAAGTTACACGTGAATTATTGTACGTAAAAAATTCCGACGGCAAATACACTACCGATTTAAGCACCGGTTGGGATGTAAAAAAAGAAGCGCTTGATAACGCTTGGGAAGATATTAATGAACGCGTAAAAGAAACAGCACTTGCTGTTAAGAATGGCGAGAAAAGTCCTGTTGCTTATTTTATGGAACTAAAATTAATGGATATGCCAGTATTATCTGCATATACCGGTTTCTGGGGATTCACCATTAAACGCCACATGAAACCTTCCGTATTTAAAAATCTCAGCGAAAAAAAATTAAGTACCTATGCAAAAGCATTTGGCATTACAATTGACGAACTAAAGAACTTTAAAGGCGCTGTATTGAGCCAGCCGAAATAATAAATGCCTAACGAATTTAAACATCATCAATCAGCCCACTGCGAAAACGGTGTTGCAACCAGTTTGCTAAAATATCATGGCATGGATTTTATGTCGGAACCTTTGGTATTCGGTATGGGTTCAGGATTATTCTATATTCATATTCCATTCTTAATGATTAATGGCCGACCAGCGGTTTCATATCGCAGCATGCCCGGTTGGATTTTTAGCAGAGCCAGTAAATTATTAGGGTTAAGCGTTACCAGAAAAAAATTCAGTAACGAAACCAAGGCAAAAGAATTTTTAGATCAGAAAATAAAAGAAGGCATTCCGGTTGGTTGTCAGGTTGGCGTTTTTAATTTACCCTATTTTCCAGCTGAATACCGTTTTCATTTTAATGCGCACAATTTAATTGTGTACGGAAAAGAAGGAAATGATTATTTAGTAAGCGAT
This sequence comes from Sphingobacteriaceae bacterium, assembly GCA_016709575.1. GTDB lineage: Bacteria > Bacteroidota > Bacteroidia > B-17B0 > Aurantibacillaceae > JAHEYG01. Next base: position 281,361 of record JADJMM010000003.1, read on the forward strand.
CCTGTAATGGAAGGCGTAACTAAATTATCGGAAGAAGATATGATGAAAGTGCGTTTTGCAAAAGGACCATTTGCCCCTAACGGACATATTTATTTTCCTGAAAATATTAAAAATGTTAGCGAAGAAACTATTCGTAAAGCTATTGTAAAGGGAATAAAAAGAAATTCACGTGACATGTTACATGTACCAGGACCAATTGCAGGTGTATCTGGAATTAATTTTACCGCAAAACATATTCGTAAGTGGCGTGAAAAATTAGGTGCTAAAAAAGCAGCTTTATATTTAGGACAAATAGTTAGGATGCAAGAAGAAATTGGAACAGGTGGTGGTGGCTTCCGTTTTATTTACGCAGCATTTTTAGAACAAAGTGCAGGACTCCTTAAAGAAGATAAGCTAACTTTAATATCAGATGAGTTTACAAAGGCCGGAGATTTATGGCGCGCCAGTGCAGTGCAAATGGGACGAATTTATAAAGGTCGTTTAGATGAACAAAAATATTATGAAGAATGTGCCGATATGCTAAATCAGATTTCATCTATCGAAAAAGAAGCATTCAAGAAATTATTAAAAATGGATTTGAAATATTAATCTGTACGTGTTAAAACAAAAAACCACGAAGACTTCTTCGGGGTTTTTTTATATCTCTATAAATTAAATACTATTTGTAAGTACCGTCTTGAGTTGCCTTTTTGTTTTGCTTAATAATTTTAATTGTCCAATAAGCTAATAAGAAAATAACAAACCCACCCATGATAACATTTGGAGAATTACCTAAAGCACGCATGCCTTTAAAAATCCAGTAAAAAAAAGAACCGGTTGCTTCAAAAACATCAGTCCAAGTAATCATTAAAAGTTTCATATTGTTAATTTTTGTAAGTTTACCCTACAAATATATAAATAATTAGAAATCTAAAAAACTGTGGTAATTGGTGTTTTAAAAAAGGGATTAACAACAGCCTTACCGGTGATTATCCTGTTTTTTGTCGTTTTTATCACACTTTCGTTCTTCTCCACAACAAACGTACAATCAGCTAATGACGATAATATTCTTTATTCTATTCTTCAAAAAAATGTGACCAGTACATTTTCAATTACACTGGTAAATATCATTTGCTTTGGATTCGGAGCTCTTTTAATTTCTGTTTATACCATTAGGCAGGAAGTAGTTGAGAAATCAAATTACATTCCTTCCTTTCTTTACGTTTTTTTTAGTGCTATTACATTAAACAACTCTTTACTACATCCTTCTTTGGTTGCCAATGTGTTTATTTTACTTGCTCTTATTTCAATTACTGATACTTACCGTGAGGAATATGTGTTGTCGAAAATTTTTAATGCCGCTTTATATACTTCACTAGCAACTTTCTTTTATACCAATTACGCTTTCTTCATACTATTTTTCTTTATAGCCCTTTTAATTTTACGCGCATTTAATTGGCGGGAATGGTTTGTAGGTATTCTGGGATTAATTGCCCCTATATTCGTTTACTTCTGCATTGGATACTTAATTAATATTCCTTTTCTGGATTTTTTAACTTACCTCTTAAATCTATTTACCAATTTTCAAAAGCCCTTATTGTCTGAATATTTCTATCCACTATTTTTTTGTTTGTTGATTTTACTTTCGCTTAGCGCAGGAAAACATTTCACAAGAGGATTAGGTGGAAAAATTAAAACCCAGAAAAATTTAGGACTAATGTATTGGTTGCTTATTCTTTCGCTGGTTAACTTCTTCTCTAAAAACAACACTTCGTATTTTCCGTTAATTGCTTCTGTAATTCCAATAAGTGTTTTGTTGAGTGATTATTTTTACAACATTAAGCAATTGAAAGTATCCAATACGCTTTTGTTTTTGTTGTTAGCCAGCGGAGCACTGCTATTTTTAATGAATTTAAATCTTATTTAATTCTTCCCAATATTCTGCAGCACGACGGGTATGAGGAATTACAATTGTTCCGCCAACAATATTGGCAACTGCAAAAATTTCGTAAACTTCTTCTGTAGTACAGCCTTCTTCCTTGCACTTTCCTAAGTGATACTTAATGCAATCATCACAACGTAAAACCATGCTGGCAACGAGTCCTAACATTTCTTTGGTCTTAACATCTAATGCTCCGGCAGCGTAGGTATTAGTATCCAAATTAAAAAGGCGTTTCAAAACCAAATTATCTTTACTCATTAATACATCATTCATCTTCGAACGATACTCATTAAATTCTTTTACCTGATTACTCATGATTAAGCTAATTTATACTTTTTTACTACGTACTTCGAAACGAAAATACTTATTTCATAAAGGAAATACATTGGTACCGCTACCAACATTTGTGAAGTAACATCGGGGCTTGGCGTAACAATAGCAGCCACAATTAAAATAACAATAACGGCATGCTTTCTGAATTTACGCAAAAATTGCGGTGTTACTAAAGTCATGCGCGTTAAGAAATAAATTAATACAGGTAATTCAAAAATTATACCTGATACTAAAGTCATGGTTGTAATGAAAGAAGAATAATCATCTAATGTTTGATTGGTTTGAATGACGCCGCTATCCGACATCTGATAATTACTAAGGAAATTGTACGACATGGGGAACAAGATGAAATAGCCGAAACAAATTCCTGTTAAAAATAATGCTGAAGCAATTAGAATAAAAATTTTAACAGGACCAATTTCTTTATCTTTCAATGCAGGTCTTACAAACTTCCATAATTCCCATAATAAAAAAGGAAAGCCTAATATTAATCCGCCAAAAAAAGCAAACCACATGTGCGTAAAAAATTGTTCGGAAATACCAAGTGTTTGAAGTTTCACTTGTTTTACATTCATACACATCACATCTCCAATACCTATTTTATGTCCCATAGCACAAAACGCTTTATAAGAAATAAAATCCGGACGAAGTGGGCCTAAAAAAATCTGATCGACAAAAATACCTGGTAAACAAAAAATAACTATGGCCAAAATAACAATAACGGCCGCACTACGCACTAAATGCCAACGTAACTCCTCAAGATGTTGCAAAAACGACATCTCTTTAGGGGCGGTTTCGGTACTTGTATTTTCTTCTATCAGGGCCATTTAAAGTGGTAGCAAATGTACTAATAATTGTACTTTGTTGCACATGAAATAACGGCTTGTTTAAGCGATTATTTGAGAGATAGAAGCTATCTTTACAGTATATTAAAGAGATTTATGAAAGTAAAATTCATTGGTGCCACAGAAAGCGTAACAGGCAGTAAACATTTATTAATAACCGATAGCGGAAAACAAATTTTGCTCGATTGCGGTTTGTACCAAGGTCTGGGTAAAGAAACCGATCCTCTTAATCGTTCACTCGACTTAGAACCTAGCGAAATAGAAGCGGTAATTTTATCACATGCCCACATTGATCATTCCGGAAATTTACCCAGTTTAGTGAAACAGGGTTTTACCGGAAAAATTTATTGCACTGAAGCTACATTTGATGTTTGTGAAATCCTATTGATGGATAGCGCACGCATTCACGAAAACGATATTCGTTTCATTAATAAACGCAGAACCAAAAAAGACTTAGAGCCTTTAAAACCGTTATACACAGAAAAAGATGCAGAACGCTGTCTTAAACATTTTAAACCAATACCTTTCAATTCTGATTTTAAATTAAACACCGAAGTTACTTTCCGCTTTAGCGAAGTTGGACATATTACAGGAGCTGCAGCCATAAATATTGTTGCAAAAGAAAATGATAAAATAACCAGGCTCACATTTACGGGTGATGTTGGTCGTTACACCGATATGCTTTTAAAAGCGCCGCAACCCTTTCCACAAGCTGATTACATTCTTTGCGAATCTACTTACGGCGATCGTTTACATGAAAGTCATGAAGATTCAGAATCAAAATTACTTAGCATCGTTTTACGCACTTGCATTGAGAAAAAAGGTAAACTTATTATTCCCGCTTTTAGTTTAGGCAGAACTCAAGAAATTGTTTTCTCATTAGATAAATTAAAAAACAAGGGACTTCTTCCGGATATTAAAACTTACGTCGATAGTCCATTATCAACAAGCGCAACAGATATTGTACGAAAACACGTTGAGTGTTTCAATGAGGATTTACGTAATTACATTAAAGAAGATCCGGATCCATTTGGGTTTAATCATTTAAAATATATTCAGGAATCTTCAGAATCACCAGCTTTAAACGACTCGAAAGAACCTTGCATCATTATTTCAGCTTCAGGTATGGCTGATGCACGAAGAATTAAACACCATTTAATGCATACTATTTCAGACGAGAAAAACACTGTTCTTATGGTAGGATATTGTTCACCAAGAACTTTAGGTGCACGTTTACTATCAGGCGAACCTGTTGTGCATATTTATGGTGAAGAGTACACAGTAAAAGCCGAAATAGAATCTATTCATTCGTACAGCGCGCATGGCGATTATAGTGAACTCATTCGTTTTCTGTCTTGTCAAGATAAAAAACAAGTGAAAAATATTTTTCTTATTCACGGAGAAGAGGAATCTAAGATTTCATTTCAGGATAAACTTTTAAAAGAAGGTTACAAAGCAGTTGTCATTCCGGAAAAGAACTCAGAGTTTAATCTTGATTAAATGAGTCTTGTACTTTTCTATATTCTTGCTTTTATATCAGAAATAGTTGGCACTGTTGGGGGTTTTGGTTCTTCAGTTTTTTTAATCCCTTTAGGTGGATTCTTTTTCGATTTTCAAACAGTTCTGGCAGTAACTGCTGTTATGCATGTATTTAGTAATATTTCGAAACTCGTGATGTTTTATAAAGGGATTAATTGGCGCTTGATGCTTTTAATTGGATTGCCTGCCGTTATTTTTGTTTTACTCGGCTCTTGGTTATCAACTATTCTATATCTTAAATACGCCGAATTAGTTTTAGGTATTTTCTTAATCGCATTCAGTATTTTCTTTTTTTGGAAACCTGATTTCAAAATTGAACCCACAAAACCAAATGCCATTTTAGGTGGAACTGTTTCAGGATTTTTAGCCGGACTTATTGGAACAGGCGGTGCAGTAAGAGGTTTAAGTTTAGCAGCTTTTAATCTTGAAAAAAATATGTTCATTGCTACTTCTGCTGCTATCGACTTCTTTGTAGATGCCAGCCGTACTGTAGTTTATTTAAATAACGGTTATCTTGAAAAAGAATATTACACCACCATTCCCTTTTTATTAGCAGTTGCAATTTTAGGTTCCTACACCGGAAAACTGATCTTAAAATACATTAGCGGTGTTCAATTCAAAAAAATTGTTCTATCTTTTGTACTGATAATTGGTGTGATAATGATATGGAAAACATTAGCGCAATAAATAAAAAGAAAATAAAAGTAATGCGGTTCGTGCTAATTGCCGGGATTGCTTTGTTAATATTAAAATTTACAGCCTACTTCTTTACACATTCAAACGCAATACTTACAGATGCTTTAGAATCTATCGTAAATGTTTTAGCCGGAAGTTTTGCACTCTACAGTATTCATTATGCTTCCCGGCCAAAAGACGAAAACCATCCTTATGGTCATGGTAAAATAGAATTTCTTTCATCAGGTGTTGAAGGCGGGATGATTTTATTAGCAGGAATTGGAATGCTGTTTAAAGGAGGTATTGCTTTTTTTCACAAAGATATTATTGAACACGCAGATATAGGGGCGTATATTTCAGGCTTCGCAGGGCTGGTAAATTATTTTTTAGGTTCTTACATCATTAAAATTGGAAAACAAAATCATTCATCGGTTATGGTGGCTGATGGAAAACATTTAATTTCTGATACAATTTCCAGTATTGGATTAGTAGCGGGTTTACTTATAATTTATTTTACAAAACTCAACTGGGTAGATTACGTTATCACTATTGCTTTTGGAGCGTATATTGTCTTTATAGGTTTTAAGCTAATCCGCGAATCCATTACGAACTTATTAGATGAAGCGGATTACGGAAAACTTCAACACCTAATTGATTTATTAAATAAAAACAGAAGAATAAAATGGATTGATATACATAATTTAAGAATTCTTAAATACGGATCCCATTTACATATTGATTGTCATATAACCTTACCGTGGTATGATTCGTTGGAAGATAGTCACCACGAAATTGACCTTGTAGAAAAATTAGTAAAAGAAAACCTCGATCAAGAAATTGAATTTTTTATTCACGCCGATCCGTGCCTACCAACCTCCTGTTCTATTTGCCCCATTTCAGATTGTAAGTACCGTAAAAACGATTTTGTTAGAAAACTGGACTGGTCGCTAAACAATGTTCTACCTGACAAGAAACACGAGCTTAGCTAATTCGGCTATAGGTGATTTATATCACAATTAAAAATAAGATAGGTCATCACAAGTACTCATATTCATGGGTAGCTTTAAAATAAAAAATGAAGACAATTCTTATTGCAACAGATTTTTCAGCAGCAGCCGATAATGCAGCTGATTACGCACTTGAATTAGCAAAATATTTCGACACTAAACTTATTTTACTGAATGCTTACCCTTTACCTGCTGCGAATTACGATACAGGACTTCCTACAGAAATTATCACCGCTATACACAAATCATCAGAAGATAGTTTAAGTGGGTTAAAAGAACGGCTTTCGAAAAATGGAGGTGCTGGTTTAACGATTGAATGTTTATCCGTTATGGGGGGCACTTTAGATGTAATTGAAGAAGAGTGTAAAAAGATGGCTGTTGATGTTGTTGTAATGGGTATTGTTGGTGAAGCCGGAAAAATTAAAGAGAATATTATAGGAAGTACATCTTTACGCGCGGCTCGTCATTTGGAAATTCCGCTTTTCATTATTCCTGATAGTGTAAAATACAAGCGAATTCATAAACTTTCGTTTGCCTGCGATATGAATCATACAGAAGAATCAACTACTGTTTACACGGCTAAATACTTTGCCAAAATATTTGATGCGGAATTAGAAGTGATTAGTATTGAAAATCCGGAAGAAGAAAGAAGTATTGAAAAAGCCGCCTCAATTGAATTTGTTGAGGAGAAATTAGAGCATGTTAATCATAAAACCTTTTTACTGGCTGATAAAGATGCGGCTTTGGGATTAGGCGATCATTACGCTAATTATCCTACAGATGTTATTATTTTAAATCCAAAAAAACACAACATCTTCCAAACACTTTTTGGTACAAGTGTCACTAAAAAATTAATCTTTCATTCTAAAACACCTTTGCTGGTTATTCACTAATATAACTCAAATAAAAAAAGCCCTTAATAATTAAGGGCTTTTTTTATGAATACATTTTTGAAGTTTTATTTCTTATTGTCTACCTTTTTCTTGTCGTCCTTAGCTTTATTTTTGAAATATTTACGCAATAAAATATTATGCTTTAGAGCTTCCATGTTCTCATCTAATCCCTCAGCTGCGCTGTTTATGGTTTTTATAGTTGCTTTTAAATCCTTTGCAAAACCGGTGTCACTTACTAACATACCAACCGTGCCATCCCCTTCATTCATTTTTTTGGAGATTTTATCCAAGTTACCCATAACTATTGAGGCTGTGTCTGCTACATTATTTAAACGCGTCAACGTATTTTTTAATGATTCCGACATAGCTGTATCTTTCAATAAACTTCCAACAGTCCCCTTTCCTTTTTTAACATCAGCTAATATTTTTTGCAAATCCGCTGTAGCACCGGCAGCATTTTGGCCAGTTGCTTTAATATTTACAATAGCCTCTTTTACATTATCGGCAACAACTGTATCCATTAATAAACTCCAAATAGTGTTTTGACTGTTAATCTTATTGGTGATTTTTTTTAGGTCATCAGTAATATGTCTGATGTTTTCGTTGGTTGTATTCAAAGTGCGAAGAGACTCATCGGTTTCAAATGGTCTTTTAGTTTTTAAAACGTCACCGTCTTCTATTGTCGCAGTTTCTGTACCGATTGTAGCGTTGATATTAATTAATTTATTTCCCATTAAACCATCGGTGCCTACTGCTGCAATTGCACTTTTTTAATATACTTGGCCACCTCTTCATCAATAACTATGATCGCGTTAACTGATGAATCCGAAATAATTTCAACACTTTCTACAGTTCCCACATTAACACCGGAAAAGCGGACATTATTACCCGCCATCAAGCCATTTACATTATAAAATTGAGTACTAATTTTTATAGTTGAACCAAACAAACTTCTTTTCTCTCCAACCATATACAATACAGTAATTAAAAAAGCCAAGCCTGCCAGTACAAAAATCCCTAATCTTACATTTCTCGATGCTGCGTTATCCATATTACTCAAAAAATTGTTTTACTTTTTTATCATTAATAGATCTTACTTCTTCGTAATTTCCTTGTGCATAATTTTTACCTTCAATTAACATAATAATTTGATCAGCTACAATCCTAATACAATTCATATCATGAGAAATAATAACAGATGAAGTATTATATTTCTCCTGCACTTTTAAAATTAAATTACTTATTTCTCTGGCGGTAATTGGATCTAAGCCCGTTGTCGGCTCATCATACAAAATAATATCCGGTTTTAAAATAAGTGTTCTGGCAATGCTAATACGTTTTTTCATTCCACCCGAAAGTTCTGAAGGCATCATATCAACAGTTTCCGGTAAACCAACATTTTCTAAAGCCTCCATTACTAATTCATTCACATTCCGTTTTTCCTTTTCCATCCAATGGCGACGCAAAGGAAATTCTAAATTTTCACGAACGGTCATCGAATCATACAATGCATTGCTCTGAAATAAAAATCCTACTCTTACTCTTATTTTATCTAAGTCATACTGGTTTAAGTCAGGGATATTGGTATCAAAAACTTTTATCGTACCCTTATCAGGCGGCATTAAACCAATAATACATTTAATTAGCACCGATTTTCCGGAACCGGATTTTCCCAGCACAGCAAGATTTTGTCCACGCTGTAAATTCATGCTAAAATTATTAAGCACATGATTATCGCCAAACGACTTACATAAATTCGTTATTTCAATAACTGTATTATTTGTAGTGGTTTCCATTTACTAAGTCAAGCCTAAAGCATCAATAATTTGAACAGCAATGAGGTCGATAATAAAAATTAATAATGATGAAATTACAACAGCTGAATTAGCAGAGCGACCAACACCTTCAGTTCCCTTTTTGGAATTGTATCCTTTGTAGCATCCAACAATACCTATCGCAAAGCCGAAGAAAAAGTTTTTATGATAGAAGGGATGATATCGCTGTAACCATTGGTTTGAAAAACCTGATCCCAAAATAATTTCCAGGTAACTACGCCATGAATGTTGGCACCAAGATAGGCGCCATATAAAGAAATAGCATCTGCTAATATTGCTAAAATCGGAATCATTAGAATTGTAGAGAAAACTCTTGTCACCACTAAAAACTTAAATGGATTTGTGCCTGAAACTTCCATCGCATCAATTTGTTCGGTTACACGCATCGAACCTAACTCTGCACCAATACCTGAACCAATTTTTCCGGCACAAATCAATGCAGTAATTACCGGAGCAATTTCACGAATCAACGAAATGGAAACCATTTTTGGTAACCAAGCTTCAGCACCAAACTCAACTAAGGTAGGACGTGATTGAATGGTGATTACTAATCCCATTATAAATGCGGTTAATCCAACTAAGCCAAGTGATTTGTAACCTAAGAAAAAAGATTGGCGCAAAAATTCCGCAAACTCGTAACGAGGCTTAAAACACTCCTTAAAAAAACGACCGGTAAATCTTGCAATATCACCCGCTTCTTCTAAAAACGATTTTATAAAATCTAATTCTTTCAACGCAGATGTATTTAATGATTGAAATCAATATTTAGTAAAAGTAGAGCCATAAAAAAGCTATTTTCCTGACAGCAATCAATCCGAAAACTGACATTTATCAGTTTTTTAGCCTCCGATAATTATGACTTTTGTTTTGTTCCAAATTAAGCTTAAAAAACGAATAAACTGATTTTAATTTATTAATTATCAATAGTTTGCAAGATTATTTAAATGAGTACCTTAGACCAACATAAAAAATTTGAGATGGAAAGTCTAAACGCTTTGTTTGAACATATGGTAATTGCTTTCATTATAGATAATACTGAACGCAAAAAACATGAAGAGGCTATTAAAAAATTAAATATTGACTTAGAAAAGAAAGTTGATGAGCGCACAAAAGTTTTGCATGAAGCTTTATTGGAATTAGAAAACTCGAAAGAACAATTAAGCAAAGCCCTTGATACTGAAAAAGAATTGAATGACATGAAATCACGTTTCGTTACGATGGCTTCACATGAATTCAGAACGCCATTAAGTACAATTTTATCGTCGATTTCTTTAGTAAGTAAATACAACGAAGATAACAGCGATGAGAAAATTCAGAAACATGTGCATCGTATTAAATCGGCCGTTACTAATATGACTTTAATACTAAACGATTTTTTATCGGCAGAAAAATTAGAAGAAGGAAAAGTGTTTGTTAGAAAAGAAGATGTTGACTTGAAACATTTAGCAAACGAAATTTTGAGTGAGATTAATGGCATTTTAAAACCCGGTCAGAAAGTTAATTACACACACCAAGGTTTAGACCTTGCCATGGTGGATAAACAAATGGCTCGTAACATTTTATTGAATTTGATCTCGAATGCTATTAAATTTTCACCGGACAACAAAACCATTCAATTAGAAACGTCAATCACGCCTAAGGAAATAAAAATTATTGTGGCCGATCAAGGTGTTGGTATTCCAAAAGAAGAACAAGAACATTTATTTGAACGTTTTTTCAGAGCTAAAAATGTAACTAACATTCAAGGTACCGGTTTAGGTTTAAATATTGTAGGAAAATATCTTGAAGCAATGAAAGGTGAAATAAATTTTATAAGTGAGTTAAATGTAGGCACCACTTTTACAATAACAATTCCAAACGAAGCATAATATGAAAACTATTTTAATTATTGAAGACAACCAGGATGTGCGCGAAAACACTGCCGAAATTTTAGAATTAGCAAACTATAAAGTATTGCAAGCTGAAAACGGAAAAACCGGTGTTGAAATTGCACAACAAGTGAAGCCTGACTTAATTATTTGTGACATTATGATGCCAGTACTTGACGGTTATGGTGTAATTCATCTTTTAAATAAAAGCGTAACAACTGCAAGTATCCCTTTTATATTTTTAACAGCTAAAAGCGAACGTCCTGATTTTAGAAAAGGAATGGAAATGGGCGCTGATGATTATATTACTAAACCCTTTGATGACATTGAACTTTTAAAGGCTGTTGAAAGCCGTATTAAGAAAAGTGAAATACTAAAAGCCGAATTTTCGAAAAATGTAGATGGCTTAAATAAATTTTTTGATGAAGTAAGCCGCATTGATGATTTGAAAAAATTATCATCCGACAGAAGAGTAAAAACCTTTAAGAAAAAAGAAAATATCTTTACTGAAGGAAGCACGCCTAATTTTTTATACTTTTTAACTAAAGGAAAAATAAAAACTTTCAAGGCGCACGAATACGGTAAAGAATTAATAACTACACTTTATAAAGAAGGTGACTTCTTTGGTTACACTGCCTTATTAGAAGAATTACCTTATTCAGAAACTGCCGAAGCATTAGAAGATTCAGAAGTTTGTTTAATCCCGAAAGAAGATTTTTATTCGTTAATGTATAACAACATCCACGTTATGAAAATATTTGTGAAAATGCTTTCGGATAATATTCTTGAAAAAGAAAAACAATTAGTAAACTTAGCTTACAGTTCAGTTCGTAAACGTGTTGCAGAGGCATTAATTTTGTTACAAAGTCGTTACGACAACAATAAGGATAAAAATTTCAGTATTTCCATTTCGCGCGAAGATCTTGCCAATATTGTTGGTACAGCAACCGAATCTCTAATTAGAACATTAAGTGATTTTAAAGAAGAGAAAATGGTAGAAATTAAAGGCAGTAATATTACTATCATTAATGCCGATAAACTTAAAAAGCTAAAAGCTTAATCTTCTTTAGTGTATTTTTCTTTGTGAAGTTCTTCTGCCTCTTCAATAGAATGTGACTGCGAAAGGTCTTGTTCCTTTTTAGCCATTTCACTTAGCTTAAGAAAATAATTAGAAAGAATTCTAATTTCTTCTTCGTTTAATTCCTCCACATTAATTAACCTATTACTAGGACCTTTTAAAGAGGCTATCAACTCATTCAATTTTAAATGAACCGCTTTCGAATCTTTATTCTGCGACCTCTGAATTAAGAACACCATTAAAAAAGTAACAATAGTTGTACCGGTATTAATCACCAATTGCCAAGTATTCGAAAAATCAAATAAAGGGCCTGTTACTAACCAAGCAACAATTATTAATGATGCAATAATAAACGCAGCAGTAGTTCCTGTAAATGCAGTACAGTAATATGAAATACGTTCGAAAATATTTGCTTTACCTTGACTTTGGCTTACTATAGACATAAGATAATTGTTTACTAACTATTAATATTAGTAAATGTAGTACTATTGAACTACTAAATACCTTATCCAGCTAAACTACTTAACTCTTTCCCTTCTTCATTCTGGCGTTTGAGTGACCAATCATCGGTTACACTTGTTTCTATCCAAGATCTGCCTGATTTACGGAATACTTGAGCTGAAATTCCGAATATATCCTGAAACAGTTGTTCCAAATCGGCCACCGACATGTTTTCTTTCACCACAATAGCACCTTCGGTGTGCTTACGCCTAACTTTATTAAAAGTTAATTCCGAACTCAACATATCACTCTTTGGGTTACTCTTGTTAACTTCATGTTTGTGTTTAAAAAATTCGAGCTTTAAATAAGGAAATGTAGCGTTAAACTCATCCTTCACCTCAGATAATTTCTGATTATCGTTAATTGTTAATACCATAACTCTGCTATTTTGTTGTACTTAATATGTTTTTTGAAATTTCACTCATCTCGTGTCTCACATTCTCAATAATGGTCTTTTCATTCTTTTTTGTATAAGCCAGTGCTACTGCTTCCAATAACTTTAAGGAGTTTGCAATTAATGGCCCATCGTTAGGCTCATAATTCCCATGCACGAAGCGTGTATAAGATTTTATCACTTCCTCACCCGAAGGATGTTTCTCTTCTGTAGCATCAAATTCAAAATCTACATAAAAAGCCTGATTCATTCCCGAAGAATCAACCGATTGCTCATGAGAAGCCATTTCTTTTAAAACAAATCGATGCAATTGCTCTCTCTCTTCAGCTTGGATAACACCATCGGCGGCAGCAACGGCATAAACCAATTTTCCTAATTCTTTGTAATACTGTTTTATATTTTTCATAATCTAAGTTTTAAGTTTCATTATTCGTGAATAGCCATTACGGGTACTTTAGAGGCGAATGCGAGTTTTTTAGTATGTGTTTCAGCAAATAAATTATAAAGTGCTGAATGTTTTTTACTTATCATTGCAATTAAATCAGCTTTATTTTTTCTGCAAAAGTTTACAATACCACTTTCAATATCTTTTGATTTTACAGTATTCAACTTAACGGCCACCCCATTCAACTTTAATTCCTGTTGTTTTGGAGTAAACAACTCATCTTCTGTTCTTACACTTAAAACTTTAATAGTTGTTTTGGAATCAGAAGCAAAACGTTCGAATTCCGTTAAAGATGCATGATATAATTTTTCGTTATTATCTACACTAAGTAATACTGTTTTTAAATTGTGCTTTTTGTAACGCTCCGGAACTACAATTACAGGCGCATTAATCTTACCTGCAATATCAGTACTATGACTACCATATATATACCTCGCCTGTGTTTAGCAATAAAACCTTCTACTTCCAATTTAAAAGAACCGACCGTTAAAAAAGGTTCAATGTGTACACCCTTATGTGCAGCAGAAATTTTTTGAATGAACTTTTTCATTTTCTCCTCACTATGCTTTTTTTGAGAATCAAATGAAATAAAAAATAAACCACTGTTAGAATGAACTACCGGAACATCAAACAAATTAAAAATAGTTAGTTTACAATCTAACTTCTTAGCTAACATAGCAGCATATAAACAAGCGTTTAATGACGAAGCTGTAAAATCTGTACCTGCAATAATTGTTCTCATTATTTTGATTTTAAATAATTAATTAAGTAATCCAGACTCAGTATGTTTTGTTCAAGTGGTAATAATAAAAGTAAGATGATAAGCAAAAAACGAGGGAATACATGTTTTAAATCCCACATAGGTTCAATAAAAGAGAATGCAAAGCATACCAAAAGCAAATCAATACCTAAAGCATACAACACATAATTGTTTAAAAGACCAAACACTAACAATATACCGCCAGCAAATTCAACAATACTAGTATAATAAGCTATAAGACTTACAAAAGGCCTGCTAATATTACGACGTGAGGCGTCTCTCATAAATGTATCAATAACACCTGGCATTTTAATTTTAAAGAGTTTATCATAACCCTGAAAAAAGAACAGAATTCCAGCAAACACCCTTACCATTGTTTCCGCTATGTATAATTTGTATTCCGTCATTATTTACTTGATTTACCCCTTATTTTCTTACAAATATCCTTCTATCAAAGGGTTGCAAACATGATAAAAGTCAGTACTCTATCTGATCCTTATCAAAGCTCTATTAAAGATTGACTCTACCTTTGACATATAAATTTAAACCCAATACTATGAAAACGAATATTTTAAATCAGCATGCAGAACACACTAAATGGTTAAGCGAAATGGCCTTTTATAAGGATGAAATTAAAATAATGCAGAAAAGAATTGATGAAGTAAGCAGCAAAAACACTTCTAAGGAAGTGGTTATACAAATTGAGCACTTTCAAAATCAATTATTGATTCAGGATGCCAACGTAAGCAAGTTAATTCACCATATTAATCATGATGAAAATGCTATTCAAAATAATATAAAAGAAAATCCTATTGCATCCGACCACCGCAAAGCTGAAGATCATACTGAAGAACGTCAAATGGTTGAAAGCTTTGAAAAACACTTTAAAGAACTAAAAACTGAATTGAACGCCTTTTAAGTAAGTGGATGTAAAAATTCAATCCCAATTTTCAAAAGCCTCTGTCAACAGAGGCTTTTTTTATTAACTTAATCTTAATTATGGAAATAGAATTTATACTTTATGTAGCCAATCAGGAAAAGAGTAAAAATTTTTACTCGGCTCTATTAAATAAGAAACCTTCGTTAGATGTACCGGGTATGACTGAATTTTTATTGGGCGAAGAGACTAAATTGGGTTTAATGCCTGAAAACGGTATACATAAAATATTAGCAGATAAAACACCTCATCCTGCCAACGGTAACGGAATTCCAAGATGTGAATTATATCTCAAAACTGAAAACCTCAATACACACTATCAAAACGCTATAAAGGCCGGCGCTAAAATTATTAGTGAGCCCACTCCGCGCGATTGGGGCGATAAAGTTGTTTACGTTGCCGATCCAGATGGTCATATAATAGCCTTTGCAGAAAAACTCTAAAAACTGACGAGAATCAGTATCTAAAACTGACTTGAGTCAAGTTATCACCGCTCCTGCTACTGTAAATTTGATTTATAATTAAACCCATAAACCATGTCAACAGTTGCAAAAAACTTTAGTCAGTCACAAGCTAGTTCTAGCGAACTAAGCCTAGGTGCACGTTACAACAAATTTATTGAAGATTTAAAATTCAGTCATTTCGGATTAATAAGTATGACGATTTTATTTGGTAGTATCATGGGCGGTATCGCTTCTATGTACGTATTCCAAAGTGGTGCCCCAATGTGGCAATTTATCGTTGGCCTTTCTTTTTCAATGGCTAACTTAGTTGCAGCCATTTCACAAGCACCAACCAAATGGGCATTTAATTTATTTGCTTTATCGGTGATAGTAAACGTATTGCTGATTTTAGCAAACATTTAAGGTTAATAAGGGTTAACCTAAGTCGAAGCCCGAATGTTGTAAATCGTCCCAAAACGCAGGGTAGGATTTATTTACAACATCCGGGTTTTCTATTTTTAGTCCGGGACAAATAATAGCCAGCGGCGCAAAACTCATCGCCATGCGGTGATCATTATAAGTTGAAATTAAAGGATGATTTACTTTTAGTTCAGAAGGTGGGTTAATTTTTAAGGATTGTTCAGTAGCTTCAACACTTGCGCCTAACTTTTCAAGTTCAGTTTTTAAAGCAAGAATTCTATCGGTCTCTTTTATTTTTAAAGTTTGTAAACCAGTCAAGTTGGCTTTAATTCCCAATCCTAAACAAGTTACTGCAATGGTTTGCGCTATATCCGGACAATTAGTAAAATCATATTCAAATTCTTCAACCACATTTTGTCGGCCTCTAATACAAATTCCTTTTTCTATAAATTCTGTTCTCACCCCTAATTTACTATACATCTCCGGCAAAATAGAATCGGCTTGTAAGCTGAACTTATCTAAATACTTTAATTCTATCTGAGCATTTTTGGCAAGTGCAGCCAAATTAAACCAATACGACGCGGCCGACCAATCCGACTCTACTAAAAACTGATCGTTAAGCATATTAAATGGGGCCGGACTAACTACAATTTTTTTATTGTTGAACGAAACAAATACCCCAAATAATTTTAATAACTCAACTGTCATTTTTATATAAGGAAGAGAAACAACATTCCCTTTCAAAATAATTTCCAGTTCATCACCTAATGCCGGTGCTATTAAAAGTAACGCCGAAATAAATTGACTACTGATACTTCCGTCAATCTCAATTCTTCCGCCGTACAATTTTTTTCCTTTTATCTTGAGTGGAGGGAAACCGTCTTTTTCTAAATAAGAAATTTCAGCACCCATTTCCCTTAACGCATTTACTAATTCGGAAATTGGTCGTTGCTTCATTCTATCAGAACCTGTCACAATCCATTCGCCCTCCTTCACTGCCAAATGCGCTGTTAAAAAACGCATATCTGTTCCGGCGTGTTCAATATTTATAGTTCCTGATTTTTTTCCTTGAATTTGCCCGACTGCTTTTGCTAATAAAATAGTATCCTCCGAATCAGATAAATTTTTAAAATGAATTGGTAAACCGGAAACAGCCCGTATCATTAATAAACGGTTACTAATGCTCTTTGAGCCCGGTAATTCAATTTCAGCTTTTATGTTCCCACTTGGTGGAAAAATCTGCATCATTCCGTTATAGAATTATAATATTCTAAAGCATCCAAAATTTGATTTGGAATAACTAATACATTTATTTTATGATTTCCAATTCCGTTTAACAAAGCACATTGAATCTGCAATTTGGTATTCTTCTTATCGTTAATAGTTGCTTTAACGATTTCACCAAATAACAAAGCAGGCAATGGCGCAAATGAAAATTTCTTCGTCAGGGTTTCTACAATTTCCGTGAACTCAACTTTTGAAATTAATTTTTTATCTAATGAAATTTTACTTTCACATATCATTCCCGCTAATACAGCCTCACCATGTAAAATATCTACTTCACTTGATAATAAAACCGATTCGATTGCATGACCAATAGTATGACCGAAATTTAAAGCTTTACGAACACCTTTATCATTTGGGTCTTTTATTACAATATTATTTTTGAGCGTAATGCTTTTGGGAATTGAATCAGGATTAAAGTTTTTTTCTGATTTTAATCTCTTCCAAAATAATTTATTGGAAATCAAACCCATTTTATAAACTTCCGCCATTCCGTTAGCAATGTGTCGCGGAGGAAGTGTTTCTAAAAATTCAGAATAAACAAAAACACCTTTTGGTTGTGTAATTGTTCCAATTGAATTTTTTAATCCTGCGAAATCTATTCCTGTTTTTCCTCCTACACTGGCATCTGCCATTGCTAATAAGGAAGTGGGAATATTTATAAAATCAATGCCACGTTTGTACGTTGAAGCAATGAATCCGCCTAAATCAGAAATAACACCGCCGCCCAAATTTATAATCAATGCATTTTTGTCTGCACTATAACTAAATAAAGCTTCCCACAATTGAGAACACAACTGTAAACTTTTTGAACCTTCACCACTTTCAATTTCAAAAATCTCAGCGCCTTTTAGTTCTTTACAATTGGTAATTAAAACGGGCAGACAATTTGCAATGGTGTTTTCGTCACACAAAATAAAATAGCCGCTATACTTTTGTTTCTTTAAAAAAGAACTCAAATCTTTAAATACAGTTTTACCTTTGTAAATATTATAGCCTACCGACTTAATCATGCTTAAAATTAAGTCAAATTAAAGAAATGAGATAGGTTTATTGAGTTTTTGTATTAACAACAAGCCTTTTGTTATTAAGCCTTGAGCCAATTACCGATAATTTCAGCACCATACTCTGATAAAATAGATTCAGGATGAAATTGAACGCCTCTTACATCGAGGGTTTTATGCTTTAATGCCATAATGTTCTTATTCTCGTCAACCGCTGTAACTATTAAATCAGGATTAAGTCCTGCCGAATCTACCACCCAAGAATGGTAGCGTCCCACGCTAAATTGTTTTGGGCAATTCTCAAAAATAAAATCTTTTTGAATCACCTCAATGGGCGTTGCCATTCCGTGAACAACAGTCTCTAAATTTTTTAGTTTTGAATTGAAATTCTCGGCTATAGCTTGCAACCCCAAACAAACACCTAAAATTGATTTTGAAGAAGAATACTTTTTTAAAAGCTCAGGCATAATGCCAGCATCCTTTGGCAAACCCGGACCCGGCGATAAAATAATTTTATCGTAGATACTGATGTCTTCTAATTTGATTTTATCATTTCTAATTACATCTACTGAAATATCACTTACCTTTTCAACTAAATGCAAAAGATTGTAAGTGAAGCTGTCGTAATTATCTAAGATCAATAGTTTTTTTTGAGACATTACAATAACGATTTCAAAATCTCACCGAAACGATACAAATCCTCGAATGAATTGTACAAAGGAACAGGTGCACAACGTATAACGTTCGGCTCTCTCCAATCCGGAATGACACCGTTCTCCATTAATTTATTGAAAAGTGCTTTTCCGTAACCGTTGGCTACAATTGAAAGCTGACAACCACGGTTTTCTTTTGGCGTAATTATTTGCAGACAATTACTTTTTTGTTTGTTGATGTCTTCAACTATAAATTCTAAATAAGCGGTGAGGGATTTACTTTTTTCGATTAAGGCATCCATCCCCACTTCTGCAAATATTTCTAAACTAGCTCGGCAAGCTGCCATTGAGAAAACTGGCGCGTTACTCATTTGCCAACGCTCTGCGGTTTGCATCGGCACAAATGTTTTGTCCATTAAGAAACGGGTTTTTTTATCATGTCCCCACCAACCGGCGAACATTGGTAAATCTGTATTCTTTAAATGCTTTTGATGAACGAATGCTCCGGCAACACTACCAGGACCACTATTCAAATATTTATAACTGCACCAGCAAGCAAAATCCACATTCCAATCGTGTAATTGCAATTTTAAATTTCCTGCGCCATGTGCTAAATCAAAACCAACAATTGCTCCTGCTTTATGTCCGGCTTCTACAATCGATTTCATATCGAAAACTTGTCCGGTGAAATAATTAACTCCGCCAATCATAACTAAAGCTAGAGAATCTTTATTCTTTTCAATCGCTTCATAAATATCTTCGTGACGAATTGTGTATTCTCCTTTTCTCGGTTCAATTTCAATTAAAGCATCTTCAATTTTAAATCCATGAAATTTTACTTGCGATTGTAATGCGTATTGATCGCTCGGAAACGCTTTTGCTTCACAAATAATTTTATAACGTTGTTTGGTTGGACGGTAAAACGACACCATCAACAAATGAAGATTCACAGTAAGTTGATTCATCATTACCGTTTCTTCAGGTAATGCGCCAACTATTTTCGCCATGTTTTCGGTTAGGAATTCATGATACGGTAACCAAGGGTTTTGCGCCATAAAATGACCTTCAACACCATACTTTGCCCAATCATTTAGCTCTTGCTCTATAAAAGATTTGGTGGTTTTAGGCTGTAGACCTAAAGAGTTACCTGTGAAATAAACTATGTCTCTTCCTTCGTGTTGAGGGAAATAAAACTTAGAACGATATGCTTTTAATTTATCGCTAGCATCGCATTGTTTAGCGAATTCGAGGGTATTTTGAAGTTGCTCATTTTTATTTCTCGCCAAGACGCTAAGGCGCAAAGCTTTTTATTTAATTATTAGCGTCTCTGCGACTTTGCGAGACACTCTTAAAAATCTCATTTAAATAGAGAACAAATATATAATTTTACCTAAAATTGCCAGAAGAACTCTACTCAATTATTCGAAAAAGCTAAAAACTTCTTTCCCGGAGGCGTAAATTCTCCAGTAAGAGCCTTCAGAAGCGTAGGCGGCACCCCTTTATTCATTGATAAAGGAAAAGGCTCGCATATTTGGGATGCGGATGGGAACGAGTATATTGATTATTGCTGCAGCTGGGGACCGCTGATTTTAGGTCATGCTAACGATAAAGTTTTGAATGCCGTTGATAAAACCATGCGTAACGGAACCTCTTTTGGCGCCCCTACCCGTTTGGAAAATGAATTAGCTGAATTAATTGTAAGTAATAATCCTTTCATTGAAAAAATACGTTTCGTGAGTAGCGGAACAGAAGCGGTGATGAGTGCTATTCGTTTAGCGCGTGGATTTACAGGAAGAAATAAAATTTTAAAATTTGAAGGTTGCTATCACGGACATAGTGATTCGTTATTGGTAAAAGCAGGTTCAGGATTAGTGACATTTGGAAATACATCTTCAGCAGGTGTGCCTGAAAGTTTTGTGAATGAAACTATTGTTGTTTCGTTGAATAATAAAAAAGCAGTTGAAGAAGCCTTCGCACAATTCAATAATCAAATTGCTTGTATTATCATTGAACCTATTCCTGCGAATAATGGTTTGTTATTGCAAGACAAAGAGTATTTACAATTCCTGAGAGATATTTGCGCCAAGAACGGAACGCTATTAATTTTTGACGAAGTGATCAGTGGATTCAGAGTTGGATTTACAGGTGCAGCCGGACATTACAATATTAAACCCGATATCATCACTTACGGAAAAATTATCGGTGGCGGATTTCCTGTTGGTTGTTACGCATCTAGTAAAGAAATAATGAGTAATATTTCTCCTGAAGGCGGAGTTTATCAAGCCGGAACTTTAAGTGGTAATCCTGTAGCGATGAGTGCAGGTATTGCGCAATTAACAGAATGTTTGAAACCAAATTTTTATACTGAACTAGAAAGAAAAACAAATAAATTAGTTGCCGGACTTTCAGAAATTAAAAAGAACAATTTCAAATTATTTTCAATAGGTTCAATTTTCTGGATTGCATTCACTGATAAAACTAAGATTCAAAGCGCAGAAGAAATTGATGGCGAGAGTATGAAATATTTCCGTGACTTATACCATCCTCTTTTAGAAAAAGGAGTTTACTTAGGTCCTTCAGGATACGAAGTTGGATTTATGAGTGAGGCGCATACGGAGGAGGATATTGATAGGACTGTTGCGGCTTTTGGAGAATTGATGAAGTGATTTATTCACATCGAATTAATTCAGCTTCCTTTTCTACTTTGAACCAATCTTCTTTTTTATAACCATATTTACTTGCAAGTTTATAATTTAAGCAAGCCTTGTCTTTCTCCCCCTTAAACGAGTAGATAGCATATTTTAGGTAATACGCTATGTATTTTTTAGGATATGCTTTACTTGCAGTTCCTAAATAACTTAATCCTCTATCATAAGATTCTAGACCTGCTTAATAAAACCCAACATGCAATTTGCATCATAGTTATTAGGTTCTTTCGACACAATTCCCATTAAGATTTCAGACGCTTCTGCATATTCTTCCTTTTCTCCAAGGATTCCTGCCTTTGAAATGTGATAGCCGATATCGTTAGGATTGATTAAAATTGCACTATCTACATATACTAAAGCTTCATCGTAAAGACTCATGTCTCTAAAATTAGTTGCAATATTAAAATAAACGTCAGAAGTTTTAAAGCCACGACTTAATAATTTCAAAAGAATCTTATTTGATTCACTAAATTTCTTTAAATCACCTAAGACCGTGGCCTTATTAAATAATGCATTTAAATAAGTTGTATCAATAGTATATGCTTTGTCAATATATTTTTCAGCTGTTTCAAAATCATTGATATTTGCATATCTAATCCCTTATTCATTATTCTTATAGCATGAAAACGCTTAGAACAGCTTGCTGAAAAAGCAACTTAAAACAATAATGATTAGTTTTTTGAATCATCAATTAAAGATAGTTAATTTCCTATAATAAATAAGCCAGCAAAAGAGTCTGCAGTATAATTATTCCCTCTACAAAGAAGATAAAGTAATACCTGTGTCGGTTTGGGTTGGAGAAATAAACTGCTGCTACTGAAACTAAAAAGACAATTCCTCTTATTCCTACCAGACTTTTAATGTCGATGAAAAAAGCAAGTGCCAAATAAATCATCAATAAACTTATTGCTACGATTTTACTTTTTTGCATACCCAAAAACCACAGGAAGTGATTTTGTTCCTTCTTCTTTATCCTTTTCCATATCGCGAATATCGAAGGGAATACATAAGGCGGCAATAAAACAAAATTGGGAAGCAATATAAAGCCAAACATTCTTGTCAAAATTCGCTAAGCCAATAAAATCGCTGGCTTGAAATAAAAATGGAATAACAATACAAACCATCACCCAAATCAAAGCAATAAAAAATTGTTTCAGACAAGGAATTTTACGGAGATTAAACGGTGGAAGAAAATATAAAATACTTAGTAAAGCACATACGCCGTAAACTATTACCCCTTCTTTAAAAGTCATGAAGATATCCCATATACTTTCGGTGAAAACTAAAACTAATACAATACTAATAGTGAAAATCCACTTCTTATTTTTTCTGTACCACAATAATCGCGAATCTGTTGTCGGCAAAGAGCTTTGATAGATACGTTGCAAATTGTAAAGAAAAAATGCGGCGATAAAATTGACAAGCGAAAAATGCACTGCTGACCGTGAAGCATAATTAAAAATAAATCCTCCTTGCAATGTAGAAAAGGCCACTGCAAGCGCCAGAAATAAATTAGAATAACCAAGAAAGTTGAGAGAGTTTTTTGCTATTTGACGGATAAAAATCAAATGGCTTGGCGTTGATGAACTACTTCAAACAAAACAATTCCCGTAGCAACAGAAACATTCAAAGAAGCAATATTGCCTGACATAGGGATTTTTACTTGTACATCACTGCGTTTAATATATTCTCCGCTGATGCCATTTTCTTCGCTGCCCATAATAATAGCAGTTGGTTTTTTGAAATCAGCATCGTAAACAGTAGTCTCTGTTTTTTCGTGACAAGCCACAATTTGTAAACCGTATTCCTTTAAATAGTCGATGGTCGTTTTTAAATTTTCTTCTCTACAAACAGGTAAACGGTGTAAAGCGCCTGCGCTTGTTTTAATAGCATCTCCATTTATTTGCGCAGCACCTCTGCTTGGAATAATAATAAAATCAACTCCTGCACATTCAGCGCTTCTGGCGATAGCACCAAAATTTCTTACATCAGTAATACGATCTAAAATCAAAACTAAAGGTGTTTTACCTTTTTCAAACACACGTGCTAATAATTCTTCAGTGTCAGAATAAACTACTTCAGCAATATAAGCGACTACGCCTTGATGGTTTTTATTATCTGTAAGTCGCTTTAATTTTTCGGGTGGGACAAATTGAAAAGGAATATCTTTTCCTGCTAAAGCTTTACGTAATTGATTGTATAGTTCGTTAGATAAACCTTTTTGTAATAAAATTTTATCAATGGCTTTATCAGCTTCAATAGCTTCAATCACCGCACGCATACCGAATATTAATGTGTCGTTGTTCTCCAAGGTCTATGCTAAATTAAATTGTTTTAAATGATGTACAGCGTGCTTATGCAAAAGATGCAGCCACTGCTCGTAATTAAACTCTCCGAAGAAAGGATTCAATACCTTTGCGTTTGGATTTTTCTCGTAATAATTAAGAAATGAATTTACTTCTGTTTCAATTTCTTTAACCGCATCTTCAATAGTTGCATTTCTTAATGGCGCCGGAGTTTCTGACATCAAAGAGTTTTTTACTCCTGGACGAAATTCTTTATCGCTTAAAGCAAAAGCCCTTACTTTTTCTAAATGTATTTCTGCGGTTTGCATGGGTTCTTTAACGCGCTCCCAGGCAATACCGATACTATCCGTCATGTGTTCAATCATACCTTGTGCGGATAATACACCGAAATTTCCTTTTTCATCGCCCTTCAATTTTTTTAGAAGTGGGATATATTCGTTTGAAAAGAATTGCTCTTTACTCATGATATAAATTTAAACAAAAAAGCCTCATCCGCCTAAGGCGGACGAGGCTTTTTAATACTTTATAAATTCTTATTTTTTGTCTTGACCTGCTTCTAATGTAAACTCTATTGAAACATCGCCTTCACCAACTCCAAATTCTTTGGAATCAATAACAGCTTTACCTTCAAAACCTGCAACATCAACTTTGGTTCCGTCCCAGTTTTGTTCTGAAATACCAACGTAGTTAAATTTCAAATCAACATCTTTGGTAACACCTTTCATAGTTAATTTACCTTTTGCAATATAAGAAAATTCACCCATTTCAGCATTCTTCTCAATTGAAGAAGCTTCGAAACTTGCTTTCTTAAATTTAGCAACATCAAAAAATTCAGGCTTATCTTTTAAGTGACCATCACGCATTGAATTTGAAGTGTTGATAGTTGTCATATCTAACTGAACAAATACTTTTGGTCCGCTAGCTGCATCAAAATTCACAAAACCGCTATCAATTGTAATTGAACCACGTGTTGCAGTTACAATATGTTTAATAGCGAATACAACTGAACTGTGAGCGCCGTCAACATTAAACATACCTTTTACTTCAGCAACATCTTTTTGCCGGCATTCATGATGCTATCGCATTGTTCTTTGCTGGTGCAAGTATATTCTTGTCCGTTAATATTGCATTTCAACACTTCTTCAGTAACCATGCCGCCTTTGCAACACTCATCAGAACCGCCACCACCAATACCATTGATGTATGGAGCGATAACTAAAGAAACGATTGACATTAATTTAATTAAGATATTCATTGATGGTCCTGATGTATCTTTAAACGGATCACCAACTGTATCACCTGTAACTGATGCTTTATGTGGTTCAGATTTTTTGTAGAACATCTCACCATTAATTAAAACACCTTTTTCGAAAGATTTCTTAGCGTTATCCCAAGCACCACCGGCGTTAGATTGGAAAATTCCCATTAACACACCTGATACAGTAACACCTGCTAATAAACCACCTAATACTTCCGGTCCGAAAATAAATCCAACAATAACTGGAGTAATTAAAGCAATTGCACCCGGCATCATCATTTCGCGGATAGAAGCCTTTGTAGAGATAGCAACACATTTTTCGTATTCAGGTTTTGCTTTGTATTCCATGATTCCAGGAATTTCGCGGAACTGACGACGAACTTCTTGTACCATGTCCATTGCCGCTTTACCTACTGCTTGAATACACAATGCAGAGAAAATAAATGGAATCATACCACCAACAAATAAACCTGCTAATACATTTGCTTTGTAAATATCAATTGCATCGATACCAGCAATACCTACGAATGCAGCAAACAATGCTAATGAAGTTAATGCTGCAGAAGCGATAGCAAAACCTTTTCCGGTTGCTGCTGTTGTATTTCCTACTGCATCTAAATTATCAGTACGCTCACGAACTTCAGGAGGTAATTGACTCATCTCTGCAATACCACCGGCGTTATCAGCGATTGGTCCGAATGCATCAATTGCTAATTGCATAGCAGTAGTTGCCATCATACCTGCTGCAGCGATAGCCACACCATATAAACCTGCGAAATAATAAGAACCCATGATACCACCAGCCAATGTTAAGATTGGAATAACTGTTGATTTCATACCTACTGATAAACCACCAATAATGTTAGTAGCATGACCTGTTGCTGATTGACGGATAATAGAAAGCACTGGAGCTTTACCCATTGCTGTATAATATTCTGTAACGATACTCATGATAGCACCAACAACTGTTCCAACTAATATTGCCATGAATACACCTGTTCTTGTAAACGTTGTATCACGTAAGAAAATATCACCTTCAGGTAACATCCAATTCACAACAAAATAAGAAGCAATAACAGTAAGGATCATTGAAGACCAGTTACCAAGGTTTAATGCATTTTGTACGTTTGATTTTTCATCTTTAATTGTAACGAACCAAGTTCCAACGATAGAGAAAAGAATTCCTAAACCACAAATTACCATTGGTAATAAAATTGGCGACATACCACCGAAATTATCAGTTAATGTAATTTCTTGTCCTAATACCATCGTTGCTAAAATTGTAGCAACATAAGAACCGAATAAATCGGCACCCATACCTGCTACGTCACCTACGTTATCACCTACGTTATCGGCGATAGTTGCAGGGTTACGAACGTCGTCTTCAGGAATTCCTGCTTCAACTTTTCCTACTAAGTCAGCACCAACATCGGCAGCTTTAGTATAAATACCACCACCAACACGTGCAAACAATGCGATTGATTCAGCACCTAAAGAGAAACCGGTTAAAACTTCGATTGCTGTTTTTACAGTGTTCTCACCTAAGTCAGCGAACATTGCTAAGAAAGCGATGAATAAACCACCTAAACCTAATACAGCTAAACCAGCAACACCAAGTCCCATTACAGTACCACCTGTAAAAGAAACTTTCAATGCTTGTTTTAAACTTGTACGAGCGGCTTGAGTAGTACGAACGTTAGCTTTAGTTGCTACTTTCATCCCGATATAACCAGCAGTTGCAGAAAAAACTGCACCTATAATAAAGGCAATAGAGATTACCCAACTTGAGTGAATTGGTAAACCATTTACTTCGTGAATGGTTCCTGAATACGCCAATAAAGCTGCGGCGAACACCACAAAAATACTTAGCACTTTCCACTCAGCTTTTAAGAAAGCCATAGCACCTGCAGCAATATAACCTGCAAGTTCTTGCATCTTTTCATCGCCGGCATCTTGTTTACTAACCCAGGCCGATTTAATAGCCATTACAATTAGTCCGATTATTCCTAAAACAGGAATTAAATAAATTACATTTTCGTTCATAATAAATAGAATATAGGGGTGCAAAAATAGGAAAATTGTGGGAAATAAAAAAACCATAACTTATTGATAATCAATCAAAAACAAAAAAAGCCCGATATCTAATCGGGCTTTCAATACTTTTTTGAAGGATACTTATTCTTTAATTAATTTTTTAATGAGTACTTCATTCTCGTTTGAAATAATTCTGACAATGAATAAGCCAGAATTAATACTTGATAAATCCACTTTTTTTAGATTAGAATCTGATAAAATTAATTTTCCTGTTACATCATATAATTCAATTTTATATTTATCAAAATCATTAATAACGTTTAATTCGTTCTTTGCAGGGTTTGGATACAAAACAAAATTTGCATTCGAAACACTTGATTCATTTACTGAAGCTGTGCTTGCAATACTATATTTCCATAAATCATTTAAGTGTCCGGTACTTGTTGTTGCAGGAATTCCAAATCCACCAAATAACCATAAATTATTTGAAGCATCTGCCCATGTTAAATGACCTTTTCTGGAACCCGGATAATTTGATGGTGATGAAACACCAATAGTTCCATAAACACCGGCACTATTTAAATTAGTATTTCCTTTCATCCAAGTCCACTGATTACTTACAACATTATATTTCCATAAATCGTTTAGCGAACCAAAAGATGTTGTTGCAGGATAACCCTCGCCTCCAAATAACCATAAATCACCTGTTGCATCCGTCCAACTTCCTGAATAACTTCTTGCGCCCGGATAATTTGAAAGAGATGCCACACCTAAAGTGCCATACGTACCGGTATTATTTAAGGTCTTATTTCCTTTCATCCAAGTCCAATTATTTGTTGTAGGATTATAAACCCAAAAATCATTTAGCTGACCGGTTCCTGTAGTTTCAGGTATTCCTGTACCTCCAAACAACCATAATTTTCCGGTAGCATCTGTCCAAGAACAAGACATGTTTCTTCCACCAGGATAATTTGTACTGGCAGCAACACCAACAGTTCCATAATCACCTGCATTATTAACAGATTTATTTCCTTTCATCCAAGTCCATTGATTTGTTGCAATATTATATTTCCATAAATCATTTAAAAGTCCTGTTGCTGTTACTTCAGGAAATCCAAATCCACCAAACAACCATAAATTACCTAATGCGTCTGCCCAAGAAACTGAATATTGTCTTGAACCAGGATAATTGGTTGGAGCACTAACTCCTATTGTACCGTAGTCCCCTGAGCTATTTGTGTTACTGTTTCCGCTCATCCATGTCCATTGATTAGTTGTTATATTATATCTCCAAAGATCATTCAACATTCCTGAGCCTGTTGTTGCGCCATGACCAACACCACCGAACAACCATAAATTACCTGACGCATCTGTCCATGTTATTGCACCTTGTCTTGAACCCGGATAATTTCCGGAAGCCGCAACACCTTTTGTTCCGTACGAACCTGCGCTATTTAAATTATTGTTTCCCTTCATCCAAGTCCACTGATTTGTAGTTGGGTTGTATCGCCAAAGATCATTTAATAATCCTGTCGAAGTTGTTGCAGGAAAACCATCGCCGCCAAATAACCATAAATTTCCACTTGAGTCAATCCATTTTGCCGAATTTGTTCTTGAGCCGGGAAAATTTGAAATAGATGACACGCCTATTGTTCCGTAAGTGCCCGTATTATTTAAGTTGTTGTTTCCTTTTACCCAAGTCCAGTTTTGTGCTGAGACTTCTGAAGTTAAGAGTGATAAGGTAATTGCTATTGCTTGTAATGATTTTGTAAATATTGATTTCATGCAGTTTAAATTTTTTTATAAAACTGCTGATAAAAGACTACCCATTCAGGATTTATTTCACAAACTGTCAATTTCAGTTCACGAATCGTTTAACTATAAACCTACTGTAAGTTTATTATCCTTCAATTGCTGCTCAAAATCGGATTTTCTGTCACGTGAAATAATGATGGTTTTACCATTATCGAGCGTTAGTGCGTTATCCGATTTATTGTACTTTTTAATAAAATTAATATTTACAATATAAGAGCGATGTGATCTGAAAAAATTCGCACGTTTATCGAGTACCTCTTCAAAAAATTTCAACTTTTTGCTTACTACAATTTTTGAACCGTTCCGCAACCAAACTTCCGTGTAAGCTCCGTCAGCTTCCAAGTATGAGATTTCCGATGTTTCTACAAACAGTAACCCATCTGCCACCGGCAGCGCAATTTTATTGAATTGTTCAGTTTTAAAAGATTCTTTAAGAATATCTAAACGAACCTGCATATCAAATCCAGTAAGTTTTTTTTCGGCTTTTTCTACTGCACTTTTTAATTTATCAATATCTACAGGTTTAAGTACATAATCTATTGCAGACACTTCAAACGCTTTTAAAGCGTGCTCATTATAGGCTGTGACAAAAATTATTTCAAAATCTATATCTCTGAAAAAATTTAATAGTTCAAAACCGTTGTACTCTGGCATTTCAATATCTAAAAACACCACATTTGGTTTGTGCTTATTAATAGCGATAACACCGTCGGGGACATTTGAACAAGCCTCAACAATATTTATTCCGGGACAATAACTTAATAACAATGAAGAAAGAGTATTTCTTGCTCTTTCTTCATCGTCAATTATTATAGCATTTAAAGGCATAGATTTAATCAGGAACGAATCTAAACTATTTTTTCGTTCCTGTTGAAAGTTTTATTGTTTTATCTTTAATCATTTGATCTGTAACCGAAAACAAATACCCTTTTGGGTTTGAAGAATTTTTTTCGCACCAACTGAATTTTTCACCTAATTTGCACGTAAACGAAAAGCTTGCGTTTGGCGCAATATGATGAGATTGCGGATCACCCTCCTTTTTTACATACATATCACTTCCTGTGTCATTAAAAACAGATATGTAATTATAAGTTTTACTTTCTTCTGACTTCTTATCGGTTGTAGTCGTTGTAGAATTTGCCGTTGTTTTTGGAGGCAATGATGCATGTATTGCTTTCGCCTTCGCGAAAAATTCTTTGGCATCAGCATCATTATCGAAAAACATTTCTAAACCTTGCTTTTTATAAAGCCCAAATTTCTTTAAATGACAAAGCATTTCTTCGTACCAGTTTAATTGCTGGTTGCCGAAAGCATAAAAAGTCACCACACTAATAGTTTTTTCTCCAACTTTTTTTGGATAAAATGCTCTCTGAACCATGGCATCAGTAAATAAAATATCGCCAATATAAAAGTGAAATTTCTGTATCATATACAATGATTCATCCACATTAGTTTTAATGCTTGTATATATAATCGAATCCTGTCTTATTAAAACAAAAGCATCCAAGCCTTTATTTGGCGCGTCTTTATAACTGACAATTTTTTTTCCTTCGGCAATTAATTTTTTGCCTTCACATTCAAAAACCTTTGTGTCCTGAGCGATTAGTGAATTTGTTGTTGTTAACAAGCTTACAGCAACTGTTGCTGTTTTTAAAATTTTCTTCATAAAATTATTTTATTTATTTATTGAGCAAATTTAAATCTGACAAAGCGCTTACACCTTAATAAATACACCAACTGTACAAATGAGTTCACAAACAGTTAAATTGGAATTGAAATAATCACTTTTGTACCTATTGCCATTTCAGCTTCATATAAATCAATGATTTGTAAACTATACTTTTTTCCCTTTACTGAATTCAATAAGTACATATGTTTATCAATTGCTTGTGTGGCAAACGACGGATGATTTTTACTATTTCTTGCTTTGATTTCTTCAGATCTTTTTCTTCCAACTCCATTATCTGTGATTTCACAAATTAAAACAGAGTAATCTAATCTAAATTTAATGTCTAGTTTTTGGTCGCCTTTGTTATGCAATAACCCATGTTTTATTGCATTTTCTATAAACGGCTGAATAATCATAGGTGGCACTAATAAACGAGTAGTCTCTACTTCCTTTTCGAAATTAATTGCATACTTAAACTTGTCGCCAAACCGCAATTTTTCCAATTCTAAATAGTAATTCAACATTTCTACTTCCTCATCTAAAAAAACCTTCTCTTTTTCCGAGAACTCTAATATTTTACGCATTAATGAACTAAATTTACTAAGATAATAATTTGTGTTTTTTATATCGCTTTGCAAAATCAGATCTTGTATTGAGTTTAAAGTATTGTACATAAAATGAGGATTCATTTGAGCACGAATAGCGGTTAGTTTAGAAGAAATCAGGTCATTTTTTATTTCCGCCTTCCTTCTAATATTTTTTATTACTGATAAAGAAATTAGATAAACCAGCAATGCGCCTGAAGCTGCAACAACAACGTAAAACCATATCTCCTGCCAGAAAGGTTTTTTTATTGTGAATAAAAAAGTTTCCGCTTTTAAACTTTCAACCCCATCTTCATTTATAGCTTTCACTTCAAAAGTAAAATCACCAGCCGGCAAGGAAGCATATATAACTTCATTATTCACTGCCGGAACAATAGTCCAGTTTGTGTCTAAACCATCAAGCCTGTATTTGTAATGGAATTTACCGCGAGCCCTAAAACAAGGACTAATAAAATGAAACCCTATTTTATTATTGCTGTAATCAATCTCTTTTTTAAAAACCAAATTCACCGATTGATTACCAATACTAACTAAAGTGATTGCAATTTGAGGTGGTGTTTTATTTATAGAGGGTGTATTACCTTTAAAATGAATTATCCCAGTATTAGTTGCCAAATAAACATTATCATTCATAAAGGCTATATCATTTATTTGTCGCGACATCAATCCGTCAGATAAATCGTAATACTCCGCTGTTTCATTTTTAATGTTAATTTTATTCAGGCAGCGTTCTGTTGCAATCCATACTATTCCATTCTTAATTTTAAAAGTATTAATCTGCTTGCCTTTTATAAGACGGTTTATATTGTCTTCAGATTTAGTACTCTTTCCATCATAGGTGATAAAACCATTGTTGAAAGTAGCAATCCATAATACATTATTGAGTAAATATAATTTTGAAGCACTAATTCTTTCCTTCCTAAACTCAATAGGTTTAAGTGTTTTCGCGCTATACTCATATACACCATCGTTCGAAGCAAAAAAAACTTTACTATTAATTGAGTCACAAGCAACTGATCGGCCTGCTTTCTGAATAATAGAAATTGCTTTTACATTTAGTTTCTTGGGATTATTAAAAAAC
Organism: Sphingobacteriaceae bacterium; assembly: GCA_016709575.1. Taxonomy (GTDB): domain Bacteria; phylum Bacteroidota; class Bacteroidia; order B-17B0; family Aurantibacillaceae; genus JAHEYG01. Next base: position 313,672 of record JADJMM010000003.1, read on the forward strand.
TCCGTTAAGGCAAAAAAGTCCGCAGCCATGAGTGCTCGTAAAATAAACCGTATCCTTTAACACACAAAAATCCTTATATTTTTTAATGCAGGAATTTCCACTTCCTTATTCGATTCATTATAACCAAATGTTCCTCTCGAAATCAAATACCCACTATTATAAGGTACAATTTTTTTTACATTCCTATAAACCATTCCTGTATTAAATATGACGCCTAAAACACTGTCTTTAAAAATCCGATACACATCACCAGAATAAGTTCCTGCTAATAATTCATTATTAGTATAATTAGTCAAAGAAGAAACGTATTTATCCTTTGAAGGTTTAGCAAACTCACTGATGATAAACATCTCTTTGTTTGGAATAATATGAATTCCATTTTGCAAACTGGTTAACCAGTAATTTCCTTCCTTATCCTGAAAAAAACTTGAAATTTTATCGCCTTTTAAAATTGGATTGCCCCAATTAATAGCACCGGTAATTTTGTCCATTCGATAAACACCATTCGAAGTACAAAGCCAAACATCTCCTTCGTTATCCTCATATAGTTTATATACAAACCCATCAAATTCAATATTCGCAAATACTTCTAATTTACCCCTGCTATACTTGTAAATCCTGTGCTTTTTTGCGGGAGAAACTTCTTCGATTACAAATAATCCGGTTTTCAACTGCTCTGCAACCAATCTTCCTCTCAATTCACGCGACATTCCTTTACTGACGATGCTATACGAATTACCACTTCCTTTAACTTCACATAAACCTGCATGATAACTAGTAGCGCAAATCTCATTTTTATCATTCATCTCAATATCATACCATGTAACAGAATCATTTTTTATATTCAGTTTCAATAGTGATGTTCCGTTTGCAGATAATTTCTCCAAGTATTTTTCAGTTGCAGCCCAAACATTTCCCTCATTATCTACACAATACTGAGGATAAACTCGAATTTGCTTAGAGAAATCTTTAAAAAGAGCTAAAGAATCACCCTTAACCGTAAAAATCTGGCCAGTGAAATTCTGACACCAAAGCTGTCCCTTCGTGTCAAATTTCAATTCTGAAATACTCTTACCGTTTTCCTTTGCGTAATTATATTGTTTAAAACGAACACCATCATATCTAAACAAACCGGCATCACAGCCAATCCAAATAAATCCGAATTTATCCTGCTTAACTTGATAAACTTCGCTGGTCGGAAGTCCGTTTTCCTCCCCTAAAGTATAATAATAAGGGGTTTGCGCCGTACTAAACCGGGACAGGCCAAAAAACAGAATTATCAAATAAAAATTTCTCACTTAAATTTAATTGCTCAATAAACTCTAAAAATAGTAATTTCACAGAACATCTTATGGAACATTTCGATCTTATAGTTATTGGCGGAGGCCCCAGTGGTTATGCAGCTGCAATGCGGGCTGTTGATTTTGGTAAGAAAGTATTACTTATTGAAAAGAAAAAAATTGGTGGTGCAGGTGTTTATGATGGTGTACTAACTTCAAAAACCTTGTGGGAATATTCGATGAAGGTTTCTTCTATCCGTGAAATGATCCCGGATTACAAAGTGAATTTTCAGGAAATGGAGAAAACAGTGAACGAAGCGGTGTTTGAACGCAAAACACAAATGACGGTTCACTTACAACTTTTACAAAAATTCCAGAACCGTTTATTTTTTTACGAAAAAGGTTTCGCTTATTTTATTGATAAGAATACTATTCAAATTACAAAAGATGATGGCTCTGTAAAAAAAGTCAGCGCTGATTTTATTTTAATTGCAACCGGAAGCAGACCAAGAATTCCGAATAACATTACTGTTGACGAAAAAATTATTCTCACAAGTGATGGTGTTAAGAACATTAAAGAACTTCCAAAAAGTATTGTTGTATTGGGTGCCGGTGTTATTGGTTGTGAATTCGCGACTATATTTTCGAACCTCGGACAAACAAAAGTTTATTTAATAGATAAAGCCGATCGTATTTTACCATTCGAGGATGGAGATGTTGCTAAAGTTGTTTCAGATAGTTTAGTAGCACATGGAGCTGTTATTCATAGCGGCGCTTCTTTAAAACGGATGGACATAAAAGAAGGTTGTGTTGAATACGAATTGGAATATAAAGACGGCCGTAAAGAAATTATCCGTGTTGAAAAATGTTTAGTTTCCATTGGCCGTGTTGCCAATGTTGAAAATATGGGCTTAGAAAATGTAGGCGTTAAATTAAATGAACGCGGCAGTATTTGGGACGACGATACACAAACCAATATCAGTAATATTTATGTAGCAGGAGATGCAACCACTGAAATTGCATTAGTAAATGTTGGCGAACGCGAAGGTAGACATGCAGTTGTAAGAATGTTTGGGCCAATAGTTAAACCGCTTACCTATAAAAATATTTCTACCATTATGTTCTTAAATCCTGAAGTTGCTGCTGTTGGGATGAACGAACAAGAATTAGTGGCGAAAAATATTCCGCATAAAGTTGTGAAATTAGATTACAGCACAAACGCGCGCGCCATTGCGATGCGAAAAACTAAAGGCTTCTTTAAAATTATTGTCACCAACGATAATGGCATGCGTATTTTAGGCATGCGTGTGGTTGGAGAACATGCAAGTAGCGCCATACAAGGTGTTGCTTATTTAATTCATACCAATCAAGGTATTCGCGAATTAGCAGAGATGATGCATCCTCACCCAAGTATTATTGAAGGTGTTCAGGAATGTTTAAGAATGCTATTGAATAAATCGATTTACAAACCTTACATCTTTAACGATAGATTAAAATGTTACGTTTGCGAGAACGGAGTTTGCACGCCTGTAAAGACGTTAGTTGATTAAAAGAAAAATGTAAAGTTTGTTCCCTTTTCCTTATTCACTTCCAATTTACCGTCTAATTGATCGGTTAATGAATTTATTAATTGTAACCCTAAAGTATCAGGGTTTTTGAAATTGATTTTTCCTTTTATTCCTACTCCATTATCAGCCACAATTAAACGGCAATGGTAATTTGGATTTACAATAGAGCGTAATTCCACTTTTACTTCACCACTTTTATCATTTGGGAAAGCATATTTAAAGGCATTTGATAATAATTCATTAATGATAATACCACATGGAATAGCTTTATCAATATCAATAAATTTCTCTCTTACTTTTATTTTCAGATTCACTTTTACATCACTGTTTACATTATAAGTTTCAGAAATAAAGCGAACCAATTCAGAAAAATATTCCTCCGCATTAATTTTAGAGAGATTTTTAGAACGGTATAACTGCTCGTGAATAATGGCCATCGATTTTATGCGACCAATACTTTCGATGTACTTATCTCTTGCTTGTTTATCAGAAATACTATCCGCTTGTAAACTTAATAAGCTGGAAACAATTTGAAGATTGTTTTTTACACGGTGATGAACTTCTTTAATTAAAACTTCTTTCTCGGTAAAGGAAGCTTTAATTTTTTCTTCGATGGTTTTACGCTCCAGAAAAGAAGGAATAGATACCGATAAATCCGTCTGCTTTTTCTTATCCAGTTTAAGATATTTGTCAATTTTATTGGGCGGTGCCATTATAAACGTACAATGTTTATCACCTTTAGCACGACAAGAAATTTCAACCGCAGTTAAAGGAATTCCAAAACTTTCTTCGCACCAACCGCTCGAATAACCGGAGTTCATGATGCAAACAGGAACCTTTGATTTTTTTCCGGCGCGTATCCAACTATCAGCCTCAAATGAAAAAGGATGATTGTATTTTAAAAAATAATTTTCATCCGGACTCGGCTTACTCTCAGGTAAAATATCCACAAACGCCCAACCAGAATAAGCGAAGTGAATTGGTCCTGCCGATAATTTACTGATAGGATCTTTCAACTTCATTTTTTTATGGAAGTTGCGCGCATCTTCTAATCCAATAACGTGAGCAATGTCAAACAAAATGTTTTTCGCGATATTGATGGCTTCATCTTCGCCCCTATCACTATACAACTGTTTAAATGAATTTAAGAAGTCGTATGACAACGCTGAAGCGCGCACTAACACATAACGTTCATCATTAATTTCAATAGTTCCTTTTGATGGTGCAAATTTTAAGTCCTTGAAATATTCACCAACAATTTTTTCTGCTTTCTCAAAAATGGGAGCAAATGGTTTAGGCGCTTTAACTTTTGGTTTTAAATCTTTTTTTAACGAGGAATTCTTAAGCGCTTTGTTTTCGCTTTTTAACCGTTTAATTTCTTCTTGTAATTTTAATATTATAGCCTTTTCGCTTTTCATTCAAACTTTATACATTTTATTCGAAAACAGTTATTTAGAACCAGAACGGCACTCGAGGGACAATACTAAAGTACAAATTATTTTGAAATCCTTTGAATTCAATTACTATATTTGTAGCGTTGAAAAAATTCATTTCTATATTGCTACTTTCAGCGTTTTTGTATCAAACTGGTTCAAAACTTGTAATCCTTATTAATTTTAAGATTAATCAAGACTATATAGCAAAAAACCTTTGTGTAAAAAAAGAGATTGTAGATAATGATTGCGAAGGTAATTGCTGTTTAAAAGAATCCCTAGAAAAAGTAGAGAAAACGGAAAATCCTACACCAAATATACCAAAAGAAAAATCTGAAGATTTTCTCTTTACCGGTCAATACAGTTGGCTTCTTTCAAATCTAAGTATCCTCTCCGAAAATATTATTTTCTCTCAAACCAAGTTTATCTACTTGATTAATTCATCCATTTTTCATCCTCCGCAAGTAAGTTAAGTTACTCTCCTATTTATTAACTTATTAAACTATTTTCCAATGAAACTATTAATTAGTATCGCATTGGTAATGCTTTTTATTTATATAAAGTATTACCGCGATGTGGTGCGTCTTATAAAAAAATTAAACAAAAAATAAAATTATGAAAACAAAAATTCTAGCAATTTTAGCAATAACATCTCTTGTTGTATTATCATGTAAAAAAGACCCGGTAGAACCCGAGCATACCCATGATGAAACTCCTGCAGCTACAACAGGCTCATTAAAACTTGAGTTCGAAGCAATGGTGGATACTACTGCTTTAGTATTTAATACGCAAAACTACCTTAACGCAAACGGAGATACATTTAAAGTGAGTACTTTTAAATACTACATAAGCAATGTTGTACTTACTAAAAATGATAACAGCACTTATACTGAGCCAAACAGTTACCATTTAATTGATCATAGCTCAGCTACAAGTTTAGTATTAACTATTCCGAATGTTCCTGTTGGAAGCTACAAAGCAGTAACATTCATGATTGGTGTCGACTCGGCAAGAAACGTTTCAGGAGTGCAGTCAGGCGACCTGGATCCAACAAAAGGAATGTTTTGGAGCTGGAGCAGTGGCTACATTATGGCAAAACTGGAAGGCACATCACCTCAATCAGGAGCAACATCTAAAGCCCTTACATTTCATGTTGGCGGTTTTCAAGGCGCTAACAGTACATTAAAAACTGTTAGTCCGAGTTTTGGTACTGAAACTGCAAATGTTAGTACAACAGCTACACCTGAAGTTCATATAAAAACAGATTTGTCGCAGTGGTTTAAATCTCCGAATACAACAAATTTTGGAACAACTCATACTATTCACATGCCGGGTGCAGCAGCAAAAGGTATTGCGGATAATTATGCGGATATGTTTACAGTAGAACACATTCATAATTAATGAAACGCATAACGTACATACTTCTTCCAATTCTGGTATTTGTATTTACAAGGTGTAAAGTAGACCCTGAAATAAAACCCGAACTACCTGCCGATAATATCCGGCAGGTAGTTCCTCAGGGTTGGCCACAACCTGTGTATCAATTTCAAAATAATCCTTTAACGGCTGACGGATTTGTATTGGGCAGAACTCTCTTCTATGAAAAAATGTTGTCGCGTGATAACACTATTTCATGCGGAAGCTGCCACCAACAATTCGCTGCCTTTGCTCACTTAGATCATAGCCTGAGCCATGGTATAGATGGGTTATTTGGTACTAGAAATTCTCCACCTTTATTCAATTTAAATTGGCATCCCTCTTTTATGTGGGATGGTGGCGTTAATCATATTGAAGTACAACCATTAGCTCCAATTACTAATCCTGTTGAGATGGATGATAACATGACGAATGTTGTTTCTAAATTATCGAATTCAAGTAAATACAAAAGCTTGTTTAAAAACGCATTTGGAACAGAAGAGGTAAACACCGAAAGAATTTTTAAATCATTGGCTCAATTTATGGGAATGTTGTATAGCTATAAAAGTAAGTACGACTTACATGTAAACGGAGCTCAAGGTGGCGAGTTTTCAGCACAACAAACCAGTGGTTACAATTTATTTAAAGCTAAGTGCAGTCAGTGTCACACCGAACCATTACTAACAGATTTTTCATTTCGTAACAATGGTTTAAGTATTAACCCAATTCTTAATGATTCCGGAAGAGCTCATATTACCTCAGATCCTAGTGACAGATACAAATTTAAAGTGCCAACATTAAGAAATATTTTACAAACTGCGCCTTACATGCATGATGGACGGTTTACAACTTTAAAACAAGTACTCGACCATTATCATACAGGTGTTCAGACTTCAGCAACACTTGATCCTTTCTTGTTGGGAGGAATTGTTCTTACTGAACAAGAAAAGCTTGATATTATAAGTTTCCTTGGTACACTTAGTGATTACTCCTTTTTATACGACGAACGATTTAAAGACCCAAATTAATGAGAAACATAAACCTGATAATTTCAATTAGCATTTTTCTTTTCCTGAATTTTTCTTGCAAAAAGAATCAAATGGGAGGTAAAAGTGATGTTCAGGGTACAGTTTATCATCATAGTAAAAAAATAGCTGATGCTAAAATTTATATTAAGTACAACTCAAAAGAGTTTCCGGGAACCGACTTGTCAGTTTATGATACTTATGTTACAGCTGATGAAAACGGACGTTTCCATTTAAACTTTTACAAAGGACAATATTATTTATTTGCCGTTGGAAAAGATTACGGCATTCCTCCTCCCTATAATGTTGTAGGTGGAGTTGGATTAAATTTAAGAACAAATGAAGACAAAGACATTGATATTTACATTACCGAAGGCGATTAAAACAAAACAAGTTGTACTTGCGTTGTTTTTTATGGTCTCACTTTCTGTAAACGCTTGTGATATTTGCGGATGCTTTATGGGTATTACGCCCTACGATAACCAAAGTCAGATTTCGCTTTTACACAGATACCGAGCATTTAATGGCTACAGAGCATATCAACAGAGAAGCAATATGTTCGCTCCCGGAGCTTATAAAGTAGCTCATGGCGACCATCACACATCGCCTGGTTATATTAGAGAATATACAAGTAAAGATTACGAATCCTATAAAACTTACGAATTACGGGCAAAATATTTTATTCATAAACGAATAGAATTGAATGCAATTCTTCCTTTTAATCACAATAAAAGTAAAGAAGACACCCTAACAAGCGAAACGATAGGAATTGGTGATCCCACTTTTTTTATTGGCTATCATCTAATAAGAAAAATTGAAGAGCGCAAGTTTCAGCACCGATTAATTTCGGGTGTAGGCCTGAAAATTCCAAGTGGCAATTACTATGCTAAAAACGATTTGAATGAAAGAATTCCCCTTCTATTGCAAACCGGAACGGGAAGTGTAGATTACTTTGCCTATTTAAATTATATCCTTGGCTACCGTAAAGTTGGATTAAGCTTAAATACTATGTACAAAATAAACGGAAGCAATTACTACAAAGAAAAAATTGATAATAGTTTATCAGGTTATTTTAATCTTTTTTTAAAATTGCAGGTAAAAAAAGTATTGATTATCCCATCAGTACAAAGCTATTACGAATATACGAACGGTTTACTTGTAAATAATGTTCTTCAAAAAGGCACGAAAATGAATTCCTTGTTGCTTGGTCCGGGACTTGATTTCAATTATAAGAACATTGGATTAAATCTAGGGTATCAGTTCAGAATTTTTGAAGAAACCAACACTTACAACCTTCAAAATGCCGGAAGATTCATGATTGGTCTAAACTATAATTTCAATCAACGAAAATACATCTTAGGGAAAAAGTCTAAGTAATTTGAACCGAAAAAATGTATTCACTACTTTGATATGGTTGTAGCCGAATAACCCCTTCTTTTAAGTCAAAATTTCCGTTATAACCAACTGAATCTGTAATCCCGTACCAAGGCTCCAAACAAACAAAAGCATCGCTTCCCTTCTTTGACCAAATTCCGAAATAAGGCCAGTTTTTACAATTAAGTTTGATTTGCTGTTTGGATTTCGTTGAACATAATTTTATTTCTTCTATCTGGGTATTTTTAAACACCAAAGCATCATTTTCAAAAAGTTCAGTACTTAATTGGAGTTTTCCTGAATCCAATTTAATAATTGAAGTTTCTCCACTTAATAAACCATCTTTTAATTTTTCAATGGTAAGGTGGTTATTGCTTTTAAATTCCAAATAGAAATCATTTAGAGTTTCCCCTTCCAAACGTTTACAATTAAATCCGGGATGGGCACCAATACTAAATAATAAATCAGTTTTATCAGGATTAAACACTAAATATTTTACTGCTAATGTTGCGTCACTTAATTCATACCGAATTCTCAACGAAAAATGAAAGGGATATATTTCTAATGTTTCCTCACTAGCAGTTAATTCAAACTCTAATACATTTTCACTTTGCTCTACTAAAGCAAATTCCTTGTCGCGCGCAAAACCGTGCTGACTTAAATTATATTCCGCATTATTGTACTTGAATTTATTCTCCTTCAGTTTTCCAACAATTGGAAAAAGAATGGGTGCATGTCTAGGCCAAACCGTTTTATCAGCTTGCCAAAATAATTCGGTTGAGTTACTTTTTAAAGAAATTAACTCGGCGCCAAACGAATTTACAGTAATTGCAATTTTAGTATTTGAAATTGAGTAAACCGGCATTATAACAACATCACTCCTTTTATTTCGGAGGCCTTAGTATAAATCGCGATAATTTCATCAGTACTCATCATCACTTCTTTTACGGTTATGCTGATGTATTTACCTTTATCGCTATCCTTCGTGTAGATTTCCGCGTTTTCACTAAATAAATTTTCTATCAATGCTATCTTACGATGTTCTGCATCCATTATAAATTTAAACATGTAAACTGTAGGATACGATTGGGTTTCGCTTAGCGTTTTTCGCAGGTCCTTGAATTTATCGTCGCTCATTAGTGCTCAAAAAAGTGGTTGTAAATTAAAATTATCCCGAAAACCATTAAACCAATACCGGTTCCGTAGTTAACAGTTTGCATAATCTTTTTGGTTAATACACGTTTTAGTTTCTCTGCCAACGAAACCTTAAATATTTCCACTAACAATGTCAGGCCTAACAAAATTGAGAAGTAAATTATCATTTTCAAAATTGAATATTGCAAAGTTTTACTGATTGCAGTTACGTTACCTATCCATAAAAACCAAACAGCGGGGTTAAACAGATTAAGAAAAAAACCTTTAAATAAAAGTACTGAGGGTGAAGGCGCCTGAATTTCTATACTTGCATCCGTTTTAGCAGCAGGCTTTTTGAAATAAAAAGCACCAAATACAATTAAAATAATACCGGCTAAAATTCCCGCGAAACGTTGATTTTTTTCATCCTGCAATAAATTTTCAGCGCCGAAATGAACCAAAAAAATTACCAATAAACATAAAAAGAAATCACTTAATATAACCCCAACCGCCAATAAAGAACCCGATTTATAACCGTACTTAATAGCTGTATTTATTAATGCAAAAAATGCCGGCCCAAACGAAAAGGTCAGCAAAATCACCATAATAATGGTTTGATATATTAAACTTAATATCACTTACTATTTTCTTTTTTCCAAAAACGATATCCAGTCTTCATACATCTTCCCTTTCATTACTCTCGGGAATTTATGTTGAGAGCCTAATTTATTTTTGGAGGCTAAAAATTCTAAAAACACTTCATCTGGTAAAACGGTAACTATAATTTCCTTTAAAGCCGCTGTACGTTCTACTTTATAATCGTCGTTTAATTCTTCTAAATGTTTGTCAATCTTTTCTCTTAATATTTTTTCATCTGTTGGTTTATTTACACCCACATACCAATGATGTGCAAATAGATTTTCGTACGGAACACCGGCCACACAAAATTCATTTATCTCCAATCCTAATTCATCTGCTGTTAATTTTGCAGCGCGGTTCATATTATCAACCAATAAATGCTCGCCGCACATGCTTAAGAAATGCTTAATACGTCCCGTTACAATTATTTCGCAGCGACGTAAATCTGTAAACTTAACCGTATCACCTAAAATATAACGCCAAGCTCCTGCGCAATTGGTGATAATGATGGCGTAGTCTTTATCCAACTCCACTTCACTAACATCTAACACAGTAGGATTCGGTTTTAAAACACCGTCAGCATCAAAATTATCTTCGTTAAATGGAATAAACTCAAAAAACACTTTGTTGTCAAACATCAATTTCATTGCTTGATGTTCATTAGGACGTTCCTGATAAGCGAAAAAGCCCTCTGATGCTAAATAGGTATCACAATAAATAAGAGGGAACGCAGTTAGTTTTTCTAAACTACTTTTATAGGGCAAAATGGCAACACCACCGTGAACAAAAATGCGGAGATTAGGCCACACATCATGAACTGTTTTTACATTATAATGTTTTATGATGCGTTCAAATAAAATTTGCACCCAAGCAGGCACGCCACAAATAAAACCAACATCCCAGTCTTTTGCATTCACAACAATATCATGAAGTTTATCTTCCCATTTAGATTTAGATCGGATTTTATTTCCGGGTAAAGTAAAATTCTGAAACCATTTCGGTTGAGTTCCTGTTGTGATACCGCTTAAATCACCTGAATAATGTTTACCGTTATAGTTTAAGTTTGTACTTCCACCTACCATCAAAATACGCTTCTCATAAATTTCATTAGGTAATTTATAATGTAGGGTAGATAAGATCTGCTTCAGAGTACCGCGTTGTATCGACTTAATCATTTCCTTAGTAACAGGAATATGCTTACTCGCTGCTTCGGATGTACCTGAACTTAAGGCAAAATATTTTATAGTACCGGGCCAAGTGATATAAGCTTCTCCGTTCAATGAACGCTTCCACCATTTATCGTACATAGTTTGATAATCAAATATTGGAACAGTCTTTTGATAGGCTGTAATAGGATCTTCTTCCAATAATAATTTGTCAAATTGATATTCTTGTCCAAACGCGGTATTCTGCGCTTTCAATAATAGTTTACGTAATTCACGTACCTGACGTTTATACGTACTTTTTCTCTGAGGAATTCCCCTCCTTAAGGTTATTGCACGTTTTATTATTGAACCTAGTATCGCCATCGAAAGATTTAAAATTTAAGATTTTTGAACTATTTCAAATATCTGAAATCCTGATTGTTTTTTATTGTTTTTAGTGAGTGGTACATTAGTTTGATAACATCTTCCACATCTTGCTTGTGTACACTTTCAACTGTGGTGTGCATGTAACGTAAAGGAAGAGAAATCAACACTGATGCAATTCCATCTGTACTGTATGCAAACGCATCTGTATCTGTTCCTGTTGCACGAGAAGCAGCTTGACGTTGAAATTCAATTTTATTTTTCTTTGCTGTATCAATTACTAATTTCAATAAATTATTTTGAACGGCTGGAGCATAACTTAAAACAGGACCTTTACCACAAGCCTGATCACCGCTGGTAATTTTATTCATCATAGGACTTTGTGTACAATGACAAACATCTGTTACAATAGCCACATCAGGTTTTATTTTTCTGGCAATCATAGTTGCGCCGTTTAAACCAACTTCTTCTTGTACCGCGTTAACGATATATAAACCGAAAGGTAATTTGTCTTTTTTCTCTTTTAATAATCTCGCCACTTCCGCAATCATAAAACCGCCAATGCGGTTATCTAAGGCGCGACCAACATAATAACGGTTGTTTAATTCCATGAATTCATCTTCGTAAGTAATTACACAACCAACATGAACTCCTAATGCAGCAACCTCTTTATCGGAAGTACAACCGATGTCTAAGAAAATATTTTTTAATGTAGGAGTTTCTTCTTTAGCAGCATCACGTACGTGAATAGCCGGCCAACCGAAAACTCCCTTTACAATTCCTTTATCAGTATGAATATTTACACGTTTTGAAGGCGCAATTTGATGATCACTTCCTCCATTACGACGTAAATAAATAAATCCATCTTTAGTTATATAGTGAACAAACCATGAAATTTCATCTGCGTGGGCTTCAATAACAACCTTGTACGGCGCTTTTGGATTAATTACACCAACAACAGTTCCGTAAGTATCCACAAAATAATCATCAATGTAAGGCTTGATATAATTCAACCACATTTTTTGTCCAGGCGATTCAAATCCGGTTGGTGATGCATTATTTAAATAATCCTTTAAGAATTTTAAGGATTTATCGTTCAATATAGATTTCGTTTTTGCCATAGTTCTATCAATAGGTTCTAAAACCTAAAATAAGGCAATTTTATCGGATTTTAAAAGGGGAAATTATTAACTATTCAGGGTTGCGCACCACGTAAATAATGTTGGAAGTCAGCTTAGTAGTATCCAATACTTCTAACACCAAATTTGGGAATTTAGCAATCGTGTCTTTTATCAATTTTCCGCTTACAAAATGCAAACCCGAATCGTTTGTTTTATTGAAGCCGGAAACTGTGGTGCTCACAAATTCGGTGTAGGCTGTTCCGGCCTGACGGGTTTTTAAATCTGCGTCAGCATCACGTATAACCAGAACGCCATTCTTATTAATTTTCTGAGCTAGTTTTTCAATAACGTTTACTTGTTGCTCAGGTTTTAAATAATGCAACACATCGCTTATAATGAAGCCGTCGGCGTAAGGAAATTCATAAGTTGTTGCGTCAGCAGTTTCAAAATTTATGTTATCTCGTTTGCTCGCGCAGTTTTGAGCCACGGCAATCTTTTCTTCATCGTAATCTAAACCTAAGATTTCGCGATGACGACTTTTGAATAATAACATGTAAGGTAAAAAACCATAGCCACAACCAACATCAACAACTTTTCCCTTCTTCGGCATTAAGCTTTCAAATAATTTATAATTGCCTTCCATGGCGGTTTTCACCCTGCAATACCATTCCACAAGCGGACCTTTATAAATATAATTATTGATCAAGCGTGAGCGGTAATATTTCGTTGGCGCAAATTCCTCAAGCATCAATTCGTATTCGGCACGCATGTAATGACAAATAGCTTTTGTTCTTTCCTGATAAGTAGTTCCGAATTTTGTGTCTCTTACTTTTATTCTTGGTAAATATTTTACCGTTAAAGCACCATCTTTAAAATGGAAATCATTCTTTGTTACTGCATCTCCTGCTCCGTGAATTAATATGGGAAGAATGTCCAAATTTAATTTTTCAGCTGCTAAAAATGCACCTTTGTGAAAACGACCAATATCGCCTGTTATACTTCTTGTTCCTTCCGGGAAAATTAAAATAGAATAACCATCAGCAATCAACGCTTCCAGCTTCGGCAAAGCATTTTCGGCACCTTCAGAGGCCGGATAATAATCTGCCATCTTCACAATCCAACCGTAGAATGGAGAATTGTAAACCCAATCATTGGTGAACACAATAATTTTTGGATGCAATTGTAATGTTAAAGCCAAATCAATATGTGATTGGTGATTCGCAATGATTAATGCGGGCTTTTCAAATTTCTCTTTCTCAGGATTAATGATTCTCTTCTTTACATTCACAAAAGCAGCAAGTACCATTCTGAATGAATAGGCTAAGACATAGTGGAACGCCAATTTACGTTTCTTCTTTGGTGCAGGGAAAAATTTAATAATAGCTCCGATTACAGTTAACAGGGAAGATATCACAACAAACATCACAAATCCTAATACCGTAATCAATAAATATTTTGCTGTGTAAGGTTGCAAACCACGGTTTTTTCTATTCAAGACCATCCAATTAAAAATGAGCGGTTGTACAATAAAAGAAACAAACACCACGCAAAACATTCCCAAAATAGCTATGACAGCAATTGATTTTAAAGCAGGATGCTCAGCGAAAATTAAAACCCCCCCTATTCCAATGATGGTAGTTAAAGCAGATAGTAAAATTGATGTTTTGTAGCTTCCTAAATTCTTCTTGCCGTATTTGTATTCGTTGGTTAAGCCATCCATAATGAAAATGGAATAATCATCGCCCAAACCAAAAATAAAAGTGGAGATAATAATATTGATGACATTAAACTTGATTCCAAAAATGCCCATAAAACCTAAAATCCATAGCCACGAAATAAACATTGGCAAGAAATTAATTACCGCCATTTCAATTCGACCGTGCGACACCAACATAAAACCGAATACTAAAATGGAGGTAATCCAAAGTATGGTTGAGAAATCAGAGCTAATCACATCGACGAACTGAGAGGTTAAATGTTGCTTATCAAACACAACTATATTCTCGTTATTGGCGAATAACTTATAAATAATCTCACGTTTATCAGCATCCGTTTTTACGTGAGTTACAATACTTGGTTTTCCATTAACGTTGGCCGTCCAATCCTTCAACAATAATTTGTTTAGCGAGTCTCCTTCGGCTTTATCAATTGCAGAATAATTTTTATTCAACACTTCATAAAACGAAGAGAAAGCCTCCGGTTTGAATTTTAAGTCAGCACCATACTTAATAATATTTGCTTGAATACTGTCTTTTGTCTCTTTACTGAAGAATGCATTCCATTTTGCTAATTTCTCTTGCTGTTGCTTTTCTGAAGGAAGAATAACCGCAATAGAACTTACTTTTTTATTTGTTCCGCTTGCTTTAATGAAACGAGCTTTTTGTAAACGAATTCATTTAATTGCATCGCCTCCTCTGTAGTTTTGCCTGTTGCAAAAACATAAACTGAGCGGGCCGCGAAATTGTTCACTTCATCTAAATGCTTTTCTGCTAAACGGGTTTCTTCATCCATGAAACTCATTTTATTCATGTCTGTTTCAAATCCAACGTTAGAAGCGAAAAAACAAAGTGCAATAGTAATTACCAATGAAGAAACAACTACAATTTTGTTTTTATCTAAACGATAAGAAACTAATTTATCTAAGAATGTCTCCTTATGTTCTGTTTCAATGGCTTTATTTCTGAAAGAGAATTTTAATAATTGTGGCAAAACAAATATTGAAAACAACAATGCGCCAATTAAACTAAAAGCTGCAAATTGTCCGAAATCATGTAAAGCTTCACTCTTAGTAAACACCAAACCAAAAAACGCACCAACAGTTGTTGTACAGCCAATCAACATTGGTACAGTTAAATCCGAAATCGTTTCTTTAACATCTCTGGTATGTTTGTAATGGGTAAAAAAATGCAGACTATAATTAATCGCCACTCCTAAAACAGCTGCACCTGCAGCAACGGCAATTGCAGAAACAACCCCTTTAAATAAAAATAACATGGCCAGTGAAAATGTCATTCCAAATACAACAGGTAAGAAAATAAACACAATCGGCAATACATTTTTAAAATACAAACCAATCAACAAAGCAATACAAATGATAGTTATTGTTGTTGTTAAAGTTGTATCCTTTCGCAATTGCTCCGCATTTCCCAATGAAACCATACAAGCTCCAAAAGGTTCGATGGTAATTTCATTGGTACTTAGTTTTTTAGAAGTGTTTTTTACAAAATCAATTAATGGTTTGTTCTTCCCTGTTTCATTCGAAGCAAAAGCTGGAGTGATGAACATTAATAAATGCTTATGATCTTTGGTGACAATAGCGCCATCGTGCGTTTCGAAGTTTTCATCCAATTTAATGCTCTCCATTTTTTTAAGAGCGAGCGGAACAATATTTAAAGGATCACGTTTAATGAATTTCCCCAATACCATTCCCGAAGGACTCAATAATGCTTCGTAATCTTTTCTTAAAGTGTATTGAATACTGTCGGCAGAAATTAAATTAGAAATCCGTGAATAATCTTTATCTGATAGGAAAAACGGTAAGTTATTATAGAAAATATCATAAACACTTTGCATCGTGTTGTCGGATATTTTATAAGTGATGTCGGAATACGATTCCTTTGGTAATGTTTGCAGAGCAGAATAAACCGAATCTGCAGTCTCCACTAATTTCTCTGTATTATCGCCTAAAGTTGATGTTAGATGAATAACAAGCTTGTCCTTTGATTTCAGATTCTCGAGTATACTGTTAATGGAAGCTGTATTCTTATCCCGCGGAACGAAACGAGTAATGTCTTCTTCCAATTTTATCTTACTAGCGTAATATCCCAACAAACCACAAAGGCCAATCACTAAAAACGTGAAAATCAATTTGCGTTTGCTGAAGAAAAGATAAACTAAGTAAGTCCAGTTTTGCATAAGGGGCAAAGATAACTATTTAAGGGAAAAATGTGAAATTTAGCTATGAACCAATGCTTATACCGATATTAATATCTTTCCCCTCTGTGTCCGGTCTTTTCAGATTAATAACACGACCGTTATTTTGTTTTATAAATAGCGTTTCGTTGTCGAAATTTATCGTTCTATTATGGAAAATATCAGAATAAATAGCTTTGATATCAAGATGTCTCGCCAAAACATTGGTCATTAAAAAATAATTGTGCTCTTTTTCTAAAACGGGACTCAAATTCAGATAAACCGCGTTCTTCGCTTTGGCCGCGCCCCAATGCCTTCCTAATTGTTCTGTAAATCCTGCTAATCTTGCTAAATTTAAAGTGCGGTCTTTGTTATTACGGGTTAAATAAATTTCATCTTGTATGTTCAGTTTCTCGAGCCACTTTTTATGCCCGCGTTTTTTTACGCATGGCGCATTTAAAACAATGTGATGGAATAATTTTGTTTTTAAAGTAATGAGATTATTCGTTACCGCTTCTTTCAACAATCGATTCCCCAAACTATGAAGCAGTAATGTAAGATTGAGTGAATCCGCTTTTACAGTTGGTTTTATTTTTTCCAGCTCCGTAAAAAATCACACATCCTTTTAGCGACTTCAGTACTTTGCAATCTCGCTTTTCTATAATTTTTTCCACCACTTAAATTTGGTCTGTAGGTTGGCCAATCAAACATTACCGTTGTAACGTCATAAACTCTTGTCAAACGTGTCGCTCTATCCACATCTCCGGTAAAATCTTTTCCCATTCCTTCTCCGTAAACTACCATGTCTTTATTTTTGGAGGCACCTGTAAAAGCCTCTTCCAGATTTAGTCTCGGTACACAAATCCATTTGTTGCGATTGAAGTAAATACTGAAGTAATGAAGCGCAGGAGTTGAGTCTAATTCGTAACCCATGAACTCTGTTTTATCAGGGAAATAATCTCTTACGCTGATAAATATAATAGCCGTGTCTTCATTTGTTGGAATGTATTTCGGATTGAAAGTGATCTTATCCCAATTGCAAAACGTATAGCCACTGAATTGTGCTTTTGAAATCGTGAAGGAGAAGAAAAGTGTTAGGAGGAGAGAATATTTTTTAAACTTTCTCATTTGGGATTATAAGTATTCATGCAATTTTGCAAACCACCAAAGGCAAATGCTTTTACAGCATCGGCTGCTAATTTTATACGCTCTGATAATATTTTTTGTTCTTCGTCACTCCATTTTCCTAAAACGTAATCCACTTGATAACCTTTTCCAAATTCGTTACCAATACCGAAACGTAAACGCGGATAATTACTGGTATTTAATGTTTCCTGAATATTCTTTAATCCGTTGTGTCCGCCATCACTTCCTTTTGGGCCGATTCTCACTTTCCCCAATGGTAAAGCTAATTCATCAACCACAACCATTAAATTTTCGACTGAAACTTTTTCGGCTTGCAACCAATAATTAATGGCTTTTCCACTTAAGTTCATATAAGTTGTAGGTTTAACTAGAATCAATGTTTTGCCTTTGTATTTCATTTCAGCAACATCGGCTAATCGTCCGCTGGTGAATTTTACTCCCGCTTCTTTTGCAAGATGATCGAGAACATCAAAACCAATATTATGGCGGGTATGGGCGTATTCATCACCGATATTTCCTAAACCCGCTATTAAAAATTTTGACATTTTATTGTATGATGATTGGTTCTGTAATTTTAGTAATTAATTTTTGTTCCAGTGCCTTTTTAAATAAAATATCCACTGCATCTTTGCCTTTCTCTCCCAAATCTATCGAAAATTCGTTTACGTACAGTCCAATATGCTTTTTCATCACCTCTTCACTCATTTCCTGCGCATGTTGCTTTACATAAGGCATTACATCAGGTGTATTTGCATAAGCGTACTCCACGCTTTTTTTAATTATTCTGTTTACTTTTTGGAGAAGCTCATTATCAAAATTTCGTCTTGCCACAATTCCTCCCAATGGAATCGGTGCGTGAATTAAGCTTTCCCAAAATTCCCCTAAATCAATTATTTTCTTTAAACCTTTTTGTTCATAAGTGAATCTGCTTTCATGAATAATCAATCCCGCATCGTATTTTCCATCCAAAACGCCTTGTTCGATTTCGCTGAATAAAACTTCTGTTTTATTTTTTGCATTCGGATAGGCTAACGACAATAAAATTGGCCGTTGTGTTTTTTCCCGGAATTGCAATTCTTGCTTCATCCAAACTTTGAACCTTCAACTTTGAACTTTTAACTAACAAAGGTCCGCAATTAAAACCGAGAGCGCTGCCACTTCTCAATAAAATGTAATTCTCCTGCACGTATAAAAACGCATGGAAACTCAATTTCGTAATATCTAATTCTGATTTAAAGGCTCTTTGATTTAAAGCTTCCACATCTTCCATCACCACTTCAAATTCCAAACCTTCTGTATCTATTTTTCCATGCACCATAGCATCGAAAATAAAACAGTCGTTCGGACAAGGAGAATATCCTATTGTCAACTTCATTTCTGTAAATCCTCCACTAATTTTATCACAAAATCATTTACATTTTTTATGGCGAGAGGAATTTCCCATTTGCTTTTATCGCGTTTCTCAACATAATTTGAAACGGCACGAATTTGAATACAAGAGCCGGGTAAATGTTCGCAGCCTCTGAAAAACGCGGCACCTTCCATACTTTCTACATCGGCATTAAATAATTTTATGGCTCTTTTAATACTTTCTTCGTTGCCATGAACTGTATTTACCGTAATGCCTTTCACTTTTTTCAATTCATCAATCATATCCACTTCATCATCCAAACGGTATTCAAAACGATTGGTTCCGCCTAAATTCAAATCAGGATATTTTATAAAATCATTTCCGTCTTCAGCACCCATTTCACTTAAACAATCTTCCACCACATTCACCACTTCACCCAATTTAATGTTCTTATTAAAAGCCCCGCAAATACCCACATTAATAGTGAAATTAAAGGCGCTCAAAAAATAACGACCAATAAAATGAGCTGTGTTCACCATCCCAACACCTGTAATCAAAACAGCTAAACCATTATGCGAACGACTAGGAAAAAATCCAATATCCCCTCTCACATCAATATCAAATGTGCTAAGAAAAGGTTCAATTTCTTGTCTGGTAGCTGCTACTATTAATATTTTTGGCATAGGGTAAAGTTAAGGATTATACCTTTTGTTAAAGCAACAATTTACGAAGTCGTTTTCACTTAAAGATTTCTTTTTTTAAATAGCTAATGGAACGTTTTTGAATAAGCGGCGTTCTTCATTTTCGCTTTTCGTTATCTATTTTTCTTCTTTCTCGTCACTTTTTGCTTGATCAAAAAGTAACCAAATCCCGATAGCTATCGGGACAAGAAAATCTGATTCCCCGCACAGGCTACGCCCCTAGCACAGATTTTCAAGCTTGCACACGTCTCTCCGCAAAGTCTTCTTTCAATCGTAAAGATGATATGGAAGGTGTGCGTTGGTTAGATGCGGGCGGAGGCGCGTAGACTGTGCGTGGCATTCCGCGTCTTGATTTCTTTTGTTTCTTTTCTTGATCAAGCAAGAAAAGAAAGGGAAAAAAGTAAAATTGAAAGTCAACCGCCAATTTAAAACGTAAAGCTCTTCAAACCCGTTCCATTGAGCCTAAAAACAGTATGCAGCTTGAAGCAAGAAAATTGAAATAAAACGGATTTTGCCTCGCTATAATCCGTAAATTTATGGCATGATTTACATTACCCGCAAAGAGCACTTAAACGCGGCTCATAAATTGTATAACGATACTTGGACAGAAGCTAAAAACCTTGAGGTTTTTGGAAAATGCGCCAATAAAAACTGGCATGGGCATAATTACGAATTATACGTCACCGTGAAAGGTGAAGTGAATAAAGAAACCGGTTTTGTGGTGAATTTAAAAGACCTTGGCGACTTAATTAAACTGGATATTACAGAAATTTTAGACCATAAAAATCTGAATATGGATGTTCCCGGACTGATGAACATATTGCCATCGACTGAAAATATGGCTATTTTTATTTGGGATATTTTAATGCCGAAAATTAAAAAAATGGGCGCCGAATTACACAGCGTAAAACTGTGCGAAACTGAAAATAATTACGTAGAATATTTTGGAGGTAAATAATGCTAAACGAAGAATTTGAATTAGACCAAACGGGTTACAAAAAATTGACCAATACAACGATAAGTTGATTGACTCAATTTCTGATATGTATAAAAATATTATTAGTGATGTTGGTGAAAATCAAAGTCGCGAAGGTTTATTAAAAACGCCTGTGCGCGCTGCAAAAGCTATGCAATATTTAACGCAGGGATATGATTTAAATCCGGCTGAGATTTTAAAATCGGCGATGTTTAAGGAAGATTACAGTCAGATGGTGATTGTAAAAGATATTGAAGTGTACAGTTTATGTGAACACCATTTATTACCATTTTTCGGAAAAGTACATATTGCTTACATCCCCAACGGACATATTGTTGGTTTAAGTAAATTACCAAGAGTAGTTGATGCTTTTGCAAGACGATTACAAGTACAAGAACGTTTAACCAACGAAATACGAGATTGCATACAAGATACCTTAAACCCAATGGGTGTTGCTGTTGTTATGGAATGTTCTCACCTCTGCATGCAAATGCGCGGCGTACAAAAACAAAATTCAGTTACTACAACTTCAGCTTTTACAGGAGAATTTTTAAAAGAGACAACCCGTGCGGAGTTTATTAGTTTGATTAGTTCGGTGTTGCATTAGGATAAAATGTTTTATTTAATAGGATTTATATTTCTAATCATTAAAATTGTTATTCAAGCCACAATTTATTCATCTCTTATTCTTTTACTTGTCTTTATTCTTTCTCGAACGACATCAAGCGCTTGGACAAAAGAACTCATGGGGAAAAAATTTATAACGTGGTTAATCTGCGGAGCTTTTATTTCCATTACTTTCGTTGCTTACTCGTTTTCTTATTGGGGTGACAAGGGATTAGGCGATTTTGCAAGAATTCCTATTGGAAACGATTATGAGATTGGAAATATCGACGGTGCGAGTACTTATATTGAAAATTCAAACAGAAATGGTAAACAGGCTTTTATAAATAAATTCATTTTAGCTGGTGACAAAATATGTGCCGAATTTCAGGGATTCAATTCTACTGATTGCGAGAATTGCTATATTGTCTTTGATGTGAATAAAGCTGAATTCCATGAGTTACACTCTTCAGGAAGAATACAATCTTTACGCCGTAAAGAATAACCTTCCAAAAAATTCAGAATTTAAAGAGTTCTTCGAAAACTATTGGGACTATTGGGGCAGGCTTAACTTTTTCCTTCTTCCATAAGAGTAAAAACAGTTATTTAAATCTCCTCTACCCCAACTTCCCCATTTGTTTCAATTTGCTTTTAAAAGTATAAGCAATAGTTTGGGCGCGTTGTTTGGCGAGTTCGGCTTTTTCGCCGGAGAATAAATCGTTGATGGTTTTTTCAAAATGGCTTAACCAAATTTCAAAATGTTCTTCTTTTATATGTAAGTGGACGTGTTTATCAAACACATTTGTTTTATACCCTTCTTCATCCAACAAAACAAAAGCCCAAAACGCAATCATGTGCGGCATGTGCGCTTCAAAATTTGTATTCGCAAAAACTGGACTTATTTTTTCGTTCGTTAATAATGAGCCGTAAAATGTTCGCATCATTAGTTCGATGTCTTCTTTGTTTCTTATGTCGTGTTTTTCTGGCATTGTGCTTCAAAGGTAGGACAAAAATTCTCTAAGAGAGATTTTTCTTTAATGGAGGTTTGTCCGCTGAACTTTGTTTCTTCCAGTCACTTTTTTCCTTGATGAAAAAAGTAACCAAATCCCGATAGCTATCGGGACAAGAAAATCTGATTCCCCGCACAGGCTACGCCCCTAGCACAGATTTTCTGGCAGCCCACGTCTCTCCGCAAACTCTTCCATAAATCATTAAGAAGATATGGAAAATGTGCGTTGGCTAGACGCGGGCGGAAGCGCGTAGATTGTGCGGGGCATTCCGCGTCTTGATTTCTTTTGTTTCTTTTCTGTATCAAGACAGAAAAGAAAGGGAAAGAAGTAAAATTGAAACTCGCCTCTCATCTTCAGCCTAATCTCCATCAAAAAAACCTAGGCATCAACCCTGATTACAGCCCAAAAAGTACTTGAAGAATTGAATTGTTTTGTTACCATTTCATTATCAAACCCAAAAAATATTTTGCAGTTATAAAAAAACTCATACATTTGTCCCAAGTAATGACATTTAACACACATATTATTATTCTAAACAATACGCCGCGATTTATCAATCGCTGGTATTGTATGTGTTAATTATTGTCTCCTTTTTTCAATTAATTTTCTTTTACAAACCCCCTAAAATCCATTCACATGGTAACGCTTGACATACAGGAGCAGATCATGGATAAATTAAATGCTCTGATTGTTGTTTTAAACAACGACGGTAGTGCCGACTACGTGAGTAAACCGGCTCAGCAATTATTAGGTTATAAATCCGATGAACTATTGGGCTATAACTGGTGGGAAGCAACACGTTTCTCGAAACCTGAAGGTATTGAAGTGAAACGTAAAATTTTAGGTTTGTTTAAAGACAGAAATGTATCCACGCAAACGTTTGAACACTTATTAAAAACATCGTACGGCGGAAAAAATGGGTGCGTTGGAATATTTCTTATTTAAACGATGATCAATTAATTGGTGTTGGTTACGATATCACTGAAAAGAAAATCAGCGAGCGAAAACTAATTGAACAAAACGAAAAATTAACTGAACAGAATAAAGATATTACCTCTAGCATCGTTTACGCAAAACGAATACAGGAATCTATTTTGCAAACCCCTGAAATGATAAAACAGGTTTTTGAAGAATCGTTTTTGTTATACAAACCAAAAGATATTGTGAGTGGTGATTACTACTGGTTTCATGAAGATGAAACTTCAGATATGTGGCGGCGGTGGATTGCACTGGTCACGGTGTGCCAGGTGCGATGATGAGCATGGTGGCGAATTCTGCTTTCAAGGAAGTGTTCTTAAACAGAAAATAGAAGAGCCGGGATTAATTTTACAAGCTTTAGATGAAGAATTGGAAAAATCGTTTTCGAAGAATTCGAATGAACCATTTAATGATGGAATGGATGTTGGTTTAATACAAATGAACAAACAAAACAACGAATTAAAATTTTCGGGTGCGTTCCGTTCTATTATTGTCGCAAATGTTGAAGGCATTACTGAATTCAGAGGCAGCAGATATCCGCTAGGCTTTTATTCCGGAGTTGATAAAGTTTTTGATACGACAACCGTTCAGTTACAAAAAGGCAATTGTGTTTATTTGTATACTGATGGTTATGTTGATCAATTCGGTGGTCAGAATAATAAAAAACTGAACAAGGTTAATTTTAAAGAACTCATAAAAACTGCTTCCGAAATGGAAATTGATGAACAGGAAGCTTTTTTAGAATATTCTTTCAATAACTGGAAACAGGATGAAGAGCAGACGGATGATGTTTTGGTGATTGGTGTTAGAGTGTGATGTTTTTTTAGGGGGCGAATGTTCGATTGAGCATTTGTCCTCTGAATTTAATTTCTTCCAGTAACTTTTTGCTTGATCAAAAAGTAACCAAAAAATCAAGAAAATCCGATTCCCCGCGCATGCCTACCCGCCTAGCACGGATTTTCTGGCTAGCACACGACTCTCCGCAAGTTCTTCTTTTAATCGTGAAGAAGATATGGAAGTTGTGCGTTGGCTAGACGCGGGCGGAGGCGCGTAGACTGTGCGGGGCATTCCGCGTCTTGATTTCTTTTGTTTCTTTTCTGTATCAAGACAGAAAAGAAAGGGAAAGAATTAAAATTGAAAGCAAAATGATTTCTCCAGAATGCTGTCTGAAAAGAAAACTACATGCCCGGCAATAAACCAGCCGTTGCTTTTTTCATTTCGTCTTCGTTGGCGACATTGGCCATTAGGATGGCGTTGTTGATGGTGGTTTTTAATTCTTGTTCTAAAACTGCTGTATCACCATGTTGTAATGCGGGAGAAATGGTAATTGAATTTATTTTCCGGTTACCTGTGATTTCGATTTTGATATCACCACTTGCACCTTCAGCATGAAGAACTGTATTATCTAATTTGATTTTAATTTCGTCGGCTTTTTTCTTCATTTCCTGAAGTTTGCCCATCATATCACCCATTTTTCCAAACATGATCTTATTTTTTAAATTCTTTTGGTATTAAACAAACCGGAATTGCTTCCATTTTATTTTTGTTGGCGCGGATGCACGAAGTATAAATATGCATCACTTCTTTTTGACGTTCATCCACTTCGTAATTATCATTATTCTCCACATATTCCATCGCCCACTCTAATTCCGGATAGGTTGCGCCAATTTGATCTTCATCAGTTCTGTTATCGGCGAACAAACCATCGGTTGGTCTGGCTTTTTGAATGCTGTCGATAATATTTAATTCAGCTGCCAAAGCATAAACTTCTGTTTTCGTTAAATCCGCAATCGGACTCAAATCCACTCCTCCATCTCCGTATTTGGTAAAAAAGCCAATACCGAAGTCTTCAATTTTATTTCCTGTTCCGGCCACTAATAATTTATGGTGTGATGCAAAAGCGTAAAGTGTAATCATTCGAACACGTGAACGGACATTCGCCATAGTTAAGAAATCCTGAATATCTG
Organism: Sphingobacteriaceae bacterium; assembly: GCA_016709575.1. GTDB lineage: Bacteria > Bacteroidota > Bacteroidia > B-17B0 > Aurantibacillaceae > JAHEYG01. The sequence goes on from JADJMM010000003.1 coordinate 338,835, forward strand.
TGGGAAGGTCTTTTTCGAAACCTTTAAATATATCGCTGAGTTCAACGGTTTGGGTTTCTACGTTTTTGAAATTCTTTTTAAGCCATTCGATATGTTCGGTGCTGCGGTGAAATTCGGTTTGGTTTTGTTTAATAGGAAGATTCAATACAATTAGTCGCTTTCCTGTTAAGGCGCATAAGGTAGAAGTGACTGCGCTATCAATACCACCGCTAATGCCAATAACAAAACCATTGGTTTTGGATTTATCGCAATACCCTTTAAGCCAATTGCTGATATGAGTTATAATTTCTTTTTTCTTCACTGAATACAAAGGTATAAAAATAAAAAATCCCCCGTATTCGGCGGAGGATTCTTAATAAATGGGTTTGACTAGAACAACATACCGATATTAATCTGAACGCCGTCGCTCATTGCGCTTTGTTTAGATCTTGAAGGTTTAGTTCCCATGTTCATATTTGTTTTAATTTGATCTACCATGATTTCTGAAGTAGGTTGGTATTGATTAATAAACCCACGACAATAGTTAAAGCCTACAAAAAGTGAGGTTGAACCTGAAAGGTTGTATTCAAAACCTAAACCAACGTTAAGTCCAACATTAAAAGGAATTAAATCACCTGTTGGGCGCATATCAGATACAGTTACATCACCTGAAGATTCATATAAACCTGAAGAGGTGTTGAACTTTAACTCAGTTAATTCGTCAGTACATCTGAATTTAGTTTGAATAGCGATATCACCACCAAATACACCATAATATCTAAAGCCTGAAATATCTTTAGTCATTAGTTTTAATAAAACCGGAATAGTTACATAAGTGGTTTTAATGCTACGGGTTTTAATTTCGTAGAACTTATCGTTATTACCTGCGATATTATCTGAATAGGTTACTGCTGCACCATTTGTGAAATTGGTTTTTCAGAATCAGTATAAGCGTTGTCTTTTGATAAGATATAACCTTGTCCGTTTTTATAAATTTGTTTTCCGCCTAAAAAATCGCCACCAATACCGGTAACAAAATGAGCGGTATTTGTAATTCTGAATTCAGTTTGTAGTCCGAAACCAAAACCAAATTTGATGCCGTTTTTATCTACTATTTTTGTGTCGGTACTCCTTAACCAAGCCGGTGTTGGCGTTACTTTTAATCCGAAACGGAATTTTTTGTCATCATCTCCTTCGCCAGCTTTCACTACGTTTGTAATTAACAAGGCTGCCGTTACAATTGAAAGAATCTTTTTCATTTTTAAATATTTAAAAATTATCTTTACAAAGATAAAATAATTTCCGAATGAGCCATTTTAATAAGTTGTTTATAACCGTGCTTTTAGCCCTGCTAATCTATAGCTGTGGCGATAATAAGTTGGATGTTGATGTTAGCGATGTAAAGGTTCCGGCAGTTAAATTCATGCGTTTTGAAAAGACTTTTTTGCCATCACACCACAAAATATAAATGTTAAAAAAGGGAGCTTGCCAAAAAATACGGTGCCTTTTATTACATGTTTACGAATACCATTCGGGGAAGAGGAATGCCCGATGATACGAATGCTATACTTGCCTTTACAGGTAATAAAGATATGCACGATGCTTACTTAGAAACACAAAAAGTAATTACTGATGCGGATGTAAGCGAATTGGAAGCGGGATTAACGGATTGCATGAAGCGCTTCAAATATCATTTTCCTAACCGTAAACTTCCAAAACAATTTGCTACTTGTATGAGTGGCTTCGATTACAACTTTGCGTTCCCGGATTCAATTATGGTGGTGAGTTTGGAAATGTATTTAGGCCGCTCCAATGTGTTTTATAAAATGTTGCAATGGCCCCAATATCAGGTAAGGGTTTTAAATAAAGAATATATGTTGCCGGATATGGTTCGCGGTTGGTTGATTAGTGAATTTGACAATGCCCAGCCGGTAAACAATCTTTTAAATAATATGATACAATTCGGGAAAGTGTTTTATGCTTGCGATGCTTTATTACCCGAAACAGCCGATAGCATTAAAATAGGTTATAACAGTGCCCAGATGAAATACTGCGATGAGTATGAAAAAAACGTTTGGGGATTTTTGCCGCCAACAATATGTTATATGACAACAATCTTAAAACAGTTGGTGAGTTCACAACAGATGGTCCTTTTACCTCAGCCATCAGCAACCAATGTCCGCCCCGCATTGCAATGTGGGTGGGTTGGCAAATTGTGAGGAGTTATATGAAGAATAATGAAAATGTAACTTTAGCTCAATTAATGGAAGAAAAGGATGCTCAGAAGATTTTAAATAAAAGCAAGTACAGGCCCTGATGGTAGAAGGTTAAAGGTATAAAGTTTAAAGATGAGTTATTAGTATATTTGAAATATGAAAACAAGTGAAATTAGTTTTAAAGTGACGGTTGATGACAATCATTTACCGGTAAATATTGAATGGGAAGCCAAAGATGCCGGCGAGAGAAGTAATAGCAAAAGTGTGATGATTGCTTTATGGGATACTAAAGAGAATAACACCATGCGCATCGACTTATGGACAAAAGATATGAGTATTGATGAGATGAAGAAGTTCTATGTTCAAAATGTAATGACTTTAACCGATACTTATATCCGCGCAACTAATGATGAGGCCACTGCAAAAGAAGTGAAAGCCTTGTTTTCTGAAATCGGGAAAAAGATAGGGGTATTAAAATAAAAAGCCCCGTTCGCATGACGAACAGGGCTCAATTAATGCTTTTATTGTATTAAGATGCGCTTTCTGCTTTCTTAACTTCTTTCAATCCTTTTGCTGCATCTAACATCTTTTGGATGTTTTCTTTTGAAAAAGGTTCAGCTTCGGCACTTTTAATGTCTTCAAACACGTAAGTTGAGTTACCTAACTTCTGAATGCTGTAAAAATGGAATTCAGGTTTAGTAATTTCACTTTCCCACATAATAGTAGTTGGTTCTTCAACAATAAACGATTTGAATTTGTTTACCTCATCACCTTTAATATCAGTTTTGCGTAATTCAACATCACCCGGATCTTCGGTAATTGATAATTGAAAGTCTTTTCCGATACGGATCTCAAGAGCACCCCAAGTTTGTTCAATTACTTCCATTTTACCGAAAGTTGAATCGGGAACAAAAATAGTGAATGGCTTTCCGTACTTGCTTAAATCGAGAGTTATCATTCCGGCAGGTGCTTCAACGGCCACTTGCTCATCTTTTTTGCCGCCACAACTTTGAAGTGTTACTATTAACGCTAAAGCTGTAATTAAAGAGTATACTGTTTTCATTTTTTTGCTTGGTTTTATGTTGTAAAGATAAATTAATTAGTGAATTTATAATCAATATAGGTCGCTTTTTTAGACTTATGACGCTTATGGACAAAAAAAAACCCCGCTTAGCGGGGCTCTTTCTTTAGAAAAGAAATTATTTCTTTTTCTTAGCAGCTTTTTTCTTAGTTGCTTTTTTCTTAGCCGCTTTTTTCTTTGGAGCAGCTTTTCTTTTTGTTGCTTTTTTGCCATGGTTTCTTGTTTTTGAGTTTTTGTTAATACGAAGTAAACAAATTTCTCGTTCACTACTAAAAATAAGGTTATTATTTTTTCAACATAAAAATGTTGATATTGTTAATAGCGTGAAATATGCGTTGCAATTAAAATTATGTTTGCAGTAAAAATATTTTCGAAAATATATTTTTTATTTTTTTCTTTGAATCCTCTGTAAGTATTGATTTTACTATACACACAGAGCATCACGAAAAAATATTTTTTGTTTTTATTTTTATTTTTGAACGCAAAACACACTCCTTTTCTACTCTACTTTCCACTCTGTTTCGGAGTCCCAATCGGCCAATAATTTTACGGCTAAAACATTAAAATAAATTGTTTCAGGCTGCTTTTGAAGCAAAATATTGCCCGTATCCCATTTTCTATTTTGGTTTTTATCTTCAATTACTTTCAAAAAATAATTTCCGGGCAGCATATTTTTAAATTTTAATAGCTGTTCTGCACTTGTAGTCAAACTCATTTCAACATATTGCTCTGCTATCACTACTTCTTTATCATTCACTACTTGCACTATGTAATTTTCTTTTTTCGGCAATAGAAGTTTCGTATTCAGTGTCGCATAATCGGATGGTTCGGATGTTTTAAATGAAATTTTTACTGAATCATTTTCAATACCAATGCTGGTTTTAAACGCTCCTTTATTTAAAATGAGCTCATAATTGGTGTTTTGCATTAGCTTGTTTGCTAGTACAAACGCATTATCTCCTTTTTTACTGAGTTGTACGCCTGTTTTAATGAGTGAATCGGTTTTATACTGCAATATCATCTTCGAAACATCATAATTTGTTACATCTATCCAATTATTAAATACCAAAACAGGATTTACGAAGTAATCTAACCGGTTTCCTTCCATTGGTTTTAAATCAACACTTACTATATGCTTCTTTTCGGTTTTTAATCTTTCAAAACGTTCTTTCGACATCACCGAGATACTAATTGTGTCGGATGTGTTTCTATCAGGATGCTGAATTACCAAACGCAGCGTATCAAAAATGTCTTTATAATAAACCATACAAGTATCGTTTACCTCATCAATCGATTTAATATTATCCACTTGATTTGCGTAATACGGCTTAACAACATTTTTTTGCTCTTTATTGTAAGTAATGTATGCTACCCCATAATAAGGCGAGATGGATTTCTTTAAAAACACTTTCGAGACTTCTTCTTTAAATGTTTTAAGGTTAATAAGGGTATCAACACCTGCACTAATTACTGTATCGTTATATGCAACTGCTTCTTCCCCCCATCAAACATCAGATTTTTGTTTTTATCGGAAAAGGCAAAGGTTTTAAATAATGATTTAGGTAAATAAGATACTTTATAAGATCCATAGCTTGATGTCCTTGTAATATAAAGCGGTTTCTTCTTAAACACAACACTATCCGGTTCAGTATCCTTATATAAACCAACTGTGACTTCATTCTCCGGTTTTAAATTAAAGGCATTTATAATTTTACCTTTAATATATAACGAGTCGATGAAGCTGCCCGTAGAAAAAACAAACTCGAAATTCGAAAACAAGTTGGCTTCATGCATATCAGAAATAGAATTCCCGAAAAACAAACGATACGTTGTGTTAGGTAATAAGTCCTCGTTGAACTTTACCATTACCCGCTTACCAATTGCTTCAACCAAGGGCATCTCTTTAGTTTGTGGTGTTACTACTAATTGATTAGCGATGTCTTTTACCTGAACAAACTCATCAAACTTCAATTCGATAGTTTTCCCTTTAAAGTTCAGGGATGCATTTAACGGAATGGATTCGATTAGTTTTGGTGGCTGGGTATCGCGTTCGCCTCCATTTAATGGAACAACTTGCGCGCATCGCCAAAAAATAAGACTTAGGCCTACAAAAATTATATAAAGGTGCTTTCTCAGAATTTTAAAATCCTCATAAAATTAATCAATTACCCCAAATACAATTATTAAAAAAACTAAAATAGGAAAAGCCCCTGGATTTTACTTTTCAGTATCCCAATTACGGTTTTGTTTGCGCGAAAACCTTAAGCCCAGCATTATTTCGTGAGTGCCTGAGCTGTAGTTACGGATATTAGTTGTAGGGAAATCGTAAGAATAACCAATCATTAAGTAATTCTTGTACATAAAACCTAGTAAAGCAGTATAAGCATCATTATGACGATATGCTCCACCCAACCAAACTTGTTCTTTGTAGATAACGCGGGCCCCAACATCTAACTTAAATGGTGCAGGTGTTGCGTATTTCAATAAAAACGAAGGCTCAATTTTAAAGCTTTCGCCTAAATCAAATTTATAAGCGGCATTAACATTAAAATGAGTTACTAGTTTTCCGGTATTATCTGATCCCGGATACAAATTAATTTTGCTTTTATACATCTGCGGAACCGCTATACCAATATAAAATTTCTTGTTGTGCACTAAAATTCCCGCGCCAAAATCGGGCACATAAACAGTTTGATATTGTACCAATAAATTATCGTCACCCGAATCGTGTAATTGTAATTTATGTCCATCTATACCCCACTGTAAAATGCCTGCGCTTAATCCCAACGACATTTTTGTTTCTTTATTGAGTTTAATGTGATAAGCATAAGAAAAGTTTAATCCCACTCTGCGTGTTGGACCAACTATATCTGTAAACAAATGCATACCCAAGCCCATGTTCTTCATTTTAAGCGGACCATGAACCGTTAATATATAAGTGCGGGGCGCATCAGTAATTCCAATCCATTGGTAACGGTTATTCGAGCGAACATCTGCGAATTCTTCTTTACCGGCAACCGCTGGGTTAATAGCAAATTCGTTCAGCATATACTGCGTGTACTGCGGTAATTGCTGAGCTCTTAAATCGGCCAGCAACAATATGCCAAATATGAATACTAGTATCTTTTTCATGTTATCTGAATATTGTTAATGGTCCCGTATATGCTTTCGGGAAGTTCACGTGATGCAAATCAATTATGTAATAATATGTACCAACCGGTAAATCTTTTCCATTGTATTTTCCATCCCAAGGTGTTGTATATCCTTCTGAACGGAATAACAATTCACCCCAACGGTTATAAACCTCAACAACATTTTCAGGGAACTGTTGAATATTATCAATTACCCAGAAATCATTTTTACCATCACCATTATTACTAAATCCGTTTGGAATAAATATTTCAGGGAAAATATGAATGTGCATTGTATCAGATGCAGTACAACCATTCACATCCGTTACCATAACTGTGTAAGATGTATTGATAGTATTTGATGCGGTTGGATTTGGTGAAGAACCATTATCAAGTGTAGTTGATGGTATCCATGTAAATGTACTACCCGCAGGACCGGTTGGATTACCACCGATTACTGTCGATGTGAATATGGTAATTGTATAATTCGGTCCAGCATCTACAGTAGGCGGAACATTTGAAGTAATTCTTACTGTATCCCTATGAATACAAGTTCCGTTTGTTGCAAGTAACACGAAAGTTGATGTTCCGATTGGCGGCGTAACTGTAGTTATTAAAGTATTCGTAAATGAAACAGCACTTGGTAACTGGAACCATTGATAAGTTGTTCCTCCTGTAGATAAACTTCCATTTAAAACAAAAGAGCCACTTTGACAGAAAGAAGAATCATTACCGGCAACTGCCAATACTGAAACAGTTGGAACAATAATCATTGTCGTATCTTTTCTACATCCTGCAAAATCAATTAGGGTTAGAGAATAAGTTCCTGATAAAACATTATTAAGTGATGAAGCGTTGCTTGTAAATGTTCCCGGGCCGGTCCAAGTATATGTATAAACAGGTAAGCCTCCGTTAACTGTTGTTGTAATTGCGCCATCTAATGCAGTATTACAACTTGAATTAACAATGTTTGCGCTTAATGTAAGTACAGCTGGATTTATTAAAGTATAAGTTGCTGATACAGTACAGCCATTCGCATCAGTAACTGTTGAAGCGTAATTTCCGGCACATAAACTTGTAAGTGGATTTGTACTTCCTGAAGGTGTCCATGTATAAGTATAAGGTAATACGCCGCCACTTGGAATTACATTTATAGAACCATTACAATCGTTATTACAATCAGGTGTATTTAAATTTGGCAAACTTGCTACTAAAGGTGGTGGCTGAGTTAATGTAAAACTTTGAACAGATATACATCCATTAGTTAATGTTGAAGTAACTGTTGCTGTAATTACTCCACTACACAAACCTGTTGCTGTACTTGTGTTAACGCCATTAGTAAATGTTCCGGTACTCCAGTTAAAAGTAAACGGCGCTGTTCCAGAAGTAACAGATAAAGATGCGACTGCATTACAAGTTCCGTTACATAATGCATTCACTGATGATAAATTAAACACCGGAGCATTTACGTTTGTTAGTTACAAAAGGTGTAACTGTTAAATCACTAGCTGAAGAAATATTTACTGATGCATTACGAATACAGCCTAATGCATCCGTCATTTGTACAAAATAGATTCCTGCACATAATCCGCTTACCGTTTGTGAAGTGGATGCTGGCGATAACCAATTATAAGTTATAGGTGCAGTTCCTCCGCTAGCCGTTACTGTTGAAGCTCCATTACATTGCGCAAAACAAGTTTCATTAGTTGAAGTAATTGTTTCTGTAAGGGTACTTGAGTTATTAATAGGAACGTTTACGTTTTGCGGACAACCATTACTATCAATAATAGTCACCATGTAAATACCGGCACATAAATTAGTTTCAGTTGCAGAAGAACTTCCACTACTCCATGTATAAGTATAAGGACCAACTCCGCCTAAAGCACTAACCGTTGATGAACCATTACACAATCCACAAGCAGGTTGTGTAGTTGTATTGGTTAAAGTAATAGCTGCAGGAGATGTTACAGTTCCCCGGATAGTATCAAAACATCCTTGAGCATCTGTAATTACTAAGAAATAATTTCCGTTGCATAAATTAAATGCTTGAGAAGTAGATTGTCCTAAAGGATCACTCCAATTAAATGTATAAGGCGGTAAACCACCCGCAATACTTGCTGCTAATAAACTTCCATTACAATTTCCGAAACAAGTATTATTAACAGCAACACTACTTGCAGTTATATTAACTGAACCAAGAACACTTAATGTTTGAGTAGCAACACAATTTTTTGAATCGGTAACTGATAAAGTATAATTACCAGGACAAACATTAGTAATTGATGATGTTGTTGCTCCCGTGTTCCAACTATAAGTGTAAGCAGCGGTACCGCCAGTTGGTGAAGAAGTAACTGTGCCGTTACAATTTCCACTACATAATGGTTGTGTAACAGTTGTGCTTGGATTTAAAACTGCAGGTTCGTTAATTGCAACTGATTGGAATAATAAACAATTGTTTGCATCCCTGATTTGCGCTGTATAAGTTCCGGCACATAAACCTGTAACCGGATTTGAAGCTGAAGAAGGCGTTACCCATGTTATGGTATAACCAGGTGTTCCACCTATAGGATTTGTTACTGAAGCGGAACCATTACACTGCCCATTACAAGCCACATCAGTAAATGAAACAGTTGCTCCACTTGGTCCGTTTGAGTTACTTATTGGAATCAAGAAATTACTTGCACAGCTATTTGCATCTGTGAGCGTAACAGAATAGATTCCTGCACAAAGATTTATACCTGCGGTACCTGTAATAGGTGCCGGATTAGAAGCGTTCCATGTTAGAGTATAATTTGGTGTTCCGCCTAAAGCAATAACATTAATTGAACCATTACAAACACCACATGATGCTGGACTTGCAGCAGGATTAATAGTTAAAGTTGTTGGCGCAACTAAAACAACTTGTTGTGTATCTACACACGCATTATTGTCTCTTACAATAACACTATACGTTCCTGCACATAATGAGGAAACGCTTGCGTGTTTTGTGCAGGTGATGTTGTCCAAGTATAAGTGAAAGGTGCTGTTCCGCTCGCCGGAGTACTTATTGCAACACCATTACATGCTGCAGGACAAGAAGGATTTGTGAAAGTTGCATTTGCTAATAAAGCTGGTGGGTTCGTTAACACCGCTACATTTTGTCCTGTACAACCATTTGCATCAGTTACAATTACTGTATAGTTACCGGCACATAATCCTGTAGGATTTTGTCCGGAGCCTGTTGCAATCCAAGAATAAGTTAATACACCGGTACCACCTGTTGCTATTGTAGTAATACTTCCGCTACAAGCTCCATTAGTAATTGTATTCGAATAATTTCCTGCGCATAAACCGGTAACAATACTGCTTGTTGAGGCTGAACCAGACCAGTTATAAGTGTAGGTTGGTGTTCCACCTCCGGCAGTTACAGTTGCACTACCATTACATTGCGAATTACATAAAGCATCTGCAAAATTCAAAGAAGCATTTAGTGCAGGTGGATCGGCAATCTGAACTGTTGCTGTTGTAGTACAATTATTTGCATCAGTTACAGTAATCGTGTATACATTAGCACATAAATTAATTAAATTATTTAAAACTGATCCAGCAAAAGAACCAACCGGTGTCCATGAAAAAGTATACGGTCCTGTTCCACCTGATGGGGTTGCTAATACTGTTCCAGTACAAGCGCCATTACATAAGGCATCACGTTTTGTAAATGTTACTGTTATTGATGAAGGTTGTGTAACAACAAATGTTTGTGTGTAAGGACAGTTATTTCCATCAGTAATATTTGCCGTATAATTTCCACCACAAATATTACTTAATGTTGGAGATGTTACTGCGCCAGGCGACCATGTATAAGAATAAGGAGCTGTTCCTCCTGCAGGTGAAGTTGTAATAGTTCCATCACAAGCTACGCCACATTTTGGATTTGTAACAACAGGATTTAAACTAAATGTTGGTGGTTGTGTAACAGAAATAGTTTGACTGATTAAACAATTGGTTGCATCACTTACATTAACCGCAAATGTTCCTTGACATAATCCACTCACAACAGAATTGGTAGAAACAATAGGAGATGACCAATTAATACTTATTGGTGCTGTACCTGTTACACTTACTGTTGCAGAACCATTACAAGAACCAAAACAAGTTACCGATGATGAAGTAACTGTGACAGTTGGTCCGGTTGGATCGCTTAAACTTGCAACTAATGTTTGAGTACATCCTGCTCCATCTAATACAGTTAAGGTGTAAGATCCTGCACCAACATTACTCATTACAGAACCAGTTTGCGCTGATGGTGTCCAAGTATAAGAATAAGGAGCGGTGCCACCACTTACAAATGCCGTTACAGTTCCATTCGTTCCACCACAAGTGGTTGGACTTACAGGAACAAATGTTGCAGTAATTGGAGTCTTGGAAGTAACAGTAAATGTTTGTGAGCTTAAACAATTATTCGCGTCTCTTACATCTAAAGTATAAATACCTGCACATAAATTTGAAACGTTAGGAGTCCCTTGTCCCGTTGGATTACCCGGTGACCAAGTATATGAAATAACACCTGTACCACCAGTTGCAGTTACACTTATTGCACCATTACACGATCCAAAGCAATTAGGATTAGTTAGTGTAGAAGTAACACTTATTGCAGGAGGAGTATTAAATGTAATAGTATTTGAATTTGTACAACCTAATGCATCTACAACATTAACTGTATAAGGTCCGGGACATAAACCGGTTGCTGTTTGAGAATTACCACCAACGGGTGACCAAGTATATGAATAGGGAACTGTACCTCCTGTTGGATTTGCATTTGCAATTCCGGTACAACCACTATTACAAGTTAATAAAGTTCCCGTTGTTGTTATACTTACAATAACACTTTGTGCTACGTTAATTGTACGTGTTGTTGTACAACCTTTAGTATCTGAAACTAAAACTGTATAAACACCAACGCATAAACCTGAAGGCGTTGGTGTACCTTGTCCACCACCAGGTGCTGGTGTCCATGTATACGTATATCCCGGATTACCACCTGCGGGAGTTACTGTTGCCGCACCAATACAAATATTACAGCTTGGCACTACACTATTCACCGCTACCGATAAAACAGTTGGTGAAGTAATAGCAACATTAGCATTTTGAATACAACCATTAGCATCCGTAACAGTTACAATAAAGTTTCCGCTACATAATCCCGAAACCGCTCCTGTGGTGTTTGTAGTAACAGGTATTGTATTGTAAGAATATACAAATGGAGGAGTTCCACCCGTTGCATTTGCAAAAGCTTGTCCATCGCAACTACCTGCACAATTTGTAGGAACAGCTGTTGTTGTTATAGCTATTGAAGGAGTAGCTGCAACTGTTGTAGCAGAGGTAATCTGACAACCGTTAGCATCAGTAATAGTTAAAGAATAATTACCTGCACACAATCCGCCAATTGATGTAGCTGTACTTCCTGTTGACCAGTTATAAGTATAAGTTGGCGTACCTCCACTTACTGTTGAGTAACTGCACCATTGCAACTTCCAAAACAACTTGGTGAAGCGGGAGTTAAAGCCACCGTCATTGATACAGGAGCTGCTACCGTTACTATTGTTTGTGAAGTACAGCCATTAACATCTCTTACATCTAATGTATAAGTTCCTGCACATTGTCCGTTAATGATTGGCGTATTAAATGTTGCAGGTGCAGGCGTAGTCCAAGTATAAGTATAAGGCGGGCTACCTCCTACCGGACTACCTGATAATGAAGCATTACATTGACCAAAACAAGTTATAGATGTTGTAGTTGCTGTAACTGAAAAAGGATTTGGTTGTAATAAATTTACTGTTTGAGTTCGAACACAAGTTCCTGTTACATCACTAATAGATAAAGTATAAATACCTGAAGAAAAACTTCCGCATAATCCGGTGAATTGAGCTGTTGTTGAATTCGTAACTGTTCCTGTAAATGTAGTAGAGGCTAATGTGTAATTATAAGGCCCCGTTCCTCCTGTTGGCGAAGAATTAATAATTCCATTACACAAACTATTACATGTAATACTTGTTGTGGTGATGCCAGGGTTAATTTGTGTTGGCTGACTAATTGAAAAAGTAGTAATTGGAACAGGGCAATTACTAGCATCGCGAACGGTTAATGTATAGAGGCCAGCACATAGTGCACTAACGGTCGCCGTACCCTGACCGGCAATAACTGAAGGTGTTGGCGCTGTCCAAGTGTAAGTATAACCGCCATTACCACCCACTGCTGTTGCGGTAGACGAGCCCGTGCACTGTCCAAAACAATTAATACTTGTTTGAGCAACTGTTAATGTTATTGGTGGTGGTTGAGAAATTGTAATTACAGTTTGACTTGTACATAAAGAAGCATCACGAACAGCGATAGTATAAGATCCTGCACATAATCCTGTAATACTTTGTGAATTGCCGATTACTGTAGGACCTGTTGCTGTCCATGTAAATGTAAATGGTGGTGTTCCTCCGCTTTGTCCGGCATTTGCACTTCCATTACAAGTTGCATTACAAGTTGCATTTGTAAATGTTGGTGTTAATGTAATTGGTGGTGGTTGTGAAATGGCAAATGTTCGTGTAATAACACAAGCATTTAAATCAGCAATTGTAACCGTAAAATTTGCAGGTGCAGGAACATTCGAACCACATAATGCAGAAGCCAATGGTGTTCCTTGTCCGCCACCGGGTACGGGTGACCATGTATATGTATAACCAGGAGTTCCTCCACTTGCATTAACTTGAGCGCTTGCATTACATAATCCACCGCAAGTAACATTGGTTTGCGATTGAGTTGCTGTTAATGCTGCTGTAGGTTGTAAAACTGTTGAAGTATATGTTGTGGGACAACTGTTTGCATCAGTTATTGTTGCAGTAATCGGACTGACGCTTGCGCACAAAGAAGTTAAAGAAGATGTTCCGCCCGCACCAATGGCAACACTTGCCCCTGTACTCCAATTTACGGTGTAACCAGGTGTTCCACCGTTAGGTGTAACTTGAGATGAACCTGTACATGCACCAAAACAAGTAATACTTTGTGTTGTACCATTTGCTACTAGCTGAGGTGGTGGTGCGATTGATTTTGTTGCAATACCCGAACAACCATTTTTATCAGTGATAGTAAAAGTATAATTTATATTACCACACATGTTACCAATTGTAAAACCAGCAGCTGATAAAATAGGTGGAGATATTGGAGGATTTACAGTAACGGTATAAGGCGAAACACCACCTGCAATACTTAAAGTCATAGATCCATTACAACTTGAAAAACATAATGGAGGTCGTTGCACCAACGTACTTAAAATATAAGATGGTGGTTGGAAGTTAAAATTACTTGTTGCGTTTCCGTTAACCGTTAAAGGAATAGGTATAAATGTGATAATATCAAAAACAGTTGCTGCATATTGTAATGGAGCACAATAACAAAGTCCGCCAACAGTATAAGTAGCGCCTGGTAATAAATTGGTTGTTCCGATATTATTTGCTGTTGTGGTACAACTTGGATCACTACCAACAACTAAATTGTATGTACTGGTACATGTAGCATCGATGTTTAAGGTAAATGAACCTGTACAAGAACCCGAACATTCCGGTAAAGTTGTGATTGAAGCCTGGCAAACTGCGTTAAGTTTATTGTCAACAAGCTTAGAAGTTGATCCAAAATTTATGTTTCCTAATTTTACTTTGTTGGCGTCTGAAATTGGAGCATAAAAACCAAATCTGTTTGCTTTAAATTCAGGAGTATCTTCTATAATAAATGAATTAGTGATATTAAAATAAGAAGATTCAATAAAGAATTCCGTTAAATTTCCTTTCACTTTAACATCTTTTGCTGAAAGCGAAGAAAAATTAAAATGATAGTTACCATTTTCGAATAAAATTCTTTTGTTTTCGTTTAGAGTTATTGGATGTATATTATATTCACCCTCGTAGAATAATAAATTACAATTTAAACTTAAGTTGCTATTAAAATTAATTTCATTTGTTGATTTATCCGCTGAAGCAAAAATTACATCACCGTTAAAATCAAACATTATATAATAATATAATTCGAGGGAAGACTAAATATGTAAAATCGAATTCTGATTACTGGTAAAAGCACTTTACAAACACTACCGATAGTTTTTAGTGATTTAACCTTTGCCATGAAAGGAAATTCAACAGTAATATAATCCGAACCACTTTTATCATTAAAAATAACATCTGTTGCTGAATTTGGGACTAAATTTGAAGGGGCGCCTCCACTTGTCATTGACCAATGACTCGGGTCATTGAAACTACCTGAACCTCCAACCCAGTACAAAGTTTGCGCATAAACGCCTGTAACAGAGCTAAATAAAATCGTTATTAATAGTAAAAGTCTTTTCACACAGAGGGCCATAAACTTAAAAGTTTTACGAATTTAAGTGTTAAAAGTTACTAAAAACCTCGCACATAACCATATAATTAACATTTTGACTGTTGGAAAGGTATTTCGTACTTAGTGTATGCATTTTAAAAATTAGTTTATGGAAGAAAATCCTTGGATAACAAACAGCTCAGAAAAGGTATATGAATCGCCCTGGATTAAGGTGACTAAACACGATGTTTTGAACCCGGCAGGGAAGCCCGCAACTTATAGTACGGTTCATTTTAAGGGCTTGGCAATTGGCGTGTTAGCACTTGATAATGAGCTAAATACGTGGCTGGTTGGGCAATGGCGCTACCCTGTAAATGAGTATAGTTGGGAGATTCCTGAAGGTGGTGGTGCTTTAGATGTGGAACCTGTTGAATCGGCCAAAAGAGAGCTAAAAGAAGAGACCGGAATTGTGGCCAAAAACTACAAAGAAATCATGCGATTGCACTTAAGCAACTCGGCAACCGATGAATTAGCAATTGTTTATGTAGCCACGGGATTAAGCTTCGAAAATTCGGAACCGGAAGAAAGTGAAGTGCTACAAATAAAAAAAATACACTTCAATGAAGCCTACAATTGGGTTATGGAAGGTAAAATTACCGACGCAATTACTGTTGCAGCAATATTAAAGACTAAAATTTTAATTGACAGTGGTCAATTAAAGTAATCCATATAAATTTTATACCTTTATTGTCCTGTTTTATGAAGAAGCTGATAGAAAATTTTCCGAGTCAATTACGCGAAGCCCTTGAAATTGCTAATGCAGCAAAACTTACGCCTAAACATAATATTCAAAATGTTATTGTTACCGGTTTAGGTGGTTCGGGAATTGGCGGAACTATTATTTCAGAATTAGTTGCTGATTCTTGTCCTATTCCTGTTTTAATAAACAAAGATTATTTTCTTCCTAAATACGTTAATAATACTTCACTTGTAATTATCTCTTCTTATTCGGGCAACACCGAAGAAACTTTAGAAGCGATGCAACAAGCAATAACTAAACAAGCCCAAATAATTTGTATTACAAGCGGCGGAAAAGTTGAAGAAATTGCGAAACAACATAATTTAGATGTCATTAAAATTCCGGGCGGTAATCCTCCCCGCTCTTGTATTGGCTATTCGTTAATTCAATTAATAAAAGTATTTGTTCATTATAGTTTAGCTCCAGTATCTTTATTAACGGACGCAAAAAACAGTATTGATTTATTAGAAAAAGAAAATAATAACATCACCACTGAAGCAAAACATTTAGCTAAAGTTTTGTTGAATAAAATTCCGGTTATTTATTCATTAGGCAGTTGCGAAGGTGTTAGCGTTCGTTTCCGTCAGCAAATAAACGAAAACAGTAAAGTGCTTTGCTGGCATCATGTTTTTCCGGAAATGAATCATAATGAATTAGTGGGCTGGACTACTAAAAACGAGAATATTGCAGTAGTTACATTCCGCACTTCGTTTGATTACAAGCGTACTCAAAAACGTTTTGAGGTTTGTAAAACAGTTTTCGAAAAATACTCAGCCAGTGTGAATGATATTGTTGCAAAAGGAAATTCGAAAACCGAGCAATTTATTTACCTTATTAATATTGGCGATTGGATTAGTTTATATTTAGCTGAACTAAGAGGAGTTGATCCGGTTGAGGTAAATGTCATCGATCATCTTAAGCAAGAACTTTCGAAATTTTAATTTATCCTGCGTAGCTTTTACGGAAGTAGTAATGCCCAAAAACAAAAAGGTAATATTTGAAGACCTTGGTTTAATGGATTACAAAATTTGCTGGGATTACCAGGAAAATTTGTTTTCTAAAACTGTAGAACAAAAAATCTCCAATAGGAACAACAACACAGAACTTCCCACCAATAATTATTTATTGTTTGTTGAACACCCTCACGTTTACACCTTAGGGAAAAGTGGTGATGAGAAAAATTTACTGGTTAACGAAAAAGCACTCGAAGAAAAAGAGGCTACCTACTATAAAATTAACCGCGGTGGAGATATAACGTACCACGGACCTGGGCAATTAGTAGCCTACCCTATTTTAGATTTAGATAATTTTTTTACCGACATTCATAAATATTTACGTCTGCTTGAAGAAACCATAATTTTAACTTTAGCTGAATACGGCATTAAAGGCGAAAGAAGCGAAGGCGAAACAGGCGTTTGGATTGATATTAATAATCCTGCTAAAGCAAGAAAAATTTGTGCGCTTGGTGTTCGCTGCAGCAGATGGGTTACTATGCACGGTTGGGGATTTAATGTAAATGCGGATTTAAATTATTTCAATAATATTATTCCTTGCGGCATCGAAAATAAATCTGTTACCAGTTTAAATAAAGAACTTGGTATAAAGGAAGTGAACATGCCTGAAGTAAAAGAAAAATTAAAAAAACACTTCAGTGCACTTTTCGAGTGCCATATTGTTGAGGTTTCTGCCGTAAATAAATAAGATGCTGAAGAAAATTCTCAAATTCATTTCCTATTTCGCACTCTCCATAATTATAGTGGTGAATTTAGCTATTCTGCTTTCAGGCAGATTATACTTATACAAAGGACTTTGGAATACTTATCTTTCCGCACGCGTTGGACCAAGCGCCACTGAATATTTAATTTTTGAAAACAGGAAGGTAGAAGCGCAAAATTCTTCTCCACTAATTAAATCCGAAAAATATAATAAAGGAAAAATTCCTTCAGAAGTTGAAAGTATTTTAGATAATTACGATTCACATGCTTTTGTCATTATAAAAAATGACAGCTTACTTCACGAACAACATTGGGACGGATACAGCGACACCTCACACACCAACTCATTCAGTATTTCAAAAACCTATTGTAGTATTTTATTGGGCTGTGCATTAAAAGATGGTTGCATAAAAAGTTTAGACCAGCCGGTTGGAGATTTTATTCCTGAATTTAGAATTGGTGATAAATCAAAAGTGACTTTAAGAAATTTAGCAACAATGACTTCAGGAATTGATTTTAATGAAAGTTATATTAATCCATTTGCTTATCCTGCAGAAGGATATTATGGCGATGATGTTTTAGCTGCATGCCTTCCTTATAACATGGGCGAAGAACCCGGAAAAATTTTCAGATACCTCAGCGGAAATTCAGCTTTGCTAGGAATTTGTATTTCAAAAGCAACAGGAAAACCTCTCTCACAATATTTAAGCGATCGTTTATGGAAAGATTTAGAATGTCAACAACCCGCTTGGTGGAGTTTAGATAAAAAAGACGGGCAAGAAAAAGGATTTTGTTGTTTGAATAGTAACGCAACCGATTTTGCAAGAATAGGAATGTTGTATTTGAATTTCGGCAAATGGAAAGGAAAACAAATTGTGGATTCAGATTATGTTGCAAACAGTATTATTCCTTTTAATTGTAAAGAAGATGACGGCACTCCTAATAAAACTTACGGTTACAATTGGTGGATCACAGAATACAAAGGCGACAACATATTTTATGCGCGAGGAATTTTAGGGCAGTATGTTATTTGTGTTCCTGCAAAAAAATTAGTGATTGTAAAACTCGGAAGAACCCGAAGACCAAAAACAAGCGATGAGCATTGTCCTGAAGATGTATCGATGTGTATTGATGCAGCTACTGCAATGTATTAACTCAAGCCATCACCCATAATCTTCACCACAATACCATCCATTTGTGAAGATAATTTTAGCTGACAAGATAAACGCGATGTATCTGTAATATTTGGAAGAGTATCCAACATCGCGTATTCATCATTACTGATTTCATGTAAGTTCTCAAAACCTTTTATAACCTCAACATGACAAGTAGCGCACAATGCCATACCTCCACAGGTAGCTAAAATATCGTATTCGTTCCCTTTTAAAAATTCCATTAAGCTTAAACCCATATCGGTTGGAGCTTGCAATGATGTTAAGGTGTTGTCGGGGTTCTGAATATTGATTGTAATGTCTGTCATAAAAAAATTGTCTCAAAAAAAAGCCCCGCGCCCTTCGACTAGCTCAGGATGACGCAGGGCTTTTAATTTAAAAAGTATTATTCGAATTTAGCTCGGTGATCTTCGATTCCTGCTTTATCACGTAATGCATTATACACTTCGTAATCAGAACGGCCACCCAACGCTTGTTCAAGCTGCATTTTCATTTGTTTATAATCTGTAGCAGGAGGTCCATCATCAATAGAAGCAACTGCAACAATAAACACACCATTATCACCAACAATTGGTTTAGAAACTGATCCCGGCTTCATAGCTGCTGCAGTTCCTACTAACGCATCTTCTCGTCCTAAAGTTCCAACATTAAATGCTGCGAAATTTAATTTTTCGCTAGTCTCAATTTTGATTCCCAGTTTAGTAGCAACGTCATCTAATTTAGTTGCGCCAGCTGCTTTAGTAGTAAACTCTTTCACAAACTCAGCTGCTTTTTTAGCCTGACGAGCTTTTACTGTTACTTCTTCTTTCACTTCCTCTAAAGGTAATGTTCCTTTTTCTCTAATACCTGTTAAATGAGCAACCACAAACTTATCTTTAAATTCAAATACTTGTGGTGATACCTCACCTTTAGCAGCAGCATAAACCCATTTCACTAAATCTTTTGCACCTTCTAATCCAGGTAAAGACTTATCGTTCTCTTTTACATTTTCTGCTAATCGTTTGTTTAATTTTTGTTTCTCAATTGCTTTTTCAAATAAATCAGCTGTGTTATTTTGTCCGCCAAAATCACTTGCAGCTTTATAGTATTCTTTTGTTGTTTCAGGACTTGGTGCAATTAATTTAAAAATTTGTGCCACTGTGTAAGCAGTGTGTCTTGTTTTAGAAACGTCTAATACTTCTATAATATGATAACCAAATTGTGTAGGTACAATCGAAATATTTCCTACTGTTCCTTCTAAACCTGCATTTGTAAATTCTTTTACAAATCCTTTGTTCTCATCAAACCAACCGTAATCTCCGCCTTTATCAACTGAACCTAAGTCATCAGAAATAGTTTTTACTAACGTATCAAAAGTTACTTTCTTTTCTTTTATCAAAGTTAATAAACTATCTGCAGTGCGTTTTGCAACCGGCGCCGGTACATCTTGATTTGTTCTTGGATTTTTTAATCCCACTAAAATATGACGAACACGAGCTGAGTCGGCAATAGATTTTATTTTCTCTAACTTGTAAATTTTAAAATAAGCACCTTCGTTATAAGGACCATAAACTGTTCCAGCCGGATCTGTATAAACAGAAGAATCGCGGATAATCATCGTTTGTTTATTCAAATCGCTGATGGTTACTTGTCCGCCTTCACTTTCCTGAGCAATATAAGCTGAATCTTCTTTTGCTGTTTTAGTTTTGAATTCGCTTGCAACACGTTGAGCATCTTTTTCCAAATCAATCATATCTTGCTCGCTTGGCACTACATCAAAACTAACGTATTCAATACTACGTGTAGTTTCGTAGCTTTTGAATTCGTATTGGTGATCTTTATAATATTTTTGAATATCATCATCGTTAACTTTAACAGCCGAATCAGAAACACTTGCATAACGCTTCATCACAAAGCCAACATTCATAGTTCTGTTTTGAACTATATAAACTTCTTTTGCTTCTGCATTAGTAACGTATAACCCTTTTTTAATTAGTGTTGCATACTTTTCTGCTAAACGTGATTCTGCAATTCCGGTTTCAAGATTCATCCAAAAACGTTCCGCTTCAGGATTCATACCATTAACCCATTGTTGTAATTTTATTAAATCTAAATTTCCATCAGGAGTTCCAACAACTTCATGAACACGACCTGTGTTTTTGTCGGTTAACTGTTGTAATACCATTTGATGTGGGTGCACCATCATCAAATCATACAATTCATCTTCAGAAACTGAAACACCAACTTTTTTATACTCAGGCTTAACAATTTTTTCAGATATAAACTGGTTCCAAACGATATCATTAATTTGAGAACGCATGGCATCATCCACATTAGCATTTGGGTTATTTTGCATAACCATATTGATTTGCTCATTTACCTTATTCGAATATTGAGTGTAATCAATATTATCGCCGGCAATTGTACCAACCGATGTGTTACCGGAACCAAATAGAGTACTACCCGATCCTAATAAACTTTCAAGAACAAAAATAGCTAAGGCTAAACCAACTAATCCTACCAATAAACCGGTACGGCTACGAATACTTTCTAATACGCTCATTTTATCAATTTTTGAAGAAGTGCAAAGATAAAAGAATTAGCGAAAAATGAGGGATTTTTAGCGAAAAACGACCAAAAATCTAGTTAAAGCTATTACCCTCTGAGGTAAGGTGAAGAGCTTCGAAAGGTTTTTTGCCTCGGAGGTATAAAATTTCACCTGAGCTCTATCACGTTTTGGCTCTAAAAACAGTTTCTGGCCTATTTCAATTTTATCGCCACGTTTAATGTCGTTGAATTCCAATAATTTCTCTAACTCTATATTGAATTCAGAAGCGATTTTAAAGAAGGAATCGCCTTGTTTTGTGATAATAAATTTACCCCGGTTAAAACGGTACACTTCCCTAATATCCAAATCCGGCATTGCGATTTCCATTCCCGGAAACTCAGGTCTTTCAATTAATGGATGCTTGTCTAATTCATACAATTTATACTTCTCAATAATATCAATTAAACGTTTGGCGTATTTTGGATCCGTAGCATAACCCGCTTCTTTTAAACCTACACACCACGATTTATAATCTGTTACAGGAATGTCGAATAAAAATGAGTAGCGCGGACGGGTTTTTAAAAACATGCTGTGATCGGTATAGGATTCTAAAACCGAAATATATTTTCTGAAGCACTCGTTTTCTTCCTCATCATCTTTTGCATAAGATTCGCCACACCATTCTTTTTTACATTTAATACCAAAATGATTATTGGCATTTTTGGCAAGTTCACTGTTTCCGTTAGCACTCTCAAACATAGCTTGCGCTAAAACAATACTAGCGGGAATTTTGTTTAAACACATTTCCTTTACAGCATCCTCCTTAAAACTTTCGATATAATCTTTCGCAGTTAATTTTTGAGAAAGTCCATTTACATGGAAAAACCAAACCAGAATAAATAAAGAAATTATATGGGATTTAAATTTCAAGCGCTTATTTATTTTTAGCTCTATGAGCTTTACGTTTTTGTTTTAAAATAGTTTTTTCTTTTTCCGACATTTTTTCAATGGCTGCAGTGAATGCTACAGGCGAAACTTTATGAAAATTGTCAGACACAAATTTATACGTTAAATCGGGATAAACGTTGTAAGATTCGCGTAAAGTCCAACCTAAACCCTTCTGCACATAATATTCTTGGGCCTGTAACTGCGTTGAAACCAGTGAAATAATGGTTTTGAACGGGAGGTGTTGATTTTTTGTTCTGCTATAATAAAGTAGAGCCACCATGGACTGTCGCCTTAACCAAGGATTCTTATGTTTATTCCACTTTTTTAAAGTCTCCAAAAAGCTTCGCTAAACTCTTCCATTTCTAAAAAACGGGTGTACAATTTTGAAAGTGTGTCTGAATGCCCCCAATTATCTACATGATTTACCCAAGGTAACATTGTTTTATATAATTTCTTCTTATCTGCTTTTTTAAAATTATATTCCGCTAAAAGTAAAGCCGCATTCTTTACTTCAAAAATATTGCTTTTTGTAAATGCTAAATCCATTACCTGAAATAAATTACTTTCATCCAATTTGCAAATCATACAAACGTTTGGCTAGCTGTTGTTGAATAGAAGTGCCAACGCCTATCATTTTATGTTGTGTGCCCATGTAATTAGCAGCACTTTGTATTTGCTGTGCGCTTAATTTAGAAGCATTGTTAATTAAGCTCTGTTGTATGTGATTTATATATTTATTATTATTACTCATAATTACTAAGCACAAATTTAAAAAATTTACAATGCGAAAACTCTTATTCCTTTTTTTAGCCGGCAGCTTAACTATTTCAGCACAAGACATTGTCAACTTTTCATATCCCGTTACTAAAAAAGTAAAGCAAACGGACGATTACTTTGGAAAAAAAGTAGAAGACCCTTACCGTTGGTTGGAAGATGATAATAGTGAAGAGACTAAAAAATGGGTGACTGAAGAAAATAAAGTAACCAATGCCTATTTAAGTACAATTCCATTTCGTGATAAAATAAAAAGCAGATTAAAAGAATTATGGGATTATAATAAACAAACGCCTGCATTTAAAAGAGGCGATCGCTTTTTCTGGTATCAGAATAATGGTTTACAAAATCAAAGTGTGTTGTATACACAAAAAGATACCTGTTGTGATAAAGGCGAAATTTTATTAGACCCAAATACTTTATCGAATGATGGTACTACTTCTTTAAATTCTATTTCCATTTCAAAAAACTCGCAGCATTTAGCTTATGGCATTTCAAAAGCCGGAAGTGATTGGGTGGAAATTCATGTAATGGATATCTCAAAAAAAACAGATCTGCCGGATGTAATTAAATGGGTGAAATTTTCGGGTATTGCCTGGAAAGGAAATGGATTTTATTACAGCAGATACGATGAACCAAAAACAGGAACTTACACTTCAAAAAACGAATATCACAAAGTGTTCTTTCACACCGTTGGAACAACACAGGATAAAGATGTATTAATTTATGAAAGCAAAGAGCATCCTAATTGGAATTTCGGTGTACAAACCACGCACGACGAACGTTTTTTAATTTTATATACCAGTGAAAGCACAAGCGGAGAAATGGTAATGGTGAAAGATCTTTCGAAAGGGAATAGTGAATTTGTAATGATAAGCCAAACCTTTCAATACGATTTTCAGGTAGTAGAAAATATTGGTTCTAATTTATTTGTCCGTACCAACTGGCTCGCCCCAAAATATAAATTAGTGAAAATTGATATGAACAAGCCTCAGGGCGATAGCTGGAAAGATGTATTGGGAGAAAAAGCAGATTTATTAGAAAGCGTTGCATTCTGCAATAATAAAATTTTAGGAAATTATTTAAAAGATGTTTCTTCCCATTTATATTTATTCAAACTCGATGGCACTTTTGAAAAAGAAATTCCCTTACCCGATTATTGTAAATTAAATGAATTGCACGCTGAGCGTCCATCTAAATTTTTTACCTATTCCGTTGTTCAATTTACTTCGCCATCGAAAAACTACATTCATACTTTTACCAAAGAAGGAAGAGATACAAGTATGTTAACCTTTAAGCCAAAAATTGATTTTAAATCGGAGGAATACACAACAGAACAAGTTTTTTACGAGAGCAAAGACGGAACTAAAATTCCGATGTTTATCACTTACAAAAAAGGAATGGTAAAAAATATGAACAACCCTTGCTTTTTATATGGTTATGGTGGATTTAATATTTCGGTAACGCCCGCTTTCAGTGCAAGCAATGCTGTATTTTTGGAAGCTGGTGGAATTTACGCCGTAGCCAATATGCGCGGCGGCGGTGAGTATGGAGAAGATTGGCACAAAGCAGGAACAAAATGCAGAAAACAAAATGTGTTTGACGATTTTATTTTTGCTGCGAAATGGTTAGTGGCAAATCGATATACCAATCACAACAAATTAGCAATACACGGAAGAAGTAATGGTGGTTTATTAATTGGTGCGGTGATGACGCAAGAACCTACTCTTGCAAAAGTAGCACTTCCTACAGTTGGGGTTTTAGATATGTTACGCTTTCATAAGTTTACAATTGGTCGCGCTTGGAGTGTTGATTATGGTAACAGCGAAACCAAAGAAGAATTTGAATGTTTGATAAAATATTCACCATTACACAATTTGAAAAAGGGTGCTTATCCTGCTACGATGATTTTAACAGGCGATCACGACGACCGAGTTGTGCCTGCGCATTCGTTTAAATTTGCAGCTACTTTACAGGAAAATACTGATGGCACAAATCCAGCTTTAATCCGTATTGATGTGAATGCAGGACATGGTGCAGGTAAACCAACATCAAAACAAATTGATGAATTTGGTGATATGTGGAGCTTTGTGTTTTATAATTTTAACATGAATTATTAAGCTTTGGGCGAATTCTTTTTTAGAGGTTGTTTTTACGGATTTTATTCTGTAATTTCATTACTCTAAAATTCAGCCTCATGAAAAAAATTGTATTCGCTTTTTTATTTTTATCGGTTTTTATTTCTAATTCGCAAACCGAGAAATATCATAAAGTTGAAATTACCGGCGACAACGGTTTAATTCCTCAATTGCTAAAATTAGGAATCACTATCGATCACTCCGAAATAAAAGACACTAAAGTTATTACTGAAATTTCTGATGCCGAAGTTAATTTGCTAAAACAAAATCGCATTACCCATACTATATTAATTAATGATATGGCTACCTTTTACGAAAACCGTATTAAGGAAGAATATCAAAACAAAGTTTCCTTAGCAGGTTTATGTAACGATCCAACTGTAAAAAAGCCTTCACGTTTTCATTTGGGAACTATGGGCGGCTATTTTACTTTAACTGAAATGCAGAACATTTTAGATAGTATGACGCTTCTTTATCCTACTTTAATTACGGCTAAGAAGCTGCTTAAGTCCACAAACTATTCAAGGGCGTAATATTTGGTATTTAAAAATTTCAGACAATCCGAATGTTGATGAAAGTGAACCTGAAGTATTTTATAATGCTTTACATCATGCGCGTGAAGCGGCATCTTTATCACAACTTATTTTTTACATGTGGTATTTATTAGAAAACTACACTACCAATCCTGATGTAAAATTTTTAGTGGATAATACTGAAATGTTTTTTGTGCCTTGCGTAAATCCTGATGGTTACGAATACAACCGCACAACTAATCCCGGCGGTGGCGGTATGTGGAGAAAGAACAGAAGAAATAACGGTAGCACATTTGGTGTCGACTTAAACCGGAATTACGGTCACATGTGGGGTTATGACAATGTTGGTTCATCACCAACATCCAGTTCTGATACTTACCGCGGAACAGCAGCTTTCTCAGAACCTGAAACACAAGCAATCCGTAATTTTTGTAATGCTCGTCAATTTCAAACTGCATTAAATGCGCACACTTATAGTAATTTATTAATTTATCCTTGGGGTTATGTACCAAGTTTCTACACTCCCGATTCAGCAACCTTTGTTAACTGGAGTATTTTAATGTGTGAAACCAGTCGTTTTTTATATGGCACAGGAGATCAAACTGTAAATTATGTTACCAATGGTGATAGTGATGATTGGATGTATGGAGAACAAACTACTAAACAGGGGCAGCCAAAGTTTATACCGGCATGACCCTGAATCAACTTAAAAAAGATTCTATTTCTTATACCTTAAGTGGTGGTTTGGTTGCAGGGCAAACTATTAAATATGCGCTAGCTATTGATAATGGTTTTTATGTTCATCGTGATACCTTAACAAAAATTTATGGTAACACAGTTACTGTTTTAAATGATCCGTGTAACACAGTTGCTACAAACTGGAATGCAGGTGGCTGGGGAAATTCAACAACAAAATACCACACAGCACCCGCAAGTATTACAGATAGTCCAACCGGTGATTACGGCGACAATCAAACCAAAACCGTAAGCTTAAAAAATAATTTAGATTTAACAGGCGCAATTTATGCTCACTTACAATACTGGACCAAATTTGCACTTGAGAAAAATTATGATGAAGTAACTATTCAAGGAAGTACAAATGGTGGTTCAACTTGGTTTCCAATTTGTGCAAAATATGAAACAGCACCTGCTTCTTTTGGCGGAACTACGCCAATGTACGATGGTTTGCAAGAATTATTTATTAAAGAAGAAATTAATTTGAATGCCTATTTAGGGCAGCAACTTATGATAAAGTTTGTGTTGAGCACCGACGGAGGTTATACACTAGACGGATTTTATTTTGATGATTTCTTAGTCCGCAAAATAAATACTGTAGCAACAAGTGTTAACGAAATTAATATCGAGAACAATGTGGTTATTTTTCCTAACCCAAGCAACGGACAAATAACTTTAAGAAATAGTAGCGAAACTATTTATACGGTTAAGCTGTTTAACGAATTAGGACAGGAAGTAATAAAAACCGATAAACTTGAGGCAAATGAAATTGGAAAAACCCTTCAATTAGAACATTTACAGGCGGGCATCTATTTTATAGAACTTAGTACCAGTGAGGGTAGAATCGTTAAAAAACTTGCCTTAAATAGATAGAAATCAACTTTTAGTAATTAAAAAGGGCGGTTCAATCATTGAAAACTCTTAAAAATTGCAAAAACGGAGATTTTTTTTAAACTTAGCTTAATATTTGCAGTCAAACTTTAAACTATAAATAACCACCGAAATGAAAAAATTACTTTTAACTATTGCCGCATTAGGAGCACTAACTTTTACAGCGGCAGCACAAAATGCTGGTAAATCTGCAACGGCTTCCCAACAACCTGCTTTAACTGCAGAACAAAAAGCAGAAAAAGAAACTACTAAAGCAACAGGCGCTTTAAGTTTAACTGATGCTCAAAAAGCTACTTTTAAAAAATTAGCCCTTGAACGTTTCACTGCAAACATGCCATTAAGAGAAAAAGCTAAAGCTTCTACAGATAAAGCTGAAAAACAAACTCTACGCAGTCAAATTGTTGCGAACAACGATAAGTTTTTTACTTCTGTTAATGCAATGTTAACACCTGAACAACAAACTAAGTGGGCTGACCACAGAAAAAAAATGCAGGAAAAACAGAAAAATGCTGATCACCAAGACTAATCATTTTTAAATACTATTTTAAACCCAGACGCTAAACCGTCTGGGTTTTTTTTTCCTATGCAGGGTGTCTATTTACATATTCCTTTTTGTCGCAAAGCTTGTGTGTATTGTGATTTTCATTTTTCTACACAATTAAAAACGAAAGGTGTTTTGGTAGATGCACTTTGTAAAGAAATTGAATTGCAAAAAGACTTTTTAAAAGAGAGCCCGCCTGCGGAACGGGCAGGAAAAATCGACAGCATCTATTTTGGTGGCGGAACCCCAAGCGTATTAGATAAAAAAGAGTTGGAGAAAATATTTGCAACCCTCGCTAAACATTTTACCTGGGATAAAGATGCGGAGATTACTTTAGAATGCAATCCGGATGATTTAAGTAAAGAGAAATTATTGGAACTAAAAGAACTTGGCGTCAACCGTTTGAGTATTGGTTTGCAAAGTTTTAATGATGAAGAATTACAATGGATGAACCGTTTACATACCGCTGCCGAAAGTGAAGCGTGTGTAAAGTTGGCACAAGAAATTGGTTTCAATAATATCAGCATCGATTTGATTTACGGTTCCAAATTTCAAACGGTTGAGAGTTGGAAAAAAACTTTGGAGAAAGCGTTGAGTTTAAATGTGCAACATATTTCTTCCTACAATTTAACGGTTGAAGAAAAAACAGAATTAGGCCATGCCGTTAAAAAAGGAAAAGAACTAATTGTTGATGATGAGAAAAGCGCTCAACAATTTATAGTGCTGATGGATACTTTGCACGATAATGGTTTTGAGCATTACGAAATTTCCAACTTTGCTAAAAAAGGTTTTGAAGCAGTACATAATACTAATTATTGGAAAGGCGCCAAATATTTAGGAATAGGTCCTTCGGCACATTCGTTTAACGGCACAGCGCGACAATGGAATATTTCTAATAATGCGGTTTATGTAAACGCAATAAATAGTGGCGCTGAATTTTTTGAAACCGAAACATTAACCAAATTAAACCGTTACAACGAATATGTTTTAACTCGTCTGCGAACTAAATGGGGCTGTGATTTAAATTATATTAAAACAGAATTTGGAAATCAATTTGCAGAACACTTTGGTGAAACGAGTGCTACTTTTATACCAAACGATTTACAAAAAAAAGATTCTAATTATTCCCTAACTAAAATGGGAAAACTGATGGCTGACAAGATTGCGATGGAGTTGTTTATGTGATTTAATTCTTCTTTCTAAAAGAAAGCACAATTGGTACACCCGAAAAATCCCATTGCGCACGTAATTTATTTTCTAAAAAACGTTTATAAGATTCGTTAATATATTGAGGAAGGTTGCAAAATAAAATAAATGTAGGCTGCCCTTTTAATTGCATTACGTATTTTACTTTCACGTATTTTCCTTTAATGGCGGGCGGACCGTAATTCTCAATTAAAGGCAAAAAGAATTCGTTTAATTTACTGGTAGCAATGTGGCGAGTACGATTTGCGTAAACTTGTAAAGCTGTTTCTACAACTTTCAATAAACGTTGTTTTTCTAATACTGATATAAATAAAATAGGCACATCATTAAACGGTGCTATCTTTTCGCGTATTTTTTCTTCGTATTCTTTTGTGCTCGCAGCCGTTTTATTTTCGTACAAATCCCATTTATTTACAAGAATCATACAGCCTTTATGACTTCTTTCAATCAAGCCAATAATTGATAAATCCTGCGACTCTAAACCTGCTGTGGCATCAATCATCAACATACACACATCACTGTGCTCAATGGCATTAATACTTCGCATCACGCTATAAAACTCAAGGTCTTCATGCACCTTAGATTTTTTCGCATGCCGGCTGTATCGATCAACCAAAAATCGTGACCGTATTTTGTATAACGTGTATCAATAGTATCGCGGGTTGTACCTGCAATATCTGTTACAATAGTTCTTTCTTCACCTAATAAAGCATTTGCTAAAGATGATTTCCCAACGTTCGGTCTTCCTACAATAGCAATGAGTGTTAATATTTCAGCATTTAATGACCATTCATCAGATGACAATAATTTTACCAGAGCATCCATTAAATCACCTGTGCCGCTTCCGCTATTAGCAGATACGGTATAAACTTCACCTAAACCCAATTGATAAAAATCCGCAGCATAAGCAGCGCGCTCGTGATTATCAACTTTGTTAGCTACAACTAAAACTTTTTTGTTCTTACTTTTACGAACAAGATTGGCAACCACTTTATCAAATTCAGTTACACCCTCTTCAACATCTACTACCAACATCAACACACTACTCTCGTCAATTGCAATTTGTACTTGACGGCGAATCTCTGCTTCAAACACATCATCACTTCCGTGAATATATCCACCGGTATCAATCAAAGAAAACTCTACACCATTCCATTCTGCTTTACCATAATGTCTGTCGCGCGTAACACCTGCCACCTCATCAACTATAGCTTGACGGGTTTCGGTAATACGGTTAAAGAGGGTTGATTTCCCTACGTTTGGTCTTCCTACTATAGCAACAATGTTTGGCATACTGGCGCAAAAGTACTAATAATTTAAGGATTAGGCTCAATAAAGAAATATGGAGTGTATTGGGTTTATTCTACCCAACTCTTGTAATATTTACCGTCATCAATACCAAGGGCATCTTCGGTAACCATTAACGGACGGAAGGTATCTACCATCACCGCTAATTCCTGAGTTTCTTTTTGTCCAATACTACGCTCCATAGCTCCAGGTGCTGGACCATGTGGGATTCCTTTTGGATGTAAAGTAATATGACCTTGTTCAATATTGTTACGGCTCATAAAATCACCATCTACATAATACAATACTTCATCGCTATCAATGTTACTGTGATTATAAGGAGCAGGAATAGCTTTTGGATGATAATCGTATAAACGCGGACAAAACGAACACACTACAAATGCAGGTGTTTAAAAATGTTGATGTACTGGAGGTGGTTGATGTACACGTCCTGTTATCGGTTCAAAATTATGTATTGAAATTCCCCAAGGAAAATTATATCCATCCCAACCCACAACATCAAAAGGATGTGATGCATACAATACTTCGTGCATCATGCCTTCCTTTTTTATTTTAATTAAGAAATCACCTTTTTGATCGTGCGTTTCTAATTCGGTTGGTAATTTAAAATCGCGCTCGCAAAACGGAGAGTGTTCTAAATGTTGACCACTTGTATTTTTATAACGCTTTGGTGTATATAGCGGATGAAAACTTTCTACAAAGAAAATACGGTTATCAGCAGTTTCAAATTCCATTTGGTAAATCATACCTCGTGGAATGATTAAATAATCGCCATACTCGAATGGAATATTTCCCATAAACGTACGCAACACACCTTTACCTTTGTGAATGAAAAGCATTTCATCAGCATCAGCGTTTTTGTAGAAGTATGTTTTCATACTTTGTTTAGGTGCTGCTAAACCAATGTGGCAATCGCTATTTAATAAAACTACTTTACGACTATCTAAAAAATCATCGGCCGGTTTAATATCAAAACCTTTTAATAAAAGGGCTTTAATGTTTTTATCGACTGCAACTTTAGGAGCCACAGAATAGCTTTTTAAAATTTCTTTTACTTGAGTTGGGCGATGAACATGATACAGTAGAGAAGAAAATCCGTTGAAGCCTTCTGTACCGAAAAGCTGTTCGTAATAATGTTTTCCTTGTGGCGACTGAAATACAGTGTGCCTTTTTTGCGGAAAATTACCTAGTTTATGATAGATGGGCATGTTACTGTGTTATGGCCTTAACATGAATGTTATGCGTAACTGTAATGGTAGTTGATACCGGAATATACGCCGGCATTAACTTCACATAAAAATAAACTGAATTTTCTAAAAATCTGTTTTTTAAATTCACATCATTTATTTTAAATGAGGTTGATTTATCAACAGGTTTAATCGTATCGTTCTTATCGTTATACTTAAAAGCGACTTGTTGCTCCGGTTGATTAATAGCGTTAACATAAAATCTCATTTGCTTAATAAAATTAATACTTTGTCCGGTTGTTGGTGTTTTTACTGCCACATTAAATTGGGTGTATTTTATTTCACCAACTAAATCGGCATTAGTTCCGTTTTTTTCTAGCTCAGAACCCATATAAGTTAGAATGTCATTGGTATTAAAAGTATAAGTTTGGTTAGCAGCGGAATAAGTTGGAACTGCTATATCTGTACTATACGAAATATCAAACTCAACATTTGTTTTCTTTTTAGCACAACCAAAATAAAGTGTAGCTACTAAAGTAATTAGGGTAGGAATAAAAAGTTTTTTCATGCTTATCTTTTTTTAATTCAACTAAAGGTTTACCCTTGAATTGAGCCCTATAAAGATAAACCTTTTTTTATAATTTCAGAAAGATTTGGGCGTAAACGGCTTTTATAAACCGATAAACATTCCGGTCCGTTTTTAATACGGCCTTTTCTCAATTTGCGCTGTTCCTCAATAGGTAAGGCTGCAATTTCCATGCATTTTGGGGTGCAACAGCCTTGCATTTTTTCCTCACATTCCGGGCATTGAATAAATAACAAATGACAATCGTCGTTTTTACAGTTTACATGTCTGTCGTTTGGTTTACCACATTGATGGCATTTCGATAAAATATCATCCGTAATACGTTCGCCAATACGTTCGTCAAACACAAAATTTATGCCTTTAAATTTACTTTCTAAACCTTGTTCTTTTACTTCCTGCGCGTATTGAATAATTCCACCATGTAAATGGTTTACGTCTTTAAATCCTTTAAATTTTAAATAAGCACTAGCCTTTTCACAACGGATGCCGCCGGTACAATACATCACCACTTTTTTATCTTCCATTCCTTTTAAATGGTCAATTACCAATGGTAATTCCTCTCTAAAGGTATCTGCATCCGGACAAAACGCTCTATCAAAATGACCCACTTCGCTTTCGTAATGATTTCGCATATCAATTACAATTGTATTTGGATCTTCAATAGCTGCGTTAAATTCTTTCGCGTTTAAATATGTTCCGGTATTGGAAGCATCAAAATTTTTATCGTTAATGCCATCTGCTACAATATGTGTTTTAACTTTTATAATTAGTTTGTAAAACGATTTTCCATTGCCGTCAACAGCCATTTTAAATGGCACGTCCTTAAAATACGGATTCGAATAAAGTTGTTTTACAAATTCATCCCAATTATGTTCTGGCACATTCATTTGAGCATTAATACCTTCATGCGCCACATAAATCCGGCCGAAACAATTTAAATCGTTTAAAGATTTATAAAGTTCGTCGCGCGTTTGTTGCGGATCCTGAATGTTTACATAACGGTAAAACGATAATGTTTTACGATGGAAGGTTTCTTCCTTAAGACGTTTTTTGAGTTCGTCTTTTCCGATTCGGTTAATTAATTGTGTCATTTTTTAATAGGTATAAATGCAAGTTATACTATTATTAATTGTTGAGTTTTAGAGTTGTAGAATTTTAGAAGGGTAAAAAAGTCAATTCTAAAATTCAAAAATTCTGCAAATCAAAAATTATGTTTACGTTTGCAAAGGTACGTTAATTCCCTTATACATTAAACTGATTAACATCATGGCTACTACAGACAATAAAATATTAATTATAGGTGCGGGCGGACAAATTGGAATTGAGTTAGCTACTGAATTAAGCAAACTTTACTCGGTTGAAAATGTAATTGTTGCTGATTTAAAACCTATTCCAGCTTTACCACAAAATCCATTCGAAAATCTCGATATTTTAGATAAAAACGCTTTGTTTGATATCATTAAAAAGCACCAAATAAAACAAGTGTATTTATTAGCCGCATTACTTTCGGCAACAGGAGAACAAAACCCTTCTTTTGCATGGAAGTTGAACATGGAAGGCTTATTTCATGTATTAGATTTAGCCAAAGAAAAACATATCAATAAAGTGTATTGGCCAAGTTCTATTGCTGTTTTTGGACCAACTACCCCACGTATTAATACACCACAACAAACAGTTATGGAACCTTCTACCGTTTATGGTATTAGTAAACAAGCTGGAGAGGGTTGGTGTAACTGGTACTTTAATAAACATGGTGTTGATGTAAGAAGTATTCGTTATCCCGGATTAATTGGCTGGAAATCTGCACCAGGCGGAGGCACAACAGATTACGCTGTACACATATTTTATGAAGCCCTAAAACACAAAAAATACGAGTGTTTTTTATCGGAAAATACAGCTTTACCAATGATGCATATGGAGGACGCTATTAGAGCAACTTTAGAGCTTATGCATGCTCCGCCGAAAAAATTAAAACCCGAACGGCTTATAATTTATCAGGATTAAGATTTACCCCAAAAGAGATTGCAAGCGAGATAAAAAAGCACATTCCTGAATTTGAAATTACTTATAAGTCCGATTTCCGACAAGCAATCGCAAATAGCTGGCCAGCAAGCATCGACGACGCCACAGCCCGCACCGAATGGGGATGGAAGGAACATTATAACCTTCCACTTTTAGTGGAAAACATGTTAAAAAACTTAACACATTTAGTAACCAAATAATGTAACTATATTTGTTTTCAGTCCGTAGAAGTAGGTGTACAGGATTATTAGGGGTTTATCTAACAAATACTACTATTAATCTAAAAGACTGAGAAACGAAAAAGTTATTTTACTATATTTGGTTATAGAATGAGGAAATTTACTTTAATAATTCTGTTCATATTCACTGTTTCTCTTGCTCAATCACAGAGTTTTGAGATGAATGGTACTGACACAACTAACCTGACAGATGCTCAAGGTAAAAAGCAAGGTAAATGGATTATCCGTGGAAAACATAAGCCCGGCACTTGCTATACTCCGGAACAAAAAATTGAAGAAGGAAAGTACTCAGATAACCGTAAAACAGGTATTTGGATTGAATATTACTGCAACAGTAACATGAAAAATAAGTTAACTTTTGTTAACGGACGTCCTGATGGATACGCTATAATGTATCACGAAAACGGAAAAATTTCGGAAGAAGGAAACTGGAAAGCTAACCGCTGGGTAGGTAATTACAAACTATATTACGAAAACGGACAAGTACAACATCAGTTTGTATTTAACCAAAACGGTAAACGTGATGGTAGCCAAACGTATTTTTACGAAAACGGACAAAAAGCTGTTGAAGGTAATTTTGTGAATGGTAAAGAAAACGGAATCATTAAAGAATATTATGAAAACGGTGATCC
The DNA here is from genome assembly GCA_016709575.1 of Sphingobacteriaceae bacterium. Taxonomy (GTDB): domain Bacteria; phylum Bacteroidota; class Bacteroidia; order B-17B0; family Aurantibacillaceae; genus JAHEYG01. The sequence goes on from JADJMM010000003.1 coordinate 373,532, forward strand.
AAAAGCAGAAAAGAATTTTGCTGATGGCTCGGTGGATGTAAATTCAATTAAAGAATTCCAACCTAAAAAACCATTAGTAAAAAAATCCGATGAACCTGCTGACAACGCTCCGAAAGTAACTGTTACAAAAGACGAAAAACCAAACGAAGCTGTTGCTGCCAAAGGACCAATGATTCTTAACGGTCAGCACACCTTATACAACAAGAACAAACAAATTACCAAAGACGGTGTATTCAGAGATAACCGTTTAATGGATGGTAAAGCTTATATCTACGATGATAATGGCATCTTAAGCCGTATCGCAGTGTAAAATGGGGTTCTGGAGGCAGGTAGATAACTAGCATTTTCATAACAAATTTAATTTAAAGCGCGTTGCCTTTTTTCTTTAATCAAAGTGTTGATTACAGTTAATACTTAACAAAGGGGGGGCAGTTGGATTGGTCGTTTATATTGGTTTGGAGTAGTCCCGAATTTTTCTTTAGTGTAGCTCTACTGCCAGGCGCAATGTTGTTGGTAAGATACCGTTAACAAGTGATCCAGGAAAAAAAGGGCAGGTGGGTTGTTTTGGCGAACAGGCGTTGTTATCAACCCACACAAAAGTGGAAGAAGGTAAATACAAAGAAAATCGTAAAACCGATATCTGGATTATGTATTACTGCAACGGACTTCCTAAAAATAAGATTACTTACACCAATGGCCGACCAGATGGTTATGCTATTATGTACCATGATAATGGAAAAATTGCAGAAGAAGGCAATTGGAAAAACAACCGTTGGGTTGGTGAAATGAAACAATATTACGCTAACGGCGAAGTACAACACGAATTTAAGTTTAATGAAGGCGGCAAACGCGATGGTCAGCAAACTTACAAATACGAAAACGGACAAGTTGCAGTTCAAGGCAATTTTAAAGAAGGTAAAGAAGCCGGCGTTATTAAAGAATTTTACGAAGACGGAAAATTAAAAGCCGAAAAAACTTACAATAACGGTAACGTAGATGTAGCTTCTATTAAAACTTACGAAAACAAAGATAAAGTTGTGAAAAAGGATGTTATTAAAAACGCTCCTGCACCTCCTGTAGTTGAAAAGACGAAAAAACATTAGATGCGAAGGGTCCAACAGTGTTAAATGGAAAACACACTCTTTACAATAAAAACAAACAAATATCGAAAGACGGTATTTTTAAAGACAATCGTCTAATGGATGGAAAAGCCTACGTTTATGACGAAAACGGGATTTTAGAGCGTGTTTCGGTTTACAAAAACGGCTCCTACGCTGGCGATACTGAAGTAGAAAAGTAGTTTTCAAAAATTCATAATATTAACTAAAGACGGCAATGCCGTCTTTTTTTTGTCTGTATTTATTTTTGAATATAACAAAATTATGGAAAATCTATTTATATAATACTCTTACTAGAACAAAAGAAAAATTTAAAGCCATAAATCCACCATTTGTTGGCATGTATGTTTGTGGACCAACCGTTTATAGTGATGTGCATTTAGGTAATTGCCGAACGTTTATGTCGTTTGATTTAATGTACAGGTATTTAGTTCACCTTGGTTATAAAGTGCGTTACGTGCGTAATATTACCGATGCAGGACACTTAGAAGGCGACCGTGATGAAGGTGATGATAAATTTGCGAAGAAAGCGAAACTACTTCAGGTAGAACCAATGGAAATTGTACAAAAGTATACTGTAGGTTTTAGAGAAGTCATGGGCTTGTTCAACACATTACCACCAAGCATCGAGCCAACAGCAACCGGACATATTATCGAGCAACAAGAAATTGCAAAAAAGATTATCGAAAATAAATTTGCCTACGAAGTAAACGGTACCGTTTATTTTGATGTAGAAAAATATTCCAAAACCAATAATTACGGCGAACTCACCAATCGTAAATTGGAAGACTTATTAGAGAATACCCGTGAACTAGACGGACAAGATGAGAAAAAGGAAGATAGATTTCGCGCTTTGGATTAAAGCGAAACCTGAACATTTAATGCAATGGCCAAGTCCGTGGGGAATGGGATTCCCTGGTTGGCATATAGAATGTTCTGCTATGAGCACAAAATATTTAGGAGAGAAATTTGATATTCATGGTGGTGGTATGGATTTACAAGCCACACATCACACCAACGAAATTGCACAGAACATTGCGTATTGCGGTAAAAGTCCAGCAAACTATTGGATGCATACAAATATGTTAACCGTTAACGGACAAAAGATGAGTAAATCTTTAGGGAATAGTTTTTTACCAATGGAATTGTTTACTGGTGAACATCCTTTATTAACTAAAGGCTTTAGCCCTATGGCTGTTCGTTTTTTTATGATGCAAACACATTACAGCAGCACATTAGATTTTAGCGATGCAGCTTTACAAGGTTCAGAAAAAGCATTTAACCGCTTAATGGAAAGCTATAAAACATTACAAAACTTAACAGCATCTCCAACATCCAACGAAAACATTTCAGCTCTCGAAAAGAAATGTTACGAGGCGATGGATGATGATTTTAATACACCTATTTTAATTGCTAATTTATTTGAAGCAGCTACTATAATTAATTCAGCCAACGATAAAAGCATATTTAACGCAAGCTGATATTGATTTATTAAAAAGAATCTATCAACATTTTGTGTTTGATGTGATGGGCTTGAAAAAGAAGAAGAAACTGGAAAAGCTAATCAGCTTTAGAAGGTGTAATGCAGTTAGTATTAGATTTAAGAGATAAAGCAAAAGCTAATAAAGATTTCGCGACATCCGATGAAATTAGAAATAAATTAGCTTAAGCAGGTATTCAAGTGAAAGATAGTAAAGATGGCGCTATTTGGTCAATGTGACAATAAGTCAATTTGGCAATTCAACAATGGGATAATTTTAAAATGATGAAATTGAAAAATAAAATAGCTTTGGTGATAGGTGTTAATGCATTTGCATTTTCTTGTCAACCTGAAAAACCTGTTACTGAAAATACAACTACCGGCGAAACTGTAAAAACTAATACTGTTGTTACAAAAACTCGAATAGCGCCTCCTGAATTTAATGCTGACTCAGCTTATCACTATATAAAAACACAAGCTGATTTAGGTCCGCGTACTCCCGGGAGTAAAGCGCATGCTAGAGCAGTAGCGTATTACGAAAAACATTTTAAAAGTTTAGGTGCCGATGTGAAAATTCAAGGCGGTACCATGAATACTTACGACGGAAAACAATGGCGAATTGATAACGTTATTGCAACTTTTAATCCTGAAGCAAAAACAAGAATTCTTTTAACAGCACACTATGACAGTCGCCCGTTTTCTGATAAAGATCCCATTCCTGCTAACAGAACTAAACCTTGTCCTGGTGTTAATGATGGCGCGAGTGGAGTTGGTGTATTAATGGAAGTTGGACGATTATTAAAAGAAAAATCAACAACAGTAGGTATCGATATTATTTTGTTCGACTTAGAAGATTATGGTGAGAATAGCGATCCGTATAGCTGGTGTTTAGGTTCTGTATATTGGTCGAACAACATGCACAAAGCAAATTACAAAGCGAAATACGCCATTCTGTTAGACATGGTTGGTGCTAAAGATGCCATTTTCCCTCGAGAAGCTGTGTCTGTTTTTCATGCTAACGATGTAGTAAACAAAATTTGGAACACCGCCGAAAAATTAGGTTACGCTAATTATTTCGTTTACGAAGAATCAGCCGAAATGACCGACGACCATGTTCCAATTAATAAAATTGCACAAATTCCAGCGGTTGATATTTTACATTACAATTACTTAACCAACGAGTTTTTTCCTCATCATCATAAAACCACTGATGATATGAGCAACATAGATAAAAATACCCTTAAAGCGGTTGGACAAACCCTTATGGAAGTTATCTATAACGAAGAGTAATTTCCCTCTAATTTCAACAATTTTCGCTACTTACTAACAGCGCTTTTTAAGGCGGATTAATTTCGTTTTCTTTACTAGTCCTATTAAACCATTACAGCAATGAAAAAACTTGTTCTGACCTCTTCCCTATTCCTTTGTTTTTCTATCGCGTTTTCACAAATAACATTTGTAAAAGGCTATATGATTAATATGGCGGGCGACACTTTAAAAGGTGAAGTGAAAATGAATCCAAAAAAAGAATTCGATAACTACAATAAAGTTTATTTTAAAGATGCTTCAGGCGTACAAAAAAATTACAAACCCGATAAAGTAAAAGGTTACGGTTTTGATGGAAAACATTTCATCGCTTCTAAATTTGAAGGCGAACCCACGTTTTATAAAGTGTTATCTCGCGGACATATTATGCTTTATGAAGTGATGTTTGAAATGCAACAGATGAATGAAATTTCTGTAAAAAATGAATATTACCTCGCAAAGAAAACAGATACAGAATATTCGAAACTGAAAGAAAAAAGTTTAAGAAGCAATTGGAAGAATATATGAAAGATAATCCTGAAATTTTAACGAGTGCTGATGAAGACAAGAAATTTGAAATTGAAAAGTAGTTGAATTCGTTAATCAATACAACGACTGGGCTAAAACAAAATAATTTATTAAAGACTGAGAAATGATTACAAAAGATACCGACAAGAAATTATTTTTACTCGATGCCTTCGCATTAATTTACCGTGCTTATTTTGCATTTAGCAGTAACCCACGCATTAATTCGAAAGGATTTAATACGTCTGCCATTTTTGGTTTTACCAATACTTTATTAGAAATTCTAAATAAAGAAAAACCAACACACATCGCTGTTGTATTTGATACAGAAGCGAAAACACAACGTCACGAAGAATTTGAAGCTTATAAAGCAAACCGCGAAGAAATGCCGGAAGATTTACGAAAAAGCATTCCGCTTATTATTGATTTAGTTCACGGCTTCAATATTCAAACTATTGGCTTACCCGGTTTTGAAGCGGATGATGTTATTGGAACATTGGCACGCAAAGCTGAATTATTAGGTTACACCACTTACATGATGACGCCCGATAAAGATTACGGTCAGTTAGTAGATAACAATACTTTTATTTACAAACCTGCACGATTAGGAAACGGCGCTGAGATTTTAGGTGTAGAAGAAGTTTGCAAAAAATGGGATATCCGCAATGTTGGTGAGCTCATTGATATTTTAGGTTTAATGGGAGATGCTTCCGATAATATTCCCGGCATTCCTGGTGTTGGTGAAGTGACTGCGATTAAATTAGTGAAAGAGTTTGGCAGCATCGAAAATTTATATCAGAACACCGATAAATTAAAAGGGAAACTAAAAGAAAAAGTAGAGAACAATAAAGACCTTTGCTTACAATCGAAACGCCTCGCCACAATTATTTTAGATTGTCCAATTGAATTTGAAGATGCAAAATTAATTCGTAAAGATGTAAATAAGGAAGCTTTAAAAGAATTGTTTAAGGAATTAGAATTCCGCCGAATTGCCCAAAATTTATTAGGAGAAGATATTGGCGGAACAGAAAAATTAGCAACTGAAGTTGTAGCTACTGAAACTAATTATAAAGCCAAATCACATTCAGCAAATCAAACGGATTTGTTTAGTACGGCCACTTTCTTTAATGAACAAAACGGGACTTCTGCCGGCGAAGTTTCAAATGAAGAGGCGGAGCCTGTTTACAATACCATTGCTAATGTTGAGCACAATTATATTTTAGTTGATACTGACGAAAAGATAAACGATTTGATTTCTATTCTGAATAAACACACGGAGTATTGTTATGATTCGGAAACTACAGGCTTAGATACACTCGAGGCTGAACTCGTTGGTTTATCTTTCTCAGTAAAACCCCACGAAGCGTATTACGTTCCAATTCCTGCCGAAAAAGATAAAGCACAAGCGATAGTAGAAAAATTTCGTCCCATTTTGAAGATGAGAGTAAAATCTTAGTCGGACAAAATATTAAATACGATTATCAGATTTTAAAAAATTACAATCTCTTAATTAAAAATAAATTTTGGGATACCATGGTGGCGCATTTTTTAATTCAGCCCGATATGCGCCATAACATGAATGTGTTATCAGAAACGTATTTGAATTACGAGCCTGTGAGTATCGAAACTCTCATTGGTAAAGGCAAAAATCAAACCAGCATGCGCGATGCACCTATCGAGCAAATTAAAGATTACGCTGCCGAAGATGCTGATGTTACAATACAATTAAAAGATGTTTTTGCTCCCAAATTAAAAGAAACGGAAACCGAAAAATTATTTATTGAAGTTGAAGTTCCTTTAATTAAAGTTCTCGCCGACATGGAACGCGAAGGCATTAATTTAGATGTACAAGGCTTAAGAGATTTCTCAGCAGAACTCGCTGAAGATATTACAAAAGTAGATGCGGAAATTCAGGAACTAGCAGGGACAAAATTTAATATCTCTTCACCAAAACAAGTAGGAGAAATTTTATTCGACTATTTAAAAATTGTCGACAATCCTAAAAAAACAAAAACGGGACAATACGCCACGAGTGAAGATATCTTAGCGAAACTCGAAGGAAAACATCCTATCATTGCCAAAATTTTAGATTACCGTGAACTTGTTAAATTAAAAAGTACTTACGTGGATGCCCTCCCCGATTTGGTAAGCAAAATCACAAATCGCTTACACACTTCGTATAATCAAGTTGTAGCAGTTACAGGACGATTAAGCAGCGATAATCCTAACTTACAAAACATTCCTATCCGTACTGAGCGCGGCAGACAAATACGTAAAGCATTTATTCCACGCAACGAAGATTATATTTTACTAAGCGCCGATTATTCGCAAATTGAATTACGTGTTGCTGCCTCTATGAGTGGCGACCCGGGCATGTGCGAAGCTTTTAATGCAGGAATAGATATTCATACTGCCACCGCAGCAAAAGTATATGGAGTTCCAGAAGGCGAAGTAACAAAGGATATGCGTTACAAAGCGAAGAGTGTAAACTTTGGGATTCTTTACGGACAAGGTGCATTTGGTTTAGCAGAAAATTTAAATATTTCAAGAACTGAAGCGAAACAATTAATTGATAATTATTTTAAAGAATTCTCCGGTATTAAAAAGTTCATGGACGACCAAGTAAACTTTGCGCGCGATAACGGTTATGTACAAACTATTTTAGGACGCAAACGCTGGTTACGTGATATCACTTCAAATAACGCAACAGTACGAAGCTTTGCAGAACGTAACGCCATTAACGCCCCAATACAAGGCTCTGCTGCTGATATGATAAAAGTAGCGATGATTAACATTGACAAAGAATTTAAAAGCATGGATATTAAATCGAGAATGCTTTTACAAGTGCATGATGAATTGGTATTTGACATTTACAAACCCGAACTCGAAAAACTAAAACCAATAATAGAAAAACATATGCGCGAAGCCATCCCTTTAAAAGTCCCTGTAGAAGTTGGTATGGGTACTGGCCCGAATTGGCTGGAGGCGCATTAGGAAATAATGAAAATAAAAATTCCTGCATATCCTAATCTAGAAATTACTGAGCAAGCGTATCAGAATGATATAATATCAAGTTCTATTGTGAAAAACGATAGTTCAGACCTTACTTCAAATAAATTAATTCTTGCGGCAACTTTTAAGACTGGAGAAAATAGAATTATTAAGTCTTTAGCTGTTAGACATAAATCAAAACTTTATGTTACTGCATTTCCCAATCCAGTTCATTTATTTTTGAGTTTATCCATTGAACATTTTAAGAATTCCGAAAATATAAAGGAAACTAATTTTCCTAAATGTGGGATACAGAAAGGTAATGATGTTTATCTTCTTGATTTTGAAGAAAAAGGCACTCATGAATGTTACAATCATTATGTAAAGTATAGAGCAAGTAGTATTATATGCTTGTTTCTGCTTTAGAGGCTTTTCTGAATCACATTATTCCAAATGACTTTATATATAATACGACAAGAAAGGAAAAACCAAAACAGTTTAGCAAGACTGAAATTGAAAGTACTAAGTTACATTTTCAGAAAATTACTTCAGGTTATTCCTCAATATCTTGAAAATGATAATTTTGGGAGGCTTTCCAGAGAAAAATATACGTCCTGAAAACAGAAAATATTATTCACCTAAAACAAATGCTGAAGATGATCCAACAAGATATTTCGAGCCATTGACAAAATGTTAGATTTGATATTTTATCTTCAAAAAGCGACTGTTGCTTTTATGAATTCGGTTTCAAATAAATTTGTAGAATTTGAAAAGCCTTGAATGGAAAAGTTTATCAACATACAAAATTTATTAGACAGGTTTGTAATTTTGATATTGATGAAGGGTGGATTTTGCGCAAGAAATGATTGAAGCTGATACGAGTCGGAAAATATCTACATATTAGCAGGGATGTCTAAACCTTTCAATCAATTTGAAATGCAAGAATTGACATCAAAAGTATTAAGTGATTTAAAAATTGAATACAGCGATAAGGAGCAAGTCATACATAATTACATTTACTACCTTATTTTCAATTCCGTAAATAAACCTGAAACTTATTTGGAATCCTTAAGAGAGCTAAAAGATATATACTATTATTTAAATATGGATTCTCGCTACTCAAACTTTTACTTACTTTATTTTGCAAAGACGATTTAAATGATTCAGTTCAATGGTATTGGGAAGGCGCAACACGATTGAATATCAAGATATCATTAAAGAAGAATTTACTAAGTGGTTACATGAATTTGAACAAGAACAAAACAATTAATTTCCATTCGAAGAACTGGCGCTTCCTGGAAACCTGCTAGGCGGGTAGCAATGTGCGGGGAATCGGATTTCCTTGATTTTTTTGGTTACTTTTTGCATCAAGGCAAAAAGTGACTGGAAGTAATTAAAATTGAAAGTCAGTACTCTGATAAAGTAGAATGATTTTTAAAAGACGTTCCAATAGCTCTAATCAAAGGCGATCTTCATATAGAACAAACCCCCTCCCCCTGCGGGTACTCCCTGAAAAGGGAGAAAGTTTTAAGTTCCAAATTGAATTTTAAACTTAAACCTTATCCTTCTTACTATCTGAAATAAAAATTACGGCTGTAATGATCATACTTACTATAAATATACCAAAGCCAATTATTACTTGTTGATCTGTTGCTGACATATTGCTATTATTTATATCAAAAATAATAAATATTTCTTTTCATGTCAAGAGCTCTTCGTCAATCGTACTTTCCCCTCTCCTCATAGGAGAGGGTGTCCGACTATGTCGGACGGGTGAGGTTCGTCTTTATAAAATCTTTATACATTTAACACATCTTTTTATGCCCTGTTTACATTAAGGGGTGTACCTTTGTTGCTGTAAATTAAACAGCGTGAAACCCTTTATTTCCAATACTACCACAAAAGCAAAACAATACTTCATTGTTCTTGGTCTCGTGCTGTTAATGTCGGCCATTTGCTTTGCTTTGTCAGATTTTATTGGGTACAGGGTAACGGCATTTGTTTTATTGGTGACGGTGAGTATCATCGCCATGCTCTTTGATATTTTTCCTGTTTTGTTAGCGGCTTTATTAAGTGCTTTAATTTGGGATTTCTTTTTTATTCCTCCCCGCTTTACATTTTTAATTGAATCAACTGAGGACATGATTATGTTCCTCATGTACTTTTTAATTGCCTCCGTAAATGCGGTGCTTACTTATAAATCCGTCAGATTGCAAAAATTGCAGCTGAGGAAGAAAAGAAAGCCAGTGCCGTTGTGCTCTATAATACTTTACTTAATTCATTGTCGCACGAGTTACGTACACCTATCTCAACAATTGTTGGCGCCTCCGATACAATATTAAACAACAAAATTTCAGAAGAGAATAAAACAAAATTAGTTTCGGAAATCTCAGAAGCTTCACTACGTTTAAACCGGCAGGTAGAAAATTTATTAAATATGTCGCGCCTCGAATCCGGTTTTCTGGAAGTAAAAAAAGATTGGTGTGATGTGAATGAATTGGTGCACTCTACCATTAATCAATTAGATGAAACTTTAAAACTTCATAAAGTTACGATTGACATTCCTGAAAATTTACCGCTGTTTAAATTGGATTTCGGTTTAATGCAGCAAGTGCTAATTAATTTGCTCAGTAACGCAGTTACATATACTCCTGCTAATACAAACATTAACATTTCCGTAAATCATAACAACAACAAAGTAGTTTTTACTATACAAGATAACGGCCCCGGATTTCCTAAAGATGAAATGCAAAAAGTATTCGAAAAATTTTATCGCTTAAAAAATACTGCAACAGGTGGCACCGGACTTGGCCTTTCCATTGTAAAAGGATTTGTGGAAGCTCATAAAGGAACCGTTAACTTAGGAAATTCGAAAACAGGTGGGGCTTGTTTTATTATACAAATTCCCACTGAAACTTCTTCAACTATTAATTCTAAAAATGAATAGCAGCGAAATATTAATTATAGATGACGAGGCGCAAATTCGGAAGCTGCTGGAAATTACTTTACAGAGCAACGATTTTGTTGTGCGTGAAGCAACCACAGCTAAGGAAGGTTTATTAGCTGCTGCAAATCATCCGCCGGATTTAATAATTCTGGATTTAGGTCTGCCGGATGAAAGTGGTCATGAAGTTTTAAAAAAATTACGTGAATGGTATTCAAAACCTATTCTAATTCTTTCGGTGCAAAACAGTGAAGAAGATATTGTAAAAGCTTTAGATAATGGCGCGAATGATTATTTAACCAAACCCTTCCGCACAGGAGAACTTTTGGCAAGAATGCGTTCATCACTCCGTAAAGGCGATTCGGAAAAAGATAGTCCTGCTTTGGATTTTGATGATTTGCAAATTGATTTCACAACACGGACGGTGAGAAAAAATAATGAGCTTGTAAAACTTACAGCAACTGAATACTCTCTGCTAATCTTATTTGCAAAGAATGAAGGAAGAGTGCTGACTTATAAATATGTTTTACGGGAAGGGTGGGGGCCCGGACAAGTTAACGAATCTCAATACTTAAGAGTTTACATTGCGCAATTGCGAAAAAAAATAGAAGATAATCCAAACAGACCGCTGCACTTGTTAACCGAATCCGGAGTTGGTTACAGGTTTGTAGGAAAAAAATAAAACAACAACATAATTTTTAAAGATGATTTTAAACGTAAAAAGTTTGAACGGGATTTGTTTTGCCCTAATGTTTGCCACGCTTTCACTAAGTGTTAGCTCGCAAAGCAAAACAGGAAAGTCATATACAGCCTTTGCTAAAAGCGGCGACTTAATTTTATACGAAAAGGAAATTTATCCGAATCCGAAAAGTTTTGTTTCGGTAACAAAGTATTATTTCACTTATAAAAATAATGAAGATGCTTATGAACTAACGAAATATAATTTAAAGAGAGTCTTTATAAACAACATTGAGTTTTGCGAAGCCATAGAACAATATTTTAGTTCAGATGCCGAGCTTCCAAAATACGATGCCAATTTTAAACAATACACATTAATCAGATTATATATTAAATACAACAAAAAATGAAAACAAAATTACTTAGCATGGCCCTCTTTGCATTTACATTGACAGCTTTTGCACAAGAAGACACAGCAACAAAAACTACTGCAGTCAAAATGGTTCCTTCTGATGATGATGATGAGAATAATAAAATAAATAAACAAAAAGGTGAGCCATTAGAAGGGATGGATGCAACCTGGTGGAATGGCGGCGATAGACGCTCTAAACAAACACTAGCCGGAAAGTATTTTACACCAACTGTAATGTTGGATTGCAATTACACATACTCATTTGCTGATCCTATAGATAATACAGTAGTAGGTTCTACTGCGTTAGCTAGAAACAATGAAATGCAGGTTTCCGGCGCATATTTAGGTGGCGACTTCACTTATAAAGGCGCTCGTGCGCATATTGTTACTCAGTTTGGTACCCGCTCACAAGTAGTACCGCGTAATGATTATAGTCCGTACAAAGGACAATATCAATTGGCTGATGTATATCGCTATTTAGCGGAAGCAAACGCAGGATATCACTTTAATGTATTACATGGTATTAACGTAGATGCAGGTATGTTTATGTCTTATATTGGATTGAACTCATATTATCAAGTAGAAAATTGGGAATACCAAGCATCTTATACTTCTGACAATACGCCTTGGTTCTTCAATGGAATAAGGATACAGATCTTCGCTACAAAAAAATTAAAAATTGAACCATGGATTATTAACGGCTGGCAAAGTTACGGTATGTATAATAAGCAACCCGGCGTTGGTGGTAACATTACCTGGTGCCCTAATGAAAACATTAAGTTGTTAACTAATAATTATTATGGAGCTGATGCCGCGCTTATTCCTTCACGTAAAAGGTTCCATTCAGATAATAGTGTATTGGTAAGATATTTCAACAGGAAACAATCTAAGGGCATTAGCCAAATGGCATTCTCTTTAACAGGTGATTTTGGATTTGAAAAAGGCGGTGGAGTAAATGGATTAAATAGCGATCTTGACACTGTAGGCGGAAGAACTCCTAAAGGTCCTGCTCAATATTTTGCAAGTGTTATGTTTTATAATAGAATTTGGTTTGCAAAAAATAAATTTGCCTGGACCATTGGAGGTGGTTACATGCAAAATCCAGGACGTTATTTAGTATTGTACCCAACCGGTCAAGCAAGTCCATTACCAAATCCATCTAATCCGACAAGTTCAGCCGGTGCGTTTCCTTATAGTGCAAATCCAGGTGATCAATTTACTGGGTTTGATTATTCTACCAATATTGATTGGCAACCAAATAAACATGTATTATTCCGTTTAGAATATGTTCATCGTGAATCTAGTGTTCCCTATTTTGCAGGACATGGTGGTGTAACATCACCAACTGGTTACCAAACTTCATCTTTGACTCCAGATTGGAAGCCGGATTTGATTAAGTGGGAAGACAGAATAATATTCGCGGTTTTGTTTAGATTATAGAAAAGGCGGGAATAATTCCCGCCTTCATATTCTTGCGCAGCTTCGATCAAAACTATTTCTTTTTGAGAACGTAATCGGCATCTTTTTGGCTAATTGCTTTGCCCATTCCGCCCAAATTTTTTGACCTTCTTCAGTAACATTAATGGTTAATGATATTTTATCGGAGTAGCCTTCATTAGATGCATAAAAGATTCCAAACGTAATTTTATGTTTTCCTGGTGTTAATTTAGAAAGTGCTTCTAAGGCTCTTGCATGACTAGCCTCTTTACCCATATGCCATTCGCCATAATGATTTTTCGGATCTATTGCTAATGCAAATGAAAAATAGGTTAATGATTCTTCAGATGAGTATAACATAAACGTTGAACCAAATATATCCTGTCCATCTGCCTCTAAGTTCATCATCACCTTGTTTGCAAATTCTCTTTTTAAAGGTGGTTTATTAAGCGGCATGTACACATATATTTCTTCCCCTGAATTAAATTCCGTTTTGCTTTTCACCTCTGAGGTTTTCCCATGAACAATTTTAGTGTTTGATGCGATTGGATCGTTTCCTGCTTTAACATTAAATCCAAAAACAAAAAACGCAACTGTACTTAGATAAATAATTGAAATACTTTTTTTCATATTGCTTAGTTTTTTCATGATTAATTTTTTTACTTAATTTCAATTCCTCTGGCGTAAACTTGTTTTTTCTTAACAGTTTTTCCATCCGGTGCGTAAGTAATCCACTCACCTTCTTTGTTTCCGAAATCGTACATTCCCATTTCCTTCAACAGGCCTTTACCATCGTAAATAAAATGCATGCCATGGCGCTTATCGTTTTTATTTCTTCCCTTCTCCAGAAGATTGCCTTTGTAATCGTAGTTATAGTGCGCTCCATCCTTTACTACGTAACCCGATTCGGTGAGTGTTTCTCTAAATTCGGTATACTCTTTTATTGCACCGGTTGGACCAAATCTTCTTTCATATCTCCTTACTCCGTCTTTATATAAATATTCTACTTCCACAATTATATCTTGACCTTCAACATAATTATAATCGAGTAACTGACCATCTCTTAAACTCATGTAATATTCTACTTTATCCTTCATCACGGTTTTGGTTTCAGAACTTAAGTAGTTTATTCCATAACCATTTAAAAATTCGCGTCCATCAATAATTTTGAAATCCTGAAATTCATTACTAAACCCTTTTCGGTTTAAATCCGATTTCAATACTTCCGGACCTTTTTTTCCACCCTTCCCCTCAAATTTTTCTTTATCATTTGATGTGGCATTATCGTACCAAATCTCAACAATCTGACACGTGGCGCAATCACCTGTTCCGGGTTTTCGTGTTGCTACAGGGTCGGTTTGTGCTACTAAACCAACAACTGTAATTGTTTGTCCTTCTGTTTTCCAATTATTAACCGTTCGCAAAACAGCACCATACCCATCCTTTGCGGAAGAAGCAATTATTTCTCCTCCACCAGGGCAATTTTCAGTAGCTACCTTCTTTGCTTCTTCAATTGTTTTCTTTCCGTATGCATAGCCGTAGGCCCCTGTTGTTTTATTAAACGCCACCGCAGAAGCTGAATATGATTTTAAAATGATTGCGTTAACAACTACAATTATTGCAATTTTTAGTGTTCTCATGTTTTACTTTTTAATTATTGATAATTATCTTTTTACCGATGATTGATTTTTCAGTTTTCAAATAATAAATACCCGCAGCTAATCCTGTTACCTTTAATTCATCAGTATTTAATTCTGAAGTATAAACTGTTTGTCCGATTGAATTAATTATTTCAACTTTTCCTTCAACACCTTGAGATGGTGAATTCGCCGTTTGAAGGATTAGGGTAAATTAAAACAGAACTTCCGTTTACTAATTCATTAACTCCAGCGCAAGCTGAAACAGATTAATGTGGTTAGAAGTATTCATACAACCTTGTGCATTATAACCAGTAACTGTATAAGTAGTTGTTACTCCCGGCGAAACTGTAATTGCTGCAGTAGTTGCGCCTGTATTCCAGGAATATGTTGTAGCACCACTTGCTGTTAATGTAGCTGATTGTTGAACAGGCAAAGAACAAATTAAACTTTGCGATGTAACAGAACCAACACTTGGATTTGTGCTTGCACCAATTGTTATAACTGTACTTCCTGAACATGTTCCACTTGTTCCACTAACAGTGTAATTAGTTGACGAGGTTGGAGAAACTGAAATGGTTGTTGTATTTGGTCCTGTACTCCAAGTATAAGTAGAAGCACCGCTTGCTGTAATAATAACCGGAGAACCACTACAAGAAATACTTGCTGAAGGAAGAGCGTTTATTATTATAGCTGAACCAACGTTTACTGAAATCACACTTGTTGAAGTACAAGATCCAATAGTGCCAATAACTGTATATGTAGTATTACCAGTTGGTGAAACAGTAATCACAGAAGTTGTTGCGCTCGTATTCCAAGAATATGTTGCAGCACCGCTTGCAGTTAATGTTGAAGAGCCGCCTGCGCAAATTGCAGTTGACGTTGCACTAACATTTAAATTGGGTGTATTATTTGTAATAGTAATTGTTTTTGTATTAC
>JADJMM010000004.1 GCA_016709575.1 Sphingobacteriaceae bacterium
TTAGCTTTTAGATGAATCCTTCCCTAGTTAAACGACTCATTGTCTTTCAATATAATTCAGAGTTGGCAAATGGGCTTTTTGAATCCGTTTGGCGTAATGGATGCTATCTAATATTTCCTTCTTACTTTCTTCTACTTCATGTTTTTGTTGGGCGATAAGAATATTGGCTTTTTGCTTTTGACGGTAGCTTCTGAAAATAAACCCTGCCAATACGATTACTAATGCAAAACCTATTATAAAGTAGTTCCGTTCTTTTTCCCTTTGTTGTAATTCTGCTTTTGCAATAATATCTTTTTTATCCTGCTCGTTCTTTAATTCCCGGGCTTGGGTTTCGTATTCATATTGCATTTGCTTTTTTACAGCAGCTTTTTGAGTTTCTTCGTTGTTAATGCTGTCTCTCATTTTAACCTCCAACTCAAACATTTCAAAAGCGTCTTTGTATTTGTTTTGATTTATAAAGATTTTTTTGAGGGTACGTGCCGAGTATCCGATGCTTAGCGGAAAGCCTAATTCTTTAGCTAATTCCATCTCCTTATTAGCAAATTCCAAAGCCTCTTTTATTTGTCCTTTTTTTAATTTCAAATTGGCAATGTTGTCTAAATAATATCCAATTCCTTTTTTATCCCCAATCTCTTCAGAGTGCTTTAAACTTTTGTATAAATACTCTAATGTTTTTGGAAGGTTGCCTTTAGCATAATAAATAATACCAATATTGTTTAAAGATTCTGCTATTCCTTGTTTGTCCCCAACCCCTTCTCTAATCTTTAAACTCTTCCCAAAATACTCTAGTGCTTTGAGGGTATCGTTTTGCTTTAAATAAGTATTTCCAATGTTATTTAGAGAATATGCTATTCCTCGTTTATTCCCAAGCTCTTCTTGAATCTTTAAACTTTTGTTATAATATTCTATTGCCTTTAGGATGTCGCCTTGATCGTCATATATAACTCCAATGAAATTTAAAGAATTTGCTGTTCCTTGCTTGTCCCCAATCTCTTCCTGAATCTTTAAACTCTTACTATTATACTCCAATGCTCTTGGGATGTCGCCTTGGTCATAATAAATAATTCCAAGGCAGTATATAGAAGATGCCATTTCTTTTTTATCCCCAATCTCTTCTCTAATCTTTAAACTCTTACTTAAACAAACAATTGCCATAGAAATGTCGCCTTGGTCTTTATAAATATTTCCAATATTATGTAAAGCAACTGCTATTCCTTGTTTCTCCCCAATCTCTTCCCTAATCTTTAAACTCTTGTTATAATAATCCAATACTTTCGGGATGTCGCCTTTTTTTTGTGCCAAATACCCAATGTTATTAAAAGCTGCAGCAAGCTGTTTCAAGTAAAAGTTTTTTGGTTCGGCTTTACCGGCAATATTCTTTTCTGCAAGTACTTTTAATTGTTCATTATACTTTGGCCAAATTTTATCATTACCTTCTGCCTCTACCATTGCATTTAAAATATTACACCGCGTTGTATCATGCTTTGCATTTTTAAGAGCGAGTTTTAAGGAATCGATGTTCTGCCCAAAAACAAACAGAGGAAAAAGAAATAATATGAAGATTAATTTTCTCATCCCCTATTTTGCAATCTGTTTAAGTTCTTTTCAATATAATTCAGAGTTGGCAAATGGGCTTTCTGAATCCGTTTGGCGTAATGTATACTATCTAATATTTCTTTACGGCTTTCTTCCACTTCATGTTTTTGTTGCGCAATAAGAATATTTGCTTTTTGTTTTTGACGGTAACTTCTAAAAATAAAGCCAGCCAATACAATAACCAAAGCAAATCCAACAATAAAATAATTTCTTTCTTTTTCCCTTTGTTGTAATTCTGCTTTTGCAATAATATCTTTTTTATCCTGCTCGTTCTTCAATTCACGGGCCTGGCTTTCGTATTGGTATTGCATTTGTTTTTTAACCGCAGCCTTTTGAGTTTCTTCATTGTTAATGCTGTCTCTCATTTTAACTTCCAGCTCATACATTTCAAAAGCTTCTTTGTATTTGTTTTGTTTTTGGAAAATTGTTTTAAGGGTATTGGCCGAGTTTTTTATGTTTTCCGGATAGCCGAGTTCCATGGACATTTTCATTCCTTTATCAGCAAACAGAATCGCTTCTGCTATTTGTCCTTTTTTAAATTTTAGCCTGGCAATATTGTTTAAAGAAATGGCAATCCCCAATTTATCATTATTCTCTTCACGGATCTTTAAGGCTTTAAAATAGTACTCCAATGCTTTTTCAATATTGCCTTTTTTATCATAAGTGAAACCAATGTTGTTTATACCGGTTGCTATGCCTTGTTTATCTCCAATTTGTTCCATCATCTTTAAACTCATCAGATAATACTTTAAAGCCTTATCGGCTTCACCTTGATTATCATAGATGGTTCCAATATTGTTTAAAGAATAGGCCATTCTTATTGTGTCTCCTAGCTCCTCCTGAATTCTAAAACTCTTATAATTATATTCCAATGCTTTCAGATGGTCGCCTTGATCTCTATACATTAATCCGATATTGTAGTACGAATCCGCTTTTCCTTTTTTGTCGTTGATCTCCTCCTGAATTTTTAAACCTTTGTGCAAATAGTTAAGTGATTTAATGATGTCGCCTTTAAATTTCGCCAAATACCCTATATTATTGAATGCAGTGGCAAGATGTTTTAAGTAAAAGTTTTTAGGACTGTTGTTATTAGCGAGATTTTTTTCTGCTAAGATCTTTAGCTGTTCATTAAAAACCGGCCATTCTTCATCACTTGCAGTTTCGGTAAGGATGGATAAAATATTACACCGCGTTGTATCATGCTTTGCATTTTTAAGAGCAAGCTTTAAGGAATCGATATTCTGCCCAAACAAAAAGCAGGGGAAAATAAATAATATGAAGATTATTTTTTTCATCCCTTGTTTTGTAATCGATTTAAGTTCTTTTCAATATAACTCAGAGTAGGCAAATGGGCTTTTTGTATTCGTTTGGCGTAATGTATACTATCTAAAATTTCCTTACGACTTTCCTCTACTTCATGTTTCTGTTGGGCAATAAGAATATTGGCTTTTTGTTTTTGACGGTAGCTTCTAAAAATAAATCCTGCCAATACAATTACTAATGCAAATCCAATAATAAAATAATTTCTCTCCTTTTCTCTTTGTTGTAATTCTGCTTTTGCTAATAAGTCCTTTTTGTCCTGCTCGTTCTTTAATTCACAGGCTTGGGTTTCGTATTGGTATTGCATTTGTTTTTTAACAGCAGCTTTTGGGTTTCTTCATTTTTAATACTATCACGCATTTTAACTTCCAGCTCAAACATCTCAAAAGCTTCTTTGTATTTGTTTTGTTTTTGGAAAATGGTTTTGAGAGTGCCGGCTGAATTATTAATGTTTTCAGGAAAGCTTAATTCTTTAGCTATTGTCATTCCTTTATTGGCAAATTCCATGGCCTCTTTTAGCTGACCTTTTCTTAAGAAATCAATGGCAACGTTATTTAAAGAATAGGCTATTCCCATTTTATCCATTATTTCTTCTTGAATTTCCAAGGCTTTTTTATGATACTCAAGTGCTTTTGAGATTTCACCTTGATCCCTATAAATAATTCCAATGTTATTTAAAGAATAGGCCATTAATTGCTTATCCCCTAAATCTTCATTAATTTTTAAACTCTTGTTAAAAGCCTCCAATGCATTTGTAAGGTCGCCTTTGTTATAATAACTTGCTCCAATATTGTTTAAAGTGGCTACCACGTCTTTCTTATCATCATTCTCTTCAAAAATCTTTAAGCTCTTATTATAATACTCCAATGCCTTAGTAATGTCACCTTGATTAGTATAAACATTTCCAAATCTTAGTAAAGATAATCCTACTCCAATTTTATCCCCGTTTTCCTCAAAAATCATTAAACTCTTATTATAATACTCTAATGCTTTAGGGATATCACCCAGATTTTTATAAACATCTCCTAAGTCCGTAAAAGTATTTGCCATCCCGTTTTTATTCCCAATTTCTCCTCTAATCTTTAAACTCTTGTTAAAATACTCCAGTGTCTTGGAAATGTTGCCTTGGATTTGATAAACATTCCCAATGTTGTTTAAACAGGTTGCCATACCGCTTTTATCCCCAATCTCTCCTCTAATCTTTAAACTCATTTGATAATATTCAACTGATTTAGGATAATTATTTTTTGCCGTTTCTAAGTAACCTTTACTGTTTAAGGCATTCGCTAAGTGTTTTAAAAAAAATTCTCTTTTCAAGGTACCTTTGGCAATATTTGTTTCGGATATACTTTTTAATTGCTCATTGTATGGCTCCCAAATACTATTATCCATTTCATTCAAAACTATTTCCCTTAAAATATTACACCTTGTTGTATCATGCTTCGCATTTTTCAGGGCGAGTTTTAAAGAATCAATACCCTGCCCAAACAAAATGCAGGGGAAAATAAATAATATGAAGATTATTTTTTTCATCCCCTGTTTTGTAATCGATTTAAGTTCTTTTCAATATAACTCAGAGTTGGCAAATGGGCTTTTGAATCCGTTTACGTAATGATACTATCTAAAATTTCCTTCCTACTCTCTTCCACTTCATGTTTCTGTTGAGCGATAAGAATATTTGCTTTTGTTTCTGACGGTGGCCTCTGAAAATAAACCTGCCAATACAATTACTAATGCAAAACCAATTATAAAGTAGTTTCGTTCTTTTCTCTTTGCTGTAATTCTGCTTTGCTAATAAGTCCTTTTTGTCCTGCTCATTCTTCAATTCACGGGCTTGGGTTTCGTATTGGTATTGCATTTGCTTTTTAACTGAAGCCTTTTGGGTTTCTTCATTTTTAATACTATCACGCATTTTAACTTCCAGCTCAAACATCTCAAAAGCTTCTTTGTATTTGTTTTGTTTTTGGAAGATTATTTTTAGTAAGTTGGCAGAGTTTAAAATATTTTCAGGAAAGCCTAATTCTTTAGCCACTTGCATTCCCTTGGTTGCAAAGACTTGCGCCTTTTTAACCTGCCCTATTTTTAAAGTCAGATTAGCAATGTTGTTTAATAACAATGCTTCCCCTTCTTTATCACCAATCTCTTCCTTAATCTTTAAACTCTTATGGTAATACTCCAGTCCTTTTTGGAAATCACCTTGGCCGAAATAAATATACCCAATGTTATTTAAAGACGTTGCTATTCCTTGTTTATCCCCAATCTCTTCAACAATTTTTAAACTTTTGTAATTATAATCCAATGCTTTTGGAATGTCGCCTTGTCTTCGATAAATTGACGCTATGTTATTTAAAGAAATTGCCATTCCTTCCTTATCAACAATCTCTTCTTCAATTTTTAAGCTTTTGTGATAATATCCTAATGCCTCTGTATTGTCGCCTTGATCCCCGTATATACTTCCAATGTTGCTTAATGATGATGCTATTGCCTTCTTATCACCAACATCTTCACTTATCTTTAAACTCTTGTGGTAATAATCCAATGCCTTAGGGATGTCACCTTGGTTTCTATATAAGGCCGATGTTATTTAAACACGCTGCCATTCCACCCCTATCAACTATCTCTTCCCCAATTTCTATGCATTTGCGAAAATATTCTAATGCCTTTGGGATGTCACCTTGAATCTCATAAATACTTCCAATGTTGCTTAGTGTATTTATTATTCCGGGCTTGTCATCAATCTCTTCTCTAATCTTTAAACCCTTGTGAAAATACTCTAACGCCCCTGGGACATTGCCTTTTTTACTTGCCAAATAACCAGCGTTGTTCAAGGCAGCTGCAAGGTGTTTTAAGTAAACCTTTTTTGGTTCTGCTTTAGCCGCAATGTTTTTTCTGCAAGTACTTTTAATTGCTCATTAAAAGGCCGGCCACTCTTCATCGCTTGCAGTTTCTGCTAGTGTATTTAAAATGTTACAGCGTACAGTATCGTGCTTTGCATTTTTAAGAGCGAGTTTTAGGGAGTCAATACTTTGTCCATAGGAAGATAAACCCATTAGGACATATACTATTAAGGAGTATTTGAAATACTGAAACAAGCTATCTAATATAACAGTTATTCCTTTATCCTATATATTATATATATGGTATGGTTCAAAAATAGCAGGTTTCTATTGGTAAAACACCTCTTTTCCCTATAGAAAAACACCTTATTTTCAGCTTCTCCCAATGAAAAAAGTCAGTTTTTTGGTCAAAATAACAAATCCCCCAATAAAAAAAGGTTATTAACAATGTAGCGGACTTTTTGATGATGATTTTTTTACCTATAAAATTTTCATTTTTCATTGGGGAAATTGACTTTTTTCATCAAAAATACCAATGAAATAATAAAGCTTCCATTGGGGGTTTTTCACAGTTTTGTTAATATTATTCTGACGTTCCCCTCTCAAAAATTTTTGTGGTTACAAGTAATTCAATACTTTTGAGTCATAATTAATAAAAACAAAACTTTTAATCATGGCAAAAAAAGCAACTAAAAAGAAAGCAGCTCCTAAGAAAGCAGCTAAGAAAAAAGCAGCTCCAAAAAAAGCAGCTAAAAGCAAAACAAAAAGAAAGCCTAACGCGGCATTCATGAAACCATTAGCTCCGAGCGCAGCTTTAGCTGAAGTTATCGGATCAGCTTCTCGTCCACGTACAGAAGTAGTTAAAAAAATCTGGGATTACATTAAGAAAAACAACTTGCAAGACAAGAAAACCCGTCGCATGATCAATGCTGACGCTAAGTTAAAAGTAGTATTTGGCGGAAAAGGTCAAATTTCTATGTTTGAACTTGCAAAAGTTCTTTCTAAGCATGTAAAATAATTCTTACAGAATTAGATAAAAGAATCCCGGACTCAGGTTCGGGATTTTTTTTTACATTTATAACTCAAAATTCAATAATGAAAAAATCAATAGCGTTCCTTACCGTATTAGTTTGTTTAGCGGGAGCTACACAAGCCCAAAAAGAGAAAAAGTATAAAGAAATTTTCTATAAAGACATTACCCATGAGGCGGATGACTTTACAGCTACTACCAATAATGGCTTTTCGAATAAAGAACTAACCAAGTTTAAATTGAAAATTGCCAATAAAACTAACGACATTTTAATGTACAAACCCGAAGAGAGTACTTTTAAGGTGGTCGATAAAGAAACTAAGGTTAAGGAAAAGGTATTGATGGTTTATCCCGGTGATTCTGATTTCCGTATTGTGAATTTAGTTTCGGCTGATTATTTAGTTACCAATTACAGTTTTGTAATGGGTGGTATGTACAAAATAAGCACCAAAGGTACGGTTACGGAAATGCCTGATTTTAAATTACCGGCTGCTGCCAATGAATTTGAAGTTGGTGGATTTAGCTGTAGCATGACCAGCTTAACTAAAGAAACTGATAAAACAGAAGCGAAATTTGAGTGCCGTTACACCGGTAGTAAAATTGGTGTGATTCAACCCGGTAAAGCGGTTGTGAAAATGCCTGACGGAACTGAAATTGCCAATGAGAAAAAAAGCTCTACCCCTATTGTTTTAATGAAAGGGAAAAGCGAAAAAGTTACTTTTAAATGGAACCGCATGGAAGGTGGTAAAGCAACCGATATGCAAAAGGTGAATATGGTAATTATATTTAAAGGTGCTTTCTCGGAAGCAGATGCTGTGAAATTGAATGATGAAACTTTGAATTTTGAATTAGATCCTAACGTGACGAAATAAGAGTTGAGTCCCGATAGCTATCGGGATGAGAGTTTAAAAATAAAAAGTAAGAGCAAAAAAAATCCCTCCGCCTAAGGCGGAGGGATTTTTTTTGCCCTTACTTTTTATAAGAGGTGGTTTGACCACCCCTGTCTTCCGCCGAAGGCGGATACGACTGTCCCCTCCTTGGCAGGCGGGGAATTAATTCAGTACACGCAAACAACTTCTCTCCTGCCAAGCAGAAACCGTTTTTTGTTTCAACAAAAAGTACACGCAAACAACTTCTCTCCTGCCAAGGAGAGACAGGTTTTTTTGTTTCAACAAAAAAACCAGAGTGGTCGCCGAAGGCGAAATGAAGAAGATGTTTTTTAATACTCCACAATTACCGCATCACTAATGATTCCTTCTGCTCCATTGCTGTAAATGGGTTTGATACGGTACTCGTAAATGTTGCCCATGTTTAAAGTGGTATCTGTAAACTCAGAGGTTTTTCCGGGAAATGTTTTGATGATGGTAGGTTGTGCGCCTTGTTTACATCTGTATAAAACAAATTTCTCAACTTCTCCTGCGTAATTCCATTTCAGTTTTACGGTTTTTAAAGTTCTGTCGACTTCGAATTTTATATCTGCTATTTTTTTGCGGTAACCGGTTTCGAATTTTATATAGGGGTTATTGGAGATACTGAAGTTATCATCTTCGTCGCTTACTAATAAACGGTATTTGTAGCCTACTCCCAATTCAACCGTTGTATCTAAAAAACTCTTTAAACTATCCTTTGCTTGCCATTCTTTAATTTTTGTATCCTTAGTCTCTAATTCTTTACTTCTATACAATACATAATACTTCACGTCTTCACTATTGCTATTAATCCAATTTACATTTACACCATTGCTATTGAGTTCTAAATTTGTTACAATAGGTTTAACAGGCGGGATTGTATCCGGGCGTTTCACTTCAATAGGTTTACATTTAAAAGAATTATTGTAGCGTTTATCAGTCGCAACTACTGAATAGAAAATAGTTTTAGTAAGGGTTTTTAAATTCAATTTGTCTTTATAAATAGGTTCACGGGCAAATTCATTATTAATTTGAACAAACTCTTCGTGCAGAGCATTTGATTTTAATACTTTATAACCTTGCACATCAGGTTCCGGATTTTTATCCCAAGTTATGGTGACATTACCTTTAACGTCTACTGTCGCTTTCAATCCGGTAGGTGGAATCGGTGGAACAGTATCACTTATTAAAGCTAAATGTGAATATGAATACAAAGTATCGCCATCAAAAGTAATTGCACCAACTTTGTAATAATTGTTCGACTCCGGTTTCTCATCAACGAAATTCGCAGGTTCCTTTGAGCCAAATATTTTTGTATAAGGACCTTTATCTTTTTTTGAACGCACTAAAATATATTCTTTAGGCTTAGCACTCTCTTTTTTATCCTGCATCCTGAATTGAACAAACACTTTTTGATTTTGAATTACTTTAATACAGTCGATAATAGGAAACGAATTTATAGGCTCATAACCAATTCCAGTAACTACGTTTGAAGGATTAGACTCCTCACCGAAATGATTAATACCTTTTATCCTATAAAAATATTTTGCGTTTGTTTTTGAAATTGTATCATCATAATAAATAAATTCTTTTTCTTTTCGAACTGGGATGAAATGAGAATAACCGGCGAAAGATTGATTTTCGCGAAACTGATGCTATCTAACGAGCGCTCTACATTATAAGCTGAAAAATCATTTTTATAATCAACTGACTTCCACTTTAACTTTACAGTTCTACTTTTGAATTTAGCGGACAGGTTCTTGATGGTTGGATTCTGAGAAAACACAGAAGCATTTACTTCTAAAGTTGTTGCTGTATACTTCATAGCCGGTGGTAAATTATTTATTTCAATCTTATAAGTATACTTTTTTGTGTTTGAAATAGTTGAATCTGCAAAAAACAAACCTGATGCTTTTGCAATCTCGCTGTCAAAATCACAACTCAGTAAAAACATATCGTAAAACATTTTTTCATTGGCTAATTCCTGTGGCGTGGTCGTTTTCTTTTTATTCCCATGAATTACTTTATAAGCCACAATAGCAGATTCGTTATTCTTAATCAGCATAGCCCATTTCAGTGTATCCATCAATGGGTATGGCGCAATAGTTACAGTTTGAACAGGAGGTCTCGACAAAACGTTCTCTTCATTCGTATATCTTGTAATTTTATATCCATTCTTAATGGCGATATCAAACACTTTTCTATCAGAAGGAACCCAACGCAATAAAATTTTATTTTGCTTCACGAAACTCTTCGCGTAAACCAGTGTGTTTTGTGAGTTTACGCACAGAAATGTAAAAAGCAGTGCTAAACTGAATAAAAATCTATTTAATTCTCTATTCATTAAAGCGATTTTACAGGGGTACAATTTTTTCCGTATTCATACTCGAATCTATAATTCCCTTTTAGTACTCCAAACACATCGTAAGTACAAGCAAAATCCCCTCTGAAATACATAGGATTCGGTAATTTACCTTGTACCATAGCAGCAACTGCAGCGGTGAAAATTGGTTTATCGAATGTTTTATCTTCCATACAAGGATAAGGCACATCTTCACAAACATTTAAAACGCAGACCTGTTTATAACAAACTCCAGGCACCTTAACCGTTCCTCTAATATCTAAACTTCCACTCATCCATAAATACATAGCGCCTTCTGCCAACCATCCTTTCATTCCAATTTTTTCATTTGTGCCTTGACAATATCCGTTCTTACCATAGTTCATCATCATCAAATCAAATCCTAAACCAAAACTATAAGCAGCATGAATAGAAAAATCATTATACCCAATTTGTTTATCAAAGCCTGAACGAATTCCGGCACCAGTACAAAATCCTGAACCTTGAGATAAAGAAGTGTTATCACGCGGCGGTAAATTAGTTCCAGAGCCCAATATAGCTTGAATTTCAGGTGGCGGTGCGTTTGCCGGTTCAATTGCATTTCCGACCATAAAATAAGCTGTAGCATTTACCTGATTTAAAATTCTTATTGTATTAGGATTACTTGGTTTACCTACTGATAAATACCAACTACCTGGTTCGATATGAAATTTCATTGAACCTTCTCCGGTAACTACGCTATAAGCATTTATGAAAATATTTGCATTCGCATCAAATGTTTTATTCTCATTGTCAAATATTACGACAATATTTCCTCTTACAGGTGTGGTTGCTCTTTCAGAAACCTGACACATAGAATACACATCACCTTTTAAACTTACAAATGCCAATCCTCCCGAACTTGTAAATAAAACTTCCAACATTACATCGCCATTAATAACAGTTTCACTTGAAGAATAAATAAATCCAACACCGGCTTTAAATCCTAATGAGTAACTATTATCAGGAACATACGATAAAGCATTTGTAGCGTTTACCGGCATACCTTTTGAAGCGTTTATTAATTGTTCCTGAGTACTTGCACTAGGTTTCATGTGATAATATACGCCGCCCATTAATTTTGTTAGAGTAATAGGAATATTACCTAGCGGAATCTGTACCGGAATAGCTGCGTCATAATAAAAATACTTGTAAGTATCCTTAGCGCCAAAACAAACATTTACAACAGCTGGTTCGGGTAAAACATCTTTAATAGCGAATTGAATTCTTCCAAAAAATCCATCACCATAAACCGGATCGTCATCCCTGAAAATAATTAAACCGCCCAAAACAAATACGGAGGTCTTCACATCTAAAGAAATTCCATTTATGGCTACCCTATCAAATTTCCAATTAGTTTTTGTAATTGTTACGGGTGCATCTCCTGAATAAGTTTGTTGCGAAGTTTCTATCTTTCCTTTTATATTCACTAAAGTTCCAGCAGATAATCCTGCACTTTCGCTTTCAGAAAAATTAATAGAAACACTAAAACCGAAAATTGGAGCACCTTGGTCAATTCCAAAAGTAATATCATTTATACTAACAGGATATTTTGCTGCTTTGGTTTGACTACCATTTGTATGCAAAGTAAATACTCCATTTGTTACATAAGGTGAATTAGTAACAATAGTAAGATTTTGAAATACCAGATACCCGCCACCGGAATTCATTTTCTCACCAGTAAAACTTATTTTCCATTCAACACGGCACTTGGCTTAAATAACCCATTGCTTTTGGCAATTGTAATATTTGAAGTATTGAATAAATCTACCTGCGCAGTGAAGACATCAAACTTTAAACCATTAGCCGGACTAATTACAAAATTGTAATCAATCTCTTTGTTTTGCGGGTTCTCATAAACATTCGCTGTAAACGCCAATGCTTGTTCTTTAGCCATTACTGGAATATTTACTTTTCCTTTTAGATGTCCACTGTTTAAATGATTGCAGACAAAACCAACACCTAATTCATCCAGTGAAAAAGCCCAACCACTCATACTTCCTTCTTCCGTGCTAAAAATATTATTTACTTGGAATAAACCAGAAACACCCATATGATCAATCAATAAATTCTTTACTTCAATTTCAGTACGTTTTCCTGTTTTAGAAATTTCCGTTGGGAGTTTTACTTTTAACTCCTGTAAATAAAAACCGGTCCACATTTGTGGCGTTACCATGTTTGGATTTGAATAACCGGCTGGAAATGCCATTTGAGGGGCATTTACCAATTCACTCATGTCAACAGTAGCATTGCTTACCTTAAACGACCAATTATTTAACCCCTCCATTGTAAATGGAGTAATATTGACTTGCGCTACAAAGTTATGAATGTCGTTTGTGTAAATCTGAAAACTTGCTGTTACAACTGAATCTGCGGTTTCAGTTTTATCGGGCCTTAATTTTCCTTTACTAAAAACAAAATGTCCTTTTAAACTTACTGCTTTAAATCCGTTACAATCCCACTCTACAAAATTTTGTCCATCTGGTTTTAATTTTAATGTTACTGTATTATTTATTTTTATAGAATGTTCACTTACCAACATTAATTTAGCTTGATTACCACCAACAACGCCTTTGGGATTAAATTTTATGTTTACAGCTTCAAAGGCTAGGCGTTTAGTGCTTCCTGGGAAATCAATAGCAGCATAGGCACTAAAATAAGCACCGCCAGGTTTAAAGTTTACAGAATCAATTGCTATTACATAACGAGCTTCTCCTATCTTTTTTATAATACCAAACGGAAGCACCACATTACTATCTGGTGTTAATTGGTCTAAGAAATTATTACTTTCTTCAACGGTATTAACCATTGAAACTACTTTATCAATTTTAGGATTGGATGTAGAATCACTTTGTGAAAATGACATTAAACTCATTAACACTGATAGAAATACTAATATGATTTTATTTCTCTTCACTAAAAACTATAATTTAATCCAGCATTACCGGTAAATTCATTAAAACCTGTTGCGGTTGAAATAACTTTAATTTTTTGCAAATACGTTGCGCTAATGTTAAATCCTAACCGTCCCACTTTCTGATTTTTAAATTTAGGATTATAACCAAAAGTTAATCTGTGATTAAAAACTTCATTGGTCTTAATAGAGTTAGTGAGCATTTGATTATAAGAACTTCCTACTGACACACGAATGGTATTCTTAACAAAAGCCTGACCAATATTTATACTGGGACCAAAATAAAAATTATCCATACCAATTAGCTGACTGTAATTAGCATTAACACCAATACTGATAGATGTTTTTGTTTTTACAATTGAAGTGTTATGTGATAAGTTTGCGTTTACAATACGTGATGGTAATTTTACATTAGAAGTTGTTCCAAACATTCCTGGGTCTGAAATCGCCCCTTGATTTTGGCCGGTTACCATATAATTGGCAGTGAGCAAAATATTTTGCTTAGTTTTTGTCTTGCCGAAATTATAACCCATGCTTAACATCGAGTTTTGAGAGAGTTGATAGAAATTAAGAGTATCTAAAGTATTTCTGTAAAAAGGATCTTCTTGCGGACGTTGTTTTGTGAATGTACTGAAGTTACTGTAAGAGGCCATTAAATTCCAATGCTTATTTGGCATGAAGTTCGCATTGAAAGAACCTACCCATCGTTTTGTAGTTGCTAATTTTGAATTATCGAGATTATTGCGCTGTACACCAGTGTTTAAAGTTAGATTCAGTTTTCCTTTCAATAAACCTAATGAAGGTGCAATCGTTATATTCTCTAAATCATTATTAAAATAATACGCACCCAACGTTTTGTACTCAGGGTCTATTCTTTCATAATTTAAATTAACACCAAATGACTTTACATTATAACCAATACTTGATTTAAAAGCGCTAAAAAACTGAGAGGTTGCGTTTGGTTTAAAAATTCCAGGCAAATGATTTTTCGGAGGAGAGTTCACATCGGAAGGTGAAGTAATATTTCTGGTTACACCAGATAAAGCGTATTCAGCTTCTAATTTGATTTTTTTGTAGAAGGTAGTATGTCCACTAATACTTACAACCGTGTTTTCCATTGGTGTTACGTTAGTATTTACCGGGATAAAAACTAAGGAGGTCGCTTCATCTTTAGCTGCAAAATAAATTAGTTTAACACCATGTCCGTTTTTATCGTAGCCAGCCATTGCACCATAACCCATTCGCTTATAACTCATATTGGCATCCGAATTATTTTCAGAATCAAACTCAACCGCTTTTTTCAATCTTCCATACATAGCAGCGAACTTGAAATTTTTAGGAGTTAACTCTATTCCTCCACCTGCAAAAACATGTCCGGCCAAAGTGTACTGCGAAAACTGCATAGAGGTTATTCCTGCATAACCTTTAATCCATTTGTAAGTGGGATTAAAACTTTGAATGTTGAATGGCTGTGTATAAGCTACTTGATTATTACTATAGTTGAAAGTGAACGGCAAACTCACATCAAAATATTTACGTTAAGATTTCCATTTAAAAACCAAGTAAAAGGTTGACGACGATTTGGAATTCCATCTGCATTATAAAACACTGATGAATAATTTAATCCCCCACTTACTTTAACCATATCTTTTTTTCCAACTTTCTCAAGATTTTGAGAAAAGGAAATAGACGCCAAAAACATCAATATTATATAGCTAAACCTTTGCATAAAAAAGGACAGCTAAAATAATAATTTCCTATTAAAAAACAAGGGGCAAAAAAGGTCATTTACTACGTATAAAGACGTAGGCATTTTAGCCTTTTTTTTATCATGTAGGATTAGAAGGAGGGAATTTGGTTAGGCAAGAAAAGTGCGCTAAGCAATACTATTGGCATTAATTAGCCTTAGTTTCCCGTCTTATCTTATCTTCCTCGGTATACTCAATGTTTTTTCCCATGGTACCGCGTAGTCGCTTAAAAAAACCTTCACGTTTTTTTAATGAGTTGAATGCAGTATCACTCATTCTGGCAGGTTCAGGATTAATTTTTGGCTCCGTTCTATCCATTATTAAAACAGTATCTAACAACAAAGGCAATAGTTTTATATCTAATTTTTGTTTTTTGATGTACGAGTAAAGATTGCTGGTTTGATAGGGGTCTGTTGCCAATGCAATGTTCTTAAAGCCTTGTGCTTTTGCTAAGTAATATGAGTAATATACATTCTCAGTGCTATGCTCCGCTTTTTCCTCAGTAAAAATATATGCTTTTGGTATACCAAAGGCTTCGGCAAACAAGCCCATGATTCTACTCTCAATAAATTGCGAATGCACCGCCCCACCCGAATAAATAATATTTTTCGTGTAGCCTTTTTCAAATAAAAACTTCGACCACAAAATCCGTAATCTCATCACATCACTCCACTTTTTAGCGTTATAAGGAACACCGGGCACAATAATAGCATCAAAGGGTTGGTCCTTGATGTTAGCCATGTATAATTTATAGGGTGATTTGCGAACAGGGTTAAGTATGGCGCAATTATTAAAGAGAAGAACAACTAGAATGAGCGACCAAAATTTCATTTTACAAATCTAATGAGAATTTTACTCGTAATAGGGATAATCTTTATGAAAGTGATTAATGACTACTAAAAACTGATACTCGCCTTTGCCACCAAGAAAAGTAAATTCAACCTTCATTTTCTCCCCATTCACATTTTTCCAGCGGGCTTCTAATACGTCGTAACCCCAATGCTTCTTTTTGTATGGATCAACATACTTTTGATTGCCCGTAATTAATTCATCAGGCTCGCCGTACCATTTGGTGTAATCAGCTATTATTTCTTTTGAGGCTTTTAAACATGCTTTAAAATTAGCATCGCTTAATTCTCCAATGTATATGCTAAACAACATCCAGCTTAATTTACCGTCTTTAAAATTTAATCCCCAAGCTGAAATTAAACCGTGAAGGGTATCTCTTCAATAGTTAAATTAGTTTCTTGCTCATACTTACTTTCTTTCGCTGTAGGGAAAAGTTTCTTTGCTTCTTCTAAACTCATGCCAATTTTTGCTTTTTGTTGAGAGAAGGCAATGATATAAGAGAAAAGGAAAATTATTGAAAGGAGTTTTTTCATTTTTAAGTTTTAACCGAGAGCATTCTTCTATTAACCTCATCCGTCCACCTACGGCGGACACCTTCTCCTATAAGGAGAAGGGAATTGCTTGTTCTATTTTATGTTCTCGTAAATTTCGTTGGGTTGTATACTTAATTCAGAAAATACTTTATCCATAGAGGCGGCAGGGTATCTGCGGGATTTGAAATACGTAAAATCTTCTTGTAGAATTTTATCAAATGATTTTCCATCTTCTGATTTTTTGCCAACACATTTTTTATACGCTTCTACTGCTTGTGGCACACTTCCAAAAAATAAATAACTATGACCTAACCCAATTTGCAAGGTAATATCATTCTCATCTTTCTTTATAGCATCTTTAAATAAATTATTTGCTCTCGAATAATTATTATTCTCTAATTCCTCCCAAGCCTCCTTTACTAAACCTTCTTTAGTGCTTAAGTCGTTTGAGCTTTTTTTGTTTAAATCATCGTTATTAGCGGTATGTACAACATCACTAATCTTTTTTCCTTCAGCACTTTTCATGCCATCTTTATACAAAATAAAATTAGCCACTCTGCCTGAATCATTTTTCAAGAATTCGATTTTCGTATCGGCAAATTCCCAAAAGAATTTATTCTCTGTTTCAGCATAAATATCATTTCTGTTTTGTCCGCCTGAGGCCACTGCTTCTAAATGATCATCTGCTCTGGTAACACTTAAAATAATATTAGAAGATATTTGATATTGCCCCACATAACTATCCAATTTTTTTGCATCTAACTTTACTTTTTTAGAATTGGCTGTTGAAATTACTTTTTCTAATTTCACTAACATTAAGTTGCAATTCAAAGTTATTTCTTCACCTAGAACAACTCCGTCATTCATTAAATCATAATTCCCCACACCAAAATCACCACGACGGATTTTACCGGTGATATTAAAGCCATAAACGGTTTTGTTTGTATGATAATTGATTACAACTTTAGGGGCGCCTACAGCAGTTAACTTTACTTTTTTAGTCACACCTTTCATTGTTAAATCGCCCTCCACATCATAAGTACCTTTTACTTTGCCGGGTTTAAAACTTGTAGATGAGAATTTAATCTTAGGATATTTATCCGATTCAAAAAATACTTTACTTTTCAAATCTGCATCACGGTTATCATCGCCGGTTTCAACACTGCGGGTATCTACCATAAAGGAAACGCTTGTGTTACTAAAATCTGTTTCTGATGGCGAAAGTATTTTTCCATCGAAATTTTTAAAGTTGCCTTCAAAATTATTCACCATCATATAAGTTAAACCAAATCCAACACGACTATGGCTTTTGTCTACTTTCCAACTTACTTGTGCAATGTTTGTACTAAAAATTATAGTTAAGATTACAATTAATGATAGTGGCGCTTTTTTCATTTGATATAATTTAAATTTTACTTATCTTTTTTGAACCCTAGACTTAAGACCTTTTTCGTGAAGGTGGACTTAATCCAAAAAGTTTTCTTTAGCTACTACGATAAGTAAACTCAAAAATTTGCTTCTGCAATAACTAATTCCTCAATCTAAACTTATATGGAATGTCGTCCATTTTTTTAAACCGAATACAGCTTTTTCCCATATCTAATTTTGATTTAGAATATTTCGGGAATTCTTTTACAAACCAATCTAATAATTCTTGTCGAGTGTTCCATAAAGACCTATTTTTGTACACAGCCGAGAAGTATTCTTTAAAACTGCCATTAAAAATGTTTGTGAATTTGATTGCTGATTGGCAAAAAGGAGCGAAGCGAGGCTCATATAACCCAGAGGTAAAGTTGGGTCGCAATGATAACCTGCCGGGTATATTTTTAATGGTACGCAATACATTAACATGCCATAAGCCATTGTTTCAGAATACTCTTTTGAAAGATTTTTCTTTATGACTTTTCTTAATTCTCCCATTGGCTTTTTTCTATCCGCTGGTAAAGAATCAATATATTCTTTTGGTGTTTTTGCTTTTGATTGCATGGCTCAATTTTTGAAATACCAATGTAATAAAAAACCCCGTTTCTTTTGAAGAAACGGGGTTTTTTGCGTGTAATTACCTAATTACAATTGAGCGTCTAATTTCGCTACTAAATTAGCTTTTGGCACTGCGCCTACTTGCTTATCTACAACTTGTCCGTTTTTAAAAAACAGAATTGTAGGTATATTACGAATACCAAAGTTCATGCTAATGTTTGGATTAGTATCTACATTAACTTTTCCAACTACCGCTTTTCCTTCGTAGTCTTTAGACAATTCTTCTACGATCGGGCCTACCATACGGCAAGGTCCGCACCATTCTGCCCAAAAATCGATTAATACCGGTTTGTCGCTTTTCATTACTAACTCTTCGAAGTTAGCGTCTGTTATTTCTAGTGCCATTTTTTTCCTCCTTATTTTTATATAAAATTAATCAATATTACCGGGTTTTCTTAAAATCATATAAGGCTTTTTCAAAGCTACTGATTCTCAGCAAAATAATCTTCACAAAGATACACAAAGTAAGTTTCAGTGAATTTACGAGAAAAATCCACTACTATTATCTTAACAAAGTTTTACTTTTCCAGTCAACAATTTTCATTAAAATACAAATCCTCCCGATTTCTTTTAACTAGTGAAATCATTTTTTATTGGTTACAGGGTTTAATTAAATTACATTTGGTTATCTAATACTAAAATGAAGTTTTTCTCTTTCTGTATTCTTTTATCATTTTGTTTTTTGAGTAAAGCCCAAGAGAGCAATTCAGCTATTAATTTAAATGAAATTGAAGTCAGTACTAATTATGAAAAAAATATTTTAAAATTAGAAACTGAATTAAAGGTAAATCAACATTCGGCTGAAGAACTTTTAAAAACTCAAATACTTTTAATTAATAATTACATCAACGTTTTTGATTTTTCAAAGGCGACCTCACTGTGTCAGAAAGAAATATTAATTGCCAAAAAAAACAAGTTTCCACTTAATGAAGCCACCCTTTACCGTTATTTAGGCAATGTATATTATCACTTAAAACAAACCAATCAGGCTAAAATACATTGGAAGAAAAGTTTGGAGATTGCTGAAGAGTATCAGTATTTCGACTTACTCAAGCGATGTAATCATAACCTAGGTGTTATTGCTTTAGAAACTGAAAACAACTCGAATAAAGCTGAAAGTTATTTTCTTAAAGCAATTGAATACGGAAAAAAAACAACATCCACCAGAAACGAAAATTTAGCCAGCAGCTATCGCTTACTTGCCACTACATATGATGTGATGGGAAGGTATAAAGCTGCTGACAGTTTATTCAAGTTGACAAGTGAAGTTTATCAAATGTTTAATGATTCGTCAGGTATAGCTGAGGCTTTGATATTTCGAGCAAGGCTGTTTTTATCAATGAAAGATTACAACAAGGCTTTAGTTTTAATTAAAGAGTCCATTATAATATCAGAGAAGTTACATCTAGACGATTACACACAAACTGCTTTATCAATTCTTCAAAGGATTTCTGAAGAGTCGGGTAATTATAAAGAGGCTCATTTTGCAATAAATAAAATGTTTAGAATTGAAGTTGCAAAGAATGCCAGAAATCAAAAGAAAGAAATAGCCGATTCTGAAGCCAAATTTAAATTAGCGGAATTAAAAAACAAGCAAGACTTGTTGGAATTACAGGCCACTCAAACCAAATATAATTACATTGCTTTCTTTACAATTTTACTATTAATAACAACCGGAACTATTGCATTTATCTACCAAAAAAGATTATCAAAAAGAGAACAAATAGCAAAACTTAAAAATTTAAAAGATATCTACGATGCGGAAGAGAACGAACGTTCTCGTATAGCCAAAGATTTACATGACAATATGGGCGCTTATGCAACTTCAATGCTGTCTCAAATTGATACGCTTGAACAATCCAAACTTGACATGGAAAGATTAAAAGACTTGAGAGCAGATGCTGAGTTTATAATGTCAACATTAAGAGAAACTATTTGGATACTTAAATCAAAAACCTTAACAATTCAACAATTTTTCGATTTAATAAAAATTTATGCGGATAAACAGTTAGTCAAAAATTTATCGCTAAAGGTTACATTTAATGAGGAAATTTCAAACGTAAAAAGCATTAACCCTACTTTAAGTTTGAATTTATACCGTATAGTTCAAGAAGTAATTCAAAATATTATAAAACATTCGCATGCCAAAACTATTCAATTTGTTTTTTCTTGCCATACTAAAATCAGAATTGAAATTATTGATGATGGTATTGGCTTTGATACAATAAGTCTCACCCGAAAAAGCGGTTTAGAAAATATGCAGTTTAGAGCAAATGAAATAAAGTATGATTTTACGATTGAGTCGAAAATTAACGAGGGGGTTAAAATTACGCTTGAGAACAATAAATATAATCAGAATAGAGTAGTATTAATAAAGCACAAAAAAGTAGTTTTGAATAATGATTATTAATGTAGGAATAGTAGATGATAAAGCTGTTAATAGAAATACAGTAAAGAAAAAACTTGAATCTTACTCTGAAGTATCTATAATATTGGAAGCTGGAAATGGTAAGGATTTTTTAGATCAGCTAAAAGAATTAGCTGAAGACAAAAGACCTCATATTGTTTTGATGGATTTGGATATGCCAATCATGGATGGAATTGATACAATCAAAATTGGATCTGCAACTTATCCCAAAATAAAATTTATAGTGCTAACCGTTTTTGAAGATTCTGAACGAATTTTTGAAGCTATTAAAGCAGGTGCTAATGGCTATCTTTTAAAAGACGATAAAGCCATAAATATAATGGAGGCAATTAGCAATGTTATAGACTTTAACGGCGTGCCAATGAGTCCAATTATAGCTCGTAAAGCAATGGAATTGATGTTAGGAAAAAAGCCAACCAATAGTGACGCATCAGCCACTACTCAATTAGGCCTAACACAAAGAGAAACTGAAATCCTAAAAGAATTAGCCAGCGGCGCTACTTATAATGCAATTGGCGAAAAACTATTTATTAGTCCGCTCACCGTTCGGAAACATGTAGCTAATTTATACGAGAAACTACATGTGAGTAACCGAACCCAAATCATCAATATTGCTCAGAAGAATAATTTAATATAAGCCATCCGCATTATTCTTTGAATCTACTCTAAAGTGAGTATAGCCTGCTCCCATCACCTTATTTACTTTTGTGTCTAACCAAAACCTAGACATGAAAAAACTTATACTTGTAATCAGCATTGTAATTTCCAGTTTAATACTAAGTGCGCAAAGCCCTTCTTTTCAATGGGCAAAGTGTTTACCAGGAGCTCAAGGCACAAAGGCAGTTGCGGTTGACCCTATGGGAAATGTGTACTCAATAGGTATTTCTTACGGTGGAGATTTTGATCCAAGTGCAGCCTCCTATACTCTTCCTTTAATTTATGGTGGAACCTATGTTTCCAAATTAGACGCTGCCGGAAATTTTTTGTGGGCCAAACAATTTGGTGGTGATAATACTTCTTGTCCAGCAACACCAAAATCAATTGCTGTAGATGCTTCCGGCAATGTATATGTTACGGGTTACTTTAATGGCGCTCCAGATTTTGATCCAAGCTCTTCAACATTTAGTATTACAACAACCATTTTTGATGATGTATTCATTGTTAAACTAGATGCTTCCGGAAATTTTGTATTTGCAAAAAATATTGGTGGTGCAAATATTGAACACGGTGAAGGGATTAAAGTGGATGGCTCAGGTAATATTTATACTACCGGTTATTTCAGAAACACAGTTGACTTTGATCCGGGTGTTGGAACATATACATTGAACACTATTGCATCTTCATTCGATGTTTTTGTTTCAAAATTAGATGCTTCAGGTAATTTTGTTTGGGCTAAAAACTTCTCTGGTGGTGCCGACGAAACTGTGACTGGACTTGCACTTGATGCTGCTAATAACGTTTATGTTACCGGTGGTTTTTCAAATAAAGTGGATTTCGACCCTAGTGTTTCTGTCTTTACACTTACTCCTTTAAATTCAGGTCAGATAGATTCGTATGTTGTTAAGCTAGATGCAGCGGGAAATTTTGGCTGGGCCAAAAAAATAGATGGAACACAAGATATAACTGCCACTTCTATTACAATTGATGCAGCAAATAACATCTATCTTGGAGGATACTTTGCTGGTATTGCTGACTTCGATCTTAATGCAGGTGTAACAAATCTTACTTCAAATGGTTCAACCGACATATTTATTTCGAAATATGATGGTTCCGGAAATTATTTATGGGCAAAGCAAATTGGCGGAACACAACTTGATTTTGCATTTTCTTTATGCTTAGACGGTTCAAATAATGTTTATTCAACAGGTTCTTTTAGGTTAGGTGTCGACTTCGATCCAAACGCAGGCACAAACACATTAACAGCTATAAACACTTCCTTTTCAGATGCCTTTATTTTAAAATTAGATGCTTCAGGAAACTACGTATGGGCAAGACAACTTGGTAGTACCAATTTAGTTGGAACACAAGGCAATTCAATTGTTACTGATGCATCGGGAAATTTAATAACTGGCGGTAGCTTTCAAGGGCCTGTTGATTTTGACACAGAGGCTTCAACTTTTACATTGACAGCTAGTCCGGGAACTAACTTCGTTCAGAAAATGAGTTCTGGTTCAATTGGAATATTTGAAAACGAAGAAAATAATTTAATTAGCAACCTTTATCCGAATCCGGCAAACGACTTTGTAACTGTTGAAATTAAAGCCAGTTCACCCAACTCTGAAATCTATATTTTCGACGCCATCGGGAGTTTAATCTTTAGCAAAAAGACAAAAGAAGACAAAATCATCATTAATACAACCGATTTTTCAAAAGGAATTTACTTTCTTACTATTGAAAATAATGGTAAAAAAATCTCAAGAAAACTTGCAATTACAAAATAGTTAGTAAAGAAAATTAAGCTGCCGTTTTGCCCTTTTTCATCTCCATATACAAACCACCTGCCACAGTTACCAGGACTAATATGGAACCAATCATCGCAATGCTGTTACCTGTTTTATAAGTTTGAGGTTCAAATTTAAACTCAATTTTATGCTTTCCTGCGGGGATAGGCATACCGCGTAAAACGTAATTAACAGCTGCGTGTGGCATCAAATTACCATCAACATAGGCATTCCATCCCATTGGATAATAAATTTCAGAGAATACCGCAAATTGCGCTTCGTTACTTTCAGATTCGTAAACTAAGTCGTTTGCTTTATAGCTTACCAATTTAATATTTCCATTACCACTGTAATTTGCTTCTACTTTTACATCGCTCCTAAATTTAGATTGCATGATAGCTTGTTTCTTGGTATTAATTTGTCCTAAGCCAGTAATTTCTTTGTCTGCATTTTCGACCAACACAATTTCATTTATAAACCAGGCATTACCATTAGCTTGAGGATTTCTTAATGGAGCTGTTTTATCTTCGCTTACCGGAATAATAATATATTTTGTGTTGAGCATGTTTAAAACATGAAGCTGACTCATTAATTGATTAACTGCAGAATCATTACCCATTGTTTTGTTAATGCCACTGTAAAATAATTGTATCTGACTTTGATAATAGAAATCATACAACTCCTGATACTTTTTAAGTTTCGCGCCATGATAACCTCCAATAGATTTATGAAGATATGAGGTTGCTGCATCCTGAAACGGTGAAGCTGCTAAATTTAATACTCTGTAATTTGGATCTGTATCTTTTAAAATTTCTTCGTCGGCCGGAGTTCTTTCGAAGGTGGCCATGTTTTGTGCTTTTGTTACGAAATTCCTCTCGTTTAAGTAACGCATATCAACAGTCCATAAATCAATCAAAATAAAAATACCTAAAGCGCCAAATACCATTTCGCGCTTGATTTTTTTATTGAGATACAGATAAATGAAAATAAATGCAAGTGCTATAAAAATAAATGAACGCATGGCATCCGATTGAAAAACAGCTTTACGTGCTATTTCTAATTGCGGCAATAATTGCGTCACGTAAGTTCTAACTTGATCTTCAGGATTTCCACCACGGGAATAACGGTAAATCATTTGTTGTTCTTCACCTTCTGCGGTAAATGTATTAACCAAATCAGGCGCTAAATATCCTGTTAAACAAAATCCGCCAACAATAGCAAAAGCTAAAATCAGTACTTTCTTTAATTCTAATTCCTTTTTAAAAACTTTTACTTTATCGTTAAGCGATTTAAATTTCATTAATTCATTTAAAGTAAGAATCGCAAATAACGGTAAACATAATTCAGCAATTACCATCGTCATAGATACCGCCCTGAATTTATTATAACCCGGAACATGATCTAAGAAGAATGATGTTAATCCCATGAAATTATGTCCCCACGATAAAGCCATTCCTAAAATTGTAATTAATAGTAATGGCCATTTCAATTTGTGCTTGGTAATAAACAAACCTAAAACCACAAAAAACATAATGATAGCACCAATATAAACCGGTCCGGCTGTTATGTACTGATCGCCAAAATAAGAACCATTCCCTCCTACTGCTTGTTTAAATTCAGGATCTACTTTTTTTATTGCATTAGGATCTGATTCTGCAATTGAAATACTTGAAGAACCTCCCTTGTAATCAGGAATTAAAAAAGTAAAACTTTCGCTTATACCGTGACTGTATTGTGTAACATAATCTTTATCTAAACCGCTTGTGGCAACAGCAGCGTTACTTTTTCCATCCGGACCAATAGTTAATTCAGTTTTTCCGCGGGTTGAATATTTACCGTACTCGTTGGTACACATTAAATTTCCAGCGTTTGGTAATACTGAAATAATTGCAGCAACTACAAAAAATGCAAAGGCTTTAAAAAATGTTGGTAAGGTTTTTTCTTTAAAAGCGTAATATCCATAACCTAAAATAACAGCGCCAATAATCATAAAACCATAATAAGAAATCTGAACGTGGTTAGCATTCAATTCCATAGCCATAAATAAAACTGTAAGAGAAAACCCTGCCCAAAAACGACCTTTGAATAATAAAACTACACTAC
Organism: Sphingobacteriaceae bacterium; assembly: GCA_016709575.1. Lineage (GTDB taxonomy): Bacteria > Bacteroidota > Bacteroidia > B-17B0 > Aurantibacillaceae > JAHEYG01. The sequence continues at coordinate 25,128 of JADJMM010000004.1, forward strand.
CAATAAGTGGGGGCAAATATGCTAATGCGTTTAGTTTAGAATTATGTCCGGCCCCTAAGGCAACGATAAAATAAGTAGACAAACCATAAGCGATACCTCCAATTAATGCTAACCACGGTTCTACTTCGAGACATAACAATAAAATAAAAAATCCAACGAAGCATAAGAAAATGTAACCTGATGGATGCGGTAAAAATAATTTGAATGCTTTATCTAAAGTGCCTAACCAATTGCCTGGATATAAAGTTGAAACTTGATATGCCGGCATACCACCAAACATTGAGTTAGTCCATAATGGCTCGCTGTGTTCAGTTGCTCTAAAATCAGCAATCTCTTTACTCATGCCTCTGGCTTGCATGATATCATGCTGAGAAATTTCTTTGCCTGACAATAAAGGCTTAAAATAAATTAGGGTTAAAACAGCAAATAAAACAACAGCTGTAATATGTGGGAGAAATTTTTTAAAGGAGAATTGCATAGTAAAATTTTTGCTTTTTAACGCCTGGTAATTTATTGTATTTAGTAACTAATGGATTCCAATAGCTCGTAACTTTTACTTTGGTGATCGCCTCTTTTACTATAGGCAAAAACTGGTCGTATAAAGGACTATATGATGTTTTACGCAGGAAGTTTGTAGCAGCAGTATCAGCACCATTTAAAATAGCGAAACCATCGCTTACACTCATCTTTGTAATAGCATCTAAGAAAACATTTCCTGCTTTTTTAGCGGCTTCTTCAGCAGCGCGGTTTAAACTAGTTTCAAACTCGGTAACTTTCTTTTGCATACCAAGCTTTATCAATTTTTCGCGCATATCTTTTGCTTCCTCAGGCCAAGGAATAAACAATCTTGTGTTTTTTAAATAGCCATCTGTTTTACTTGCGCTGGCACTTGAACTATTAGTTCCAATACTTAAAGCTTCACGCAAAGCTTTAATAACTTCCTCATTGCTTAAAGCAGGAGCTGTTGTTGCACCAACTGCCGCACTTACGGCTTGAGTGGCCTGTTGCACTGCTGTTGTTGCTGCATTTGTTGCCGCTCCTTTTGTTTGATTCCACACATCTTTTAAGACTTGGGAATTTAATGTTGATATAGAAATCAACATACCTGTTACTATTAATATTTTTCTCATTTTAATTTTTAATATACATTTACAATGATACAAAAATAAGGCCAAGATTTTATGCACGCTGAAATATTAACCATTGGAGATGAGATTTTAATTGGTCAAATTACCAATACTAACTCGGTTTGGATTGCCCAAAAATTGAATTTAATGGGTATAAAAGTGGTGCACATGGCCTCTGTTAGTGATGAGAAAGAGGCTATTCTTAAAGCATTTAGCGATGCTCAACAGCGTGCCGACTTCGTTTTTATCACTGGCGGTTTAGGTCCCACTAAAGATGATATTACAAAGAAATTATTTGCTCAATATTTTAACACAATTTTAGAATTAGATGAGAAAGTTTTAGCGCATGTAAAATCTTTTTTGATAAACGTGGTCGTGAAATGAACGAATCGAACCGACAACAAGCTTTAATTCCAAAAGGGTGTACAGTTATTCATAACCAAAGTGGTACTGCTCCTGGCATGTGGTTTAAAAAGAAAACACAGTTTTTATTTCTATGCCAGGTGTGCCTTACGAGATGAAGGATATGATGACGAATATTATTCTTCCGAAAATAAAATCAGAAAATAAATTACAACACATTTACCATAAAACAGTTTTAACACAAGGATTAGGCGAAAGTTTTTTAGCTGAGAAAATTGAGAAATGGGAAGATAATTTAGCTGCTAAAAATATTAAGCTCGCGTATTTACCTCAACCCGGAATGGTAAGATTACGATTGTCTACCTCAGGAGATAATTTTGAAGAAATAAAAAAGACAGTAGAAAAAGAAATTGGTATACTTAAAATTCTAATAAAGGAATATATTTTTGGCTATGAAGAATATGGAGAAGAAACACCTTCACTAGAAAAAATTGTAAGTGAATTATTGAGAGAGCGCAAGAAAAAAATTGCTTTAGCCGAAAGTTGTACAGGTGGTTATATTGCTTCTTTATTTACGGCTATTGCAGGTAGTTCAGATATTTTCAACGGAGCTGTTGTCCCCTATCACAACAATATTAAACACGAATTATTACAGGTAGATAATTCTGTTTTCGAACAACACGGAGCTGTAAGTAAAGAGTGCGTTTTACAAATGGCCGAACACGCAAAACTAAAATTCCACTCGATTATTCTATTGCAACTTCTGGAATTGCCGGTCCAGCAGGTGGAACTCCTGACAAACCGGTTGGTACAGTTTGGATTGCGGTTTCTAGTCCGGAAAAGACTTTAGCCATGAAATTTATTTTTGGTGACGACAGACAACGCAACATTAAAATGACTGCTGCTACGGCCTTAAATATGCTTAGGAAAATGATTTTGAAAGAGGATTAATCTTTTTTCGTTACGAGTGCGTAATTTCCTTCTATCTTAAAATTCCAGGTTTTATCGTAAATTTTTGGAAGGTATCTTTTGTACAAATGCATGCGTGCATTTTCAGCTTTACTTTCGTTTTCACCATCGCGACCAACGGCATTAAATTCGTAAATACAAACTTTAGGATGCTGCTTAATAAAATCTTTAACGATATCAACAATAGTATTCATTACCTGAAACACTTCTCCTCTATTGGTAGTAACATATTCTTCGCCTTCAAACTCATCGTTAATTACACCAAATACAATCGAGGCATGCAAAATATTATCTTGACGGCGACCAAAACGCACTTCGTATCTTAAACCTGATGGGGTATTAAAATAATACAAACCCGCACTTTTAATAGCAGGAAATTCTATTGGGAGTATTTTATCGTAAGTAGACAAGTTCAGGCTTTAAACAGTTGTTGCTTCAACTATTAGTTCTTTTTTTTTAAACCTGTCGGCCAAAATTAATTCTTTTGTTCCTGTAGAATAATCGTAAAAACCTTTTCCTGATTTTACGCCTAAATGCCCGGCCATAACCATATTTACCAATAGTGGGCATGGTGCGTATTTAGGATTACCAAAACCATTTTGAAGAACGCGCATAATGTTTAAACAAACATCTAAACCAATAAAATCTGCTAATTGTAAAGGCCCCATTGGATGCGCCATACCTAATTTCATTACAGTATCAATTTCTTCAACGCCGGCTTCACCTTCAAACAAAGTAATGATAGCTTCGTTAATCATTGGCATTAAAATTTTATTCGCCACAAAGCCCGGATAATCGTTAACCTCAACCGGAACTTTATTTAATTTTTTAGAAAGGTCCATTATTAATTTACAAACCTCATCACTTGTAGAGTAACCGCGAATCACCTCAACTAATTTCATTACGGGAACAGGATTCATGAAATGCATGCCAATAACTTTATCGGCGCGTTTTGTGTTAGCTGCAATTTGTGTAATAGAAATTGAAGATGTGTTCGAGGCAAGAATTGTATTAGCGGGGCAAATTTCATCCAACTGCTTAAATAATTTTGCTTTGATATCAGGATTTTCACTTGCCGCTTCAATAACTAAATCTGCATTTTGTGCAGCCGTTTTTAAATCGGTATGCGTTGCAATATTTTTTAAAGTATTCGTTTTGTCTGCTTCCGTGATTGAACCTTTAGCAACCTGACGATCTAAATTTTTTGTGATAGTAGCAATTGCTTTTTGTAAAGCCGCATCGCTGATGTCGATTAAATTTACTGAATAACCAAATTGCGCAAATGTATGTGCAATACCATTTCCCATGGTTCCGCTTCCTATTACCGTTATATTCTTCATAGTTTAATTTAAACACGTAAATCTAAGCGAGAGATTCGGTTTTAACAAGGGGAAGTTTTTAACTAAAACCCTCAGAATTCTTAATAATTAAGGGCGTTTTAGGTGAATTTTAGGCACTTCAAACACAATAAATTAGAAGTGTATGTAATAATCCTTAGTGAGGTTTTTGTACTCTTCGGTGTACGAATGACGTTCATCTTTTTCGATAACCAGAGTAGATTCAGAAAATTCGGTAGGACGGAATTCAAATTGCATTAAATGACGTTTCTCTTCACCTTTATCTAAAGTGGTTCTGATGCGCAACAGTTTTGATAAATGAAACCCTCTTGACTCGGCTTGCTCTCTGAATTTAATGGCTTCATTTTTAGGTAGGATTAAACAAAACTTGCCTTTTTCACTCATGATGATTTTTACACCTTCAATTAATTCGATATAAGGTAAAATATCAGCGTGGCGGGCATTCGATCTATTGCTGTCGAAGCTTTTTAGAGAGTCGACAAAATAAGGAGGATTAGTTACAATTAAATCGAATTTTTGGGTGCTTGATTTTGCGAAATCCTGTAAAGATTTATGTTCTACTGAAAGACTTTCAGTAAAAATACTTTCTTCAAAGTTTATTTTAGCTTGCTCGTATGCGCTTTTTTCGATATCAATAGCGTGAATCTTGCCTTTAGATTTTTGTGCGAGCATCAAAGCAATTACGCCAGTACCTGTACCAATATCGAGAATGTTTAATGAACCGTTAGGAATAACCCAAGCCCCAAGCAAAACAGCATCTGTGCTCACTTTCATGGCGCACTTGTCTTGCTTTATTACAAATTGCTTAAACGCAAATGTGGAGTTGGCCATAAATCATTATAAAATAATTTATCGGTTCTTACTTATGTTGGTCTGTTTACAGTTGTACCTAAATTCTTGCCGTAGCCAGAGCTGGTATTGTAACGTAAGCAAACTTCAATCCACCTTTAAGCTTGAAGCCGGCGTTAGTTGAGAGATATTTATATCGTAAGAAATCTGATTGCATATTTACTTTTTGGTATAAAATCGTAGGGATAACAGCATCCTTTAAACGATAATAAGCTCCAAATGAAAACGATGATGCGTTTTTAATATTGGTGTAAGTTGCTTGGTCTTCGATAATGTATTTAAACAACATACCTACAGTTGTTTCGCTGCTCGGGCCTTGTTTCATGTATAATAAACTTGGAACTAAAGCAATACCTACTGATTTTAAACCGTAATCTAAATTAGCATGGAACATATACTTTGTATACAAACGCTCGCTACTAGAGAAAAATGAATTTTTGGGAATGTTATAGTGATAAGCTGCAAATCCAATATCACATTTAGCACCATCTTTTGCGCTAATATAACGCTCGCTTTTTGCGTAGTGAAAATTAACACCGGCACCGGCATCAAACGTTACAATTCCGCTTTTAGGAGTTACTTCACCAGTTGGCGCGTTGGCATTATATGAATAATCTATAAATTGGCTATCCCACTTTAAATTTGAAATATCAATGGTACGATAAACAAATCCTGCTTGTATACCACCCGATAACCACGCAGATTTCGCGGCTTTTGTATGTATAGCTAAAGATAAATTTGGAGTAAGTGTTCCTAATTTTGCATCGCCCGCCTTATCAGAATACATGTTAAAGCCAAGAGCAAGAAATTTTTTCTTCAACTTTAAACGCTTTAAAGACTGTTCAATCGTAATTCCATAAGTTTGGTATGATTTAGCAACTGCCCCCCACTGCGATCTGTAATTAATAATAGCACGAGTATCATAAGAGCTTCCAACTAAAGCTGGGTTTACATTCACCGGCGCTTCAGTGTACTGAGAGAAATGGATATCCTGAGCATTAATACCTTTTACAGCAAAGAATGCAGTAGCAAGAATTCCTATTTTTATTATCCTATTCATAATTTCCTTACCTGATTAAAGTAATATTTCCTTTTTGACTGAAGGAGTTTCCGTCGAGCGTTGTACCTTCCAGTCGATAAACAAATACTGCAGTATTTAAAAGTTCTCCATTATATGTTCCATCCCAACCAATTTTCTGCTCACTGGTTTCAAATACTTTTTCACCCCAGCGGTTAAATATCATAAAGGTTAAATTTTTAAGACACTTACCCCTGACGTACAAGACATCGTTGACCCCATCGAGATTTGGCGAAAAGGCATTGGGGACAAACATCTCTCCACAATCCGGCACGACACACACCTCCACTGTGTCATTATATTTACAATTTTTACTATTATACCCTGTGAGTACATAAGTTGTTGTGATGGTAGGATTCGCAATAGGACTAGGACAAATACTACAACTTAATGCTGTACCAGGACTCCAGGTATAATAATTCGCTTGGAGACCAAATAACTGAACCTCTTGACCGTATCTAATACAAGTATCCCTTACAGCATAAGTATTCGGAGTATCTACAACGTGAATAATTTTTGTTTTAATAATACTGTCATATCCGTAAGGATTTGTTACTGCTAAAGCAACTGTATAATCGCCAGGAGTGTTATAACAAGTTACATGGAAATTCACAGAACTGGTATCAGGATTTCCTCCCGGTGTATACCATTTTATAGTTTGAGGCTTACCACCACACGATGTATTAATAAAGTTAATACACGTTTTTGTACAAATAGTATCATTAGGTAATGCAGTTGTAAAACTTGCGACAGGAGGGAAACAATTTATAACCCTTACTGTTACCGTATCGATTTTACTTTTGCAACTTGGAATATTATTGTACGAAAGTTGACAGGTGTAAGTCATTAAATAATCGCTATTACAAACGCCGATAGTTGGTTGCGATAAAACATCAGTAGGTAATGCTGATCCAATATTACCACTAGGAGAGGTTAATAAACCAAAAGTTGGTGTCCAAGTATAATTAAAGGACATTCCTGAAGGAGGTGCTGGATTATTGATAGTTAAAGTAACTTGATTGTTACCGCATACTGTATTGGTAATATTACCGAGCGTATTTGTGGTTAATGAAATTGTGTGTGTTGGAACCGGCACTACAGTTAATGTGATTATTGCTGTATTGGTTAAGCAACCCGCACCTGTTTGTCCAACTATTGAATAAGTTGTCGTAACGGTAGGATTAGCTGTGTTAGTATAACCGGTAATGTTAGTTAAAGTAAATGCAGGTGACCAGGTGTATGTTCCTGAAGTTCCTGCGCCAGATGCAGTGTAAGTATACGCTTGTCCAACACAAATAGTAGTGTTAGTTGGTGTAATAGTTAATGTTGGACGTGGTGTAACAGTAATGTTTACAACCGCTGTACCAGTACAAGTTCCTGTTGCTCCAAAAATAGTATACTGTGTGCTTGTACTTGGAGTAGCTGTCACATTAGAACCAAAAGGACTGCTTAAACCTGTAGAAGGAGACCAAGTATAACTTGAGGCGCCTGTAGCTATTAAGCTTATTCCAGTAGCGCCAACACAAGTTGTTGCTGAAGACGGCGTAACCGAAACAGTTAAAGGTGTTCCGATAAATACGTTAGCTGTTGTTGTGCCCGTACAACCTGTTACAGGATCAGAACCAACAACATTATAAGATTGATTAGTTGTTGGTGATGCAGTAACCACCGAACCGTTAGTTGCACTTAATCCAGTACTAGGTGACCAGGTGTAATTTGTAGCTCCGCTTGCTGTTAACGTTGTTGTTCCACCAGGACAAATTGTAAAGTTACCGGATACTAATACAGGTAATGCAGGAACTACACTAACAGTAATGACAGCCGTATTTGAACAAACACCGGTTGTACCTGTGACTGTATAATTTGTGACTGAACTTGGTGAAGCTGTAACAACTGCACCGGTTGTACTGCTTAATCCTGTACCAGGCGACCAAACATAACTGGTTGCGCCCGCAGTTAAAGTTGCAGTGGTTCCCGGACAAACAATTGTTGTACTTGCCACGGCCGTGACCGTAGGAGTTGGATCCACTTGAATAGTTTGAGTTGTAGTTGCAGTTCCTGTAGCATCACTTGCTAAAATTGTAATTGAAAATGTTCCTGTGGAGGGAAAAGTAATACTTGTCGTGGCCCCGTTAGGATTACCAAATACAGGTCCGGCTGGATTTGCAGACCAGGTATAACCGGTTAAAGCAACTGTTGCAGGGTTTGGTGTACAGGTAACGTTAACTGAACCACCTGAACAAATTGGCGTTGGTAAAATAAATGTGGGTGTAAAAGTAGCTAGTGTTTTTAAAGTAACATTGTCGATTGCGTAAGAAGGATCCGTTCCTGTATTATCTCCGTTATTCACCCAACGGAAACCAACACGAACATTGGCTGCATTATTTGCTGCGGCAGGCATTGCAATTGTGTAACTTGACCAAACACCTTGATTTAATCCTGTACAAGCTGAATTGGTTTGAGTACAACCGGCATTACCACAAGTTGTTTTTACAGGATTACCCAATAATGTCAAAGGACCAGCAGCAATAGAATAATAAACAGTTCCATCGTCAGATGCACCTTGCCCGTTCTCTAAATATTCAAAACCTAAAATTATATTATTTCTTCCGGTACAATTAATAATAGGAGATTCTGCACGTAAATCAGAAGCAATACCAGCATTGTAAATTGCACCACAATCACCACTAGTACAAAGGAAAGTTAAAGAGCTTGAAGAGTTACTGATATGCAAACTTCTATTTTGCGGGCCTGTTGCAAGACAACCATTTCCACAATTACCAACACCCATACCTGCTTCAGTTGCACTAATGTAATATTCATCCGATCCGGTTGAAGGTGTATAACCTGACAAATAAGTTACAGCCCAAGCACCATTTCCACTAGCGTTAACACCATTTGCTAATTGTAATTGATTACAACCTATACCAAATGTTTCTGTCCAAAATGGAGCCTGAGAGAAACTCAGTGAAAAAGAGAAAACAAAAATTAAAAAGTAAAAAATTCTTTTCATACTATATTCATGTTATTTTATAATGCCTAAGTTAAGCTTGTATTTCGTTGAACTGCATTTTCTTACTCAATAAAATCATCAATTCACTAAGTGGTAAAGATAATAATAAAACAACACAATTAAAACGTAAAAAGACCTTGATTTGAACACAAGACTCTTAATTAAATAACCCTTACGCTCTCAAATCCAAAAAGGTTGGTTTTGGATCAAAATTAACTGAAATATTCCATATTGTTAATAACTTTAGCCTCTTTTAGCATATTTTAATCTAGGTTTTCTCGTAAAATATTAAAACTTTGCAAAACTCCAAAAATGAAGGCCATCCCAAATAACCTAATTTTGGCGCTATTTATAGCCGTTTTTGCCTGTACCTCAGTATCGGCGGGGGTTTTAGACGACCGTAACAAACCGGGAGACGATAAAAAAGCAAAAGCTAAACGAACAGATACCACTGCTAATAACCCTACAGTTTTAATTGATAATGAGGAAGAGAGCCCTGATACTACCTTAATTCTTTTTCCATCAAACGACCTTTATGCTAGTTGGGACACTAACACAGTTCATCCTTATAATTTTTCAGATTGTTTCCGTCAAGATTCTGTAAGTATTTGTTTGGCAGATATAGGACAAAACTTTGTTATGCCGTTTAAAGGTATGATTACCAGTCAGTTTGGCTGGAGAAAATACCGTCCACATTACGGAACTGATATTGATTTAGAAATTGGTGATACTGTTGTCGCAGCTTTTGATGGTATGGTTCGTATTTCTAAGTCTCATGTGCATGGTTATGGTAATGTTGTTATTATTCGCCACGATAATGGCCTAGAAACTGTTTATGCTCATTTATCAAAACTATTAGTTGATCCGGGACAAAAAATTAAAGCCGGTGAAATTTTAGGTTTAGGTGGAAACACTGGTCGTTCGTATGGGGCTCATTTACATTTTGAAATCCGTTATTTGGGTCAGGCTTTAGATACTGAAGATTTTATTGATTTCGCTAGTGGAAATTTAAAATCATACGAGTTTAATTTACGTAAAACTGATGTTGAAACGAAATACGATTTAAGAGCTTTACATAATCGTCACCGCAAAGATGTTGGTGCTATCAGCTATGTAAAAACAAAAAATGGCAGCACTTATAAAGTGTATCGCGTTCGTCAAGGTGATAATTTAGGTCGCATTGCACAACGTTGTCACACCACAGTAAAAGCCCTTTGTAAAAAGAATGGCATTAAACCAACTAAAGTTCTTCAGGTTGGTCAGAAATTAAAAGTCTAAATCCTGATTTTATTTATTGAGAATGCCGCTAATAATTAATAGCGCTATTATTCCCATGAACACAAAAACAAACCACTTAATAAAACCATAAGTGGTTTTCTTTAATAATTTATTTCCTAATAAAGCGCCAATCCAAGCAGAACCAATGGCGATTATTAAGAGTAAATAATTTTGGGAAACTATTTCTTTGCTGATGGAAGTTGAATAAATGCTTAAACGCGCAATATCTACTAAACACGCAATTGCAATTCCACTCGCAATAAAAATTTCTTTCTCTAAATTTAGGCGGACCAAGAATGCACTTCGCAAGACACCTTGATGTCCGGATAATCCTCCAAAAAAACCGCTTAATGCCCCACCCCAAACCAAATTGTTTTTCCCGAAGCTTAGATTTTTTAAATACGGGATAATCTCCCACAAGGAAAACACCAACATTAAAACACCAATAATACTTCCAATTATAGTAATTGAAAATGTGTGTTCTGAAATTGCATAAGTATACAGTGGCTCTGAAATTGAAAATTGTTTTAATAACCACGCACCTAAAAATGCAAATAGCAAAGAAGGGATTCCGAATTTCAATACCAACTGCACATTTATTTTTTTGTACACTAAAAAAACTTAAACACATTATTTAAAAAAATGTACAATGGCAGTTAATGCAATCGACGTTTCAAGATCAAAAAATAAAGCAAATACAGGAAGCAATAATGTTCCCAAACCAAAACCCGAAAAAAAAGTGAGAAGGGATGCTAACAGCGCTACTAATGCTATTGCGATATACATTACAATAAAGATTGGTGATACTCAACAAGTCCGTCGATAGGTGATTTAATAACCTTACCTAATTTATAACCTTCTTCATTAGCTACCTCTGCTAAAATATCTTTGTAATAAAACCCGATTGAACCAACTGAGTTTACAGTGTATTCACGTGAGTTAGAATATTTGCCAATTTGCTTATGAAAAAATTCAACGAAACAATTTTTTACCACTTTGCGGACGTATGCATCCTTAATGTTTTCTGAAACAAATTTATTTACAGAAGCCAAATATCTGCTCGGCATTGGTTTTTTATAAACGTTATTCAAAATCTCTTCTCTATGATATCCACTGGCTTCAAAATCGTCTTTTATTTTTTTTGGTAATTCGTCATCAAAATAAGCTTGAATAAATGTCAAACCAATATTAGCGCCACTACCATGATCGCCAAACAAATATCCAACCGACGGAACATTTTCAATTACATTTTTTCCATCGTACAAACAACTGTTACTACCGGTACCTAAAATTGAAGCGATGCCTGGTTTTTGTCCGCATAAAGCTCGCGCAGCTGCTAATAAATCGTGGTGAATATCAATATTTTTTAAATCGAGGGCGTTATGAATTCCATCTAAAACAATGTTACAATTTACCTCTTTAGAACAACCTGCACCGTAATAATAAACATGTTCTATTTTCGAAATATGCTCTTTCAAAAACGGTTTTAAGTGTTCTTTTATCTCTAAAGAAATTTGATCTTTTGTTTGAAAATAAGGATTGAATCCAATAGTTTTTAGATTCGAAAGAATTTGTTTCCTGTCAATCAGCACCCAATCTGTTTTTGTAGAACCGCTATCGGCTATCAGGGTTAGCATAGCATTTAAATTGTTTTAGGTAAAACTATTGTTTTTATACGTAATAAAAAAGCCTCTAGTTACAGAGGCTTTTTAAAATAATTCTAGTTTGGCTTATGCCGGATTTTCGTTTGTTGCAGTATCTGCAGCTTCTGTATTTTCAACAGCAGGAGTTTCAGTAGCAGGAACTACTTTTGCAGCTATTTTAGCAGCTTTTGCTTCCTTAGAAGCAGTTTCAGCTTTAATCTGAGCACTCTTCTTTTTGCTTGCATCACCAGCTAAATTGTCCTTTTTAGCAACAATTTTACCGTCTTTTCCTGTAACCATTTGCTGAATTTTTGTTCAACTTGAGCTTCAGTTAAAGCACCTTTTTTTACACCATCTAATAAGTGTTTTTTAAGCATTACACCTTTGTAAGATAAAATCGCTCTGCAAGTATCAGTTGGCTGAGCGCCTTTCATTACCCAATCAAGGGTCTTATCAAAGTTAATGTCGATAGTTGCCGGATTTGTGTTAGGGTTATAAACGCCTAATTTTTCAATGAATTTTCCATCACGAGGTGCACGACCATCCGCCACTACCACATGAAAGAAAGCTGTATCCTTTTTTCCATGTCTCTGTAGTCTAATCTTTACTGCCATATTTTTAGTTTTAAATTGGGGTGCAAATATCGTAAGTTTTTATGGTTTTCACAAAAAAAACTAGCAAATCGTTTAGTTTCGCAAAATTTTATACCTTTGTCCCTTAAAAACCTAACCTTATGCAAGTTAAAGAAAGAGGCATCGTATTAATTCCTATTGATTTTACTGAACAATCATTATTAGCTGTTAAGCAATCCTACAATCTTGCAAAATACACTCATTCTAAGCTTGTTATCTTACATGTTTACTCGAAAACAGGACAAGAACGCTATGATGAGTTAACTAAATTGGTTAAACAAACTGAGGCTGAAAGTGGCTTAGTTCCGGTTGAATTTATGAACGTTAAAGGTGATATTTATACAGAAACCGACCGCGTTGCAGAAGAAATTAAAGCTACCCTTATTGTTGTTGGTTTAGAAAGCCACATGAAATTTAAAGATATTTTTGGCGGAAGCGCTTCTAAATTAATCCGCAAAGCACCTTGCCCGGTTATTACCATTCGCGGGAAAGAACACCGCGATGGCTGCGAAAATATTTTATTACCACTGGATTTATCACGCGAATCACGCGAAAAAGTAGATATCTCTGTTCAATTTGCTAAATACTTCGGAGCTTCTATCCGTATTTTATCAGTGTTTAGTCCTAATGATTTAGCTTACGAAAATCAATTGTTAGCTTATGCTCATCAGGTAAAACAATTTATTAAAGGCAAAAACATTTCTTGTACTAACAAATCAATTGCCAGTGATCATATTGCTGAAACTGTAGTTGAATACGCTAATAAAATTGAAGCAGATTTAGTGATGATTATGAATAAACCTGATTTAAGTATCAAGGAATTTTTCAGTGGTACAGACACGCAGCATATTGTTGACATCAGTAACATTCCTGTTATGACAGTTAACCCAATGAAACGTGAAAGCATGAACCACTTCGGTACAGGTTTCTAATTCCAAAATCTTAAGATTATTTTTTTATACCAAAGAGTTTAAAACCAATGGTGGCGGATAACTGTGCTGTGAAAAAGCTATGTCTTGCCGTACCATTTCCTTTACCTAGTACCAGAACTTTTCTGTAATCGGCGTAACTACCTTTTGCAGTAAATTCAAAGACTCCATATTTTAAAAATTCTGCACGAACACCAGTCTCCAGACCAACAATCCATCCAGCTATGTGCCAATTATTATTTAAACGCTCACCAAATAAAGTTACATCCGTTCTTGGATAAACGAAACCAGCGCCTGCCTTGCCAACCCATCCAATATGTAATATTTTGTTGGGATTATATAGTGTCCATCGCTTCAAAAAATTCACCATCGCAAAATTAGCCCCATCGGTATGCTCAAAATGTAAAAATGTTTCAGGGTTAAGCGTAGTATCTCGGTCAACATAATTACCATTAAACTGACCTTTGACCCTCACTCTTTGATGATCATTAACAATGTACTTGGTATGATCGTAGTTTAATTCAATACCAAAATCCTGTTTATTATTAAAATAATATCCTGCATGACAAACAAATTGTGGAACTGAAATATTAACAATATCAGGTATCAACTCAAAATCAGGGCGATCGGAAGCTGTTGCATTATATACGGTAAAATCGTAATCAGTTGGCTTGCCTGTATTATTATCGCGCATTTTACCGGAATGATCTGAGAAATGAATAGTGCTTTTAGAATACGCAGCACGAGTATACCCCCATGTTAAATAAAAACTACCTTTTATTTTGTTTTTTTTCTTAACGAATCGCTTTGAGAAAAGCTATTGCTAAAAGAAATAAGAATTAATACAACTATAAACGATCTTGTTTTCACTCAATAATTTGAGCGCTAAGGTAACGATTATTTTGATTGTGATTTATGATTATGCTCAGATACGAAATTGGCAAAAAGGTCTCTGCTAAATCTGGCCATTCGATAAAACAATAGTTTCCACTTTCAATGTATTCTTCCAAACCTAAATCAAATAATTCCTCCGCATCAACTACACGGTAAAAATCGAAATGATAAATTTTTCCTTTTGGAAATTGGTACTCATTAACTATAGAGTAAGTTGGACTACTAAAATTATCTTTTGAACCTAAGGACTTACAAAGCTCTTTAATGAGAGTGGTTTTCCTGCTCCCATCTCAGCATCGAAAGTAAATACTTTTATATCGCCGGCAAACTCAATTAATTTTTCGCAAGCCTCAGGCAATTTTGAAATGTCACTTATGTCAAGCTCAAGCTTTGCCAATTTTATTTTGCTGTAAGAGTAATGTATGGAATAATCATTTCTTCCAGACTAATTCCGCCGTGCTGAAAAGTACCACGATAATAATTTACATAGTAATTGAAGTTATTCGGGTAAGCGAAAAATCTATCTTCCTTCGCAAAAATAAATCGTGAGCTTGGATGTAATTTTGGTAAGAACGCATCACTCGGGTTTTTAATTTCGAAAACTTCTTTAGCATTATAATCTAAAGCCTTCCCTTGTTTGTAACGTAGATTCGTATTTACGTTTTATCACCTAACACTTTTGTCGGCTCTTTTACGTGAACAGTTCCGTGATCGGTTGTAATAACAATTTTTACTTTTTTATCAGCCAAATGCTTTATGATATCCATTAAAGGTGAATGTTCAATCCACGATAACGTAATACTTCTGTAAGCCGGTTCGTCATCTGCTAATTCACGAATCACTTCCATTTCGGTGCGGGCGTGACTCAACATATCCACGAAATTGTAAACAATAACGTTTAATTTATTCTGAAGGAGATTATTAATATTATCCGCTAATTTTTTTCCAGCTGCGTGATTAGTAATTTTATTGTAACTAAATTTTATATCCTTACCCAAACGTTTTAATTGCGCTTGCATGTAATCTTCCTCATGCATATTCTTTCCGCCTTCATCTTCATCATTTAACCACCATTCTTTATGACGTTTCTCCATTTCACTTGGCATTAAACCGCTGAATAAAGCATTACGTGCATATTGCGTGGCGGTTGGCAAAATACTGCAATACAATTCTTCATTCTCTATTTTAAAATAATCTTGGATAATGGGTTGAATAATTTTCCATTGGTCGTAACGTAAATTATCAATCACCAATAAAAAAACATTTTCATTTTTTTCCAATTCAGGCATGAATTTGTTTTTCAAAAGGGTGTGACTCATAGTTGGAGCGTTGGCATCTTTGCCATTTAACCAATTCACATAACTTTTTTCAACGAATTTAAAGAACTGAGTATTCGCATCAGCCTTCTGCATTTTCAAAACTTCAAGCATACTCTTGTCTTGAGCTTTGTCCATCTCCAATTCCCAATAAACAATTTTTTTGAAGACTTCTTTCCATTCGTCCCAACTCAAATTATCACTTAAAGTCATTCCAATATTTCCAAACTCTTTGCGGTATTCGGTATTGGTTTTATCAGATACTAAACGTTTGTTATCTAAAGTCTTTTTAAGTGCTAAAATTATTTGGTTTGGATTAACAGGTTTAATTAAATAATCTGCAATTTTTCCGCCAATAGCATCATCCATAATATGCTCTTCTTCACTTTTTGTAATCATGATGACAGGTAAATCCGAACGCAATTGTTTTATTTTGGTAAGGGTTTCTAAACCGCTAATCCCAGGCATATTTTCATCTAATAAAACAGCATTTATGTTTCGGTTTTCACGAACTATATCAAGGGCTTCATCACCACTCACCGCTGTGATTACATCATAACCTTTACCGGTTAAGAATAAAATATGGGGCTTTAATAGCTCCATTTCATCATCGGCCCAAAGAATTGTATTTTTTTCCATAAATTGTTTATTACCTTTACAATATTACGTAGTAAAGATAGAATTATTGTAGTAAACGTAATTATTTATGGTTTTTTATGCCAGTATTTAAAAGCAAAATAATAAACGACCCTATTTATGGTTTTGTGACCATACAAGATGAGATTATTGATGCGCTTATCAATCACCCCTACTTTCAACGTTTACGACGAATAAAGCAATTAGGTTTAACTAATTTAGTTTATCCAGGGGCATTACATACACGTTTTCATCATGCTATTGGCGCCATGCATTTAATGAGTGAGGCCTTGCAGGTTTTAAAAGGTAAAGATGTGGAGATTAGTTCAGATGAAAGTCGCGGTGCTTTAATTGCTATTTTATTGCACGATATTGGTCACGGTCCGTTTTCACATTCATTAGAACACAGCATTGTAAGAGGCATTAATCACGAGGTGATTTCCTCTTTATTGATGGATGATTTAAATAAAGAATTTAAAGGGAAATTATCTTTAGCCATTAAAATATTCAACAACAAATACGAAAAGAAATTTTTGCATCAATTGGTGAGTTCGCAATTGGATATGGACCGCCTCGATTATTTAAAACGCGATAGTTTTTTTACAGGCGTTAGCGAAGGTATTATTAGCAGCGACCGCATCATCAAAACCTTAAATGTGGTGAAAGATAATTTGGTAGTGGAAGCAAAAGGAATTTATAGTATTGAGAAATTTTTGATTTCTCGTCGCTTAATGTATTGGCAAGTGTATTTACACAAAACAGTTTTAAGTGCTGAAAATTTATTGATCAATATTTTAAAACGCGCCAAAGAATTAAGCAGTTCAAAAAACAAATTATTTGCAACCCCTGCTTTCGCATTGTTTTTAGAAAACGATTTTAAAAAAGAAGATTTCTTAAATAAACCTGAGTTACTTCAGAAATTTGCTCAATTAGATGATTACGATGTAATGGCCTCTGTAAAAGCTTGGACTGAAAGCGAAGATTTTATTTTAAGTACACTTTGTAAAAACATGCTCGACCGGAATTTGTATAAAATAGAATTACAAACTGAAGCCATTGCTACTTCCCACAAAAATAATTTGATTGATAAAGCTGTAAAAAAATACTAAATCACCCGTAAAGAAGCTTCTTATTTTGTTTTCTCTGAATCAGTAAATAACAGCGCTTATAACAACAGCGATCACGGTATTAATATCCTTTACAGCAATGGCAAAACAGTTGATGTAGCCACTGCTAGCGACTTATTAAATATACAGGCTTTGAGTCAACCTGTGACTAAGCATTACATTTGTTATCCTAAAGATTTGTAATTAAAAAAGCCCCACTTTTCAGTGAGGCTTTAAATTTCCTTTTGATTAGAACTTCGCACGAATCTTACGAACTCTTCTCTTAGAACGCTTTCCGAAGAAATGACCGTAACGACCACGATAGAATGAACTCTTACCACGAATTACATAACTGTAAGATAAGCTCATAGTCATATAAGAATCTTTGTGAGAAGCATCTCCGCGTTTTTGTCCATCAAAACGAGGGGTGTTATTTGAATTCATAAAATAATAATAACCGCCTTCATCACCGCTAACAGGACCTGTAGTACCTAATTCACCGCTTCTGTTTGACATGTCAGCTGTAGCTTTATTACCCGGAGTAGAAGTAGGATAATTACCGCTGATGTCATCTAAATAATCCGTGAAGGTTGTTCTCCAATTTAATTCCCATCCAATTCTATGTTTTTTCTCAAGAGTAAAATAGAAACCAACACCTAATGGAATATTTACACCAAATGGTTTATAAGCCACACCTTCTGTTTGTAAAGGACGAAGTTTAGTCCATGAACCTTGGTAAAATCCTTTTGGATTGCTGTAATAAGCGCCAATACCACCAAATAAATAAGCTCTGAAACCATTACGGTAACGGTAAGTATTTCCTAAGTCGTTATTCTCGTAAAAGAACCACTCGCCGGTGAAAGCTAAGTCGAACATATCGTTACGGAAATTTAAATTACGGTAGCGGCGACCTAAATTGGTTGATAATTTATCATCACCTTCAATACGTAAATAATCAAATGCTAGTTTTAAAGATACTTTCGGACGCCATTTGTAACGGGCAAAAGCTCCTACATTCCAACGTGTTTTTGCCAACTTCATATCGGCAACAAAATCACGGCGGGCTTTTTCTTTCCCACCGATATCACCTAAATATTGTGATGCGCCTAACGAAAATCCGTAATCCCACAACCATTGTGAATACGATGCGGAAAAACAAAAAACCAGAAAAAGAGCTAATAATATTTTTTTCATTACTTTGGTGACTTAACACACAAAAATAATGAAATTTTCTACATTTATACCAATTATTTTTTAAATATTTCTTCTCGTATGGATAACCCGATTTGTAAGCTTTTTAACATAAAATACCCTCTTATTCAAGCTGGTATGATTTGGTGTAGTGGTTGGGAATTAGCCTCAGCCGTAAGTAACGCGGGCGGTTTAGGATTAATAGGTTCGGGATCGATGTATCCTGAGGTTTTGAGAGAGCAAATTCAGAAATGCAAAAAAGCCACTAACAAACCTTTTGGGGTTAATGTGCCTCTTTTATACCCCAATATTGAAGAACACATGAAAATTATTGTGGAAGAAGGGGTGAAAATTGTGTTTACAAGCGCCGGAAATCCTAAAACTTGGACGAATCATTTAAAAGAAAGCGGGGTTACTGTTGTTCATGTGGTGAGTAATGTAAAGTTTTCTTTGAAATGTCAGGAAGCTGGCGTTGATGCCATAGTTGCAGAAGGTTTTGAGGCGGGTGGACATAACGGAAGAGAAGAAACAACTACTATAGTTTTAATTCCACAAGTACGAAAAGCTATTACCCTACCCTTAATTGCAGCAGGTGGAATTGGAACAGGTGCTGGAATGGCAGCGGCTTTTGCATTGGGTGCAGATGCAGTTCAAGTGGGAAGTAGATTTGTTACCACTCCTGAATCATCGGCACATCAAAATTTTAAAGATGCTGTGGTGAGAGCAAAAGAAGGTGATACCGTTTTAACTTTAAAACAATTAACGCCTGTACGATTAATAAAAAACGAATTCTATCAAAAAGTTTATGCCGCCGAACAACAAGGTGCCAGCCCTGAAAAAATTGCTGAAATTTTAGGAAGAGCCCGCGCTAAAAAAGGCATGTTTGAAGGTGATTTAACCGAAGGTGAATTAGAAATAGGTCAAATTAGCGGAGCAATTGATGCCATTAAACCCGCTGCCGAAATAGTTACTGAAATTATTACTGAGTTTAATGCAACAACAGAACGATTAACTAAATTAAAGTTCTGATATTTGTACCTGCATGATAAAGTTCGAGAAATTCAAATTAAAAAACGACTTAACAGTTATTGTTCATCAGGACAAAGCCTCGCCAATGGCTTGTGTAAATATTTTATACAATGTTGGCGCGCGCGATGAAGATGAAAGCAAAACCGGTTTCGCGCATTTGTTCGAACATTTAATGTTTGGCGGAAGTATTAATATTCCGAATTACGATGAACCTTTACAATTAGTGGGTGGCGAAAACAACGCCTTCACTACAAATGATATTACGAATTACTATTGCACTGTTCCTGCCGAAAATTTAGAAACTGCTTTTTGGCTAGAGAGCGATCGTATGTTAAGTTTAGCTTTTACTGATAAAAGTTTAGAAGTTCAACGCAGCGTAGTTATTGAAGAATTTAAACAACGTTATTTAAATCAACCTTACGGAGATGTTTGGTTGTTGCTTCGTCCGCTTTGTTATCATGTTCACCCTTACAAATGGGCGACTATTGGAAAAGAAATTTCGCATATCGAAAATGCAACGATGGATGATGTGAAATCATTTTTCAAAACACATTATCATCCGGGTAATGCCATTATGGTTGTGACCGGAAATGTGGAATTAGAAAATGTAAAACAACTTTGCGCTAAATGGTTTGAACCCATTCCTGCAGTACAAAAATTAAAACGTAATTTACCGGTAGAACCAAAACAAACTGAAGCCGGAAAATTAACAGTTGAACGCGATGTGCCTGTAAGTTCTATTTACAAAGCTTATCACATGTGTTCCCGTTACGATAAAGAATATCATGCTTATGATTTGTTATCGGATATTTTATCGAGAGGAAATTCTTCGCGTTTGTATCACGCTTTGGTAAAAGACAATCCTTTATTTTCTGAGATTAATGCTTATGTGATGGGAGATTTTGACAAAGGTTTATTTGTTGTCTCCGGAAAATTAAGTGAAGGGGTTGAAATGGAAATCGCCGAAAAAGCCATTTTAAAAGAATTAGAAAAAATAAAAACAGAATTAGTTTCAGAAACTGAATTACAGAAATGTAAAAATAAAGTGGAATCCAGTATCACTTTTTCTGAGACTGATATTTTAAATAAAGCTACAAACTTAGCCATCTCTGAATTATTAGGTGATGCCGAATTAATTAATGAAGAAATTGGCAAATATCTAGCTGTAAATACAACAGACATTAAAAATGTTGCCAACAACATGCTCAACGAAACCAACTGCTCTACATTGTATTATTTAAAAAGAAATAAATTTCCAGTCTCTGTTTTTGGGATTTTTTTAAAAAAGGGGATGGGAATAGATTCAATAAAAAAACGTCTGGCCGATTTAAAGTTTAACCCGGAAGTTATTTCGAGGTATAACGAGTCGCATCGCTTTTATCATACTATTGAACATATTGTTGACATTCTTGAAAAAATTAAGTGAAAAAGGTTTAGATAGACATGACGAACTTTTTAGCTGCCGTTTTTCATGATATCGTTTACAATCCGAAATCCAATACCAATGAAGAAGATTCTGCTAACCTATTTATTAGCGAATCAAAAAACTTCTCTTACTTCCGACCAAAAAGAGCACATCAAACAATTAATTTCGCTACTAAATCTCACAAACCAACCGTAAAATACTCGGGAAGAGTTTATTGCTGTTGATTTATCGGTGTTCGACGGCACTTTGGGACAATTAATAAAATACGAACAACAAATATTTAAAGAATTTCAATTTGTTGATTACAAAATTTATAAACCAAAACGTATTGAAGTCTTAAATCATTTTAATAAAGACGGAAAACTAAACGGTTTAATTGATTACGTGAATACCATTCAGCCGCACATTGCTGTTTTTGCAGGGAGTTTTAATCCTTTTCATAAAGGACATAATAACGTGTTACAAAAAGCAGAACGTTTATTTGATAAAGTAATTATTGCCTTTGGCAAAAACCCTGATAAAAAAGACCGCACTTGGCCGGTTCCGAATGTGATTGCATTTCACCAACAAGAAGAATACACAGGTTTACTTACCGATTTTATTGATTCTCTGTTATGACGTATAAGTTGTAAGAGGTTTACGCAACTCGACCGATTTCCAGTACGAACAAAATCAATATCGATACATTCAAGAATTAAAGCCTGATATTAAAATTGTAAATGTGTTTTGCGATAAAGAATTCGAACACATTAGTTCTTCAGGCATTCGCACCCTCGAAAAATTCAACAAACACAAGCAATATCTTTTAGACTAAAAAGATGAACAGAGGTTTTGCTAAAGACAAATTTAATCTGTTTTACTTCGTTGCCTTTGCAATTGCTTTTTTAATTGTACTAATCCGTTGCATCAACGTTCCCTTTGCTCACGATGAAGTCGCTACGTTTTATTATTACATTCAGTCTGAACAATTTCTGCCATTCTTATCGCACGTTGATGCGAACGGTCATTTTTTTAAATAGCTTTTTTAGGTTGGATCAGTTTTAAATTATTTGGTTCGTCCGTTCTTGCCCTACGCCTACCCTGCTTATTTGCATTTTTAGTTTTAGGTTATGGCGTTTACAAACATTGTCAGACTTTAAACAATACCCTTGCCAAAATACTTTTAACTACGGCTTTTGTTCTATCGTTTAACATCATCAATTTTTATTCGTTATGCAGAGGTTATGGTTTATCCATTTCGTTTTTGGTTTTGGCTTTGTATTATTTCTTCAATTATTTACAGAATTCAAAGTTTAGTTACGCATTAAAGTTTGTTCTATTCGCTCAAATTGCATTGTGTGCCAATTTAACTCTGGTATTTACACTTTTAATCGCCACGGGAATAATGATGTTGTTCCAAATTAAAAGCAAACAACTATTCAGTATTAAAAATCTTTTATTGTTAGCTATAAACTTTGGATTAGTTTTCTTTTGGGTGAAATACGCCTTTTTATTTACAAGAAAACGGTGCCTTATATTACGGCAGCGGTAATCACAGTTACTGGAAAACCACTTTCGAATCGTTATTAGATACTGTTTTTCATAAAACATATTGCCGTTTATGTTGTCACTTTAATTTCCTTCGCGGTTCTGCTTGTCTTTTGGTGCATTCAGCTCTTTAAACACAAATTGAAATTTTTAAGTGGCAGTAAATTTGGATTAAGTTTTTTTATGCTTTTATCCTTGATTGCAGCTTTCTATTTTCTAAAATTATTCTTCCACGTCAATTACCCTGAAGACCGCACCGGTTTATTCTTTTACATTTTGTTTATTTTATCCATCGCGTTTTTATTGGATGAGTTCGAATTAAAACCATTTCTTGCTTTTTCTATTTTCCCACTCTATTTCTTCGTTCACTTCGCCTTAAACATTAACTTCAGTAAACACGCCTGGGGATTTTATGAAACTATGCCAAAGGAATTCTTTGATATTCTTTTAGCTGAGCAGAAAAAGACGCCCCGTTCCATTTCTATTGGCGGTCACCGCGTTTTGGAATTATTTTTCTCCTTCTACAATTATAACAGCGAAGAAAAACTAAATCACATGATGCCGCCCGAACTTATGAGCATGAATTGTGATTATTACGTGACCTGGAAAAAAGATAAGCCCTATTACGATAAATACTATACCGAAATAGCCACTGCCAAATATTGGAACATGGTTTTATTGAAACGCAAAGTAGATATTGAACGCGAATTTGTATTTGAGAATAACGAAGCCAAAGAGTTTAAAGGTGCTGACGAATATTGTTCCTTCTACGAAAAAATTGACACTACCTTTATTTCTAAAGATCCTATAATGGCGGAGTTTGATATTAGTATTTCAAATGCGCCTGTTCCATTAAATGCCTTTTTAGTTTTACAAGTGGATGTCGACGGAAAATCTCAATACTTCCGTCGTACCGCTTTAAATTGGATGAAATACGATTGGAACGATACCAGACATTTTAAAACAAGCATTCAAACGGATTCACTTCCATTACAAAAATGCAGGTTAGTGGCCTTTTTGTGGAATATTGAGAAAAAAGAAATTACCTTTAAACTAAATAGTTTGAAGCTATACCATTTAAAAGCAGAAGGCATTAACGAAGTTTCAAAAGCAATAGAGTAATTATGATAGACAGAACTATAGCCCCCGAATTTAAAACCATTGATAAAATTGATATCATTAACGCTAGTGAACAATTTTTAGATAATGGTGTCCCTGTTTACAGCATTAATGTTGGCTCACAAGAATTAACGAAAGTTGAATTTGTATTTAGTGCGGGCATGTATTATCAAAACCGTACGCTTTTAGCTTCTACGACTAATACTTTATTGGAAGCAGGCACAACAAAACGTAACGCTTTACAATTATCGGAGCATATTGATTTTTTTGGTTCGTTTTTAGAGTTGGAAGTTGGTCAGGATTATTCTTCGGTTACTATTTATTCTTTAAATAAATATTTAAACGAGAGTTTAGCTTTTGCTGAAGAAATTCTAAAAGATTCTATTTTTCCTCAAAGCGAAATTGATATTCATTTAGCCAACCGTAAACAAAAACATTTAATTAACTCCGGAAAAGTAAGTCATTTAGCGAGACGAAAATTTTCTGAACTATTATTTGGCGAGAAACATCCTTACGGAATTGATGCCAAGACCGAAGATTTCGATACTTTAAAACGTGCCGACATTTTAGATTTTTATAAAAATCATTACAGTTTTAAAAATTGTTTTGTTGTAGTGGCAGGAAATTTACCGAAAGACCTTCATACCGTTTTAAATAATCACTTCGGAAAAGATAACTGGGGAAGTGCTTCGCCTGCAAAGCAAAGCTTCCCAAAATAACTACAACCACTCAGCAAAAACATTTAGTTGAGAAAAACGATGCTATACAATCTGCCATTCGCATTGGTCGTGTATTATTTAATAAAACGCATGAAGATTATTTTAAATTTCAAGTATTGAATACAATTCTTGGCGGGTATTTTGGTTCGCGTTTAATGGCGAACATCCGTGAAGATAAAGGTTACACATACGGTATTGGCTCAGGCTTGACGTCCTTAGTGAACTCAGGTTATTTTTATATCAGTACCGAAGTTGGTGCTGATGTAACTAAGAATGCCTTAGAAGAAATTTACAAAGAGATAAAAATTCTTCGTGATGATTTAGTAAGCGTTGAAGAATTAGAAACGGTACGCAATTATATTTTAGGTCAGTTTTACGTAGTGTTGACGGTCCTTTTGCTTTAGCAGAGAAATTTATTTCTGTAAAAGAATTTGGTTTAGATTACAGTTATTACGCGAACTATTTTAAAGCCGTAAAAGAAGTAACTCCAAAAGATTTACGCGATTTAGCCAATAAATACCTCCAAGAAAAAGATTTGATTGAGTGCGTGGCGGGCCCTTCGGCGTAGCTCAGGATGACAATTTAGTTTGTAGTTAGGCAACAAAAATACTTTAGCTTTTCAGAACTAGGCTTTACTTACTAATTACAAGTCTATGTACATCAATAGTTCCATCATGTAATTTGACCTTCACCATATAAATACCATTTTCAAGTTCCGGCTTCAGATTTCCAGTTTCTGTTATTGTTTTTATGTAAACCGTTTTTCCTGTTACATCCAATATCGAAACTTCAGCGTTTCCTTTTGTTTTCCTGTTATTTCAATATTAAATTCTCCACTATTAGGGTTTGGATAAAGTTTTGATTGTAGAGAGATTTTATTTAATTCATCTATCCCTACATACTGAACTGTAACCGTAACAGTATCCGTTTTTATTACACCGCAAATATCCTGCTGTACTACATAGGTGTTAGTAGCAGTTGGTTTAACCCATATACCCGCTCCTGTACCAATAGCAACAGTGCCGTTATACCATGTGCATTCTAATCCAATTTCAGGTGGACGACCTATGTACGCACTATCACCTAAGAAAATGTTTTTGTCAGGACCTGCGGAAGCAGATAAATCCAATTCTATTACACTTACATCATCAACGTAATAATCTGCTGTAAATCCAAATGCGCTGGGATAGACCAACGAATATGTAGCTGCAGCATAACTCTTAAAATTACCTAAAGTAATATAACTCTCATTTCCTGTAGCTGTATATGTCCCTTGAACTTTCATCCAGTTCAAAGTATCTTTCATGTAATCCCCGGCTGGGCTTTTTATGTGAGGTTTAACAATTGCTTCCCTAGCAGGAGCAATAGAGGCAATACTTCCATCATCAAAGTACGCTCCAAATTCATCAATTGCATACTTACATCTGTTAGACAAACTAATATAATATGTAACACAATAAACAACGTTAGCTGTTAGAGTGTTGGTTAAATTAGTTTGAGCATAAGTTCTCCAGGAAACTGAAGCTGCAGAATTTTTATACACACTCAGATAAACATATCCATTTCCACCATGAGTAAATTGAAATGAGCCCCCCCCAGAGTTTGCGTTTTTAGGAACTCCGCAATTTGGATTTGGGTTAAAACAAACATTGCATAAATAAGGATTGGCTCCTCCCCCATTTTTTAGTGTATCCCAAGTAGATGCTAATTGTATAGGAATGTAAGGCCAATTAAAAGAATTTTGAAAATCCATTACACAGCTATCTAACTGCTCAAATCCAGCATTTGGAACGAAATTTATTTGTGCTTGAGTAATTTGTGACGAAAAACACAAAATAAAAGCCAAGAGCAAAACACTCTTGGCCTTTTTTCTCTTAATACTTGGATTATTTATTGATAAGATATTCATTACTTGAGTTAGATAAATTTACAAAATAAATACCGGAACTCAAGTTTATAAAATACAAGGAAGAGTATAAGAAATTAACTACTTAATCCTCTCATTCACCCAAACCAAAATCTCCTCTAACATTTGAGCGCTTTCGGTGTTTTCGTTGATGCGGGCTGTGAGTAATTCTTGTGCTGCTTTTAGGTCGGCAGCTAGTACTTCGCTTTCGATGGTTTCAATGATGGTTAAGCATTCCATCGCAATAAGATAATCACCTTCGCAAGCTTGGCGGATGAAAAATAAAAATCATCGGTACAATCTAAACCAATTTCCCAATATACTGATAGCAGTCTGGCTTTTTTGGTTTTGTCTTTTATAGATGAAACTACTTTTAATAAAGCTTTGGCAGGATTGCTGGCTTTAATTTTAGCTAAGAGTTCTTCGCGTTCTTCTGGTAATAATTTTCCTTCACCAATCTCATCGATAGCATCTTTTAAATCGTCGGTATTTTTAATACCTTCCTTACCAATAATTAATGTGCGGAATTTTTTCTCGTCGAAATACTTTTTATTATTCTCTTCGAAGCTTTCTTTCTCTTGCTTTGCCATTACAACAATTGCTTAATGATTTCTTCAACACTTATGCCCTCCGCCTCTGCTTTATAATTTAAAACTAAGCGGTGACGTAAAATAGGAATAGCAATAGCCTTCACATCTTCAATATCCGGACTAAACTTCCCGTGTATTAAAGCGTGGCATTTTGCTCCTAAAACTAAGTATTGTGATGCACGCGGACCAGCGCCCCATGCTAAATATTTTTTTGAAACTTCAGAAGAGAATTCACTTTTTAAACGGGTTTTGTTTACCAATTTCACAGCGTATTCAATTACATTATCAGCAACAGGCACTTTACGCACTAATTCTTGGAAATAAACTATTTCTTCTGCGCTTAATACCTTATTTACTTTTGCAGTTGATGTAGTTGTAGTTTGTTTCACTACTTGCATCTCTTCAGTATAACTCGGATAATCTAACCAAACATTAAACATGAAGCGGTCTAACTGCGCCTCCGGTAAAGGATAAGTTCCCTCCTGCTCAATTGGGTTTTGAGTTGCTAAAACAAAAAATGGATTTCCTAATTCGTATTTTTTTCCTGCTGCAGTAATTTGACGTTCCTGCATGGCTTCTAATAAAGCGGCTTGTGTTTTTGGAGGAGTACGATTAATCTCATCAGCTAAAACAATATTAGCAAATAATGGACCTTTAATAAATTTGAAATTGCGTTGTTCATCTAAAATTTCAGAACCAATAATATCACTTGGCATTAAATCGGGAGTAAACTGAATACGATTAAACGATAAACCTAAAGCATCAGCAATAGTATTTACCAATAACGTTTTTGCTAAGCCGGGAACACCAACTAATAAACAATGTCCTTTACTAAAAACAGAAATCAAAACATCTTTAACAGTATCATTTTGCCCCACAATAACTTTTCCTATTTCAGAATTTAGTTGTTTGTATTTGGCAACAAAGGCTTCTACAGCTTCGGTATCAGATTTATATTGCATACGTTTAAGGGGTGAGCGTCCAGTTATACTCTAATTTGCAATTGTATTCATGATCAATTTTAATGTAAGTTAACTTCGAACGTTTTTCAATCCAATCTTGAATTTCCTTTTTATTTTTTTCGAATAAAGCCATTTGCAATAGTTTCGCATAATCGTCTTTGTAATTCATTTTATGGGGCTCACTACGGGAAATAATACTTAAGATACGGTAACCGGGTTTCCCATCTCTAGCATTATAATTCATAGGTGTAGTTACTTCACCAACATTCATCTTATCAAACATAAATACTAAATTTTGGTCGAGCTGAGAAATATCTTCATTGTCCCACTTAGTATTTCCTGCAGCTTGATTAATCATTAAGCCTCCGTTTTGTTTTGTTTCCTGATCATCACTATACAATTTAGCGGCAGCTTCAAATGTAATCCGACCCTCCAATATTGCTTTTTGAATTGTGTCTAACTGAATTTTTGCATTGAATACATCTAGCTGTGTAATTTTTGGAGACACTAAAATATGACGTGCATCAACAGTTTCACCTTTACGTGAAATCAATTGTATGAAGTGAAATCCATAATCCGACTCAAACACTTCTGAAATTTCACCATTCTTTAAACGGAAAGCTACAGCTTCAAACTCAGGCACCATTTGTCCACGCGCAAACGGAGGTAATTGTCCGCCTGTTTTTGCCGAACTTGGATCTTCACTATACAAAGCTGCTAATACGCTAAAACTTTCCCCATTAACAACACGTGCACGATAGGATTCAATTTGTGTGCGTGCATCTTTTTTCGCCTGCTCACTAACCGGAGGCATTTTTACAATTTGTGCAATTTGTAATTCGGTATTGATTAATGGTAAACTATCAGCCGGAATTCCTTCATAAAACACACGTACTTCAGAAGGCGTAAGTTTTGTACCATCGGTAATTCTGCCACGCATTTTTTGTTGTAAGAGTTGCTGCTCAACATCAGGACGAATTTCGTCTTTAAAAACATTTATGCGCTTACCGTAAAAAGTTTCGAACTTTGTTTCATCGCCACCAAACATGTTTAAATAATACGCTAAACGTTTTCCGATTTCACCATCAATTTCCGCATCAGTAACTGTAACGCTATCTCGGTCGGCTTGAGCTAATAATAATTTGCTGTATAATAATTCTTCGAAAGCTTTGCATTTATTGGCGTTAGGATCTTCCTTTAAACGCTCCATTTGGTATACTTCCAAATCCGACATTAAAAGTGGGTATTTTCCCACAACGGCAATAACCTTATCGAGCACTTGCTGTGCATTAGAACTTAAAAAAAGGACTGAAAATATGACTACTAATATTTTGCGCATCGATTGCTAAATTAAGCAATAAAATCTGTACAGATAAACAATTTTATCAATAAGAAAGGGGTATTTGCTGAATTAAAGATTTTTAACAGGACTAGTTCACCTTGAACTTCCCCTCACTCTTGGCCTTTTCGAGGATTTGCTGTTTGTATTGGCGAATGAGTTTCATTTTGCGACCATTAAGGAGGATATTTTTAATATTTCCCATCTCAAAATTTATAGGTGAGAGACCGTTCTTAATTTTAATTTCCTTTATTTTTAAGTAGTAATAATTTAAACTATCGGTATACTCAAAATAACGGCCCGCATAAAAATTGTACTCCGGTAATTCGCGTAATTGCGGGATTTCCTTCTTGATATCTTCTAATAGCAACCAAGTGCTGTCGTTTATAAAATAGTTGTCGGCATATTGCAAGCAAAGTACTTTCAGATTTTCCTTTTCTTTAGGGTTTTGAGAGACTACCGCCGCTTTCATTTTACCTAATGCTTTTGATTTAACGGGTACTTTAAAATAATTTACCTTCACGATGTTATCCTTCAAAATAAAATTATCACGGTTAGCATCGTAATAAGCTTGGATTTCTTGTTTTGAGATAGAAGTATCTAAATTGTTTTCTATTAAACGGATTTCGTATTTGTAATTGATTAATTCTTGACGGTATTTCTCAACCTCTGCGTCCACATTCAAATCTTCAGGCATTAATTTTTCTTTTGCTTCCTGATAGAATAATTCATTCTGTGCCCAGTCTTCAATTAATTTTTTGGAGATGAAAGCGCTATCGTTAGCCCCCGTTCCCATGAAATTAAACTGCTTGTATTCATCTTCACCCAGACTTTTATCACCTGCAACAGAACTGATTTTACATCCTGTTCGCCTTTGTTTTCATTGCAGGAAAACCAAGAAAATAAATATGTAAAAAATATTTCAATTGTAGTTATATCGTTCTAATACTCGAAGCTGATAGTAATAATGAAAAGGCCGTTGTTTTAGTCAGCCTTCGAATAAGATAATTGAATTTTTCATTTTAATAGTGCTTAAAACAGCCTCATCAATTTTTACAGGATACTTGTTTTTCAAGTAAGCAATCCATTCTTTTTCTAAGTTAACTTGGAAATCAGCAGTTACCAAACCTTTTGCTTCGTTTAAAGCTTTTGGCGATTTGTTTAACACCTTGTTCACTTTAATCACTAATACTTTTCCGTCTTTATCATCTTTGATATCCTTCGCTACTAAACCTTCTTTCCAATTATCATTGATGTTTTTGTTCTCTCCTTTTAAATACATTACGTTTTCAACTGTAACATTTAATTGAGATGTTTTATTAATAGTTTCAACAATTTCTTTTTCTGCTTACCTTTTGCTAAAAGTTTACGTACCTCAGCCGAGATTTTAGCATCTAAACAACGATAAGTTGTTACATCTGCTCTGTCATCCCACAGGTAATTGTTTTTATTTTTCTCATAAAATGCTTTTAATCCGGCTGTATCTTTAACCGCTTTACTCCACACTTTTTGATCAGTTAAATCAAACAATAAAATTCCATCGCGGTATTCGTGTAATAAATTTTTGAAATCAACACGAGTAGTTTCTAATTGAGCATCTTCGTAAGCTACCACAACTTCTTCAACCCACTTCTCATAAATTTGTCCTACTAAATCTTTTAAATCAGTTGGACTTCTGAAAATCATTTGCTGTTCCATAAACGCAGCAAATTCTTTCATGCCGTATTTTTTACTATTGAAGCTGATGATTTCTTTGTTACCTAATTTATCAGCGCGACTTGCTTTCCAAGTTGCCGTTAAATAAGTAGTATCTAATACTTTTAAAATTTCATCGCGGTTTGCTAAATTTTGCTTGAAACCATTTTCCTTCTTAACACGTGCAATTAAAGCAACGCGTCCCATTTGAGAACGGCTATCGCGTTGAACTCTTGCTTTTATTTCAGCTTTTAATTGATCGAATGGTGCTAAGCCTTTTACTTCAAGACGTTTTACAATGTGCCATCCGTACTGGGTCATTACAGGTTCAGAAACATCACCATCTTTTTTCAATCCAAAAGCTGCATCTTCAAAATCTTTTGGAACTTTTCCACCTTTAAACGGTGCTAATTGTCCACCACGATCAGATGATTGTTTATCTTCAGAAAAAGAACGGGCAATATCTTCAAATTTTTCGCCTGCTTTTAATTTTGCATTTAACTCGTCAATTTTAGTTTTTAAGTTTTTCTTATCTGCATCACTTGCATCCTTAGGGAACTTAACCATAATGTGAGCAACAGTAATTTCGCCACGGTTAGCGCGTTTATCGTAAACTTTTAAAATATGGTAACCATATTTTGTACGAACCACATTACTAACTTCACCCACTTTTGTATTATAAGCTGCAGTTTCGAATGGATAAACCATATCCAAAGAAGAGAAATATCCTAAATCACCTTTGTTATCCGGCACTGAAGGATCATCACTTGTTTTAGGTGCAATTCCAACAAATTTATCAGCACCACCATTTTTGTAATAGTCAGCTAAATTTTTTACTGAATTTAATTTTGCTTTATACAAACCACTGTCTTTTTTAGCAAAGTCAGATTTTATTTGAGTAGAGTTTTTTAATAGTTTATCATAATCTGCAATTTGTGCAGAAGTTGGCATTTTTCCTACAATGGCATTGCGGATTAAAGTAGCGCGTGTCCAGCACTCTAAAGTGTCTTTAGGGAATTCTAAATCAGAGCAACGAATTAAAATATGACTTGCTTTAATTTCCCACTTCATACGTTCGTATGCTTCGGTAATTAAATTTTCGTTTGTGTTTTTGTCAGTTAAATACGGAGATGCTAATTGTCTTCTGTAACCTGCTAATTCAGTTTTAAAAGAAGCTGATGTATCTAAGCCCATTGATTCAGCTTCATATACCTTCATTTTAAATAATGAAAATAAATCGGCGTAATCTTTTACCGCTTTAGCATCAACAGCTGTTTTAGTGTTGTTTTTACGAAACACACTTTCAAATTCAGATTTATTAACGGATTTACCGCCAATAGTCATAATAACCGGGTCTGCAGTTTGAGCAAATGCTGAAAATGCTAGTACTGCACATAAAACTGTAGTTGAAATTTTCTTCATAATTCTGATTTTTTTACGGAATGCAAATTTAATTTTTTTATTGAATTTTTAAGGCTTATTTACTAAAAATCTCCTCTAGTTTTTGGTCTAAAGCAGGCCCTCTTAGGTTTTTATCAAGGATTTTACCCTCTTTATCAATTAAAAGGTTTTGTGGGATACTGGAAATGCTGTAAATACGGCCTACTTCGTTACTCCCAAACCTTTAAGTCACTAACCTGATCCCAGGTTAATTTGTCCTTTTCAACGGCCGCTAACCATTTGCCTTTATCTTGGTCGAATGAAACGCCTAACACTGTAAAGCCTTTATCTTTGTACTTGTTGTAAGCTGCTACAACATTAGGGTTTTCTGCTCTGCACGGACCGCACCAGCTAGCCCAAAAATCAACTAAAACAACTTTTCCTTTGTAGTCCGATAACTTTATGGGCTTTCCATCAGGACTGTTTTGAGTAAAGTTGATAGCAGGATAACCAATTGTAGTGCCTTGTAAAGTGGTTAAACGATCCTTAGCCAATTTACCGTATTTAGTTTCTAAAATAGATTTATCAAGTAAACCAATTACCTCTTCCACTTCCGGCATGGTGAAAATTGGATTCGCGTATTCGGCATAAATAATATAACCGCTAACTGCAGATTTAGAATGTGTTTTTATATAACCCAGCCCACCTTTTACATTTAAGGTTAATTTTTCGAACTCCGCTTGTTTAGCCTGCATAGTGTTTTGATCGTTTGCAGTTCTCGCTTGATTGTAATCGCTCACAATTTGCTGTTGTTGCAACTGAAAAGTTAGCATCAACACCTTATAATCTTCGTAATCTTTTTGACTTTGCCCTCCGGTAATTTTCAAATTTTGAAGGGAGTCCATATTCATGTTAACGGTTGTTTTAGCACCATCTACATAAAAAATAATATTAGGTTGTGTGTTTGGATCGGGAACTGTTGTGAACCAATACATGTTTGGCTCAGGACTTTTACCTGCAAATTTAAATTTACCATTTACTACTTTAGTTGAATCAGTAAAGGTTTTATCGTCCCACTTATGGTTTAAATAAATATAAGTTGTTTTGTAATTTTTTGCTAGCCCTTCTATTACAAAAGAAAAAGGTTTTGGTTTTTGAGCCGAAACAATGCCTGTAAGAAAAAGACCTAAAAAGAGAAATTTAACTTTATTCATTTTTGTGTTTTTAAAGAGTTTTAAATATACCAATATTTATATCAAATATTATTCCGCTTTTTAGCGAAAAACACCCTTTTAACAAAAATTATAGAGTTTTATTATACATGTGAATATCAGTTAGATTAATGGATATTTTCCCTTCTCCAACCACCTCTTGCTTAACCGGAACAAACTTGGCATTATCTTCAAATTCGTGGGCCTTGTAGCTCATGCGTGAATACACATTTTGAGAATATGTATCATTAATCGCTTTTATTAAAATAATTAATTCAGCGTCGCGCTTTACCAATTCTTCCTTACTCACATTGTAAATCGGACTTTTTTCATCAATTGGATGAACGATTGTCCAACTCAGTGGTAAGAAATTAATTTTACTTACCTCCAGCGGTAGCGCTTCAAATTCACGTTTATTAGTGGTAGGGTCCGAATAAGATAACACAACACTTGCCTCCACTTCAATCAATTCGTTTTGTTTAGTATTCGCTACTCTGAACATTAAACCTGTAATGCCTTCATAAGGTGAAATCAAAGCTTTATCACTGTACAATAAAACGGCTTTTGGCCTCGAAAAACGTCCGTACAAAACACCGGTTGCCATAGCAAATCCTAATAAACCAAACATTGATTCAATAGCAGCTACAGTGCTTACATTTGTGGCATTTGGATATACATGTCCGTAACCAACGGTAGTTAATGTTTGAGCGCTGAAGAAAAATAAATCCAAAAATCTACCGGGACCATCATACCCTTCAATACCACCAAAATTCTGATATCCCATCTTATAATAAATACAAGCGAAAATTGTATTGGCAATAGCGTAAGAAATAAGAATGACTATTAATAAGTTGGTCCAAGAAGTTGTGATTAACCAATGATACATATCCACGTTATCAAAACCTTTAAGTCCTTTACGCTTTATGTTAACACTTCCGTCTTTATTTAAAAAACGAACCGTGTTCTGATAATTTTTAGAACCAAAGCCTAACTCTAACTTCTTTTCTTTTTTTCTTTTATCTCCAAGCATAAGTTTTAATACCTTTGTGTTATTATGTTCAAAGGTAAAATTTATTGGCTTTTATTACTACTACTTCCAACTGCATTTATTGGTTTGTATTTTTATAATAAAACAGAACACAAACCCATTCGTACACTAGCTTATTTCGGACCAAAGACGTATCAAAAAACAAAAGACACTTCCTATCATACCGTAGCTCCTTTTTTCTTTATCAATCAATACAATCAAAAACTGACTGAAAATGACGTAAAAGGAAAAGTTTATGTAACGGATTTCTTTTTCACTACTTGTAAATCTATTTGTCCGATAATGAGTAATGAATTGATAAGGGTTTATCAAAAATTTAAAAACAGAAATGATTTTATGATTATTTCACACACTGTTGATCCTGAAACTGATTCGGTGGCACAATTATTGGACTATGCTAAATTACACGGTGTAAATGATGGGAAATGGCAATTTGTAACAGGTGAGAAAAAACATTTGTATGAAATGGCACGCAAAAGTTATTTATTAAATGCAGAAGAAGGTGATGGCGGTGAAGAAGATTTTATTCACACTCAAAATTTTGCTTTAATTGATAAAGAACGTCACATTCGCGGGTTTTATGATGGCACTGATAGTATAGAAATTAATAGATTGATAGTAGATTTAAAATGTTTGTTTGATGAATATGAATTTAAAGAGAAGAAATAATTTTTTATTGGCATTTTTCTTTTTCGCATTTGTTTCATTTGCACAAAAGCCTGCTGTTTATAAAATTAACGACTTACTAAAACGAATTCATAACAATAGCGACACCATTTATGTGGTGAATTTTTGGGCTACTTGGTGTAAGCCTTGTGTTCAGGAAATGCCGGAGTTCGAAAGTTTTTACCGTCAAAATAAACCTGCTTTGGTTAAAATTATTTTGGTGAGTATGGATTTTAAAGAAGATTTGGATAAAAAATTAGTTCCGTTTTTAGAAAAAAATCCATACAGTTCTGAAGTTATTTTGTTGGATGAAGTAAATGGCAACGATTTTATTGATAAAATTCATACCAAATGGGGAGGTGCTATTCCTGCCACCTATTTTACCACAAAAAACAAAAAAAAGGAAGTTATTTTTGAGAAGAAAGTGAATTTAGAGTTACTCAATTCAACCATGAACGATTTTTTGAAGTGAGATTCAGGCTTTTGTCTTCAAATTGTCATCTAAATAATTTAGTAAACAGCAGCTTGTATATCATCGAACTTAGAGCTATGACTGTCGAGTTTTGAGGTTAAAATGGCATTTAACGTTAATCTCAAGAAAATTTCTGTAATTTTTTGTATCTTTACTCGTTTATTACTCAAACCGTAATTATTTTTCATGAGACAGCTGAAAATTACCAAATCCATCACCAACCGTGAGAGTGCATCTTTAGACAAATACCTTCAAGAGATTGGCCGCGAAGAACTCATAACCGCAGAGGAAGAAGTTCACTTGGCAAAAAAAATTAAAGAAGGTGATCAAAAGGCACTTGAAAAGTTGACGAGAGCAAATTTACGTTTCGTTGTTTCCGTAGCAAAACAATACCAGAATCAAGGTTTAAGTTTACCCGATTTAATTAACGAAGGTAACTTAGGTTTAATTAAAGCAGCACGTCGTTTCGATGAAACACGTGGATTTAAATTTATTTCTTACGCTGTATGGTGGATTCGTCAGTCGATATTGCAGGCTTTAGCTGAGCAATCGCGTATTGTACGTTTACCATTAAACCAAGTAGGTTCATTAAATAAAATCAATAAAGCTTATTCTAAATTAGAACAAGAATTTGAACGTGAGCCTAGCGCAGAAGAATTAGCAGAACTCTTAGATTTACCAATTGATAAAGTAGCAGACACTATGAAAGTGAGTGGTCGCCATGTAAGTATGGATGCCCCTTTCGCTAACGGAGAAGAAAGCTCTTTATTAGATGTATTAATTAACCACGATTCGCCAAAAGCGGATTACGGTTTAATTATGGAGTCTTTATCGAAAGAAATTGACCGCGCATTATCTACTTTAACAGAAAGAGAACGTGATGTGGTTAAATTATTTTTTTGGTATCGGCATGAACCATGGTTTAACATTGGAAGAGATTGGCGATAAATTTGATTTGACCCGCGAACGCGTTCGTCAGATTAAAGAAAAAGCTATCCGCCGTTTACGCCATAGCTCAAGAAGCAAATTGTTACAACAGTATTTAGGTTAATCCCTAATCTAACTATAGTAAAAGCTGGGCGGAGGTGCCTTTCTTGTTTATGAAAAGATCATTCCTTTTTTCTTTAATCCTTCTGATTTCAAATATCCTGCCTGCGCAATTTAAATTAATTGAAGGTCCTGAGTTCGATACCCCAAAATTACGAGTATAAGGGTTTAGTGTTGTTTAATGGAAAAAAAAATCTATACTTATAGGTTAATTGAAAGAAAAGTTAAACCTCAAGTAAGAATTGAGGCTTTTGATAAGAAGACCCTCTCTCAGGTTTATGTTAAAGATATTATTTTACCTCAACCCAAAAAAGAAGTCTATTCTACAGATGCGCGTGGTTAGAAACTACTTCCGGAAACTTCGAAGCCCGTATTAAATTTCAGTTTACTTACACAAGGGCATTTGCATCCCTTAGTAGAAACGGAAGACCACCAGCTACTTATTATGATTACAATGGATGGTATGATAAAGAATCTTATAGTTTTTATGATGCCAAGACTTTAGCGGTTCTTGACTCGAGGGAAATAGAAAACGGTGGTGTTGCAAACGACTTAATTAGTGTAGGGAATTACAGTATTGACAACAACGGTACATTTTCGTTTCTTAAAAGAACCAAAACAGAAAAGACTGCCAAAACATTACATGTGAATTAGGCATTATCCATACTGATGGTAAAACTAAATTCTATCCGATAAATCTATCCGGCAAAGAAAATTTTGAAAGACTTTTTGGGGAAGGTGGTTAAATTTTTGTTTTTTTTTTGGGGGGTGAAAATATTTTGGGGGGGGTAGTGTATCTTTTCGAGACAGTGTTTTGAGGGTGGTTTTTTGGTTCTTTTGACGATTTGAAGTAGGAGATATCAACTTAAATTCACCTGCAAGTGTATTTACGAACAATAATAAAATCTATACCGTTTTTACTGAAGGTTCCACACCACGCAACCTGACTGTTGCCCAAATAAATCCAGAAGGTAAACTAAATTGGGGGAAGTATATTACAACTATGAGTGTCAGTAATCAATTATTAAGCTGGAATAACATTACATACAATACTTGCTTTATTAATAATAAACTATGTTTTTATTATCTCGATAACCCAAGCAATGAAGATCTCTATAATCAGAGAAACCTAAATTTAAAAACCATTCGTACAGTGGATAATTACGCTAAAGTAAACGTTGTAGGTATCTCAATCGATGAAAGTGGAACCATTAGCAGGAAAGTCATTTACACAAATGGCGACTTTGTTACCACTTCCCTTGAGAATTATGGTGGCCTTTTTGACTCATATTTGAGACTTTTCTCAAAAAAAACAGAGAAATTTGCAAGGATTGAATAGCCGCAGTATTTAAGCCAAAAGCCCCGTCCGAAACGATGGGGCTTTTTATTTCCCAATAAAGTGTGATGCTTCAGCATCTCTACTTTATTCACTCAATCGTTACATTAGCTTAATCATCCGTTAACAGCCCAACAAACCTTTGGCATTAAGTTTGCGTACAGTAAAGTAGAATCCCTTTAGGATACACTTTACTGTAAATTATAAAACAAAAAAACATGAATACTACACAAGCAATTTTGACCTTAAAAAACGGAATGCGTAAATACGGTTCTATTGTTAATTCCGAACTATATCATACGGTACTTTTTATTCCGGGAGCAGAAACTTTATTTCGAGATATGGAAGCTGCAAGTCATTTGATACAATATATTCCGGTTGACGAAATAGAATCGATTGATACTTATTTAAAGTAATTCCAAACCGGGTCGTTCATTAATGGAGTGGCTTTTACATTCACTTCCTCTAATTTTATCGGGTGCATAAAACTTAAACTATACGCATGTAAATGTATAGATGCATCTTTATTACCCTGTCAAAACCATATTTCAAATCACCCTTTATAGGGGAACCAATTGCAGACAACTGACAACGGATTTGATGATGTCTTCCCGTTAATAATTTTATTTCGAGTAAATGATATGTATCGCTCGATTTCAAAAATTTATAAATGAGTTCTGACTTTAAACCATTCTCTACAGGTTTTTCATGAGCACGCGACTTGTTAGTCTTTTCGTTTTTAAGAAGGTAATGAATTAAATGTTCTTCAGTTTTGGCCGGTTTGTTTTTCACAACGGCCCAATAGGTTTTATGCAATCCCTTTGTACGGATTAATTCATTGAAACGTGAAAGCGCTTTACTGGTCTTAGCAAAAATAATTAATCCTGAAACCGGTCGGTCGATACGATGAATAACACCCATAAAAACATTCCCGGGTTTTGCATCGCGTTCTTTAATGAAGTTTTTTAATTTTTCAGATAAAGGCATATCCCCAGTTTTATCGCCTTGCACAATTTCAGAGGGAAGTTTATTGATGATGATAATGTGATTATCTTCATAAACAATTTGCTCGGGGTGTATAGAAGTTGGTAATGGATTCATAGTTTTTCTCGCAAAGACGCAGAGACGCTAAGTTAGTGCTTCTTTTACAATTTGTTCGTATACTTCTTTCCAACCCTTCCATTCATTCACACTTCCCATGGTGTCATTATGTATAATGGTGACTAATTCTCCGCCATATTTTTTCACTTCATCAATAATTGGTTTAGCAAATTGAATGGCTGTTTCATTAGTTGCTTTATTGGTGAAGCGCAGTGTTGTTTCAATGATGCAGAAAGGATGAATGATTAAAGGCGTTTCCTGTTCAGCATCTAAATCGTACCAATTATAGGGGATACAAAACGAAGCCCTGAATCCATTGTAATTACCATAACCCATCGAATAATCAGCTGTAATACCGGTTTGCAATAACGCTTGGAAAGTTTCAGGAAATTTTAAAATAGCGAAATGTTGACGACTGTTTCTAATATCGCGATGCGTGATGTTTGCCAAACGATTCACTTCTACTTTCAGTTGATTTAAATTATCATTTGATTTGTAAGAAGGATGAATTCCTATTTTGGCGTAATCCGCTAAATGCTTAATTAAAATTTGAAAATCTTTATTATTCGCCGGGTGGTTCTTATCATTCACACCATAATCACCCAACAAAAAGAAAAACAATACATTCAAGTTATTTTTTTTCTGAACCTCTAATAAAAATTCATACGAATCAAACGGATCGGTTTTTCCGTTAAATACTACCGCGGTACGTTCTTTTACTTCTTTGAAATTTCTTGTCACAATACTTTTTAAATACCCACCCGCCTCACGCATAATACCTTTGAATTTAAATTTGTAAGCATTATCTATATCAACAGTTGACACATAAGAATAATTATGCTTTTTAAAAGTTAATTCAGGATACTTACTTAACAATAATTTCTTGAGCTCCTCAATCCACAAATTCACCAAAGGAACATCAATAAAATCGTATTGAAAGGCTAAACTATTTTTAACATCAAAACGATTGTACTTGTCCTGCTTAAAAGGTAAATATTCTTCATAGCGTGTAATTAACCAAAACGAAGCCGCCAAAATATCGAAAGGCACATCGCCATTAGATTTAAAAAAGAGTTTACTATAGTCCTTATGACTGTTAACTTCAATTAAGTGATCTTTTATGCCATACTCAAATAAAACAGTTGTCGGATTAATCTTTATACCGTCTTTAATAAATTTTTGAGAAGAATAGTTTATCCGAATCACTTCTGATTGCTCAAACTGAACGGGATTCTGAGTAATTGCATAATCCAATCCTAAAACATCTTTAAAATAATATTTAAAATATACTTTAACCTTGGACTGCTGTTAACAGAATATATTAATACCGATTGACTCACTACATAAAATTATATAAAGCCTACGTTAAACGGCAGACGGCTTTTATAACTTATAAACAAGGTAATGAAGATTATTAATCTTAAATTTGTGTAACAAAAACCGAAATTGAAAAGAAGAAGAGTCATATACATCATTTTTATACTGATATCCCTTTTTATATCGTTTCTGTATATCTACAATCGTTTTTCGATAGCCCACGAACATTTAAGAAGCCCTATTTTAGAAACCAATAACGACACCACCTTAACAATTGGTATTATTGGGGATAGTTATGTGGCTGCCGGTAACTTTGATCCGTTTATAAAAAATAGTATGAGTCAAAACGGAAAGAAATGTACTATTTATTCATCCGGTTTAGGGGGCGCTAAAACCAAACAGGTGTACATGAATTTGTTTGCTCCTGAGCGTGATTTTTTCTCGACAGCATTTATAAAAGAAAAGCAAGTAAAATATTGTATTGTAAGCTGTGGCGTTAACGATTCGTTTGGCCAGTTCGGAAAACGATTCTACTCAAAGAACATGTGCTTAATTATTAAAGAACTTTTAAAATACAATATCAAGCCTGTAGTAGTTGAATTACCCGAATATGGTGTTGATGAACTTT
The DNA here is from genome assembly GCA_016709575.1 of Sphingobacteriaceae bacterium. Taxonomy (GTDB): domain Bacteria; phylum Bacteroidota; class Bacteroidia; order B-17B0; family Aurantibacillaceae; genus JAHEYG01. The sequence goes on from JADJMM010000004.1 coordinate 66,028, forward strand.
ACAATACTTTGCACATCGTAAATAAAGTAAAAACACATGTGTACGCCTTTTTCACCAGCGATAATGGTTTGGATAACATAAAAGAATACCGTGAAGCTTTAAATGAAGAATTGAAAAAACAATTGCTCCATGATAAGATTGTGTTTGTTGACTTTGACGCCATTTGCAGCGACTACGCAAAATGCAGTTACCTATATACGGATCATCTTCATTTAACCGATGAAGGCTATTCGAAACTTGCTGATGAAATTGCAGCAGGAATTTGTACCGATTTGCTGAAAAATTAATTCAAACAAGTCTCCTGAGTCGCTTTCAAAATTTTACGGGTATTTTCTAAAGTATCGCTCTCAGCATACACACGTAAAACAGGCTCTGTACCACTGGCACGAATCATCATCCATTGATCGTTTTCGAAATAGTATTTCCAACCATCAATAGTTTCTAATTTCTCTACTTTATACGGACCGAATGATTTGAATTTATCTTCCTTACAGGCTTTAATTACTTTTTGTTTTACTTCCTCAGTTAAATGTAAATCATTACGCTCGTAAACAAAACGTCCTGTTAATTTATATAAGTCTTCAATTAATTGCTCTAAACTCTTTCCGCTCTTCGCCATGTATTCCCAAATGGTAAGTCCCATCCAGATACCATCGCGCTCCGGAATATGTCCTTTAATCGCAATTCCCCACTCTCTTCTCCGCCTAACAATACATCTTCGCTAATCATATAACCAGCAATATATTTAAATCCAATTTGAGTAATTTCTATTGGCAAGTTATAATGTGCTGCTAATTTTTTAATGCGCGGGGTTACAGAAAACGCACAAACAATTTTTCCACCAAATTTTTTCTCTTCCACTAAATATTTTACCAATAATAAAATGATGTGATGTGAATCCACAAAATTTCCTTTGCTATCGTATAAACCAATTCTATCCGCATCACCATCGGTACACAAACCACAACTGATTTTTCCGTCTTTCTTAATTAAATTACTAAACTCTAATAAGTTCTTGTGAATAGGCTCAGGAGCTTGTCCGTGAAACCCTGGGTTCTCATCGTCATGTAAATGCACAATTTCCGGAAACAAACGTTTCATAACACGTTGTCCTGCACCGAACATACTGTCGTAAGCAAATTTTAATCCTGATTTTTTTATTAATGCGATATCGAAATGCTCTTCAACATGTTTCACATACATATCTTCGAGCGGCGCAATTTCTAACAACCCTTTCTTCTTTGCTTCTTCTAAATCAATGGAGTCTAAGTTTACAGAATGCTTTTCAGGAATAATATCTTCTACTTCCTGAATTTTTTCAGGAACTAATGGTCCGCCGTAATGTCCCTTTAATTTATATCCATTGTACGAAGGAGGATTATGACTTGCTGTGATAACTACACCTAAAGATGCTTTTAGTTTTAAAGCTCCCAAAGAAACCATTGGTGTTGAAGTATATTCTTTCGCTAAAAAAACTTTAACGCCGTGCGCGATAAAAACTTTTGCTGTTGTTTCAGCAAATAATTCGCCGGCAAAACGGCAATCGTGACCAATAACTACGCTTGGTTTGTCAAAGTTTTTCAAAAGCCATTTCGCAGTAGCTTCTGTTACACGTGCTACATTATCAACTGTAAAATCTTTAGCAATAATTGCTCTCCAGCCGTCGGTACCAAATTTAATCTTAGTCATAGTAAAATAAATAGAGCCTTAAAGGTACAAAATTAGCCACGAATTGCACTAATTTTCACTAATAAATTAGCGTTTTATCCCCTTGTTATCGAGCGACTTTTGATAGGCAGCAGCGTATCTCAGGTGTTGGTCGTAGGTAGACGAAAAATCGCTGTAACCATTAAGAGAAGGCTTGGCGCAGAAATAGATAAAATTATGACGTGAATAGTTCAAGGTGGCATCGAGCGATTGCATATTTACTAAGCAGATTGGCCCTGGCGGCAAACCTTTATATTTATAGGTATTGTATGGGGAATCAATTTCCTTATCAGCATTCGTTACACGTTGCACTTCAAAATTACGGTTAGCAATTTCTAAAGTAGGGTCAGCTTGCAATGGCATATTTTTCTTCACTCGATTTATATAGACACCAGCAATTTTTTGTTGCTCACTTGCAATACCACTTTCGCCCTGAACTATAGAAGCTAAAGTTGTTGCTTCCACTAAAGAGAGACTCGCTTTTTTACATTTATCGCGGCGTTCTTTTGTCCATACTGAATTGAAATACTTTTTTAGTTCTTCAAACAACTCTTCTTTTTTTGTCACCCAACTTACTTCATATACATTAGGAAGAACAAGTGTCATAATATTATCAGGATCTAAGCCGTATTCTTTTTCCAACAGCACATCATCACTTAGATATTCATCTAATTCATCAAAACTTAATTCTAGTTTAGAATCGAGGTATTCAATAAATTCTTCTTTTGTGCGGATTTGAGAATTGAAGGTGAGTTTTACTTTTTCCTGCTTGTTATTTTTCAGCATTAAAATAAGTTGGCGGTTGTTCATACCTGTATTAACACGGTATTTTCCGGGATGCACATTTTTATCCAAATCCATCCGCTTGGCCATCCATTCGAAAGTTTTGTGATTCTCTATTACATCCCCGCTGTATAATGTATTCAATAAAGTCTCAAAATCTGCATCACTGGGAATATAAACGTATTTAAAGTTTTTACCCTCAAGATTTACGTTAGGTTTGTAAAGATTAATATAAGCCCAATAGCCACCGAAGCCAACGGCAACAAGAACAAAAAGCACAATTAATTTTTTTATCAATCTCATACAACACTCTTCAATTGTTGTAACGCCATTTTTGCTTTTGCGTTACCGGGATTCTTCTTTAAAATTTGATTTACAATTTCAATGGCGCCTTTATAATCTTTCTTATACGCCTTTAATCCCGCTAAATTTAATAAAAGAGGTTCGTAATCCGGATCAAGTTTGAGAGCCTTATTGTAAAGTTGCTCAGCTTCAACAACATTGCTTTGTGAAATTTTTATAAAACCCAAATTAGTATAAGCTGAAATATTTTTCGGATGCTCTTTTATCATGAATTCAAAAGTTTTTACAGCCGCTTTAATTTTTCCAGTATTCATATAAGCTGAACCTAATTTATTTCGGAAATCCAAATTAAAAGGCGCTAAGTCGATTGACTTTTCGAACCATTTAACTGCATTAGTTACATTTCCGGTATTGAAATAAGCTTCGGCAATATGATAGGCACTCCAGGCATGAAGGTTATTATATGATTCTGTTTAGTACTTAAAGATTAAAGTCATTTTCACCAATTACATTCACATATTTGAGAATTTGGCTGAAATTTTGTTTAGAGAAATTCAATTGCAATAAAGGATGAATGTTTTTTAAAACATCCTGCTTTGTTCTATCACTAAATAATTTTTGTGCTGAATCTACATACTCCGACTTAGCTTCAAATTTATCGTACTGATTAATATATGCCCAGGCTTTAGTTAAATTAGAAGGTGCTTTTTCATTCACAGCATACAGTCCGATGAATTTTTTCAATTTATCTTTTTCTTTTTGAGTGACAGGTTTACGAATATAATGATCGTGTACAGTAACATGAGGAATATCCGTTGAACCAGAGGAAGGCATGTGGCACTTCGTGCAATTTTGAATGTTGAATGTTGAATTATGAGTTTTTTTAGCCCTTACAACCGAAACCTCTGTACATTCCAATTTGGATTTACCATTTGAATTATGGCAATTTCTACAAGCATCATTAAACACTTCCGGATTTGTTTCTCTTACGCTTACATGTGGATTATGACAAGTGACACAAGTTAATGCTTCTTTATATGGTTTTAAATTTCCGGTGGCTGAGCTTTTGAAGCCACTTCATACGACTTTATAAAACACTTACTCTGCTTTAATCTATCCGCATGCGATGCCATAATAAATTCATCATCGGCGTTTTCATATTTCGGTAAGAAAACGGTCATGAAATCATTTAATTTCATTCCCGGCTTAAAATCAAAAAACGATTTTCCTTCTTTTAAAACAGCATTCCCTTGCAAATGGCAACGCTGACAAATATCAAATTGCCGGTCAATTGAAAGCTTTGCAGGATTCACAATACTGTAATCAATATATTTTGAGGTGTCAATTTTACTTCCAGTTTGTCGTTGAGCAACGTGAATACTGCCCGGACCGTGACAACGTTCGCAATTAATTCCTTCCTGTACACCATTGTATTTATTCTCAGAACCCAAAACAAAATTGGGATATGAATTATGACAACTCATACACTCCAAACCAATTTTACGATTCAAATGCGTGTTATGTCCATCTTCAAACCCGGGAGGAAGATCCCACTTTTTCTTCTGCGTATAAAATGTCATTGGCATTTGATTCAAATAACCATTTACCGATTGAATATGAGAATTAGTATGCTGACCAGAACCAATAATATAATTTACCTGTTCCGTTCTCTTGAAAATTGTATCTCTACCCTTTAAACGAAACTCAGTAAAATATAAACTATCGTTTCTCCAAGACGCGTTATAATAAAAATCTTTTATCTTATCGTAAATAAGAGGGTGGGAATAATCAGCAGAAGATTTTTCTTTCGTTGCCACATCAAACGATTTTCCCATTCCTGTTTTAATGAATGAATTATAAATACTTTGATGGCAAAGTTTACATTGGTTCATTCCAACATACCTTGCGCTATCAGCATGATTTAAATAAACAAGTGTATCTTTTTTAATTTGAGAAGTAGTAGAATTACCGGAAGGCTCCTTGCATTGAAACGCAATTAGCAAAATTAAAACAGAGGAAAATAAAAGTATTACCTTTTTATGCAACATTATTTATTGATGTGTTGCAATAACCATTCGTCGCCAAACTCCGTTGCCGAAACACGGTTCCAGCTTTTTTTGAGTCCGATTTTTTCGAAACCGCTTTTTTCAAATAACTGTAAGCTTGAAGGCGCCGAAACAGTTACATTAGCGTAAAGTTGCTTTAATAATAAATTATTGAACGCATAATCCTTTAGGAGTTCTAAGGCTTCAAAAGCATAACCTTTATTACGGTATTCTTCAGAAATCAAAATACCAACACCGGCACGTAAATGATAAGGATCGAAATCAAATAAATCGATTGCTCCTACCGGAACATCGTTTTCGTTAGGCGAAATAATTAAACGCAATTGTTTATTGGTGTAAATATCTTCGTGAGCGTTCACTAAAAATTGCTCTAACACATAACGACTAAAAGGCGTTTGTGTATTGCTCACATGCCAAATTTCGCGGTTGTTTTCCCATTTATACAATACATCAACATCTTCAGGCTCGAGAGCGCGTAAATGAATATTTTCTCCTTTTATAAACATTATGATTTAAAATAAGTGTCGCGTTCGTTTTTAATTCTTGCTTGTAATTCCTCATTGGTGTAGTGAGGTAATGTAAAGATATTATTTTCTGATTTATTTCCAACATTTAAGCCAATAGCCTGAGTGACGTAATCGTTTCTGAAATAATTCGTCTACAAAATCATAAAACAATTGTTCTTTGTTATTTCTAACTGCATAAAATTCTTCAAAGAATAATTTGAGAGGCGATAAACAGGTCGCTTCGTTTTGCTTTACCGCTGTAAATTGAATCAATTGTTCTTGAAAAGTACTCAATTGATAATCCGAACTAAAAAACCGGATGATTTGCCACTTTTAAAAACAAAGCTTCTATTTTCTTCTGAGAAATTGTTTTCAATAATGCTTCGGCCTTTACATTTAATTCCCTTTCTTTAATTGTAAGAGAATTATAATTCCCGTTTATCATTAATCCAACATGTGGCGGAATTCTTGAAGCATGTAAAATTACTAACCATGTTCCTTTAGTTAGGACCGAAGTATCGTTACAATCTTCAAAAGCAATCAGATATTTAGTTTCTGAAATCAATCTTCTAATTTAATACTACCGTGAAAAACAAAATCTGCCGGACCTTCCAACCAAATGTTATAGAAATTACTTTCCAGTACTTTATCAAATTTTACATTTAAACTACCGCCCAAAGTGGAAATTTTACAAGAATTCTTCTGACTTGCTACTCCGTTTATTGCAGCAACTAAAGCTGCCGCAGTTACACCTGTTCCGCAAGATAAAGTTTTATTTTCCACTCCTCTTTCGTAAGTGCGGACAAAAACGCCGTCCTCTGTTTTCTCAATAAAATTTACATTAGTGCCTTCTGCGGCGAAGCGCTCATTGTTTCTTATTTTCTTTCCTTCTTCGAATACATTGTACTCTTTTACACTTTCAACAAACTTTACATAATGGGGAGAGCCTGTATTCAAGAAAAAGAAATCATCTCCACTTTCAATACTCTTTACATCATTCATTTTTAAAGAAACTTGATTTACGCCGCTGATTGTCGCTTCATGCAAACCATCAATAGCAATGAAACGAGCCTTATCGTTTATTAATCCTAATGATTTTGCGTAAGCTGTAATGCATCGTCCGCCATTACCACACATGCTGCTTTCATTGCCATCGCTGTTGAAATAAACCATTTTAAAATCGACACCTGGCTCTAATTCTAATAACATTAATCCATCTGCACCAATACCAAAATGACGGTTACACAAAAAAGCAACTTGTTCAATCGAAAGTTGAATTTCTTTTTTACGGTTATCAATTAAAATAAAATCGTTACCCGTGCCTTGATATTTATCGAAACTAATTTGCATTAATTTATTTTGGCTAGTAAATCTGAATCGCTCACTCTATCCATTGGCATAAAATCGCTATTGGCAGAAACCTTATAAACCTGCTCTTCACTCTTTAAATAATAGAAATCATCTACCTTATAAAGATTTAAAGAAGAAAAATCAGAAAAGCCATAAAGGATAATTCTGTTTTTTGTCATACGGTATCCTTTAGAATTCAACGGCGTTTTCCAAAATTCCACAAAAAACAAAGTAGCATTATCATTGTGATTAACACCTGCTAATTTTGGAGATAAGGTATCTTTTTGAGTATTATCTAAATCAATTAACTTAATGTTTTTTACGGAAATAAATTCTTCCTTAGCTAAATTCACTTCGCCGTCTTCACTCTTAATTAAACTATCTACTTCTTTGTAATTGGTATAAGGAGAAACTTTGGTGTTTATTTTATAGCGTTCTTTATCGTCTTTAGCTTTTTCTTTTTCTTCTTGCTGAACAGGTTGTTCAATTACTTTTATTTCTTTTGATGAAGCTGATTTCATCTTACTGAAATAATCATCCATCTTAAAAATAAAAAAACCAACACCAATAATTAGTCCGATTGAAACTCCGAAAACAAAGGCGGGTATTTTGCGTTTTATTTGCATTTTTTAGCAGTATAAAGGTAGCAATTTTAAAGATACCCCAGTTAAGTATTGTTAAAAGAAATTGACACGACAAATTTCTGAATTAATTTTGCGTTATAGATTTAAATTTAAAACCTAAGCATATGAAAAAGTTAGTTTCAACAGTATTAGTAGCAGCATTAGGAGGCGTATTTGCCTTAGTAGCTACAGGTTTCATGACCGGTCACCAAAAACCCTGCGGAGAAGTTACTCTAACCCAAAAAACACCCGTTGTTTACACCTCTTTCTCAGGCGGTGGAGTTGGCAACACTCCCGATTTTATTGTGTCGGCCGAAAAATCGCTTAATGCCGTGGTTCACATTAGAACAAAAGCAGCTCAAACTAATAACTTAAACTATAACCCCTTTGAACAATTTTTATATGGACATAGTAACCGTCCGTATATAATGGAAGGCAGTGGTTCAGGTGTTATTTTATCGCAAGACGGATATATTGTAACCAATAACCACGTTATTAACGGCGCCGATGAAATTGAAGTGATGCTAAATGATAAACGCGATTACAGAGCGGAAGTTATAGGTACTGATCCAAGTACCGATATTGCCCTTTTAAAAATTAAAGAAAAAGATTTACCATTTGTGACCTATGGAAATAGCGACGCTCTTAAGGTAGGTGAATGGGTTTTAGCTGTTGGAAATCCGTTTAATTTAAATTCAACCGTAACCGCAGGTATTATTAGTGCTAAAGGAAGAAGTAATGTTTTAGAAGGCGATAAATCTAAAGGACAATTTCCTGTAGAATCGTTTATTCAAACAGATGCTGCGGTTAACCCGGGCAACAGCGGTGGCGCTTTAGTAAATACCAACGGAGAACTAATTGGAATTAATACAGCTATTATATCGAGCAATGGTGCTTATCAGGGGTATTCGTTTGCTATACCAGTTACGATTGTGAAAAAAGTAGTTTCAGATTTAATTGAATTTGGAACTGTACAACGCGCTTATATTGGTGTAAGTATTAACGACATCAACGCCAAATTTGCTGAGCAAAAAAGTCTTTCTGTATTAAAAGGGGCTTATGTAAATGGCTTAACCACTAATGGTGCTGCAGAAAATTCAGGTATTAAAATTGGGGATGTGATTACTTCAGTTGAAGACACAAAAGTTAACAGCGTTTCAGAATTACAGGAACAAGGTTAGCAAGTATCGTCCTGGTAATAAAATCGATGTTACTGTTATCCGCAACGAAAAAGAAATCACCTTACCTGTTACTTTAACAAATATTAAAAACGGAACAGAAGTGATTAAGAAAGAAGTTCCTGTATTAACGAGCTCTAGTAGTTTAGGTGCTACTTTTGAGGAAGTAAATCAAGATTACTTAACAAAATTCAACGTTGAGAACGGAGTGAAGATTGCAAAATTGAGTGGCGGAAAATTAGCAAATGTTGGAATTAAAGAAGGTTTCGTTATTACCAACATCAATAAGAAAAAAGTATTTACTGCCGATGACGTTAAAAAAGCATTGGAAAATAAAACAGGAAATGTTTTAGTAGAAGGGTTTTATCCTAACGGGATGATCGCTTCTTATGGATTCGGACTTTAGGTTAAAAGTGTAAGGTAAAAGGTGAAAAGTAAAGGCAACAAAAGGAACTTTATACTTTTCACCTTTAACTTTTAACCGCTACTCCCACCAACTCCATCTTGCCGGCCAATAATCAATAGCTTTAATTTCAAAATCACTTAGCGTGAATTTCTTTTTGCTCCGGTTCCAAATGAAGAAAGTTATTTTTGCATCCTGACGAAGCCAATTTTTTAATTCAGAACCAATGAAAATTTCGGAGTAAGCATAATGTCCGGTTGAATCGGTAGTGTAAAACTGACCGATATCCGTTCCTCCAAAAAACAAAGTGGAATCCTTTGGATTAGAGACACTAAAATTAAAACCGACGTCATTTAATGCTTCTTTGCTTTGCACTTTTACTTTAGCTAAAACTACTCTACCTTCCCGAAGGTGCAATTTTTTCAAACTTGATTTTGCTGAAAAACAGAACTCATCGATAGAATCGACGTTCAGTTGATTCATATTCCACTTCTCTTTAATTAGTCCGTACTCAAACATTCTTGGTTTAGAATATGAAGAGGGATGATAATACTTTTCAAACTCACATGTTGTTTTGCTTTTACTTTAGATAATAAATAACAATTCACATTTAAGTTTTGATTGTGACTATGCAAAAATGGAAAATATTCTATCACAATTTCCAATTGAGCGCATGTTGGCTCTCCTAATAAAACATAGTCTGCTTTGGAGTTTTTTACTTGACTCTTGAAAGAGGCAATATCTTTAAAGTCTTCCCAAATATGATAATTAAACTTGCGTTTGTATTTTAACTCATAATTAATGACGAAATATTTTTGTGAAGCCATATAATACGATTCTACCTTCCCTACTCCGTACTTATCTTCTAAATCACAATACTCCTTACTCTGAAATCCATTTTGATTTAATACTGCATTCGTAAAAAAATGTTTTCCAACAACCGATTGATAAATTAAAGCGCCGCTTACAACTACCGTCACTAAAACTGTTTGTTTTACATTAAACTTGATAATACCTGTAACAGCCCAAATAAAACAAGGCGCCGAAAATAACATGACAGAATATTGAAAAATGGGTGCCTTCGTTACTGAATAGGTATAAATGAGAGCGTAGTTCACAAAAAACAAAATCAATAACGTAACAGTTTTTTTATTCATTTTAAATTCTTTTGTCATGACAAAACCAACACTAAACAATAAAACAAAAAACAACCAAACATATCCTGTACCAAATAATGTTTTCAAAAAACCAAGTATTGCCCATTTATCAGGGGCAGCTAACCAACAGTCTTGTGAATGACCAATTCCACCTTGTGCAAACTGCGCCATTGTGATTTCCCAGTGAGGTAAATAAAACAATATCGCGCAAATGCATGCGGAAATATATTTTGTATAGTTCTTCAGATTTACAAAAAACAAACCTGCTACCCCGCATGTAAAAGCATACAAACAACTTAAATGATTATTAAATGCTGCCAATAAGATAAAAATGACAAAACATACATAGTGTAATTTCTTCTGTCTTTCAGAAAAACTTAATTCAAATAAATAATAAGTTAAAGCGGTACAAAAGAATAATCCTCCCGAATACATCCTTGCCAATGGCGCATAAAACAAAAAGATGTAAGAGAATGAAAAAACACTTGCAGTAATTAATGCCGGAGTTTTTCCATACCATTTCAAAGAAAATAAATAAGCGTAAATAATTCCACCCAGACTAAACAATAAAAAAGGAAGTTTCACCCAAAATTCATCATAACCAAAAGCAACAACTATTGCATTTATAATAAACTGCACCAAAACAGGATGCGTATCCAACTTTACACCGTACTCAATTAAATCGTGCCAATTGGTATAGATAGAATTTCGTAAGCCACACAACTCATCATAACTATACTGATAATCGAAGGCAGGGATAAACCTTATAATAGCTGCCACCAAAAAAATGACAGTAAACTCCTTGTTATCTTTAATGAATTTTAGCATGGTTTGTTTCCCAAATATAATGCAATAAACCCTTATTTTTTACGTTATTATATGTAAATTTGACTTAGTGAAGAATTTCCTTTTTATAGTCTCTGTATTATTCGTGATTGCTTTGAGCTCAACCTCATGCAAAAAGAATAAACTCCTTACCGATTCCTCAGCGAAAGTTGATTTTTCGGCCGATTCAGTATTGTTTGATACTGTATTTACTCAAGCTGGTTCTACTACGCGTCAAATTCGTGTTATTAATAATCATGATGAAAGAATAAACATTTCTTCCATTAATGTAAGAAGCGGTTCTGCATCACCTTTTTTCTTGAATGTTGATGGTTCGCCCGGAAGATCCTTCAGTGATATTGAAATTGCTGGTCACGATAGCGTTTTTATTTTTATTCAGGTTAATGTAAATCCAAATAATTCTAATAGTCCGCTTATTATAACTGATGCGATTGATTTTTCTGTCAATGGAAATACACAATCTGTACATTTAGAAGCTTGGGGACAAGATGCTTATTATCACAAACCAACTAACGCCATAAAATTTGTGAATGGTGGTTATTTACCTTACACTTTAATTGCCCCGGGAACAAACACAACGGTGACTTGGATAAACGATAAACCTCACGTAATTTATGGTTGGTTAGTTGTAGATTCTAGTCAGACTTTAATCATTGACCCGGGGGTAAAAGTACATTTTCATCAGAACGCAGGAATGTGGGTTTACCGTTATGGAACTTTAAAAGTTCAGGGTACACAAGGTAATGAAGTTGTTTTTCAGGGCGACAGATTAGAGCCATTTATGCAAGATGAGCCCGGACAATGGGATAGAATTTGGATTAATGAAGGAAGTATAAATAATTCCATCAACTACGCTATTATAAAAAATGGTTTTATTGGAGTGCAGACAGAATTACTGTTTGGAAATTTTTCGGAGCCGCGTCGTTTAAAAATTACCAATACAAAAATTCAGAACATGAAAAAGTGGGGCATGTATAATCTCGCTTTTAATGTTTCAGGTGGGAATAATGTATTTAGCAATTGTAAAGAATATTGTTTGGCTATGGTTGCAGGAGGGAATTGCACTTTCATTCACAGCACCTTCGCTAATTTCTGGACTAAAGACGGAAGAAGTACACCTTGCGTTCATATAGATAATCACGCAGGAACACAACAAATTCCAATGGACACTTGTTATTTTGGAAATTGCATTATTGATGGGAATAGTGGCGGTAATGAATTAGAATTAGATATTATTACTACAGCAACATTTACACCAAAACACAAATTCTCCTATTCTTTTATTCGTACAAACATAAATATGACGGCGAGTCCAACCGTATTTATTAATTGTAATCCAAATGGAACTACAAGTGCATTTAACGATCCTGCTATTTACAAATTTGATTTAGGCACGAATTCAGGAGCTCTAAACCTACCAAATAACGCAACAACAACCGGCGATGCGAGCATCTTCCCAATAGATATAATGGGAAATACTAGACTTGTCACTCAGCCTGATGCCGGCGCCTACGAGAAATAGACGGTAAATAATAGCTATTAGTCTATTTTAACAGCCAAAAACATCTTTTTTACGGATATTTGTAAAGTTGTTTACTCACACAAAGAATCTATGAAGAATACTTATTTAGTTCACATTACTTTACCTGAAGTTTTTACTCAAAAATTTATAGCACTCATTCCAAAACACCGCACACTTATTAATGAATTAATGGATAAAAATATTATCCGTTCGTATTCATTAGATATGGAACGTCACAACGTGTGGGCGTTTATTGATGCGAAAACCGAAAAAGAAGTAATGGATATCTTAAGTTCTTTTCCCATCATTAAAGATGTAAAAGCAACCATTCACGAATTAGCATTTTATGACTCTGCTCCTGTTGGCTTGCCTGAGTTGATTATGAATTAATTTCGGTGAAAGGTTAAAGGTATAAGGTTAAAAGTTAGATTTAACTTTATACTTTTCACCTTTCACTTTATACCTTTAACCGCTACTTCCCAATCACCTCAAACTTCACCTGCATCGTTTCCCCTTCACTATCCGTAATACTCAACGTATGCTTCCCTACATCAGGTAAAACAGAAATCTGATGAAATTTTTGTGTAGTGCCGACAAATTGCTCATCGAGTTGCCAATATAAAATTGCGTTTGTGTTTTTGTGAGTGGCTTTTAAAATACACTTTCCTTTTTCACCGCTTTCGTTCACGGGAATGTAAATTTTAAATCCTTCCCTGGGATAAATAATATCGAGTTGATGAATATTTAATTCGCTTGCACATTCAGGCAAATATTCAGGCAATGGTTTGTAGAACAAACTATGTTGCTTATAAAAATATTCTTGCGTTGGTGAAACTACAAACCAAGGAACGTGCTTCATTTTGTTTACTGAATAACAATTACTGTTTACTCTGTATTTTCCGGTTTCATCTAAATGAATTATTTTATGAAACGGACATACATTTGTTTTTCTCCGCCGCTTGGCATTAATTGAACTGAAACATCCGGACAATTTTCTGAAGCCTTAAATCCGCTGACTTTGCAAACTTTTAATCCAACCATATCAGCAGTTGGTTTTGCGAACCATTTTTTCTCACTCAATAAATTAAATATCGAGAACATTAATGGCGCGGCGGCTCCTGTTCCTGTTAATTCGGGGCGACCTTCGCCATCAGCATTTCCTACCCATACGGCAACGGTGTATTTTGCGTTTAATCCAACAGCCCAAGCATCGCGGAAACCGTAACTCGTTCCTGTTTTCCAGGCGATTTTTGTGCGGGATAAAAATTGCATCCAACCAACATAATCTTGCGGACGAATTAATTCTGTCATTGCATTAAAGGTGTACCAAAGACTTGATGCTTTTAAAACATCCGTTTTTTGTGTGGCGGTTTTGCGAGGAGGTGTTTCATTCTTCAAATAAATTAAAGGATGATAATTATTTGGCGCGTATTTGTTTCTGGAATTGGAATACGACAATAAACTTCTTCCCATTGAAGAGTACGCTCCCGAAATATCCCAAAGCGTTGCTTCTCCCCCTCCTAAAATTAACGACAAACCATAATGCGTTGTTGGTTTATTGAAATTTTTAAAACCTAATTGCTTTAAACGATAATGAAACTTTGCAGTACCATAATCCAACAACATTTTTACAGCAGGAACATTTAATGAACGGGCAATTGCATTATTGGCTGGAACTAATCCATCGTAAGTCAGATTAAAGTTTTTTGGTCCGTATGAACCAATTTGTGTTGGGATATCTTCCAATAAAGAAGCCGGGAGAATTTTATTTTCATTCAACATGAAAGCATACAGAAAAGGTTTTAAAATACTTCCTGTACTTCTTGGAGCGCTAATCACATCGACATAATTTTCATGTTCATTTTTTTCGGAATAAGAATTTCCAATGTAAGCCAACACATTTCCTGTCTCTGTTTCAATTACCAACGCACAAGCGTTATGAATTTGGTTGCCGGATAAATTTTTTGAATGTTTATTCAATTGTTCCGCCACCTGAACTTGCAAATTTTTGCTGATGGTAGCTTCGAAAATTTGTTCCCCACCTTTTTCGTTGATGCAACGGTTTAATAAATGATTCGCTAATTGCGGAACTGGAAATGGCTTATCAGGTAAAGGTTCCTCCAATGATAATTTATACGTAGCCTCATCAATTACCTTTTTATCCCACAATTTTTTGAGGAGATTATTTCTCTTTTTCAATAATCTATCGTGATTTTTACCGGGATAAATTAAAGAAGGAGAATTTGGCAACACCGCTAACAAAGCACTCTCCGCCCAGCTTAATTTAAATTCACTTCTCCCAAAATAACGCCACGAGGCAGCCGACAAACCAACCACATTACTTCCAAAAGGCGCATTACTCGCATAAGCATTTAAAATACTGGATTTTTTGTAAGAGAATTCTATTCTTACAGCCAATAACATCTCTACAATTTTGTGATAATAACTTCTACTCTGGTTTCCCCGCATCATACGCGCGACTTGCATGGTAATGGTACTTCCCCCACTCTTTACTTTTCCTGAACTTACATTACGTTTAATGGATTTAAAAATAGAAACAGGATTAATACCGGGATGATAATAAAAATATTCATCCTCAAACAAAGTAATACACTCAGCAAACTTTGCAGGAATACTATCATTTTGCGGATAACGCCACTGACCATCACTGGCAATCTGCGCCGACAATAATTGATTATTAGCATCCACCAAAACCGTACTACAAGGCTTATCAAATAATTTTGAAGGCAACCACAACCAATAAATCAAACCCAGTATAAAAAATACACTGAGTTTGATTTTGTGTTTGAAAAGGAAGATTTTTATTTTTTCAGTAAAAGACAAAGCAATTATTTATTAGCTACTTTATCATCTTTTTGCTTCACTACTTTTATCCACTGACCTTTTGTTCTTGCAAAAACGCTCTTATCGTACATTGCTTCTACATTTATGGCAGGAAGATAATATTTACCTGCGTAGCTGGCGTTCAACAATAAGTTAAAGGTTTTGGTTTCGTTGGTGTAGAGATCAAAATAGGTATTCACTCTGTCGTCACGAATATCCTGATAAGTGTAACCTGAATTTTTCAATGCAGCTTCGTTATCATCCATTTTCGCGTTGTGAATTTCCCAACCGGATGGAATATAATTTATCAAGGCTAAGTTTTTCAATTCACCCATCAAACCTAAATTCTTTACGGTTACAGTCAGCATAAAATTAGTTCCTTGTTGCATTTCAGTTGGGTCAATTACATTTCCGCTCATGTCTTTATACATTGCAGAAGCAATAATATTTTCGTTGCCTTCTACTTCTTCCCCAATTGGTGGTTTGCCGCGGTTAATTAATCTTGCGTACAACATACCTTTTCCATTATTCTCAATACTGTAATTGATGGTTGTAGCATTCTTGAAACTAATTGGTATTTGTGTAATGGCAGAGTTTCCTTTTATCTCCACCTCTTTACCATTTACTTTTACTGTTGCCTGCATAGCTGATGAACCACCGAATTTTTTAATGAATTCAGATACGGCCACTAAACCAAAAGCTGTTGTTTGTGTACTTAACCAGTTTTTAGAGGACAAGAAATCAGACACCTTTTTCAATTGCGTAAAGGCTTGCTGTTTTTTATTCATCAAACATAAAGTTTGTAAAATAATAGATTCATCCCTATCCGAAGAACCATAAGTATAATAGTTCACCGAATAATACGGAATAGTTGTAGCTGCTTTAGCAATTAATTTCTCCGCTTCATCAGTTTGTCCGATTTGCGCATAAGAAGCGGCCAATAACCAACGGGCTTGATCTGACAATGAATAAAACTCACGTAAACGGTTCATCGCGCTCATAGCAGGTTGATTTGCTAAAGCAAGAACATATAAACGGTAAGCCTGCATCACATCATTATTGAAATTTTTATTTTTCGCAAACTCATAACTCATGGCTGCGGTTTTTTGGTAGTTCAATAAATTTTTCTTCAAGCCTGCAGGAAGTGTATAACCTTTTTTCTCTGCTAAGATTAAGAAATGTCCGGCATAAGAAGAACCCCAATCATTGGCTTCATTCATACCTTGCCAATAAGCCATAGCGCCATTACTGATTTGGAATTTACGGATTTCATTAATACCGTGCTTAATATTATTTTCTACTTCTGTTTTACGCTCTGCACTTAAATCCATTATGTCGGTTAAATACAATTGTGCGAATGCTCCTGATGTAGTTTGCTCAATACATCCGTGAGGATAAGTGATCAAATAATGTAAACGCTCTTCCAAATTAATTGGCGGAATGGTTGACAATTCTAACATTCCTGTATTTGTCCCTGCTAAACCAACAGGATTTGCATTTCCTGATTCAGTTTTTCCTGCATCTACCCAGAAATCTTTAATTGTACTTTGGTATGGATTCGGATTACGTACATCTAATTCTATTTCGTACACAGAAGTATGTCCGCCGCCGCTAGCAGTGATTTTTACTTTAGCAATGCCTGTTTGGTTTTTTACTTTCAAATCAAACACAACTAATTTCTCATCATCCTTACCAACGTTTACGGTTTTTGATGCACCTCCAACAGGTTGCAATAATCCATTCACCTCAACTTTAACTGTAGTTGAACCCACATTTTTATCACCACCAAAAATTGAGACAGGCAATTTCACTTCTTCAGTCACACTTAACACGCGAGGTAAAGTTCCCAATACCATTAAAGGTGCTTTTACAGGAGTTGTTTTTTCAGCATGACCATAAGCGCCTTTGTATCCAGCAATCAGCATTGTTCTTACAGAACCAACGTACATTGGCAATTTAAACTTCACATCTTTTTTCTCACCTTTATTTAAATGGAACGGTCCGAAGAATCTTACCATTGGTTTAAAGCGATTTGCTTTTGCACCATCATCTCCCGCTTCGCTACCGTCACCACCAATACTTAAGATGCGTTCTAAATCTGCACCAAAAGCTCCAATAACATTATCATAGACATCCCATGTTTTTACACCTAAAGCTTCTTTGCTATAGAATGTATTCCAAGGATTTGGTGTTTTGAAACGTGTGATATCTAATAAGCCTTCATCAACAACTGCTAAAGTAAATGCCATCTCTTTAGAATTTTCTTCACCAACAGTTATGGTTACATTTTGTTCGGGTACTAAAACGCTTGGCATCGTAATAGTTGGTTTTAAATGTGTTTCAGGATCATCAATGTTAATTGCCACTACACCATACAAACGAATTGGTAAATCATTTTTACGTGTGTGTGGTTGCATTAATGAAACATGAACGTAAACATTAGGCGCCATCTCCGGTTTTACTTTGAATTTAAATAAAGTACTTCCTTTTTCTGTTTCTAACCAATGTGCTTCTAAAACTTTTCTTCCGCTTTCAATAGTTACCAAAGCTCTTCCTTTATCAGGAGAAGGAATCGTTACTACAGCTTCATCGCCTGTTTTGTAAGCAGTTTTATCAGTGGTGAACTGCAACATGTTCGAGATAATTTTATTATCCTCTCCACCGCCTCTTTCCATCCAGTTCGACCAATCGAAATAGGTTATGGCTGTTGATGAATGTCCGCCATCTAAATCTGTTACCTTAATTAAATAACGACCGTATTCATTCTCCTTGATGTTCACTTTCACTTTAGCGTGACCACTCTTTGAAGAAATCATTTCTGTCATAATTGGTTTATGATATTCATCCGATGCGTAATTGGCTAATTCATCATTGTATTGATCCCACCACCATCTCCATTCTAATTTATACAATTCAAATTTTAAATTACCACGAGAAACTGCATTTCCTTTGAAATCGCAAGTGGCAATATCAATCATGTGATCTTTTCCTGTGTGAAGAATTCCTGAATTTTTTCTCCTTCAGGTAATTTTACACCAACATAGTTTTGGTAAGGAGAATAATCAATAGAGAAACGATCCACACTAAACGCACCGCCTTCTTCGTAAACTTTTGTATTGAAGCTAGCGCGTAAGAATCCCGGAGCACTTTTTTCTAAATTTAAGTTCAACGGAATAGTTGCATTTCCTCTGTCATCTAATTTATCATTGAACACACTTATGTTTTGTGCTTCGAAACGTAAAGTTTGGTCATCAAAGTTATAATCCTTGAATTTATCGAATTGAGTATAACCCGAACTTAAAGCTACATCAATAGTCGCCGGTAAATTATGAACTGTTGCGCCTGTTAACCAGTTTGCGTGTAAATGAATATCGTTTGGAATACTTCCGTTTATTAATTTGTTATCCGCCACATCCACTTGAATCTTCAAACGGTTTGGCATAATCGTTTCAATACGAATACTCTTGTAAAATTTAATTGAACCCACTTTTACCTCAGCATTCCATAAACCTGTTGGCGCATTTTTATCAGTTAAAGTTGTGAAGTTGTAGAAACCATCCACACTCTTGTTATTGATAATGCGTTTGTAAGTTTGTCCTTGCGGATTGGTTAATTCAAATATTACAGGATGTCCGGCCGGAATAGAAGCTAATTTATCTTCCAAAATAAAATTCAGGAATAAAGTATCACCCGGACGCCATACGCCGCGTTCGCCGTAAATAAATCCTTTTACACCTTTCTTAATGTATTCTCCCGACACATCATACATGCTTAATGAAAGAGAAGTTCCATCCTCCAAACGTAAATACGCTCGCTGATTATCTTTTTTCGCGACAAGGAAACTTGCTTTTTGTTTTATGTTGATGAAGGATTGTCCATCGCCATTAGTTTTACAAGTGTGAATTAATTGTTTTTGATAATCGTACAATTCTAAAGTCACATCTTTTAATGGGTCGGTGCTAATGATATCATTAGCTACAACAAATAAACTTCCATCGTTTCCTTTTTTAAGCGTTAAACCGATATCAGAAGCTAAAATGTTTTTTGAAACCGTTCTTTCGTATTGGTGATAGTAAGATGATTTACATGGGTTATCGCGGTTGCTCCAATCGTAATCATCGCCGCCTTCGCCTTCATCGTAATAATTGTATCCGCCGTAATCTTCGTAATAATATCCGAAATAAGAAACTTCATCATCATCACTCGGTTCTTTTATTTCTTCCATTTCAAATTTATCATCAACAGAATTTCCTAAACAAGGATAAGTTGAATACGCTTTCTTGAAACTCATTTGTACACGATAAATTGCACCTGGTTCAGTTTTAATTAAAGACGATAAATCGAGAGAGAATTTCTTCCAGATACCGAAGTCTGCCGGATTAGTAATTCCTAAATTAATACGTTTCTCTACAATTTTCTTTCCTACCTGCGCGAGATTTCCGCCGCCATTCATATCGTTCGTTTGTAAAAATTGAAGAACGTTGTTTTCGTAGATCTTAATGATCTTAACATCTACTGCCATTAAGTTCACAGTTTCAAACGGCAATGATAAGCCATTTGTAGAAGGTAAAATGTTTCCGTTACCTGAGAACCTTACCTCCGGTTTAAATTCATTAAAAACAATACTATGTTCTGATGATTGGCCGAGAGTTTGTCCCTTAGTATCTCTTACACTTTCTCCAACCGTCATGGTATAAGTTTCCGATTGTACTTTATTCGGATAAACTAAAACCTGGTTGTTATTAACGATGTATTTTAAATCTTTTAATCCGCCAATATCAATTATCCCTTCTAAAGTTTGGTTTTGATCAATTGGGTTTGAGAAATTCAATAACACAAATTGTTCGTTATCGCTTTCTACTCTTGTACTTAATAATTGTAATTTTCCTTTGGCAGGAACTTCAAATGTTTTGGTTTGATTGTAAGTCAAACCTAATCCTTCCCCATTACAAGTGATATTTAATTTATCGCTTCCTGAATTCGGTCTTTCAATACTATCAATTAAAAATTTGTGAATGGTTTGTTTTTCGTTATGCACCCATTTCACCTTATAAGAAGAGTTTCCTAATTTAGCTGTCAACGTTTTTTCTACAGCAGCTTCATCTGCAAAATCTGCAGTGGAAACAGTTCCCGCTAAGGAATAATAATCGTAATCTGTATTGTGGTAAGATTTTAATTCGTTAGCCTGTAACTGAACAGATTGTTTTATGGACTGAAAATAGAATTCGAATTTCTCCAATTCATCTTTCACTTCCATTAATTTATTTAAGTGGAAGGTAGCTTTGTATAATTTACCCGGCTCCAAACGGTTCTTAGGTTTGAATTCCATGGTTTGGGCATCTTTCCAAACAACATCCCCTTCAATAGAAGGGTCGAACGAAAAATACTCTTCTTTTAAAGGCGTATTTAACTGGGCGTTATTCGCAAACTCACTTGCAAACTTAATTTTAATGGTTGAACCGGTGGAAACATATCCCGTAGTGAAAGCAGAGATATAACTTGCGAATTCAGGATTGATTTTATTCGCTGGTCCGTTATTGTAATTGCTACCGGTTAGTGATTTAAAAAAATCGCGGTTGTTGTACAATAACACGGTTGATGCAGTAAGAGCCACGCCTACTGCCATCCATTTAATTTTGTTTAATAACATAAAGTGATTTGGAATTTGAGATTAAAATTAATCCTTTTACTGTTGGGTTGCTTTTGAGTTGCATTGGGACTTGTTAGAAATTGTTAACGTTATTTAGGTTAAAGGTTAAAGGTCAAAAGTGAAAGGTTTAAAGCTTAAAGTTTAATTTGCTTACAGGATAAGGATGCAGTGTTTATAAAATTCCATACGTTTTTGAAAGAAAATGTAAATTGCTATAATTCGTAGCAACGTCGTGCTTCAAAAGGGTATATCTTTGCCCCATGAACGAGAACTTAGACGCTAACGAAGAGAACCTTTCCTCCTCTGACAAAGAGCTGGAAAAGGCCTTACGCCCGATAGAGTTTAACGACTTTAGCGGACAAGAAAGTGTAGTTGATAACCTTAAAGTCTTTGTTCAAGCTGCCAAACAAAGAGAAGAGTCACTTGACCATGTTCTTTTACATGGCCCTCCCGGTTTAGGTAAAACTACCCTCGCTCATATCATCGCGAACGATTTAGGGGTTAACCTTAAAGTAACTTCTGGTCCGGTATTAGATAAGCCCGGTGATTTGGCCGGACTATTAACTAATCTTGGTCCGAATGATGTTTTATTCATTGATGAGATTCATAGATTGAGTCCGATTGTGGAAGAGTATTTATACTCCGCCATGGAGGATTTTAAAATTGATATTATGATTGATAGTGGACCGAATGCCCGTTCGGTTCAAATTAAATTAAACCCATTTACTTTGGTTGGTGCCACTACCCGCAGCGGATTGTTGACTTCCCCGTTACGCGCCAGGTTTGGCATTAACTCCCGCTTGAATTATTACGACAGCAAAGTGCTGACCGGAATTATTGAGCGTAGTTGTGATATTCTTAATGTTGAAATAAGCGCAGATGCCGCTTATGAAATCGCAAGACGAAGTCGCGGCACTCCACGAATAGCCAATGCATTGCTAAGGAGGGTTCGCGACTTCGCACAAATTAAAGGTTCAGGCAAAATTGATATGGAGATTGCCGCTTATTCCTTAAAAGCATTGAACGTAGATAAAAATGGTTTGGATGAAATGGATCATCGTATTTTAACTGCCATTATTGAGAAGTTTAAAGGTGGTCCGGTTGGCATTACTACCATAAGTACAGCCGTTGGTGAAGAAGCAGGAACTATTGAAGAAGTTTACGAACCTTTTTTAGTTCAGGAAGGTTATTTAACGCGTACGCCACGAGGAAGAGAAGTAACAGAGTTAGCATATAAACATTTAGGCAAATCCATCTGGAAAAAAGGTGGGAGTTTGTTTGATGAGTGACCCCTCTGCCTATTCCGTCCCGATAGCTATCGGGACGGAATTAAGGCTGTCTCCCCTTGAAAAAGGGGAGAAAAATTTTGCGTTTAAAAAATCATAAAATATGAATCACGAATTATCAGTTTCAGAATCAGCAATAGTAAATGCTGATGTAAAAAAAGTTTGGGATGCTTTAACCGATCCTGCAAAAATTAAAGATTATTTGTACGGCACAGAAACCGTTACGGATTGGAAACCGGGAAGCTCTATTGTTTTTCAGGGAGAATATGAAGGTCATAAGTATAAAGACACAGGCATAATTCTTGAAAATAAACCTTTAGAATTCATCAGCTACAGTTATTGGAGCGGCTTCACTGGTTTAGAAGATAAACCTGAAAATCATTCTAAAGTTTCTTATCATGTAAAAGCAATAGATGCCAACACCACCCAATTCACCTGGACTCAAAAAGGTTTTAAAGACGAAACAGGATACAATCATAGTAAATCGGGTATGACTGATTTTTTGAAGGGGATTAAGGAAGTGATGGAGAGGTAAATTTCAAATACGGGTCATTAATTAATTTCGCACGGGAATTCCCTTCTCCTTATAGGAGAAGGTGTCCACCTTTGGTGGACGGATGAGGTTTTCGAAGAACAAATTCATTTTATTTACGGGTCGTTTAATTAGTACGGGTATTTGTATCCCATAGGGGAGAGAAAGCTGTTACTTAAAGAATGTAACCATGTATAATAATTTTTCAATCCACTTTAAGACTACGTCTTTAACGAAAAGCAGAGCTAAATCATTAAGAAGCAATTTAACTCCTGCAGAAAACAGATTCTGGAATTATGTAAGAGCTAAGAAAATGGCGGGACTCAAATTCAGACGGCAACATCCGATTGGTAATTATATTGCCGATTTTTATTGTCACAGGTTAAGACTCGTTGTAGAGATCGATGGGAACATCCATGAAGATAAAGATGTCAAAGAATATGATAAAGAAAGAGAACATCAAATAAAACGGTTGGGTCTTTCTGTCATTCGGTTCACTAATGCTGATGTTCTGTATAATCCGGCTTTCGTGGAACTTACTTTGATGGAGTTTATTGAGACAAGGAGGTCTGTCATTTAAAAGAGTCGCTTCACAAACCTCTCCCACCAAGCAAAGCTTGGTCCCCCCTCTCCTATGAGGAGAGGGAAAAGTAGCACTAATTGTAAGCATTCCCTCCTCCCATCGTCCAATAATTATGCGGAGCCTTTTCCTCTTTTTACTACTCATCTCTTTTGGAATAAAATCCCAAACCGATTCTATTCAAAAACCTTGGGATAAAACCAACCGCTACTTTTCTTTTAATTACGATAACGATTTTTTTAGTGCTACGGATAGATATTATACGCAAGGTGTTTATATTGATTTGATTCTTCCTATTTTTAGTAAATCGCCTGTTTCAAAAATTCTAATTAAGGCTGGGAAAAATTCACAAAATTATTTTGGGCTTGCGGCCAGACAAGATTGTTTTACTCCAGGTAGTATCAGATACGATACTTTAAATTATCTCGACCGACCATACGCAGCTACCATGTATCTTTCCCAATATTTAATTTCTATCAATACAGAAAAGAAAAGAAGATTAAATTCAAAATTAGATTTGGGAATTATTGGTCCGTGTGCTAGTTGTGAAGAGGAACAAAAAGGAATTCATCGTGCTCTTGTAAATATTCAACCTCTAGGTTGGGAAAATCAATTGAGTACAGATTATATTCTCACTTATAATTTAGGCATTGAGCAAGGCTTATTTACCTCCAAATATTTTGAAGCAATGGCTTTAGGAGATTTACGCGTTGGAACTATTTACGATGATATAAGTTTAGGATTAATGATTCGCACCGGTTTTATGGCGGGATACTTTAAGCAATTGGGTATTATTAAAAATGCTACGAAAAATAAATTTCAATGTTACGTTTTCGCAAAAGGTAAAACCAAATTTGTAGGATACAACGCCACCATGCAAGGCGGATTGTTTGATAAAGATATTCATTCCTTACCAGATGCATCTATTAACCGTTATGTTTTGCAGGGGACTTACGGAATTGTAGTCGCCTATAAACGATTTAGTGCTGAGTACACTAAGGTTGTTCAAAGTCCGGAGTTTGACAGAGGGCGTTACCATGGTTGGGGACGTTGCGCTCTTACGTTTTGCTTTTAAGGTTAGAATCCGTAACTTTAATATAGGACCTAAGTATAAACCTATATTAACCCTTTAAAATAAAACCCATGAAAACAAAAACTACATATTCGGTATTGATTACGGCTTGTGCCGTGATTGGATTTTTTATTTTTAATGCTTTCAAATCAGATTCAGGAAACAACGTTAACAAATACCTTACTTTAAAAGTAGTTGAACAGCCCGGCTTAATGGCCAACTCTTTTATGGTAACTGTTGATGAGGAAGGAAAATTTGAAGAAGTACTTTTTGAAAAATTAAAAATCGACAACATCACTCCTAACACCATTAAAGTAACCGAAAAAGTAAATCCAATTGCTAAACAAGGTTATGAGATAATTGGAATTACCAGTAATGCAACCGGTGGGCTTTTGATTGATACTTATACTTTTATTAAGAAATAAAAAGGCGATGTAAATTACATCGCCTTTTTACAAATAATGTAGCCCTTAAGAAGATTACTTATTCCTAAACACAAACTTATTATCGAACATATCTAGTACAATTTCCTTCTCTTTATCTACTGTGCCTGATAAAATTTGTTTTGAGAGTTCATTCAATACTTGTTTTTGCATCACACGTTTTACAGGACGAGCTCCAAACTGTGGGTCGTAACCCAATTGCGCTAACCAATCAATCGCTTCGTGTGTGGCGCTCATTTGAATACCTTGTTCTGCTAACAACTTCGCTACATTATTAAATTGTATCTCCACAATTTTATGAATGTTCTCTCTGTTCAACGGCTCAAACATGATCACTTCATCAATACGATTCAAAAATTCAGGGCGAATGGTTTTTCTTAACAACACAAACACTTCTGATTTTGTTTTTGCCATTACTGTGTCTTTATTTTTCTCAGTTATCGTATCAT
The DNA here is from genome assembly GCA_016709575.1 of Sphingobacteriaceae bacterium. Taxonomy (GTDB): domain Bacteria; phylum Bacteroidota; class Bacteroidia; order B-17B0; family Aurantibacillaceae; genus JAHEYG01. The sequence continues at coordinate 91,328 of JADJMM010000004.1, forward strand.
AATTCTCTTGTATTAAATGTGAACCAATGTTGGAGGTCATAATAATAATAGTGTTTTTGAAATTCACAGTCCTTCCTTTGTTATCGGTTAAACGTCCATCATCCAACACTTGCAATAAAATATTGAATACGTCAGGATGCGCTTTTTCAATTTCATCTAACAACACTACTGAATATGGTCTGCGTCGAACGGCTTCTGTTAATTGTCCGCCTTCATCATAACCAACGTATCCCGGAGGCGCTCCTACTAATCTGCTTACAGAGTGACGTTCCTGATACTCGCTCATATCAATACGCGTCATTGCATTTTCATTATTGAATAAAAATTCTGCTAATGCTTTTGCTAATTCAGTTTTACCAACACCTGTTGTTCCTAAGAAAATAAATGAACCAATCGGACGTTTTGCGTCTTGTAATCCTGCCCTACTTCTGCGAACGGCATCTGCAATACTTTCAATCGCTTCGTGCTGACCAACTACACGTTTATGTAATTCATCTTCTAAGTTCAATAGTTTTTCTTTCTCACTTTGTAACATTCTTGAAACAGGAATTCCTGTCCAAGCACTGATTACACCGGCAATATCTTCGCTATCCACTTCCTCTTTCACCATTTGCGAACCGCTTGCTTTTGATTCTGATAATTTCACTTCCATTTCAGAAAGTTTTGCTTCTGCATCTTTTACTTTTCCGTAACGGATTTCAGCTACTTTACCATAATCTCCGGCCTTCTCGAAATTATTGGCTTGCAATTTCAAATCTTCAATTTGCAGTTTAATTTTTTGAACACCTTCTATTGCCTCTTTCTCACCTTGCCATTTAGCGCGTAATGAATTACGTTTATCTTGTAAGTCTGCAATTTCCTTATTTAATGCGGAAACTTTTTTGTCTTCATTTTCACGCTTCATTGCCTCACGTTCGATTTCGAGATGCATGATTTCACGTTCCACTTTATCTAATTCAATTGGCATGGAATTAATTTGCATTCTTAATTTAGAAGCAGCTTCATCCATTAAGTCAATTGCTTTATCGGGAAGAAAACGATCACTAATATAACGTTGAGACAATTCTACTGCGGCAATAATAGCTTCGTCTTTGATACGCACTTTGTGATGCGTTTCATATTTTTCCTTAATGCCACGTAAAATCGAAATAGCATCTTCAGCACTTGGTTCATCCACCATTACTTTTTGGAAACGACGCTCAAGGGCTTTATCTTTTTCAAAATATTTTTGGAATTCACTTAGTGTTGTAGCACCAATGGCTCTTAATTCTCCACGCGCTAAAGCAGGTTTCAAAATATTGGCAGCATCCATCGCTCCTTCTCCACCACCACCTGCACCAACTAAAGTATGAATCTCATCAATAAATAAAACGATATCGCCATTACTTCCAGTTACTTCTTTAATAACGGATTTTAATCTTTCTTCAAATTCTCCTTTGTATTTTGCACCGGCAATTAATGCGCCCATGTCTAATGAAAATATTTGTTTTGATTTTAAATTTTCAGGAACGTCACCACTGATAATACGATGCGCTAAACCTTCAGCGATTGCTGTTTTACCAACACCGGGCTCTCCAACTAAAATCGGATTATTTTTTGTACGGCGAGATAATATTTGTAACACGCGACGAATTTCTTCATCGCGACCAATAACCGGATCTAATTTCCCGGCTTGCGCTTGTGCGTTTAAATTTATTGCATATTTATTTAAAGCGTTATAGGTCTCTTCCTGTGATTGTGAAGTAACACTTGCCCCCTTACGTAGTTCTTTAATAGCGGCTTTCAAATCCTTTTCATTGAAGCCCATATCTTTCATCATACCTGAAACACTATCTCCACTTGCTAAAATTCCAAGTATCAAATGTTCAATCGAAACAAACTCATCTTTAAATTCTTTTAAGTATGATGTTGCTTTCGCGACAGTCTGATTAGCACTGGTAGATAAAAAAGGCTGTCCACCTTCTACTTTCGGATAAGATTTTAAAACGCTGTCTAATGTTTTTTCAAACACATCCGCTTTTATATTTAATTTCTTTAAAATAAACGGCGCAACATTTTCATCCACTTCTAGAATGGCTTTTAAAATGTGTCCGTTCTCAATAGCTTGATTGCCATTCATTGTTGCTAATGTTATAGCTTGTTGAATAGCTTCTTGCGACTTGATTGTGAAATTGTTTAAGTTCATAATTGTAATTTTATACTATAAGCCCATCAAATTATAGTCCAAGTCCAAATCTCTGCTAAAAGGGCGTGAAAGGTCATGATAAAGGTCATTTTGACTTAGGAAAAGCGGGAAATGAGACTATTTGTCTTGTGCTAAATCAGCGCCTTCGACAAACTCAGGAACCGATAATTCCCTACAAAGACGTGGTGGTTGAGCTTGTCGAAACCACCATCACTAAAATTAATTGCGAAGAATCTTGAACTCTATCCTTCTGTTTTGTTGATGTTCATCATCTGTACAATACACACCGTTTTTACAACGGTTGGTGATTTTAGTTTCGCCATAACCTTTTGCAATAACCCGACTTGGGTCAACGCCTTTGCTAATTACAAAATCAACAGCTGCTTTTGCACGTTGCTCACTTAATTTCTGATTGTAAACATCGTCGCCATTACTATCTGTGTGTGCACTTAATTCAATTTTAATAGTTGTGGTCATGTTTAATACCAATGCAATTTTCTCTAAAGTTAAACGGGCTTCTGGTAATAAGTCAGATTTATTGCTTTCAAATAAAATATCTTCAATAATGATTTTGTTCTCCTGCTTGTTCGCTTTGTATTCGTTACCAATTAATGCTAACCAAGGATCCTCAGCGTAAATCTCCAACAATCTATTCTTATCTGCATCCAGTGGATTGTATTTAAATCGCCTGCCTTTAAAATTGGAAACAATTTTTACCATTTCATCTTCGCTGTTATAAACCAAAATATTATTAATAGCATCTAACAAACTTTCTTTGTCATCTAAACCTGTAAATGTGTAATCCTTGCTATACGGTAAATATTTAAATAAGAATCTTCCAAAACCATCGGTTGTTGTAGTGTCAATCGTTTCCATTTTATCATTCAGCAACAATATTTTTAAATCCCCTAAAGGGTTATTCATGTTATCGCCATACAATTTACCACTCACATCCATGCGTAACTGGCTCTCATCAATTAATAAATCATTAAACACCGCATTGTTGTCTGCTGCAAATCGACGCACCAAGCGACTTGTAACAGCACTGTCAACAGGTGCAATAAAATGATCGGCATTAGTATATAAATTTATTTTCATACCAGCTTCAACATCCATTTTCTCAACACCCACTAAATAGGTTTGTCCTGGCTTTAAATCTGTAAACACAAACGAACCAAAAGCATTGGTTTTAGCGCGACGGATAACCGTATTTTTATCATTTAACAACATCACCATTTTGTGAGCGTAGAAAGCTATTTTCTTGTCATTTTCCTGAATTAATTTTGCTGAGATTTTATAAGTAAATCGAGGGTCGATTAACTTTTCAATTACTTTATTAGTTCCGGAACTTTGACACTCCGCTTTATTATTCACAACATTGTTTGTGCAAATAACTTCTCCTTTACTATTGGTTAATTCTAAGGAAACAGTTTGATTGGTAAATTCCTTTTTAAAGTCGACTTCTATTTTTTTAGCGTCGTTTAAATCAACACCTGTGAAAATAAAGTTTCCGTACTTGTTTGTAGAGGTTGTTTTTACAACTGCTCCGCTTCCGTTTATCAGATTTACTTTTTTATTACGCACCGGCATTTTTTCTTTGTTGTTATAAGTTAATTTCCCGGCAAGGTTATTCCATTTTATACTTTTTGTTTCCGCAACAACAGGTTCTTTCTCTTCTTTTCGTGGTTTAAACACTTTCGCTAAAAACTGTTTCATGTAAATGGTATCATCCACCATTTTATCCTTACCATTAAAAATTACTTTATGAAAAGGATTTCTGAATTGTGTGGTATCTAAAACAGTCGCGTCTTTCGGAAAAAACGGAATATCAAAAGCGTACACCATTTTTATATTCTTAGCCTTCTCAGGAAGATTATTCATAATAAAATCCATATACATTTTTTGCGACTTTGGGTTCGTGAAATAAACCGAATAGTTTTTTCCAAACTCTAAAGTGAGTTTAAACACCGAACCATTAACTGTATTCATAGTTTGAATTTGTTTTCCCGACTCTACAACTGTTACAGTTGTATTCATTAATGGCTGGCCATTAAACGTCGCGTTTCCATCAAATACCAAATTACCCGATTGCGAGCTCATTAAGTACGGACACAAAACAAAAATGAATATTCTCAAAAATTTAATCATGTTGTTGAATTTATAAAACTATTTTTTTATATTTAAATTTAATACCTTTTTTTAATATATCATCAATGTGGTTCACCATCACTTCATGGGTTTTTGCATTGTATTTATCCACATAAAATTCTATAACTGGAATGTTTTTTATCTTTTCTATTCCTGACTCATAACTTTTACTTACACTTTGAAGATACGCCTTATCAATTTTCTTTTCAAATGCTCTTCCACGTTTTTGAATATTGCTCAACAAATTTTTATAATGTGTATTGATGTAGATAATTAACTGCGGAGCTTTTGCTACTTCCTCGATAATCTTAAAATGCTTTTCGTATAAATTAAAATCTTTTTTACCAAGATTCGCTTTAGCAAACCATAAACATTTATTCAGACTAAAATCCGCAACCGTAATTCCTTTTCTTTTACTTGTAAAATGCTTGTGTAATTGTCCGTGTCGCGAAATTAAAAAACTGTACTCTAAAGGAAACGCCATTCGTTTTTTATTCTCGTAAAACAAAGGAAGCAATGGGTTATCCTCAAATTGCTCAGCCAAAAAAACAGCATTACGTCGCTTTGCCAGAGCAATAGCTAAAGTAGTTTTTCCTGCACCAATATTTCCCTCAATGCAAATGAACATGCGGTTCTATTTTTGTAGCGGTGAGTGTATCAGTACAATCCAATAAAAGTTGATGTATACTTTTGTTTAAAACAGGATGCATTACTTCAGAAGCAATTTCGTTTAAAGGTTTTAAAACAAACTGACGTAAATGTAAACGCGGGTGTGGTACTGTTATTAATTCGCTTTCAACAGTATCATTATTAAATAACAAAATATCTAAATCAACACTCCGTGCTTCATTTCTGTTCTCAGTACGCACACGCCCCATTTTCTTTTCAATATTCAACAACACTTGCATTAAGGCCGGGGCACTCAATTCAGTTTTCACTTTAATACACTGGTTATAATAATCCGGACTATTATCAGCCCCCCAGGCTTGGGTTTCGTACATATTGCTTTGTCCGGCAATTTGCATCCCTTCATCCTCAATTAGCGCCTTTGCACGATTTAAATTCGCCAATCGGTCGCCCATATTTCCGCCCAAACACAAAAAAGCTACGTTCATACAGTTTATCCCTTTAATAAGGCTAATAAAGGTAATTTAGTTCTTATTAAACGCAAAATTATATACACATGAAACAGTTTTTTGGAGCATTTTTCGGGTCAATTTTAGGACTTTTAATCACGGGCATCATTATGGCCCTTATTATTGGTGGTTTTATAGCTGCCGGTTTAAAAGGAGCTTTTGATAATTCAGGTGAAAAAACATTTTCTGTTAAAGAAAACAGCGTTTTACACCTTAAAATTGAGGGTGCTATTACCGAACGTGGTATGGATAATCCTTTTGAGGAATTAGATCTTGGTCCTTTTATGCCCCCTGCCGTTTTAGGTGTGCGCGGTATTGTAAAATCGATTGAACATGCTAAAACTGATGATAACATTAAAGGTATTTATTTAGATATCCGTCATGTGGAAGCAGGCTTTGCTACTGTTGAAGAAATTCGCAATGCATTAATTGATTTCAAAAAATCGAAAAAATTCATTTATTCGTATTCTGAAGTATATTCTCAAAAATCGTATTATTTAGCATCTACTGCTACCAAATTATACATGAACCCTCAAGGAGGAATGGAATTTAAAGGTTTGAGCGCGCAATTAATGTTCTTTAAAAATATGTTAGAGAAATTAAGTATTGAAATGCAAATTTTCCGTCACGGTAAATTTAAAAGTGCTATCGAGCCTTTTATGTTAGATAAAATGAGTGAAGCAAACCGTTTGCAAACTGAAACCTACATGAACAGTATTTGGAATTCTATTTTAGAAGGTATTTCGAAAGAGCGTGGTGTTAGTATTGAAAAATTAAATGAACTAGCTAATAATTTAAGTATCGACTCACCTGAATCGGCTTTAAACGCAAAATTAGTTGATGGTTTATTGTATGAAGATGAAGTGATGAGTTTATTAAAGAAAGATTTAAAATTAGCTGAGAAAGATAAAATTGCTTTTGCAGATATTGCAAAATATCAAAAGAATGTAAAATCGTCGCGTAAAGAGAAAAAATTAATCGGAAAACAACCAAAGATCGCTTTAATTTATGCTGTCGGCTCAATTGAAAGTGGTGAAGGTGATGAAGAAACAATTGGAAGCGATAGAATTGCAAAAGCTATTAAAGATGCACGTTTAGATTCAACCGTAAAAGCAATTGTGTTGCGTGTAAATTCACCGGGCGGAAGTGCTTTAGCAAGTGATGTTATTTGGAGAGAAATGACTTTAGCTAAAAAAGCAAAACCTACTATTGTAAGTATGGGTGATGTTGCAGCAAGTGGCGGTTATTATATCAGTTGTGCTGCTGACAGAATTTTTGCTCAACCTAATACCATTACCGGTTCTATTGGTGTGTTTGGTGTATTACCGAATTTACAAAAAGCTTTATCTGATAAACTTGGCATCAACATTGATACTGTAAACACAAACAAACATAGCGATGTAGGAACAGCATTCCGTAAAGTATCGGAAAGCGAATATGCTTACATTCAAAACGGTGTTGAGAAAGTTTACGACACATTTATCCGCCGCGTGGCTGAAGTACGTAACACTACCACTGCATTAGTTGACAGTATTGGACAAGGTCGCGTTTGGAGTGGTGTTGATGCCTTAAAAATTAATTTAGTAGATGAATTAGGCGGAACTAACGAAGCACTTGCCTATGCTGCTAAAATGGCGAAGATTACAGATTACAAAGTTGAAGAAATGCCAAAACGTAAAGATCCGTTTGCTATGTTTTTAAATAATAAGGAAGAAGAAGTTGAAGCACGTTTAATTAAAAAGAATTTAGGCGCACAATACCAATTCTTAATGCATGTTCAAACTATAATTAATTTAAAAGGTGTACAAGCAAGATTGCCTTATGAGTTAAATATTAATTAATCTTTATCGGGACTTCGGCTCCGCTCAGTCACCGATTTTGTTCCGGTGGTTGAGCGTAGTCGAAACCACTTTACAAAAACAAAGGCAGGCGTTTTGTCTGCCTTTTTAATTTTACAAAATGAAAGCAGCCATCTATAAAAATTACGGACCCCCGGAAGTTGTTCAACTTGTAGAAGTAGAAAAACCCAGTCCTAAAAATAATGAAGTCCTAATTAAAGTTCATGCTTCTACAGTAAACCGAACAGATACCGGGTTTAGAAGTGCTGAATATTTTATTTCCAGATTTTGGAGCGGTTTATTAAAACCAAAAAATCAAATTTTAGGAAATGAATTTGCAGGCGAAATTGAATCTGTAGGAAAAGACGTAAAGCTTTTTAAAGTTGGCGTTAAAGTTTTTGGATACAATGATAAAACATTTGGCGCACATGCTGAATACATGGTGATGGATGAACAAGGTACATTAACAACAATGCCTGAACATATTTCATTCGAAGAAGCAGCTGCCATAACAGAAGGTGCGCATTATGCTTTGTGTGATATAAGAGCGGCTAAAATTAAAGAAGGACAAAGCGTTTTGATTAATGGAACTACAGGCGCAATTGGCTCGGCTGCCGTTCAAATTATAAAACATTTAGGTGCAGAGGTTGTTGCCGTATGCGATACTAAAAATGTTGAGCTTGTAAAATCATTAGGCGCCGACATGGTGATTGATTACAAAAAAGAAGATTTTACAAAACTGAATAGAAAATTTGATGTAGTTTTTGATGCTGTTGGAAAAAGCTCATTCGGAAAATGTAAACCATTGTTAAAAGAGAAAGGTATTTATATGTCAACCGAATTGGGATATATGGCTCAAAATCCTTTCTTAGCTATGATTACACCTTTAATTGGTGGTAAAAAATTGCTCTTCCCTATTCCAACGATTAGTAAAGAGGATGTGAATTACTTAAAAGATTTAGTGGTTACAGGAAAATTAAAACCTGTTATTGATAAGGCTTATTCTTTAAATGAAATTGTAGAAGCTCATAAATATGTTGAAACTGGCATGAAAACAGGAAATGTAATCATTAACATTATCAAAAGACAGTAACGCCTTTTCAATTTATTACTTCTGTGGCTTAGATTTTTATACCTTTAGCTTAGAATAAAGTCAAAAAATAATGACAAAAGAAACAGAAGACTATTTAGCACCACATTATGTACAACGCAGTAATTGGCTTCGCGCTGCTGTACTTGGCGCTAATGATGGCATATTGTCAATAGCCAGTCTTGCTATTGGTATTGCCGCAGCCAGTGATAACAGAGAGCCTATTGTATTAGCATCCGTTGCAGGTTTAGTAGCAGGTGCTTTATCAATGGCTGCCGGAGAGTACGTGTCAGTTAGTTCCCAAACCGATGTAGAAAAAGCGGATATTATTCGTGAAGCTCAGGAATTAAAAGATATGCCCGATCTCGAATTACAACGTTTAGCAGAAATTTATGAGAAGAGAGGTTTAAAAAAAGAAACAGCAGCTGTTGTTGCAAAAGAATTAACAGAGCATGATGCTTTGGGTGCTCACGTAAGAGATGAATTAGGACTAAATGAAATTTCGCAGTCGAATCCCATACAAGCAGCTCTGGCTTCTGGGGCGTCGTTTACAGTTGGCGGGGCACTTCCTGTTTTAGTGGCGCTTTTTCTTCCTATTAAAAACATGGAATATTCGCTATATGCTTCTGCTATTGCATTTCTTATTTTACTAGGTGTAGTTGCTGCAAAAACCGGTGGTTCAAGTGTATTAAAAGCAATTATTAGAATAACATTTTGGGGCACCGCCGCCATGGGATTAACCGCTTTGGTGGGTTATCTGTTTGGTGTAAGTGTTGCTTAATTAAATTAGTAATGACTAAAACTTTACGTACCTGTAAAAAAGGACATAAGTATTACAAGAGTAGTGATTGTCCTACCTGCCCTGTTTGTGAAGAAGAACGCAAACCGAAAGATAATTTTCTTTCTTTAATTAGTGCACCAGCAAGAAGAGCCTTAGAAAACGCGGGAATTAAAACATTAAAACAACTTTCAAAATATTCAGAGAAAGAAATTTCCCAACTTCATGGGATGGGACCTAATGCTATTGGAAAATTAAAATTAGCTCTGAAGAAAGAAGGTTTAGCTTTTAAAGTGACTTAGGTGTAACTGAAGAAATAAATTCAGAAAGATGTTTATTGAAATCATCGGGCTGTTCAAGATTGGTCATGTGTCCCGCATAATTTATAATATGCAATTTAGAACCTGCGATATTATTCTTAAAGAACTCTGATTGTTCAGGAACCGTTACAGTATCTTGTTTACCACAAATTATTAATGAAGGAATTGAAATTTTACTTACAGTAGAGCACATTTCTCTTCGTTCTGCCATAGCAGTTAAACCTGCAATAATTGATAATGGTGCGGTAGCCAAAATAATTTCTCTAAGTTCTTCAACAACATCTTTTTTGGTGGCCAATGTTTCAGCGCAAAATACATTTTTAATAAATCCTTCGGCAAAATCATTTAATTTACCTGAATTTATTTCCATAATGATCTGCTGGCGTTTCTTTATTAATTCAGGCGCATCCACTATACATTGTGTGTCGCTTAGAATAATAGCTTTAAATCTATCCAGATAATGATGTATTGCATTTAATAAAGTATAACCTCCCATAGAAAAACCACATACAATTGCTTTCTTAATCTTTAGGGCATCCATAAAATTTATTAAATCGTCAGCAAACACACCAATGCTCGGTTTTTCTTTTCCTGATGTTGATTTACCATAGCCTCTTATATCGTAAGCAATAACACGATGATCTTTTCTAAAAAATTCCATCTGAGATTCCCAGGTTGATTTATTAAAAGGAAAACCATGAATGAAAATGATTGGAATTTCACCTTTTCCTAAATCATCATAACAAATGGTTACTTCGTTTAATTTAATATTCAAGTCTTTGCCCGTAGTGTTGGTGGCAGGGTATGTCATTTGCATAATAGTTAATTTAAGTGTTTACTTTATTTTTTTACAATTAGCAGTGGTGTTTTTGTAGCAAAAGCTATTTCTGTAGAATTGTTTCTTAAAAACAACTTATCGTACCAGGCTTTGTTTTTATAAGTGAATAAAATTACAATTGAGGGTTTGTATTTATCAATATCTTCTTGCAAATGCAGAGCTAACGAATCATCTATTTTCAATTTCTTAAAGTAAAAGTTAGTACCATTCTTCTTAAATTTTTCAACGATTTTATTCAGTCGCTTCTTTTCCTCATCCACTTCAATTAAATAATCGTAATTAAATACCTGAATGTCCGAATTAAATAATTTCGCGAAGCTTTCTACAACAACAATTTCCTTTTTCAAATTCGATAAATCAGAGCAATAGCCAATTTCAGCTATTTTCTTTTTGCGATACGTTTTTGGAACTACAATTAATGAAGCAGGTAATTCCTGAATTAACTCCGAGGTGATGGTTCCCATGATTTTTTTAAGTATACCTCCGCCTCTGGTGCCAATGCAAACGTAGTCTGCTTTATTTTTTTTAGCGTAATTAATTATAAACGTTTTTACATTTATACCCGTTTCAACTACGTACTTATACTTTCCAACCGGTGTGTTGTTCTCTTCACACACTTGAGCAATAAATTTTCTTAGTTCTTCATTCTTAGCGCCTACTTTGAGAGTTTCTTTTTAGTACTACCCTTTATATTCCAACTATTATTCTCAACACCTTCAAATACATTATAAAATGTAAGCTCACACTTTGTTTGTGCAGCTAATTGAAGAGCAAATCGAATACCGGATTTTGAACTGGTTGAGAAATCTGTTGTGACTATTATTTTCATATAATTCATTTAAAAAGACAAATCCCTGCCCCTTACAGGGATTTGTCTTTTAGTTTACTCGTTTCCTGCAGTAGTATCCCACTGTTTGGCTTTAGGTGCTTCGTTAGGAGTTTCCTCTTTCTTAATCCACACTTCAGGCTCTTCAGTTTTACGTGTATCCTTATTTGCTTTACTTGAATCTGTAACTACTTCTTGTCGACGTTCTTTGTCTTGATTAGCAGTTGGATTGTTAGGATCTGTTTCTTTTTTGTTACCGTCCTTTTTTGGATCTTGATTTTCCATGGCTTCTAAGTTTAAGTGGTTATTATAAAACAAAGGTGGAAACTTGAAGACCTGAATGCATTATATAACTTTGGATAAAAGTTACATGATTCACATGATTGTGGTTTGAGAAGAGTTACGCCCCGGGGGGCCCCCCGGGGGTGGTGACGTCCCCTTTCGAAAGGGAATTTAATCAAATTATATTATCCTTTATTATTTTAAATTCATTTTCACCATAATCAACTAGCAAAGCACAATCATGCAATTTGCCTGATTTATCGTAATACTTAATGTAATAAAGCGCCTCAGATTTACCTTTAACATTTATTGTCCAGCCGAAATTAGCCTTATCAACCTTTTTGAACCCTAAAAATCTTTAAGAATTTTTATTTTGTGGAAGGATTAACCCGACCGTAACCTCAAAAGATAAATTATATAATACGGGTCGAAATCCATTGGCATTTTATAGAGATGCCCTATTCATCATCATAATCATTAATCACTTCAACATCTAAGTGACCAATAATTTTGAAATCGGTACGGCGGTTGAGGGCGCGACCATCAGGATTATCTGAACCATCCGCATTATCATTCGGTGCAACCGGTTTGCTCTCGCCATAACCTTTTGCTTTTAAACGTTGCATTGCAACACCTTTCGAAATTAAATAAGTTACTACACTCTCAGCACGACGTTGAGAAAGCTTCATGTTATATTGATCGTTACCCTTACTATCGGTGTGCGACATAATCTCGACGATAATTTGAGGGTTATCTAACATTAAACGTAACACTGTTGTATCCAAAGCCAATTTAGAAGATTCTAAAATATTCGCCTTATCAAATTCATACAATACGTTTGGAATACGAATTGGCTCTTTAGGAATTGGAGTTAAAGGAATATCTTTCTCTAATGTTGTTGAACTTACAATGTGGCGTGTGCTAAAATCGTGACTGTTGCTTAAGTAACCATCCTTCTTTACTAAAATCTGATAATCATTATTTGCTTCCAATTTAATATCATATAAAGCAAGGTCGCTTGATTTTAAAGTTTTAATTAAGAAACGTTCTCCTGTTTTTTTGTCTTTAGAATACAATTCAACAGTTGCATCCGGTAAATTTTTCCTCGTTCCGTTTTCATCAGCGTAGATTAGCCCTTTAATATTTACATGAATGTATTCGGTGTATTTGTAAGAGAAAATATCATCACAACAAGTGGCATTCTTTAAAGCAACAGAACCTTTTCGGTTTGAAACTATAAACCCTTCTTCTCTATTCTTAGAAATCGTATAAAAAATGTCATCAGCACCAGAATTAATCGGCGCACCAATATTTTCAGCACTTAAAAACTTTTTACCATCACCAATAGCTTTGTAAACATCAAAACCTCCTAAACCCGGGTGACCTTGCGAAGAGAAATATAAACTTCTTGTTTCCGCATCAAAAAACGGCGACATCTCATCACGCTTGGTATTAATTTTCGGTCCGGCGTTTTTTGGTGTTTTATATTCGCCTTTCTTTTTATCGTAAACAAAATACCAAATATCTAAACCACCCTTTCCTTCTTTATTATCTGAAATAAAATAGACAATTTCATTTCCTTTAACAGGATCAATTGAAACTGCAGGTTGTGTATTTGTGAATTTCGGGTTATTGATTTTCTTATCTAATTTAACTGGTTCGCTCCACTCTCCTCCACTTCCTTTTTCAGTTACATAAATAGCGCAAATCATTTTCCCTTGCCAATTTGGTTTGCAACGCGTGAAATACATTTTCTTACCATCAGGGGTCATTGTTGCATTTCCTACATTATAACCTGAAGCGTTGAACGGCCCGTCCATTTCGCCCGAGTATTGCCATTCGCCATTTACCTTTTTAGCGAGGTACATTTTTCTAACTAATGAGTTATTAGTATCACCTTCAACAATAAATTCTTTTTTATCAGTTCGTAAAGATGAATACATCAAGGTATTTTCATCTAAACTCAAAGGACTCGCTTCAACATTAATCTTATTAATTTCTCCCTCTAAATGCTGAATGATTATTTTTCTTTCAGTAGCTGCTATTTTCTTTACAGAATCACAAAAATTAATTTCTTGTCCTGCTATTTTTTTAAGATCGCGGTCTTCACCTTTGTATTCCTTCTTAAATTTCGCGTAGCTCTCTTTTGCTTTATCGTAATCGCCATTCGATTTTTGCATTTCCGCTACGTAGAATAAAGCGTCGGGATATTTATCAGCGGCATTCTTATAAACTAAAGCGTACATTTTTTCGGCAGCATCGTAATTACGAACTAAACGATAGGCTTCTGCTAATAAACCCTGAGTGTCGTAATCCTGTTTATTCATCGAGTAACTTTTCTCAAGAAAAGTTACGGCTGAGTTAGGATCTCCTTGAAGAATAGCGTTTACGCCTAATTTTTTCAAATCCTTAGCGCTCATTCCGGCCATAGAAGTACTATCCGTTTGCGCGTGGGCGAAAAAAGAAATTAAAATCAAACAAATTATGTTTCTAATAGCGGTCACAAGGAATTTGTTTTTTAACGAGGCGTGTATTTTTGAAGTATAAATTAAAGCGAATTCAAGAGCACCGCGATATGAGGTAGCAGTATGTAATTTCGAAATATTAATATCGTAACTCACGCCTGCTGTGTAGTTTTTGTATTTTAATCCTCCGGTAATAATTCCGGCATCTGAAATACGTTTAAAACCATCACGCCACATAAAACCAACAAATACAGCGTTAGTAAAGAAAGGGGTTTTGTTTAAGTTGTACTCTACATTAAAACCTGTAACCCAATCACTGGCTTTTGTTGTAGAAGCCAACATTGAATATAAATTAAGTGTAAATTTTTGATTCAGATAATATTTCGCATCCAAATTAAATAACTGACGCATTGGCAATTTATTATTACTTGCATAAAATGTTTCCTTAGGACGTGTAATGTGAAACATGGCATAATACAAACCTGCTTCGAATTTACCAATACGCGCCGAAGCTCCAACACCTGCATTCAAATCAAAATAATTTGTTCTTTGACTGGTATAGGTTTCGTTATTTGGAAGTCCGTTATCAAATTGTCCTTTATCCCAGTTTAACTGATTAGGAAAAGTGTGTGCGTTAAAATCAATACTTTTTAAAACGATGCCGGGTTGAACACCTGCATGTAAATTAATTCCTGCTATTTTTTTATGGAGAGCTCCCGATAAAAATATTTTGTTCACGATTAAATTTCCGCCCGACTTATCATTTAAAAAATAAAGTCCAACCGAAGTTTGTTGATTCACTGGATAGAGATTTGCCTCACCGCCTAATGAAATAGTTTTATAAGCTTTTTGAATATCGCGCCACTGACTACGGTAATTCATCGCAATACGATAATCACCCAAGAAATTTCCGGTGTTAGCAGGATTTAAACTTAAAGGCGAAAAATAGTATTGTGAAAAGTGAATGTCTTGTGCATTAGCAAAACCAGCTCCTAAAAGGATAATAAAATGTATCGTTTTGCCCGCTTTAGCATTGATACTAATGTACTAAATTTTAAATACATTTTAAAGAAAATAAAAGTTTTTATCGGACTAAAGCAACCATTTGACGAAACCCACGTACTTCCACCAAATTGGGGGATAAATACGACAGAAAAAGGAGCTTAATTTGTAACAGGATTTAAATGAAAAAGCTAGTCTTAATACTATTTATGCTCTCAGGGATTAAGATTTCTTTTTCTCAAACTGCCAATAAAAGTATAGCTGCTTTACGTATTACCCAAGCCCCTAAAATTGATGGTGAGTTAAACGACAGCTGTTGGATGTATGCCGAAATAGCTGGGGATTTAATACAAAATCAGTTAAGTCCGGGTGCTCCTTCCTATAAAAAAACTGAAGTTAAAATCACTTACGATGATGATGCAATTTATATTGGCGCCTTATTACATGACGAGTCGGATAGTATTTTGGGAGAATTAAGCACACGCGATAACGAAGCCAATGCCGATTTATTTGGGATTTTATTTGACACCTATAATGATGATATAAACGCTTACGGTTTTTTTCTGACAGCTGCGGGTACTCAAATTGATGCGCGTTACAGCAGCGAAGGCCAGGATTTTGACTGGAATGCTGTTTGGTTGAGCTCGGTTAAAATTACAAGAGAAGGATGGGTTGTAGAAATTAAAATTCCTTACTCTGCTTTAAGGTTCTCTGCCAAAGATGAACAAACATGGGGCTTTAATATTATAAGAAAAATACGTCGCACAAGAGAAATGTCGTTCTGGAATTTTGTTGACCCGAAAATTGATGCTTTTGTACGACAGTTTGGTGATTTAACGAATTTAAAAAATATTAAGCCACCAGTGCGTTTATCGTTTAGTCCTTATGTTGCAGGACTTTTTAATCACTATCCCTATAATCAGCCTGGTATTAAAAACGAAAGTTTTAATTTTAGTGGCGGTATGGATTTGAAGTATGGTTTGAGTGATGCTTTTACTTTGGATATGACTTTAGTTCCTGATTTCTCGCAGGTACAATCCGATAATCAGGTATTAAATTTATCGCCTTTTGAAGTTCAGTTTCAGGAACGCCGTCCGTTTTTTACAGAGGGAACAGAGTTATTTAATAAAGGTGGTTTGTTTTATTCGCGACGGGTTGGCGGAACTCCAATCGGCTACAATGATGTGTATAGTGAATTGAAAGAAGGTGAAAAAATAATTAAAAATCCGAGTCAAACACAATTGTACAACGCTACTAAATTATCGGGGCGAACAGAAAAAAAATTGGGTATCGGTATTTTTAATTCAGTGTCCGCAGAAACATTTGCAACTGCTCAGGATTCGGTTGGAGCTACGCGAAAAATTTTATCATCACCTCTCACCAATTATAATATTGTAGTTCTAGATCAGGCACTAAAAAATAATTCTTATGTAACTCTTATTAATACAAATGTTACTCGTGATGGACATTATTATGATGCGAATGTAACCGGTGCGAGTTTTGCATTTAATAATAAAAGCAACATGTATACTATAGATGGCGGAGGTGTAATGAGTCAGCAATTTTATACCGATAGCGCGAAATCACTTAAGGGCTATAATGCGAGATTAAATTTTGGAAAATCGGGAGGGAATTTCACTTGGGCCGCTTATGGAAACATGAATACGAATACCTACGACCCAAATGATCTAGGCATAAATTTTTTAAATAATAATATTGATATGGGTGTAGCGTTCTCATACAATGTTTACAAGCCTTTCTGGAAACTAAATAATTTTTTTAACAGCTTTAGTATTCTTTACCAGCGCATGTATATTCCGGATGCGTTTGCCAATTTTGGAATTTCAGGAAACCATATTACAACCTGGACAAAAAAATTCTTAACCTGCGGAATAGATTATGGACTTGAGCCAATTATTACTTATGATTATTATGAACCCCGTATCTTTGGAAGATATTATACCTTCCCAACAAATTACAGAGGGGGCGGATTTATTTCGAGTGATTACAGAAAGCCTTTTGCACTAGACATCCGCGTTAATTACCGTGGGTTCAATGAAAATAAACGATCAACCACAAATATTAATGTATCTCCGCGATTAAGAGTAAATAATAAACTTTCTTTTATTTACGAAAGCAGTTATGAAGACAGAGTTGACGATATTGGTTTTGTGAATTATGATTATTTCTCCGACACAATTACGTTTGGAAGAAGAAATCTTCAAACCATTAGTAATACTTTATCCGGCGTTTATAAATTCACCAATAAAATGTCGTTATCAGTAAGGGGCCGACATTATTGGTCCAGGGCCACTTATTATGGCTATTATAATTTAGAGAAAAACGGAAACTTAACGCAATATGCTTATCAAAATAGTCACGATGTGAATTTTAATGCGTTTAATATTGATGTGGTTTTCTTCTGGCAATTTGCACCTGGTAGTGAATTAAATATCGTTTATAAGAATGCCGTTTTAAAACGCGAAGCGGTTATTAATTACGATTACTATTACAATTTCAAAGGCTCCTTAAATTCTCCTCAAAATAATTCAGTTTCCATTAAGGTGCTGTATTATATCGATTATCTCTCTATAAAAAAGGCTTTCCGAAAGAAGAACCAGAACTAAAAGGGTTTTCTTACCTTTACCTTAGTGAACCTCACTAAAAATACTCAGCTAGTAAAATCAGAAGCCAAACGTTTGGGTTTTGATTTCTGTGGTATCAGCAAAGCTGAATTTTTGGAAGAAGAAGCTCCGCGCTTAGAAGATTGGCTCAAAAAAAATAGGCATGGAAAAATGGACTATATGGCTAATCATTTTGATAAGCGATTAGATCCGCGTTTATTAGTTGATGGTGCTAAATCAGTCATTTCATTGTTATTTAACTATTATCCTGAACAAGAACAAAGACCTGATGCCCCAAAAATTTCGAAATATGCTTATGGGGATGATTATCATACGGTGATAAAATAAACTCAAAGAGTTTTTTAAATTCACTAGAGGAAAAAGTTGGAAAAATAAACGGTAGAGTTTTTACAGATTCCGCTCCTGTTTTAGATAAAGCTTGGGCTAAAAAAGGTGGTTTAGGTTGGGTTGGAAAAAACAGCAATCTAATTAATAAAGACCAAGGTTCATTTTTTTTCATTGCTGAATTAATTGTGGATTTAGATTTAGAATACGATGGTCCTATTGCCGACTACTGTGGTACCTGCACAAAGTGCATCGATGCCTGCCCTACAGAAGCTATTGTGGCGCCTTATATTGTGGATGGAAGCAAATGTATTTCTTATTTGACAATTGAGTTAAAAGAAATATACCAACCGAATTTAAAAACAAAATGGATAACTGGGCTTTTGGTTGCGATGTTTGTCAGGATGTTTGTCCTTGGAACCGTTTTAGCAAACCATAAAGAACCCTTATTCAAAAACAAAAACGGATTATTAGATTACTCGGAAAACGAATGGCAGGAAATGACAGAAGAAGTTTTTAATTCTGTTTTCAAAAATTCAGCTGTAAAGCGAACAAAATTTAAGGGTTTGAAACGGAATCTGGAGTTTATTAAACCTAATTCTTAAGTTTATTAATAAACCCATCAATTTCTTTTTTCGTATTTACAGAAAGGGTAATTGGTTGAGAACACACCACTTTACTACAAACAAATAAACTTGGTTTTCCCAGATCAGGATAATGTCCTGGCGCTTCTACTTTAATTAATTTAGCTGGGTGATAATAGGTTTGAATTTGTCTTATCAGATTCCTTGTCTCCACCGATTTTGGTTCAGAAGTTACAACTGTAAATACTAAATGCTGTTTGCGTAATTTATCAATTGCCAGAACATAATCTGCAATTAAGCGTTCTTCATTCTGCACCATTTTATCCGCGCTTACGGAACGGATAGCGCCTTCTGCTAATTTCAAATAACTTTCTTCTCCAGTAAGGTCACTTAGTTCTATTAAAAAGCGTGCGAATAAAGCATTCTCAACTAAAACTTTTGTAAATGTTTTTTACCGCCAACCATTGGAGCATAATTGGTTGAATAATATCCGCCATTCTCTTTATCAACTAATTCTTTATTAATCGCAACACTCAATTTTTTTACAATAGCTAAGCCAGATGCTATCGTTTGTGTATTGATACAAAGCCAGCATTGCAATACCTGAGTGCCCTTGTGGCTTTAAATACAGAACCGTTTTTTGTGCCGAATCAGAAGGCAATTCGCGCATACGCTGAACAGTATTTTTATTTTCGATTACAGATTTAAACCAACCTTCAGGCATTTGTGCTTTGGAAATTATTCTCTTTCCGGTTGCAATCGCTATTTTTAAATCCTCAGGATCTTGAGTAGCCTCGTAAAGTTTTATAAATCCTTTTACAATTCTGAAATTAATATCCGTGTAGATTGTCTTATCTATTGGGGAAACCATATTTCACGCTGTTCAGCTGTAAGAGGTAAAATATTTCTCCGGTGGCATACCGGAGGATTGCCGTTGATGTTCAAATATTCTTCCTGACTATTATAAAACAAACTGTCATCTTCCGAAAGCATATTCTCCAGTAAATATTTTTTAATCAGCTTTGCTTCATTCAACCATTTAATATCTCCGGTTGCTAAATAAGCCTCGGCATAATTATGTAATACGCCTCCCTGATATTCGGTGCGTTTTTCAGGAGCCGCACCTTTCCAACTTCTGCCGGATGAACAGCCAAAATAAACTCCTCCACAAACGCGGTCGCTAACCTGAGCGTATTTTGTTAATGACCTAAGTGCTTTTTGTTTTTCAAGGTTTCTTTCCTGTTTTCGCCGCCCAGAAACTATATTCTACAGGTTGGTATAATGGGATTTTCAAAACAAATCCCCAACCGCCATACAACGAATCGTAATAAGAATTTAATTGGGTAGATGCTTATTATAGATTTTTGAAATATCAGATTATCAGGTGGCTCCGGCGGAAAATCATTGTCTTGTATGCTTATTTTCCCTGCCTTGAATTTTCTAAAAAATCATTTAAAATTTGGATGAAAGTTCCCGGTCTTCGATTCCCTTGAATAGCCATTAACTGATTACCTTCTGAATCCAAAAAAATTAATGCTGGCCAGCCCCATTGCAAAAATCGGGCGCCAACATCGGGTTGCGCTTCCGCATCTGCTTTAATAGAAATGAAATTTCGATTAATTAGTCCGATTACAGCTGTATCTGTGTAAGTATTTTCTTCCATTAGATTGCAAGCTGTACACCATTCGGTACCAACATCCAAGAATACAGGCTTGCGCTCGTTTTTAGCCATTTTAAAGGCTATTTCTCCCCATGCTTGCCAATTTATTTTTTGAGAATACGAACTGCTTAAAGTGTGGAAAAATAACAAGAATAGAATGTATTTTTTCATAACGAAAGGTGTTGGTATATCTAAACAGACGAATGATGTTTAGATTCCTTTCAGGAAATAAAAAAACCCTGAAGTAACTTAATTCTTCAGGGTTTAAAATTATACTAACAATAATTTAAAAGTGCCACAAATCGTGTTCCCAACGGAAAATGTCGTTTTTAATACGATCAGATTCTAAGAGAGCATCGATACCGCGTGCATACATTTGAATTTGTCTATCATACACATTCGTTTCCTTATTAATCTTACTAGCAAATTGTCTTTTCAGAAAATATCTTCGAACGAACGGCGCTCAGAGTCATTTTTAGGATTATACACTTCATGCTTAGCAAAGAAAGGACGCACAGCAGGGAAATAAACCCAGAATAATTCTTTATACGCTTCTTTTTCTTCTACATACTGGTAAGCGCCCATACCTAAAATTCGAACTTCTAAAACAGATTTTTGTTTGTCGAAGAACCAATCTTCTTTTAATTGGTATTTAAGCACCTCGCGAAAAATAGATGTTGAGTCACAATTCCAACGAGAAGTAATTAACTCATTACCTTCAGCGTCAAAACTTGATTCCTGAATAGAGTCACACTTCTTTAATTTATCTTTAATAACAGAACCTTCCATAGGAATTAGAAACTCCTCATCGGCAAAAGCTATTACCTGACCATTAAGAATGTATTTAGCAAGCAATTGGAATAAAGAAATACGGCTTACTAAAATATCAGTTGGGTAATATAATTGCTGATTGATTTTTTCACGCATATCCAAATCGCGCCAAACGCGTTTTTCCCAAGTTACATCACCTTCACGAAGGTGTGTATACGGAATATAACGTCTGCTAACAGTGTTTTCTTTATCGTAAATACCGTCTTTGTAATCGCCCGGTTGAAATACGCCTGGTTGTGCATTCATATTAAATGCAGCAACGAAGATGAAAACAGTAAATATTTGAATAGCTTTATTCATATGTTTTTTATTTTACTTTAATGAAGCTGTGGCAAGTTTCCTGATACTTCCATCAGGAGCTTTTACTTTAATGTCTTCAAAATAAGCTTTACCATCATTACCTAATGAGTGTAATACTTGTTTTGCGTCCGAAGAGAAATTCGGACCGGTACAAGTAAATTCCTTTAAGTTACCTTTTACGTTAGCACTAAAAATAAAACTAACTACAGGGAATTTAACGTCGAAGTCAAAACCTGGAACCTCAGCACCAACACCGGCAATAGAAGCTAATTCAATTTTCTTGTAATCAGCAATACCTTGAACCAAACGTCCACCTAATTTTGGAGTTGGATCTGGAATTTTCTTTACACGGAAAGGAGTTGGTTTTCCTTGAGGTTTTGTACCATCTTTAGTTTTAGCTGAAACGCTAATCATACAAGTTCCAGGAGCTGTAGCTCTGATTACAAACTTACCACCAGCACCGCCGGTTTTAGTTGCACCACAACCACTAATGTTTACTAATAAATCTGTTGGTGATACACCAGCTGCAGAAATTGCTACTGGATTATCAACTCCAATATAAAACACATTCATTTTTTCAGCAGCTACCGCTACTGCAGGAGCAGCAACCATGTAAGTTCCTGAAAACGGATAACGGTCAAAAGTACCATCAGGTTTTTTGAATTTAATTACACCTTTATAAGTTTGCTCACCTTGTCCGCCAGTACCAACATTGTACTTACCCATACCGCCTTCAATAGGAATTTTCTCGCCTCCAGAAGTTGAAGCAGAGTCAGCGCCCATTAAAACTTCCATCATATCAGCAGTCATTGCGCTTGAAGAAGCCGCTAAGAAAATATCAGCCTGATAAGGTTGACCTGATTGTATGTAAGAAGATGGAGCGATTACTTTTGCAGATAATCTGTCAAATTTAATAGCTAATTTTCCAGATGCTCCAGAGAATACTTGTAATAATTCAGCCTCAATGTTTTTTAGCTCTGCCTGCATCTTGTTTAGATTAGTAACAACAGCTGCCATTGGTAAGTGATAAAAATTCTCAACTTCCCAAGTCATTTTAAGGCCATCATCTTCAAGACCTGAATCGATTGGTTTAAGACTTCCCAGTTTCTTCTTTAAACCTTCATAATCATCAGGTAATAATTTGGTTTTAGGATTCTTTTGCATCTCCTCTACCATACCAACTAAGCTGTTATGAAGCTTCAAAAACTTATCCTTTAATTCCAAAGCCGAAAGAGGTTTGTTTTCAGGAGTAGCTGCATCACTTCCGATTAACTCGTGAGTAGGAATATCATAATTATCTACTGAACCAGTAGATTCAAGATGCTTTAATTGTGCAGTATCGCCTGAAGCCGCATTTTCATACTTCTCAGTTTTTGCAATAACGTTAAACTTAACCTTATCAATATACTTCACAAGTTCATCTAACTGCGTTTGTGCAATCTTAGCTTTATCAAAATAAGGCTTTGCAGCAGGATTTCCATTAATAGTACTTTCGAAAGATTCTGTTATACGTTTGTTATTTGCAGTAAGGTTTCTTTTACTTACTTCCATACTCTCATTCACAACAATATAACCGTGTAAGATTTGTTTGGATACGTTCATAGCCAGAAGAGCTGTTAGTACGAGATACATCATACCAATCATCTTCTGCCTCGGGGTTTCTTTGCCACCACTCATGTTCTAAAATATTTAAAGTGAATACTTTTTAAATTATTTGTATCATTAACTATAACTGAATAATGATATAAGGTTACATCATTATTCAGTTAATCGTTAATAAAATTCTATTATGCCTTCATAGCACTTAACATGTTTCCGTAAATTGAATTTAAGGATGTTAAGTTAGAAGACAATTTAGACATTTCCTGACGGTACAACTTAGTATCGTCAACAGAGTCGTGAAGATTTTTCATTAAATCTTGTAAGCCATCATAGAACTTACTTGTAGCATCTAAATGATCTTTTGAACCTTGTAATTGTAATTCATAAGTTGCATTTAAAGCAGATAAGTTTTTAGAAACTTTATTTAATGATTCACCGATTGAATAACCAGCATCATTAGAGTTAGCTAAGTCAGACATTGCTGAAGCAGCTTTTTGATATGTATCAGCTAATGTAGTAACATTTGAAGAAGCTTTCTTAACGCTGTCAACATATTCGTTTGTTGCTACAGTTGCATTGGTAATATCACCAATTTTACTTGCGTTTTCGCTTAATGAACG
Organism: Sphingobacteriaceae bacterium; assembly: GCA_016709575.1. Lineage (GTDB taxonomy): Bacteria > Bacteroidota > Bacteroidia > B-17B0 > Aurantibacillaceae > JAHEYG01. The sequence goes on from JADJMM010000004.1 coordinate 114,802, forward strand.
CATACCGTTTCCTAAACTTTCAATTAAAGCAGGACCGATTTTTGCGTCTTCTAATAAATTATCTAATTGATTTGAGATAGGTAAGCCACTGTTTGTATCATGACTTTCTTCAACACCCATACCACCTAATTCAGGGTATGCTAACGACCAATCGTATTCTTCATGTGGAATATCAGATGCGAATAATGCGAATAAGAACGCCTCAGTACCAAGTCCGAGAATTAACATCGGTCCTGACCCAGGCCAGTGCATGATTTTAAATAAGGCACCCAAGATTACAACGGATGCACCAAGACAAGATGAAAGGTGTAAGAACCTTTTAAAACCTGTTACTTTAGGAAGTTTGTGACTCATAGCTCGTGTTTTGTTAGTTAGTTAGTGTTTGTTAGTTGTGTTTGTTTGTGTTTGTTGTTAAGGCTAAAGATTAAATATCATCCCCTTTCGAACGACCTAAGTAAGTCATTACGTTACGGAATCCTACATAACATTTAGCAGTATCTTGATATTCATAAGTACGGGATGAGTTTTGTAAATAGTAACCAATATCTTTCCAGCTACCACCACGAATTACTTTACGCTTAAGAACGTTTGCATCTTTATCCTGAGCTTCGTAAACGTAATCAGGGTTTAAGTCATGTTCAAAATCGTAAGCTGATTCATCAAATGCGTTGCTTGTCCACTCCGATACGTTTCCAGCCATACAATATAAACCGAAATCGTTAGGGTTGTAAGAGTAAATATACACTGAGTGGAATCCACCGTCATCAATATAAGAACCACGCATTGGTTTGTAGTTACCTAAGAAACAACCACGAGCGTTACGGATATAAGGACCACCCCAAGGATACGGAGACAAGTCAAGATCTCCACGAGCAGCTCTTTCCCATTCTGATTCAGTTGGTAAACGGAAATCGTTAACGATTGTTTGACCAGTACCCATTAAGTAGTTGTTTAATAATAATGAACGCCAGATTGAGAATGCACGTGCTTGTTTCCAAGTTACACCAACAACAGGGTATTGGTCGTAAGCCGGATGCCAGAAGTACATGTTTGTCATCGGTTCGTTAAATGAATAAGTATAATCATGTACCCAAGCTAAAGTATCAGGATACACATTAATAATGTCCTTAATAATGAATGCTGAACGGTCAACACCTTTACGCTCGCGGGGAACATAATTACCTTGACCCACAGAAACCTGATCTTTACATTATAAGTACCTAAAGTCTTAGCATCTTTACCAGGATCGCCAACAGGAGTTGAAGGAGAGCCGGGTGAGTTGTTTTGACCATCATTTAATACCACGCCATTCATGTAGTCAGCTTTTTTGTATTCATGAGCTGCATCCTGAATATCCGGAGATTTTTGAGGTATAAAACGATTTGATTTAGATGCTGCTAAACGTATATCAATTCTGTAATATTCGTAGTTTAATTTACGGGTATCAATTTCCTTACGGTTGTAGAAACGTTCTGCTTCCGGTAAGTACATTGGTTGTAAATCGGCACGGTAATCTTCATCCGGACTATCCCAGTTGATATTCTTTTCCCAATTTAAATAAGGATCTTGTAAGTTGTTATCACCTTTAAATACAGGCCATACATCTAAGTAGTCCTCTTGAGTAATACCAAACTCTTCAGCTTCAGGGTTAGAACCATGAGCTAATAATTGGCGTGCAATTGAGTCACGCACCCAGTATACGAACTGGCGATACTCATTGTTTGAAATTTCAGAGTCATCAATATAGAAAGCCTGAACGGAAACCATTTTAGATTTAGCGGTATGCGCCATTGGGGTTTCTTCGTCACTAGGGCCCATGTGATAGCTTCCCATTGGGATCCAGAGGGTACCGTAAGGATCAGGTTGGAACCATGGTTCACGGCCTCCAACACCCATCAGCTCACCGGTTTTCTTATTACAGCCTGTTACAACTGCAACGAAAGAAGCTAATACCAAGAGTTTTTTCATAATTGTTCTTTTAGTTTATAACCTTATTACCTGCGTTTAGTTACAAATATACGTTATTAACAACTTGTTAACAATCGCTGGTAAAGAGGTTTTAACGATAGTTTCTTAAAAAGGTTACAATTTTATTAATCTAAGAATCTAACGTTACCATATACAGTAGGTTTTGTAGTCTTCTTATTCATACAATAACCTATCATAATTTCATGAGTACCAGATGTATAGCCTTTAATTTTAGACATCGTGTAATCATAAGAATAACCAATTTTTAAAGCCTTATCTTTTAACAATCTAACTCCTAACATTGGAGCGATCGCGTCTTCCATACGATATGATACACCAATCCAGAAGAATTTATCGTATTCGTATGTTAAGTTAATGTCTAATTGAGTAGTAGCTGCATCAGATTTAACTTTTAAGTTAGCGCCGATATCATTACGTGGATTAAGTGCAAATACATAACCTGCTACTAAATAATAGTGACGAGCCATGTTAAATTTAATTGACTGGTCGCCCTTAATAGATTGAGCCGGTAAGTGAGTAGACGATAAACCAATGTACATTTTGTTTGGAATTTGGTAAAACGCACCAAAACCTAAATCGTAAGTAACTTTACTTAAGTTAGGGTTAGTTGTATTACTTCCTGTAGCTTGGTAGCCCGGGATTGAAGCATCATCTTTACCTGGTTCAGGTGCGATCCAAGTAGAGTTAATTTTCTTCTGTAACATACCTACATCAATACCTAAACCTAAACGACCTGTTTTTATAGGCATGTTGTATGCAACTGCAACACGTGCAAAAAATGTTTTATCTGCACCAATTTCATCACTCATTAAATTTAAACCTACCCCTAAGTTAGGAAGGATTGGCATATCAAAACTTAATAAACCAGTTTGAGGTGCACCTTCAAAATTTACCCATTGTTGACGGTATAAAAGGTTAGCGCAAATTGCGTTGCTTGTACCTGCATAACCGGGGTTATAAATCAATTTACTATGCATAAATTGAGTAAACTGAGGATCTTGTTGAGCCATTAATACACTCGAAAAGCCGGCTAATGCCACCACAACTTTTGTAAATAGTTTTTTCATATTTATTGTTTTAATTTTTACTTAGCACCTTAAGCTAAATATACTTAGGGCACTAAATTAGTTAAAGAATTTTAAAAAACAAACGTTGGAATCTATTTTTTGTTAAAAATTGATGTTTATTTAGAATTATTCTAAACATCTAATTGTTAGCTAAAACCATCTGAACGGTGGTCCGGCTCCTCTGCTCCATCAAAACGGTTTTATTTTCGATGAGTTTATTGATGGTTTGTTGATCGTAATTCCGAATGGTTAACAACTCCAGTCCTGAGTTATAAAGCACTTTAAACTCCTTCTGTAATTCTTGAATTAAACGCTCTGTCTTAGCCGCTTCTTCATCAATACAAACCGAAAAACTTATGGCCGAATTTTGCATCAAATGAATCTTCGCTCCAAAGCGCGCAAAAACTTCAAAAATCGAACTCAAATTATCTTCTCCAATAAACGAAAAATCTTTAGGCTGAATTGAAATTAACAGCTGATTGATTTTGAAAATATAACTCGTAATCGGTACCCTTTTATCACTGTTATAAATCACTGTTCCTTTGTCGTCCGGACTCAAAAAAGATTTCACGTAAAGTGGGATGTTTTTGTTTTGTAAAGGCTTAATAGTTTTAGGGTGAATAACCGATGCCCCGTAATATGTAAACTCGATAGCATCATGATAAGTTAACTCGTCAATTTTCTTTGTGTTCTTAAACCATTTCGGATCCGCATTTAAAACGCCGGGGACATCCTTCCAAATTGTTACACTCTCTGCATTCGTAAAGTAGGCTAAAAGAGCAGCGTTATAATCTGACCCTTCTCTTCCTAAAGTAGTCGTAAAGTTCTCTGAAGTTCCTCCAATAAATCCTTGCGTTACTACAATTTTATTTTCTTTTAAAGCGGGAATCAATTGGGACTTCACCAATTCTTCACTCAACTCATAATTTACTTTTCCCTCTCGGTAAGTGTTATCGGTTTGAATAACTCCTCGGGCATCCAACCATTTATTATTAATTCCTTTTTCTGTTAAATAGGCGGCGATAATTTTAGTGGAAATAATCTCGCCCATACTCACAATCTGATCGTAAACCTGATTGTAATTTGGCAACACCTCATCTTCTATTATCCAGTTTAATTCAACAAATGTATTTTCAATATCATTATAAATTCCGTGATTTTTATTGGGAAAAGATCTTTAAAATATTGAAATGATAGTCCTTTGTTTTTTGAAGTACAGCTTCTGCGTCTCCGGTTTTATTAAAAAAAGCATTTACGAGTTCTTCCAAACCGTTAGTTGTTTTGCCCATTGCAGATACCACAACAATGGTTTCTTGAGTAGCGAATTTCTTTAAAATTTCAGCTACATTTTTTACAGCTCCCGCATCTTTTACGGATGCACCTCCGAATTTAAATACCTGCATAGTTTGCTTGTAAAATTACCAATTTATTTGGCCTCAAATCAAAAAAAAACCGCCTCATTTTCATGAAGCGGTTATATATAATAGTTTTATACTTTCAATTATTGTCCCCCTGCAGGCTGACCACCTTGAGGCTGTTGTTGCTGTTGAGCAGGAGCTTGTGTTGGCATTACCGCACCAGCTGCTTTTTTACGTGTTACCGATTCAGTTGGATTAGAACCTGCATCAGCCGAAACACCTGTTTTAGGGGTCATTAATAAACTAAATACTAATAGTAAAATAGCTAATGTCCAAGTTGCTTTTTCAATAACATCAGCTCCACGACGAACGCCCATGATTTGAGTAGCAGCGCCAAACTGACTAGAGATTCCGCCTCCTTTAGAGTTTTGCATTAAAACCACTAAAATTAAGAGGGCACAAACGATAATTATTAAAATTGATAGTATCATGATATTTAAATTTTTACTTGTTGTCCTTTTTCAAATTTTCGATAAGGGATGCAAAGTAAGCACTTTTTTGTGGAAATTTCAAACTTAAAATTTCGTAGGCCCGAATAGCCTTAGGAATGTTACCCTGAAGGGCGTAAATTTTAGCCAGAGTTTCGGTCACTAAATGCTCATTTTCGAGCAGACTTTCCTTCGCTTTTTGGTTGGCCTCGAAGAACTTTTGGTTCGGATCGAGTCGGATATTACCAGGTTCTGCTTCAATAATTTTATCGATTATTGCCTTTTCAAAGGCCTTCTTATCTTCAGGTTTTTTGAAATCTGTAATAATTCTCGATTCTTCCTCTTCAACTTCCTCAGTTTTAGTTTCAGATCCTACTTCAACCCTATCAGCCTTTTTCAGAGCTTGTAACCAATCTGAAAAACTACCCGAATTAATTTCTTCTTTCTTTTCTTCTTTTTTCTCTTCCTTCTTTTTAAGTTCTTTCTTTTCCTTTGGCTTATACCAATCGTGTGTTTTTAAAACTTCCTTCTCCACAAAAGCAGTAATCAATTGCTTCTCCATTTCCTTTTCAACCTGCTGCGTTAATGCTTCCTCAGTTGGTTTTTGTTTATCTGAATGGAGTTCAATCGCCTTTAAATGTTCAATCTCCGACGTTTGTTTTTGTTGGAACAACTCTTCAACCACTTCCCATAACATCTGTCGAATTCAATAAACTATATAAACGTGCCCGATTCGGAATGGTGATGGCTGTTTTACGCAGGGTATCCTGATAAATTCCACTATCATATTTTTTTGAAACCAAAGTTAAGAGCATGTGCGCCGACTGAAAAAACGGAAATTGCTTTTTCAGCTCTTGCAATTTTTCCATATCACCATAAATAGATTTATACGGTGTTGAAATTAATTGTATGAGCTCAGTTTGTTTCACGAATTATCAAAAATACGATTTTTTAATTACCAGTTGTTAAATGCACGGTTAAACACATCTTCGGTTAACTGACGGTATATTTCTTGTACCAATTCAGCTTCCTTGTCGTTAATATTTTCTGTGCTCTTATAATCAGCAAAGCGCGTGAAGTTTTGTTCGAAGTTTTTACCTGCATCAAATTTATTATTGTACTTAACATTAACGGTTATGGTTAAACGATTTAATCCTGCTAAATCGGTACTTTGAATTGCTACCGGCGACACATTATAATCGGCAATACTTCCTTCAAATTGTAAATCGCCATTCTGACTCACTAATCCTAATCGTGTTTGTGATGAAACGACATCTCTTAGTTTTTCGGTGAAACGCTGTGCAAGAGTTGGCGAACCTAAAGTTGTATTATTCGTAAAGAAAGCAACTGAAACCGTTTGTGCTTCAACCGGGATAGATGCACCACTTAAGGAATATTTTATTTTGCACGAGGGTGTAGAAAACAAAACAAGTACAAATACTATTTTTAAAAAAAACTTCATTTAAAATTATATTCCGGTTTATTCAGCAATTTTATATTCGTTTATTTTTCTGTAAAGCGTTCTTTCGCTTATTCCTAACTCCTGTGCAGCGTACTTACGTTTTCCTTTATGTTTTTTAAGAGCGCGTTTAATCATATCTACTTCTTTATCTTGTAAGGATAAAGATTCTTCAACCTCAATAGTTTTATTTATAGCGCCATTTGTTTTTTGAATAGCAGGATGAATAGTTAATCCTGTTTCTGAAATTTCTTCATCGTGAATAGAATCATTATACAAACGATTCGCAATCTGAACATCATCATTACTGATACCATTAATTTGTCCTTGCGAAGCCACAACAATATCATGAACTACTTTTTTCAAGTCGTTCAAATCCTTTTTCATATCTACTAGAACCTTATAAAAAATATCACGCTCATTTACATCAACATTTGATTGACTACTATCAGCACGTTTTAAAACCGGTAAAGTATTTGTACCGTAATTCGGGAGATAGGTTAATAAAATATCTGCGTTAATTTCTCTTTGCTTTTCAATAATTGATATTTGCTCCGTGATATTTTTTAATTGCCTTACGTTACCGGGAAAATAATAATTCATTAATATCTGTTCGGCATCCGGTGTTAGTTTAATAACAGGCATACGATACTTCGCTGCAAAATCACTGGCAAATTTCCTGAATAATAAATGAATATCTTCTTTACGCTCCCGTAAAGGCGGTAAATAAATTGGAACAGTATTCAAACGGTAATATAAATCTTCCCTGAATTTTCCTCTCTCAATTGCCTGAAAGAAATTAATATTAGTAGCCGCAATAACACGAACATCCGTTTTCAAAACTTTACTGCTTCCTACTTTAATATATTCTCCGCTTTCCAGTACACGTAACAAACGGGCTTGCGTTGCTAATGGCAACTCCCCTACTTCATCTAAAAAAATTGTTCCTCCATTCGCAACTTCAAAATAACCTTTACGCGCTTCGTGTGCTCCTGTAAACGAACCTTTTTCATGACCGAATAATTCACTGTCAATAGTTCCTTCAGGAATAGCTCCACAGTTTACAGCAATGTATTGTCCATGTTTACGAACAGAATTTTGATGGATGATTTGAGGAAATACTTCTTTACCTGTTCCACTCTCACCATTAATCAACACGTTCAAATCCGTTGGCGCAACCTGACGTGCAATATCTATTGCTCTTTCTAATAACTGACTGGTGCCAATTATTCCAAAGCGTTGTTTTATTTCTTGAACTTCCATGATGCTTTTAATTACGAAACTACTTCTCCTATTAATGTACTGCTCGTGCAACTCGTTGCAAGAACATTTACATAATCTCCTTTTTTGTGATTTCCTTTCGGGAAAACCACTGTTGTGTTTTGCGAATTTCTTCCTGAAAACATTTCATCCGATTTTTTGGAAGTGGCTTCGATTAGAACTTTATGAGTTTTTCCTACGCCTGCTTTTGTTTTTATTTCACTGTGTTTGCGTTGTAAGTCTACAATTTCCTGTAAACGCGTTTTTTTAACTTCTTCAGGAATATCATCCGGGAATTTGCGTTCCGCTAAAGTTTTTGGCCTTTCGCTATACATAAACATATAAGCAAAATCATACACTACATTTTCCATTAAGGAAACTGTGTCTTTATGTTCTTCTTCTGTCTCACCACAAAACCCTGTAATTACATCTGTGCTAATTCCGCAGTCAGGCATTATTCTTCTTACTGCTGCAATTCTATCTAAATACCATTCTCTGGTATAACCACGGTTCATTTTATCTAACACGTTACTGTTTCCGCTTTGCACCGGCAAATGAATGTATTTACAAATGTTCTCGTATTTTGCCATAGTGTACAATACTTCATCATTCATATCTTTTGGATGTGATGTTGAAAAACGCACACGTAAATCCGGACTAACCAAAGCAACCTTCTCTAATAATTGCGCGAAGGTGGTTGCATTTGCTTTTTGTTCATCCGTTAAAATTTCTTTTTTTAATCCGCCACCGGCCCAAATGTATGAGTCAACGTTTTGTCCTAATAAAGTTACTTCCTCTATATCCCGCTGCAAAAGCTTCCTACATTCTTTAACTATGCTTTCGGATCACGGCTTCTTTCTCTTCCTCTTGTAAATGGAACAACACAAAAACTGCACATATTATCGCAGCCACGCATAATACTTATAAATGCAGAAACGCCATTCTTATCTAAGCGCATCGGACTAATATCCGCGTACGTTTCTTCCTTACTTAATATTACGTTTACTGCTTTTTGTCCTGTCTCAGCAATTTCAATTAGATTAGGCAAATCACGATAAGCATCCGGGCCCACCACCATATCTACTAATTTTTCTTGCTCTAAGAATTGTGATTTTAATCGCTCCGCCATGCAACCTAATACTCCTATAAGAGCATCCGGATTATTTTTTTTTACTCTTTTATAATCCTGTAAGCGCTGACGAACTTTTGATTCTGCATTTACTCGAATGGCACAAGTGTTTACAAAAATCACATCCGCCTCTAAAAAATTCTGAGTGGTAACGTATCCTTTATCTATTAATATAGACGCAACAATCTCGCTATCGGCGAAATTCATTTGGCAACCGTAACTTTCGAGGAACATCTTCTTCTTTCCCTCATTTCCGGTCTCTTTCATCAAAGCTTCGCCTTGACGGTTTTCATCTATTATTTTATCTTCAAACTCCATTTATCTGTACTAAAGGCCACAAAGTTACGATATTCTTATGTCATTTTGACATATTAGGCTTAATTAACTAAAAATCAGGCTCTAATAAATGGATTTGGTTTATTCGGTTTTTTATATTTTTCTTTGCACAAAATTTTTTAGCGTAAAAAGTCGAAAAAAAGGGGTTTTAATACTTAAAACACTTGAAAATGAGGCTGTTTTACATCGCACTATAAACATGGCAAAAAATCTTGTAATTGTTGAGTCACCGGCTAAAGCCAAAACCATTGAAGGGTTTTTGGGTAAGGATTATACGGTTAGATCGAGTTTCGGGCATATTCGCGACTTAGTAAAGAAGGGATATGGAGTGGATATTGAAAATAATTTTACGCCTACTTACGAAGTACAACCAGATAAAGAAAAGGTAATTGCTGAATTAAAAAAATTAAGTAAAGGTGCCGATATGGTTTGGTTAGCGTCCGATGAGGACCGCGAGGGAGAAGCTATTTCTTGGCATTTATCAGAGGCATTAGAATTAAATCCAAAGAAAACAAAGCGTATTGTTTTTCATGAAATCACTAAAGGTGCGATTGAAAAAGCAATTAAAAATCCACGTAATATAGATATCAATTTAGTAAACGCACAACAAGCACGTCGTGTGTTAGACAGATTAGTGGGTTTTGAATTGTCACCTATATTATGGCGTAAAGTTCGTCCGAGTTTATCGGCCGGGCGTGTACAGAGTGTAGCGGTACGTTTAATTGTAGAACGCGAAAGAGAAATTCAGAATTTTACATCAACATCAGCATTTAAAGTTTCTGCTTTATTTATTGCAGGAAAATCAACTTTAAAAGCAGAATTAGATAAACGATTCACAACAGAACCTGAAGCGCAAAAGTTTTTAGAAAAATGTAAAGCGGCCGCTTATTCTATCGGAACTTTAGAAACAAAACCTGCAAAACGTTCTCCTGCTGCTCCATTTACAACTTCAACTTTACAACAAGAAGCTGCCCGTAAATTAGGATTTTCAGTTGCACAAACGATGATGTTAGCGCAACGTTTATACGAAGCAGGAAAGATTACATATATGCGTACTGATAGTGTAAACTTATCAGAAACTGCAATGAATCAGGCTAACGAAGCCATCAATAAAAATTACGGTAAAAAATATTATCAGCCACGTACATTCAAAACAAAAAGTAAAGGTGCACAAGAGGCTCACGAGGCTATCCGTCCTACCTATATTAATGTATTAGAAGTTGAAGGTGAGCGTAACGAAGTTCGTTTATACGATTTAATTTGGAAACGCACTATCGCCTCTCAAATGAGTGATGCTGAATTAGAAAAAACGACTGCGAAAATTAGTATTTCTACAACTTCTGAAATTTTTGTAGCACAAGGTGAGGTGTTAAAATTCGATGGTTTCTTAAAAGTGTATTTAGAAAGTAGCGATGATGATGAGGAAACAAATGAAGATGAAAATTCATCTATGTTACCTCCATTAACTGTTGGAGATAAATTACAAAGCAAAGAAATTACAGCTACTCAACGTTTCACACATCATCCTCCACGTTATACTGAGGCAAGCTTAGTAAAGAAATTAGAAGAATTAGGAATTGGTCGTCCTTCAACTTACGCACCAACAATTTCTACAGTTCAAAAGCGTAATTACGTTGAGAAAACAGACCGCGAAGGAACGCCAAGAAATTATTCTTTCCTGAGTTTAGCAGCTGGAACAATCAAAAAAGAAACAAAAACTGAAAATACCGGTGCAGAGAAATCAAAATTATTCCCAACCGATATTGGTATGGTGGTAAATGATTTCTTATTACAATATTTCCCTGTCATTTTAGATTTTCATTTCACTGCAAAAGTGGAAGAAGAGTTTGATGAAATTGCTGAAGGCAAATTGAATTGGACTAAAATGCTGAAAGATTTTTACAAACCTTTTCATAAAACCGTTGAACAAACTACCGAAAACAGCGAACGCCAAAGTGGTGAACGCGAATTAGGAATTGATCCTGTTAGCGGAAAAAAAGTTATTGTGCGTATCGGACGTTTTGGTCCTTTAGCTCAAATTGGTGAAACCAACGAAGAGAAAGGTTTAAAAGCAACATTCGCAGGTTTGCGTAAAGACCAACGAATGGAAACTATTACCTTAGAACAAGCACTATTATTATTTAAGATGCCTCGTGTTGTTGGTGAATTTGAAGGGAAAGAAATGAAAGTGGGTATCGGAAGATTTGGTCCTTACATTGTACATAATTCTGTATTTACATCATTAACTAAAGAAGACGATCCTTATACTGTTGGTCCTGACCGTTGTATTGAATTGATAAAAGCAAAGCGCGAAAAAGACTTAGCGAAGATTATAAAATTATTCCCTGAAAATCCTGACTTAAAAGTGTTACAAGGTCGTTGGGGTCCATGCATTACATTGGTAAAAGAATTTTACAGAATTCCGAAAGATAAAGACCCTGCTAAATTAACATTTGGCGATGTGGTGAATATTATTGGTGGTCCGGATGCATACGAACAAGCTGTGATAAACGCACATGCTAAGAAAAATAAATTCGGAGCTAAAAAAGGAAAAGGTAAAGCTGAACCAAAAGCTAAAGCAGCAAAAGGAAAAGCAGCAAAAGTTGTAGCTATTAAAAAGCCTGCTAAAAAAGCAGCTGCGAAAGCAGTTGTTAAAACCGCAGTTTTCAAAAAAGCAGCTTCTAAAAAAACGACTCCTAAACGCGTTATCAAAGCCACCCGTAAAAAGGCAGCTAAACGAAAATAAGGCTTCGCTTATTTAAAACTTACTTTTCTAATTATTTCCCTACTTTTGCGTAGCTTATCAGGTTATGCAATTTGAATTAACAACAGAATACGTTGAGCAAATTAAAGAAGCTATTGTTTCTAAAAACAATACTTTTTTAAAAGAGCACTTACACGAGATGTACGCTGCTGATATTGCTATTGTAATGAACCAACTTGATATTGAAGAGGTACATTATATTTACGATTTACTGGATGAAGAAATTGCTCCTGATGTATTACTTGAATTAGAAGAAGATCGCCGCGAAGAATTATTAAGTACGTACTCTACCAAAGAAATTGCCGAACAAATTGATAACATGGATAGCGATGATGCTGCCGACGTTATTAATGAGTTACCGGAAGAAATTCAGGACGAGGTATTATCGCAGATAGAAGACATTGAACAAGCCAGTGATATTGCCGACCTTTTAAGTTATGAAGAAGGCACAGCGGGCTCGCTAATGGCAAAAGAGTTGGTAAGTGTTTATGTTCAGGATACTGTTAGTATTTGTATTGATGCTATCCGCGAACAAACTGATAGTATTGATGTGATGTATGCTGTTTATGTGGTAGATGAAAACAGAAAACTGTTGGGAATGCTTTCTCTTAAAAAATTAATTATATCACATCCGCTTACACGCATTGAAGAAATTTATGTACCCGATGTGCATTTAGCAAAAGTAACTGCAACCAGTGAAGAAGTTTCCGATTTAATGCAGAAGTACGACTTAGTTGTTCTACCGGTTGTTGATCAATTAGGAAGATTAGTTGGACGGATTACGATTGACGACGTGGTTGACGTGATGCGTGAAGAAGCTGAGAAAGATATTCAAATCATGAGTGGTATCACGGATGATGTGGATAGTAATGATAAATTATGGCGTTTATCGAGAGCGCGTATACCATGGTTATTAGTTGGTATGTGTGGAGGTATTGTTGGTTCAAGAATTATTGGTTCTTACGAAAATCAAATTCAAATACATCCTGAGATGGCATTTTTCATTCCGCTCATTGGTGCAACCGGAGGAAATGTTGGTGTGCAATCCTCAGCGATAATTGTTCAAGGTTTAGCAAACAATACTTTATTAGGAGACAAAATTGGTTCTAAATTAATGAAGGAATTAGGTGTGGGAATTATTAACGGAATAATTTGCGCCTCTTTAATTTGGGGTTACGCCTTCTTAATTGAAAGTTGGAAATTAGCAGCAACTGTCAGTATTGCTTTATTCACCGTTATTTTATGCGCATCGTTTTTAGGAACTTTTGTACCCTTAACTATGAACCGTTTTAAAATAAATCCTGCATTAGCAACCGGTCCTTTTGTTACCACACTAAACGATATTATTGGTATCACCATTTATTTTTTAGTTGGACGTTTACTTTATCACGCTTTATAATTGAAATTTCTAAAAGCATATTTATTCATCTTTTTCGTTGGCATTTTGTTTTTCGGATGCAAAAAATATCCTGAAAATAAATTGTGGTTTAAAAATCCTGAGAAGGTTTTTAAAGGTGGAAAAATAACTTCCTTCACCATGAATGGTGTTGACAGGATGAGCTATTACCGAACGCTTTATAAAAATTTCCCTTATAATTTATACGGAAAACAAATTGAAGATGTTTTTGAAATCCCATTTGAATACAGTTCTGGAGATAAAGAAATAAAAACAGAATACGGCGAAGGTGGGTTTTCTTTTTCTGAAACCAAACGTGAAATTGAAATCACTTTTAAACCAGTTAATTTTGAATCGGGAGCTGAAAGTATTTTTGTTGACCGCTTAAGCTGGAAAATTATGAAGCTAACAAAAGATGGTGTTCTTAAAATTCAAGCCAAGCACGAGTTTAAGTTGTACGAGATACAATTTAATTAATCCACTTTACAATTTAGCTATTACTTAATCGTTTAGCAATTTCGTTCTCAATAAATCGTGTTTGTTCAATCACTTTTGTAATTAGCAAGTTTCGTTGCTTTGTATTGTCTAATACTTCCACTTGCTGCAATTGATTTAACCAACTTAATAATTCGGCAGAGGCCACCAAACCAAGCGGGCTCTTCATTTTATGAATTTGCTTTTTTATTCCATCTTTATCTTTTGCCACTTTTAAAGCTTCGAGTTCTTCAATATAAATGGGAAGCTCTGTTATGTACAAATTATAAATTTCCAGTAACCCTTCCCTATTATCAACGTACTTTTTTTCTAACTCTTCGAATAAATTAGTGTTGCTGTTATTTTGTTTCAGGACTACCTCTTCTAATTTATCCTTACTAAATAATAAGTTATTTATTTTAACGTACAATTCCTCTGCGTTAAATGGTTTTGTTACTACCTCATTCATTCCGCTTTGTAAACATTTATTTCTATCCGATTCAGACGCATAAGCGGTTAAGGCGATAATTGGAATGTCTTTTTTAGGAGCTTTAAATTTTAAGCGAATATATTGAGTCGCATCCCAACCGTTCAATACGGGTAATTCAATATCCATTAAAATTAGATCGAAATCGTTATTCATCAATTGCTCAAAACCTTCTACCGCCGATGAAACCAAAACACATTTTGCATCCCACGATTGTAAAGTACTTAAAATTACTTTTTGGTTAATTTCATTATCTTCAATTACCAAGAATCGTTTATTATTTAATCTTTTCTCAGAACTAACTCTATGTTTCTTCTCCTTTATATCGTCTTGTCCATATGCAACTTTATACGGAATGCTAAAACTAAATTCACTTCCCTTCCCAACTTTGCTATCCACACTAATTTTTCCGTTCTGCAATTCAACTAATTGTTTTGTGATAGATAAACCCAAACCTGTACCGCCAAATTTACGACTACCCGCATTCTCTAATTGCACAAAACTCTCAAATACAATATTCAATTTTTTACTTGGAATGCCAATACCGGTATCACTTATCATAAAGTTTAACATCTTCTCTTCATCATTTAAATAAGTTGCTGTCACATTTACTTTTATCCCACCTTTTATTGTAAACTTTACAGCGTTGCTAATTAAATTAATTAATATCTGCTCTAAACGAATAACATCACCAGAATAAAATCCTTTTGCAGACTCCTCAATATTTACTTCATAAGTAATCCCTTTAGTCTGAGCCATTGGTTCCATTAATTCTCTTAGTAAATTCATGGTTTGTTCAACATTAAAGACGGTGCTTTCGAATTCAATTTTGCCTGCTTTAATTTTAGATAAGTCTAACAAATCATTAATAATTCTTAGCAGATGCTCTGATGAATTCTTTATTGTTTCTAATTGCTGTCTTTGTTCATTTGTAATTTTCGAATCCAACAACAAGTTCACCATTCCTTGAATGCCATTCATCGGCGTTCGTATTTCGTGACTCGTGTTCGCTAAAAACTGTTCTTGCATAACACGTGCACTATCTGATAGTTCTTTTGCGCGTTTAAAGTTTACTGAATTATTATAAAAAAATACAGCAATCAAAATAACCAGGATAGCAACAGTAATTGCGAGATAAGTAGCGATTTTGTTCTTACTTAATTTTTCTTCAATTATTTTTTTTTCCTGATTTAGAAAAATAATTTCTCTATCCTTAAAGCCAATTTCATACTCCACCTGCAAACGCTCTAAATCTAAAGTTTGTTTTACATTCTTATCTTTATTCTCAATCCTTATAAAATCTCTGTAAGCATCTAATGCACCGGCATGATTATTTTTTAAAGCATAGAGTTCAGATAAAATCCGGTAATCAGCAGCTAATGGTGTACCGTGGTATTTTACACCATCATTTATCGCTTGTAAAATACACTTTGTAGCATTCTCGTAATCACCTTTAAATTTATAGGCCATTGCCAAATCTTTATTGATAGCTTCATTCCAGGACCCAAGTTTAAGTTGATCGTTTAGGGCTGCTGCTTTCTTATAGTAAAAAATAGCGCTATCCATTTGCATGCGCTCAAAATTTGCTTCACCTATATTTAAATTATGAACGAGCATCCAATCAGGATGTTTATTTTGTATACAATAATTTACTCCCTGATAACTTAATCGAATAGATTTTTGAATGAAATTTTCATTTCCGAAATGCGTATAATAATGCATGTAAGCGTTAGCTAAATTCACATACCCATTATTAATTGAATTTCTTATTTTATAATGATTACTCAGATTTAATGAAGACGTGTAATTTTCAAGGGCCGCTTCAAAATACCGCTTGTTTTTAGTTTTGTCAAACCAATCCATCAACACATGCCCTAAAATATTTTTACAGCTTATTGTTTGGGTAATATCGTTTCTTTTTTGTCGGGAAAATCTTAAGGCTTTAGTTAAATATTCAACCGATTTAGAATACAGCTCCAAGCGTTTATAAATTACGCCAATCGATTGATAGCATAAACTTATCAAACTGGAATCTTTTATGTCGAGCGCAGTACGAAATGCTTTTTGATAGTATTTATACGCGTCTGCAGTTTTGTTTTTTTCCTCTTGAATGCGTCCTAAAACAATATTACCACGAACAACAGCGGGAAGATATTTTTTATCATAACCATCTTCAATGGCCTTCTCAGCAAAAAGAGTAGAAGCGTAAATATCCGTTTGACGGTATTTTTCGGCAAGTCTTAAATAATTGATGGCATTAACCGAATCAGGAAGGGCAACAGATTTATTGGCCTGCGGAAAACATACATTTACAAGAAAAATAAATAACCCTATAAATATAATTTGTTTACGCATTTCATTCCACAATATCAATTATCGTTTTATGGTTTGCTTTCTGTCGGGACCAATAGATACAATAGTGATAGGCGTTTTAACCGCGTTTTCGATATACTTAATATAACTCAACAATTCTTTTGGCATTTGTTCTTTTTCGGTGAACTGAGTTAAATCGCAACCCCAACCTTTTACTTCTTCGTAAACTGGCGTTAAATATTTAGGATCGATATCGTACGGTAAGTAATCAATTACCTTACCATTGTAATTATAGTGAGTGCAAATTTTTAAAGTATCAAAATCAGAAAGCACATCTGCTTTCATCATCATTAATTCGGTTACACCATTAATCATGATAGCATATTTAAGAGCCGGAATATCTAACCAACCTGTGCGGCGTGCACGACCGGTTGTAGAACCGAACTCGCGGCCTATCTGACGAATCTTTTCTCCTACTTCATCTTCTAATTCAGTCGGGAATGGGCCGCTGCCTACGCGTGTGCAATAAGCTTTAAAAATACCGATTACATTTCCAATACGATTTGGTGCAATACCTAATCCACTACAAGCTCCTGAACAAACTGTGTTAGATGAAGTAACAAAAGGATAAGAACCAAAATCAATATCCAATAACGAACCTTGTGCGCCTTCTGCTAAAACTTTTTTTCGGCAGCCATAGCGTTGTTTAAGTAATGCTCGCTTTCAATTAACTGTAATTGTTTCAAAGCTTCAATACCTTCAAACCAGGTTGGTTCTAATTCCGCCAAATTATATTCGTAATTATGGAACGATAATAATTGTTTATGTTTTTCAACTAAAGCATTATACTTTTCTTTAAAATCATGACGCTCAACATCACCAACACGTAAACCATTCCGTCCGGTTTTATCCATGTAAGTTGGACCAATTCCTTTTAAAGTAGAACCAATTTTATTTTTTCCTTTCGATGCCTCACTGGCTGCATCTAATAAACGATGCGTTGGTAAAATTAAATGTGCGCGTTTTGAAATTAATAATTTCGATTTCACATCAACACCCATTTTCACAAGTGCATCAATTTCTTTTTTAAAAATAACAGGATCAATTACTACACCGTTACCAACAATGTTTAAAGCAGTAGGATGGAAAATACCACTGGGAATTGTATGCAACACGTGTTTAATGCCATTGAACTCTAAAGTGTGACCGGCATTTGGTCCGCCTTGAAAACGTGCAATAATATCGTATTCGGGAGTTAGAACATCAACAATTTTTCCTTTACCCTCATCGCCCCATTGAAGG
The DNA here is from genome assembly GCA_016709575.1 of Sphingobacteriaceae bacterium. GTDB lineage: Bacteria > Bacteroidota > Bacteroidia > B-17B0 > Aurantibacillaceae > JAHEYG01. The sequence continues at coordinate 132,624 of JADJMM010000004.1, forward strand.
CCTAACAGTACATCTGATTTTGACATAGTAATCATTATTAAAGAGGTAAATTTAGCAGTAATAAAGTGGTTTAAGCCTACCTTTTAATAACTGTTGAAAAGTTATAAACGCATAAGATGAAGCGTTTTTAAGAATGAAAAACTAATTTATTTAGATTTTAAAACGAAAGCATTTTTATCGCAGTAACTGCAGCTTCATCGCCTTTGTTACCATGCTTTCCACCTGCCCTGTCGATAGCCTGTTGCATAGTATCAGGTGTTAACACACCGAAAATAACAGGTTTGTTGTATTTTATATTGAGATTGGTAATGCCATTAGCAACCGCATCACAAATAAAATCGAAATGCCTTGTTTCACCTTGAATAACACATCCTAATGCAATAACCGCATCAATATCCGTATCCTGGGCCAAATACTGCGCACCTAAAGTTAATTCGAAACTTCCTGGTACTGTTTTCGAAATAATGTTTTCTGCTTTAGCACCATGTTTAATTAAGGTATCAAAGGCACCTTTATATAAAGCATGGGTAATTTCATGATTCCATTCCGACCAAACAATACCAAATTTATAAGCTGCTGCACTTTTTATTTTGCTGCCTTCAAAGTTTGATAAATTTTTATGCTGACTCGACATGGTTTTCTTTTAAACAAATCAGCCCACCTTTTTGGGGCAGGCTGATAAAGATTTTTGTTGTTTGAATTATAAATTACCTAAAGCTTTTACTTTAGAAATATTTTTTTCGATTTCACGTGCTTCATTACTCTTACCGTGTTCTTTTTTAATGCGCTCGTAAACAGTTAATGCTTCTGCGTAATTGTTTTTTAACTCGTAAGCAAAAGCCGCTTTTTTCAAAAATACCGGAGTGGTAAAATCATTCGAGTTTTTTTCTGCAGCCTTTAAGTAATACTTTAACGCTTCATCAACTCTATTTAACTCCATGTTAGCATCACCAATACAACCAATCGCAAGTGGTGCTACCATCATATCATTACCATCATACTTTTGTAAAAACTCAATAGCTTTTTCAAACTGACCTGTACGTAAACAACAAATACCTGCATAATAATTAGCTAAAGTACCCGCCGATGTAATACCGTATTCGTCTGCAATTGCTTCAAAGCCCATCATAGTTTTGTCACCTTCCGATGTACGTACCATGTATCCGCCTTTTAAAGCGATATTGAAACTATCCTTTTCAAAAAAAGTTTGCGCCCAAAATATTTCATTGGATGCAGCCTTTTCCTTATCGGGCATATAGTAAAATTTATAGAATACAAATAAACCAACAACTAATGCGATGCTACCACCAACATAATTGATCATTTTTTTGTTCGACTCGTAAAAAAACTGAAGTCCTTCAAGGGTTGGATCAACCACCTTGGGCTTCGAGCTCTCTTCTTCGTTCGACTCCTCTACCTCAACATTTTCATTCTCGTTGTTTTCCACGTTTTCAACCGGGTTTTCTTCTTTAAGTTCGGCCATTTTATCGACTAATTTTAAGGTGCAAAAATAGATTTTTTAATTTAAACCCCGAAATTTATTTTAAATGGGGTTTTACCCGTAAAATGCCTTAAATTTACCCTAGAAATCATGGTTTTAAAGCAACTTTCCCTTATAAACTTCAAAAATTACGCGGATGTGACCCTCCAATTCAGCGAAAAGATGAATTGCCTTGTAGGGAATAACGGCATGGGTAAGACCAATATCCTCGATGCCATCCACTATTTGTCGTTTTGTAAGAGCTTTTTCAACTCAATTGATAGTCAAAACATTAAACACGGTGAAGGCTTTTTTGTGATTCAGGGAACTTATAACCGCAATGGGGAAACTACTGAAGTGTACTGCGGACAAAAACGCAATCAGAAAAAAATATTTAAACACGATAAAAAAGAATACGACCGTTTATCGGAACATATTGGTATGTATCCTTTGGTGATGATTTCGCCGGGTGATGCTGAATTGATTAATGGAACCAGCGAAACAAGACGCAAATTTATTGATGGGATTATTTCGCAATACGATAAAGTGTATTTAGAAAAACTCATTGCTTACAATCAAGTATTAAAACAACGCAATGCTTTATTAAAACAGTTTTGGGAATCGAGAGCTTTTGATTCGGTTACTCTGGAGATTTGGGACGAGCAACTAATTATTCACGGAAAAAGCATTTTACAAATACGAATTGATTTTTTGAAAGAGTTTATTCCGTTATTCAATAAACATTACGCACACATTAGCGAAAGTAAAGAGGAAGTCTCTTTAGTTTATGAATCATCTGTTGGCGAGCGCGATTATAAAACTGCCATCCTCTCTTCTATCGAGCGCGACCGCGTTTTACATTATACTACTGTTGGTCCGCATAAAGATGATTTAGATTTTACCATTAACGGATTTAGTTTAAAGAAATTTGCCTCGCAGGGACAACAAAAATCTTATCTTCTAGCTTTAAAATTAGCTCAGTTTGAATTCATAAAAACTAAAAAGAATACAAAACCTTTATTGCTTTTAGATGATGTTTATGATAAATTAGATGAAACAAGATTCCGTAAATTAATTGAATTGGTGAGTGATGATAATTTCGGACAAGTATTTATAACAGATACTCATCCTGATCGCATAAGAGATTTATTTGCGTTTAATAACATTGACAAAAAAATATTTTTAGTAGATAACGGTGTTGTTGAAGTGATGAAATAAGAATGAAAAAAAGCAACCTCATAAAAGTTGGCGATGCCATTAATGAGTTTTTGAAACAAGAAAAACTCGATGTAAAAATCAGTCGCTTTACTGTTAAAAAAATTGGGCTGAAATTGTAGGCGAACATGTTTCCAATAACACCTTAGATATTTCTTTTAATGATGCTGTTTTGTTTTTAACTCTGAAATCGGCTTCTCTAAAACAGGAATTATCCTTTAACAAGCAACAAATAATCACAAACATAAACCGTTTTTGCGGTAGTAAATTAATAAACGACATAGTATTTAAATAGATTATGAAAAAAACAATTCTACTTCTTCTAGCTTTTGTAGCTCTTTCAGCAAAATCGCAATATCAAGATTCTCTTACTCTTCGTAAAATTTACGATTACTATTTAACCGAGGGAAAATCCTACAAAAACCTGGAAGTGCTTTGTAAAACAATTGGTGGTCGTTTAAGTGGTTCGCCGCAGGCTGCAAAATCGGTTGAGTGGGCTAAAGAAGCGATGTATGCGGCCGGTGCTGATACTGTTTATTTGCAACCTTGTATGGTAACACATTGGGAGCGCGGTGCAAAAGAAATGTGTGTTGCGACTTCTCCCGGCAAACGTATAAACTTAAATGTTTGTGCTTTGGGAGGTTCAACGGCAACGCCTGTTTCAGGATTAAATGCAGGTGTTGTTGAAGTAAAAAGCTGGGAAGAATTAAAATCTCTTGGCGAAAAAAATCTTATTAAAGGAAAAATCGTTTTTTATAATGTTGCTTTCAATCCTAAAAATATTTCTACAGGGAAATCTTATGGCGAAACTGTTCCGTATCGTTATTTAGGTGCTGTTAAAGCAAGTAAATACGGTGCTGTTGCAACAATGGTAAGAAGCATGAGTTCTTTAAATAACGATTCTCCTCACACAGGGGTTATGACTTATGATAGTGCAGATGTGAAAATTCCTTCTTTCGCCTTAAGTTATAAAGCGGCTGATGATTTAGCTGCAGCACTTAAAAATGACGCGAAACTTTTGGTTCAATTAAAATCAACTTGTAAAACATTTAAGGATACATTGTCTTATAATGTAATCGGAGAATTAAAAGGTAAAGAAAAACCAAATGAATATATTATTGCAGGCGGACATTTAGATAGCTGGGACAATGGCGAAGGCGCGCATGATGATGGTGCCGGCGTTGTTCAATGTATTGATGTATTAGGGATGTATAAAAGAATTGGGGCGAAACCGAGACATAGCATCCGTGCTATTGCTTTTATGAATGAAGAAAATGGTTTAGGTGGCGGAAAAGCTTACGGAAAAGAATCAGAAAAAAAGAAATGGAAACACATTGCCGCTATTGAAACTGATGCCGGTGGATTTACACCAAGAGGCTTTGGTGTTGATACAACAGCAGGTTTATACAATCTAGCTGTAAACTGGAAACCATTATTTGAACCTTATCTAATTTCTAAAATTCATCCCGGTGGTGGTGGTGCAGATATTGGTCCGCTTGAAAAAATGGGTGTTCCTTGTATTGGTTTTGAACCTGACGGACAACGTTATTTTGATATTCATCATACAGCTGATGATACTTTTGATAAAGTAAATAAACGCGAATTAGAATTAGGTGCCGCTGCGATTGGAAGTTTAATTTATTTGATTGATAAGTACAGATGATAAGCGAAAATTATCTAAAAAGTATGAACCGTCAGTTTTTGTATTACAAAAGTCTGGGTGAAAAAGCAATGGCTCAGGTTGATGATGAGAAATTATTTTGGCAACTGAATGAAGATTGCAACAGCATTGCCACCATTGTAAAACATTTAAGTGGCAATATGATTTCGCGTTGGACAGATTTTTTGACTACTGATGGTGAAAAAGAATGGCGTAACCGTGATGGTGAATTTGAGAATGACATTAAAACAAGAGCAGAAGTTATTGCTTTGTGGGATAAAGGCTGGGGCCGATTATTTAAAACCTTGAACGAATTAAAGCCTGAAGATCTAGAAAAAATAATTTACATCCGAAACGAAGGACATACAGTGATGGAAGCCATTAACCGTCAGTTAGCACATTATCCTTATCATGTTGGACAAATAGTTTACGTGGCTAAAATAATTAAGAGTTCTAGTTGGGAAAGTCTTTCCATACCAAGAAACAAATCCAAAGAATACAACTCTGGAAAATTCAGCGAACCAAAATCTCAGAAACATTTTACAGATGAATTTTTGAAGAAGAAAAAGGATTAACCCAAACACCAATTCACTTCCTCAATCCCCTTACTTTTCAAATACGCATTAGTCTGACTAAAATGCTTACTTCCAAAAAATGCGCCGCGGGCTAAAGGTGATGGATGGGCTGCGGTTAATACTAAATGTTTATTCGCATCAATTAAAACCGTTTTTGCTTTGGCGTAATTTCCCCACAACAAAAAAACAAGATTCTCTTTTTTATCACTTAAAGTTTTTATAACAGCATCTGTAAATAATTCCCACCCTTTGTTCTGATGGCTTCCTGCAGTGTTTGCTCGAACTGTTAATGTTGCGTTAAGTAAAAACACACCTTGATGAGCCCATTTTTCCAAATTTCCACTTTCAGGTATCTCACAACCTTTATCTTCTTTCAGCTCTTTAAAAATATTTACTAGCGATGGTGGTTTCCGAATTCCATCTGCAACCGAGAAACATAAACCATTAGCTTGTCCATCGCCATGGTAAGGGTCTTGTCCTAAAATCACCACTTTTACCTTATCAAAAGGAGTAAAATCAAAGGCGGCAAAAATTCTACTAGCTGGTGGATATGTAACAAATTGTTTACGTTCCTCCACTAAAAAGCTCTTTAAATTGATGAAGTAATCCTTAGTAAACTCTTCATTAATAGCACTTAACCAACCTGCCTCTATTTTAGGATTAACCATTAGCCGAAGATACCCCTGATTTTAACATTGTGAAAAACATTTTTTTCATTATTTTTGATAATATCTTATATTTGTTAAAATAAACATTTTATACTCATGAAAAAAGTTATCATCCTTGCTTCTGCTTTCGCTTTCGTAGCGGTTACTTTCTCTTCTTGCAAATCGCACGAAAAGTGTCCTGCATATTCTAAAGTAAACACTCCAACGCAACATTCTAAAGTAGCTTAAGCCAAGCTTAATCTATTGTTATCATAATAAAAAAAGCCCTGACAACAACGTCAGGGCTTTTGTGTTTATCCCTATCAAAACCTTACCAAACAAAAGTTATTACTTGCTTTAAATCGGGGTGCAAACTCTTTGCAACCGGACAAGTATGAGCAGCGTGTTCGTACATTTTCTTCTCTTTATCTGTAAAATCTTTTTTAGGCATTATCATTTTAACATGTATCTCCCCTATTCTTCTGGGCTCTGCATACATTACTTTGGTAACCTCAGCGGTTGCCCCATCGGTAGTGGTTATACCTTCTTTCATAGATACAATTCCCATTACCGAAATCATACAAGAGGCTAAAGCTGTAGCCACTAAATCAGTTGGCGAGAAGGCTTCACCTTTACCATGGTTATCGGTTGGGGCATCGGTTATTATTACGTTTCCACTCTTAACGTGAACGGCTTCGGTTCTTAATTCTCCTGGATATTTTACTGTGCTTGTTATCATTTTTTAAGGTTTTAGCTTCTCACCAAAAGTAGGTTTAAAGGTCAAAATTATGTAATTTTGTTTCAATGACTTTTAAACGGATAGCTTTCATTTCAGCCTTATTTTTTGTCGCTAAATACTTTTTCGCAAAGTACTTTAGAAGCTATGGAAAAAGGTCAGGAGGTTAATGTTTTATTCCGTCACGAAGCCACTTTTAAAGTTTTTGCTCACACCCGCGGATTTGGTGTTGGTTACCGTCGCGGAAAACACCTTAGTGCTAAAACAAAATCATTATTAGAGTTTGAAGGATTAACCTTAAAACATCCTAAAGAAATTAAAGTAAAAAGTACAGAAGAAAACGCAAAACGTTTTGTGTACGGAAAATTAATAACGTGGCTTTAATCCGCGTTGGTACAGGTTTACAAAATGTGATTTTTAAACGCTCCGACAGAAAGGCTGTTGAAATCCGTTGCTCATATGTTATTGGCGGTACACTTGCCATCGCAAAACCATATTACGTTTTAGTATATCGCGGTAGCGGAGCAACAAGAGGTCCTGAGTCTGTAAAATATGATGAAGAAAATTTTACGCAAGACAGTGTTGTTGGTAAAGGTCCTTTTATAAATGGATTAGATGAAATAAAATTATATCCCGCAATACACGGAAAAGTAAATATGAGTTTTGAATACGCGCCTTACTCACATTGGGTACGCGCTATCGAAACCGGTGTATCTTGCGATTACTATCCAAAAGCACTTCCCATTATGGCAAAAAATCCCGGCGAAAATGTTGTAGTAACATTATACGTTGGATTTGTATTTGGCAAGAAATGGTTTTAATCCTTCGATAAGCTCAGGACAAACAAAATGGAAATCGAAAACACCCCAGAACTTAGAATAAAAAAACCTGATTGGTTAAGAGTAAAATTACCAATTGGTGAAGATTACCTTAAAGTTCGCGGCATAGTTAGCAAACACAAATTACACACCATTTGCGAAAGCGGTAATTGTCCCAATATGGGCGAATGCTGGGGCGCAGGCACCGCAACGTTTATGATATTAGGAAATATCTGTACGCGCTCTTGTGGTTTCTGTGCTGTTGCAACAGGTAAACCAAAAGCAGCTGATTGGGATGAACCAAAACGTGTTGCTAACTCTGTAAAATTAATGGGTGTTAAACATTGTGTTATTACTTCAGTGGATCGCGATGATTTAAAAGATGGTGGTTCTATCATTTGGGCGGAAACTATTAAAGAAATTAGAGCTATTAGTCCGGAAACAAAATTTGAATGTTTAATTCCTGATTTTGCAGGTAACTGGGATAATTTACAACGTATTATTGATGTGAAGCCGGATATTGTTTCGCACAACATTGAAACCGTAAGAAGATTAACTGCACAAGTTCGTATACAAGCAAAATACGATAGAAGTTTAGAAGTGATTAAACGTTTGCATGATGCAGGCGTTAAAACAAAAAGTGGTTTAATGTTAGGCTTAGGCGAAACTGAAGAAGAAGTTTTAGAAACCATTAACGATTTACGCAATGTAAATTGTGATGTTATGACTATCGGTCAGTATTTACAACCAACTCCAAAACATTTACCAGTTGCAAGATTTGTACATCCTGATGAATTTAAAAAGTATAAAGAGATTGCTTTAGAAAAAGGTTTCCGCTTTGTGGAAAGTGGTCCTTTGGTTCGTTCATCTTATCACGCCGAGAAACATATTTTTTAAACTTTATGGGGAAGTATTTTTTCGCTTTTCTTATTGTCCTCCTCACCTATTCTACTTCTTCCTTTTCTCAAACCAGAAAAGAAAAAAAACTTGCAGAGCAAAAACGTATTGAACATGAAAAGCAACGTAAGAAAGCTGTTAAAGATAGTTTGCGTGCTGTAAAAAAAAGCGTAATGGTGTTCCTGAAAACATTACTGTGTTTCAAAAAACTTTTTATTAAAACCAAAATATGTTTTTCCTGGCATTATTTTTAATGTGAGTAACCGCGATAAAAACGGCGAAAGCTTTAATTGGAAACCTTCTATTCCAGGAGTTGTTGGTGGTGCCTTACGGATAAAGAAATTTTACATCTCCATGGGTTTCCGTTTACCAGGAACTGCTGAGCACGAAAAGAAATTCGGGAAAACAACTTATCAGGATTATTTTATCAATTTTCAGGGACGAATTGTGGCGTGGACCGTTTTTTACAGAGATTACCGTGGATTTTATTTAGATAATTATCAAAAATTCTATCCGACTTGGCGCGAAGATTCTTTAGGTTTTCCAAAATCAAAAAACTTACACATTATTGAAGGTGGTATGAATTTGGGATTTAATTTCAATAAAAACTTTTCGTTAAATGCTGCTTTTGCACAATCAGAACGACAAAAGAAAAGTGCCGGTTCTTTTCTAATGACAGTTTCAGAACGGTATCAAAGAATTGAAACTGATAGTAATATTGTTCCAGGTAATCAAGATGTAAATTATCCTAATCTCGATCATTTTATTGCTGGCGATTTTTTAACTACTGTAATAAGTTTAGGAGCAGGTTATCAATTTGTAATGGGGAAATTTCATTTAACGCCTGTTGTTTTAATTGGAAGTGGCATTCAAATTCAAAACTACCAACAACCCGGTAGAAATTTATGGCGACTAAACATTCCAACTTACGCTAATGCCCGTGCGCAATTTGGTTATAACGGCGATAATTTTTTTGCGAATATTATTTATGGGGCCGAGTTTAATTCAGTGCCTATAAAAGAATCACGTGTTCGATTATTTTATCAGGTAATAGAATTTGGAATGGAGATGATTTTAATGAAAAAGTAGATGTCTTGTCGAGCGAAGTCGAGACATATATTTAATTTACTAAGAATATAATGAACCAGTTCTCGACTCCGCTCGAACTGACAATCATTAAAAATCATTTGCGTCAATTAAATCCTGAATCTCGGAAGGCTTTAAACTCTTAGGGATTTTCTTTTTAGGGATGACGATACTTCCGTTACCGGGATTTACATTATTATCACCCGGATCAATCGAATTATTTAAATCGATGGTCTCGTACATGTTTTTATTATTGTAATATGATTTGGTTCTTCCAATTCTGAAAACTAATCCTAAATTAATGAATACTGAATTTTTTGGAGCACGCGCATAAAAATCGCCGTAGCTTTTATTTTTATTATTTTTATTAAAGTTGTTTGAATAAAACGCGATGCCGTTTTTAGTACTGAATCCCGTTGAGATATAAAAACTCATCCAACGGCAAGGCACTACATCCATTCTCATACCGGTTAATAATTCGTAACGACCGAAATGAATGACTCTATCGTTACTGATATTTGTATTCTTGTAATACTTATTATCGTAAACTGTATCGCGGTTCGAGAAATTAAACACACCGCCTTGTGGCTTTGAATATAATGACAAACGGAATACATTTCCTATTGGCAAATTAAAGCTAATGTTTTTTGGAAATTGTACACTGAAATTAAACCCATCCACTTTTCCGAATCGTAAACCAACAAATGGTAAATAGAAACGATTACCCCATAAAAATGATTTGGTGGCGCCTAAGCGTAAATTAAAGTGAGTGCCGGGAGAATAACTCCATAATAATGTTCCCGACATACGCCAAGTTCCTTTATCACTACTACCAGCTGTAATATCTTGTGTTAAAAAGGGAGTAGATTCAATAAAGAAAATAGATTTCTTTCCGGTGTTATAAATTGCACGTATACCCAGACCATATTTGGCAAGAGTATGCTTTGAAATACCCGAGAAAACCGGTTGCAAATAATAAGCAGTACCCGCCAATAACAAATGAAAATTAGAATTCACACTGCTATCGCGGTTATATTTATTAATGGTAACTAACGGCGAATAGAAACTAATGCAATTTTGATTGATGCCATAAGAGCCTAATTGCTTTCCGATACGCGAAGTGTCTCTTAAATCAACCGAAGGTTTGTGATAGGAGTCTAAAAAAATAGTATTGCTAAAAAAGTGTTTAGGCTCTTTAAATTTCTTTACTTTTTTTGTAGTAAAATTTGCGGTAGAATCCTTTTGGGCATAAAACGAATAACTGAGCCCTATATAAAAGCCCAGCATTACAAAACGGAATATCACTTTTTGATGATTGCTCACGAATCGTTGCCGTTACCTTTAATAGTTTTGATGATCTCTTTCTTAAATTCCTCTTCAGCCTTTTTTAATAAACCTGTTTTTTTAGAACCCAATATTTTTTTGAATTTATCAAAGTACTCCTTTTGCAAATCTACTTCGGTTTGTTGTAGTTTTAGTTCTGCCGCCAAAAAATCATCTGCTTCTTTATCGGTTTTAAAATCCGTTACGTTACCATATTGCTGACGGAAATTTTTCCGCGCGAATTTAATCTTATCGTTATACTCATTATATAAAGGCCAAAACCCTTGCGCTTCACCGGGTGTTAAGCTTATTTTTTCTGTAATAAACGAAACTCTCAATGCCTCCACCTTGTTATGCTTACCGGGCTGGGCATAAGAAGTAGTAGTTGCAAATACAGCAATCACAAAAGCAAGTATGTATTTAAAACTAGATTTCATCTGCAATATCGTTAACATCAATATTTTCTAAAGCGTAATCTTCTTGGTTTTGCGCGCTACTTTCGGTAGCGGTTTTCTTTAAATTCTCTTTTAAGTTTTTTGATAATTTTTCGGTGTTTACCATTTCCATTAAAGCATCTTCATCTAAATTCAACAACTGATTCCCTTTAAAAATTTCGCTCTTATCTAAACACGCTAAAGTGCCGCAATTACTCGCAACGGTTTCTTCACCTGAATCATAAAAATATAATCCGAAACTAATGACTAAAGTAGCAGCAATAGCATAAGCTGTTTGTTTGCTGAATACAATTTGTAAAACTCTTCCAAATCCATTTTCTTGCTTTGTAGCAAATATCTCTTCACGTACTTTGTGACTTAAACCTTCAAAATAATTTTGAGGTGTAACAAAGGCATTCTCTTTATTTAAAGAATAAAGTGTTGGATAAGCTTTTAATTCTTCAGCAACTTCAATCTTTGTTTTAATTGCTTCTGCAGAAGTTTCAAAATATAATTCAGGTGTAACAAAACCATTTTTCTTTTTAACTTCTGATAATTTTGGATACGCCGATAATTCTGATTTCACTTCCAACTTCGCAAAATAATTATCCGGTGTAGTAAATGGTAACGACTTATCTATTGAAGATAATATTTTGAACTCCTTCAATTCTTCAGCCAACTCTATCTTCAACATCATCTTTTTACCAAATGAGTTAAAATAACCTTCCGGCAACGAGAATGGATTATTCTCCTTGTTGTGCTTATTGTTATTTTCTTCGTTCTTGCTCATTTTGTAGGTTTGACGCTATAATTCGTTTTAGGTTTAATCTGCCGTCAAAAATTCTTCAATTTTTTTTGCAGCTATATGGTAGGATGATTTTAAGGCACCTACCGAGGTTTCAAGCACTTCGCTCATCTGCTCGTAAGGCATCTCATCATAATACCGCATATTAAATACAATCCGCTGTTTTTCAGGCAAGGTTAAAATGGCTTGTTGCAGTTTTTTCTGAATATCATCCCCCTCAAAATAGACATCACTTTCTAACGACTTACTAAGTTGATATTCAATAGGATGCAGAGATGTCGTATTCTGCTTCTGTTTCTGTCTTAAAAAGGTAAGTGATTCGTTAGTTGCGATTCTGTACAACCATGTAAACAATTGTGATTCTTCTTTAAAATTCTCTAAACCTTTCCACACCTTAATAAAGGTGTTTTGCATTACATCATCAGCATCATCATGATCGATAACGATTTTACGGATTTGCCAATATAATTTTTGCTGATACTTTTCAATTAGGTGGTGCAAGGCCATGTTTCGGGAGCTTTCCTCCTTATACATTTTTAATATTTCCTCGTCAGAATAGTTTGCCACTTACAATTAGACTTCGATTTTGTCCAGAAGTTTAAAGGTAAGCTTTTTTAAAACGTAAAAAATGTATTCATTTGTAAACGTTATGTCTGAAAAGCCCACCGAAAATACATCTCAAAATAATTGGCAGAGTTTGCCCGAAACCAGATTTTGGGAAAACATGCACATTCCGCTTTGGTTATTAAAAGACACTTGCTGGATGTTAGAGTGGCGTTGGTTAGGAATAACAATGGTTATTCCAACTGTTTTAATGGCCCTCTACATTTTATTTAAATCTAGAGGTTATAACGAGTTTTACATTAATCTCGCTATCTGTTTTTGGATTACCGCTAACTCCTATTGGATGTGCTCAGAGTTTTTTGGATTTGTTGAATACAAAAATTATGCTGGAATACCTTTTGTAATGGGAATGATTTCAGTAAGCATTTATTATATCAAACAAGCGAAATCAAAATCTGTTTAAAGTCTTGACACCAATTCTTTCACCAACAAACTCATTTTAGGTTCTTGTTGATTGGCTACTGCTTGTACTTCTTCGTGACTTACATTAAACACTTTTCCTTCAACACCTAAATCGGTTACAATACTAACACCGAATACGCTCATGCCGCCATGAACGGCAACAATAACTTCAGGTACTGTACTCATCCCAACAACATCAGCACCAATACGCCATAAATATCTGTATTCAGCCGGTGTTTCAAAACATGGTCCGGTTAAACCTGCGTAAACTCCTGTACTAACTTTAATATTTTTTTCTTTCGCAATTTTAAGAGCGAGTTCAACATACTTTTTATTGTAAGCTTCACTCATGTCCGGAAAACGCGGACCTAATTCATTTATATTTTTTCCAATTAAAGGATTGGTTGAAATAAATTAATATGATCGGTGATAATCATAATCTCACCTACTTCAAAGGCAGGATTCATTCCACCCGCAGCATTACTCACACATAACGTTTTTACACCAAGTGCTTTCATTACCCGTACCGGGAAAGTAACTTGTTGCATATTATAGCCCTCATAAAAATGAAAACGACCTTGCATAGCCACCACATTTTTTCCGCCTAATACTCCGAAAATTAATTTTCCGCTATGCCCTTCAACTGTAGAAACAGGAAAATTAGGAATGCTTTCGTAAGGCAAAACATGCTCAACGGTAATTTCTTTTACTAAGCCGCCCAAACCTGTACCTAAAATTATGCCTACTTCCGGCACAAAATTATTTGTTTTCTCACGTATACTTTTGGTAAATTCTATTTGTTCTAACATCCTTTAACATAATCTCGTTAAACTCTTCTGCTTTATCTTTAAATGTAACTTCAACAGGAAGTACAAAAATATTCATTCTTTCGGCAATTGCCCAAATTTCAGGCGTTTTCAATCGCATTAAATCTTTTTCAGTAGTCACAATTAATTTATTACCACCTTCAAACGACTCGTAATACTTCTGAATATTAGCTATATCAGCAACTGTATAATCATGATGATCGTCAAAAGGCAAATGACTTACTCCAGCCGAATATTCCTTTAAATACGTAATCATTGGTGATGGATTTGCAATGCCTGTAAACACAATTAAACGAAAACGGAATAAATCTTGCAACGTATTTACGGTTTCATTTATGTTACTTATCGAATATAAATCGCCATATTTCAGATAACTAAAAAACACATGTTGATGTGGTAGTGGTTTTACATCCTTTAATACATTTCGTATTTCAACAGGTGTAGTTTTTTCGGGGGTTTTACTTATCACAATAATATCAGCACGATGCATTCCAGATTTACTTTCGCGCAATCTTCCAACCGGCATCAAAAAATCATTGTAGTATAAATTTTCATACTCACTCACTACAATATTTAAACCACATTTTATGGGGCGATGTTGAAAGGCATCATCCAAAATTATAACATGTGGCGAGGGTTCATGCTCTGCCAATTTTTTCACACCCTTTACTCGATTCACTTCCACGCAAACCGTTAAATCCGGATGTTTGGTTTTATATAATAAAGGTTCATCACCAATATCTTCGGCTGTACTTTTATCATTTGCAATAATGTATCCTGAAGTTTTACGTTTGTATCCTCTGCTTAAAGTGGCTAAGGTGTATTCAGATTTTAAAAGGTTAATCAAATATTCTACGTGCGGGGTTTTACCGCTTCCTCCTACCGATAAATTACCCACACAAATAGTATGTTTTAAAGGATGGTGAGATTTTATAAACCCTAAATCATATAAACGATTGCGAATAAATGTGACAAGCCCAAACAATAGGGCTAATGGTAAAAGTGGTATTTTACTTAGTTCTTTCAGACTTTTTAAATATGAAGTTTTTTTTCTGAGATAATCAAATCAAAAATAATGATAAACATTACGTTAAATATTTTGCTGTTTGTTGCTGATTGGATAATTTTGAATCGTAATCACAAAAACGTATTGAAATGAAAAATTTAGTATTTGGTCTGTTGTTATTAAGCGGTATAGCTTTAAAAGCTCAAGACGCATCAAAAGTGTTTTCGGCTACTGAAATTGTTTGGTTTGGAATGGATTTTACCAAAGCAAAATTTGTTGGTCAGTTCGACCAAGGTATGGGTGCTATGCCTGCAACGGGTGGCGACATGCGTAATAAATGGATTCCACAATGGAATGCTTTAATCCAAAACGAGCAGCAAAATTTTGATATTAAAAAGCTTTAAATAAAGAAAGTGTTTATTACGACATTGCTACAATTAACACGCTTAACAGTAAAATTGATCCGGATGGATGTATGGATGTTAATCCCGGAAAAATTGAAAAATCATCAATTGACGCTATGGTAAAAAAATACGCTTCTAATGATAAAAAAGAAGGTGTTGGTTTAGCTTATATCATTGAGAATTTTAATAAGGGTTCGCAAGTTGCAGATGTTTATGTTACCTTTTTTGATATTGCCACAAAGAAAGTATTGATTTGTGAAAAGATTAGCGGAACTGCTAAAGGCATTGGAATGAGGAATTACTGGGCAGGAGCTGTTAAAGCCATTATCAAAGAAATGGGAAGCTCTTTCAAGAGTTGGAAAAAATAAGAAAAAAAAAGATTAATGTTAAACGGGTTGAATTTTCAGCCCGTTTTTTTTTGTTACTTTGTTTTATGTATATAAAAGATGTCATTTCAGAAATAGAAAAATTTGCTC
Source organism: Sphingobacteriaceae bacterium (assembly GCA_016709575.1). Lineage (GTDB taxonomy): Bacteria > Bacteroidota > Bacteroidia > B-17B0 > Aurantibacillaceae > JAHEYG01. The sequence goes on from JADJMM010000004.1 coordinate 148,039, forward strand.
CTCCCGCTTATCAGGAAACTTACGATAACAGCGGTTTATTAGTGGGAAACAAAGACGAAAAAATTACCGGTGTTTTATTGAGTTTGGATTGCGTGGAAGAAGTAATTGATGAAGCCATTAAACTAAAATGTAATTTAATTATAGCACATCACCCTATTATTTTTGGCGGACTAAAACGACTAACCGGCGCAAATTATGTTGAGCGTACAGTTATAAAAGCTATTCAAAACAATATTGCTATTTATGCAGCACACACTAATTTAGATAACGTAAAACATGGTGTGAATGCTAAGATTGCAGAGAAATTAGGATTAACGAATCTCAAAATTTTATCTCCCAAAAAACAATTACTTAAAAAGTTAGTGACTTATGTTCCCGTCACGCATCTTGAAAAAGTAAGAGACAGTTTATTTGAAGCAGGTGCCGGAAATATTGGTAATTACGATAATTGCAGTTTCAATATTTCAGGAATCGGAACTTTTAGAGGTAACGAAAACTCAAATCCATTTATTGGAGAAAAAGGAAAAATTAGTAATGAAACCGAAACGCGTATTGAAGTGATTTTGAAGCCGTTAATGAAAGTCGCATTCTAAAAATTTACTAACCAATCATCCCTACGAAGAGGTTGCTTTTGATGTATACCCACTAGAAAACACTTATCAAAACATAGGAAGCGGAATGACCGGTGAATTTGAAAAAGCTTTGTCTGAAACCGAGTTTTTGAACCTGGTAAAAAAGGCATTTCATCTAAAAGTTTTGAAGCATACCCCTCTTTTAAATAAATCAATAAAAAAAGTGGCCTTTTGTGGCGGAAGCGGTGCTTTTTTAATCAAAAATGCAATTAATTCAGGTTCAGATGCTTACATTAGTGCTGATATTAAGTACCACGAATTTTTGATGCTGAATCCAAAATATTAATTGCCGATACAGGACACTTTGAGAATGAGCAATTTACCCCTGAGATTTTTATGAATTAATTCAGAAAAAATTTACTACATTTGCACCCTATTTATCGAAAGTGATCACCAACCCGGTAAACTATTTTTAACTATGTGCGCAAAAATTAAAGAAAAAATCGACGCTTCCATTGAAGGAAAATTGCGTTCTCTTTACGAATTACAACTTATTGACTCTAAAATCGACCGTCTGCGTACCATACGCGGTGAGTTACCTTTAGAAGTTAGTGATCTTGAAGATATTGTTACAGGCTTAGAAACCCGTTTAAACAATGTTACTACAGAGGTAGAGGAGTTAGAAAATCAAATCAACGAGAAGAAACAAGCCATTAAAGATTTTCAGGCTAACATTAAAAAATACGAAGCACAGCAAGGTAAAGTACGTAACAACCGTGAGTACGATGCTATCACTAAAGAAATTGAATTCCAAAATCTGGAAATTCAGTTAGCTGAAAAACGTACTAAGGAAGCTAAAGCTGGAGTTGCTTTAAAATCGGATTTATTAGAGAAGTCGAAAACTGAATTTGAAGAGCGTACTAAAGACCTTAAAGTAAAAAAGGTGAGCTTGATGAAATTATTGCAGAAACTGAAAAAGAAGAAGTTGATTTATTAAAAGAATCAGAAGCTGCTGCTGCAAAATGAAGATCGTTTATTAAATGCATACAAACGTATCCGCTCTAACACCCGTAACGGTTTAGCAGTTGTTACTGTTGATCGTGATGCTTGCGATGATTGTTATAATAAAATTCCGCCTCAGCGTCAGTTAGACATCCGCACAAACAAAAAAATATTGTTTGCGAACACTGCGGACGTGTTTTAGTTGATGGAACAATTATTCCTGACGAACAACCAGCATAATCCAATTTAAAATATCAAAACCCCGACCGAAAGTCGGGGTTTTTTGTTAGCATTAACTTGTTTTATAAATAAAAAATGTAGGTTTGATTATGGAATTTATAAGTGAAGCTATAAGTAATTACAGTGAACAACACACCGAAACTGAATCCGCTTTATTAAACGAATTAAACCGCGAAACACATTTAAAGGCTATGTCGCCCCGCATGTAGCGGGCATTTACAAGGGCGTGTCTTACGTTTTATATCCAAACTCGCTTCCCCAAAAAACATTCTTGAAACTGTCACCTATACAGGTTATTCGGCACTTTGTTTAGCAGAAGGATTACTAGCTGAAGGAAAATTAATTACGATTGATCCGAATGAAGAAACCAATATCATAGCTTCAAAATATTTCAACGCTCGGCTTATGCAAAACAAATTGAATTAAAAACAGGCGATGCTACAAAATTGATTCCTACCCTAACCCAAACTTTTGATATTGTTTTTATTGATGCCGATAAACGTAATTACGCTTTGTACTTTGATTTAATAATTGACAAAGTAAAAAAAGGAGGATTGATAATTACCGATAACGTTTTGTGGAGCGGAAAAGTGGTGATGCCCGAAAACGAAATGGATGTGGATACAAAAGCCATTCACGATTTCAATAAAAAAGTAAATGATGATAAACGTGTAACGAATTTATTGTTGCCCGTAAGAGATGGGTTGATGTTGATGATGAAGAACTGAGTATAAGAAATAAGTATAAGAAGTAAGAATTTAGAATATTATTTTATGATTATAGATTTGAGAAGTGATACAGTAACAAAACCAACAAAAGCCATGATGGATGCCATGATGAATGCAAAAGTTGGCGATGACGTTTTTGGCGAAGATCCAACTGTAATTGCATTGGAAGAAAAAACTGCTGCGCTCTTCGGAAAAGAAGCAGGTTTGTTTTGTCCGAGCGGCACTATGACCAACCAAATTGCAATTAAAGCACATACACAACCAGGTGATGAATTAATTTGTGATGTGAATTCTCATATTTATAATTACGAAGGCGGAGGGATTTCTTTAATTCAGGCGTACAAGCAAAATTAATGCAAGGCGATCGTGGAAGAATTTCAGCAGCACAAATAGAAAACAGTATTAACGGAGATTTTGATTGGTTAACACGGACTTCATTGGTAAGTTTAGAAAACACTGTGAACAGAGCCGGTGGTTCTTATTACAACATTGAACAAGTAAAACCAATTCAAAAATTATGTAAGTGCCTTAGACCAAAAAACTAGCTTTGCATTTGGATGGTGCTCGTATTTTTAATGCATTAGCAGAAACAAAAGAATCAACTCAACAAACAGGGGAATTATTTGACAGTATTTCGATTTGCTTATCAAAAGGATTAGGAACACCAGCAGGTTCTGTATTAGTGGGGAACAAAAGAGTTTATTAAAAGAGGAAGAAAGATTAGAAAAGTTTTGGTGGCGGAATGCGACAAGCGGGTTTTCTTGCTGCTGCAAGGAATTTACGCGCTGGATAATAATGTAACGTTTAACTGAGGACCACAAACGCGCTAAGGAAATCGAAAAAAATATTAAAGCAATTACCTTACGTAGATTCAATCTTACCTGTTGATACAAACATTTTAATTTTCGACATCAATCCAAAAATTAGTAGTTTAGATTTTGAAAAGAAACTGGTAGAAAACGATATTAAAATGGCTGCTTTCGGGAAAACAAACCGTTCGATTTGTTACGCACTTAGATTTTACTGATGAGATGTTAGGACGATTAGAAAAGTTCTGAAATCTATTCAATAACCAGTTTTTTAGTCTGCATTACTTTACCATTGCTGATTTTAACAGTGTAAAAACCACTGGCAAAGTTTGCGGTAGATAATTTAGCATTTTCGCTATTGAATTTTTCGGTGTAAATGATTTTTCCACTGATATCAATTATTTCTACTGTATACTCTTCCTTTAAATTAGTGCTTAGATACAACATTCCATTTACAGGATTTGGTGCTAATAAGAAGGTAAAATCATTTTTGTATTCCTCTACACCTGCAAAATTACTTAAGCGATACCAAATAGGTGAAGAAATAATTCTGTCACCATCATTCTGTACCACCTCAATAAAATAATATTTATTCGTTCCAGTATCATTGCGTTATCGGTAAACGATAAAGTGTTTGATGATTTTACAACGTTCGACACTGTACTGTAAATACCACTTCCTTCTATTCCCGACCAAACTTTAATACTGTCAGCCGTTTCACCATCTAAATCAGTATGTACAAAATTTATTGTTGGTCGTCCAAGTCCTGAAGTAGAATCTCCCATAATACTGGTGTTAATCTTAAAATCCATTCGGCAATTCCAATCTTCACTGCATAAAATGCATGTTTTTCATAGCGAAAGTTAAATCAGTTTGCGTTAAAGCGGGTGCCATAACAACCAAACGACCGGCATTTCCTCTTCCAAAATTGGTGTAGTGATTATCATGATCATAAGAAGCCCCTAGATGATAACCAAGCGCTAAAAGTTTTCTGTAATACCAAGAATAATCTGTTGCCGGATAAGCATCGTAGGTTGTTGTATTATCTAATGCTAAACCACTTCTAAAAACAGTTCCTACAATTGCAGAATCTTTAGCAGGACTGTACGAAGTGTTTGAAAGATTTCCGAAATCCGTACTACCAGGGTGAGCCAGAGTACTGAAAGCATTCGGGTTATTTTTTATCTTATTAAACAAACCATCATAGTCTAATTTATCATTATAGATATCATAATTAGGAGCTGAGCTAACCGTCTCCCAACCTATTAATTGATTAAAACCATAAATTAACAGATGTCCGCTAAAGCTTTGGGTACTTACGCCCCACTCCATTCCGAACATACATAAAAAAAGTGGGGTTGTTGCAGCTGCAGCTTGGGCTAAACCTTGTGAGTACAACGCTAAGAGCATACCCGGATTATTAGCAGATGAATAATGATTGTGTTCTGAAATTCCTAAAAAATCGAAATTCTGCGACAGTTTTGCATAGGCATAACTTGCCGACGGCGTAGATACTCCGGTTGTGGTCGCATCCTTATTCCCATCAGAATAACCAGTATGCGCATGTAAATTACCATAGTAATAATTTAAGGTTTGAGAATTAACCGAAAACCGAAAAACCAAGAAAAAACGAGAATAGAGAGTAAAAATTTCATCACATAAATTTAAGAAATTAAAAGGCTTCTTTGCACGAATTGGATAAAATGAGGATAATTTAATACAAGTCGTTAATTACGAGCCTTTTAATGAGGGCTTTACCCAACCTTTCACCTGAAAATTCGTTATATTTGTATAATGCGCTTCATTCTCAAAATAAGCCCCTCTTTCTTCTCATTCTTGCCGTGATTCCATCCGTACCGCAAATCAGTTGAAACCGATTGGGACTGTAGATATCGAAGCGCCTGTTGCGAAGTAAGCTAAATATTAAGAATCTTTTAGCGATACCCTCTCTTTTCTTCTGATCAAACAGGGCTATTACATTTGCTTCTCCCGAAAAAAATTGCGGGCTTTCAACTAGATTCATTAGTTAAAATACCGGACACCATTTTGGATTACAATTTACAATGCCTGTAGGTTCAAATTATTTTACCGCCCGGCAACAATGTTCCATCTTTCCCCAAGCTCGGAAATCAGTTTTAATATCAATAACGGTGTTGAACTTAAAACGGCTATCATTAATAACGGTCAATTAAAATGATTTATATGACTACCTACACACAACCCTTAGCGTTTACTTTAGTATTACCTTACACCACCAAATACGGATTGCCATTACAATTAATGAAACCGTTAATCCGGGCACCAACAACAGCGTGAAGTAGTACGACCTCGGGTGGTTATTCAGTAAAATTAAATGGCATTCCACTCAACAAAGTGGAAATTCGTTATTACAGGTTATTGAGTGTGAAAGTACTGCTACTTTACAAGCCGATACTCTTTGGGGCGGACAAGGTGTAAAAACAATGACTCTTGTACAAAATTAGTTCCCTACTTACGTGGGGTTATTTCGGGTCAGCGGAGAATATTGATTTACCTTACGATTCAGTTGCTTTAAACATCAGTAATAATTTACAAGTAAGTAATTTTCAAATCAACTCAGCTTTCATCAACTTTAAAATTGTAAGTAGATTTGGTGTTGATATAAATGCGTAGTTAACAAATATCAAGTCAGTAAACACAACAAGTAACACTGCCCATTATACACTTAATACTTCCGTTTTATCTAACATCAACATTAACAAAGCGGGAAAACCTTCAAACTTTCAGAATCCTGTTTTCCTTCTATAAAAGCACGTTTCTATTAACCTTCAGTTCTAACCTTAAACCGATGTAGAAAACCTTCCTGACTTTTTAACTTATCAAAGGTAAAATTAGTGTTAACCCACTCGGGAACATCTCGGCATCTAACGATTCGCTTTTCTAAATACAGGCATTGATATTTATGCGGATGTGGACATGCCACTTCAAATACGCGCCGATTATTTTAAACTCGTTTTCAAAAGCGCTATTAGTTCTTCTGTATAAACCAAATCGACAAAATATCAGTTGTAGCGACATAAAGTTTTACAGTGTACCAATGGATTTCCTTTTAATGCCGTAATACAAGGGTATATCCTGAATGAACAAGAGCAAATTATTGATTCATTGTTTAATGTTCCAGGCCAATGTTATAAAAGAAGGACCGTTGATATAAATAACATTGTTATTCAAAGCGGAGTACACCGAATTAAAAAATTAATTTAACTCAACCTAAACTTCAAAACCTAGAAGCAATGCAAATTCATAAAATTTGTTTCGCAATTTAACTTACCACCACAACCACCTGATATTAAATTATTAGAGTCTTACAACCTCGACTTAATTTTAAGTTTGGATGTTAATCACAAAGCCAGGAAAAAATAATCATGTTAAGAAACACTTAATCTTATACTTGTTTGGCTTTGTTTGTTTGCTCAATTGGCGAAATCACAATACAATAGCCCGAATTCCTAAACTACGAAAGTACTGGAAGAAGCGTTTCTTTAGAAACCGATTATGGAGAAGTGGGTTCTAATGGTATTCAAAACGCTATGATGAATAGATTTTTGTTTGGCGGACATCGACAAAAATGAAGATAATGCCCTCAATAGAATGCAGGTATAATCAACTCGGCATTAATCTAAATTACGACAATAGTTTATTTGTTAAAGGAACATCGAAATTCGATTTTTAATTGGTGTAAAGAATCAGGAAATATTAAATGCTACTTACACAAAATTTTTATCAATTAGTCCTTTACGGAAACAAACCATTACCCAGATAAGACAGCAAATTTTAGCGGCACCAATATTAACGCTTTGCGTTTCAGGAACTAAAATTTGGCGTTATTATGCATCAGGTAGATTCAACTGCCAAAATTGGCATCTCTGTTTCGTTCTTAAAAGGCGAGCAATTATTTTACATTAAAGCCAATGAGAATTCATCATTGTACACTAATGCCGATGGTACAGAATTAATTTTCAATTCCAATTTTAATATGGCGATTAGTGATACCTCAGCTAAAAAAAAAATATATGGACGTTTAATGGTATTGGCGCCAGCGCAGATATCTTTTTGAAACACCTTACAAGAGCCGAATTGGTCGCCAAAGTGTTTTAACTGTAAACGCTAACAACATTGGATTTATTCATTGGTCCGAAAAAAGTGTTCAATACAGCAGTGATTCAGTTTTAAAATTCGATGGTTATCACATTAATAATATTTTGGATTTAAAAGACTCTACATTACAAAAAAGTAAATACAGACAGTGTAATCCGCAAAGCAACCAATGCACGTCAGGAGGAATTCAACACCAATATTCCTACCAATTTAATTATCATCAACAAAATTTACTTTCAGCAGGCAATTCGCCTTAAATACTGGCTTCAGATATATATTTCATGCTAATTTCAAACCTTATGTTTTTGTTGAGCCTGAATACAAAATCGCGAATAGATTCACAATAAGTGTTCATGTAGGTTATGGTGGTTATGCCCGCTTGAATACAGGCATTGGTTTAGTTTACAATAATAAAAATTGGTTTGTAAAATTGGGCAGCAATAGTTTACAAGGTTATATTCTACCAAAACAAACTTACGGACAAGGCGCTTATTTTAGTATTGCTAAAAATTTAATTAGAATGAAAAGTATTTATTATTCATGTTACTTTTTGCTAACTTTTACTTAAACGCTCAGGCTCCGCGTAAATTTTATACGCGATTTGGAGGTTGGTCATGATATAGGGTATGGTGTGATTCAAACACTAAACGGACAATATGCTGTAACGGGATCAACCGGAAGTTTTGGGAATGGAAATAGCGATGTGTATTTAGCATTTGTTGACATGGGCTGGAGTGCGCAATTATCTGATTCAGGTTTTGTTATTGCCGGATACACTAATTCATTTGGTTCAGGCGGATATGATGTATTAGTTGTGAGAACTGATAAAACGGGTAATTTAATATGGCAAAAAGCATTTGGAGGCTTAGATTGGGATTTTGGAAATTGTGTTAAGGCATCAGCAACAGGCGACAGTTTAATTATTGCAGGCACTACTTATAGTTTCGGTTATGGAAAGTCTGATGGCTACATTTTAAAAATCGGAATTAATGGCAATCTTGGTTGGCAAAAAACTTATGGCGGCCCTGAAGATGATGAATTCAAATCCTTTGTTTTAACTTATAATAATCAATATGCTTTTGCAGGAAGCACAAAAAGTTTGGGAGATGTTAAAGGCGATGCCTGGTTACTTAAAACTGGCTTGGCCGGCGATTCAATACTATCTTTAAAGTATGGCTCAGGAAATAAAAATCAATTTTTTAATGACATAAAAGAAAATCCAAATAATAATAATTTTCATTTATGTGGCGGATACGATTCATTAGGCGTCGATTCTTCTTGGGCAATGATAGTTGTGCTTAACCAGAATGGAGTTTCCCAATCTAGCTTTATTCATTCATATCATGAGCAAAATGACGAACAATATTTAACGAATTGCCATTTCAGAGGTGATGAATTTTACTATATAAGAAAAAGCATTAAATCACCATTTGATCAAAGAGAGGAGCCAATGGTTTCCATATTTGCAAATAACATTTACTTAGTGGCAACAAAATACGGTTCGTTTGATCCTGACCAAATTTATTGCTTATCAAAAAACAAAAGACAAGGGATTCATAGGTGTTGGTTATACAAAAGGATATGATGCCAATTTAAGTGATGTTTTTCTATTGAAAGTTGACAGTGTATCCATACTCGGTTTAAGTAGTATTATTGGTATTGAAGAAATAAAAGATGAGCCCAATCTTTATAATGTATATCCAACTATCACGACAAACGAAGTTGAAATTTATAGTGCGACTTTTTCAGGTAAGGGGTTCATTTATCTTTCTGACGCCTTAGGCAAATTAATTTTAAATAAAGATTTAAAGGAAAATAAGACAATTATAAATTTACATTCGCTGAATGAAGGAATTTATTTCATTACTATCATAGATGAAAATTATTCGAAAACTTTTAAAGTTATTAAAACTGAATAAAGGGGTATGTTAAATTCGATTAATACCAATTCGAAACTGGTTCATCTTTTAATCCTTACGGGTTTATTTATTTTCAATATACTGCTTAAAATTTCATTTCTGGATTCAGAACCATTTTGGTACGATGAAATTGTAAGTGTAAAGCTACTCTGCTCGATTTTGGCCATATAAAACACATGTCTGAATGGGACAATAATCCTCCATTTATTATTATTGTTTATGGGTATGGGCAAAAATCTTCGGAATATCTGAATTCGGTATCCGTTTCCTAAGTGTCTTATTCAGCTCCATATCTGTCTGCTTATTATATTCCTTTCTTAAAAAGCACTTCAACTTGGTTACTGCAATTAGTGCTGCTCTTTTATTTTCATTTCATAATTTCTCCTACGAGTATAGTCACGAGGCGCGCTGTTATTCACTGGTTGTGTTACTTGTTCTTATTTCAACAATTTGCTTCTTCAATTTAATTGAAAAAAGAACTTACTTGTCAATTTTTTACTTAGGGCTTGTCAATTTCCTTATTGTATACACCCACTATATTGCAGGCTTAGTACTAGTATTTCAATTAATCTTTCTCATTTCATTAAAAGAGATTTATTAAAGCAATTTAGCATTTCAATTATTATTTGTTCGTTATTCGTTTTCCTTCGTTTCACTAAAAGCAATTTCATGTAATGTTATCATTTAATAAAGAAGGGAAAACTTTCTGGCTAAAAACTGCAGATTCAAAACAACTAAAAAGCTCTTTCAGTCTCTTCTTCGGGGAGGCCATTTGGATTGTATTTTTAACTCTCTTTTTAATTTCAATAATCACTTTGATTATTCTTAGAAAAAAAAGTAACAAAGATCAAAATCTAATTCTAATTTATTCTGCATTTCTTTCCATTGGATGCATTTGCATTACATATTTTGTTGGCATGTATAAACCAATCTTTTTAGCTAGGTATATTTTGTTCACAGTACCCTTTGTTTTAATATTGCTTAGTCATTTTATAACTAATCTACATAAATTCGCAGGTATAATCTTCATTCCCTTAATAGGATTGACCATATATTCAATTAATCTTAATCCATCAAAAACAATGGACTTTAAATTGGCATCATTGGTTGTAAAAAAATTTAAAGAGCAAGCTAATCCTTTGGTTCTTATACAAACCAAAGATGTTACCGCAATATTTGCCTATTATTTTGATATTTCTAATTTTAAAGATTATAAGAATTTGACAAACAACCTTCAAAAGCAAAAAATATTTGAACTTGAAGATCGATTAGATTTATCCACGATTCCCTTTAATGGAGAAAATAAAATTATCTTTTGTCAAACTTTTGAAAAGCAAGATGACAACACTAAGATTTTTGAACTATTTAAACAAAACAATTACATTTTTACATCTACAAAAATTGTAAAAGGAGTTAAAATATCATTGTAAAAAAATATAAGATAGTTAAACTATCTATTATTTATTTCCCTTCAATAGTGTTAATTAGCTTTTTAAGAAAAGATTTCTTAGTAAAATTATTAAGCAACAAACAATTCCTATTAGCAAAATAAAAATAAAAAACACGGATAATTCGTTTTTAAACGGAAAAATATTAGATAAGTCTCTACCATAATAGGTGTGGATTGAATAAAACACTCTAGCAACCGACCAACTTGCAAGCAAGGCAAATACAATTATATAGGCTGTCTTTAAAATAATATTCCTACTTGTAATAAAATAACGATTAACAAAAATTATTGGGAAAAATAAAAAAGGAGTTATTGTAAAAATATGTCGGGTAAGAACAGTTTTATGAAGAGCTGCTATTACCACATTAATCACTATTATTAATAAAAACAGAATCGCTTCGTTACGTTTACTTCTATAAAATAAAACAAATCCAGGTATTGAAAACAGCAGCAAAGGTGTGACTAATAGTAATCCCGGAGATTCATTTCGGACTCCGATATCCCATTTATAAAGTAATTCAATTTGTTTAAAATTGGTGAACAAAGTGTCTAAACCCTTCAAAAAATTTCCCGACAAGGAGGTGAAAAACGATGCTTCCTCCGGAAAAAGCGGATTGTACTTGTTAGATTTAAGAAACCACTCACCAAAAGCTAAATAATTATATGCTAATAAGGCAGAGAAACAAATTAATAGGATTAAAAACGAATACCCTACATATTTCAGTGATTCAGGTTGACTCTTCAAATTTATTTTATTTGATTTAAAAACATAAAGTATTAGGGGAATAAATAAAATTAAATTTTGTAATTCTATGATTAAGGAATAGGAAAGGAAAAAAACCGCCAATAAAAACTTTGAATGACAAATGCTTTCAGATTTCAATAAAAAATAAATTGCCATCAACACGAAGCACATTGAAGCAGCATGCGAAAAAACGTGAGTACTTTCTTGCCAATTTAATGTGCAGACCGCATATGAAAGACTCGAAAAAAAGGGAAAGTTTGAAAGAAAAATTAAAATGCAGGAAAATTAAAAAAAAAAAAACACTCCTAATACTCCGAATAAATTACTTTCTAAAACAACAGCAACTTCTTCAATTGGCCTCCATCCAACTGCAGATTTAAACCCGAAATGCGATAAACATTTTCCAAATAGAAAAAATGGTGTCATTAAAAAGCATTCCCCGGCAAACGATCCGAGTAAAATTTACCGTCTTTTACCGCATAGTCTATCTTTGCGGTATAATTTATATAGTTACATATCTCGGTAGTTTTGTCATTCACTAATGCACTAACTAAAGCAAAATGACTTCCATCATTTGAACAATTGATATAGCAAGAACTCAAATAATATAAAAAAGCAACGATCAATAAAGATAAACTTAATATAACCAGCCGTTTTTCTCTTTGAAGGAAGATAACATTATTCAGTAATTAAAACATCTTCAATATTATATTTTGATGATTCAGTTCTCGTTTAAGAAAGCTTGAAGCCTAAATATAAGAAGGTTTTGTCTAATTTTAATGTTAGTGCTGAAATCTATTTTACTTAGTACATCCTACTGATTTTGAACACATTTATTCTAATGAATTCGAACTAATGATGGCTTGTTTATAGCACCTCTTTTACCCAAAAGCTATATTTAGGCTTTATTTATAAACTAAAAAATTATGCATATATTAGTAAACAATTATACAATTACCAACACTTTAAAATTCATATTTCCTATGAAATATAAACTTATACTACTGTTAACGGTACTTTTTCTTTTACCTTTCGCAAGTAACAAATACCAAAAATGGAGAAAAACCGAACAAGATTCAATGCAAAAAGCTTTGATAATGTACGACGAAAAGGATTATAAAGCGGCTTTGCCTATTTATGAGAATTTATTTAAATCACACCCTAAAGAAGATTTTCTAAAATTCGTTTATGGTAGATGCTGCTTATCTAGAAGTGATAAACACGAAGATGCTCTAACTTATCTAAACGAAATCTATACCAAAAACAAAAAAGCAGAGAGTATTGAATACGATATGGCACGTGCTTATCATTATAACTACAAATTTGATGAGGCATTAGCGATGGTTGACCAGTGTATTGCTAACAAACGTACATTTCCAGACGAGAAAATTTTAGCCCAACAATTAAGAAAATACATATTAAACGCAAAAGAATTATATTCTAAACCAACTAACGCAACTATTACCAATGCCGGTACAATTTTAAATACAGAGTTTGAAGAATACGTACCTGTTGTTTCTGCAGATGAATCTGTAATGATTTTTACTTATGTAGGTAAAGAAAGTACGGGTGGCCGCTTAGATAAAATGCAACAACCATTTCCTTACGGCGACTACTACGAAGATGTTTTTCAAGCTGTAAAAGTTAACGACCAATGGACAAAGCCACGCGGTATTTCATCTATTAATACAAAAGTACACGATGCAGCTATTGCTATTAGCCCTGACGGACAACAACTTTTTGTTTACCGTGATAATGGTGATGACCATGGTGATATTTACGTAAGTTTTTTACACGATACAACTTGGACAGTTCCTCAAAAATTAAAAGGGCAAGTGAATTCTTATTCATGGGAAGGGAGTTGTTCTTTAACCTCTGACGGAAAAACCCTTTATTTCTCGAGTGAGCGTGCGGGTGGTTATGGTGGTCGCGATATTTACCGCGCATCCTTATCGGCCGACAGTACTTGGGGTAACGTTATAAATCTTGGTGACTCCATTAATACAAACTTAGATGACGACGCGCCATTTATTCACCCTGATGGAATTACTTTATTCTATAGCTCAAAAGGAAAAAATAGTATGGGGTACTACGATATTTTTCAAGCGGTAATGAATCCAATCGACTCTACTTTTAAAAATGCAGTAAACGTTGGTTATCCTATTAATACTCCTGATGACGATAGATATTATGTTTTATCAGCAAACGGACGTACAGGTTATTATGCGAGCGGAAAAAAAGGTGGATCAGGCCTAAACGATATTTATTTAGTCGACCCTGGTTATATTGGAAAAAAACCACTCACCTATTTAGTAAAGGGTAAGATAACTTTGAACAACCAACCGGTAGAAGGAAAAATTGAAGTGGTAGTAACTTCAAGAAATAATAAAAAGTTTACAGAAACGAAATCGAATAGTGCAACCGGAAATTATTTAGTGACTTTGCCGGCAGGCGCCATTTTTAAATTAACGTATACTTATAAAGATTTTCCTGCACGAACTTTAGATATTGATGCAAGTGCTATTACCGACTTTACAGAAAAAGAATTCAACATTGAATTCAATACCGCTACTGATACAACAAAAACTGTTGTAAAAGACACCGTAAAAGCAATTACTGTTGTGACTCAACTGTTGCTCAACAAAAGATAATTTTGTTCCAAAAACACCAATGCAGGCTAAAGTTCAAAAGTATGCTGAGATGTACGGAGATATTGTTTCATCAGGATTAGAGTTCAGAGTTCAGGTGGCTGCATATAAGTATCCAAAAAACTACAAGTATCCACACTTAAAAGCTTATGGAAAAGTTGAACAATTACTTTTAGAAGACGGTATTACCCGAATAACAATTGGTGGTGCTTTCTTAAAGTTAAACGAAGCTTTCGAACATAATAAAAAGGTTATTAAAGCCGGACAAACCGATGCTTTCGTAACTGCTATTTATAATGGAAGACGTGTTTACCTTGAGGAGTTAGAAGCTCTTGGAATATTTACTAAGCCGCAATAATCTAAAAATTATTTCAGCGTTAGTATTTCACGGTAAAATTCGAGCATACCTGCCGACGCTACTTTTTTAATGTGCTTTAAATTATTTACGTAATCTAAACTAAAGTCGCCCGGGTCGACCAACCATTTTAAAGATGTTGTTGGTACATAATTTAAAATGCCAGCAGCAGGATAAACATTTAAAGAAGTTCCAATTACTAAAAATAAATCCGCCTTTTCTGCAATGGCAATCGCATTATCCATTTCAGGAACCATTTCACCAAACCAAACTATATGTGGACGTAACTGAGAACCTTTATCACATCTATCCCCTATTTTAACTTCCCAATGATTAAGCGGATACACTAATTCGGGGTGACTGGAACTTCTCACTTTCATTATTTCACCATGCAAATGCAAAACGTTTTTGCTGCCGGCGCGTTCATGTAAGTCGTCAATATTTTGAGTAATAATTTGTACGTTGAATCTACTTTCTAAATCAGCAATAATACGGTGCGCATCATTTGGCTGAGCATCCATTACTTGTTTACGACGTAAATTGTAAAACTGCGTAACTAAGGATTGATCTTTAACCCAAGCCTCAGGAGTAGCAACATCTTCAATGTTAAATTCCTCCCACAAGCCACCTGAGTCCCGGAAAGTTTTAAGTCCGCTCTCAGCACTAATGCCTGCACCGCTAAATATGACAAGGTTCTTTTTCAAGATTTACCTTGACAAGGTAATTTATAAATTTTGCTTTACAAAATTGAGGATTTTGGTGTATAAGTGAATCCTTGTGTTACCACCGTAAATACCATGATTTTTGTTAGGATAAGTCATAAATTCGAAAGGAATATTATGCATTACAAGAGCCTTTGCCATTTCCATACTATTTTGATAATGAACGTTATCATCAGCAGCCCCATGAACCAATAAGAATTTACCCTTTATCTGCTTCACAAAATTTACAGGCGAGTTGTCTTCGTAACCACTTTTATTATCGGCTGGCTTGCGTAAAAAACGCTCTGTATAAATATTATCGTAGTATTTCCAATTGGTAACAGGCGCCACAGCAATAGCAGCCTTAAAATAGTCAGCACCTTTACTAATTAAAAGAGAAGCCATATATCCACCATAACTCCATCCCTGGAAACCAATACGGGTTTTATCTACATAAGGTAAACCTCCCAAATATTTTGCTGTTTCAATCTGATCGATAGTTTCTAGCTTACCTAATTGTAAATAGGTGCTGTGTTTAAATTGACGGCCACGGCCAAAAGTACCTCTTCCGTCAACACAAACTACCATATACCCTTCCTGATTTAATAACTGATGCCACAAATAATCATTATCCCAAGCATTGTTGCATTCGTTAGCACCCGGACCGTTATACGCATACATATAAACAGGATATTTCTTTGTTGCATCAAAATTTTGAGGCTTCATCATGTATCCATTCAATTCTACGCCCTCTGAAGTTTTAAAAGTAAAAAAGTCTTTTGAGAAATGTTGTAAGATTTCATTTTCTCCTTTTAGGTTTCTATTATCCTCTAAAACTTTCACCAATTTTCCATCCGCTGTATGCAATTCGAAAACCGTAGGAGTATTAGCATTGCTATAAGAACTGATGTAATATTTTAAACCTGTTGTAAAATCAGCATCCGTTGTGCCTTCTTCGCCTGATAATAGTTTTTTTGAGCTACCATTTAATTTAATACTGTATAAATCACGGTTAATGGCACCACGCTCTGTTGAAACATAAAATAAGGTATTTGTTTTTCATCATAACCTTTAAACTCAGTAATATCCCAATTACCCTTTGTTATTTGATTTACTAATTTTCCATTAATATTATAATAATACAAATGATTGAATTCATCCTGCTCACTACTCCAAATAAATCCTTTATTCCCACTTAAAAAGGTCAAGTTATCTGTAATATCTATGTATGTTTTTGCTTCCTCCGTTAAAATTACTTTTGAAGTTCCTGTAGATGCATTTGCAAAAGCAACTCTACTTTATTTTGCAAACGGTTCATGCGTTGAATGCATAATGTGTTGGCATCAGTTGTCCAGGTAATACGCGGAATGTAAATATCTTTTTCAGTTCCAATATCACCGGTTACAGTTTTCTTTGAATCTACATTGTAAATATGTACCGATACAACAGAATTATCTTCGCCCGCCTTTGGATATTTAAACGTTACGTCTTCAGGATACAGACCACCGTTATACAAATCCATACTGTATTCCTTTACGTTTGTTTCATCGTAACGGATAAAAGCTAAATGTTTACCATCTGCACTCCATTCAAAAAAATTAGCTTTCGAAAATTCCTCTTCATAAACCCAATCGGCCCAGCCATTTTTAATTTTATTGTTAGCACCATCTGTAGTTACCTGAATTTCTTCGTTCGTTTCTAAATTTTTGTAGAATAAATTATTATCACGCCAAAGGCTACTTTTTACTATCAGCAGAAAAGTAGGAACATTTGCTTTCCATTCGAACTTAATTCACTTAACTGCTTCGTTTTAATATCAAAATATAATTATTTGATTTTGCTGATCGACGGTAAATATGCTCAGACTCTTTAGTTAAAAGAATTTTCGATTCATCCGGACTAAAGCTATATCCTTCAAGTGAAATCGTTTTTCCATTGAACTTAACGTCGGCACCCTTTACAAGTACTTCCACCTTTTTACCAGTTTTGATTTCGTATTTCACTAAATCAAAATCATTACCGTTTGTTTCCATGTCGGTATAATGCAGTCCATTATTCATGGCGTTGTAACCATCTGGGTAAGCCATCCTAAATGAGGCCTTTATCCAAAGATCTTCAAGCGTAATTTTGGTTTGTGAACTTATACTAAGCGTTAGAATGAGGATTAAAACAGAAGTGCTTTTTCATAGTTTCAATAATTTATACTGTGAAATTAGTGATTTATAGTGGTAAAACACTCCCCCAAAATGCGGTAATTGGGCTTTTACTCAATTGTTAGGCTATTTCAATAATTAATGTCAGTTTTCGATAAGTTTTTAATAACTGTGTAAATTATTTATTTAGATTAGCATTATATAATACACCCTTAATTATGCAAAAATATCGCGCTTTAATAGTTGATGACGAAGAGAACAGCCGTAGCAATACCAGAAATATGCTACAGAATTATTGTCCCGAAATTGAAATTGTTGGTGAAGCCGGCAGCGGAATGGAAGGCAAAGTAAAAATTCAGGAATTAAAACCGCATGTTGTTTTTTTAGATATTAATATGCCCGGTATGAATGGTTTTGAAATGCTGGAAGGTATTTATAACCGTGATTTTTGTGTGGTGTTTTTAACAGCTTATAGCGAGCATGGAATTAATGCTGTAAAAGCAGGAGCTACTGATTACTTAATGAAGCCACTTATTTTAGGTGAACTTCAAGGTGCCATTCGCAAAGTAATTCAACATTACGAAGCAAAAGGTGGGGTTAGCTCGAAAACTGAGGTTGATAAAAACATGGTTTTAATTAACCATAGCAAAGGATTTAATTTAGTTGATTTTAAAGATATAATTTGGTTAGAGGCAAACGACAACTACACTACTCTATACCTTAACACCGGTAAAAAAATTGTAGCCTCAAAAACCTTAAAAGAATTCGAAGCTATTTTACCGACTACTGATTTTTTCCGTTCGCACCGTTCAACTTTAATTAACGTAAGTTATATTAAAGAATACTCTAATAACGAAGGTGGAGAAGTAATTTTAAGTGATGGCACCCATGTGCAAATATCGAAAGCACGTGTACAGGAGTTTGCCGATTTCATTAAAAACCGCTCTGTTTCTCCTAAATAAATAGTATCTTTATTCCTCACGGAATAGCCCTTTATTGGCAAAATTAAAGTCATATTTGCCCTATTTATTTATTTTAGTTTCTGGCCTTTTTCAGGCACAGGATAAATCTTTTACATACCAACATTACGGTCCGGAAGACGGATTAAACAACACCAACGTTTGGGCCATAAAACAAGGTGGCGATGGTTTAATGTATTTTGCTACTCAAAATGGGGTTTATACTTATGATGGGTACAATTTTATTAAACTTCAGGCGCGCAATTTAAAATCGAACTTCATCCGTAACATCAATTTCACTAATGGAAATTTATTGATTTCGAATGAAGATGATGTTTTAGAGTTCGACCGCAAAACCAACTCGGTAAAAAAATTCCAAGACTTAAAATTTGACAAACCAGCCGATGAAATTATTGTAAATGGTGATTATGTTTACAATCTCTCCAATCAAATATCATTAAGCTGCATTAATTTAAAAACCAAAACACTTTATGAAGATGAGTTGCGTAAGAAAGATTTACTAAACCGCGCCTATTGCGTTTTTAAGAGTAAGGATAACAAGGTTTATGCGGGCCGACAAGATGGTTTATACATTTTTGAAGGTGAGAAACAAATCAAAATTAAATCATTAAAGAATAACATTATTTATTCGATAGCAGAAGATCCTCAAGGAAATATTGTGGTTGGTTCAGATAATAAAATAACGGTTCTTAATAAAGATTACACTGTAGTAAAAGAGTACTTCCCGAAATTTAAAGCAGCTAAAACTTTTTTAGTCTTTGGCGAGAAAAATATCAATAAACTTACCGTTGATAAATACAACCGTTACTGGTTTACTACACATCCCGACAATAATCTGTATCTATTTGAAAACAATATTTTATACGATGTGTTTGAAATTTTAAACATCTCTACGACCTTAATTAATGGTATTTCTAAAGATAAAGACGAAAATATATGGGTGAGTACTTTTAACGATGGGGTTTATTTTATTCAGAATCCCTTTTTAAATAATTTTTCATTTTCACTTAATGAAAAAAATCTTACCATTAACGAAGTAGCTTTAAACGGCGATTTTATTTTAACGGCAACAAGTAATGGATTGTATGGCTTTAACTACAAGAACTATTCATCAAAAACGCTTTCAATTCCCGACGAAGTATTTGGAGAAGTAATCTATAATATCGCTTCCCTTCAAAATAATTACTACTATTCAAACCACCGGGATGAGTAAAGAGGCCAATTTAGTTAGTGGTAAAAATCTGCTTCAGTTCAAGCCCATCAATTCAAAATACATTCATTTAGTAAATGGTAAAAGAGGGCTCTCATGGCTGAAGCAGGTACTATTTACAAAATCAATATTGCCTCTGAAAAAATACTGGATACGATTGTTTCCTATCCCGATTACAGAATAAAGATTAACGCTATGTTAATCAAAGACCAAAAACTTTTCATTGGTAACTCAAACGGTTTAGATATTGTGGATTTGAATTCTAAAAACAATATAAAAGTTGAGGATAGTGTTTTTAAATTTCCTGTTAATCATATTAGCCTCATCAACAACAAAATTTACATTGCCCACGAAGGGGGTTTTAGTATTTACGAAGATAAAAAATTGGTAACGGAACTTCCCGGCTCAATTAAATTAAGCGCCGTTAAAAAAATAAAGGCCTATGATAATCACATTTGGCTGGCTACTTTAAACGGGTTGTTTATGTGTGATATGGATTTAAATCCAATTACCAAATACAGTAAATCATGGTTTATTATCGAATACTATTAATGATGTTGTATTTAACGGCCAAACGGCTTGTATTGCAACTGATAGAGGTATTTCAATTGCTAATACTAAAGAATTAATTGAAAATCGTTTTAAACCGGATGGCGTAAAGATTACCTTCTACCAAATTGACGGGGAGGAAATTCCTTATACACCCGGACTACTAAAACTAAAAGCTTCTCAAAACAATCTTACCATTAAGTTCTCGAGTCCTATATTTAATAAGCCAAACAAACAGTATTTTAAATACAAAAAAAAAGACAAAGGCGTTTTTACACCTTTCACAGATTTTGAATTGCTTTTAGCTTCAGTTGAAAGGGAAACATAGTATCCAAATCATCACCTCTGTAGATAACATTAACTGGAGCGCTCCGGTAATAGTGGATATTGAAAGGAGGAATCCTTTAGAAACTGCCACTCTATATTCTTGTAACTATTGCGGCACTATTTTTGATTATTGTAATTAGTTATTCTGGGTAAAAATGTTAAAAAGAAAGCTAAGAAGCGAATTGAAGATGAACAACTGCCCTTAATATTGATGAAATTTCTATTCCTAATATGATTATTCAGCCTCACGCTGAAAATTCAATTATCCATGGTATTTTACCAAAGCATGAGCATGGCACTTTAACTATTTCTTTTAAGAAGAGTAAAAAGAATGAGTTATTAATTATTATTGAAGACGACGGCATTGGTTTAATAAAGCGAAAGACCATGCTAAGAGTAGTCACAAATCGTTAGGAACATCCACCATCTCGAATATTTTTAGAATTGAACTCGAAAATGTACAATAAGAAACAAGATGTGAAGATGGAAGATAAAAGCGTATTGAACCCAAAACAAAACGGTACAATTATTACCATAACCTTAGAACTATAAACTGAAAAAGAGTTTTATATATTTATTTATTCTG
The DNA here is from genome assembly GCA_016709575.1 of Sphingobacteriaceae bacterium. Taxonomy (GTDB): domain Bacteria; phylum Bacteroidota; class Bacteroidia; order B-17B0; family Aurantibacillaceae; genus JAHEYG01. Next base: position 169,150 of record JADJMM010000004.1, read on the forward strand.
TTTTCGTTTTTAAGCAAAGCGCAACTTAATCTTTTACCGGATACCATTGGTATTTGTAAAGGGGATACCGCTTTTCTAGAGGGGAAAAGCAGTACGTTTGCAAAAACAGCTTCATATCACTGGCGCACACCAACATCAATAAAAGATAATTACAAGGTTTTACCTGCGCGTGAAGAAGGAAAATATTATCTCCGTATTAACAGCAATAATAATGTTTACACCGATAGTTGCTTTGTTAAGTACTACGAAAAACCAAAATTAAAATTAAACGACACTTTAATCTGTAATAGCAGCAGCGCACTTATTGGAATAAAAAATCCTTCTTATACTTATAACTGGAGTACAGATGAAACTACTTCCCGAATCCGTGTAGAAACACCGGCAAGTATTCAGTAAAAATAAACAATCATGGCTGTTGCAAGCTACCAACGTAATTAATGTGAATTTTTATAAGGCTTCAACACCTAATTTTGGTCATGAAGCTACTTTGTATGAGCGACGACAGTAAAGTACTAAGTATTAAACCCGCAGCAGGAAGTAAAATTGTTTGGAACAATGGTTCTACTTCAAATAGTATTATTCCATACAAAGAAGGTATGTATTGGGTTAAAACAGAAAGTAAAACCTGCGGTATAACTGTCGATAGTGTTAAAGTGAAATTAAAAGCCTGCGATTGCGAAATTTTAATTCCAAACAGTTTTACGCCAAATGAAGATGGAAAGAATGATTATTTCTTCCCTGTATTAACTTGCGAGTACAGCTATTATAGCTTAACTATTGAAGATCGTTGGGATAATACAGTTTCAACTAACAATGTTAATGCTAAATGGGATGGTAGATACAAAGGCAATTTATGTCCGGATGACATTTACATTTACCGTATAGAAACAATTGAGAAAAAATACACGGGAAGAAGAAAACGCCTCGTACGGGACAAATAACTTTATTTAGATAAAGACAACATTCTTTTTATTACTGAAGTCTCTTTTGAATTTCTAAATACCCCGTGTTCGAATTTTTTCACTTCCTCTACTGAATAAAAAGCGTTCGGCGAATATTCTTCAATTAATTTAATGATTTCAGATTTGTTAGTACGTTTTACAACTGTGAAAATAATTTTCACAGGGCCCATTGCGCCTTGTCCGTTTACCACTGTAATACCTTGCTGACATTTACGAAATGCCTCCACTAATTTATCAGTGTCATCATTTGTAATTACACGAATGATTTGCATGCCGAGAGCCATTTTCTCTTCCAAATACATACCTAAATAAGTACCTGCACTAAAACCACCGGCCCAAGCTAGGTAACAAGCTATATTATCTACATTATTAAAAATCTGTCGGATTGCCACTAACCAAATTAGCACTTCAAAAAAACCAAGAATGGGAACTAAAGTTTTGTAGCCTTTAGAAACAAAAATATGACGAAGTGTAGCTAAAGAAACATCGGCCAAGCGCGACACAAAAATAAGAAGTGGTAAAATTATCCAGTTAAAGTAATCGAAGTTCATTGTAACAAAGTTACAAGGCTTAAAAGTATTTGTTAGATGGGAATAGTAAACTATTAAACAGGCAATGTTTAATAATTAAAGGCGTTTTAGTTCGAAGGTCTTATAGCCTTTTACTTCACTTTCAACAGCATTTACCTCTGTAACTTTAGCTTTAGGCGGACCGTAATAACACCATTCAATTAATTTATTAATCGCCTCCTCATCGCCTTCTGCCTCAATAAACACTGATCTGTCGGGCATATTTTTAACCAAGCCGGTTAAACCAAGCTTAATAGCCTTATGATGCGTGAAAAACGAAAGGCCACGCCCTTAACTTTACCTTTTCACAATTATATCGTAGTGGTGATCATAGAATTTTATAGTTTAGTTTTAGGTGATTAATTTCATCCAATATTGAAACAAATTCTATTATTTTTGAGGCGTCCTTTTCCGAGATCATTTCCTTTTTTACTTTAACTATCACACTAAGAAGGAACTTATCCTCGCCCTGCTTCACCACATTAGAAGTTACTTCGAAATATTCATTACTTAATTTTTTTGTAAAATTCTCTGCATTCAGTATTTCAACAGGCTTATCAAACTCAAATAGAAAATTATATGAATCAGTAAATTGAAACTCTGAATATACTTCATGATTTGGTACCTTATTGAATTGATCTTTAGTCCATATAAAAGAAAACCAATTGGTTAAATTAATTTCGTTCTTATTTGTTAACTTAATGTTTCCAACACAATTATATGTTTGTTTAAAAGGAAATCTCTTTTGCAATGCCCCCTTTTTAATTTCAAGCGAGCCGAATGCGGGTTTATCAGTACATTTCTTATAAATATCAGCTCTTACTGTTGAATCTATAAAATCATTATTATAGTAATGTCTTAACAACGTGGAAAATTGACCGCTTAAATTCTCCTTTATAAAAAAGCTCAATTTCATTGAATCGCTATTCACTTTTATTGAAGCGGCTTCATATCTTACATTTTCATTAAATGTACTTTTTGGCACTCCCAAGAAAGATATCTGCTGTTTAACTCCTTTGCCGGGGCAATCTGTACACGGCATCAGAACACAACTGGTACCTTCAAAATAAAATGGCAACTCATCCAGTAAATAGGTAACCCCTCGATGCCTCGGTACATAATATTTATACCTGTTCCCTTCCGGAATAATAATTAAGCGCCTCTCTAAAGCATAATTGTTTCTGTATTTATGATTAATCACTGCCTTTCTTTTATCAATTACTATCCCGTTATAATAATTAATTCCTTTCTCAGATAAAAAATCTTTGTAATTCTTAATTACATATTCTTCTGTCAATCTCCCTTTTAATAATTGCTCTGAAGATGGAATTGCGTATTGTGGTATCTCCCCGTAATGCATGCTTTCTACAGAAATAAATTTTAGCTTATTAAGTGTATCTAACAATTGGGATGCAAATATATTTCCAGTAGAATCTTCAGACACTGAAGGGATTCCGGCAATAAATTTTCGAATATTCGCATGGTATTTATCAAACAGTTTATCTTTTATCGTATCAACAAACAACATCCACTTATATTTATCCAAAACGTAGAAAAAATTTGCAGCGTTGTTACCTGATTGCTTAAGGCTTAAATAGGCGCCATGATTAATTGAGATGCTTGGCAAAGTAAATCCAGGCATTATATAATTTATGTTATTATAACCTTTTAAATAGTCAAAATGATAACTGTAATTATAGACAACATCACCATTCCGGTTTTGTAAAGTTTTTTTGAAAGCAGCGTCTTCTATTCCATGATTGTAAACCAAGTCAACGTTTTTCAAGTCTGCACGAATACCGATTTTTAAATCGAGATTATAATTCAGTTTCGGATAACATGAATGGGGGTAAATAACTTGCTGTTTATGGTTCCAGTCAACCTCTGCTTCATAAATATATTCCAGAATATCACCTACGCTTAAATCCCCAAAATTAAAATTATGTATATAATCGTAAACTCTACGCCCGTCATTATCCACCCAAAACACTTTCTCGTTTTTATAGTCAATTGATAATTCACTAGATTTTTTAACAGCCTGTGAAAGCCTTCCTGCAAAATAGTTTATTTTGTACTTATAAATAAAAGGGTCTTTTCTATCTTTGAATCTACCTTGAACATACCAGTTTGGAGCATTAGTCAGATCCAAATTTTCAGGTAATTGAAGTGTCTTCACATTTCTCAACCCCTCTTCTGTTTGAATTTTTATTGCTACTCGCTTTCTAATAATATCATCAGTTATGGTCACATGTTCATTTAGTACCACTATGTCCTCATTTTTTAATGAATCCGGGACCGTATAATTCGCAAAATAATCAGGCCATTTGAATTCCCTTTGACCGGGAAAATTCTGAGACTTTCCAATGATTTGCATCAAGAAGAGGCTAACAACAAGATACTTTTTCATTATAATTTCTGAATTGGTTTTTTTTTATGTACGTTTTATCGAGATGCTCAATAATTCCTTTTATCTCTGATTCTGATAAACTCTTCTTTCGGGCTATTATGTCAACACCTTCAGGACTCACTAAAGTTTTGGTAGAATAAATCGCAATCCATCTTCCCTCTTTATCGCTTGCAATAACGCGCCAGTTACTTTTGAATAGTCCTAACAATCCCTTTCCTCTCCAGGCAAATTTCATTCGTCTGATTTCTTTTGCTTGTCTTTACCTTTAATTTGTTTTGGTTTTTTATTCTTTAGAATACATCACGCAATCATCAAAAATCAATTTCCCCTTTTCTCTCTGAAATTGGTGTAATTAAAATTAGGATCTGTGTTCTTTTGCATCAAACCACATGGAAAATTAGTACCTACAACGTACCATTTCCTTCTAATAAAAATTTACTTATTTATATTTTGAATCGTCTTGTGCGTTTGAAAACAACAGCAACAAAAAACGATATCACTAATAAAGACCTCAACACCTAACTAAATTGTCTGTGCTCAGTTTTCGAAGCTCATCCTTCGACAAAGATTTAAAAATAATCGAAGGTGATTTTAAACTCATCTCTGTTTACTTTTGGCTCCCAGCCTAAAATAGCTTTTGCCTTCGTAATATCTGGCTGACGTTGTTTAGGGTCGTCTTTTGGTAATGGTAATGAAATTAATTTTTGTTTCGCACCTGTTAATTTCAAAATCTCTTCACCAAATTCTTTAATTGAAATCTCACTTGGATTACCAACGTTTACCGGTAAATGATAATCGCTCATTAATAATTTGTAAATACCATCCACTAAATCGCTCACATCAAAAAAACTTCTTGTTTGTGAACCATCACCAAACATAGTTAAATCTTCACCACGTAAGCTTGACCAATAAATGCAGGCAATACACGTCCGTCATTCAGTCGCATACGCGGACCATAAGTATTAAATATTCTTACAATACGGGTTTCAACATTATGCACATTGTGGTAAGCCATTGTCATAGCTTCCATAAAACGTTTTGCTTCATCGTAACAACCGCGTGGACCAACAGTGTTTACATGTCCCCAATATTCTTCAGGTTGAGGATGCACGTGTGGATCTCCGTAAACTTCACTGGTAGATGCCACTAAAACTCTTGCTTTTTTTACACGTGCTAATCCTAAAACGTTATGAGTTCCTAATGAAGAAACTTTTAAAGTTTGAATAGGAATTTTTAAATAATCAATTGGACTCGCCGGTGAAGCGAAGTGCATGATATAATCAATTTCGCCGGGAACTGAATGAATTTACTTACATCGTGATGATAAAAGTCAAATTGCTCCAATTTAAAAAGGTGTTAGATATTTTTTAAATCGCCGGTAATTAAATTATCCATGGCAACGACACGCATACCTTCTTTAATAAAACGATCACATAAATGCGAACCTAGAAAACCTGCTGCTCCTGTAATTAAAACTCTTTTTGCATAACCTTAGTTTGTTTTACGCCAATACAATAATAACTGTAACCCATTTTTTCATTTCAGCTGGGTCGAAAATATTTCTTCCGTCGAATAGCACTTTCCTTTCATACGTTTTTCTAATTCATTAAAATCAGGTACGCGGAACTCAGGCCACTCTGTAATAATCAATAACGCATCTGCTCCGTCTAAAGAATCGTTTAATTCTTCAGTGTATTTAATAGTGTCTCCTAAAATTCTTTGAGCTTCGTGCATTGCAACAGGATCGTATGCTACAACAGAAGCGCCTGCTTTTAATAATTTTTCGATTTATTACCAATGATGGCGCTTCGCGCATATCATCCGTTTTTGGTTTAAAAGACAATCCCCATAAAGCAAATTTCTTTCCTTTTAAGTCGCCTTTAAAATGTGTTTTTACTTTATTGAAAAGAACTTCCTTCTGCGCTTCATTCACATCCTCCACCGAATTTAAGATGCGCATATCGTATCCTTGTTCTTTTGCTGTTTTAATTAAGGCCTTTACATCTTTCGGAAAACAACTTCCACCATAACCAACACCAGGATAAATAAATTTAGTCCCGATACGGGTATCACTTCCAATTCCTTTGCGCACCATGTTTACATCTGCTCCCATAATCTCACACAAATTAGCCACATCATTCATGAAACTAATTTTTGTAGCGAGCATTGCATTCGCTGCGTATTTTGTCATTTCTGCTGAAGGGATATCCATAAAATAATGGGATGTCCGTTCATTAAAAATGGTTTGTATAATTTTTTCATGATTTCTTCCGCCTCTACTCTATCTGTACCAACAACGATACGATCGGGCTTCATGAAATCTTCTATAGCAGCACCTTCTTTTAAGAATTCAGGATTTGATGCAACATAAAAATCCATTTTAACACCACGTTTATCTAAAGCTGTTTGTAATGCCTTTCTAACTTTCTCTGCCGTTGTAACGGGAACAGTTGATTTTGTAACAACAACCAAGGGATGTGTCATGTGTTCTCCAATAGAACTTCTACACCTAATACATATTTTAAATCGGCCGAACCATCTTCATCTGGAGGTACCAACTGCAATAAAAACAACCTCGGCATCTTTAATACTATCTTTTAAGGAAGTAGAAAAGTGTAAACGGTGTTTCTGCGAATTACGTACAACCATTTCTTCTAATCCAGGTTCATAGATTGGAAGAATTCCTTTATTCAGATTTTCAATTTTCTTTTGATCGATATCGACGCAAGTAACATCAACACCTACTTCTGAAAAACAGGTGCCTGTTACTAATCCTACATATCCAGTACCTACAATTGCAATTTTCATAAAAACAATTTTCTTAGTTGTTTTTATTTGCAGAATTCTAAAACAGAATCTGCTATATATTTTAAAGTTTCTTCGTCTAACTCCGTATGCATTGGCAATGACAAAACACTAGCGCATAATTTTTCTGTTACCGGAAAATCACCTGCTTTGTATTTATCATCTTTATAAGCTTTTTGCATGTGCAATGGAATTGGATAATAAATCATTGCCGGAACTCCTTTCGTAGTTAAAAATTCTCTTAAGGCTGTTCTGTCAACGCCATTCAATTGCAAAGTATATTGGTGAAAAACGTGAGTTGAATTTTTCACTCTCTTCGGTGTTTTTAGTTTTGGATGATTAGCAAATGCTTTATCATAATAAGCTGCCACTTTATTTCTTGCTGCAGCATATTCATCTAAATGTTGCAATTTGATTTTTAAGATGGCGGCTTGAATAGTATCTAATCTCGAATTCACACCTAAAACATCGTGAACATATTGCACACTTTGTCCGTGATGAGAAATCATTTTCATTTTAGCCGCTAAATCTGAATCGTTAGTGTACATTGCACCACCATCACCATAACAACCTAAATTTTTACTTGGGAAAAATGATGTGCAACCAATAGTTCCAATAGTTCCGGCCTTTGCTTTGTTTCCATCACTAAAAGTGTAATCTGCACCAATTGCCTGAGCTACATCTTCAATAACAAATAAATTATGTTTTTTTGCAACCGCCATGATGCGTTCCATATCGGCACATTGTCCGAATAAATGTACAGGAACTATTGCTTTTGTTTTTGGTGTAATTGCTTTTTCTATCGCTTCAATATTGATATCGAATGTGTCCGGATAAACATCCACTAACACCGGCTTCAATCCTAATAAACCAATCACTTCGGCAGTGGCTACATATGTAAAACTTGCTGTGATAACTTCATCACCGGGTTTTAAATCTAAAGCCATCATTGCTATTTGTAAAGCATCAGTACCATTGGCGCACGGAATAACATGTTTAACATTTAAGTATTTTTCCATGTCGGCCTGAAATTCTTTTACGGCAGGACCATTTATAAAAGCGGTGTTATCGATTACCTCAGCAATCGCTGCATCCACTTCTTTTTTTATTTTCAAATACTGACCCTTAAGATCAACCATCTGAATTTTTTTTGTAACTGTAGTCATTGTAAATTAAGAGATGCGAATTTAACGATTTTAAGCCTATTTATTTAAAATATTTTTGGGCTGCCGAAACAAACCAATCGGGAGCTGCACAAGGCTTATTTTTAGCTTTATCTATAAAAACCAGAACAACCGTTCCTGTATTTAATAATTCATTTTCTGAGTTGTAACATTCATAATTAAAAGTAATGCGGGCGCCTTTTGGCATTTCCTTAACTGTTGTTACAATGGTAATTTCATCGTCGTAATAAGCCGGCTTTTTATAATTTACGCTGTATTCGCTTACGGGCATTAAAATTCCCTTAGCTTCCACATCTTTATAACTAAAACCTAAAACACGCATAGTTTCCACCCTACCTACCTCGTAATACTGAGCGTAAACCCCATAATAGGCATAACCCATCTGGTCAGTTTCACCATATCTTACCCTTAATTTAACCTCAGCTTTAATCATAAAATAGTATTTTTAGCAAATATAATTTTTATAAATGATAAGGCTTTTAAGATACTGTTTATTCCTGGTTATTTTATGCGCCTGCAAGAGCCATTATCATGTTTCCGAGGTAAAACCCTCACATTACGAGCTAAAAACGACTCTATAGCCAATTTAAGCGTACTTCCGTACAAAGCCGGCTTAGATAAGGAGATGGAAACTGTAATCGCCAAAAGCGACAGTAGTTTAACCAAAGATGGTTTCGAGTCTTCGTTGGGGAATTTTGTACTTATGGCTACCGAAGAATTCATAAATATTAATAAACCCGAAATAGCGGGAAATTGTGTTCTGTTTATAAACCGCGGAGGATTACGAAACAATTTACCAATGGGTGAAATTACAAAAGGCAATATTTTCGAGGTCATGCCATTTGATAATGAGATTGTGATTTTAACTTTAAGCGGACAAAAACTGAAAGAAAGTATTGATGGTATGATCAAAGAAAACAAGTTGATCAGTTTTAATTTACTAATGGATTTAAAAGACAAGCAGGCAGAAAATATAACTGTGTACAGCTCACCTTTTGATATAAATAAAACTTACAAAGTGGTGACAACTGATTATTTAGCAATGGGCGGTGACAATTGTCATTTTTTTGGAAAACCAATTTCTTATGAAACAACTGGTGTAAAACTTAGAGATGCAATTATTAACTACTGTGAATCATTAACAAAAAATAACATACAAATAAGACCTTTAAGATTTGGAAGAATTAAAATTTCAAAATAGACGCGATTTTTAAAATACTTTGTCGGTGGTACAATTGCACTGTCGGGGTTTAATGGTATTGCCAATGATTTGGCGAAGAAAGAAAAATAAAAAAGCTCACCATTCTCTATACTAATGATCAACACAGTCGTATTGAACCCTTTCCTGATAATGATCCAAAATATCCCGGGCAAGGTGGATTTGCCAAGCGTGCTACTTTACTAAAACAGATTAGAAAAGAGGAAGAAAATATTTTATTATTAGATGCGGGTGATATTTTTCAGGGCACACCTTATTTCAATTATTATCATGGTGAATTGGAATTCAAGCTGATGAGTGAGATGGGATATGATGCTGCTACATTGGGAAATCATGATTTTGATATGGGTGTAGAAAATATTGTGAAACAACTACCACATGCGTCCTTTCCGTTCATTAATTGCAATTACAATTTTTCTGATACAGAACTTGTTGGCAAGATTTTACCCTATAAAATTTTTAATAAAGGCGGTTTAAAAATTGGTGTTTTTGGAATAGGTGTTGAACTTGAAGGACTTGTGCCTAAACACCTGTTTACCAATGTAAAATATAATAATCCAATTGATTGTGCAAACTCAACTGCGCATCATTTAAAACACAATATGAAGTGCGATTACATTGTATGCCTGAGTCACTTAGGTTACAAATACGACTCTTCAAAATAAGTGATGTAACATTAGTTCCTCAAACTAAAAATATCGATTTAGTCATTGGCGGTCACACGCATACCTTCTTAAATGAACCTGTAAGTAACACTAATTTAGATAGAAAACAAACTTTAATTACACAAGTTGGTTGGGCCGGAATTTGGTTGGGTCGCATTGATATTTTCTTCTCTGACAGAGGAGAAAAACTACTTCATACATCGAATAAACAAAATATTTAAATAAGCAAAAAAAATCCAATTTTTTTTGAAAATATTTTTTTAGCGAATTTTGTTGCGTAAATAAATAAACAATGTATATTTACAAACAATTACACGTTAATATCATTTTACCATACTATATATCACATTAAAAATTTTTAGGATTATGAAGGAGAAAACAGCAGAACAGATTTGGAACAATTGTTTAGAGGTTGTGAAAGATAACGTGAGCCCGCAAAACTTCAAAACATGGTTTGATCCAATTAAACCTGTTAAGCTAGCTGAAAGTATTCTAACCATTCAAGTTCCTTCTCAATTTTTTTACGAATGGCTTGAAGAGCATTATATCACTCTAATTAAAAAAGTGATTCGTAAAGAACTTGGTGCAGAAGGCAGATTGGAATACAACATTGTAATGGACAATGGCACTGGCAAAACAGAAACACCAATTACTTTTAAATTACCAAACATCAGTACTAATTTAAAAAACCCTCACGTATCAATGCCAATTGATGTGAGCGCTAACCCAATTAAAAATCCATTCGTTATTCCGGGATTAAAACAGGTTCAGGTTGAATCTCAATTAAATCCTAACTATAGCTTTGATAATTTTGTTGAAGGTGATTGTAACCGTTTAGCTCGCAGCGCGGGTTTTGCAGTTGCACAAAAGCCGGGCGGAAACGCTTTTAACCCATTATTAATTTATGGTGGTGTTGGTTTAGGAAAAACTCACTTAGCTCAAGCTATCGGTATCGAAGTAAAGAAACATCACCCGAACAAAACCGTTCTTTACGTTCAATCAGAAAAATTCATTACTCAATTCATCGAGAGCATCCGTAACAATAACCAAAACGATTTCGTTCACTTCTATCAAATGATTGATGTGTTGATTATTGACGATGTGCAATATTTTGCAGGTAAGGATAAAACACAAGACGTGTTCTTCCATATCTTTAATCACTTACACCAATTAGGTAAGCAAGTTATTTTAACTGCTGATCGCGCACCAGTAGACATTCAAGGAATTGAGCAACGTTTATTGAGCCGTTTCAAATGGGGACTTAGTGCAGACTTACAAGCTCCGGGATTAGAAACCCGTATTGCTATTTTAGAGAAGAAGATTTACAACGAAGGTATTCAGTTACCAAAAGAAGTTGTTGAATATTTAGCTTATAGCATCACTTCAAACGTTCGCGAATTAGAAGGTGCTTTAATCTCTTTATTAGCGCAGTCTTCTTTAAACAAGAAAACTATCACTTTAGAATTAGCTAAGAACATGATTGATAAATTCGTGAAGAGTACAGCTCGCGAAGTATCGATTGATTACATCCAAAAAGTGGTTTGCGATTATTTTGATTTAGCTATTGATACCATGAAATCAAAAACTCGTAAACGCGAAGTAGTTCAGGCTCGTCAAATAGCAATGTATTTTGCTAAGAATATGACTAAATCATCTTTAGCTACAATCGGTATGCATTGCGGTGGTAAAGATCACGCAACAGTATTACACGCTTGTCGCACCGTAAATAACTTAATGGATACCGATAAACGCTTTAAAGCTTATATCGAAGAACTAGAGAAGAAAATCAGCATTAGTAACTAATAACCAAATATAACTGACAACGAAACCCGAAACCTAAAAAATTTCGGGTTTTTTATTTTAATTCCATTAAACTATCTTTATTCTAGGTAGTCAAAAAACAAAATCCCTTTGCATGAAGAAAACTATACTTTCGGCTTTTATTCTTTTTACAACTTTATCTTGCTTTACGCAGATATCTAATATTAATGTATCCAATACAACTATTTTTGGTGGCGAGCCTTATATGGCCATAAATCCTACCAATCCAAGTAATATTGTAATAGCATGGATAGCCGCCGATTTAACTACAGGTTTAAAAGCCACCATAAAAACAAAAGTAAGTTTTGACGGCGGCGCAACTTGGGGTAGTGCTTTTAACCAACCACACATGTCGCCTACTTGGGGCTCTGCTGACCCTTCAATGGCTTTCCGTAAAAACGGAACAGTTTATTTATCTTATATTGATTATAGAAAAACCCCGACTCAGGTGGAGTTTATATAACACATTCTATTAATGGCGGGTTAATTGGACCGTACCTACAAGAGCTTGGAATGGAAATACTGAAGACCCAACTAAATTACCAATAGACCGTCCTTGGTTAGCAGTAGACAACTCAACCACTACAACGCAAGGAATGTTTTATATGACCACCAAACCACCATCATGGGTTTCTCTTCCTAATCGTTCTTATTTAAAATCATCATCCGATAGTGGCGCTATATGGAGTAATTACAGATATACTGATACTACTAACTATTTAATTGGTTCTGCAATTGCGGCACCAATGGCAGCTTTATGTGTTGCAGCAGACGGTGCAGTTTGTATGATTTATCCAAGCTATGTTCCATCACAATCTGTATTCCCAAAAATATTTTTTGCTAAATCGTACAATAAAGGAGGAACCTTTAGCAGATATGATTTAATAGTCAATCCTACTTCTGTACCCGGACCAAACAATTATAAATTAGGATACAATTTAACAGCCAATCCAAATAATGCCTCTCAACTCGCAGCGTGTTATGTGGGGCATCAAGCTGGGGATCCCGATGTTTATATTACAACCACTAATAACGGAGGTGTAAATTGGAATGCACCTGTAAGAGTAAACGATGATGCTTTATCAAATGGAAAAGCTCAGGATTTGGTTTGGGCTACTTATAGTAAAAATAATAAATTACTGGCTGTTTTGGAGAGATAAACGCAATGGTACCGGAACCGGTTTCTATCAACCATCTGATATTTATTGTTCAGTATCCTTAAACAATGGTGCAAGCTTTCAAAGCAATATTCGCCTAACTAATATTTCGGCGGCACACGATACAGTTCTTACGCAAGATGGGAATGATTTTCTAAGTTGTGAATTAGTGAATGATACCATTTACGCCACATGGGGTGATGTGAGAACAGGAAAACTAAATATTTACTTCGCTAAAACTTCCATTGCAACTGGATTAGGATTAGAACCCATTTTGTTAAATGGAGAAGATGCACCTTCAGTTTTAGTTTACCTAAACCCTACTTCCGATAAATTGAAAATTAGTGTAAAAGATGAAAATAAAATCAATCAACGTATCCATAATTAATGCAGAAGGAAAAGAAGTTTTAAAATCAGAAGGAAAAAATAATTTTGATATAGACCTAAAACAACTCTCAGCCGGAACTTATTTTGCAAGGGTTTACGAAGGGGATAAATTAATCAGAATTCGAAGATTGTGGTGGAGTCGTTAATCTGCTCCGTGCACAAAATCATTTTTGGAGTGAAAACTCTTACAGGATAAAGAGCCGCGAAGAAGCCAATGAGCATTATTAAACTTATTATCCAAACAAAATCTTTTAAATGCAGCTCAATAGGGTAATATGGAATGTCGGATAACTCAGAGAATTCTACAAATTGGAATTTCATTTGTAATAAACAAACAATTAATCCAAGAGTTAAACCTATTCCTGCTCCTATTGCAGTAATTAAAAAAACCCTCACCCATAAAAATGCGGCTGATTAAAGTGTTATCAGCACCCATACAATACAATGTTTTAATGTCTTTCTTCTTCTCAATAATCAACATCGTTAAAGCTCCAATAATATTAAAGGTGGCAATGATTAAAATGAAAGCCAGAATAATAAAGGTCCATAGCTTTTCAGATTCTAATGTTTTAAATAAAACATCATTTAATTGGTAACGATTTTTGATGGTGTATTTATCGCCTAGTATTGAAGCTAATTGCTCTTGCACTTCTTTCATGTCCGCATCTTTATTTAAACTAATTTCTACTGCAGAAACTTCATTAGTACAATCCAGCAACTCACGTGCTACGTCAATATCTACAATAACAAATTTAAAATCGAAATCGTTATTCAAAGAAAACGTTCCGGAAGGAAAAACATATTTCTGATTAAAATTATCTTCAGGATTCAGACTTTCCTCCTGCCCCCCTTTTCGACTATAAATTGCAATTTGCTCAATGAGATTATTAATATTTATTCCCAAATTACTCGCCACACCCTTCCAAAAACAGCGAAACGGTCTTTACCGTGTTTTAACTGAAACGTTCCTTCTTTAATTACAGAATCGAAATGTGTGACATTTATAAAATTATCATCTACACCTTTAATAGTAATGATAGCTTGTTTATCACCACTCTTCATTAAAGCATTATCGAAAATGGAACTTGAAATTTGATTGACACCTTTTTACAGTCTTTACTTTAGCAATAAAATTCTCGTGTGCTACAAAAACTTTCCTGATGCGGGCATTATCTTAAGATCAGGTTCAATAGCGTTATATAAATTCGCAACATAACCCGTCAACCCATTCATAGCCGATAAAATAATTACGAGTGCTGCGGTAGTTAAAGCAATAGCCACAATGCTTATCCAACTAATAATATTAATGGCGTTATTCGATTTTTTTGAAACCAGATAACGTCGGGCTATATGAAACGATAAATTCAGATTTATTTTTTTAGAAGTTCTTCTATCTTCATGGCGTAATCTAAAGAGTCGTCAATAAAGAAAACCAAATCAGGAACAACTCTTAATTGTTTCCCAACTAAATTACCCAAGCGTTTACGGATAGCCGCTTTTTCTTCTTGCACTAAATTAAAAATAGCTTGTCTATCCTTGGTAGCCATAATACTAATGTACACTTTAGCAATCCCTAAATCAGGACTAACCCTTGTTTGGGTAACGGTAATAAATGCCCCTCCAAAAAGGTTTTTAGATTCACTTCTGAAGATTTCAGCAAGCTCTTTTTGAACCAGCTTATTTACCTTTGTTGCCTTACGCTTTCCATAGGCTAAAGATAGTGAGAATTTTATAATAATTTGTTGTTATCTTCGTTGTGTCATTATGGGCAAATTATTCTCAGTACTTAAATACATAAAGGGTTATGGAGTTATGCTTCTTTAAATATTGCATTTAATGTACTTTTCTCCATTTTATCGGTTTTCTCTATTGCACTTATTATTCCGTTTATGGATTTACTCTTTAAAACGGATAATCAATTTTACATTGATGTGGTTAAAAAAGGCGCACCGGAATTCGGATTTAGTCTAGATTACTTTAAAGGTTATTTTAATTATTTAGTAGCGGGACAAATTATTTCGTTGAAAAGCATACGCTATCATACTAATTTGTACAAGCGTTTTTTATTCTAACATTTTTTAAGAATTTTAGTCGCTACATGGCTCATGTACTTTTAGCGCCCATCCGAAATGGTGTAGTTCGTGATTTAAGAAACAAATTATTTAAGAAAACGTTAGACCTCCCTCTTTCCTATTACAGCAACGAACGCAAAGGCGATTTAATGAGTCGTATGACCACCGATGTGCAGGAAGTTGAATGGAGCATTATGCAAACCCTTGAATTAATTTTCAGAGAGCCTTTGGTAATTATTATTTCAGTTTCAATGCTTATTTCTATCAGTGGATATTTTAACATTATAACGTTTTCTTATTATTACCCATTGCTGGAATTATTGTGGCCATTTTAGGAAAAAGTTTAAAACGCAATGCACAAAAAGTAAAGAGATTTTAGGAATTTATTTTCCATTATGGAAGAGACCCTTGGTGGACTTAAAAAAATAATAAAAGCCTTTACGGGAGAAACTTTTGTAAAACAGCGTTTCGCAAAACCAACGAAGAATTTTATAAGCAATCGGTAAAAAGTATATCGCAAAACAGATTTAACATCGCTCTATTAGCGAAACGGTTGTGGTTGGGATTTTAATGCTAATATTATTTATTGGGGGCAAAATGGTTATTGCAAACGATGGCAGTTTAAGTGCAGCCGATTTTATTGGCTATTTTGCTATTGCTTCTCAAATTGTTCCTCCTATTAAACAAATTACACAAGCGTATAACAATATTCAAAAAAGGAGTAGCTTCAGAAGAGCGTATTAGTAAAATTCTGGATGCTGAAATTGTTATTATTGAAAAAGAAAACGCTAAATCAATTTCAGGATTCAATTCGCAAATCGAATTTAAAAATGTGTCGTTTGCTTACCGTAAAGGCGATTCAGGACATGTATTAAAAAACATTAATCTTGTTATTCCAAAAGGAAAAACTATTGCTTTAGTTGGACAAAGCGGAAGTGGTAAAACTACTTTAGCGGATATGGTTCCTCGTTTTTATGATGTAGATGAAGGAGAATTATTAATTGATTCGGTAAACTTAAAAGATTTAAAAATAAAAGAACTGCGTGGTTTAATTGGGATGGTTTCTCAAGAAAGTATTTTATTTAACGATACTGTTTTTAATAATATTGCTTTCGGAATCAACAGTGCTTCTGAAGAAGATGTAATTAAAGCTGCTAAAATTGCAAATGCACACGATTTTATTGTGGCATTACCTGAAGGCTATCATACCAATATTGGCGACCGAGGCGGAAAATTAAGTGGTGGTCAACGACAACGTTTAAGCATTGCCCGTGCAGTGTTAAAAAATCCGCCAATCTAATTTTAGATGAAGCAACCTCAGCTTTAGATACTGAAAGTGAAAAATTAGTGCAAGATGCTTTAAGTAATTTAATGCAAAACAGAACGAGTATAGTAATCGCTCACCGTTTAAGTACTATTGCTAACGCTGATGAAATAATTGTATTACAATACGGCGAAATTGCTGAAAGAGGAAATCACAATCAACTCATTGCTCAAAACGGCATCTATAAAAAACTGTGCGATATGCAGAGTTTTAAATAGTTTGTTTTTTAGTTAGAGAACGAAATCTCCAATAAAGAATCACTCCCACAAAAACGAGACTAAACGTCAGCGCCCACCAAATACCAATCACTTCCATCTTGCAGACAAAACCTAGTACATAAGCAAGTGGCAATGCTAAAACCCAATAGCCAATTAATGTAATGTAGGTTGGGAATTTTACGTCTTCCATACCACGTAACATGCCAATAGAAGTCACTTGCAATCCATCGAACAATTGAAATACGGCTGCAATTAAAAGTAAACTCGATGTTAAATCTAAAATAGCTTTATCATCTGTAAAAAAACCCGGAAGTACATTCCTAAATGCCATAAATAATATTGCAAAAAATCCCATACACGCTAACACTAACAACACCGCCATATTCCCCGCCTTCTTTAATTCCACCTTATTGTTTTCAGCCATAAAATTACTTACACGAATAGTTGAGGCGCTACTGATTCCACTCGCGAACATATAAGTGAATGATGCTAATGTAATCGCAATTCCATGCGCGTCGATTTGTTCTTTTTCCAAATTTTCCGGCCATAAATAAAGCAATAACAAAAGCAGCCACTTCAAATGTAAATTGCATACCGGAGTTAATGCCTATTTTCCAAAGGGGATTTTAAAGCTTCTCCACCTATTTTCACTTTCTTGAAAAATAAATTTTATGTCGTTTGTCTGCGGATTATAAAACACATACCATAAAAACGATATTCCCATAAAACTACGCGCAATAAACGAAGCCCATGCCGAACCCATATAACCCATCTCTGGTAACCCCCATTTGCCATAAATCAAAGCGTAGTTCAAAATAATATTTAATACGTTACCAATAATGCTAATGTACATTGCCGCCTTTGTATTACTTAATCCTTCGGCATATTGCTTACAAGTAAAAAATAATGAAACAGGTATCATCGAAAATACCAAGACATTAAAAAATGGTTTAGATAAAGCCACAACATCCGCTGGTTGTTGCATATAATCCATTAATGGACTTAAAAAAAACATCAGAATAAAAGCTAATGTTGCAACCGCTGTATTTAAGAATAATGAATTCTTAAATAATAAAGCTTTACGTTCTAAATTTCCATTTACATGTGCAGAAGAAACTAATGGCGTAGCCGAATAACTCATTCCAATACAAAACACCAATAACAAAACAAAAATACCATTGGCAGAAACACCCGCCGCTAATTCCGTTTTGCCAATCTGACCCAAAAAATAATTGTCGGCCATACCCGTAAACACATAACCTATTTGCGTTGCTACTAGTGGTAGGGACAAAGCAATAGTTTCCTTTATATGTTGTTTATTGGTTAAAGTTTTCACAATAGTTTTTTAACGGGTTAAATTAAACCCGCATTTACGTTTTATCCGAAAAATGTAGGTATTAGTTAGCTGGAGTTCCTTTAGCTAAACGCATTGACAATACGTATTTCCAAAGCGCGTCCTTTTGAGCATCTGTGATTTTTGCTTTCGGCGCCATACGGTTTACGTCTTTTTGCCAATCAGCTTCAGAATGCTTGTACATATTTTTCTTACCATGACAATTAGTACATGGTCCCATATATACATCGTAACCTTCTTTTAAAGTTGCTGCTGTTGCATCTGCAAATTTAACTTGGATTGCTTTTAACTGAGAGTCTCCGGGAAGATAAGCATCCACTGCAGGAGTTGTTGAACTTCCTTCTTTTTTCGATTTACAAGAAAAAGCAAAAATTGCTAAAACTGATAATATGGTGATAAATTGTAGTTTCATAAATTCAATATTATAGGTGTAATGATTCTTTTTCTTTAAAAGTTCTTCTTCGTTTTCTACATTGCCGTCGTCTTTAATGCAACAGTCAACCGGACAAACAGCCGCGCATTGAGGTTCGTCGTGAAAACCAACACACTCCGTACATTTATCAGAAACAATGAAATATAAATCCATTGATACAGGTGTTTGAGGATCTTCGGCATTAGCTTCAATACCTGAGTTCTTTCCTTTAAACATCCCTTTTACGCCGGTTCCGTCGGCAAATCTCCACTCTGCTCCCCCTTCATATATTGCATTATTCGGACATTCAGGTTCGCAAGCCCCACAATTAATGCATTCATCTGTAATTATAATAGCCATTTTACTTAGTTTTGCAATTCTTAAACAGACCACAAATATACTACGTAATTATGAATTTGGAAACGAGAAAAGCAGCTTTTGTTAAATGCGGTTTGTTTATTAAACAGCATTTTAACGACAATTGGGACGAAAAGGAGAAAGGTTTGCATCAAGGGCTTGACCAACTTATTGATACTGCTCTTATTTATAACGGATGGTTTGTGAAGGATTTTGTCAAGGAAGCCCTACTTAACATTTCAGCGATGTTAGATGAAAAAATCGATTGCTGATTTCGCTAAAAACATTCCTGAACCAAAACAACAAAAAACAGTTGCCATTATTATGGCGGGCAACATTCCAATGGTTGGTTTTCATGATTTATTATGTGTGTTGTTAAGCGGACATAAAGCCTTATTAAAGCTATCGTCTGATGACAATGTATTAATGCCCTTCTTTATTAAACTACTTGAACATTACGAACCTTCGCTTGGAGAAAATATAAAATTCAGCGAAGCAAAGCTTGTCAATTTTGATGCTGTTATAGCTACTGGCAGCAATAATACTGCGAGTCATTTTCAATATTATTTCGGGAAATACCCAAACATTATTCGTAAAAACAGAACTTCAGTTGCAGTAATTACGGGCAAAGAAAGTCCGGAAGATTTAAAAAATTTAGGTCGCGATATATTTCTTTATTTTGGATTAGGTTGCCGTAATGTTTCTAAATTATTGGTGCCAAAAGGCTTTGTTTTCGACCCTGTTTTTGAGGCTGTTTTCGATTACAAATTTGCGGTGGACAATAAAAAATACGGCAATAATTACGATTATAACCGAGCGATTTACTTATTGAATTTAGATAAGTTTTTAGACAACAATTTCCTTATTATTAAAGAAGATAAAGGTCTGTTTTCGCCTGTTTCGGTGCTTTATTACCAGGAATTTGATTCGGAAACTGAAGTAAAACAGTATTTAGAAGAGAATAAAGAAAACATACAGTGTATTGTTGGAAAAGAGCCCGGTTTTGTGCCTTTTGGTTATTCACAACAGCCTGTTATTACTGAGTATGCCGACGGAGTTGATACGTTAAATTTTTTAGTAAATTTATGATGTGTTAAGAAAGCTCTATTTAAGTGTATCAATACTAATTGGCCTTACTGCTTTTGGTCAGGCACCAACTGCTACCATCGTTCCGCCTACAGGCATACTTTGTACCCAGCAATCTCTCATTTTTAATTCTTTAACCACCAATACACCAACCGCTTATTCATGGACAGTTAGTCCGGCTAATGGTGTTAACTTTGTATTAAGCACAAATCAGCCTTCAACAGGAATTACTTTTACAAACGCAGGTATTTATTCTGTATCCTTAACTGTTTCAAATGCATCTGGTACAGTAACTACAGCAAGTTCTGTTTCTATAGGTATTTCTCCATCATCTTTATTCTCGGCAAGTTTAACTTCAGTAGGTTTTCCTAATCAAATCGATTTAACTAATTTTTCTACGAATGCTGATGGTTATTTATGGAGCTTTAGTGAAACCGCCACTACTTATACAACCACTAACGCTTCTCACAACTACACCGCTAGTGGTGCTTATACAGTTAATTTAGTGGCTATGAATTTAAATGGCTGTTCAACCATTTCGAGTTATGCTTTTTACTTAGCAGATTCTTCCGGAATTACTTTACCTAATATTTTCACCCCGAATGATGATGGCATTAATGATATTTTCAAACCCATTGCAAGAGGGATTAAAGAAATGAAAGTAAATGTGTACACCCGCTTTGGTAATTTTGTTTACGGTTGGGAAACTGTGAATGGATTTTGGGATGGTTACACCACCAGCGGTATGCTTTGCGAGCCGGGAACTTATTTTTACGTATTGGAAGCTACAGGCTTCGATGGAAAAAGTTATAAATTAAAAAGCTACCTCACTCTGTTTCGTAATTAATTCTGCTTAAGGTTAAAAACATATCCTTTAATTACAAAAACCAAACCGCATTTACAGGTATCACCAACGTATCGTTCGAAGTTAACGATGGCGAAGTATTAGCTCTATTAGGTCCTAGCGGAGAAGGAAAAACTACATTAGTAAAATGTGTTTATGGTTTAGAAGATATTACCAAAGGCGAAATCATTTTCAATAAGCAAAAAGTACTAGGTCCATCTTACAATTTAATTCCCGGTTACCCGGATATGAAGTTGGTGAGTCAGGATTATTATGTTTTAGATAATCACAGCGTAGAAGAAAATATAAAAGACATGCTGATTGGTTTTACGGATGAATACAAAGAAAAACGTAACCGTAAAATCTTAAAATTACTGGAACTCGAAAGCATCAAACATCTTAAAGCAAAAAATTTATCGTCCGGACAAAAACAGCGCGTGGCTATTGCGCGGGCTTTAACTTCTTTTCCTAAATTATTGCTGTTAGATGAGCCCTTTAGTAATTTGGATAAAATATTAAAGGATAAATTATTTGATTTCATTATTCACGAAGCGCAGAAAAAACATTGTGGTGTAATTTTGATTACACATCAGGCTGAAGAAGCTTTAAAGTATGCTGATAGAATTGCAGTTGTAGTGAGGGCAAGATTGCACAAATAGGAAGTAAGGAACAGGTTTATTACAAGCCAAAGAATTTAAAAGTTGCCAAAATATTAGGCGATTATAATGTGATTGAATATTTAGATTTCGAAAAAACTTCCGCTCACTTCAAAAATAAAAAGCGTGCACTGTTACGTCCAAACCAATTTAGCGATTGCGCAAAAAAAGACGCGGATATTTCTGTAACAGTTCTAAATTGTTTCTTTAATGGTAAGTGTTATGAATTGTTTGCGCAGACTAAATCCGGCAAAGAAATCATCATTTATTACCATCACGCAAAGGCAAAGAAGAACAATTATTTTTAAAATAGAATAGTGTAAATACCTGTTTATTAATACTTTACAGGCAATTATTGCTAATTTTCCTTATTTTGAGTAATTCCGCATCGTACTACTCTTAAACATGCGATACACATTACGGTTTTTTATAAGTTGGATATTAGGCGCCATTGCCATGTATGTAGCTTTCTACGTTTGGCATGGTGTTATATTAAATGATTTCAAGCAAATTCAATTTCCTATCGTTTGGTTTATTTGTCTTTCTGCTTTTGCCTATTTAGTTATCTCCTATCTTTTATACCGCGTTTTCGAAACTAAACTTCTCGACTTTTTTGATAATCTTTTATTACGCGGATTTATTTCGGCAGTTGTAGTTGGCGTGAGTTTATTTGCAATTATGACCGTGTTGCACATTTCGTTTACAAAAAACATGACTTCAACTTATTTAATCACTGACTTTTTCTGGCAAATAATTGAACAATCTATTGGTGCAACCATTATTGTTTTAGCCAAGCAATTTATTTTTGAACCCAGCGAACGGGATTTAGAAGAAGCTTAAACAAAAAAGCCTCCGATTAAATCGGAGGCTTTTTGTAACAATCAATTCCTTTTTATTCTTGTGGATTATTAAGATTACTGTTTCTCTTACTGTATAAGAAGTAAACTATAATTCCGATGGCGCCCCAAATCATAAAAGCAATCCAAGTTTCTTTTCTCACAAAACACATTAAGAAGATATTGAATGCTACGCCTAGTGTACCCACTACATAAACTGCAGGAGTTCTGTAAGGTCTTTCTAATTCAGGTTTTTTCTCTCTTAAAATCATTACAGCCACACATACCATAGCAAACGCTAATAAAGTTCCCATACTACACATTTCAGAGATTTTACTAATTGGTGTAATGGCAGCCACAATTGAAATAACAAGACCAATCAAAAGTGTGCTTCTGTAAGGTGTTTTAAATTTATCATGCAATTTTCCAAACATTCCAAACGGTAATAAACCATCTTTTGCCATTCCTAAGAATACACGGGTTTGTCCTAACATCATTACTAACATCACAGAAGTTAAACCTGCAGTGGCAGCAATAGTAATAATAAACACAGCCCAATTAATTCCTATACCTGAGAAGGCAGAGGCAACAGGTGCAGCTTTATCTAGCTGATCGTATTTTACCATTCCAGTTAATACTAATGAAACCAAAATGTAAAGAACTGTACAAATAATAAGCGATGCGATGATAGCAAAAGGAACATCTTTTTTAGGATTGATAGCTTCACCAGCCTGAGTAGATACAGCATCGAAACCAATATAAGCGAAGAATACAATTGTAGCAGCAGTTAACACACCACCAAAACCAAATTTAAAAGTTTCAGTACCATCTTCTCCAATAACACTTTGTTTGTCCGGAATAAATGGCGTCCAGTTCTCAGTATTAATATAAAATGCGCCGACAATAATTACAAATAATACAACGGCGATTTTTACAACCACAATAACGTTATTTGTACTAGCAGCTTCTTTAATTCCTTTAACAAGAATAGCAGTTACAATCCAAGTGATAATGAAAGCAGGCAAGTTAAATGCGAATGAGGGAGCATCCATTCCCAGTGCTAAACACTTTTCAGTAGCGGTTGCTAAATCATTACTTAAATAAATTGGTACATCGATACCAAATAAATGTAAGAGCTTACAAAAATATCCACTCCAGGCAACAGCCACAGTGGTAGCACCCATCATGTATTCTAATATTAAATTCCAACCAATGAACCAAGCAAATAATTCACCAACTGTTCCATACGCATATGCATAAGCAGAACCTTCTACAGGTAATACAGAAGCGAATTCAGCATAACACAAGGAAGCGAATAAACAACCAATACCTGCAATAACGAATGATAAAGCTAAAGCGGGACCGGCATAATCGGCAGCCGCGATACCGGTTAAGGTAAAAATACCCCCACCAATAATTGCACCAATACCTAACGATGTTAATCCCCATTTTGTTAGAACGCGTTTTAAATCGCTCTTTTTCATATCGGCCTCAAACGCCAAAACAGGTTTTACTCTCCAAACTGACATAATTAAATTTTAATTTGTTTGAACCAAATATAAATAAATTTTCGAGAAAAGAACTCCCTTAAATTGGGGGTTTATCCCGTATGTTGGATTTTTATTGCTTATTTACCCAACAAACGGGATTAATAATACATTATAAACAATGTAATGGGAATACCAATAAGAAAAAACACATAAAGCAGCATAAACAGAACTTTCTGAAAAACACTTAAATCATTCTTAAAATCAGGGCGTAACACCTTCATCACATGCGTCATTAACATAGGCTCAACAACACTGTATTGATGCTGTCCCGGCGGAACACCATTGTATTTTTTTTGAAATGAGAATAAAATACAATCGCGGATTAACCAATAACTCTTGTCAGGTAAATCGGCATACTCGGTGTGATATTCAATTCTCTCGCCATCCAAATAATCTCTTATTTTTTGATTCTTTACTTCATTTATTAATTCAAATACCATTATAGCAGGAATAATAACCATAATGATATTCCCACTTAAAGTGATAATGATTATCAAAAACAAAATTGATAAAATGGTAAACACTAAACGGATGCCATGATTATTCTTAATGAATAAATTCTCAAGTAATCTTCCGCCATCTAAAGGATAAATGGGTAACAAATTAAAAATATTGATGAAAATAAAAACGTTGGCTAACATTTTTAGAGTCTCGTTAGGATTCGTTTTGTTAATCATATACAAAACTGTTCCTATAATAATGCCCGGTACCGGTCCCGCCAAAATAATAATGCTCATTTGTTTTTGCGATACACTATGCTTTTTACCACTCACAAAAGCACCTAACAACGGAACGATAAACAATTTTACATTCTGATAGTTGTACAATTTCATGGCAAAGAAATGTCCGAACTCGTGAATTAATAATACTACTAATAAAGCGGCGATATAGGCAATGTTCCTATCAAACAAAAAATAAAACAACACACCATACAACAACAAACTGAACATCGAACGCGTGACGTTATTACGTTGTGTTTCGGCTACTAACGGTTTGGGTGGGAAAATATTTGTTTCGTTACTTTCCACTTGTCGACTTCAAATTAAGGTGAAACAACAAATAAATGCAAGTGGCAAATAAAAAGAAAGCCCCGGTTTGATGCAAAGCTCCTAACGCAACAGGCACTTGATACAATAAAGTAAATATCCCCAGCATAAACTGAATGGTGACTCCAAAAATCAATAAATTAATTCCTAAATTTTGTTGCTTGGTTAAATTCAATTTCGATGATTTATTCCATAACCAAACTACACAAGCCACTACTAAAAACGCAATAGTACGGTGCATAAATTGTACCCCCGCTCCCACTTCTAAAAAGTTTTTTAGGAATGAATCCTCTATCATAATAGTATCTTCAGGAAACCACTCTGCTCCCATCTTCGGCCAGGTAGGATAAAATAATCCCGCTTTTAAACCGGCCACAAAAGCGCCGTAAATAATTTGCAAAATCAAAACAACAAATAAAATAACGGTTACGTTCTTCAGTTTTTTTCCGTCACTCTCAACAACATTTTCTTTCGGGTAAATTAATTGCAGTGCAAACCAGAACGTAAAAGCAAACACACTAAAGGCGCTCATTAAATGAATGGCTAATCTATAATGAGATACATTTGGATTTTTTACTAAACCACTCTTCACCATCCACCAACCAATTAAACCTTGCAAGCCTCCTAAAGCAAATAAAAAAATCGCTTTCCATAACATTGGCTTGTCGAATTTCTTCTTCACCAAAAACCAAATAAATCCCCCTAAAAAAACAAACATCATCGTATTTCCTATAGTGCGATGAATATATTCCCACCAGAATATGGATTTAAATTCTTCCATACTCATGCTGCTATTCTTATAAATAAATTCCGGACTGGTTTGATATTTTTGAAAACGCTCAAACCAATCGTCCTGACTCAAAGGCGGCATAGAGCCCATAAAGTTCCAATCGGTTATTGATAAACCGGAATGTGTTAAACGGGTTAAGCATCCCACAACAACCATGATGTAAACAAGCACACAGCCGGTTAACAGCCATCGTATTATTGCCTTATTAGAATTGGGTAAAGTAGCGTTTTCCATTATGGGATGTAAAATTACTCAGCATTTGAATACTAAAAAAATAAACAGCCATTTATATTGTGAAAATATGTTTTTTAAGGGGGGGTATTTTAAGTAAATTCACCCTCTTAGCCATAATGCTTAAAAAACTGGCATATTTCATATTAAAGTACCGATTAAGCCTTCTATTTACTTTGGTGGCCATTACTGTTGTTATGGGTTACTTTGGCTCTAAAGTCCAAATTACCTTTAATAACCCGCGGCTTTTACCTTCAACCGATACCGCCAGTATTGATTACGATTTCTTTAAAGAAAAATTCGGACAAGACGGCACCATTTTAGTGGTGGGAATAAAAAAAGACGAACTCAACACACTCGCTAATTTTCAAGCTTGGGCAAAGGCAGGTGATGATCTTACAAATCTAGCGGGTATAAAAAATGTACTTTCTGTAGCGCGACTTAGCGATTTAACTTTAAATGATTCCTTAGGTAAATTCGAATTTAAACCATTGAAAGGTTCCTCACCAACAACTCAAGGTGAACTCGAAGATTTATGGTTAAAAATAAATAGTCTTAAATTTTACGAAGGGTATGTGTTCGATCGTAAAACAAATTGCACCTCTATGCTCGTAACCTTTTACGAGAAAGATTTAAATACAAAAAACCGATTAGACATTGTAGATAATATCCGTACTGTTATTGATAGTTTTTCTAAGGTCACCAATATCGAAGTTCATTATTCAGGTTTACCTTACATCCGTACCATCATCATGCGTAAAATTTCGCACGAGATGATTTTCTTTTTATTGATTGCTTTATTAGTTACAGCACTCATCCTAATTATTTTCTTTCGTTCAATGCCGCCAATGCTTTTCTCTCTTATTGTAGTGGTTATGGGAGTAATTACTTCCTTAGGAACAACCGTTCTCTTTGGCTATAAACTCACCGTCCTCTCCGGTTTAATTCCGCCACTCATTATTGTAATTGGTGTACCGAATTGCATTTTAATTCTCAATAAATACCACACCGAAATTGCAAGAGGTATTTCTAAAATGGCAGCGCTCCATATTGCCATACAACGCTCAACCGTTTCTTTATTCTTCGCCAACATCACCACTTCTATTGGTTTCGCTGTGTTTTGTGCCACTAAAAATCAAATTTTATTTGAGTTTGGTTTAGTAGCTTCTATTAGTGTAATGGCCACTTTTGCATTTTCTTTAATTCTGATTCCAATTATTTTTAGTTATCTGCCAATACCAAATAAACGTCAGTTAAAACATTTAGAAGGAAAAGGACTTCGCAAATCACTCGATAAAATTGCAACCATCACCGTTAACAATCGCAAAGGTATTTACATCACCGTTATCACTTTAGTTGTAGTGTGTTTTATTGGTGCTTTAAAAATACGTGCTTTTGGTTTTGTGGTGGATGATATTCCGAAAACAGATGTACTGATAACTGATTTAAAATATTTTGAAGAAAAATTTGGTGGTGTATTACCTTTTGAAATTACCATTGATACTAAAAAAGAAAATGGTATTATTAAAAATTCAGGCCGCGCTTTATACCGCATTAACCGCGTGCAAAAATTATTAGCACATTATCCTGAGTTATCACGACCGATTTCTTTAGTGGAGATTGTAAAATTTTTAAACCAAGCGTATAAAGGTGGTGAGGAAAAAGATTACAGAATGCCGTCAGTTACCGATTTAAAAATATTAGCGGATTACATTAAAGAAGAAAAAGAAAAACAATCACAGATTCGTCCTTTTGTTGATAGCACTAAACGCTTTACTCGTATAAGTGTGCAAATGAAAGATGCCGGCTCAGTGCGGGTAAAAGAACTCACCAAAGAATTAAAACCACGCATTGATTCTATTTTTAATTATGATGATGAAGCAAAACAATGGTTACCGAAAGAAGAACAATACAATATCCGTATTACCGGAAACAGCATTATGTTTTTAAAGGTAATGATTTCTTAATTAATAATTTAATTGAAAGTGTTGTTCTTGCCATTGTATTAATTGCATTGTTGATGTTAACCTTATTCACTTCATTCAGAATGATCTTAATTTCTACCATTCCAAGTTTAGTGGCACTTTTAATTACAGCGGGCGTAATGGGCTATTTAGGAATTCCTTTAAAACCAAGTACCATTTTAGTATTTAGTATTGCGTTTGGGATTTCATCTGACGGAACTTTGTATTTCTTAACCAAATACCGCTACGAAATTAAAAAGAACAAACGTAGTATTTCTGATGCTGTTAAATTAACTATTAGTGAAACGGGAGTAAGTATGATTTACACAGCCATCGTTTTATTTTTTGGATTCGGTATGTTTGCACTTTCGGGTTTTGGAGGAACTCAGGCCTTAGGCATTTTAATTTCCTTCACCCTCATTGTGGCCTATTGCGCCAATTTAGTTTTATTACCAGCCTTCCTATTATCATTAGAGAAGCGTTTAACGAGCAAAGACTTCATTGAAAGTAAATCCGAATTAGGCGAAGCCCTTGAAGATGCCGAATTTGAAGATGACAAAAAATTTGAATAATTTTATCACACTATGAAAGGTATAATTTTAGCCGGAGGCTCCGGTACACGTTTGCATCCTCTTACACTTGCCATGAGCAAGCAAATGATGCCCGTTTATGATAAACCAATGATTTATTATCCATTGTCAGTTTTGATGATGTCGGGGATAAACGAAATATTAATTATTTCAACACCACACGATTTACCTAATTTCCAAAAATTATTGGGAACAGGCGAACAAATTGGTTGTAAATTTTCTTACCAGGTACAAGAAGTGCCAAATGGTTTAGCACAAGCTTTTGTATTGGGCGAAAAATTTATTGGTAATGATAAAGTGGCTTTAATTTTAGGAGATAATATTTTTTACGGTGTTGGTCTTGGACGAATGCTGCAAACTATTTCTAATCCAGATGGCGGTGTAGTATTCGCCTATCACGTAAGTGATCCTGAACGTTACGGTGTTGTTGAATTTGATAAAGACAATAAAGCTTTATCGATTGAAGAAAAACCAAAAAATCCAAAATCAAATTACGCAGTACCGGGTTTATATTTTTACGATAATGATGTGGTAAAAATTGCGAAAGAATTAAAACCATCTCCACGTGGAGAATATGAAATTACCGACGTGAATAAAGAATATTTAAAACGCGGAAAATTAAAAGTATCCATTATGGATCGCGGAACTGCCTGGTTAGATACAGGAACTTTTGCTTCTTTAATGCAAGCCGGACAATTCGTTCAAATTATTGAAGAGCGTCAATCGCTTAAAATTGGTTGTATAGAAGAAATAGCTTACACAATGGGTTACATCAACGCTGATCAATTACGCAAAGTAGCTGAACCTTTAACTAAAAGCGGTTACGGAAATTATTTACTTGGCTTATTAGATTAAATCGTGAAAAATTATCAGTCCTTATTAGAATTATTTAATGCACACCTTGATAATTACATTAAAGGACTGGATAGAAAACAACCACGCGAACTTTACGACCCTGAAAATTATATTTTATCATTAGGCGGAAAACGTATTCGTCCCCTGTTAGCCTTAATTGCTTGTGATTTATTTGACAAGAAAGCAGAAGATGCTTAAGATGCTGCTCTATGTGTAGAGTTGTTTCATAATTTCTCTCTTATTCATGATGATATTTTAGATAAAGCCCCTTTGCGCCGCGGTCAACCAACCGTTCACAACAAATGGAATTCAGATATTGCCATTTTAAGTGGTGATGTTATGTTTGCAAAAGCTTTTGATGTGTTGAAAAATACAGAAGCACTAAAATTGAAATTATTATTGACTGAATTCACTAAAATAGCCATTGAAGTTTGTGAAGGTCAGCAGTTAGATATGAATTTTGAGAATAGCGATTCGGTTACAGTTAACGACTATATTCACATGATTACCAATAAAACTGCAGTTCTTTTAGGCTGCAGCTTAAAAATGGGAGCTATTTGTGCTGATGCACATCCTGAAGACGCCAATCACATTTACGAATTCGGAAAACATTTAGGCATTGCTTTTCAATTAATGGATGATTTATTAGATGCTTACGCCGAAGACGATACTTTCGGAAAACAAATTGGCGGCGACATCATTTCAAACAAAAGAACATTTTTATTATTGAAAGCGTTTGAGTTAGCTGGCACTTCTAAAAAAGAAAAATTACTTTCTGCATTAAAAGAAACAGATGCTACAAAAAAAGTGCAAGGTGTTTTAGCTATTTACAATGAATTAAATATAAAAGCATTCTGTAAACAAGAAGCCGACAAACATACCAAGGAAGCTATAAAACATTTACATGATATAAAAGCTAAGTCCGAAAAGAAAATTGCCCTTGAAGAAATGGCACACGCTTTACTCAACCGACAATTCTAATGGAACCAAAAGATTTCAAACACAAACTACCCATTCAAATCCGTTATAAGGATGTGGACATTCAGGGACACGTGAATAATGCGAATCATATTACATATTTCGAAACCGCGCGTGTTAACTACTTTAATGAAGTAATAAAACACAACGACTGGACAAAAACAGGAATGATTTTAGCAAAAACAGAAATTGATTATTTTGAACCTGTTTTTATGGATGATGAAGTGTTCTGTTATACAAAAATCACTTCCTTCGGCACAAAGAGTTTCGAAATCTCAAACATCATTACAAAATCATCTCCTAGAGGTGAAATCAATTGCGCCGAAGGAAAGAGTGTTATAGTTTGTTTCAATTACGAAATCAAACAAACCGTGGAGATTCCAACTGAATGGAAAGAGGCGGTGAATAAATACGAAATGTAATCTATTTCCTTCCATAGCAAAAAGCTTAATTAAGTTAACGCACGGAAAACCATTTTAACTACTTTAAATTTCAAATGATGCACAAACTTCATTTACTACTTTTGGCTTTCATTATCTCTTTTGCTTGCTTTTCGCAGGATAAAAAGAATGAATGGCAATTAAAGAAAAGCGAAGAAGGCATAAATGTCTATTCTCGGAAAACAGAAAACTCATCCTATAGGGAACTAAAATCAGTTTTCTATGTAAAGACCTCGTTAAGCAGCATTGTTGCCCTAATACACGATTGGGAAAGTTATCCTAATTGGGTGTACAAATGTGGCAAATGTTACAAATTAAAGGCTTCAAAAGATACAATTACCCATTACCAAAATGTGGTAGCCCCTTGGCCATTCGAAAACCGGGATTTTGTTTCAAGCACAGTTCTTTCACAAAGTAAAATAACAAATATCGTTACCATAAACGCCTTCAATAATCCAAAATTTATTCCGGAAGTCGAATCGCATCACCGAATTACAGAAATGAGAGCAACATGGACTATAATTCCATTAAAGGGAGGCAATGTTCAAATTAACTATCAATTATTTGTAAATCCGGGAGGTTCCATTCCTGCTGCTTTGGTAAATATGGCTGCAGTAGCCGGCCCATACGAAACAGCTCTGCATCTTAAAGAATGGGTTATGAAAAAAAAATATCAGGAAGCTGTGGTTCCAGGTATTAAGGAGCCTAAATAGTTACTGATTCTAATAACTCTACAAGTTTTTATAAAAAAAAGTGCTTATAATTTTTTGAGTGAGAAGATTAATTCTTCTTTGAATGCTTACTCAACACCTTCTCAATATATTTCTCAGTTGGCATTAAGGCTTTTTGAATACGCTTTGCATAGTTTATCGAATCCATAACTTCTTTTTGCTTTTCATCCACAATTTGTTTTTGAAACGCAATTTCCTTTCTCGCCTTATTAATTTTAATCAGCGCAAATACAATTAATGCAATGAGTACTATCGCAACAATAAAAGCTATAGTCAGAATTTTCTTTATTTTTCTGTCATTCTCCTTTTCACTATTCAATAATTCAATAGCCTTCTCCTTTTCACTGGTTTGAAATTTAGTCTGCAATTCATTTATGTTATTACTGTTTTGAATCGAGAATAAAGAATCTTTGACTTGAATAGATTTTTTATAATAGTAAAAAGCTTCGTCGGTTTGTTTAAGTTCATTATGTATTTTGGATTTCAACTCATAAATTACAGGTATATCCTGAAAAATAGAATGCTTCAATCCGTAATAAAGTGCGCTATCAATAAAAACAAGAGCCTCCTTTGCATTTTTTAAAGCCAAGTGACAATCAGCCACATTTCTATATGAAATAATTAAACCGGGATACTCTTTTGCCCTAAGTGAAATTGCTTTGGTTCGCATTTCGATTTCAATCGACTTTTTGTATTCCTTTTTCCTTTTATAGTACTTAGAGAAACCCTCATAAGCCCATTTTACCACTATTTGATTATTCAAACTATCTCCCAAGGCTAGGGCTCTGCCGAGATAGGCTTCTGCGTTTGGATAATCACCTAACGAACTATAGGCAGAACCCATCCGAAGCATAATCATACCAAAAGCATCTATATTATTAATTCTTCTGTTGATTTCGAGTGCTTTTGAATAATAGGTTAAAGCTATTTTATTATCAGGATTTGGTTTTTTGTAAACACTAAACCTAATAAATTATTAGCCCATGCTTCTGTTTTTAAATCGCCGGCTCTTCTGGAGTACTCTATAGCTTCCAAGTATGTTTTGATTGCGGCTTCAAAATCAGCCTGAGTATAAAACACAAAACCTTTACGAACATCAGCCCTCGCTAACATCGAATCGTTTTTTAATGTTTTGTATATAGAAATTGCTTCATTTAAATACTTCTTTGCATCATCATAATCCGAACTTTCAACACAAGCTATTCCAATCGAATGATAAGCCAAGGCTTCACCAAATTTAAATTTTACATTTTTGAAATCTTTAAGAGCAATATCAAAAAAATACAGGGCGCTATCGTTCTCATCATGATAATAAGTAATGATCCTGTTCATGGCAGCAGCACGTTTCATTGGATCTTTCGATGTAGCGTAAACGTTTTTTATGCTATCGATATTTATCTTCTCGGCCTTTGCTACTATTGCAAAAACCAAAAAAATAATCAACAAAAAAGAATATCTGAAACCCATTCTTAACATCGTATCGAATATAGGAAAAATAAAGATATGCGCCCATGCCTTTGAATATACTCCCACTAAAAAACCCAACCATTCTTTTAAAGCACAACACATTAAACTCCTTAAGGTGAGTTAAACAGAATCCTGAAAACAGCACTACAAAAGCACTTACTTATTCTTTTTCGCTAATTCTTCGAGCTTTTTTGAAATATATTGCTCACTTGGCAGGTGCGCCCTTTGTATCTTTTTAGCATAATGAATACTATCGAGCATTTCCTTTTGTTTAGTTTCTATAATGAGATTTTTATAGTGAATCTTATTCTTTAACTTTTGTGTCCTTACAAAAAGAAGTACTAACAGTACCAACACCACAGCAATTCCTATAAGCCAAAATACAAGAAGTCTGGTTTCACCTTGGGCAATAACAGCTTTCTTTTTCTGAATCCACTTCCTTTTGTTTTTCACTTACCGCCAGTTTCTTCTCAAGTGATGCAATTTTATTCACATGTTCAAGATTCATTATTTTTGCACTAAGCTCTTCCTTCTTGAGCTGGTAATTAAAAGCTTGTTTGTAATCCAAACTCTGCTGATACAATAACACAAGCTCTGTATAGGCATCCAATAATTCTTGGTCTAATTTATTCTCCCTGCTAATTTGCTCACTCTCTAACAAATATTTTTCGGCCGACTTTAAATCATTACGAAACCTACTGTTTTTTCCCAATAGCATTAAAATAGTAGCCTCACTATCTATCATTTTTCTCAGCTTAGCGAAACGCCAGGCTTTTAAAAAATTACTCTCAGCGGCTTGATAATTCTTTAAAGCTGATTCGTAGATGCCCTTATTCTGGTTATAAAAATATTCTCCTTTGCGACCCTTAAATTCAGCCAGCTGATCCAACTCATCAAACACCTTTGCAGCTTTTTCCATCATCCCTTTAGTAATATAGGACGATGATAAATTCAACAAAACAGAATAAACCTCAGGGTAATTTTTATCCTTCCTGTAAAGGGAACAACTTTCTTCCAGCAATTTAAACGACTCCTCCTCATTGCCTAATCGCGAATACAAAATCGATTTAAGTTTAAGAACACGAGCTAATCCCGATACATTATTCTTGAGGCTATAAATTTCATAAGCTTTATTTATTTCTGCACCGCATTCCTGAAGCATAGATTTAAGCAAGTAATATCTCCCTTTAATAATATGCGCTTTAGCCAAGTTAATGGAGTCGGCTTTTTTTAGGGCGCATTCCTCCGCTAAACAACCTAATTGAAAAGAAGAGTCCGGTAAAGAAGAATAAATAGAATCAGATAAGGTTAATAAATAACGACATTCACCTAAGTCGTTCTGACCATTTGTTACTCCTGCTATTACTAAAAACAGCGCTATTGATAACCACTTCCGCATAGGTTCTAATGCCATTTTAAAAGTAAGGATTTTCCCGAACATAATAGATGATGATACTCTGCAATGTTAGCATTGTTTCCTTATATTCCGACTAATATCTATCACTAAAAACCGTATCTTCGCCTTACAAACAAAGCACATAATGGATACCCCGACCTAAACCTTGCTCCTAAAAAAATAAATTTCGATTTTAATACCACCGGCGATTTTGAAATGAAGGTGACTACCTTTTTCGGACTCGAAGAAGTATTGGCGCAGGAATTATTGCGTTTGGGCGGTAAAGACATTGAGCCTTTTAAACGTGGCGTTTCAGTAAAAGGTGATATCGGCTACATGTACAAAGTGAATTTATGTTCTCGTGTGGCTTTAAGAGTATTGATTCCAATTTACAAATTCAAAGCAACCAGCGACCAGGAACTATACGACGGTATTAAAAAATTTCCTTGGGATGATTTTATGAAGGTGACGGATACATTGGCTGTTGAAGGAGTACCAAACTCAGAATATTTCCAACACAGTTTGTATGTTGAGCAAAAAACCAAAGATGCTATTTGTGATAGATTCAGAGAGATAAGTGGTGATTTACGTCCGAGTGTAGATTTAAAAGCACCGACGCTTCGTATTTATGTTCACATTTTTAAAGATGATGTGAGTGTAAGTTTAGATAGCAGCGGCGATATTTTATACAAGCGCGGTTACCGTGAAGATATTATTGAAGCACCGATTAAAGAAGTTTTAGCAGCGGGAATTGTTTTAATCTCAGGATGGCAACCGCATTTACCGTTGATTGATGGCATGTGTGGTAGCGGGACTTTAGCTATTGAAGCCGCATTGTTTGCAGGAAATATTCCTGCCGGAATTTTCAGAAAAGAATTTGGTTTCATGCGTTGGAAAAATTACGACGAGAAATTATACGACACCATTTACGAATCGGCGCTCAATAGAATTAAAGAAGATGTACCGAATATTGTAGCGAACGATCTTTCTGATAAAAGCTTAAACGTGGCGAAAATAAATGTGGCTGTGGCGAAAGTAGATGACGCTATCACCTTTAGCCGCAAATCTTTTTTTGATATAAAAGTAGATAAACCAATGGGTACTGTGTTATTGAACCCGCCTTACGATGAGCGTATGAAGCACGAAGACATTGCGGCCTTTTACAAACAAATTGGCGATAAACTAAAAAAAGATTTTAGTGGCTGGACTTGTTGGATTATTACCTCCAATTTAGAAGCTGCAAAATACATTGGCCTCCGCCCTACCCGTAAAATAACACTCTTCAACGGCTCCCTCGAATGCCGCCTCTTTAAATTTGAAATGTACGCCGGAACTAAGAAAGTGCATAAGCTGCAGCCGAAGGAAGGTAATGAGTAACTTATTTGAAAATAGAGAAAAATTTAAAAGCGCCATTGGACACTTTGTGATAAAATTCTCAGAGCTTGAATTTTCACTTTTATACTACTGTGGCATTATTGATCACCTGAGAAACAAAGAGTTGGGAATCAGAGAGCAGTTACAATCGACATTTGAAGAGCGACGAAAGAAAATTTCTAAATTTATTAGAGAAGAACTTCCGGAATTGCAAGAAACTTGGTATTCAATCAATATGCAGTTAGGAGAAATCAATAGAGATAGAAGATTCATTGTTCACGGTATTGGAAGGACCAATTTCTTTTCTGATAGTGTTAAGGCATTTATTCCTCAAAAAGATCGTGTAGACATAAAAGACTATTCAATTGATTCTATCAAAAATCTTTCTGATAGAATAGCGCATTTACTTACTGGCGAAAATGGATTGACTGGAGAGTTCTTGGTGGAATTTAACACCAAACGTTTCGATCTTCACAACAGAACTACATTAGATGACAATAAAATTATTTATAAGGTCAACGATAAAATACTAACCAAATTTAAAGGTTAAAATTCTTTATGTCAATGTCGTCTGAAGAAACCCTTTAGCACAGGTTTGCAATCCATTCTAAAAGCAGTATCTTTAAAATAAAAATTGAAGCCCATAACAAAATACCTTTTTTTCAAAGTCCTTCTTGTTTTATCACTTAGCTTAAATTCTCAGATTGATACCACAGTATTAAAAGGCTTCAACTACGGAAGAAATCTAATTGTTTTAAATCCTTTCAATGCTAATGGCGTAGGTTTTTCAGTTAATGTAGTAATTCTTTATAATGCTAATGCATCCATCAATCTGGCTAGGTCATTGTTGTATGTTGACTTTAGTCAAAATAAAATACCTCTTAATGTTCCGGTCACTATAAAAATAGTGCATTCCAAAGGAGCGCCACCAAAAATTTACAATCCTGAATGTATTTTAGACAAAAACCTTGAAGTAATTAATCCTTTAGACAGTGCTTCTCAAAGCACAAACTATGCCTTAAAGGATAAATCAATATGTATTATAACAGGAAAACTAATTTTTGAAACAAAGCCAAAAAGTATTGATGATTACTGGTTTGGATTTGAGCAACTAACACGAAATAACAAAACCAAAGATTACATGTCCCAAATGGGGAATGCTGATGAAAACGGTAAATTTATTGGTGTGATGCTTTATGATGATTTATATTCTATTGATTTAGATTATTTTGAAAACGACTCCACAACCAAAATTGTTTACAGGTTTTTAGTTGATTTAAGAGGAATTCCTGAAGACAAAAAAAGAGGTCAATTAATTAACCTTGATATTTTAGTTAAACAAGATATCGACGAAAGATTCTCCAAACTAAATCTTGACTTCCCTACCCGTAAACTTTACTACAATGCTTACTACCAGTCGTTAATGTGGGATAAAGATTACGAAAATGCCATTTCAAAAACCTTCGAAATTTTAAATAACCAGATTAGTCAGGAAAATAATCTTAAGCTTTTAGAAATTGAAAAAGAATCGGAGAAAAAGCAAAAAAATTACCTCTACTTAATTATTTCAATTGTTGTTTTAATAACTATTGCATCTATAATTGCCTATTTCAGACAGAGAAAACTAAAAAAACTAATAAACATACAGAAAGACGAAGTTGAAAAACAAAAACACGTTATTGAAGAAAAACAAAAAGAGATGTTAGACAGTATCCGTTACGCAAGAAGAATTCAAACTTCTTTGTTACCAACTGAAAAATATATAGATAAAGTCATAAAAAAATCAAACAAAGGCTAATGAGCAAAATCCCTTTCACAATTCTCATAGGCTTAACAAGCCTTCTATTTGTCGGCACAGGTTGTAATTCGGAAGCACCTACAGCAACTATTATTTCTATTGATAGTACTGATAGAGTTGCTGAGAAAGCAAAAGAAGAAATTCCTGAATACACTGTTCATTTATCACCTTATGATGGCACTGCTGAAACGGCGCATAAACAGGTTAATGAAATTATGAAAGCCATTGATGAGAAAAAATTAACCGGCTACTCGTATTTATATAATGATAACAGTGGCGAAGATGAAAAACAAGGTCTTTTATGCTTCTCCTATTTTAATGGTCCGGAAAAAGATTGGTATTTGAGATTAAACACGAAACATAACGCCATGGAATATTTTTTTGGAAAAGAGAATGAACTTTTTGCTATAAGAGAATGGGAATATGTGGAAGGTGGGGCAAACTTAATTGCAGAAATCTTCTACCAAAAACCAGAAGGTTTATTAAAAGGCTCTTGGTTAAAACGCATGAATGAAGATACTACCGACTTAGCCTCTTACAAAGGCGATTACTGGTATGATTTTTTAGAAGGTTGGCCTTTGTATCACGACACAAAATCCATGAGAGCAGATAAAAGTTTACAGTATCAACAATAAAAAAACTATATGAATAAAATTCCTTTCACAACCATCGACTGGTCGAGCATTGAAAAAACTGAACACAAAGGTGAGACCGGTACATCTTATTGGCAAACCATTCAACTAGGCGGTTTAAGAATCCGTATTGTAGAATATGGCGAAGGTTATTTAGCCGACCATTGGTGTGAGAAAGGCCATGTTGTACATTGTTTAGAAGGCGATTTTATTACCGAACTAAAAACCGGGGAGAAACAAAAACTCCACAAAGGTGAGAGTTATGTGGTATCGGATAATTTAAGTTCACACCGTTCCTATTCAGAGAATGGCGTGAGATTGCTAATTGTTGACGGCGAATTTTTTAAACAATAAAATCAAATGGATAGTCTAAATCAAATAAGCAATTTATATTCTGATTATATAAAAAAGTCGTATGAAGAAAAATTGCATTCAGGTGATATTTTATGGGATGCAGGAAATCACTTGTTAAAACTTGACAAGAATTCATTAGACTTAAATGAAATTTTAAATAGAGATTATCTTATAAGAAAAATCGCAGGGGATTTAATAAGACAAACAGAAAGAATGGGTTACACCAAACAATACGACTCTGCTTCAATATTAAAAGATTATATTTATTTAGCCTACTATTTAGCCTACGAAGTTTGCGAAAAAAAAGCAGATAGAAGACTTCTACCTTTCCTTGCCCATATTTTATATTACGAAAATTTTAACACTGATAAAGCCGAATTTTTACGATTAAAGGAAATTTACAACCATTCCCTTAAACTTGAACAAAAATATATAGAAAATTTATTAAACACGGATAGACCTGAATACAACACAAGTATTTGGGGATTTTAAGTATAAAATGATTTTAGACTACAAAATAAAAAAGTCTGCGGTTGTTGTGTTTGATTATTTAACCGACATGAAAAAATTTGTTGCTGTTCACCCTATCATTTACAAAATGGATGACCTGGCAATAGTAATTTTAAGGTGTAGAAAAACTTGGACTTATTTCCTTTACTTACTCAGCAACAGTTAAAGGAGATTCTCAGAATAAAACGGTAAACATTAAAGCTGTTGTGATGAAAATAACACATGTTGAAATGAATTTCACTATCAAAAGCGATGGCAACTATTCAATTATTCACGAAACTGTTGATTTCAGAACACCTCTCCCGATAAAAGGTATCTTGAAAAACATTTTCACCAAACAACATAAACAATTATTTTTGAATATTGAAAAAGAAAATTAGGCTTAATGAATTTAGATTATATAGAAGCAAAAGTATTTGATAAATGCAACCCAATAGCAATAGGAGAATACGAAAATTGTAAGTTTAACAATTGTGATTTTTCCAATGCTGATTTTTCTGAATTCAAATTTGTGAATTGTGAATTCAACTCCTGCAATTTAAGTCTGACGAAATTGAACAAAGCTGTTTTACAAGGTTTAAAATTTAAAGATTGTAAAATGCTTGGTCTTTTATTTGAAAAATGCAATCCCTTTGGTTTAGAATTAAGTTTTGAAACTTGTAATTTGAATCATTCTTCATTCTATAAACTAAAACT
This sequence comes from Sphingobacteriaceae bacterium, assembly GCA_016709575.1. GTDB lineage: Bacteria > Bacteroidota > Bacteroidia > B-17B0 > Aurantibacillaceae > JAHEYG01. The sequence goes on from JADJMM010000004.1 coordinate 208,887, forward strand.
TAAAAAAACCACTTTTAAAAATTGTCAATTACACGAAGCAGATTTTAGCGAATGTGATTTAAGTAATTCTGTTTTTAGTACTTGTGATTTAAGCAACACGAAATTTGAAAATACCATTTTGGAAAAAGCGGACCTAAGGGGTTCATTTAATTTTTCAATTGATCCTGAGATTAACAAAATAAAAAAAGCAAAATTTTCAGCAAGTGAAATAAAGGGCTTATTAGATAAATATGATATTGAAATAGATAATTGATATGAAACCCGAAATAAAAACACTAACAGCAAAAACATTAATAGGTAAACGCATCACCATGAGTTTAGCCAACAACAAAACCAGTGAGTTGTGGAAAAGCTTTATGCCCAGAAGAAATGAAATTAAAAATGTGATTGGAACTGATTTATTTTCGATACAAACTTATAGTCCTGATTACTTTAAAGTTTTCAATCCCAATAACGAATTTGAAAAATGGGCTTTACTGGAAGTTTCCGATACTACTCCCCTTCCCGAAGGAATGGAAACATTTAATTTACCTGGTGGCTTATATGCAGTCTTCTTTTACAAAGGACTAAACACAGATTTTAGTATCTTTAATTATATTTTCTCAGAATGGTTACCAAAATCAGAATACAATTTAGATTTACGTCCGCATTTTGAAGTATTAGGCTCTAAATACAAAAACAACGACCCCGAATCGGAAGAAGAGATTTGGATACCTATTAAAAACAAATAAACCAACTTTAAACCTTGAACATTAAACTTTAAACATAAATAAAATGGCAAAAGAAGCTGGAACAAAAGAAAATCCGTGGAAATTAAAAACACCACCACTTACATCTGAATTCACTATGCATAAAGATGAAAAAGACGGGAAAGAAATTTTAGTGTGCACTGTTGGCAAAACAGTTTTACATTACAATTACCGCTGCTTAAATGATTTACACGCTATGCTAAAAAAACATGGCGACTGGATGGAACTTGGTAGCGCTGATGAACAAAAACCAGCTAAAGAAGGAACAGTTGAAGCCTGGGGACGCTCAGCAAAAAATCCGGTTAAAGGTTGGTATGGATTGAAAAAAGGTTTACGCGGGCGATTTGGAATGTATGTTCCACCATTAATGGAAAAATTAGGTTTAGCAGAAGTAACTCACGATGCGAAAGGAAATAAAATGAAAGCGAAATAGTATATATTTGAAAAAATAAATATCATGAAACATATTTTGGTACTAGCACTTGCTTTGTTAAGCTTCAAAAGTTTTTCACAAGCCAACTTACATGATTTAATTATTTGTAAGAGTACCGATGGTATGAATTGGACGAACAATACTTTGTTCCAAGATTCAAGTGGTGTGCCAAGTATTGCCCAATCAACAACCGGTGTTATTTATTGCGCGTTTCAATGGTTTCCACCACCGAATACACCAACTAACACTGCTTTCGATAAAATTGCCGTTAAACAATCTTCAGACGGAGGATTAACTTGGTCGAATCCTGTACTAGCTAATTTTATTGGATTTCCGGGTACTTACAAACGTCCTTTTGATCAAACAATAGTTTTAGCTGATAATGGTAATATAAGAATGTATTTTTCCTCCAGTAAAACTGGTACTTTAATGGCATTAGATTCAACTGTACATTGCTACTCTGCTATTTCTTCTGATGGTATTAATTATACTTATGAAGGTGTGAGAGTTTTAGTAAAAGATTCCATTACTATCGATCCTGCTGTTGCGAAGTTTGGATCAACCTGGCACTATTCGGCTCCACGTGCAGCTCCTCAGGATGGTGCGCATCATTTTATTTCTGCTGACGGGATGGCTTGGACCAGAACTACAACTATAGCTTCTAATTTCAATCATAATTGGACAGGAAATTTTTTTACTGAAGGCAGCGCCTTAAATTTTTACGGTACACCTAATCCATGGACCAATTCTATTTGGAGAAATCAAACCTTAGATGGTTTTACCTGGAACGGTTATGTAAACTGTGTTGGTCCGGTTACTGTAAACAGTATTCAAGCCGACCCTGCCGTTTTTAAAATTGGTACCGCCAATTATATTATGGTGTATGTGAGTAAGCAGAGTGCTGTTGGTATAAGTGAAAAATCGAAATCTGATTTGAGGCTAAGTATTTATCCAAATCCCAGCGCCAATCAAATCAATATTAAAACAGAAGAGAAAATAAATGCAGTGAAAATTTTTGATGCTTCAGGAAAATTAATTTACTCACAACAAAACTCAAGTAAAACAATAGAAACCCATTTACAAGCCGGACTTTATTCTATTGAAATAGAAACTGAAAAAGGAAAAGCTGTTCGCAAACTAATTATCGAGTAATGAAAAACAGCAAAGCCTCCGCTTTTGGTATTTTAGGTGTAGTATTATTTATTATTGCTACAATTTTAGGCGGCTTACAAATTCCCGGTTATAGTCATACCTCGCAATTAATTAGTGAATCGTATGCAATTGGAACACCATACGGAGTCTTGTTAAGATTTTTTCTCTTTATACCTAGTGGTATTTTTATTTTTCTCTTCGGTATTTTCGCCATTAAACAAGTTGGAAATTCAAGCTTAGGAGTGTTAGGCCTATTATGTGTTTCGTTATTTTACGGATTAGGAACCGTAGTTGTAAGTTTATTTCCGTGCGATGAAGGTTGTGGTAAAGAACTAATCGACCCGAGTATTTCGCAAGTCATTCATAACCTAACGGGACTTTTAACTTACCTTACTGTTCCTTTAAGTTTAATACTAATCGGCGTAGATTCAAAAAAATGGATTAGGGGAAAAAATATTTCTATTTCTTCTTTTATTTGCGGATCAATATCTATAATTTTTGTTGGGGTTTTATCCGGAGATTTACACTCTAACCATGCCGGTTTGTATCAACGTATTGTTGAAGGTTCAATCCTCACCTGGATAATTCTATGTTCCGTTTATTTCATTCGTCAACAAAGAAGTATTAAAATTTAATATGGATACGATTCAATCTACACTTGAAAATGAATTGGTGAAATTAGTTCCGATAAAAGAAACTGATTTTGAAATTTTATATAAAGTAGCGAGCGACCCATTAATCTGGGAACAACATCCCAACAAAAACCGCTGGCAGCGGGAAGTATTTCAAAACTTCTTTACAGGAGCCATAGAGAGTAAAGGCGCGTTTTTAATTTACGATGCAAAAACCAACGAAGCCATTGGCAGCACCCGCTTTTATGATTGGGATTTAGAAAAAAGTAACGTAGCGATTGGTTATACCTTTTACGCCCGATCGCATTGGGGCGGTAAATACAATCCAAGTTGTAAGTACTTGATGATGCGGCATGCCTTTCAATTTGTTGAGAGTGTTATTTTCCACATCGGGGCCAAAAACATCCGTTCACAAAAAGCGATAGAGAAATTAGGTGCTATTAAGATTGACGAACAAGAAATAAATTACTTTGGCGAAGATTGTAATCTGAATTTTATTTATCAGATTAATAAATCTGAGTTCAAAGGTTAATAACTCCCTACGGGTTCAATTTGCTTTCCTCATAAACTTTACTACCTTAGTGAGTATAAACCCCTAAACCCAATCTCATGAAAAAACTTTACATTTTATTTTTATTAGCATTTGCAACGAGTTTTTCGTTTTCGCAAATTAGCATTATCACCTATTCATTCGCAGGAAATTACACCTACACAATTCCATCAGGCGTCACTACTTTGAGTATGGAAGTATATGGCGGTGGCGGTAAAGGACAAGGAAATGGAACCGGTGGAGGTGGCGGAGGCGGTTACTCGTTTGGTGTTTTCACAGTAACTCCTGGTTCTACACTAGCAGTTCATATTGGAACCAATGGCGTTAATCCTACAGCAAATACATCAAGTATTACAGGTTATATAATTGCAACAGGTGGCGCAAATGGCGTTAGTGTTGCTAATCCAACAGTTGGTGGAGGCGGTAATGGTGGTATTGGTTCAGGAGGTTCTATCAACAGTAAAGGTGGCGACGGCGGTGGCGGTTACTACACCTATTTCGGCGGTGGCGGCGGTGCTGCAGGCGGACCTGCAGGAAATGGTAATAACGGTGGTAATTGTATAGCTTATTCAGGAAGTAATTGTTTACAACCAGGTGGTTCAGGCGGATCTGCTCCCGGTTATCCTACAGGTGCAGGTGGAAAAGGCGCAGGCTTTACTGATAACTCTTGTACGATAACAAATCCTGCAGGTAACGGTGGTTACTTCGGCGGCGGCGGTGGCGGCGGAAATGGAATCGGTTCTACTCCAGGTGCTGGCGGTGGCGGTGGCGCTCGTTTATCATTTACAACTTCAACAACCGGCATTACTGAGTTAACAAAAAGTAATGTTGTTTTATTTCCAAATCCATTCACTTCAAAATTAAATATCCAAGCTTCAACTGGTAACGAAACTTTTGAACTGGTAAATGCTATTGGTCAGCAAATTTTTGTTGGAAAGAATATTGAAGAACAAGATTTCTCTTCAATTGCTAAAGGTGTTTATTTTTTAAAAGTCCAAAACACAAGTACAGTTATTAAATTGGTGAAACAATAATGAAAAAATTAGTTCTGCTCTTTATTTCTTCCTGCACCCTGTCGTACGCACAACAAGGACCTGTAGCCGCAGGAACCAGTACCACAGGTGCAGGAGGAAGTATTAGCTATTCCATCGGACAAATTGATTACATCTATCCTTCCGGCACAGGTAGTAGCAGTGAAGGCTTGCAACAACCTTACGAAGTTTTTGTGACTGAGGTGAGTGAAAATTTAAATTCAGTTTCAATAAACGTATTTCCAAATCCCACTTCCCAATCTGTAATTATTGATTTTAAGGCGGCAGATTTTAAAAATCATTCGTATCAATTAACAGATGTAAACGGAAAATTAATTTCAGAAAATAAAATTACCGAATCACAAAGTAAAATTAATGTGACAGAAATGAGTTCGGGAATCTATTTCATTAGCATTTCAAATTCTTCATCTTCACTAAAAACTTTCAAATTAATAAAGCACTAGTATGAGAAAACTATTTTCAATTCTTTTTTTTGCCATTTGCACATTAACCTTTGCTCAAGCTCCGCAAAAAACCTCTTACCAAGCCGTTATTCGTAACGCTTCAAATAATTTAGTAACAAGTTCAACTGTAGGAATGCGAATTAGTATTTTGCAAGGTTCACCAGTTGGAACGGCTGTTTATGTAGAAACACAAACGCCCTTAACCAACGCAAATGGCTTAGTAAGTTTAGAGATTGGAAGCGGCGCAGTTGTTTCAGGTTCATTTTCTTCAATTAATTGGGCAAGTGGTCCCTACTATATAAAAACAGAAACAGATCCTACCGGCGGAACGAGTTATAGTATTTTCGGAACATCACAATTAAATTCTGTCCCTTATGCTTTGTACTCAGAAACAGCAAATACTGCGAATACTGTAAATAGTACCGGGCAAAACATTTATGAAGTATTTGGAACAGGGCAAATAGCAGTAAGCAATGCAATGACATCTTACAATTTAATTCCCGGTTTATCACAAGTAGTAAATGTTCCCGCGGGTTATAAAGCTTATGTAAGTACAGATGGAGGAATACAATGTACGGCAACCGGAAATGCTTTTTCAGTAGTTGATGTTACCTTGTTTGTAGACGGAAGTCCGTCGTCACAAGCTGGCTCAAGAAGAATTGTTGCGGCCAATACGACTGGCTTGGCTCAAATGATTACAAATTGGTCGATGGCAAAAACATACATTTTAAGCGCTGGTAATCATACTTTTGATGTAAGAGTGGCGAGCGCCGGAGGCAGTTCAAGTGTTGCTAACGTTAGTTCGAGTAGTGCGCCGCAATTACAAGGGGTTTTAACTGTAATGCTAATCAAACAATAAAATTTTATGAACGAAAAAATAGTTTGGGATACCGTAGGTTATAATTACGATAAAGAAATCTTTAGCGTTTTACACTCTGACAAAAAAGGGGTTGTTAAAAAACATATCGCGAAACACATTGGTAAAAACAAAACAGCTGTTGATTTCGGTTGTGGCATTGGTTATGCCCTGCCCTTTTTAGCGCCTAATTTCAAAAGTGTGATTGGGATTGATATCTCCCAAAAATTATTAGATCAAGCTGCTAAATTGAAGTTAAAGAATGTTACTTTAAAACAAGGCGACCTAACCAAACCACAAAATATTCCGGCAGCTGACTTCGCTTATTGTTGTAACGTTGCTATTTGTGATGATAATAAAAAAAATTACGCTATTTTAAATACTGTTGTGAGTGGTTTAAAAAAAGGTGGTGCTGCTGTTATTGTTATTCCTTCTTACGAATCTGCTTCTTTATCATTTATGCAATTGTTGAAGATGTATAAAAAAGATGGGGTGAAGATTAATAAAATCCCAAAAGACGAATTAAATCCGAAACATTTTAGTTTAGATTGGGTTCAGAATGGAATTGTGGCTATTGATGGTCACCCCACCAAACATTATTTATTGCAGGAACTTTATACTTTATTCAACAATGCTAATTTCTCGATTGAAGCGATAAAGAAAATTGAATTTGGTTGGGATTCTGAATTTGCATCACCACCAAAAGGACTAGGAAAACCTTATCCTTGGGATTGGATGATAGAAGTAAAACGACTAAAGTAAAATCTGTACCTTTACAACATGAAGCAAAAAATTAAGCGGACGTACCGTGTTGCTAAATATGTTGTATACCGACAAACTATTGTAGAACCTCTTGACCACCTCTGGACGTTTATAGGCGCTTTTTTAGGAATTGGGGCGATAGGCTTCATTCAAAGTAAACAATTTACTGAGTATGATAATATTTTCCTAATTGGTTCATTTGGCGCCACGGCTGTTTTAATTTTCGGGGCGACTAATAGTCCGCTGGCGCAACCGCGTAATTTAATTGGCGGACATTTGATTTCTGCAATTATTGGTGTTTGCATTTATAAATTAATTCCCGATACCTTGTGGCTCTCCTCTGCTCTTTCTGTTTCTTTGTCGATTGTTGCAATGCAAATTACAAAAACGATGCATCCTCCCGGAGGGGCAACAGCTTTAATTGCTAATATTGGTTCTGAAAAAATTAAAAATTTAGGATTCTCTTATATCCTTTCACCGGTTATGACAGGCGTGACAATTTTATTTGTGATAGCTATGATTGTAAATAATATTCCAAAAAACAGGAATTATCCTTACAAGAAATAAATTATACTCTCACGCCAATAATACTTACATCATCAACTTGTTCCAAATTTCCTTTCCAACTTTCAAAAGCTATTTCTAACTTCTGAAGCTGTTCATTTACAGGAAGTGTTGAATTTGTTTTCAGAATCTCTTTAAGATTTTTATGTTTGAATTTCTTTCCTTGCGGACCACCAAATTGATCGGCATAACCATCTGTAATTAAATAAATCATAGTTCCTTTATTTAAATCCAACGTATGAGTTGTAAATGATTTTACTTTATCCGATTTTCCTACCGGTTGTTTATCGGGTGTCAATTCCTTCAATTCTCCTTCTTGAATATACCAAAGCGGATTGCAAGCTCCGGCCCACTCAACTCTCACATTTTTATCCTTTTTAGAAATACAACAAAGCGAAATATCCATACCATCTTTCACTTCGTTTTCACTGGCTTCAAAGGTTTCAACAACTAGTGCTCTAACTTTATCTAAAATTTTACCCGGTTCCTTTAATTTAAACTCTTTCACCGCTCTATCTAACGCATTACTACAAACTACACTTACCAAAGCTCCCGGAACTCCATGCCCGGTACAATCTGCGGCTGCTAATACTACAGTATCCTCAACTACTTCCATAAGTAAAAATCACCCGCAACAATATCTTTTGGTCTGTACAAAATAAAATTCTCCGGTAAATATTTATTTACAAAATAACGTGGCGGCAAAATAGCGTCCTGAAGTTTTTTAGCATAATTAATAGAATCTAATACTTCCTTATTTTTCTCCTCTACTAAACTCTTTTGAAGTGTAATAATAGCATTGTCTTTTTGCTTAGAACGAAAAGCTCTATACAAAACAACAGCAAACAATAAACCAAGTCCAAATGCTATTCCGAAAAATACTTTTTGCAGCCTTTGTCTGCCAATTTCCGTTTCCTGTAAAGACTTCTCATTTTGCAAACCGACGATTTGTAATGCTTTTTTCTCCGACTGATACCGGTTTTCCAATTCAGCAATGTTCTTTGAATTATGTTCACTCAAAATAGAATCATTAATAATGGTATAATCACAATAATACTCATAGGCGTTCTTATAATCCCCGATGTACGCTAACGAAATCGCATACTGATAATTTAAATAATTGTACTCGTCTTTAATTCCCTTTCTTACAAAATAATCATAACACTTATCCAGAAAATATTTAGCATCAGCATAACGTTTTCCATTAAAACAGATGTAAGCCACAGATTTATAATCGTTCTCGTCATTTTCTTTACTGGCTTTTGCTGTCGATATCAGTTCATCTAATATCATATCCTGTTTTTCCTTCTCACCCGTTAAACCATATAATTCCAACTGAATTTGAATTAAACCGTAATAGTAACGCGGTGATTTATCGTAATAAGCACTCATAGCATGTTGAATACATTCGTCGGCTTTTACTGCATCCTTTTTATTCAGATAAAACTTAGCTTGAGCTAAGAGCGAAGAAAACACAAGAGCACTATCTCCTTTCTTTCTGGCTTTAGAAATAATTACATTATTAATATTAAAAACAGAATCATTTTGATTTAAATTTTTAAAGGCTGCTACTTTCTCTTCTAAAAACTCAATCTCCGTCAAGTTTTTCGATTTTCTATTATACCAACGCAAACATTCATTAAGGTATTTGATTTGCATTTTAAAATCATTCTTATAACGCTGCAAAACTGCCAGACACCAATTCGCTTCACACAATAATGTAGAATCTTTAAATTGCTCGCTATACTTTAAAGCCAACGAAGTATATTTTACTGCTTCATCAATAAAACCTGCATTACGATAATAGTGATTAGACCAAACCAGCGCGCTAATCAATTTCGCCGTATCTCCCGATTCCTTCCATGCATTAATCACATTGCGGGTATATTTATCAAGACTATCCTTATTAGAAGCTCTGCTATAATTTCCTTGAAAATAACCGAATGATTTAGCAATAGAAACTTTATTTTTTTTTTTATAGCCAAACGCAATGCCTCTCCCGCATTGGCAAGAAGTTCTTTTTCACTTAAACGATAAAAATGAAAATCAGCTATAAGCAAAAGTCCTTTAATTGTTAATTCTGAATTGTTTGTCTTTTTAGCTAACTCATATCCCTTTGTAGCAGGATAAATTAATGAATCGAAATTCGATTTCCTGTAATTTAAAGCTAATTTATACCATGACTGAATTACAGTTGTGTCTGTTTTAGAGGTAGCAATTATTTTAAGCAGTTCGGAATTACTTTTTTGCGCCAGACCAATTTCGAACATAAAACATACAGCCAAGCAAGCAAGTATGACTTGACTTCGCAGAATTTGTTTTATTCTATTTGTTCTAAACATTCTAAATTCTAATTGCAATTAAACATACATCATCTACTTGCTCAAAATTACCTTTCCAATCTTTAAATATTTTCAGAATTTCTGTCTTTTGAGCCTCGATGTTCTTTGCTGACGTGGATAATAGTAAATCTTTAAATTGTTTGTATTTAAACTTCTTGCCTTGGTCTCCCCCAAATTGATCCGCAAAACCATCTGTAAACAAAAACAGAGAATCGCCTTTACTTAATTCGATAATTTGAGTTGTAAAAGGAGAAGGACTAATTGTTTTACCAATAGGCTGTTTATTGGGAGTTAATTCTTTAAACTCTCCCTCTTTAATGTACCAAAACGGGTTATTAGCCCCGGCCCAACGAATTTTTACGGCTGATGAATTTTCTCTTTCAATTGAACACAAAGAAATATCCATTCCATCTTTAACCTCTGCTTCTGATTTTTGGAAAGTTTCAATTACTAAATCGCGTACATTATCCAAAATTTTTCCTGGTTCAGTAATCTTAAACTCTTTTACCGTTCTATTAAGTGCATTACTACAAACAATACTTACCATGGCACCCGGAACGCCATGACCGGTGCAATCAGCTGCAGCAATTAAGAGTTGGTTGCTTTTTGAACCTTCCACTTTATACATCCAATAAAAATCACCTGCCACAATATCTTTAGGTTGATAAATGACAAAGCTTTCCGGAAAATTCTCTTTTATAGAAGATAAAGATGGTAAAATAGCATTTTGTAAGTAACGGGCGTAGGTTATACTTCCCATCACTTCTTTTTGTTTTTCTTCAACCAATACTTTTTGCTGACTAATAATTTCATTATCTCGTCGCTTTCGGGCATAATTCCGATAAGCTACAAATGCTAATGCTAACATTAAAACAAAACCAACTGCGTAAAACACTTTATATATATTTTGTTTTTTTATTTCAGCCAACTGAACTGATTTTATTTTTTGCAGATTATCTATTTCGAGTGTCTTTTTTTCATTTTGATAAAGCGCTTCCATTTCTGCAATCTCCTCAGAAGATTCTATATTAAAAATAGAATCATTTAAGTTTACCAACGAATCTTGATATTTAAAAGCGAGTTCGTAACTATTCATTCGTCCATAACATTCTGCCAAACCTTCATAAGCGTTTCTTCTTGTTACATTATCTTTAACTTGCCTGGTAATACTTAATCCTTTTAAAAGGTTTGAAGTCGCGTTCTTAAAATCTTTTTTCATCATATAGGATTGCCCGATATTTATATAAGAGGCTGCAATTCCGGCATGCGATGTGTATTTCAATTTTATCTCAATTGATTTTTTAAAAAAGTAAATAGAACTATCTACATTAATGTCTTGATACATCAATCCCAAATTATTACAAACTACACCAACACCGGATGGTATTCCCGCTTCCTCATACAACTTATAGCTTAGTAACATGTATTTAATGGAGTTCTTTTGATCGTTCATTTGCCCATAAATGTTACCAAGTGTAGTATAGGTTACACCCATTCCCATTTTCAAACCAAGTTCTTCTCTCATTCTTAAAGCTTCAAAACCATAATGAAGCGCTTTGTTAAAATCGCCCTTTTCTCTGAACAGATTGGCGAGCTCATTATTGGCTCGAGCGATACGTTCGGGCTTTTTACATTCTTCAAAAATTTTAATGGCTTTAAATAATAATTCAATACACTTATCAAACTCGCCTTTTGTATCGTAAATATCGGCCATGTTAGAATAACACATACCAAGAAATTCTTGATTATTATCCTTTTTGAAAAAATCGCTTAAAGAATCCAATTCATGTAGGGATTCATCAGTTAAGCCCATGTTACTTTTTGTGGTGGCTATACTAAAAGCTGCTTTAGCTTCACGCTTAAAATCTTTATATTGATGGTAAATAGCCCTTGCCTTTTTATAAAACAAAATGGCTGTATCATGAACATCAATTTTCTGAAAAAATTACCCTTTGTCAACTATACATGTGCTTCAAATTGCTTATCCTTTAACTTTAAAGACAATTGAAAAGCTTCATTTAGATATGGCTCCGCTTCATTGGGGTCTGTTTTAAAGAACAAATCAGAAATATCAATTGCTAATCTTATTTTAGATGTATCAGCCTTGCTTGTTTTATAAATTGCAATTAAGGAGTCTACTTTCTGGGCAGACAGTAAACACGGGATAAAAAATATAAGTAAAAACCTATAGGCCGAATTCATATTTAAATATAGCAATTATTTGAAACTATTTAAATACGTATTCCTACTATACAAACATCATCTACCTGCTCTAAATTTCCTTTCCAATTTTGGAATACGGATTCCAGTTTTTGTTTTTGTTGTGCTAATGGTAATTGAGAAACGGAAAGTAATAATTCGTTCAGCTGTTTGTATTTAAATTTCTTTCCTTTCTCCCCACCAAACTGATCGGCGAATCCATCGGTATACAAATAAACAACGTCACCTTTTTTTACTTTAAGTTCATGCAAATTAAAAGACGCATCTCTTTCTCCTGCACCAACCGGCATTTTATCCTTTTTAAATTCCACAATTTGATTGTCAGAAATAACTAAAGGAGCATTGTTGGCTGAAGCGTAATTTAATTTCCCCTTCTCAAAGCAAACCAAAATTCCATCCATACCATCTTTTTGTCCATCCTGAGAAACATTTTGTATTAAGCTTTGACGAACGTGATTAAATACCTCGTTTGGTTGGTAAATTTTCTTTTCGTTAATAGCCTCGTTCATGAAATTAATGTTGATTAAACTCATAAACGCACCGGGAACACCATGACCTGTACTATCACAAACAGCAAGATAGAATTTACTGCCGACTGAAGTTGCCCAGTGGAAATCACCACTCACAATGTCTTTTGGTTTAAATAAAACAAAATATTCATTTAAATTTTCATTCAGCAAAGCATCATGCGCTAACAGTGAATATTGAATCCGTTTAGCGTAATTAATAGAATCCAAAGTTTCCTTTTGGTGAATTTCAATTAATGATTTCTGTTGCTCAACTTCTTTTTTCTGTTCGTTAATGATTCGGTTGGTTTTATCTCTCTGCTTAACTGTATAGAAAAGATACATACTGAATAAAATAATGGCTCCTAAACCCAGACCCATGTATAATCTTGTTTTCTTTCCTTCTTCTAATAAATTTTGTTTAGCTGAATTTTCTATGTTAAGTTGGTTAATCATCAGTTGTTTTTTTTCAGCACCATACTTTTCTGATGCTTCGTTTAACGACTTCAATTTTTCCTCATTTAGAATTTCATCATATAATTTTTGGGCAGAATCTTTATAGAGATAGGCTGTTTTATACTCGCCTGCGGCAAATGCATTTACCGCATAATGCCAAAATCCATCAGCAGTTTCAGTTTTATCAGAAGCCTTTTTTGCAACTAAAATCATTTCATAGAGTAACTTTTTAGCTTTATCATACTCCCCCATATCCGTATAAATTTCAGCTAAGCCTATTCCTGCATTGGACAAATCAGCGTTTGTCCCAAATTTTTTATACAATTTGTATGCTTTGGTACTGTAAATTAATGAACTATCACGATGATCGAGATACCAAAAAATCATAGAAAGATTATTATAGTTTTGTGCATAATAGGCAGAGTCCCAATCTTTACCGATATAAGTACGAGCCAATCTGAAACAACTAAGCGCACTATCGTTTTTATCAAGACCATGATACAAATTACCCAGGTTATTGTATACGGTATAATATCCGTCGGTATATTCGGCTTCAGCATAGGAAGCCAGAGCTTTCAATACATATTCCTTAGCTCTCACTAAATTCTTTGATCGTTTATATACAAGCGCCAGATTACTGAACGAGTGTCCGGTTTTTACCTTGTACTTTTTTATCTGCGCTAAACTTAATGCTTGTTGATGCACTTTAATAGCTTCATCTAAATTACCCATTAGCCGATGTGCTTCACCAATGTTATTGAGCGCATCCCATTGATAACGTGCATTAATACAAGTTTTTGAAGACTCGAAAGCTTTCTTAGCATACTCTAATGCTTTTACATTATCCTCACCACGGTAACTATAAGCAATTTCCTTATAAGTATAGCATAAAACAGAATCTGGTGTTGTTGGATTTATAGAATTAAGTAAGGAGTCAACATATCGCATGTTTTGCCCAAAGCATAAAGCCGAAAGAAAAAATAAAATTACTATGGCTATTTTACGCACGTATAAATATAATAATATCTTTACGACTAAAGATTTAGTTTTTTAAATAATTCTTCCTGCCCCATTTCTCTTACTTCTCCGGCTTTAAAACCAATAATATCTAAATCTTCAATATGCGTTCTTATTAAGCGTTTACAATCGTGACGAACTCCTGAACACATTTTTCTTATTTGGCGATTCTTCCCTTCTTTTAAAACAAACTCTAACCAACTTTGAGGTAAACCTTCTCGGAATGTATGTCCGCGCTCTGGTAAATAACTTGGTTTCTCAATAACATTTACTTCACATTCTTTCGTATGATAGGTTCCTTTACCTTTGACCAAAATATCCATTCCGTTCCGTAAAATATTTAATTTATCCTCCGTGATTACCTTCTCCACTTGAACTACGTAACGCTTACTTCTTTTTTTATCGGGATGCATTAATTTTCCTACTAAACTTTTATCAGTCGTTAAAATCAACAATCCTTCACTGTCGTTATCCAAACGACCAACAGCATTAGTTCCTTCCGGGAAATCATATTCTAAATCGCATAACAAACGTAATTTATGCGAACTCACAAACTGCGATACCATTTTGTAAGGCTTGTATATAACAAAATAACGTAAGTCCATTATTTCGTTGGTTCAGATTTGTATCTGAATATTTTTAAGGAAAGATAAGTCACTACAAAACCAACAACCGCGGCGATTACTGATAAAACGCAAGCCCCAACTGAATACACATACAAATTATTTAGAGTTTCTAAACTTAACATGTGAGAAAAATTTAAATGCACTTTTTCATTCAGTACCCACTCGCCCGTTTTTACACTACCATATAAAATAAATGGAATCATTGGCGGAACGCTAATTTGTGCTGTTAGTCCTACAATAACTTTGTTTAATTTTAAAACGTGCGCCACAATTAAAGCCGTAGCAAATTGAAATCCCCAAATAGGAACTATACCGAAAAAGAAACCCAATCCAACTGAGGCCGCTTTTACAAATGGACTTTCATGTTTAGCAATAATCTCTTCCTTCCAAAGTTTTTTAAAGTTTGAGATCGTCATTCTACGAATCAACATTACCGGCTTCCAAAATAATGCAGTGAGCAAAACTAAATACGTATTTAAAAACTAATGCGTGTAAAATCTTTTCCCGGGCGAAAATGCGTTACTCTTTCGCCTTGTGGGGCGTAATATACTTTTACAGGAACAGAAATAACAGGAATTCCTCGCCAAGCTGCTTTTACAATCACCTCAATCTCTAATTCGAATTTTGTTGTGAATAGCCAAATGTTTTTTAAACGTTGAACAGGATACAAGCGGTAACCACTTTGGGTATCAGGTAACTTAATTCCTGTCTCCACCCAAAACCAAAAATTACTGAACTTATTACCAAATGTACTTTTGCCCGGGACATTATCCACGGTCATATTACGGGCGCCAATAATTAAACTTCCCGGTTGTTCTTCAATTTTATTTAAGAATGTAATAAAATCTTCAGGGTAATGTTGCCCGTCGCTATCGATTGTAATAACGTAGTCAAAGCCCATTTCAACGGCTTTTTTAAACCCGTTACGTAAACCAACTCCTTTTCCTTTATTTTTTGGGTGTGTAACTACAATTAAAGATTTGAATTTTGAAATTATGACTGGAGTTTCATCCGTACAACCATCATTAACTACTATTACTTCGTCACAATACTCTAATGTTTTAGAAATAACGGCTTCCAATGTTTTGGCATTGTTATAAGTAGGAATGAGCACGCAGGTTTTAAGTGCTTTGAATTTAGCTTTTGTTATTTCTTTCTCCTGCATAATTAAAGGGCAAAAATACGAGAAAACCTCTATTTCTCGTCGATACGAATGACATTATTTACACCCTTCACTTTTTTGAGTTTTTCCATTAAGTGACTAAGGTGTTTAGTATCGTGAACATAAATCATAATCGTTCCTTCAAAAATACCATCATCGGTATCAAAACTAATAGAACGCATGTTTATATTGTTTTCGTTGGAGATAACTTTGGTGATGTTGTTTACGATACCTAATTCATCTGTACCAACAATTTTAATACCCGCTAAGAATGAAATTAAATGTTCGTTCATCCATTTTGCTTTTACAACACGGTAAGCGTAGTTAGATAATAATTTAACAGCATTCGGACAATTTACCCTGTGAATTTTAATTCCTTCTCCCACCGAAATAAAACCAAACACATCATCTCCTGGAATTGGATTACAACAACTGGAGAGTTTATAATCGAGTTTCTGTAAATCGTCGCCAATCACCAACATATCGCTGGTACCACGGGCTACTTACTAGTTGCTCAATTTTTTTGGAATCTGTTTTTCTTGGAGCTGTTTTTCGGGGTCCTCTTTATGCTTAACGAAATCTTTTATCTCTTTAGCATCCACATTCCCAACTGCTGCACGATAGAATAATTCTAATGAGTTTGGTAGATGTAAGAATTTACAAAAATCATTTACATTTTGTAAAGTGAAATCTAATTTAGCCTTGTAAAACTTCTTCTCTAAAATTTCTTTTCCTTCTTCCGCTACTTTCTTACGTTGTTCTTTTAAGGCATTCTTAATTTTAGATTTAGCACGAGCCGTAATTACATAACCAATCCAATCTTCCTTTGGGGTTTGCTTATTCGAGGTGAGAATTTCAATTTGGTCACCACTTTTAATTTCGTAACTCAAAGGCACTAATTTATGATTCACTTTAGCGCCAATGCAATGCTCGCCAATTTTAGTATGGATATCAAAAGCAAAATCTAAAGCAGTTGCTCCGCTTGGTAACGTTTTCATATCTCCTTTAGGTGTGAAGACAAAAATCTCGTCGGAAAATAAATTTAATTTAAAATCATCTAAAAATTCTAAGGCGTTGGCATCAGGATTTTCTAACATCTCTCTGATTTTTCTTAACCAACCTTCTAAATTATTTTCTTTTTCAGCAGCTGATTCTTTGTATTTCCAATGGGCAGCGTAACCTTTTTCGGCTAACTCATCCATTCTCACGGTACGGATTTGCACTTCTACCCATTTACCTTCAGGACCCATTACAGTAGTATGCAAACTTTCGTAACCATTACTTTTAGGAGTAGAAATCCAATCACGTAATCTATCCGGACTCGGATGATAAAAATCCGTAATGATAGAATATACTTTCCAACAATCTGATTTTTCCTGGTCTAAAGGTGTGTCAATAACAATACGAATCGCAAACAAATCATAAATCTCTTCGAAAGTGACACCTTTATTTTTTATTTTATTGTAAATAGAAAATATAGATTTTGGTCGCCCGAACATTTTAAACTTAAAACCTTGTTCCTTCAGGATTTCCTGTAGCGGCTCAATAAATTTTTGAATGAATTTTTTTCTCTCCGGTTCAGTTTCCTCCAGCTTGCTTACAATTTCTTCAAAGCCTTTATCGTCGGTATACTTTAAAGACAAATCTTCTAACTCCGATTTTATTGCGTTTAATCCTAAACGATGCGCAAGTGGCGCATATAAATACAAAGTTTCACTCGCAATTTTCATTTGCTTATCACGCTTCATGTGTTCAAGCGTGCGCATATTGTGTAAGCGATCGGCTAATTTTATAAGGATAACCCTTATATCTTCAGCCATCGTTAATAAAACCTTCCTGAAGTTTTCGGCTTGTATAGAAGAGGATTGATCTATTACACCCGAAATTTTAGTCAAACCATCAATGATAGCTGCTACTTTTGGTCCGAATAATCCTTTAATATCTTCTAAGGTTAAATCGGTATCCTCAACAGTATCGTGCAATAAAGCGCAAACAATAGCGGTGGCACCTAAACCAATTTCTTCGGCACAAATATGAGCTACAGCAATAGGGTGATAAATGTAAGGCTCGCCCGATTTACGGCGCATTTCTTTGTGAGATTCAACAGCTACCTCAAAAGCTTTGCGTATCATCTCCTTATCACCTTTTTCGAGGCGACGCTTACAGGCTTGGATAAGGGCTTTATAGCGGTTTAGGATTTCCTTACGTTCAGCTTCAAGATCGATTTGCATAGGAGAACAGAGTTTGAATGATTAAATTTACAACCAATTCCAAATATATAAAAACTGAAAACCATTTTTCTCTATATCTACTACTTTTTTCGCTCTGTTTACTACAGGGGATTGTTTAAAACCTTCAGAATGTTGCGTTACGAGGGATATTATGAGCGCCTATTCGGAATTAAGACCATGCAAATCAAAATCTGACGACGCCAATAATTTTCATTATCAAGGCGCGAGTTATATGGTGCTTTTTGAATTGTTTAAAAAACTTCCTGAAAATTTAAAAACCAAAAACTTCATCGACATTGGTAGTGGTAAAGGTCGCCCGTTATTTTGTGCAGAATACTCAGGTTTTAATAATTTAATTGGTGTTGAATTGGATAAAGAACTCGTTTCTTTAGCTAATGAGAATATAAAACTCTACTTACTAAAACGGAAAGAAAGTCATTTTAATTTCATTTGCGAAAACGCCACTACCTATTCTATTCCTGAAAACTCGGCAGTATTCTTTTTCTTCAACCCTTTCTCCGATAAAGTAATGGAATTTGTAGAGAAAAATATCACTGCCTATCAAGCTAAAACCAATTCTGAAATCTTCATTATTTATGTAAATCCACAGTTCAAAAACGTGTGGATTAACGCGGGTTATGATATCTATCATACTGAAGGTAACAGCAGATACACTGAGGCTCTGATTTTTAGAAGGAAAGCCAATTAAAAATATAATCGCTATCTTTACTGTCTATGAAAACGCATCAACCCATCCGATTCGCAACCAGTAGCAAAGGCAACGAATTTTTTTCAGCTTTACGTCAAAGAGTTGATAAGCATTTTAAAGATAAAAACATTTCGAAGCATGCTAATGCAGCAATGGTTATTAAGACTATTATTTTGTTAACAGCGTACTTGGTTCCGTTTGCAATATTTTTACTTATGCAACCAACATTTTGGATGTCGATGTTACTATGGACCATTATGGGCTTTGCTTTAGCAGGAATTGGAATGAGTGTAATGCACGACGCGAATCACGGAGCATATTCATCTAACAAAACAATAAATTCTCTTTTAGGTCATACTTTAAATTTATTAGGCGGTTCTGTATTTAACTGGAAACTTCAGCACAATGTACTTCACCATACTTACACCAATATTGTACATATGGATGACGACATTGATGATAAATTAGTTTTACGTTTTTCTCCTCACACTGAAGTAAAATGGTATCATAAATTCCAATGGGTTTATGCTTTCTTTTTTTACGGGATTTTAACTTTATACTGGGTTTTATTAAAAGATTTAATTCAGTTTATTAATTACACAAAACGTGGGGTTAATCCGAATACAAAAGAACAAAATAGAGTGACGTTTATTAAAATGACACTTCAGAAAATAATTTACTTCATGTATATTTTAGTGTTACCGGTTCTGATTTTTAATGTGCCAATTCTGCCTTTGATTTGCGGTTTCTTAGTTATGCATTTTATTGCTGGATTAGTTTTAACAACCATTTTTCAATTAGCACATACAGTTGACGGAACTACTTATCCTCGTCCGGATGAAAACAACACTGTAGAAAACAATTGGGCGATTCATCAAATGAATACCACCGTTAATTTTTCAAGAAAAAGTAAATGGATTTCATGGTACGTTGGTGGTTTAAATTTTCAGGTAGAACATCATTTGTTCCCTCTTATTTGTCACGTTCACTATCCTGAAGTTGCTGAAATTGTAAAAGCAACTGCTGAAGAATATGGTGTTCCTTATTTGGAAAACAAAACTTTCAACGATGCGATGAAAGCTCACATGGTGGCTTTACGTAAATTAGGAAGATTGCCTGATATCAACGAAGCTTTAGCTTAATTTTCTTCGATTAAAAATTCCGTTCTTCTGTTTTTAGCTCGTCCTGGTTCGGATGAATTATCTGCTATTGGTCGGCTTGCGCCAAATCCTTTTGCTTTAATTCTATCACCATTAATTCCAAAACTTTCAAGCGTTGCTTTCACTGTAAAAGCACGATTAGCAGATAAAGCCTGATTAGCTCCTGCTGCACCAACGTTATCGGTATGTCCTTGTATTTCGATTATCATTTTAGGATTCTCCTTTAAATAAGAAGCAAAACTTTCTAATACTCTCTTCGATTCTTCTTTTAAATCAGCACTATTACTATTGTAATAAATATCATTAATCACAAACGAACTTCCAACTTTAACCGAATCCATTGTAATCACAATTGGTTTTACTGGCTCAGAACTTGCTTCAACAGTTTTGGTTGGAGACGTATTTGTTTTTGTTGAGCCGTTAAATGCAGCAACCGCTTGCTTCACATCTACAACGGCCGAATTATAAACCATTCCTTCTTTCTTCACACTTACAACAACCTTCTCGTGTTTTTTTGTGTTGATAGCCATCATAAATTCTCCACTCACAGAATCTACTAAAGTTTTTATTTTCTCGTTAGTTCCTAAGGTCCTTACTTCTACTTGCGCGCCACGAATCGGTTCGCCGTCTTTATCAACTGCTTTTCCTCCTGTTAACGACATCTCTTCAGGTTGTGCTTCTTTATAGAGAGGAAAAGAATACAAATCATAACGCCCTGCCGCTTTTAAATTACTTACTTTTTCTCCCGCAAAAGAAACAAAGTAACCTGTTTGCGCATCTGTACTTACAAAAAAGCCGGTGTCATCGCCAGGGCCATTAATTGGTTTTCCAATATTTTTTGGCTCGCCCCATTCACCTTTATCATTCTTTCGTACATAAAAAATATCAAAACCTCCAAAGCCCATGTGTCCGCCATTACCTGCTTTATCAGGACCGCTGCAAAAATAAAGTGTTTTGCTGTCCATGTGAATGAAAGGTGTTTTCTCGTGTCCGGGAGTATTTACATTTGGTCCGAGATTTATGGCTGGACCCCAAGTTCCTGTTACTGGATCTTTGTTTGATTGATATAAATCTACACCACCAAATCCACCACGGCGGTCACTCGCGAAAATAATTGTTTTTCCATCTGCAGAAACCGTTGGTTGCGAATCCCAATAAACAGGATCATTAAACGGTGCTTTACTAAATGGTTTCCATTCATCATCATTATTTCTACTTACGTAGATATCGCAATTTTTTTGAGCACCACCTTCATCACGCATCATAGCGAAATACAAAAATTTATTATCCATGGTGATGGTGCAACCACCCTGATTATCATTTGTAGCATTGAAAGGAAAAGGCATTTCTTCTCCCTTATCAAAAACATTTGTGTTATCCTTCCGTGAACGCATAAAAACTTCTTGTTCTTTGTCGGACTGATAAACTACATTTTTATTATTGATGGGCATTAAACGCACATACAAACAATTTCTATCATCAGGAGAAATGTAGGCAAGATATTCATCACGCTCAGATGAAACACCCGCTACTAATTTAGGCTCGAAAGGAACAACTAATTTATTTAGTTCGCCTTCTTTTTCATCGACTTCACCATTTCCTTTGCTTGGTAAAGTTCTTCGTTGTAGCTCTTGCCGAACTTACTCTCGTCGTTACTACTAAACTTGATAAACTTATTGAGGTATTTAGCTGCCGAATCATTTTTCAATTCCTCGTAATACGCAAAGCCTATGTAATAGTAAGGTTCAGAATGAATATCTGCACAAGAAGCTATCGATTTCATAAAATAAGGGACGCAAGGCATAAAAGATTTGTTCTCTAATTTTGCATGAACAATATATTCGAAACCCATACGGAGATTTGCTTCTGCAAAATCAGGATCTTCCTCCAAACATTGTTTCAAAAACTTTAATCGCTCGGGCTTAGGCGTTTTTTGTCGGTACCCTTTAAGTATAATTTCTCGAGTTTTTTATCGATTTCTTTACAATACTTTTTCTCCCCTTCTTCATCTTGCGAAATAAGAGGGAAACATAAACAAACTAATAAACGAAGTAAAAGGTGGCGCATATTCACAAACAATATATAAGCAAATTTAATGCTAAGGGTTACACTTTAACATTTATTTATAATAGTTTGTCTACCTAAAAGTGTTAAAAACACCCTAAATCTGTTTATATGTTTATTATGCCAGAATAGCCAAGCCCTGTACATTTAATCAAAATTAAAACCTATGATGAATTTTATTGTGAATTACTGGTGGACTATTATCCCCGTATTCTTGTTGATCTTTTACAAACTGTTTTTCAGACTATTTGGTATCATTATCATTGCTGAAGACAAAATTGGTTTAGTAACCAAGAAGTTTGTTTTATTTGGTAAATCTGAATTACCTCCGGGGCGAATTATTGCCGTAGAAGGAGAAGCCGGATTTCAAGCTCAAACCTTAGCACCGGGAATTTATTTCTGGAAATGGATTTGGCAGTACGAAATTACCATGCAACCTTTAACCATTATCCCTCAAGGAAAAATTGGCTTATTAGTTGCTAAAGATGGTGCTGAATTAGAAACTGGTCATATTTTAGCCCGTAAAGTTGAATGTGATGGCTTTCAAGATGCTGTTGGTTTCTTAACTAAAGGCGGACGAAAAGGTCGTCAGAGCGCGCATATTACAGCTGGTACTTACCGTATCAATACCTTCTTATTTGAGATTTTTACTGTAGATATGTTTACAGTAAACGAAAATATGGTGGGAATTGTTACCACACTAGATGGTATGCCAATTGAAGAAGGAAATATTGCCGGTAAAAATGTGACTGGTCATAATAATTTCCAGGATACAGATGGTTTCTTAAACAATAGCGGTAACAAAGGTTTACAGCCGCAAGTTATTTTAGCAGGTTCCTATTATTTGAATCCATGGTTTGCTTCAGTAGAACAAATTAAAATGACTGAAATTCCGATTGGATCAGTTGGTGTTGTTATTTCGTATGTAGGAAAAGAAGGTAAAGATTTAAGTGGTGCCGAATTTAAACATGGCAACATTGTAAGCAAAGGTGAAAAAGGTGTTTGGGCTGAGCCTCTTGGCCCGGGTAAATACCCTATCAATACTTACATTATGCGTGTTGAATTAGTACCAACAACTAACTTGGTGTTGAACTGGGCGAATGCACGCAGTGAGGCGCATCAATTAGATAAACATTTAAGTACAATTACTGTTCGTTCTAAAGATGGTTTCCTTTTAATTTAGATGTGAGTCAGATTATTCATATACCAACTACCGAAGCTCCAAAAGTAATTGCGCGTTTTGGAAATATGGTAAATTTAGTTGGACAAGTTTTAGAACCAACTATTGGTAACTATTTTAGAAACTCTGCTCAAGACAGTGATGTAATTGCTTTCTTAAGCTCTCGTAAAGAACGTCAGGATGCTGCTAAGAAAAGAATCAGTGAAGTGTTAGACCAATACAATGTAAATGGTGTAGATACTTTAATTGGAGATATCGTTCCGCCGGAAAGTTTAATGAAAACATTAACCGACCGTAAAATTGCGGAAGAACAAAACACAACTTTTGAAACTCAGAAACGTGCCGAGATAACCCGTCAGGCTCTAGAAAAAGAAACAGCTGTTGCGGATATGCAAAAAGAAATTGTAAAAGCCGACCAAGGTGTATTAATTTCTGAACGTATTGCCGATGCTGCTGTAAAAAAAGCAACCGGTGAAGCGCAAAGTGTGAAAATTGCTTCGGTAGCTGAAGCTGACAGATTAAAAATTATTGCTAATGCTGATGCAGAGAAAACAAAAGTAACTGCGAATGCCGAAGCTGAAAAAGTAAAAGCCTTAGCGAATGCTGAAGCGGAGAAAATTTCAGTAACCGGTAATGCAGAAGCTGAAAAGATTTTAGCGATTGGTAAATCAAACGCTGAGGCTTATAAATTATCAGTTAGCGCTATGGGCGGAGATAACTTTACTAAATTAAAAGTAACTGAAGCTATTGGAAGAGAACGTATCAAAATTATTCCTGAAGTGTTAATTACAGGTGGTGGCGATGGCGCAAACGGACCAATAAGCGGATTACTTGGCTTACAATTATTAGAAGGCATCACTAAAAAGATGGTGGAAGATGGTGGTAAAACCGACGAGAAAAAGAAGTAATGGAAATTAATAAAATAAACATAGCTGAAAAACTTAATTTGTTTTCCGACCATTGGAATCCACGTATTGTGGGCGAATTAAACGGACAACATGTTAAGTTGGCAAAGTTTGCAGGTGAGTTTGTGTGGCATAAACATGATAACGAAGACGAGATGTTTCTTGTATTGGAAGGAAGTTTCGTAATGGAATTGCGTGATAAAACGATGAACATAAACAAAGGTGAATTTGTTATCATTCCAAAAGGTGTTGAACACAAACCTTCCGCCGAAAAAGAAGTTCATATTATGTTGTTTGAGCCTGCAACTACATTAAATACAGGAAATAACTCGGAATCCGAGCTAACGAAAACTAAACTCGATTGGATTTAATAAAAAAAGCCTCCGAATAATTCGGAGGCTTTTTTTATTATATTCTATTCTCTTTTAAAAACTATTTCTTCTCTTGAGCATCTAAAGCTTTTATTAACTCAGGAACTTGTTCAACCGAAAGTCGTTTTGCTTTTATGACTTTATCTTTATCCAATAAATAAATTACAGGGGTCGAGAAAATATCGTACTTAGTTTTAATGTTATTTATATGAACCGGGTCCCAAACATTAATAAAATCATCCAGTTTATTTTCAATTAAATATTTACGCCATTTATCGTACTCATGTTGAGTATACACACAAAATACTTTTACATCGTACTTCTTCTTTAATTCCTTATAGGCATCTACCAACTTTGGCATTTCGGTTTTACAATGACCGCAATCTACATCCCAAAATACTAATACAGTATATTTAGCTTTAGTGCCGTACAAAGTCGTAAACAAAGGCGTTAGTTTCTGTACGTTATCGTAATACAATTTTGTTACCGACTGACTTGTTTTTGCTGTATCGAAACCCATTTTATTTACAGCTTTCGAATTAACTGTATCTATCATTAGTAAATCAGGTGCTTGCGAACCCAATAGTAACGGTTTTAAAATATCTACGCGCTCAATAATTTTCTGAGCTGTTTTCTCATCATAAACACCTTTTGCTAGACCTGTGCGCACATATTTGTCAACCAAATTACAGAACACTCTATCGAAGCCCATAATTTTGCTTTGCTCGTAGGTTGGCATAAAATACGCTAATAAAAACTTGTACATGTCGCTACCCGGTACGCACTGGCTCATCATACGATCAATCTCTACCGAAATGGTATCGGGTACTTGAAGAATTACTCTGTCAAAATAACGCTTAACTCTATCTGCGAAAAATGGGGTACGTAATAAACGATCATCCTTGAAGTTTACATCATCCCAAAAATGTGCTTTATAGTATTTGTATTGAGCAACGCTATCGGGACGGCCATTACTAGCCTTTTGGAACATCTTTTAACTCTTTATCTGTTTTTAAATTTAACACATCACCTAACAATTTTCCTTTGTGCGCTTTCAAATAATCGGTGTCAAATTTAAGAACCGCTTCATTTAAAGCTTTCATTTTTTCAGTCATGAACTTAATTGAATCAGGTTTAGCTAAGCTTTTACTTTGATCTTTTGCCTTGCCAAATTCAATGTTTTTGTTCGTGATGAATTGAATGTATCCGAAAAAATCCTCGTTCTCTTTCGAGCCTGGAGCTTTTAAACCATTCACCATATCAGCCATATCACTCGAGATGGTGAGTTTGGTATTCTCGTTTACAAAAAAATCGAAGTATCTAATCTTTTCTTGACTTACTAAAAAGTAAACACCTTTATCTAAATCCTTTTTTCCTTTAAAAACAATATTTCCGTTTTTTACCTTTTTACAAGTATCTACAATATATTGTTTATCAAAATTATATTTCGCTAAAAACACCATCGTGTCTTTCAAACCTTTGATGTTAATCTTAATATCGTAACCGCCTTGAGAATAGCTTAGAGTTCCGGTTAATAAACAAAATAGTACTGCTAGTTTTTTCATAAAATTTAATTGTGACACAAAGTTAATTATTCACTGAAATCTAAAAAATCAATTACTTTGGCTTTTTTGCCTTTTCTTCTTCTTCAAATGCTTTTATTAAATCGCTAATTTTTTCAACCGGCATATGTTTTGACTTGATAATTTTATTTTTATCCAACAAATACACTTTTGGAGTTGAGAAAATATCGTATTTGGTTTTTATATTGTTGATATGAACCGGGTCATAAACATTTATGAAATCCAATTTTTTATCAATGATATATTTACGCCATTTATCAAACTCATACACAGTATAAACAGAAAACACTTTAACGTCAACAGTCTTTCTTAAATCGTGATAAATTTCAAGCAACTTTGGTATTTCAGTAATACAATGACTACAATCTACATCCCAAAATACCAAAACAATGTATTTAGCTTGTACTGATGATAAGGTTTTATAAAGCGGGGCGAGCTTATCCATGTTTTTGTAATACAACTTTGTAACCGACTCGCTGGTAGAAGCCGTATCAAAACCCATTTTATTTACAATTTTCGCGTTCACGGTATCAATCATATATAAATCGGGTGCCACCGACCCAATTAATAATGGCTTAATGATATCAGCTTTTTCGATAATTTTCATTGTTGTTTTCTCATCGTAAATTTTTCCTGATTTACCGGTG
Organism: Sphingobacteriaceae bacterium; assembly: GCA_016709575.1. Taxonomy (GTDB): domain Bacteria; phylum Bacteroidota; class Bacteroidia; order B-17B0; family Aurantibacillaceae; genus JAHEYG01. Next base: position 235,259 of record JADJMM010000004.1, read on the forward strand.
CGAATGTATTTATCTACTAACATCACAAACACTTTATCGAAGCCAACTAATTTTGGATTTTCGTACTCCACCATAAAGTGAACAAACAAGAAATTGAACAATTCACTTCCAGGTTCACATTGTGATAAAATTTTGTCGATTTCGTTAGCAACAGTATCCGGACCTAATTGATTAACTATTTGCTCAAAATATTTTTTTAATCTCGAATCAAAAAACTGATTGCGGATCGTTCTTCCATCTTTAAAATCTACACCATCCCAATAATGACTTTTATAATAATTAAAACGGTACATAGTACTGTCATTTCTGTTTTTCAAACCAGCAGGGTAAGTTTTGCTTCCTTTTCAGTTCTTAAATTTAACCAAGCACCTAAAAACGTGCCTTCGTTTCTCTTAATAAAATCAGTTTCAAATTTTATCACATCTTCAGTAAAAGTTTTGGCTTTATCTTGCATGAACTTTGCTGAATCCGCTTTATTCATGCCCTTTGTTTTAGGAGCTAAACCGGTAAATTCTTTGTTTTTATCTACATAGAAACGCGCATAGTTGAAAAATTCTTCGTTCTCCTTTGAACCAACGCTTTTAAGGTTGTATTGCAAATCGGCCATATCAGACGTAAGTGCGAATTTAAAGCTATCATCAATAACAAAATCGAATCGGTGAATGGCTTTTCCTTCTTTATCTAAACTCGCCAAGAAATACATTCCTTTATCCAACTCCGTTTTTCCTTTAAATACAATATTTCCTTTCCATGCTGTTTTGCAGGTATCGACAATATATTGCTTGCCAAACATGTATTTAGCAAGATAAGCTACCGAATCAGGGAAGCCTTTAACGTTAATTTTTATCTCATAACCGTACTGAGCACTTGCTTGAAAACCAAAAAATACCAGTAAAAAGGGGATCAATTTCTTCATAAATCAAATATACTTTAAATGCTATTATTTACAGAGGGTTTCATTTCAAAGATTGTACCATTTTTGCCAAATTGGATTGATAAATTTTGTTAAAAACCCCTTCGAGGGAGTCCTGTAAGCTGTTATACTGCCCGAAATCAACAAACCAGGCGTTTTTAAACTCCAAAATATTATTTTGAATAGGTTTTACCCTTGCTGTATTAGCCAACTGAAGTTTACTTAAAGAACTTGAAATCTGAGAAAGCTTCTGTAGTTTGAATATGTTTTTTTGTTGGTCGGAGAAATTGGAGATACTATCATAAAAACGGTTCAAATTTTCTAATTGACCTGAGATATGCACATCAATAATTTTATTGTCGTTATAACTTTCAAGATAGTTACTTAATTCTACTGAATCGGTACGCAAAAATTGTTGCGTAGCTTTATGTGCAATAAACGAAGCTAGATTTTCATTGTAATCTACCGAACTTTCTGCATAATAAGTGGCATGAAATAATTCATGGAAAATTAAATTACATAAATGTCCTTTACTCCTATTAAGCATGTTACTTAATACAGGATCGCTAAACCAACCGAGTGTCGACCAAGCTGAAACCGAACGTAAATCCACATCATATCCTTCACAAATCAATTTATTTTTTGCCGCAATAGCTTTTTGTTTATCGAAGAACCCTTTGTAGGAAACACTTCCTACAATAGGAAACTTCCAATAAAATGGTTCGATTTTATACTTAGAGGAAGCGGTGATAACCCACAAAATTGCGGCTCCTTTTTGATTATAAATGGTAGTAAAGTTTTTCGTTGTCTTGTAATGTAAACTATCCACCGAATATTTTTTTATCTGCTCAATCAGTTCTAAACTTTCTTTTTCTTGTGTAGTTAAGGTGTTTTGTAGCTTATACTCTTCAATGCTATGTGTATTTATGAGAATAGAAATTTGTCCGACCGACTGATGAAATAAATAAACGGTGGTTTCATAAAAAACAGAACAAAAACACAGTAATACCCATAATAGGAGGTTCCAGGTTATTTTTATGAGCTTCTTAAGTGTCATTGAAAAATCACTAATTTCGTGATATTATGTTTTTCTTTTTATCTAAGGTATTAACTTTTTTGGTCTCGCCGATGGTGTGGTTCTTTGCCATTTTAATATGGGCCTTAAAAACGAAGGATGAAAAAAGAAAGAAGAAACTACTCATTTCTGCACTTGCTCTTATTTATGTTAGTTGTAATTCATTTTTTGTAGATGAATTGGCCCGCGCCTGGGAACCGGTTACACCTGATTATTATTTGAGTTCTGAAAAATATGATGTGGCCATTGTTTTGGGAGGCATTGGAAGCATTGACGAACGACAAAACCGTTTAGATTTTGGCGCTGGTGGCGACAGATTATTTCAAACACTTGATCTTTTTCATAAGGGAAGAATCAAGCAAATAATGTTTACGGGTGGTTCTGGAAGTATTCGTTTTCCGACACACAAAGAAGGATTGTATGTGAAAAAATATTTAAATACCATTCATATTCCGGATTCACTTCTAATAATTGAAAATGAATCGAAAAACACTTTTGAAAATGCTTCCTTTTCAAAAAAAATATTAGATAGTTTAAAATTTAATGGCTCTGTTCTTTTGGTGACTTCTGCATTTCACATGCCACGTTCGTTGGCTACTTTTAAAAAAGCAGGGTTTACAAATGTGACACCTTATTTAACGAACCGCATGAGTGGGCCAAGGCGCTTTGATTGGGACCATTGTTTTCTTCCGAATGCCGAAGCATTGTCTAATTTAAACATGTTGATTCACGAGTGGATTGGCTATTTAGCTTATAAAATAAAAGGATACGCTTAAATCATGAAAGAGGAGTTGTTGCATTTTATTTGGAACTACAAACTTTTAAAAACGCAGGAATTAGTTAGTGTTAATGGCGCTAAACTAAAGCTCTTTCATCAAGGTGAATTAAATAAAGATGCCGGTCCCGATTTTTTCAACGCCAAAATTGAAGCGGATGGTATTACATTAGTCGGTAATGTTGAAATTCACGTAAACTCCTCCGATTGGTTAAAACACGGACATGAAAACGATAAAGCTTACAACAATTTAATTTTGCATGTGGTTTACAAATATGATAAAGCCATTGCTCAAAATACAAAACACAATGTTGAAGTTTTAGAACTGAAAATTATTTAGATACAGCAGTTATAAAAAATACAATACCCTAATTTCTTCTACCAATTCCCTACCCTGCTCTAAACAAATAAAAAGTGTTGAAGATTTAAAAATGCAGTCCTGGTTGCAACGAATGTTAGTTGAACGTTTAGAAAGCAAAACAGAATACGCTTCGCATGTTTTTGCTGCAACACAAAATGATTTTTCACATACATTATATTTAATGCTCGCTCGTAATTTTGGGTTTAAAGTAAATGCCGAACCCTTTGAATTGTTGGCAAAACATTTACCACTTTCTGTTTTATTAAAGCACTCTTCAAACCTATTACAATTAGAAGCTTTGTTATACGGAACGGCGGGATTTCTAAACAAATCTTACAAATCAAAACACATTCAGCAATTACAAAACGAATTTGAATTCCTTAAAAACAAATACAAATTAAAAGAGTTGGATTTAAGTGTTTGGAAATTTTTGAGATTACGTCCAGCTAATTTTCCAACCGTACGTTTATGGCAATTTGCGATGCTAATTCATAAATGTTCTGAGTTATTCAGAAATCCGGAAGATTTTAATTCAGTTGAAACTTTAAGTAAAGCTATTTCACATCCACACGAAGGGTATTGGAGTAATCATTATAAAATAGATGGACCTGAAGTGCAACCTTTAAAAGGTTTAGGAAAAACTTCAATTGAAAATATTATCATCAATACGATGGCGCCGTTTCTATTTTTTTACGGACAACAAACAGGGAAGGATAAATTTATTGAAGCAGCTGTTGAGTGCTTTGAGAATCTCCCTTTTGAGGATAATGTTAAAACGCGTCACTTCACAAAAGCCGGCTTAAAATTCAAAACCGCAGCAAAAAGTCAGGGTTTAATTACCCTTTTTGATAATTATTGTAAAAATACACGGTGTTTAGACTGTGGAATAGCCTCCAATCTATTGCTTACTAAGTAGCATTTTTTATATTTGTATTATGGTAAAAACGAATTGTAGCCTGGTTTGAACAGCAAGCCTTTGGGGTTTGTGAATGGTGGGGAAAAAGTTGGGAATTAAACTACCAACATCCGTATGTATTTCATTTACCTTTCGTTTTTCACTTTTGGTAGTCCGATTATTATTTATTTCATTATGGCTTTTATTTTAGAGCACAAAAATTATTTTAAGCCATCATTTTACAAAAACGCAAAAGCGTTTGGGACATCGAATTCTGACTTCGACAAGCTCAGTCACCGATTTATTAATTTAAAAAAGAAAATATGAAAAAAATTATTACTACTGCATTCATTGCCTTAACTGCATTCTCTTTTGCGCAAGAAGTAAAAGTAAAAAGCGGAAATGAAAAATTTTCGTCTGGTAGTCACGATTGCTTAACCACTACCATTTACGAAGGGGATAAAGACAAAGCCATGAGTAAATGGAAAAGCAAATTAAATGATTTTAAGGACGAGAAAGTAAAATGGAAGGGTGATGAGATTTTTGGTGATAATATTTTAATTAAAGATTGGGGCAATAATCCTGTAGATATTTACTCGAAGTTTGATGACGACAAAGAGAAAAAAACGGTGACGATGAGTGTAGCTGTAGATTTAGGCGGTGCTTATTTAACTTCATCGGATAAAGAAAAATACAATTACATTGAGAAAATGATGAAGGAATTTGCAATTGATTTGACTAAGGATAATATTAAAGATCAAGTATCGGCTGCAGAAAAGATATTTAGTGGTTTAGAAAGTGATCAGAAAGATCTGGAGAAGAAAAACAAAGGTTACAAGGATGATATTGAAGATGCCAAAAAGAAAATAAGTAAAGCAGAGAGTGATATTAAAGATAACGAAGCTAGTCAGGCTAAAAAGAAATCAGAAATAGATGCTCAGAAAAAAGTGGTAGATGATATTAAAAAGAAATTAGATAAAGTAAACTAGTTTTCTTGTTTAAAATCTTTATCGCGTTTATTCTTTTTTTCCCACATGTTGAAGGATTCGATTACTATGGCAAAAAGTAATGCTACGTAAGCGTAATACTTATTTATTTCTACATGGTTTTCTTCCGACACAGTTGTGTTATAAGCGTCAACTACAGACTCTCCTAATAAAATACCGCCGATTGCTAATAAAAATGTGAGGGCAATTGTTTTAATGCCTGGGTTACGATTAATAAATTCGGCAACCAATCCCGAAAATAAAATCATTAATATCATTGAAATAATTACAGCGCCAACCATAATAAGAATATTGTTAGATATGGCTACAGCTGTAATCGATTAAAACTATTTGCATAACAACAGCACGAAAAGTATCACTCCCTTTTGATTCTATTTCATGATCAACACCGTTTACTTTTTCCATTATTTCCTTCCATGTTTTATATAGCAGGAAAATACCTCCGCCAAATAAAATTATCCCTCTTCCGGAAACACCATAAATACCTATATGGAATAAAGGATCAATTAATGAAGTAATCCAGTTAATTGAAAACAGCAAACAACACCTTACTACTAAGGCTAAAACCAAACCTATTCTACGCGCCTTTTGTTGGGTGGTTCTTGGCAAACGATCAGCGATGATAGAAATGAAAATAATATTATCTATACCTAAAACTATTTCAAGAACCAATAAGGTAAAAAGGCTAATTATGCCTGGAATTGAAAGTAATTGGGTTAAATCTTGACCGTAATCGTGCATTATTTTAAAGTAGAGATTACAAATTTACGCTTTTTTGCGGGATTGGTAAAAAATTATTCCAGTTGATTTTCAAGTACTTATATACTTTTTTAGTACTATGTGTTGCATAATACCTTTTAAACCACTTATCTTTGTGTCACCAACTAGTAGCTTATACACTGAACCTGCAGAACGGTTAAAAGCTTAAAGTGGAAAAGAGACCTGATTTTAAAAAATATAAAAACTAAATAAAAAGAAAGCAAATGAAGAAGAAAGCAAACATCACAGGAAAAGTAATTAAAGCAACAGCACTTGTTGCCCTAACACTCGGCCCTTTTTTTACAAGCAAGTAACGGAAGTGAGATTTCAATTGAAACTGGAAAACAATTAAGGAACATGTAAAGTTTCCGAAACTAATTTTACCGGTTCAGCATCAAGATCAAAAAGTAGAAGTTGTTTTTACAACATCAGAAAACGGAAATGTTGATTTTGTTTTAGCCAAAACAGATAACAAAGAAGTGAAAGCCGAAATTGAAAAACAATTTTCGAAGTTAAACTTAAGCAAGCTAAAAGCAAATGTTGCTTACAGCGTAGTATTAAACTTTAAAACTATTTAATCATGTCAGTAAATTCAGAGAACACAAAAGCCCAAATGCGAAAAGGTGTTCTTGAACTATGCATACTTTCTATCTTGTCGAAAGGCGACGCTTATCCAACCGAAATTATTGATAAGCTAAAGGAAACAAAGTTAGTTGTAGTTGAAGGAACCCTTTACCCGCTCTTAACACGACTAAAAAATACCGGATTACTTGCTTACCGTTGGGAAGAAAGTACTTCGGGACCACCCCGCAAGTATTACAAGCTCACCGAAATTGGCGAGCAGTACTTAAAAGAAATTCAACAATCGTGGTTCGAGTTAACCGATATCGTAAACAAAACTATTTCGTAATTAAATAAATAAAAATATTAAAAAAACAACAAGATGAATAAGACAGTTACCATAAATATAAGCGGCATCATTTTCCATATTGAAGAAGATGCTTTTGAAAAGCTTAGTAAATACCTGAATACCATAAAAGGGTACTTCAGTAAAACCGACGGTGGCAGCGAAATTATGAGCGATATTGAAGCGCGCATAGCAGAGATGCTCCAAGGTAAAACCAGTGCCATTAAACAAGTGGTATTGATGGCAGATGTGGATTCCGTTATTGAAACCATGGGTAAACCGGAAGAGTTTATGGAAGGCCATACTGAATCTTCTCAGGAAGAAGAATCGGAAAACGACTACAATACTGAACCAACTAAAAAACGTTTGTTCCGTGATCCGGATCGTAAAGCTGTTGGTGGAGTGTGTTCGGGTATCTCCAATTATTTTGATGTTGACATCGTTTGGATTCGCTTAGCCATGTTCCTTTTAATTTTCTTCGGTGGCGTTTCGCTTTGGGTATATATCATCTTATGGATTGTTATTCCGGAAGCAAAAACTACTGCCGATAAATTAGCTATGAAAGGTGAAAAAATCGACATCAATAATATAAGTAAATCGGTTAAGGAAGAAGCTGAACAATTTAAGAAACGCGCTAAAAAATATGGTGATGATATCAGAAACAATAGCAAAGATTTCAGAAATGATTCTCAAAACTTCTTCGATAAATTGGGAAACTTTATAAAAGAATTCTTAATCATCTTCACTAAATTTTTTGCCAGAATTGTTGGTTTAATACTGTTGATTTTTGGAGTAATGTTTATGTTAGGATTAATCTCGAGCGTATTTGGTTTCTCAATAGTTGGCTCGAACACCGAATTGAACGATTGGATTAATCTTTTCTTTATGGAAAGAAGTCATTACACTTTAGGTTTAATTGGTGTGACTTTATTTTTCGGAATTCCTTTTTTAATGATGATCTATGGCGGCGTGAAACTTTTATTTAAGATTCATTATAGTAATCGCTGGTTAAATATTTCAGCCGGTATTTTTTGGCTGATTGGTTTAATAACTGTTTTATTTGTGGGTATTACAACCGTAAAGGATTTTAGTGAATCAGCAAAAATAAAAGAACCAATTATCCTCAATACAACCCGTGATACACTTTACTTAAGTGCTGCCAAAGGTTCAGAATTATACAAACAGATTGGGGTAAATGAAGAAGACTTTGATGATTATGATGGTAATGGTAATCACCGCAGGATCTATCGCCGTAACAGCGAATATATTGTTGCTAAAACAGAAGGAAAAAAATTCATTATTGGGTATGCACGTTTAAATATTTTACAAGCATCAGGCGATAAATTTGAATTGTATATAATTAAAAAAGCACGTGGCGTTGATAAACGTGCCGCAGCTGAAAGAGCGAAGCTTATTACTTACAATGTTTCGCAGGGCGACAGCACCATAGTGTTCAATGAAATATTTACGGTTGCAGCCAATGAAAAATTCAGGAAGCAAGATATTGAAGTGATTTTAAAAGTACCCAGAGGAAAAGTGGTGTTCCTTGATAAAAGTTTAAGCAATATTATTTACGATATTGAAAATGTACACAACACTTACGATGGCGATATGGTAAACCGCCGCTGGGTGATGGGAGCAAATGGCTTAGAGTGTATTGATTGTGAAGGTTTAGAAATTGATGAAGAAGATAACGTTCATAACCTTCCTCCTATAGAACATCCAGAACCTCCTACTCCTCCAAATGGTATTAATGTAGAAGCAAAAGATGCTGATGTAAAAATAAACGACCAAGGCATTCACGTTAATTCAAAAGATGCGAATGTTAAAATTAACAAGGACGGCATTCATATTAACACAAAAGGTGAAAAGGGAGATAAAGGAGATAAGGGTGAAAAAGGCGAGAAATAAAAAAGCTTGTAACTTTTAGAGGCTTTAATACGTCTTAAAATAAATTGTTCCTTTTGAACCTTTAGTGTATTATAAGTGTAGTATATAAAGATTGTAGATTCGTGTAGTTGGTTTATTTTAATTAAGAAAGAAAAAGCTCCGTTTCATGTTCGGAGCTTTTTTTTATTTATTATAACCAAATTAGACTGTGCGAAAAAAAACGAAATATTTTTTTACCACTTCCCTCCTGATCCACCGCCACCAAAACTTCCGCCGCCGAAACCACCGAAGCCACCTGAAGAACTTCCTCCGCTACTTCTGAAACTACCACCGCTAAAACCACCACCGTAGTAAGTACCACCACTTCCAAAACCTGTACCGCCACCACCTTTTCCAAAAAATATTTTTATGGCCATAATAACAACAAACAGAACCATGATAATCTTGAACCACTCGTCCATATTGAACTTCTTCTTCGCATAATCCTTTACATTAATCTCTCCTTTAGCAAGACCCATTAACTTATCAGTACCGTTATTTATCGCTGTGAAATAGTCGCCACTTTTTAAATAAGGATTCATTTCTTCTTCCCTTATTCTTTTAGTAGCTAAATCCGGAATAGCCCCTTCTAATCCGTAACCGACAGCAATAAAAAGATCATGACTGCCAGGAGCAATCAAAACAACAATTCCGTTATTAGCATCTTTTTTACCAACGCCCCATGACGTTCCTAATTCTGTTGCGTAAGATGCGGGATCAGTTCCTTCAAGATCAACAATTACAACTACTATCTGGTTGCTGGTCTCTCTACTAAAAGCTTCGAGCTTCCCCTCAATAGTAGAAGCTTCCGATTCACTTAAGAAATTTGGATACTCCTTCGATAAGTTGTTGTATAATTTTTGCGGACTAGGTCGTTCAGCAACCTGCGAAATAGAAAAAAGTGTGGCAAATAAAAATGCTAAAACAAATAACTTCTTCATTATTTAAAAGAAATTGAATCGTTCAACTCATTTTTATCATCACTTGTATAAGGGAAATATTGTTTTAATTGCATTCCGCAATCAATAATTGCATCTGCTAAACCTTGTGCCTGGTGTCCTTCTTTAAATTTCGAAACCATGCTTTGTACAATCTTATCCCAATATTCTTTTCCTAATTTTTTGTGGATACCGGCATCGCCTATAACGGCTATCTTATGACTTTCGGTTGCAATGTAAATTAAAATGCCATTTTGTTCTTTGGTTTTCTGCATCCCAAGTTTATTAAAAACTTTTTTGGGAGCGAACCATAGCATCACCCCAACAAATACTTTCTAAATGCACACGGATTTCGCCAGAAGTATTTTTTTCGGCGGTCTTGATAGCATCTACGATAAGATCCTGTTCTTCCTTAGTAAAAAAGCGTTCTGCTTGATTTACGAAAATATTTTTAATTGCTGCGTAAACTAAAGGCATATTCTTATTTAATTTATCTACGAATACAAATTTGTACGAATATACGAATCTAACTGCCTACGCATACAGATTCGTACATTCGTATGATTAGTATTCGTAGGGATTATTCGAAACTAACTTTTGGCGCTTTCTCCGCACCTGCTTCTGCTTCAAAATATGGCATAGGCTGGAAACTACTTCCTGCAATTAAGCTACCGGGAAACATTTGAATAGCCTTGTTGTAATCTTTAGAAGAATCATTGTACTTCATACGTTGTACAGAAATTCTGTTTTCACAACCTTCTAATTCAACACGTAAATCCGCAAATGCCTGATTCGCTTTTAAATTAGGATAGTTCTCTGTTATCATCATTAATTTACCTAAAGCATTACTTAATGAACCTTGCGCAGCTTGGAATTTCGCAATAGATTCCTGACTCATATCATCTAAGTTTACTTTTACTTGTGTAGCTGAAGCTCTTGCTTGAACTACTGCTTCCAAAGTACCTTTCTCAAAATTAGCTTCACCTTTTACTGTTGCTACAATGTTTGGGATCAAATCTGCTCTTCTCTGATACTGACTCTCTACTTGCTGCCATTGTGCTTTTGCATCTTCGCGTAAGCTTACAAATCCATTACGTTTGTTACAAGCCCAAAAGCCACCAAACATTACTATTAAACCAAATACAATTGCTGTTATTAATCCTTTGCTCATAATTTTAATTTTTTATAAAGTTAAAGGTAATATAGTTCCCCTTGCAATAATTAATAATTATTAACTTTGAGCATGCCTTTGAACTAATATCCGAATTTCAGCCCACGGGCGACCAACCCGAAGCAATAAGGCAATTGACGGAAGGTTTAAAACAAGGACAAAAGGACCAAGTTTTACTGGGTGTTACGGGTTCCGGCAAAACATTTACGGCAGCTAATGTTATTAATAATGTAAATAAACCAACTTTAATTTTAAGTCATAATAAAACTTTAGCCGCACAGTTGTATAGTGAATTCAAACAGTTTTTTCCAAATAATGCGGTGGAATATTTTGTTAGTTATTACGATTACTATCAACCCGAAGCTTATCTACCGACTACCGACACTTACATTGAAAAAGATTTAGCGATTAATGATGAAATTGAGAAGCCCGCTTAAGCGCGACTTTCTTTACTTTCAGGAAGAAGAGATGTGATTGTGGTGTGTTCTGTGTCTTGTATTTACGGTATTGGAAATCCGGTTGACTTTAAAAAGAATGTAATTGGAATTGAGGTTGGACAAAAAATTTCACGTAATAAATTTTTACATCAATTAGTAAGTGCTCTATATAGCAGAACCACAGAAGAATTTCAGCGCGCTAATTTTAGAGTAAAAGGTGATACTGTAGATGTAAACTTAGCTTACGCCGATCATTCGGTTCGGCCTTTTTTGGTGATGAAATTGAAAGTATAGAAACCTTTGATCCCGCTAACGGTTATGTGATTCAGAAATTTGAAGGCTTTAATATTTATCCTGCTAACATTTTTGTGACTGCACCTGACACCATGCAAAAATCTATTGAAGCTATTCAGGAAGACATGGTAAAACATGTAGAATATTTTAAATCGATTGGAAAAACTTTAGAAGCAAAACGAATTGAAGAACGCGTGAATTACGATTTAGAAATGATGCGCGAACTTGGTTATTGCAGCGGTATCGAAAACTATTCACGTTATTTTGATGGAAGAAATCCCGGAACAAGACCTTTCTGTTTAATGGATTATTTCCAAATGATTATTTATTGATGGTTGATGAAAGTCACGTTACCATTCCACAAATACGCGCTATGTACGGTGGTGATTTTTCGCGTAAGCAAAATTTAGTTGACTTTGGGTTTCGTTTACCATCAGCTTTAGATAATCGCCCGTTAAAGTTTGAAGAATTTGAATCTTTATTAAATCAAAGCATTTACATCAGTGCAACTCCTGCCGAATACGAATTAGAAAAATCTGGAGGCCTTATTGTTGAGCAATTAATTCGTCCAACAGGTGTATTAGATCCCATAATTGAAGTTCGTCCATGTTTAAATCAAGTAGATGATTTACTGGATGAAATTCACAAAACGGCTGCAAAAGGAGAACGTGTTCTTGTCACCACCTTAACCAAACGAATGGCAGAAGAACTCACCAAATATCTCACCAAATTAAATGTACGCTGCCGTTACATTCACTCTGAAGTTGATACTTTAGACAGAATTGAAATTTTACGTCAGTTAAGAGTTGGCATGTTTGATGTTTTAGTGGGGATAAACTTATTACGCGAAGGATTAGATCTTCCAGAAGTTTCTTTAGTGGCGATTCTCGACGCAGACAAAGAAGGATTTTTACGTAACGAAAGAAGTTTAGTGCAGACAAGCGGACGAGCTGCGAGAAATATAAATGGAAGAGTAATCATGTACGCTGATAGAATGACAAAGAGTATGAAGTACACCATTGATGAAACTGAACGTCGCCGCGCTAAACAAATTGAATACAATACTAAACATAACATCACCCCAACACAAGCTGGTAAAAAAGCATTGAACACGCCGGGCTTTGGTATGGAAATTGAAGTGGATGGAAAAATAATTAAAGCTTACATGGAATCTGAAGGCATCAGTATTGCAGCCGATCCTGTTGTTCAATATATGAGTGGCGAAGAATTACGTAAACAAATTGGCAAAGTAAAAAGCGCCATGTTACGGGCTGCAAAAGAAATGGACTTTCAAGAAGCCGCGCGCTTGCGTGATGAAATGTACTCTCTGGAAAAATTCTTGGAGGATAAAAAAGACTAGAACTCGTCTACCTCAATTAAATTAATCGGGTAATTAATTATCTGGGCGTAGTCTTCACCCGCTTCTTTTAATTCGATATCATTCTTTTCGTAATACCAATTTAAAGTAGGGCGTGAATTTAAAACTGCTTTTTGGAAAAACTTAGATAATAATTTTGAAGAAACTGTATTAAAATAATCCAGTTTCATATTGATCACCAAATTATCAGGATGGGTTTCAATATATTTATCAAAGGTTAAATTAAAATGATCAAAGAAATCAAAAGGGTTTTCGGGAACAATTTTTCCTCTAACAGATAAATTCCTATTTTCCACATCAAACTCCACTTCAGGGGTTTGGTTGGTTTTAGGAATTATGACTTTCTTGTCCATATTAAAGCAAATATAAGGTCTTAAATACTCCGCAATTCATTAATCCGACAAAAAAGCGTTTTTTTCAGACTAACAAATACCACAAAAACTGCGGTTTTACGCTCCCATTTGTACGGAAGGAATTTGAAAAGGTTGCTTTTTTAGACAAAATGAGTTTTATCAGGGATAAACGGTAATTTCTATTAAATATGTACTTTTGCATCCGTATGATTATTGAAACTATAGGTCACGCCAGTTTGGTTATTAGAAATAATGAGAAAAAGCCGGTTTTATTAACAGATCCTTGGCTTATTGGCTCGGTTTATTGGCGTAGCTGGTGGCTTCAAAACTACCCAACTACCGCTGAAATTGAGGAATTAACCAATGTAAAGTACTGTTACATTACACACGAGCATCCTGACCATTACCATACAGCTTCAATACGCAAACTAGGCAAAAACCCTACTTACATTTCAGCGCTTTTACCCCAGGATAATATTAGTACGTTTTTAGGTTCTCAGGGAAATAAAACCAAAAGTCTTAAAACCCTTTACCTGGTATAAAATTGAAGAGAATTTATCCATTTTAAGTATCCCGCTTTTAAATGACGACAGTTGTTTAATTATTGATACCCCAAAAGCGGTTATTATTAATTTGAATGACAGCAAGCCTACCAAATCGCAATTAGGTAAGTTAACTGAATTTATTTCGAAAGAACTAAGCGGAAAAAAAATTGTTGTGTTGAGTAGTTACTCGCCGGCAAGTATCGTTAACAGCTTCAGAAAAAACAGCGAATACGTTTCAATAAAAGATAAATCGAAATACATTGAATACATTAACGGCATTGTAGATGTTTTGAATGCCGATTATTTTATTCCGTTTGCCTCACAAATTATTCTTTACCGTCCGGATTCGAAATGGGCGAATGAATACAAAGTAAGTTACAATGATTTACAAAAAGGCTGGAAAGCAAAGAAAACAAAACTACTTCCACCCTACTCTAAATTAGATTTAAATTCGTTTGAACACAGTTACATTAAACCTGAAAATTACAATCACGATCCTGAATGGATTAAAGGAAAGGTTGAGAAACACATGGAAATGGAAGCTAATGTGAACGTAACAGATGAAGACATTAAAAAGATTGAAAAGAAAATGCGTTCACAACGTGCGTTTTTATCGGTACTATTTCCAAAAGGAATTGGCTTCATTACCAACAAACGTGAATTTACTTTTAAACCTATAAGCGGAAAAATAGTTGAAGGCTTAACAAAAAATCACAGCTTTGCCATTAAAGTACCCGATCAAGCTTTAAAAGACGCTATTGAGTACGGACATTTTGGTGATTTAGGAATTACCATGTTCACTATTTTGATTTTGAATCGTAGCAGTAACCCGAAATTAATTTACGTGTTCTTTATTTTACTTACTCTCCACGATTATAAACATACGATGAGCTTAAGCAACTTCTTTAAATGGACAAAAAGCTCAGCCAAAAACTACAAGTGGAAATCCCCCTGAAGGTGGGGGTTTTTCTCAAATACAATATAAGATCTTGCCTAAAAAAGAACTATTAAGGGAACCCCTTTGATACTATACTTGGGTCTTAAGAGTTAAAAATACCATTCTAAAAGGGATCCATGTTCATCTTCCCGGGGGGTACCGTCAAATATTAGACAACACTAATTTCTTACTCCATCTTCCTATCCTTAATCTTTACCGCCATATTACCTTGGTAAATACTATAAGGTTCTAAAATTCCTGATGCAACAGAGCCTACTGTGAGAATAGAATGACTTTGCATAATGGTACCCGGACATAATTTTGAATCCGCACCAAGCCAAGCTCCTTCCTTTAAAATTATTTCTCCGATTATTAAATCGAAAGCCTCTTTTCTGTAATCGTGATTGCCGGTGATTATCATCGCGCGTTGCGAAATGCAAACGTTATCTTCAATAGTCACTTGCGCCTGATTTTCAATCCACACATTTTCTCCTATCCAAACATTATTTCCAACAGTTAAGTTCCAAGGGAATTTTATAATCACATGTGGCTTCAATACAACTCCTTTTCCGATTTTAGCACCAAAGGCACGCAAAATAAAACGACGGAAACCATTGAACGGAAAAGCTGAATGAATAAACATTTCCTTAGCGAAATACCATAAGTATAATTTAAAAGGATTTGCACCTACCTTAAACCAGGAATTATTGAATTTACTTAAATCGGTTTTAGTTTGCTGGCTCATGAAAATAATTCTTTGTAAGCTTTAATATCGCTTTCACTGTTTATTTTTTTCTTCATAAAGATACAGCAATTTTGGGACATATAAGTATAGAGGTCGTTATCGAATTGCAATACACTTTTTTATTGTGTCGGCAAATTGATCCTTCTCCTTTAATGAAATTGCAAAACCACAAGAAGCCTTGTTTATCCCATTCCAAGGCGTAGTATCGCTTATAATAACGGGACAAGCGCTCATTAACGTCTCGTAAATACTGTGCCCGAAATTTTCGTTTAGAGTTGGTAAAAATAAAAAATGATATTTGTCAATCATGGGCTGCACTTGCTCAAAACTTAAGTCGCCGCAATAATTAACCGTAATATTTGAGGGAGTTTTTTTATCATAGCTTCGCATTCCTTCCAATATAATTTATCTTCAAGAGAACCGTAAATATCGTAAGTGATTTTTCCTTCTGTTTTAATTTTACTTAAAACATCTAAAGCATAATGCAAGTTTTTCACTTTAGCTATGCGCGATAAATAAAATAATTTCAGCTCACCCGGTTCTTTCTTTATTGTTCTTCTCTCAATTAAATTCGCAGAATTAACATTAGAAGCAATTTTTACTTTGGCTTTCTTTAATGTTTTATTGATCTCCTTTTCTTCATCAGCGGTTGTTGCATGAAAAGTAGTTTTAGAATGGAGATTTACGAATTTTAATAACGATAAAAACAATTTTTTCTTTAAAGGTTTTATTGACATAGCACCTCTTCCAAGCATTCCACGAGGCGCCAAAACAATATCCGCTTTTAACTTGCCTGCTTTTTCGAAACGCAATGGTAATAAAGAAAAATTGTACGACCAGAAACTATTCAAATAAATGGTGTCAGGTTTTATGCTATTAATTACTTCAAGAATATCTTTTGATTTTAATTTGTCTTTCGAAATGTAATAAACAGGGATGTCATTATGTTTTACCCATTTGTTGGGTTCCACATCTTTGTAAGGAATTGAAGAACCTAAATCGTGGTTGGTAGTGATGACAAAAAAATTGAATTCATCCTTCAGCACATTCAACATCGAGTAAACGGATTTAACAGGTCCACCCGCCTTGTTACCGGGCAAATACCAATCAATTAAAACCGCTATGTTCTTTTTTGTCAATTAATATTGTTTTTATTTAACCAATTCTCTAAAACAATTAAATGCCACACTCTCGACCAGGAAACTCTTGGTTCGTCACTCAAAAATTGTTGCCAAAGATTTAAAATTGCTTGTTTATTTACAAAATCACGTTTTGATAAAGATTTTATGTTCTCTTCGCAAAACGACTTCAACTCATTCTTCATCCAGTTCCTCCAGGGCAAAGTGAATCCCATTTTTGGTCGGTTTACCACTTCATCAGGCAATAAATCACCGAGCGAATCAATTAATAATTTCTTTGGTGTGCTTGGATATTTGAATTCATCCTTCACACTCAAAACAAATTCCAATAATTTATAATCCAGAAAGGGAACGCGCACTTCTAAAGCAACCGCCATACTCATCTGATCGGTATCGCGTAATAAAATATTTTGCATGTAGGTGTTAATCTCCAAAGCGGAAACATAAGATAACAAATGGTCCTTATCCGTTTCTTTAATTTTTTTAATAAGCGCATTTAAACTATTCGAACTATGAACTTTCAATAATTCTTCAATCTGCGAATCAGAAAAAACTTTTCTTGAAATAGGATAAGCTGAAGCTACATTCACTTTTGGTTGCGTAAGAACTCATAAATTTTGTCGCCTGCCACTGATTTATTTTTCGCTTTTAAAACTGAGGCAGGTACTTTTCTTAAGAAACTCGGTAAAATATTTAAATATGATTTTCTATTTATTTCGGCCATGCGTTTAAAAACATCATAACCCGCAAAAGCTTCATCACCACCTAAACCCGATAAAGCCATTGTTATACCTGCATTCTTTGTTGCCTTTGAAACTACATAAGTATTCGGACCATCACCACTCGGATGATCTAATGCATTTAAAGATTCCGGTAATTGTTTTAGGAAATCAGCCGGTGATAATTTTATTTCGTGATGATTGGTTCCGAATTTTTCTGCAATCTTTTTAGCATACTTTGCTTCCGAAAACTCACCTTCATCAAACGAAACATTAAACGTTTCTACTTTTTTAGCTGACATCTGACTCATGATACCAACCACTGCACTCGAATCAATTCCTCCTGATAAAAACGCCCCAAAGGGAACATCAGCCACTAATCGTCTCTCCACAGCATGAAACAATAACTCTTTCGTTTTAGCGCAAGTTTGTTTGTAGTCTAAATCATTTGAAGCGTTGGTGAAATTATTTAAGTCCCAATATTTTTTTAAATGCAAATCGCCATTCTTTAATAACATGTAATGCCCCGGCATTAACATCTTTACATCCTCAATAATTGTATTGGGAGCGTGAACAGTTTGATATAAAAAATATTCGTTAATCGCTTCTCGGTTTAGTTTACGTTCCACAAAATCTGAACTTAATATACAGCGAACTTCAGAAGCAAACACCAAACGATTGTCGTTATAAGAATAATAAAGTGGCTTAATCCCAACTCTATCTCTAGCTATAAATAAAGTATTTTCTTGTGTATCATACAAAGCAAAAGCAAACATCCCGTTAAACTTACTCAAGCAATCTACACCCCAACGTTGATAGGCAGCAATTACTACTTCAGTATCAGAATTCGTCTTAAAAAAGTAGGCTGAATTTGTACTGCCTTGCGCAACGCGTTGTAATTCTAATCTTAAATCTTTGTAGTTATACAACTCACCATTATATACAATCACATAACGGTTATCGCTACTGTGCATTGGTTGATTAGAAGCTTCACTTAAATCTATAATAGACAAACGGGCGTGACCTAAATAAGTTGTACCGTTGTTCCAAGTGTTTTGCGCATCAGGGCCACGGTGCTTTAAGGTATTTACCATTGAAGAAATAACAGCCGGATAATTTTTGGTCCCGATAGCTATCGGGGTATCGCTAGAAACTGTAAATCCTGCAATGCCACACATACTATTTAGTTCCGGTTAGTTTTAAAAACAAAGGATCATTCATTAATATCTTAACACCCTCTTCCAATGTTTTTAATTCGCGATTTAAAATTTCCTTCATCTTCGAGTTATCAGGCTGACGACGTGTCATATCACCCTCTTTCAATGGTGGTAAAAATTGTATTTGAGATTTTGAACCTGTTATTGCAATAATTGTCTTCGCTAAATCTAAAACCGTCATTAATTTATCGCTTCCGATATTAATTACATCGTTTTTTAGCAGGCCTTTATTAAAAATGGTAATGATAGTATCAATAGTGTCATCTACATATGTAAATGTTCTGGTTTGCATACCATCACCATAAATACTGATAGGTTCATTTTTCATTGCGGTTGACAAGAAACGTGGAATCACAAAATCAGTACTTTGATTTGGTCCGTAAGTATTGAAAAAACGGAAAATAGTATAAGGCAACTGAAATTCTTGCCAATAGCTTCTGAAAAACACTCCCCTACATTTTTTACCACCGCGTAAGGTACTCGCGAGTTAAGCGGTGTTTTGTATTCGTTTTGAGGAATTTCAACAGGCTCGCCATACACTTCAGAAGACGATGAAAAATACACATGCTTTACACTACAATTTTTTGATAGTGATAAAATATTTTTAATTCCATCGATATCTTCCAAAACTAAAATAGGATGGTCTTGTGTACGTTGTACACCAACTACAGCTGCAAAATGAAAAACATAATCGAAGTTATTCGAGTACATAATAGGCGATAATTGCTGCATGCTATTGCAATCTGCTTTAACAAATTTGAAATTATCATTGCTTGCGTCTGGTAATTTTTCTAAATCACCTGTACTTAAATTATCAACTACAACAACGTAATTGTTCTTATCGCTAATTAATTTTTTGACAAGCGCGCTACCAACGTTTCCGGCTCCACCTGTTACTAGTATTTTTTTCTGATTCATTATCTTATAATCTTCATTAACTTGTCTACCCAAATTTCCGGCGTGAGTTGTGAAGCTAATTCAAAACTTTTTTGTGCCATAGTGCTTAAATCTTTATCGGGCATTTGTGTAAATTTATTCAATTTCTCCTTTAATTGCTCACTATTTCCGGCATTAAATACAAATCCATTATACTTATCCTTTAAAAACAAATCGGTAGCCCCTACTTTATCCGAACAAAGGATTGGAAAACCGGCCGAAGCGTATTCATGAACCACAACTCCCCACGGCTCAAATGAACTTGGCAACACAAAAACCCCAGTATTGGCTATAATGTCCGATAACTCATCGGGCTGTAAAAAACCATAGTGTTTAATTTTTGGATGAACAACCGGAGTAATATCACCTTTACCTAAACACCAAAGCTCCCATTCAGAGGGTTGCTCAGTTTGCAATTTTATAAATGCACTCCATAAATCTTCAATACCTTTTTCCTTGGCGTACCTACCCACATATAAAAATCGTTTAGGAATAACAGCGCCCGAACTTATTTTTAGTTTAGCGTAAGAGCTAAATAATTCGAAATCGCAACAATATAAACCCCTTGTGATGTTAGATTCATTAAACCCTAAATGCTTCGCAAAATCCGCCTGTTTATTTCCCGCTACAAAAGCACTTGAAATGTATTTCTTAAGAGTTAATTTAAAATAAAGACAACCTAAAACCTGGCGCAACGTTCCTCGCCATTGATTATCGAATGCAAGTACTGTTTTTTGTTTAAGACATTTTACAATCTGCAAATAGGGCTTATGAATCCAACCCCCTAAAAAAACAAAATCAGGCTTGAAATTTGTTGCAAGGGTTAATAAGTCTGACTCAGAAAAAGCCTCACGTTCCTTAATCGTAATATTTTTATGGATGTTTTCGAATTTAAATGGAGCAACCGAGTTTACTTTTTTACTTATGATGAGGATTTCGCAATTATTTTTTTGAGCCAAGACGTTGAAGCCGTTTATTAAATAAAGCGCCAATTCCTCGTATAAAACTAAAATCTTCATCTACTAAAAATACTAATTTTTAAGCGTGTTTAAACTATCTCGAAATTGCGTTGTGAACTTAACCGCCCCGTTGTAATTAAGATGTGTTGTATTTATAAATAAACTATCAGGATAAGCAACGCCACTAAAATCAAACACACGTACGTTTGGTATAGCTCTTAATTCATTCACAAAAGCTTTGGCATCCTCCGGGTTTTTATAATTGGTGAAATAACATGAATGATAAGGCACAATACCAATTACAAATTGCCGATCACGATTAGCCCTTAACGTATTAAAAAATTCAACCTTTAAAGGTTCTTCATTTAAAAAAATATCGGCGACTCTTTTTCGGTATTCTATTAGTTCGTTCATGATTTTTGGAGGTAGAACAATTTTATCAATAAATGCGCCTTTGTTGGAATACCTTGTTAATTGCATTTTATTATTCAAATAATATCTAATATAATTTTCAAACTGCCCTACGTACTTTATAAAAGGGATTGAATAACGAAGTTCAAATTTATCTCCCAAAAGTTTTCTCACTTTCTCGTTATCTGAATTATATAAATAACTAATGATATCACCAGTTTTGGTATTGATGCCATCTAAATCCATATTCAATATAATCAGCGGTGATTTTTTGTTTTTCTTTTTACATTCTTCACGGATAAAAAATAGCATGACATTTTCTTGTGTCGCTTCAACACCGTAATTGAAATAGTTATCGCCTAATATCTCAGGGATATAACTGTTTTCAGCACGTGAGGAACCAAAAATAGGAATCTCATTAGGATCTGTATTAGTGAGAATCCTGTTTATTTTATAAGCGCCGCAATTTTCGTTTCCTAAAATAATTTTACGTTCGAAGAAATAAGTAAACACAGCCATGCTTATCCCTACCAAAAGGACAACCGGAAGAAGTATACTTACAACGTACTTCTTAAAATTGGAAATAGATGAATTCTCCTTGTGCATCTTTACTTAACAGAAATAATAAAACTATTGAAATACTTAAAAAAGCAACATTCACTTTTGTGTTTTTAAATTTCATATCCAATGGTAAAAAATAGGCTGCCATTAAAAAACCAATCGCTAAAAAGCATAACATTAAATTAAATGGACCTTTACCGGCAGTTAACTGTGTCATATTTAAAGTGAAATCTGTACTGAACATTAATTTAATCATGTGCATGGCTTCATCAATGCTTGCTGCTCTAAAAAACACCCAGGCTATTGTTACGAATACAAAAACTTTTAATTGATTAAAGAGTTTTAAAACCGATGATTGACTTTTTATTTTAGGTAAAACTGATTCGATTAAAATATAAACTGCATGTAAACCGCCCCAAACAAGAAACGTAAAATTAGCACCATGCCACAAGCCGCTAATTAAAAACACAATAAAAATATTACGGTAAAGTTTTATTTTGGAAACGCGATTTCCTCCCAGAGGAATGTATAAATAATCCTTAAACCAAGATGAAAGTGAAATATGCCAACGTGTCCAAAATTCGGAGATTGATTTTGACAAATACGGGCGGTTAAAATTGAGCATCAAATCGTAACCCATAAATTTGGCCGTACCTCGTGCAATATCAGAATAGCCTGAGAAATCACAGTAAATTTGCAGCGAAAAAAAGACAGCCGCCATCCAAGCCGACAATGTTGTTGATGTATCCAAACTTGAATAAACTTGATTCACATATGCTGAAAGGCGGTCGGCGATTACCATTTTTTTGAACAAACCAATAATAATAAGATTGGTTCCTAATAAAGCATTATCAAAATTAAATTCCTTCTTCTCATAAAACTGATGAAGGATATTTTGAGGACGTTCAATTGGTCCCGCAACTAATTGCGGGTAAAACATGACATACAAAGAATAAATTCCAAAGTGTTTTTCCGCTTTTTGATTTCCACGGTATACTTCAATAGTATAACTCATGGCCTGAAAGGTATGAAACGATAATCCAATAGGTAAAATAATACTCAGATAAGGAATCGGATTTTGAATATCAAACAGGTTGCAGAGCCCCGTAATATTAGTATTCAAGAAATTAAAATATTTAAACACTGCCAATACGCCAATGTTGGCAATTAAACTAGCTACTAAATATTTTTCTTCTTGCTTTTTCGAGTTCTTTTTCAATTAAAATACCTGCATAGTAATCGATAATAATAGTGAAGGCCAGAATGAGAATGTACTCAGGCTTAAAGAACATATAAAAGAAACAAGAGGCGGCAAGTAACAAAGACCACCTGAATTTATGAGGCAATATAAAGTAGAACGCCGTAACGATTATAAAAAAAAATAAAAAATAATAGGAGTTAAACAGCATACAAAAACATTAATTTAGTTTAGCCATTTCTATTTCTTCCAGTTTAATTTCTTCCTCACGCTTTTTTTCGACATATGCCGTGTACCTTACCCAATTATAATAATACATCCATATAAATAATATAAAACCATTGTAAGTGTAATTTCCTTGTCGCAATAATTGGGTAATAATAATTACAAGAATAGCATTGGACGTAAGCCAATAAATAGGGTCTTCATCGGTATTCAAACTTTTAGAAACATAATACTTGAATATAAAAACGAAAACGAAAAATATTCCCATTATACCGAGTTCCGACATAATTCGTAAAAACATAGAGTTAGCATCCGGGGCATTAAATTCATATATGCCACCCATCATCCTATTTAAGTTATATTGCTGAAACGCTAATTCAGGCGAGCCTAATCCACTTCCCATTAAAGGATTTTGCTTAAAATTTGAATAAGCAACGTGCAGATTATTATACAATACGAAGGAGGAGCCGTGTACTTTCTGAAGCACCTTGCCTACTTTTATCATACGCGTCGCCCTCGACATCTCACCTCCTAACTCCGTTTCAACAACGCCCTCTATAAAGAGCGCATTCATCCCGTCAATCCTGGAACTAAAATCTTTTACGTTAACGTAGGCAAAATTATACATAATCAAGGCGACGGGAATAGCAATAAAAAAGTACCGCAAAGCGCCGAAATTCAAAGCGAACAAAAGTATGGTAACGAAAATACCAATGTATGCGAGTGATGAAAACGTAAGTAAATACGCCACAATAATTACAACACACTTTATTCGGGTTAAAAAAACTTGCCGGTTAAATACCAGCTCGTACAAGGCAATAAAAAAAGCCGGGGCTATTGATGAACCAAAATAAGATGGTTCTGTAAAAGTGCTATTTAACCGAATACCAAGCAAGCCTCCTTCATGCCAATTCCATTTATTTAGTGGGAGGAAAACACGCCAATAATAGCCGGGATAGAAATGAATTATGAAAGAAAAAACCTGAATTAAGCCAAGTATGGCTACAATGTAACTTCCTGCCAAATACATTTTAAACATTTTATTTACATCGTAATCGTAATACTCCATTACATACCGATAAAACACAATATTGATAGCCACATTCACAAAAATTTTAAAGAAATTACCAAATGTGTTATTGTCGATAAACACGTTCAATAAACCTGTAAGCATTAATGGGATAAGAATAAATAATAATTCGCGGGGAAATTTATATTTCGCAATAAAAAAGAATAATAAAACAATAATGGGAATGTACGTAATGTAAAACTCGAACGGCATTTGTTTACGAAACAAAATGTAGCCGTTAAAAAACAGATTTAAGAATATTCCAAAGTCTACCCAGGTCAAATTAAATAATATTAACTTCTCGTTCTAATTGAATTCCAAATTTACTAAATACTGTTTGCAAAACATGTTCTGATAAGGCGAAAATTTCGCTTCCGGTTGCTTTTCCTTTATTAACCAAAACAAGTGCCTGTTTATCATGAACAGCGGCATTCCCGCTTACATAACCTTTCAATCCACTCGATTCAATTAACCAACCTGCGGCCAATTTATACTTCCCATTTTCCATTTCGTAAGCTACCATACTTGGGAATCTGATTTTTAAACTCTGAAAAACAGATTTATCTACTTCCGGATTTTTAAAAAAACTACCTGCGTTCCCAATCACTTTCGGATCAGGCAATTTACTGCTACGGATATTAATTACTGCTTGTGAAACATCTTTAATACCTGGTTCTTTACTCCCATAGTTTCTAATTCGGAACTAATAGCGCCGTAAGATGTGTTGACGATTGGTTTTTTGATAAACGAAAAGTTACAGCTGTAATAATAAATTTATTTTTCAATTCATGCTTAAAAACACTTTCGCGGTAACCAAATTTACATTGTGCTTTATTAAAAATTCGCGACTTCCCGGTTTCTATTTCTATAGCTTCTAACTCCGAAAAAACATCTTTTATTTCTACCCCATACGCCCCAATATTTTGCATAGGACTCGCACCAACACATCCCGGAATAAGAGAAAGATTTTCTAAACCTCCATAGTTTTTATCAATACACCACATTACAAAATCGTGCCACACTTCGCCAGCGGCTGATTGCACCTCAACAAATTCAGCATCTTCTTTCACCACTTTTATTCCCTTTAAATTATTTTTAAGAACAATGCCCTCAAAGTTTTTAGTAAACAGCATATTGCTGCCACCTCCAACAATTAATTTGTCGGAATTAACAAAGAATTTCTTTTGAATAAGCTCTTGTAAATCGTTTATGCTGTTAAGTTCAGCGTAGTACTTTCCAAAAGCTTCAATCCCGAAGGTATTCAGGTGTTTTAGGTTAACGTTTTCAAGAATTTGGGTCATTATTCAAAAGTAAGCAAATAGGTAGCTTTAATTTTTTATCTTTAGAGCGATTTCAACAAATACCTTGTTTACAACTAAACACAAAACCATAATAGTAAGCGTTATTAACGATTTGGCCACCGACCAGCGCGTTTTACGTACTTGTTCGGTATTAGAAGAGTATGGTTTCGAGGTTATTTTATTTGGAAGAGAACTCGAAAATTCGCCTTCGGTATCGCATTTAGCCTTTAAAACAAAACGAGTAAAAATGTTGTTTACAAAAGGCCCCTCTTCTACTTTTTCTTCAATTTCCGTTTATATTTTTTTCTTTTATTTAATAAAGCAGATGCTCTTTTTGCGAATGATTTAGATACACTTTGGGCTAATTGGTGTGCCTCAAAATTCAAAAAAATTCCATTAATTTATGATAGTCATGAAATTTTTTGTGAGGTGCCTGAATTACAAAAAACACCTCTGAAAAAACGCATTTGGGAGCGTTTAGAGAATAGAATTATTCCGAAATTAAAGCATTGCATTACGGTTAATCAAAGTATTGCAGATTACTTTAAAGAAAAATACAACACGCCATTTTCGGTAGTTAGAAACATTCCTCAACAAACCCAAAATTTCAAAACAAAAACAAAACAAGAACTTGGCATTCCTGTAAATAAAAAAATACTGATTTTACAAGGGGCAGGAATTAATATCGACCGAGGCGCAGAGGAATTAGTGCAAGCCATGACCTTTGTTGACGCACATTTATTGATTATTGAGGTGGTGATGTTTTCCAGTCCCTAAAAAAGATGTTGACTGAATTAAACCTTACATCTAAAATCACCATCAAAGATAAAATGTCGAAAACCGAATTATTACAATACACTCATAACGCTGATATAGGCATTAGTATCGATAAAGACACCAACTTGAATTATCATTTCAGTTTACCAAACAAGATTTTTGATTACATACAAGCCGGCGTTCCTGTTTTAGCCAGTAATTTACCTGAAATAAAAAACTTAATTACACGCTATAACATTGGTTGTGTTATTGATAATCACGACCCGAAACATATAGCTGAAAAAATAAATCAGATGCTAAGCTCACCCGAATACACTATTTGGAAAGAGAATACAGTAAAAGCCAATAGCGAAAACAGTTGGGAACACGAGAAAAAACACTTATCTGATATTTTAGAAACACTAATTAAAAATTAAAATTTTATATTTGAACTATGGAATTTTCTGCATTACAAATAGCCGGTCTTTTAGAAGGAGAAGTTGTTGGCGACGAAAACGCCAAGGTAAATCAACTGTCGAAAATTGAAGAAGGCCAGCCAAAAACACTTTCGTTTTTAGCTAACCCTCAATATACGCCTTACATTTACACAACTGATGCAACCATTGTAATCGTAAATAAATCTTTACAATTAGAGAAACCAGTTAAATCGACTTGCACGCTTATTAAAGTTGAAAATGCTTATGAATCGTTCGCTAAACTTTTAGAAATTTATAATCAGTTTACCCTGAACAAAACAGGAATTGAACAACCTTCACACATTTCAAAAACTGCTAGTTTAGGTAAAGATTGTTATGTTGCCGCATTTGCTTACATAGGAGAAAATGTAAAAATTGGTAACAACGTAAAAATTTATCCGCAATGTTATATTGGTGATAATACAACGATAGGAAACAACACCATTTTATTCGCCGGCGTAAAAGTGTATCACCAATGTGTTATTGGAAACGATTGCACTATTCATGCAAGTTCTGTTATAGGAAGTGATGGTTTTGGTTTTGCTCCTAACTCTGAAAACAACTATAAAAAAGTACCTCAAATTGGGAATGTAATTATTGAAGACCACGTTGAAATTGGCTCTAATACATCAATAGATAGAGCTACTCTTGGCTCCACTATCATCCGCAAAGGCGCAAAACTAGATAACCTTATTCAAATTGCCCACAATGTTGAAATAGGTGAAAATACTGTTATGGCAGGGGGCGCCTTTATTGCAGGTTCTACCAAAATTGGTAAAAACGTAATGATTGGTGGACAAGCCGGAGTTATTGGTCATTTAAAAGTAGCTGATGGTGTTAAAATAGCCGGTCAATCAGGCGTTGCTCATAACGTTGAAAAAGAAGGTGAAATTCTTCAGGGCTCTCCCGCCTTTGGAATTGGTGAATACAAACGTGCCTATGTGCTGTTCAGGGGATTATCAAAACTTAACGACCGAATCAGGACACTTGAATTGAAGCTAAAGCCTTGATAAATTCGCCCTTTCGGTCCATTTTATAAGCAAAAATTTCTTACTTTTAGCAAGGTCAAAATCATTGACCAAAATCATACTTATAATGAGCGATAAACAGCATACAATTAAGCAAAAAGTATCGGTTACGGGCGTTGGCTTGCATACCGGTAAAAAAGTAACTCTAACTTTTAATCCTGCGCCAGAAAACCATTGGTTAAAATTTCAAAGAACTGATGTGGAAGGTCAACCTATTATTGATGCTGATGCAGATTTAGTTGTTGATACTTCAAGAGGAACCACTTTAGAAAAAAAATGGCGTAAAAGTTCACACCACTGAGCACGTTTTAGCGGCTTTAGTTGGTTTGCAAATTGATAATTGCTTAATCCAAGTAGATGGTCCGGAAATGCCCATTATGGATGGTAGTTCATGGAAATTTATTGAGGCTTTAGAAGCTGCTGAGAGAGTTGAACAAGAAGCAGAGCGCGATTATTTTGAATTAACTGAAAATCTTACTTACTAAGACCCTATCAAACGTGTTGAAATGTTAACCGTACCTCAGGAAACGTATCGCGTTACTGTGACGGTGGATTACAACAGCGAAGTTTTAGGAACGCAACATGCAGGTATGTATGATATTGTTCAGTTTAAAGATGAAATATCTAAATGCAGAACCTTTGTTTTCTTACACGAATTAGAAGCTTTATTAGCTCACAATTTAATTAAAGGTGGCGATTTAGATAACGCTATTGTTTTAGTAGATAAAGAATTACCAAAGGAAAAATTAGATCATTTAAGAAAAGTTTTTAATAAAGAACATGTTGAAGTAAAAGGAAAAGGTGTTTTAAATAATACCCAACTTCATTTCTATAACGAACCTGCCCGTCATAAACTATTAGACATTGTTGGTGATTTAGCTCTTGTTGGGAAACCAATGAAAATTCACGTGTTGGCTGCCCGTCCTGGTCACGCTGGTAACGTTGCTTTTGCGAAGAAGATTAAGGAGATGATGAAAAAGCAAAAGAACGAACGTATGCTTCCTAAAATCGACCTTGCTTCAAAATCGCTTTTAGATGTTCGAGATATTACAAAAATATTACCTCACCGCGCACCGCTTTTAATGGTAGATAAGATTATGGAATTATCTGCTGAATCTGTGGTAGGTGTGAAGAACGTAACCATGACAGAATTCTGGACAGGAGGACATTTTCCCGATGAACCAATTATGCCCGGTGTTTTAATTATTGAAGCACTTGCGCAAACCGGTGGGATATTATGTTTGAAAACAGTTCCTGACCCTGAGAATTATCAGACCTATTTTGTGAAAATTGAAAATGCTAAATTCA
Source organism: Sphingobacteriaceae bacterium (assembly GCA_016709575.1). Lineage (GTDB taxonomy): Bacteria > Bacteroidota > Bacteroidia > B-17B0 > Aurantibacillaceae > JAHEYG01. Next base: position 263,981 of record JADJMM010000004.1, read on the forward strand.
AACAAAAAGTTGTTCCGGGCGATTCGTTGATTTTAAGAATGGATTTAGTAGAACCAATTCGCAGAGGAATGTGCCACATGAAAGGACTTGCCTTTGTTGGTAATAAATTAGTTTGCGAAGCCGATATGACTGCGCAAATTGTAAAAGTAAGAGGTTTAGAAAAAAAGGTTCCAACTGAAGCGTAGTTTACAAAGTATGATTTCAAATCTTGCATACGTACATCCAAAAGCTAAATTAGGAAACAACGTAACTGTTGAGCCCTTTGCTGTTATTTACGAAAATGTTGAAATTGGAGACAACTCTTGGGTTGGACCAAATGCTACTATTTATTCAGATACTTTTATTGGAGAAGGATGTAAAATATTTAACGGCGTTTCGCTTGGTGCAGTCAATCAAGACATGAAATACAAAGGTGAGCCAACTACTACTGTTATTGGTAAAAACACCACCATTCGCGAATTTGCTACTATTCACAAAGGAACAACTGATCGTAATACTACAAAAGTTGGAGACAATTGTTTAATTATGGCGTACGCACATTTAGGTCACGATTGTTTAATTGGCAACAATGTTATTTTAGCGAATTGTGTACAATTAGCAGGACATATCACCGTTGAAGATTATGTTATTTGTGAAGGAATTGTAGCAGCGCAACAATTTGTTAGAATTGGAAAACATTCATTTGTTGCCGGTAGTAGCTTGGTACGAAAAAACATTCCCCCTTACATGCGTGTTGCGCGTGAACCACTACAATATATTGGCGTAAATTCAATTGGTTTAACTAGAAGAGGTTTTAGTAAAGAAACCATTACAGAGATTGAGAATATTTACCGTATCATTTTTGTAAGAGGACATGCTATTTCAAAAGCATTAGACATTGTTGAAGCTGAAATTCCGGATAGTGCTATCAAAAAAGAAATTCTTGGTTTTATCAGAGATAGTAAAGACGGGATAGTGAAAGGTATTTAATGAGCTCCCAAAATAATCTACATATCCAACTCGAAGGCATTGGTAAAAAATTTGGTTCGGAGTGGATTTTCAAAAATCTTAATTTAAATTTAAGCCCCGGCGATAAACTGGTTCTGCTTGGCGGAAATGGTTCAGGTAAATCAACTCTATTACAAATTATTTCAGGATATGTATTGCCAAATGCAGGAAAAGTACTTTTCAGAAACGGAGAACAAACCGAGGAAAACGAGTATTACAAAAACCATTTAAGCATTGCTACACCCTATTTAGAATTAATTGAAGATTATACTTTAACAGAACTGATTGAACACTGCGCCGTTTACAAACCTTTCCTAAATAAATTAACTGCGAAAGAAATAATTGAAATTGCCGAATTAAAACACGCCGAAAACAAACACATAAAAAACTATTCGAGTGGCATGAAACAACGCGCTAAATTAGCTTTGGCTATTTTGGCTGATTGTCCTTTGTTATTACTTGACGAACCCGCCTCTAACCTTGATAAAAACGCTATTGAATGGTACATTAAATTGGTTGGCTGGTACGGTGCAGATAAAACCATTGTTGTATGCTCTAACTCTGTAAAAGAGGAATACGAGTTCTGTACTAAGGAGTTAAATGTGATGGATTATAAATAATTTTAACAGCTAAAAACAAGAGATTTTCTCTATCTTTAACCCATGGAAAGAACAAGCAGCAGTATAGATGTCAGTGATATTTTTATCGTTGTATTTGTTGCTATCATTTTTGTAACAGGTGCTGTTGTAGTTTTCAAATTTATGAGAAATAAGAAATGACCCTTCGGCATGCTCAGGATGACACACGTCGCTGAAATAAAAAATTGAAATGACTAATAATTTATACATATTATTCTTAAATCTTGGTGGTGGCGAAGTGGTGCTTATTCTCTTCGTTATCCTTTTATTATTTGGCGGTAAAGGTATTCCGAGTGTTGCTAAAGCACTAGGAAAAGGTATCCGCGAATTTAAAGATGCTACTGATGGCATTAAAAAAGATATTCAAGATAGTACAGGTGGCATCACTAAACAAATTCAAGAGCAAGTTCAGGAAGTGAAAAAAGAAATTGATAAGGATTAATTACATTTCAAACACAACGCCCACCCTTAAAGCAAATTGAGTTAAAGTGAATTTTTTGTAAGCTGATTTTCCTCCAAAAACATTAATATAATCAGTTCGATTACTCTTATTCACAAAATCAGTCAGTCCACCCATATAAGTAGGATTTATCACTAAATATTTAAATTCAGATAATTTTGCTTTTACACCTCCTCCAACAAAATAACCTAAGCCTACTCTATTAACCGGAATATCTATTTTGGAACTATAAGTAGTACTTGTAAAACCATAATAAGGATCATTTTCAATGTATAAAAAAACATTATCATAAACATTGTGCGGATAAGCTCCCTTTTTATCCAAAGTTCCAGTCTTTTCAATTTTGGCACTTGCAATGAAATTTAATCTTAATCCTAGGTCAACAAAAAATTGAAAATTATCATTTCGGGGAACCCTCAATCGTAAACCTAATGGCACTTCCCCACATTGAACAGTTCGAGTATCCTTATAGTTTGCTTCAGATACTGCATAATACAAGTAGCCATCCGAATCAACAGACTTTTCATCACTTCTAAAGGCACCCTTATAAGTAGTCAAATTTTTATACATCGAGTATTCCAAGCCGGTAATAAATCCAAGATTCTTATTGAAATATTTACAATAGTTAAGTCCTGCATTAAACCAATTCGTTCCTTTCGGTGATGCATACTTATCAAATTCAATGTTATCGTTTTTAATATTAGAAAAGGAAGGGCCAATAATTAACGAAAATTCCTTTTCAGGTAAGGTTTTATTATCTTGTGCCATAATAAAGCTTATAGATAATAATGAGATTATTAAGATGAAAAAATTCTTCATGTCTGTATCAGTTAGTTATTACAAATATATAATATATTCTATATTCTGTACTTTGCCGTTTTTAGTTTCTGCTCAAACCCCCGATAAAATAAAAATTCAGAAAGAAGACGCCGTTTACTTTTTTCAAGTTGGACCAAAATCCGACACTATCTCAGCTAATAAAAACGATTTATTCTATTTAAAATTTAATGGCACTTTACGTTGCAATGCACGAATAGAAGTTGTAAACGGACGCTTATTTAAAACCAACAACGACAGCATCTTTCAACTAAAGAAATCAACTAACATACAATACGAACATTATTTCCAAGACTCTATGTTTGTTGTGAACAAAGCTATTCCCAAAGACAAAAAACGGGATTGCCGTAAATTTGTAAGTCATATTAACGGCGCTATTGATGGCGACGGGCACACTATTACCATTCAGATTTACAACCTCAATTCGAAGGAAACCCTTCTTAATAACACCTTCTATTACAGGTAAAATAAATTATTATCTTTATCAAAATCTAATTCGTTTATGAAGGAATCCAAATACTCTGCAGGACTGTTTTTTTTAGTGTTCACCGAATTTTGGGAGCGCTTTGGTTATTATTTAATGATTGGGATTTTTACCCTGTACATGATAAGCGACCCTTCGAAAGGTGGTTTAGGATGGGACAACTCCGATGCAGCCGATGTATTCGGAACGTTTATTGCCCTTGCATATTTAACACCTTTCATGGGTGGTTTATTAGCCGATTTAAGATTAGGATATCGCTTCTCTATTACACTTGGAGGAATCTTAATGGGCATTGGTTATTGTATGCTGGCTATTCCTGAAAAATGGGCTTTTTATACTGCACTTTCTGTAATGGTGGTTGGTAACGGATTCTTTAAACCCAACATCTCTACTCTTTTAGGAAATTTATTTAACGACCCACGCTACCGTCACAAAAAGACACAGGCTACAATATTTTTACATGGGTATTAATGTAGGAGCTTTCATTTGCAATTTTATTGCAGCTATCATGCGTAACAAAATTGGTTGGGATGCCGCATTTATTACTGGCAGGTTGCGGTATGTTTTTAGGCGTTATAACTTTTTGGATGGGTATGAAACATTACAAACATGTTGACGTAAGCAAGAGAACCATCGCCTGAAGACAGACCATTTTTAATGCAATTCGCAAAAGTATTAGGTGTTGGTTTATTGTTTAGTATTATTGGCTGGATGATTCCGGGAAATATTATGGGAAGCGATAGTACCGATGCGTTCTTTATGTTTTGTATTCCTGTTATTTATTTCTTCTCCAGTATTTATTTCAAAGCAAATGCCGAAGAAAAAAAACCTTTGGGAACGATGTTCACCATTTTTATTATCGTTATTTTATTTTGGGCCATCTTTAAACAAAACGGAACTGCTTTAACTAATTACGCTGAATTTTATACCGATAGAGAATCCCCTCCAGCCATTACAGCGCTTACAGACAAACTATATTTCTCAGAAAAATTAAAAGCAGAGAACTTAGAAGTAAATCAAATCGACGAACAATTCAGAAAAATAAAAGGACCTGATGGAAAAGTTTTAAAGTGCATGGATTATCCTGCTTACTTTAAAAATTTAGATGCTTCAAAAATTCCGGCACAAGGTGAATCGGTTAGTTTAGTGAACACGGAAATTTTTCAATCGGTAAATCCTTTTTTTGTGGTTGTACTCACACCTTTAATTATTGCCTTCTTCGCATTCATGCGTAAACGAAATAAAGAACCAACTACAGCTTCAAAAATCGCTTGGGGTTTATTAATCAGCGCACTCTCAACTTTAGTTATGGTTGTTGCGGTTGGTGTAAGCGATAATGGGATGCACAAAGCTAGTGCTTGGTGGTTAATTGCGAGTTATGGCGTTGTAACTGTTGGAGAATTACTATTAAGTCCGATGGGCTTATCCATGGTATCTAAATTATCACCTGTGCGTTTAACCGCATTAATGATGGGCGGCTGGAGTTTAGCAACATCAATAGGAAATAAATTAAGTGGTGTTCTTGCAAAGAACTGGGATAAATTCGATAACAAAGCACATTACTTTTGGTTAAACTTTGCTTTGTTAATGGTGGCTACCATCATCATGTTTGTATTACTGAAACGTTTAAACAGAGTATTTAAAGAACAATAAAATGATTTTAGCTTCTATAGTTGCCACCGATTTTAATAATGCTATCGGTAAAGACAATAAATTACTTTGGCATTTACCGGCTGATTTAAAGTTTTTTAAAACCACTACTATGGGTTGTCCGATTATTATGGGACGAAAAACTTTTGATTCTATTGGAAGAGTATTGCCCGGAAGAAAAAATATTATCATCTCCCGTAACAAAGATTTAAAAATTGAAGGCGCTGAAGTGTATTCATCATTTGAAGAGATGATGAAAAATGTAAAAGTGGAGAAAGCTTTTATTATTGGCGGTGCTGATATTTATAATTTGTCAATGCCATACGTAACGGAAATTTACCGCACTTTAGTAAAACACGAATTTGAAGCGGATACTTTTTTTCCTGAAATAAAATTTGCTGATTTCAGTTTGGTTTGGGAGGAAGAACATTTTGCTGATGAGAAAAATGAATTCGACTATATTTTTCAGAAGTATGTGAGGGTTTAAAGCTTCTCACAGAGACGCTAAGACGCAATTAGAATTCGAATTTGTACCCTACTCCTTTTACGGTTTTGATATAATCTTCTCCTAATTTTTCGCGGAGTTTTCGAATGTGAACATCAATGGTGCGGTCACCAACCACCACTTCGTCACCCCATACTAAATCCAAAATATTTTCACGTTTAAAAACTTTTCCCGGTTTACTTGATAGCAGACTTAACAAGTTGAATTCCTTTTAGGTAACTCAATAGCTAAACCATTTTTATAAACCATGTGTTTCTCATTATCAATCTTTATATCCCCTAAATCAACAATAACAGAAGCAACAGGTTTATCACTCTTATAACGACGTAACAAAGCTTTCACTCTGCTTAAAAAAACACGTGGTTTAATGGGCTTGGTAATAAAATCATCAGCGCCTACATCAAATCCTGAAATCTGAGTATACTCTTCGTTACGCGCGGTTAAAAATGTAATAACAGAATTATCTAAAGCTGAAATTTCACGAATCTGCCGACAGGTTTCAATCCCATCCATCTCCGGCATCATAATATCTAATACAATTAAATGAGGGAGTTCCTTTTTTGCTTTTTCTATAGCTTCAACACCATTATTTGCAGTAAAAACAGTGTATCCTTCTTTTTTTAAATTGTAACTTAAAAAATCAAGAATATCCGGCTCGTCATCTACTAATAATATTTTATGAGTTATTTCGCTCACTGTTCTATTTTAAATTGAATAATGAGTTAACACCAATTGTTCTGCTTACCGTAAAACCTTCGGCGTAACGAACACCAATACTTCTTCCGAAAATAGAACTTTTTGCTTTTACCGCTTCCATAAACTCCGGACTTGAAATAGCAGTTGCTGGTTCTTTTGAATTGGGATTATAAAACTGAGATTCGAAAGCATGAATAGCTTCCATTTTTTTATCCATGTGTTTTGTAATGTCAATCACAAAATCAGGATGAATAAAATTATCTTGTATATAATGATAAACAGCTTTTGGTCGCCAAGCTTGCTGTGACTTTTTATTATGCTTTGTTTCAATCTTAACTAACCCACTATAAAAACAAGCATCTGCTACTAATTTTGCGGCGCGTCCGTGGTCGGGGTGACGATCGCTTATAGCATTACATAAAATAATTTCGGGCTGGTACTTTCTAATTATTTCGATGATTTGCATTTGATGTTTTTCATCATTAGCAAAAAACCCATCTGCCATATTTAATTGCTCACGAAACGAAACTCCTAATATTTTTGCTGCTTTCTTTGCTTCTTTAGTACGGATTTCTGCTGAACCACGGGTTCCTAATTCACCTAGGGTTAAATCAAGCATGCCAACTTTCTTCTTTAAAGCAATGTGTTTTAAGATTGTTCCTGCACACGATAATTCTACATCATCGGGGTGAACGCCTATAGCTAAAATATCTACTTTCATAAACTTTAAATCTTGTCCGACTAGGCGGATTTAAACTTACTTCTTCCCTTCTATCCAATTAATAATTTTATCGCAGTTTGGTTTTCTGGTTGGAGAAACGCTATCCACCAAATGACCCTCTTCATCAATCATATATTTTTGAAAATTCCATTTCACAGAACTACTAGCTACACCATTTTTTTCTTTTTGGGTTAACCATTTGTAAAGTTCACACATATCATCCCCTTTAACAGAAACTTTTTCCATCATCTGAAAAGTAACACCATAGTTTTTTGTACAGAAAGCTTTTATCTCAGTATTAGAACCCGGCTCTTGTGAACCAAAATTATTAGCAGGAAAACCAATAATAGTGAAATTTTTGTCTTTATACTTTTCAAACACCTCTTCTAATTGTTTGTACTGAGGCGTTAAACCACATTCACTCGCTGTATTAACGATTAATACTTTCTTACCTTTTAAAGAAGCCATATCGAAGTCTTGTCCTTCGATAGTTTTTACTTTAAAACCGTGAATACTTGGCTTTGGACCATTGTCTTTTTTCTTGAATATAAATGATAGTCCGAATAGCATAATTAAAATTAAAAGGGTGAGTTTTTTCATGATGAATAGTTTAATAAAAGATCAAATATTACTATGTTTACGTAATTAATTTCCATTCAAAGTTAGTTAAATATGAGCATTTGGCATAATACCCCTTCTTTAACCGAAATTAACGCCTTAAATGAAGGAACCTTAGGCGAATACATGAATATTACCTTTACCGAAATAGGCGATAATTTCATTAAAGCCTGTATGCCCGTTGATAATAGAACAAAGCAACCTTTCGGACTTTTACATGGTGGCGCCTCGGTGGCCTTAGCCGAAACTATTGGAAGTGTGGCGAGCTGGTGTGCTATTAACAGAGATTTATTTATTGGCGTTGGGATTGAAATTAACGCTAATCATGTAAAAGCCGTAATGAGTGGTATAGTTACAGGAGTTTGCACCCCAATTCATATTGCCGGAAAAAACCATGTATGGGATATTAAAATTTACAACGAGCAAAACGAATTAGTTTGTGTGAGTCGCTTTACTTGTACGGTTGTTGCTAAGAGTAAGTTTAAGAAAGATTGAGAAACTCTTCCGTCTTAGAATAAATCAAATCCATATCGGAAAAGTTGATGCAATACGGTGGTAAAACGTAAAACACATTGCCTAAGGGACGAATCAAAATTCCGTGTTTCATAAAGAATGCAGCGATTCTTTCAGAGGCGTTATTCAAATAATGGGTGTGTTCATCCGTATTTAATTCTATTGCTAAAATAGTTCCGGTTTGACGAATAGATTTAATTGACTTATGTCCCTTTATTTTATTTAAGAAAGTAGAATGTTTTTTGGAGATACGATCGATGTTATTCCAAGTTTCTTTTTTCTCCATCAAATCCATACTGGCTAATGCAGCAGAACATGCTGTTGGATTTCCGGTATAACTATGTCCGTGAAAAAAAGTTTTGGCTTTATCATCACTCACAAAAGCATCATAAATAAATTGAGCACAACTGGTAACGCCTAAAGGCATGTAACCACCGGTTAAACCTTTTGATAAACAAATGATATCCGGTTTGTTTTGCAAATAATCAGATGCGAAAAATTTTCCTGTTCTTCCGAAACCTGTCATTACCTCATCAGCGATAGTTATTACTTTACTATCGTTACAAATTTTAATTAATCTGTCTAAATACTGTGCCTCATACATTACCATGCCTGCTGCACCTTGCACAAGAGGTTCAAAAATAAATCCGGCGACTGAATGATTTTTTACAAGAGATACTAATTCGCCTTCTAAGCGTTCAATATTTTCAGAATTTGGTAAGGGAATATGAACTACATCAAATAATAATTTCTCGAAGGCATTATTAAACACATTTCTTTCGCCAACACTCATACCGCCAAATGTATCACCGTGATAAGCATTTTCGAAGGCAATGAATAAAGGTTTGCTATCGCCTTTATTATCCCAAAATTGTAAAGTCATTTTTAAAGCGACTTCAACAGCAGTAGAACCATTATCGGAATAAAATATTTTGTTTTGATTTTTGGGGAGATGATTTAATAAACGTTCCGCCAATTCAACGGCGGGTTTGTGGGTAAAGCCACTGAACATGGTGTGTTCAAATTTTAATAACTGTTCCGATACTTTTTGTGAAATGTATGGGTGTGAATGTCCGTGTAGATTTACCCACCAGCTTGAGATGGCATCAATGTATCTGTTTCCTTTTTCATCGAAGTAATAAGAACCTTCTGCTCTTTCAATGCAAATATTTTCAGCTTGAAATTTTAAATGTGTAAACGGATGCCAAACAAAATCCTGATCTTTTTTACTAGTACTCATTACAATAAAGAAATATTTATTTTTGAAGCCTGTTCGCTCACAAATTTCTTATCCGGCTTTTCAACCTGAGGAATTTCACCTAAAACAGGAATACGTTTGTAATTAATAATTGAATTTTTTACTCCCTCATCAAAATCGCCATTAAATATTAAACCATGCAATTTATAATTGTTGTTTAATAAATAATCAATAGCTAATAAAGAATGGTTGATGCAGCCCAAATATGAACTTATAACCAAAACAACCGCCAATCCATTTTGCTTGGCAATGTCGATCACAAAATAAGAATCATTAATCGGCACCATTGGTCCGCCTGCACCTTCAATACAGATTTTATTTAGAGTTTGAGGCAACTGTAAACTATCGATTGTGATTTTTACATTTTCTTTTTTGCTGCGATATTCGGAGAAGCAGGCTCTTGAAGTAAATAGGTTTCGTCGTGACAAACACTTTTACTATTAGAGAGTAATTTCTTTACGATATCTTTATCACGGCCTTCTTCTATTCCACATTGAATAGGTTTCCAATAATCGGCCTGCATGGCTTCGCATAAAATTGCTGATACCACCGTTTTCCCAACGTTTGTGCCAATTCCGGTTATAAAAAATCTATTCATGTACTATATCTACTAATTTTTTAATTTCTTCTTTCGTATTAAAAGCGTGTAAACAAATTCTTACGCGCTCTGCTCCTTCTTTTACTGTTGGACTTTTAATCCCTTTAACAAACAAATTCTCTTTTTCAAACTTACTTTCAATTATATCTACATTATGATTACCGGGGAACAATTTACAATGAATTGCACTTGTGCTTTCAATAAAATCTTTGGTTAAGGAATTAAAGTAATCAATATTTTCTCTTAATTTCTCTTGCAATTTTCCTTCCTGTAATAAATCATACGCCGCCTTGATCATCATTAAACTATGCTGAGGCAGTGCTGTAGTGTAAATGAAAGAACGGGCAAAGTTGACAAGATAGTCTTTTAGTATTTGGTTTCCTACTATTGCGGCACCGTGACAACCCATTGCTTTTCCATAAGTATAAACACGGGCGAAACATTTATCTTCAATGCCTAACTCATTACACAAACCGCGTCCGTTTTTGCCGAAAACACCAATAGCATGAGCTTCATCAACAATTAAGAATACTTTTTTGTTATCACAGACTTTTACTATTTCTTTCAATTTGGCAGAATCGCCATCCATTGAGTAAACGCTCTCCACTACAATAAAAATATTGTCAACTAAATCTTTATTGCGCTCAATTAAAAGTTTTAAGTGCTCAATATTATTATGTTTGATTTTATAATATTTGGCGTAACCCATGCGAATGCCATCGTGAATAGAGGCGTGAATTAACTCATCGTATAAAATCAAATCGCGTTTGCCGGCAATACATGATAACAATCCAACATTTGCATCGTAACCCGAATTAAAAATTAAAGCAGCTTCTGCCGAATGAAATTTAGCAATAGAACTTTCTAATTCCTCAGTGAATTTTGAATTTCCTGAAATTAAACGCGAGCCTGTAGAGCCTGAATTAGTAATCCCGATAGCTATCGGGATAACATCTTTGATTTTTTTCTCAATCAAACCTTCTGTTGAGAATCCTAAATAATCGTTGCTACTGAAATCAATTTTTGGATAATTGTATTTTAGAGAACGAAAAAGCCCTTTGCGCTTACGTTCTTCAATTGCCTGAACTAAATGCAAAGGGCCTTTAATCATTTCTTTATTTCTTAATCTATTTTTAAAAGAACTTCTTTTCCGTTTTGACGCGCACGAACTAATCCGCTTTCTTCAAATTTTAAGTGTTCGTACTTTGGTTCTATTATTATCTTTCCAGTAAAATCAACTAAACCTTTATAAATACCTTGACTAATAATAGCTCTTCCGTTACGGAAACCACTAATGCGTTCGTATTTTGGCTCTAATAATAATGTACCGTCCGATTTAATTAATCCTACTTTACCATTCTTGCGGGCGAAACCAATGCCATCTTTTCCAAAGCCCGTCAAATTTTCCCACTCCGGTTTTATTACTTCTTTTCCTGTTGAATCAATGGCGCCTTTTTTACCGTTCAATTCAACAATAGCAATGCCGTAAAAGAAATGACCAATATGATCATATTGAGCAGATACTTCTTTTTGTGCAGAAGCATTAAAGCCAATCAATGCACACAAAACAAAAATTATTTTTTTCATGATTTCTAATTTAAATTATACCAACTCTTCTTTAGGTTTATCGGCGAATGCTTTCTTCGGACTTAAACCTAATAATTTAAACATCTCCATATCCTGATTGTACGCAGGGTTTGGTGTGGTTAATAATTTTTCTCCTGCGAAAATAGAATTTGCACCGGCTAAAAAACACAAAGCTTGTCCTTCTAAACTCATTTCTTGTCTGCCAGCTGACAAACGTACTGCTGTCTTTGGTAAAATAATCCTTGTGGTTGCAATCATTCTTACCATATCCCAAATTGGAACCGGAGGTTGTTCTGCTAATGGTGTTCCTTCAACTGCAACTAATGCATTAATAGGAACTGATTCCTGTTGAGGGCGTAATAAACTTAATGTATATAACATTCCTACTCTGTCTTCAATCGCCTCACCCATTCCAATAATGCCACCCGAGCAAACTGTTAATCCTGCTTTACGCACATTTTTAATAGTGTTTAAACGGTCGTCGTAGTTACGCGTTGAAATAATATTGTTATAATTTTCTTCTGAAGTATCTAAATTATGATTGTAAGCATATAATCCTGCTTCTGCTAAACGTTTCGCTTGATCTTCAGTCACCATTCCTAAAGTAGCGCAAACTTCTAAACCTTTGCTGTTTATAGTTTTCACCATATCCAACACCTTATCAAAATCCTTGTTATCGCGAACTTCTCTCCAAGCAGCACCTAAGCACATACGGCTTGCACCACCATTTTAGCATTGTTTGCGGCTTCAGTAACTTCGGCCACATCCATTAATTTATGAACCTTAACTTCGGTGTGGTACCGAGCCGCTTGTGGACAATAAGCGCAATCTTCAGGACAACCACCGGTTTTAATAGATAACAATGAGCTTACTTGCACCTCGCCTACTTTATGGTTGGCTTTATGGGTTTCAGCAGCACGGTAAATTAACTCCATTAAAGGGGTGTTATACACATCTAAAATCTCTTGTTTAGTCCACTCTTTTATCATAAAAAATGCTTTTTTCAAAGATAAAGATAAGCCTTTGGGCTTACAAACAAATAATAAACATTATTCGTTAAAAAGTATTGTTTTTTGGGCTGTTACTATTTCGATTTTAGCCCGTTATTTGTATTCATAATGAGATATATCATCGCCATATTAATCAGTTTGTTCATTTACACTGAATTGCCTGCTCAGCAAGATGCTATGATGCAGGGTAAAAGAGGGCAAAAGAAAGTATGGCGTAAATGGCGTCGTAAAAAAGGTAAAGGTGACGATCCTTACAATCCATACTTAAAAAAGAAAAAAGAAGATAAAGTAAGCAGTCGTTTAGCGCAAGGACAAAAAAAAGAAATCCGTAAGACAACCGAAAGAATATAAAAGACAATTAAAAAAGGGTAAGAAAAAGATTAGCGTCCTTCCGCCCCCCCCCCCCCCCCCCCCCCCCCCCCCCTCCCCCCCCCCCCCCCCCCCTCCCCCCCCCCCCCCCCCCCCCCCCCCCCCCCCCCCCCCCCCCCCTTTTTTTTTTTAATGATACAACGTACACTATCGCTTTACAAAACATCTTTCACGGGGCTCTCGCCTCAAACCTGGTTACTTTCATTTATCATTTTAATAAACCGCAGCGGCACAATGGTATTGCCGTTTATGACTTTGTACTTAACCGGCAAAGAAATGCAACGCAGTTTAAGTGATGCCGGAACTGTGATGGGTTTATGGGGATTAGGCTCAATCATTGGCGCATATTTTGGAGGGAAACTGAGTGATAAAATCGGTTTTCAGAAAGTACAAGTGATGACTTTGTTTTTGGGAGGAGTTATGTTTATTGTACTCGGACAAATTCATTCTTACGGTTTAATTTGCTTAGCTACTTTTATTTTAAGTTTTGTAAATGAAGCTTTTCGTCCAGCTAATTCATCGGCTATTGCTTATTATAGTAAACCTGAGAACAGAACACGTTCTTATTCTTTAAATCGTTTAGCTGTTAACTTGGGATGGGCCATTGGCGCTTCATTAGGCGGATTAATTGCTGCGCGCAGTTACGAATTATTATTTTGGGTAGATGGCTTAACAAATATTGCTGCAGCAGTAATTATGTTTTTAGCTTTCAGAACTCCCGTTAATTTAAAACCAAAAGAAGAAAGCGAAACGCCACCACCGAAACAATCCGCTTACAAAGACAAAGTTTATTTATGGTTTGTGGTTTTAGTTACCCTATTTGGTATGTGCTTTTTTCAGTTGTTTACTACGGTACCAAAATTTTACCGCGACGAAATGCATCTGAGTGAAGAATTTATTGGATTTATTATGGCGCTTAACGGTATTTTAATTGTTATAATGGAAATGGTTTGATTTACAAACTCGAAGGCAAACGGAATAATTTAATTTACATGTCGATTGGAACTATTATTTGCGCATTCTCGTTTTTAAGCTTACTAATTCCAGGCAATGCAAAATTAGTTTGTTTATTAATGATTGTATTAATTACCATTGGAGAAATTATCGCCATGCCGTTTATGAGCACATTTATGGTAAGCCGCACCAACGAAAAAAACCGTGGACAATACGCTGCGTTATTTACAATGGCTTGGGGAATTGGACAAACACTTGGTCCTTATTTATTCGCAACATTAGTTGAGCGTACTAATTTTAATGTAATGTTTATTGTTTGCGCCGGAGTTTTTCTACTGACTGCTTTCGGGTTTTGGAGGTTGACTAAACTTATTTATCCGCCACAACATATTTCGGTTTAGAATTCTTGTTGAGGCTATTATTCCACTAAATAAAGCTCCACCTACTCCAACCGTTACAATGTCTTGTCCGGTGAGATATAAATTTTTGTATAAGGTTTCAGGACGTAAACTTTTTAATCCAAATCTATAGGGTGTATGTTCCATTCCATAAATTTCTCCTTTGCCATAATTACTGAAATGTTTTGTAGATAGTGGTGTGCTTAATTCGGAAGCGATGATACGTCCTTTTACCTGAGGAACCGCTTTATATAATTTTTCCAATAATTGTGCCGTGTATTTTTCTTTGAAAGTATCGTATTCATCACCTCTTTTTTGCCAGCGCGTTTCTTCCCATTGGGCCACCCATTCGTAAGGACAAACCGTCATAACCTGAATAGTGGAAGTGCCGGGATGTTTTGCTGACCACTCAGGATCTTTAGCTGATGGAAAAGAAATGTACGCCAATGGCAAATCACTTCCTTCATCACTAATATGTTTTGAATATGTACCGTCAAAATCATAACTATCGTACATCCAAAAATTATAACGCGGTAAATTTAACGCTTCATCACTTGCATCTAAACCAATATATAAACACACATGCGCAACGGATGCTTTTACTTTATTGTAGGAAATACAAAGTTCTTTTCTCACTTCTTCATTCTTTAATAAAGTATTGAAGGTGTTATGAACACCAGCATTACTGATAATTTGGTTCGCGTAAATTTTATCCCCGTTCTCCATCTCCACACCAACTGCTTTATTCTTTTCTAGAAGAATTCGTTTTACGCCGGCTCTGATTGCCAATTGTCCTTTATTTTTCTCCAACGACTTCAACATGAAACGATGAATACTTGCAGCACCACCAACGGGATAACTGCCACCATCTAAATAATGGTGTACTACCATGGCGTGGATAGCAAAACTACTTTTTCGAGGAGGTAATCCATAATTTCCACATTGAGCGCATAACACGGAAATTAATTTTTCGTTGGAAGTTAATTCACGTATTGCGTCGTAAGTGGTTTTGTGAGATTGACTTTCGAAACCCTTCTTCATTAATTTCCCGAAAATCCAACTCACCCAATGCGGCATTGTTTTTTCGGAAAAGAATGTTGTTGAATTATCTGCCGTTCTATTTATTAAATCGTAATAAGAACGAATTGCTTTTTCTTCTTCCGGAAAATAAGAAATCATTTTTTCAATTTGATTCTCAACCCCTATTACAAACTGATATTCATCCCCATCAATAATGGCTTTATCATAAATATCGCCCATACCGGTCCATTGCAATTTACCATCAGTAACGTAATCAAATGTTTTTCTTAAAGTAGATTTAGGATCTTCTACACTGCCTACATAATGTACACCAATATCCCATTCGAAATTTTTTCGTTTAAAACTGTGAGAGAATCCACCAGGAACGTAATGCCGTTCTAATACTAAAACCTTTTTTCCGCTTTTAGCGAGGCAAACCCCTACAGTTAAACCACCCACGCCCGAACCGATAACAATAGCATCATAGCGCTCATTAGCAAGGGTTGACGCGTACAGGTTTTTCATTAACTCTTAAAGGGAAAGGATGGTAAAATAATTTCTCTTTAAACAAATATAAGATTGTTTTTGAGACATCCCCCATTCCGACCGTGTCAGAACTCCCCTTCGAAGGGGTAATGACAAGTAGCTCTAATAAGGAAATGAGAAATTTCCCCTTCGAAGGGGAGTCCGCCCGAAAGGCGGACAGGGGATGTTACTTCCCCGTCACCTTAAACTCCGTCCTTCTGTTCCTTGCCTTATTCTCAGGCGTATCATTTGGAACTTTTGGTTTAGTTTCGGCGTAGCCTTTAAAACTTAAACGGGCAGCGGCAATTTTTCCGTTAGTTAGAATGTAATCATAAACCGATTTGGCGCGGTTGGTAGATAAAGTTTTATTCCATTCTTTTTTACCGCTGTTGTCAGTATGTCCGCCTAACTCTATTTTTACACTCGGGTTTTATTTAAGAAGAAAATTAATTTATCTAACTCCGCTTTACTCTCGGGTTTTAATTCCCATTTGTCTACATCAAAGAATACATTTTTAATTCAACCGTACTTCCTGTATCAATAGGTTGTAAAGGAATATCTAATAAATAAGGTTTATTAAAGTCAGTTTTTCCTTTCAACGAAAAATTATCGCTGTAAAACAAATAACCATCTTTACTTACGTTCACTAAATAATTTTTGCTTCCGGTTAAGGTCACTAAAAACTGCCCCGCATTATCAGAATAAGATTCAGTTACGCTTTGTTGCGTTTCTAAATCAATCAACTCAAATTTTGCGGATACCGGGATTTTTGTTTTTGCGTTATAAGTTTTTCCCTTTACATAAGTTAATTTTTCAGGTCTTACATCTTCAGGTAATTCAAACTGATAAATATCTAAAGCACCAAAACCCCCAGCTCTATCACTTGCAAAATACGCCAGCTTTCCAGCAGGATCAACTAATAAACTATTATCGGTTGCATAAGTATTAATCGGATAACCTAAATTAATAGCCTCTCCCCAAGAACCATCGGGCTGACGACGGCTCATGAAAATATCTAAACCTCCCATTCCAGGGTGACCTGCACTACTGAAATACAATGTTTGATTATCTGGATGTATGAAAACAGATTCTTCTTGCTCCGGTGTATTTATTTTATCGCTCAATTTTACTGGTGCACCAAATTTTCCATCAGCACCAATCACGCTCATGTAAATATCTTGTTCTTTAATAGCGCCACGACTAATTAAGCCTCGCACAAAATATAAAGTCTTTCCATCACTAGAGAAAGAAGGTTGCGTTTCCCAATTCGCTGTATTTACTGTTGGACCAATATTTACAGGCTTTGTCCATTTACCATCACGCTTTTGAGAATAAAAAATATCGCAGCTACCATATCCTTTTCTATCCGGACTACCATAATCACCTTTTTTACTTAAATAAAAATCTTCTTGTCGCGATATCTCACTTAATACAATTTCACGGGTAAACAAAAATTGTTTACCATCAGCCGTTATAGAAGGGAAATACTCAGCAAAATTGGTATTCACACCAGTACCCATATTAACCGGCTTAAATGGTTTTGGATTTTTTACGGCTTGAGAACCAAACTTTGCATTGATTAATTCTTTTGCAGCAGCCTCTTTTGTTGCCGGACTAATACGATCGAACTT
Organism: Sphingobacteriaceae bacterium; assembly: GCA_016709575.1. GTDB lineage: Bacteria > Bacteroidota > Bacteroidia > B-17B0 > Aurantibacillaceae > JAHEYG01. Next base: position 281,440 of record JADJMM010000004.1, read on the forward strand.
AGAAAGCATCTCGTAAGATTTAATAGCATCATCGTATTTGCCAACCGACATATAGGCATTTGCTAAAAAATAAATATTCTGCGGGTAAAATTTTGCGTTAATGGCCACCGCCTTTTCGAAGTGAACAATTGCTTCTTCAGAGCGGTTATAACCCATTAATAAATACGCGAGGGCTGAATGTGCTTCTACAAAATTATCATCCTCCTTAAGGGCTTTCTTTAATACTTCTTCAGCTTCCTTATCTCTGCGGACTTCGTAATATTTTTTTCCTTCTTCGTAAAATTTAATAGCTTTTTTATTACTGCTTGTGTAAGTTCCGGGAGGTAAATTACCTTGCGGAAATACGTTAAGGAAAAAAGAAACTAAGAATAGAAATATGATTTTGTGTTTTGTCATTATGCTTTATTTTCTCACGTCTCGACTACGCTCGACATGACAATTTATTATTTAATCCCCAACCAAGTTCGGCGGGCGGTTATTTGTTTATCGGTTGGGTCTTTTGCAATATCAATAATATTTTCTTCCATTACTTTTACCTTCTTCACTTTTCCTTTTAACGCTTTAAGTTTAGAATTTCCTTTTTTGTCTTTTCTATACACTTCCACTACTAATTTATCCCCTACTTTCGTTTTTCCCATAAAATCGCCAATCACTTCCTGCGCATTTTCTATAGTGAGCAAACGATTATTGAAAGAATATAATTCATCACCTACTTTATACTTAAACTGTTTACCAAATACATCCACATTCGATACATCAATAACCGTTAAACGCTTTGATTCTTCGCTATAGCCAACTCCAAAACCACCAAGTGTAACAGTTTCAGTTTCGCGCTGTTTAATTAAATCTAAGCCCACCATTTTAAACACTTCCACTAATGGCAATGGTTTTGGTCCGGCTACATACTCGTTCAAAAACTTGCGCACTTCTGGTCCTGATAATCTTTCAATATCATCAAATAAATCTTTATCCTTAAACGATTTATCTTTTCCGTATTTCTTTGCTAAATCACGCATTAAATCCTGAGTTCCGTATTTCCCGTCACTATAATAACGCAACATAATATCGAGACACATACTAATTACTGCACCTTTTTCATAAACGTTGTTGTATTGCTTATGATAATGAGGTGTAAGAACATTTTTACTCATAAATGTAAATGGAACAGTGTCATTATACTCTCTAATAGAATTATTATACTTATCCATCATCGTTTGAAAGAAATAATCATAACCAATTAAACCTGCCTTTGCTTGCGCATGATGCGCAGCGTATTCGGTTAACCCTTCGTACAACCAAAGGTGTTCACTCATAACTGGATTATTGAAATCAAAATTTCCGATTTCCTCTGCATGAATATTAAGGGGTGTGACAATATGAAAAAATTCATGAGCACATACATCACTAATAGTTTGTGATATAGAAGCTGTATCCATTTCAGGTAACACATACATTGAAGAATAAGAATGTTCTAAAGCACCCGAAGCACCTGATAAAGTTGACTTATCCGTAAAATAAAACAAGAACGCGTATTTATCTACAGGTAATTGTCCGTTTAAATAATCACGTTGTGCATCTAGCAAGCGGCTTAATTTACCCGCTGCAAATTTCGAGGTGATTATTCCGTTAGGAGAATACACTGCCACCAATACTTTTGTGTTTGCTACCACAATGGTTGTTGTATCAGGTTGAGAATACATAATAGGCGAATCGACAAGTGCATGATAATCAGATGCAGTTACAATATCTTTTGTCTCACCTGTTTTCATATCGTTTAATCCGGTAGCGGGATAGAATCCTTTTGGCTTATCAAATTCCAAAACGTATTTACGATCAGTCATCCCGTTAAAATAACCGAAGAAACAATGGGTGTTGAATACAAAATTTTTATTGTCCTCAATATTACTCCCTGCAGGTTCAAAAACTACTTTTTCTTTTATTTTTGTATCCCATGAATCTTCTACTTCGTAAGTAATTTTTGCTAATTGATTAGCGGGAGAAAATTTATAAGTATCGTTGCTGACTTTTGTAACAGTTATGTTAGCACCATTTTTTCCGAAAGCTTTTACGTTACCAATAAATCGTCCAAAATTATAAACCTCATAGGTACCAGGAACCATTGCAGGAAAATTCAGAGTCGCTTCTGCATCTGTAATATCCGGAGGTGTTAATTCGATGGTTAATTTATCATCCAGTACTTTATTCAGATTAATATAGTAGTGGTAATCTTTATCAGCAAAACTAATTGCAGAAGCAAAGAAAAATAAGGTCAAAAAAGTGATACTCTTCATACAATTATTTAATAAGCAAGTTAAAGTTTTTCCAGCGATATTTTTGCCAAAAAATGATAAAAGTAAGCAATGCCATTACGAACCATGTGATGAATTCAGAACCCGGATTCTCATTGCTAACTAAAAAAGCATCGTTTTTAAAACGCCATTCGGTGATGTAATTAATAAGCTTGAAATTAAGTTATTGGCACAATGTATTCCCATAGCTAATTCTAATCCTTCATCTAATAACGTAATAGCGCCCAAAAAGAAACCAAAAATCGCATAATAAGGTAACATAGTTACCCAACCGTAAGCTTTTGCCTCAGGGTTCGTCATATGCACCAAACCAAATAATATGGATGTAATAATTAGAGGCACAATGCCATTTCTAAATATTTGCGATAAACCTTGTACTAAATATCCTCGGATGATTAATTCCTCTGTAGCGACTGTATGGGAAGCAATAATTAGATATCACCAAACCAAAAAAAGAAATTAACGGATCAAACTGAATTTGACGTCTTCCTTATTTAAAAATACCAGAAGAATGAAATAATTAAAAACGCTGCCCCAAATTGCAAAAGCGAAAAGAAATCGACTGAATCTTACTTTATCATATGCGGTAATAATGGAGGTGAGTTTTTTATGAACTCGTTTAACAATAATATATAATCCTAAAAACGTAAAACACAAACATACTGAACAGCAAGGCAAGCAAAATATTTTTGTTGATCCCTATCTTTTCGGATTAATCATAATTTTACGATTTTGTTGAATATCTGCCATGGTTATTCCATTTTCCAGCGGCCATATATTCAAGGAAATACCATAAATATTTGGAACAAGAAATAACCAAACATAGCACTACAATTCCCATCACATACATCCACCATTCGTTTCGTCCGTTTACAACACCTGCATTTAAATACAGATTATTAAACGGGAGCTTTTTTTCAACTATAGGTTCGTTCGGTTCCATTGTGCTAATTTAACTTTTTAGAGCTAACAATTATCATTGTTACTTTAGATTTCTTAAAGTACTTTTGTTGATATATGAAGCGATTTTTCATCCTACTGCTAGCCCCCCTTTATTTTGCGTGCGGCGATTCAGAACCAACATTAAAAACACCTTATAACGAGGCTACTCTTGGGGAATTACTGTATTTTGACCCTATTTTATCGAGCGATAGTAGTGTATCCTGTGCTTCGTGTCACAAACCTGAGTTTGCCTTTGCAGATAACACCCCGGTTAGTAAAGGTGTTGGCGGTAAAATGGGCGACCGCAACGCACCAAGCACAATGAACCAAAGCGCCCGTAATTTTCAGTTTTGGGATGGGAGAATGGAGACTTTAGAAGAACAGGCTTTAGGTCCAATAGAAAACCCTGTTGAGATGAATTTACCGGTTAGCGAACTGATTACCCGTCTTTATAAACACAAACAATACATGGAGTTTTTCAATAAAATTTATGGCGAAAAACCAAGCCGAAAAAATATTGCTATGGCTATTGCAGCTTACGAACGCACTTTAGAAACCAACGATACCCCTTTTGATGATTATATGAAGAATGATGATACAACGGGGTTCGGAAAGTCGGAACAACGCGGACAAGATATTTTTAATAATAAAGGGAAATGTTTTGATTGTCATTTTGGTCCTGATTTCACCAACGACCAATTCAGAAATTTAGGTTTGTTTAATGGAAAAGATTTAAATGATAGCGGACGTTACAAAGTGACTCGCAAATTAAGCGATTTAGGTAAATTTAAAACGCCGGGGTTACGTAATATTGCTATGACAGCACCTTACATGCACAACGGAATGCATAAAACTTTACGTGAGGTAATTGATTATTATGATGCGCCTGATAATTTCGTGAAGAACAGTATCAATCGTGATACTTTATTGAACAAACCGTTGGGATTAACTGAAGGTGAGAAAAAAGATTTAGAGAACTTCTTGTTGAGTTTAACGGATAGAAGATTCACAAAAAAGGCTCTCGCAAAGACGCCAAGTCGCTAAGGTTAAAATTCGTAGGAGTAAGTAAGACTATAAATAAAATCGCGGTTGGTGCGATTGAAAGCATTTAATTCGTGGCGGTAAGTGAAATTTCCTTCAATGCTCTTTCGTTTAGAAAGTTTGTAAATTAAACCTATTGCACTTCTTGAGCGGTCGAACCCTTTATTCTTCGCTTGATATCATGGATAATATAACTCCTCAGAAATATACGCATCAAATCGTTTATTGAGTTCGTATTTAATACTGATTTTATGGCGGTCGTAATATCGTGGTGCTAATCCGTCTTCGCTTTTATATAAATCTCTTAACTCTGCTTGAAAACGGTAACGGTACGAAAAGGTAAAACGGGAAATCTCTTTTTTAAGTATCACCGCAAAATACACTCTGTGGCGGGTGCCATAAGAACCATCTAAATTTCTTCTTTGACGGAGAACATAATCCAGCATCACTTTAATATTATCGTTGCGCTTATAAGAAACACCGATATCACCATAACCCAATCCGTACTGAGAAATATTGTTGTTGATCCGGCTGCTGTGCGAAAAATGGATATCGAAATGGTCGTTTATTTTTTTCTCAAGATTAAGATTCAACCAAAGCGCCGCGTCATCATCATACTCTTGCGCACGCAAAGTTGAAACTGAAATCATCAGAAACAAAACAAAACTATATTTAAACAGTCTACTCAAAGTAAAATATTTTTATTTGCGCTGAGTCTCTTAAAAAATCGATTTTTTGAATGGTGATACGATGTACGTTAACACCGGTACGCTTTTTAATATCTTCAATTAACTCTGCCTCACGGTCTGTGCTAATTAAATTAATGTTCTCGTAAATAATAACTTTGGTTCCCTCTTTCTTCATCAACATTGTACTTTCTAATAAATAAGCTACAAGAATAATAACAATGTTAATGGCACCTACAAATAAACACTCTATGTAATCTTCAGTTCCTTTAATTTTTGTAACAGCTGATATCAAGCCCATAGCAATTACCAAAAATAAATAGGTCATGTCTTTCATACTGATATCTTCAGTACGGTAACGTAACATACTAAACACAGCAAATAATCCAAATGCTGCTCCCATACTTAAGTCGACTTTATTTAAAAGGAAACAGATTAAGAAGATAACGATGTTAAAAATGAAATAAGTAAAAAACAGCTCGCGACGTTTATAAATCGGAAAATAAACTAAACGGATTAAAACGAATACAGAAGCCAAGTCTACTAAAAAACGTAAGCCCAATTTTCCACCTATTTTCATAAGTGCATCAAATCCTGATGTTACAACTGATTCATCAGCTATTTGCAGTAATATGGTTGCCAGCATAAATTATATGGTTTAAGGATGATATTTTTTCTTTAAAATTATTTTTCTTGACTTCTTTATTGGTTAAAGCAACGCCTAAACAATATTTACTAATAGAACCTTCACGAATTCTGAATTTTTTCATGGCGGCTAAGAATGCGGAGCCTGCTCTTTCTCTTGTTTCACTTCCGCAATAACCAGGTTATCCATTTTTTTCTTGAAATCCTTATTGATAAATTCCAATTCAGTATCTATAGTAACACGTTCGGCATTGGCGTTATTTACCAATGTAATTCGTTTATAGTTAATCCAAATGTTTGGCACCAAAGCTTCAGGATTAAAAGGCGTTTTGGCTGATAGAAACTCTGATGTGTCTTCAGCCCAAGTTTTAGGAACTTCCTGTTTTTTATGCGTACTTTAATGGTTCTGCCTTTATTGTTTTTAAACTTCACTTCCAAAAATCCCAATTTACTTTCCACGTAAGTACGGTGACGGATTTTATAGCGGTTTAATTTACCATTGTGATGTTTTAAATACAAACTCAAATCACTGGTGTCGTAATACAGGGTTTGGTAAGTCGACATACGGCAATTTTCAATTTCTAGAATTTTATAATCCGACTTCACTTCGGTGAGTACTTTTTTTAAATTCTCCTCTGAAAACGTGAATTTAGTATCCGTTCTGTCCATTAATTTAGCCTTATCCATTTCGGCTAAGGTGATGGACTCAAATGAATTTAATATGTCGGCTACCGATTTCAATCTACTTGTACTCGTAAATATATTTTTTTACAGAAATTAAATTATTATTTCCATCGTACGTTTTACGCTCCGATTTTAATCCCTTAGTATCGTAGGTGTGAATACTCTTTTTCGTGAGTTTTCCATCCTTATCGTAAGTAGCTTCTTCTATTTTCTCTCCTAAGCTATTATACTTAAAAACATGTTTATCTTTTAATTGGCCTTTGGCATCATATTCAGAATCTTCTATAACATCGCCTTCTGAGTTGTATTTAAATTTATGACTGCTTTTAACAGTGCCATCTTTATCGTAATTAAATTCTTCCGACACCTCACCATTAGCATCAAACGTTTTTTTGCCATCGAAAATAGTTTTACCATTGCTGGTTTCTGTTTCGGTGAGACTTTTTATTTTATACTTCTTTACTTCCTTCTTCTTTTGAGAAAATGCAGTAACAGAACTTGCAAGTAGTAAAGCGATTATTAGTTTCTTAACCATACTTATTTGTAAATGATAATTTGATCTACTGTTTTTGTGCCCTTCTTTTCCGTTATCTCCACTTCCTTAACAACTGAAACATCACCAGAAGGAGAAGTTAATGTTTTGTCTTTAGAGTAAACGTAAACTTTATACTTTCCTTTACGTAAATATTTAAATTCATACTCACCATTGTAATTGGTTTTAGTTTTATCGCTATAGCTTACATCATCACCATAAATTATATAAACATCTTCATCATAGGCTGCGTATTCGCCATTCTTTACGGTAAAGGATCCATTCCAATCCTCTGCCCAAAGTGTTCCTTTAATACTAACTTTTCCACCTTCCCCGGCAGGTTTTTTACAGGAAATAAAAATTAATGTAATGGCCAGAATAGCTATTATGCTTTTAAAATATACCAAGCTTCTTTTCATAACGTATTATAAATTAATGTGAAATTACTACTTTTTTAACGGCATAATCTGTTCGTACAAAATAAATACCGGATGCCCATGTGGATGTATTAACAACAGTTTCATTAATAAAACTTGCTTTTAAATGTTTCTTCTCCTAAAGTATTATAAACGTTATAATTTTTCTGATTTACCGCTACTTCTTGCTACAAAACAATTGTGAGCCGGATTTGGATATATTTTTCAACATTTTCATTTCCGTCTAACTCATTTACACCAATGGCACAATTTGATAATTTAAAAGAAGGAAAAGCCGAGGTTGAGAATGAACCCACGCCATCCGGACAACGCGCCATAGATTTATCTGTAGTTTGTGCTCCAAATGTAATGCTATCTAATACAGTTCCGCTTCCGTTACTTAACATTAACTGTTCACCTGCTGCACCTCAGTTTAAAATTACAATGAACATAAGATGAAGTTGAAGGGTTATTATCGGCCCATATAATTAAATAACCATTTGCAGGAACAACGGTGTTTTGCGGGAACGGAAACTTTGTTGGCGCTGAATAATTATCGGTTAAATACAAACCTGATAATTCTAATGGTGAAGAGGTTGTATTATATAATTCAATCCAATCTTCGAACTGAAACGTTTCGTTACTAACATCACCAACATTATCTGCTAAAAATTCGTTTATATAAACCTGACCAACACTTGCAGTTTGTACAGCAGCTAAAGTGTAAAACTCGTACTCCGCCCGCTCAGGAGCAAACATACCTGCATTATTATTTTCAGCATAAACGTAATACTGCGCCGATGAAGCAGACATAGTAAATGTAGCCCCAAACACATTATCGCCGGCAGCACCGTCATTATTCAGACCATCGTCATACATTAAAACACGATTGAATCGTTGAGTAACCGCGAACCGATATCCCAAATAAACACCATTACTATTAGCATTGGTTACGTTTGCTGTAATTGTTACTGCAGCATTTAAACTTGGAGTTGTTGCAGCTGTTGCCGAAGTAATTGTTGGAGGGGTTAATGTAAAATCAGTTGAAGTTTGCAAATAATTTACTCTCGGTCCCATTAAAACACTTAACCCGGCAATAGTCGACGGACCTGAAGTTACATTCGTATTTACGTTCACTGTAAATTGTGAATACGTATAAAATTTATTTACATCCGATTGAACGGCTGTATCAATTACACTTTGCAAATTATAAGCTGTAGTTGTGTAAGAACCATTAGCGAAATTCTCGTTTACAATGGTACGCATGTGTGCAATATACATTCGCTTAAACATTGGATTTGCTAATAAATTTTGAATTAATGGCCAGTTAGGGTCAGTATGATGTAAATACGGTGACATCACTTGTTCCTGCGCTAAACTTAAAGGCGGACCGCCACCAGCGTTTGTAAAATTTCCGAAGGCTTCATTTACATCCCAAACAATTGGATTAAAACGACCGTTATCATCTCGGTACGCATAATAATTATGCGTTGGTGCTCCAATGTAACTATCAAGATTTACCAATACGTTATCAAATCCCATCATCCATAAAGAGCGGTCGACATCTAAAATAGATTCAATAAAACTTGATTTGTTAACCAAAGTATCACATAAATTAATTAAGGCCTTCCATCCCGTTGTGGATTTTATCGTGTATGAGGTATAAGAAGCGCTATCCGGTCCGTTATATTTTAATGGACAATTAAAATTATCCATAAAGAAAAACGAATTGTTCTTCGAATAAAATCTGCTATCTACAAATGTTTTTGAAACGGCTTCCGTATTTGCATAAACACCTATGTAAACACTATTAACATATACCTGACAATAATTTGAAAGCGGTGAAGGCATATATTTATTTAAAATATTATATGATAATACCTCCCGTACAAACGAAGGGTCTTTAAATCCATTACTTAATTTAATATCCTTATAACCTTGATAATCCTGATTCTTTAGAAAATCTAATTCAATATGAAAAGGGTTTTTGGCGTTATTGACATTGTAAGAACTATTGCCTTTATACTTAACACCGGCACTATCAAACTGAACACCGTTAATTTTTACCCATTGCGCCATAAGGTAACCATCTTTACCTGCCTTAGCGGTATCTAAAATATAATCCCAATTAGATTGAGAAAAAGAGATTTCAATTTTTTGAATTTTTGTAACGTCGTAAAAGGCTTGCGACTGTAAATTTTTTGCGATAATAAGTACCAAAAAGAACAAAGTAAATTTCAGACTTTTCATGATATAAATTAATTAATGATTAACTACAATTTTTACAACAGAATTTTCGATGTGTACAAAATAGAGTCCTGGTTCCCAATTTGACGTTGAAATTTCGAATTGGTTTAAAAAATTTGTTGAATAAATTACTTGTCCTAATACATTAAAAATCTCTACTTTTTGCTGACGATTCAAGGTGCTTTGTCCATGTAAATAAGCATTAGCCGGATTCGGGAACACCGCAACACTATTCACGCCCCCGTTCAACTCGTTTACACCAATTGCGCAATTAGATAATTTAAAGGTTGGGAAAGTCGAAGTGCTGAAAGTACCAACTCCATCCGGACAACGCGCCATAGACTTATCAGTAACCTGAGCACCAAACGAAATACTATCTAATACAACTCCACCTGGACCACTTAACATTAATTGCTCGCCGCCGGCAGCTAATTTAAAATTAGCGTGTGCATAAGAAGTAGTTGAAGGATTTTCATCGGCCCAAATAATTAAATAACCGTTTGGTTGAATAATAGTGTTTTGAGGAATTGTGAATTTTGTTGGCACTGAAAAGTTATCTGTTAAAAACAAACCTGATAATTCTAAAGGGGACGAAGTTGTATTATACAATTCAATCCAATCTTCATATTGAAAAAATTCGTTCACTACGTCATTCTGATTATCGGCTAAAAACTCATTTATTTTAACCTGGCCAACAGATGCAGTCTGTACAGCCACCAAAGTGTAAAATTCGTGTTCAGCGCGCTCGGGAGCAAACATACCTGCATTGTTGTTCTCAGCATAAATATAATATTGTGCTGAAGAAGCTGTCATTGTAAAAGTAACACCAAATTTATTGTCGCTTGCCGCACCATCGTTATGCAAACCATTATCAAACATTAAAATACGTTTAAATTTTTCTGTAACCGCAAATCTGTATCCTAAATACACCGCATTAGTATTTGCGTTTGTAACATTAGCTGTGATGGTAATAGCTGAATTTAAGCTTGGAGTACCAGCGGCCGAAGCTGATGAAATTGCCGGAGCTACATAAGTAAAATCAGCAGTAGCTTGCAAAAAAGGAATTCTTGTCGACATTAAAGTACTAATACCGGGAACAGAATAACTTCCTACCGAAACATTGGTTGTTAATCCGTTTTGGAATTGAGGATACGAATAAAATTTATTTACATCCGATTGAACAGCAGTATCAATTACAGCTTGCAATGCTGCAGCTTTTGCAGTGTAATAATTACTCACGAACATTTCGTTTACGATTGTTTTCATATGAGCAGTGTACATGCGCTTATACATGTTATTACTCATGATGTTTTTTATGAGTGGCCAATATTGGTCGGTATTATGAATAGCACTTGGTAATTGTTGTAATTGAGGAATAGTTAAACTTGCCATACTGGAGTTTGAAACTCCCAAATGAGGAAATCCTGCAAAGGCCATGTTTAAATCCCAAATGATTGGATTGAAATGACCCGTGTTGTCTTTGTACAAATAATAATTCTGACAAAATGCGCCGCTGTAACTATCTAAATTAACTGCAACGTTATTAAATGCTAACATCCAAATAGCACGATCTAAATCCATTACATTAGGAATGCTGTTAGCGTTATTCGTAACTGAATCGCATAGATCTTTTAGCTGATTCCATCCGTAATTCGATTTTAACTCGTAATAATTTGTGTATCCGCTACTATCTGCTAATGGAATGTAACGCAAATTACTTTTTGAATTTGTACTTGGTAATACGATTGGATTACATTTTACAAAAATATTGTTAGAAGTGTAAAAATGATCAGAACAGAATTTTTTATTAATTGATTCTGCATTTGAATACACGCCAATGTAATTACCGTTAATGTAGAGTTGGGCAAAATTAGCCTGCGGACAATGCATGTAATTTTTAAGAATGTCATACGCTAAAACCTCGCGGATAATTGAAGGGTCGGAATACCCATTTCCTAATTTTATATCCTGATAGCCTTGGTAGGAATGATTTTTGTAAGTATCCAGTTCAATATGCACCGGATTTTTTTGTAAGTGGAATCAAACGAACTATTGCCTTTGTACTTTACACCTACGCTATCCAATAAAACGCCATTGATTTTTACCCATTGTGCCATGATGTAATTTTCTTTACCCATCTTGGCAGTATCGAGCATATAATCCCAATTAGCCTGAGCAAACTGAACTTCAATTTTTTGAATGGCGGAAGTATTATAAAAAGTTTGGCTGGTAAGTTTACTTCCAGCCAAACAAAAGAGCACAATAAAAAAATAAAAAATAAATCTCATTATAAAAAACTTATTCGATAATTAATTTAGAAGAGGCTTTTGCGTTTTTTTGAATCAATTACATTCACAAAATACAAACCTGAACTTAAGTTTTCTTTTTTAATAGTAATACTTTCTCCATTAGAACTATAATAAGTCTTTAAAACCCGTCCGGTTAAATCCATAATAGCAACATTGTAATTAACTTCAGTATTTTCAAATTCCATCACTGAAGAAGAAGCTGTTGGATTAGGGAACATTTTGATGCCTGATATATCGGTGGTGTATTCGTACATACCGGCTAAAGCACAACTTACACAAGCACTAAAACAAACGGTTTCCAAAATAGTATCCTTTTGCAGATTATGAGTACGGTTTCCTAAAGTAGCGCAAGCGCCCGGTACAGTTTCTGTGGTACCAATAACATTTCCGTTATAGTATTTAAAACTATAATTTCCATTTACTGCATAAGCAATAATTTCATAAATACCTGAACCAAAACTGTAAAGAATATTATCCTTTGCATTCCAAGCAGAAGATTGAAAAGATCCTGCCACATGAACACCATTTGATGAAATAGAACCGACACTTGACATATCGACCATAAAGCGTATTAATGATTTACCAACCGGAGCGGTACCTGAAAAAGGAATTGCCCCAACAAAAGTTGTATCATTAGCCAAAGAGTCGAGATATAGCCAGCGGTTATCATTAAACAAAAAAGGTTCTACCCTTGCTACATTCGGGACAAATTCTGCTTCGTAAGATTGATCACCACTAACAAATTTGAATTCGTATTCAGCAAAAGCAGGTAAATCTAAAACCGTATCATAAACGGTTGAAGTGCCCACTTGCCATAATCTTAATGTGTTTGATTGCCAATCGCCCAACGGTAAACCAAGATAGGCCTGAAAATTACCCATTAAATGCACGCCCATTGGACTAATAGTATGCGTTCCCATATCAACAGCGAATCTTATTTTCTTTGCTGATAAATTTGTACAAGCTAATACTAAAACTAATGCTACAATTATTTTTTTCATACTTTATTCTTTTATAAATTATTTAGTTAAGGCAATTTTCTTATTTACTACTGTTCCGCTTTGGGTTGTTACTGAAATAAAATAAACACCATTTTGTAACTCTGTTAAATCTAAAGTGTTTGTATTTTCAACATTAATTAAAAGCTTACCAAAACTATCAAAAACTGTTACAGTATAATTTTCATACTTCAATAAATTAGTTGCTATACTTACTAAACCATTTGTAGGATTCGGATAAATACTAATATCGTTATTAATAGCTAATCCTTTAATTCCTGTAATCAAAGCGTAATTATATCCGGCAGAATAAACATAAACACAACCATTACTATCGGTTGTTTTAACAACGTAAATTCCATTTTGAGTTGGTGTATATAATTGTGAAGTAGCCCCCGGAATTAAATTTCCATTTACGTACCATTGATAAGAAACTGCGCTTGTCGACAGTAAATCACTTCCACTTAATGAAATGGTTGGTTGAGGAGGCGCAACATTATTAATAAAACATGTTGTGTAACGATGAGATTGAGGCGTCATCCCACCCGTCGCTTTTGTCCAAAGCACAGTACCGGCTGAATTAATCTCATAAATACTGCCAGCTGTCGCCAAACAAACCATTTGATTTCCGTTCGGAAATTGATCAACACTTCCCATATTACTGGTGTAACCTGAAGATGTATGGCGATTATTAAAAGTTGCAGGTGTATATGCATTACCTAAAGCAATTGTATAATTATAATCAGCACGTGGGATAGAAATATTATCCACTGTTGTTTTTGGTCCGGTTGATACACCTTTATTATTTATTCCGGTTAAGAAACCTTGATTTGGACAACCTTCCGGAATCCAATGCGCATCGTGAGTAACATCTAAAATTTTTGTTCCAGTAGCTTGATAAGCCGCAGGATTTCCCCAGCGGTATAATAAATCTCCACCTTTGCCTGAATTTCCTCCACTTGATGTTGCAGCTTCCGCGGTTGTTGTACTGTGATCGATAATATACCACTCATTTAAATTATGAGTACTTAAGGCAATTTGATCGAGCACCGGGTTATAATCAATACCATTCATATGCAACCAATCTTTAGCTGTTTGGTAATTGATATTATAACGACCCGGATTATTTACAATCGAAGTTTGGTAATTATTTTTAGTTGGATATAAATTTTGAACCAAATGATCCCAAACTTTCCATTCCCAAACAACAATTGCAGAATTAGTACCAACTGGTTGTAATTCCATAATTTTTTCCGACCAAATAGTAATAGAACTGGTAGCGCCGGCAAGATTTGCATCCGTTGGTGTTTTTACGTCGTAACTAATTACTAATACATTACCGTTTGGTAGCGGACAATGGTCGTGATGTAAACAATATGTTGAAGAAGAATAAGTATAATCCCAAAGTAAGACGTTGTTATAGCTCCATTTTTGGATACGGCCTGTCATACCCCCTCCTGAAAGAATGTTTCCGGTATTCGATACCGAACGCCATACATCGCCACCCGGCATCATATGAGTTGAATATCCATTGTTTCCAAAACCGGTATAAGTAAATGTTTTAACCGTTGTACTGTTTGTGTCTATTAAGTAGCCGAAAGCTGAACCGCTATTTCCATAATAGGTTAAGCCATTCCATTGCTGAGCTTTAATTGCAAAGGTTAAAAATAAGGTTAAGAAAAAGGTAATTGTAAATTTTACGTTACGCATGTTAAATTGGTTTAATAGTAATATTAATTAAAGATAAGTAAATTATTAATTTATTGAAAAGACTCACTACTAAGTCTTTCGGAACTAAAATCAGTTTAGATTTCAGCTAAATAAACAATACTTACCTTTTCAATAACAGAACTAAGGTTATAGATTTATTAGACGTTAAGTAAATGTAAATCCTTCGTTAATTTCAAATTAAATGAATATTAAGGTAAAAAAGAGCAAAAAGAGACATTTCGCCCCTTTTTGTATACGAAAACTACGGAAAATTAGCGACTAAACTTGAACTCCGTGCGGCGATTGTACTCATGCTCTTTATCAGGACACGCTATTCCATTAGTACAGCGGTTGCGAATTTGGGTTTCTCCTTTACCTTGAGCTGAGATTCTTTGCTCAGAGATTCCGCTTTTTATAAAATATTCAGCCACAGCTTTAGCTCTTTTAGTAGAGAGCTCCATATTACGGCATCATCTCCATTGGCATCGGTATGAGATATCACCTCTACATTAACTTTTGGATTATCATTTAAATCTTTACGATTTTATTCAGAATCAGTTCCGACTCGTTTCTGATATCACTTTTTGCTGTTTCATAAAAAATAATTTCATCGGTATCTAATTCTTTAATTCGCGCAGCCGAATTAAATAAATCGTACTTTAAAGTAATATCCTCCGTTTGAATTTCGGCTAAATAAATTATATCTGCATTTAATAATTCATACTCGAAACCGGTTGCGGTCAATTCCATTTTCTGAACTTCTGCACCCTGACGCGTTAAAATGGAAATGTTTTTTATTTTCTCGTCTTCAGGCTTTACCTTGATTTTATATTTTTTCTTATCGTTTGGGAGATTTAATTCGAAATCACCGTACTTATCTGTTCTGGTTTGCGCAATAGTATCAAACTGATTTCCTGAATCCACGTGAACCAAGGCGTTGTTCAAAGGTGTTTTTTTACCTTTTCCATCAGACGTAACCAATTTTGCTTTTAAACTTATCCTTGCGTCTGTTTTATGATATCTGAAACTTGCAAAAAACTTTGACCAATGCAGGATTTTTCCATCCGGTCCAATTATACAAAGTCTACTAAATAATTCTTTACATTTCAATTCGCCCAAACCATTATTATGTAAATTATAATAATCAACCTTATACCTTGTGTTACTCTTTAATGGTTTTCTTTTCTAATTTGATTTATCCAATCATCATACTTTACATCTTTATCGTATGATAAACAAACAACTCTAAGTTTCCCTATCATTCCCCCAATAATAACTTCAGCAATTTTATCTTCCAACACTTTTAAAGAATCCCTTGAATCAACACCATTACCTGCATTTATCCAACGATAATTATATACAATCAAATATCCATTTTCGTCAGGCACTTTAAGATTTACAGCAACCTTGTTAGTGTCGTAAACTACAATTGTTTCGTTAGCTATATCACCTATTTTATAAGAACTTTTTGATTGGCCTTGAGCAAAATTACCTGCAAAAAGAAAAACGAAAATTATAAATAAAAATTTCTTCATTAGTCTATCTCATTATAACCATCTTCCCAAGTTCCTTTGTAAAAAAGCCATCGGCCTCGGTAGATTTATGTTCTATGCTTTGTCCGTTTATTTTAGTTTGCACTTTATATAAATAAACGCCATTCGCTAATTTGTCCCCAAAATCATCTTTACCATCCCAAGCATATTCGGTAATATTTCTTCCAACATGCAGTGGACCTAACTCATCGCGCATAATTGTTTTTACAATTTTACCGGTGATGGTCATGATTTGTATATTAAACATTTCAGGCACTTCGCTACCGGTTAAATTAAATACAAAACGCGTAGAAGTACTAAACGGGTTTGGATAATTTATAACTTGCGTGATGGTTGATTTATTAATAACATCGAATGTAATTCTGTAATCAATCGCGCCTGAAATATTATTACTTCTATCAGTAGCCTGTACAATTAAAATATGTTTACCGTCCTCAGGTAAAATGGCATCGTATTCTATTTTACAACTATTACTCGGTAATTGTGCGGGTGTAAATACTAAACCATTAGCAAAATAAATTCGTTGCTCGGTTAAATCACTTGGTTTTTTAATAAATACTCTAAATGCACTTGTATCGTTTAGAGCTAAGAATTTATTTTCATCTTTTAAATTCACTAAAATATGTGGCTTAGCAGAAACTATATCACCATTCATAATTCTTACACCATCAAAAGTTACATCTAATAACGGGTTGGTAATATCTTTACTAACCGAAAAAGGATAGCGCGCCACATTATTAAAATGATATTGTTCTTTTTGGTATTTACTGTTTTGTGTAGGATTAACATCAACCCATAAGGCATTGTTACCCGGATACAAATAGGTGTTTAATTTAATAGAATCTAAAATAATGGCGCCTGGTGCAAAAGGTTTGGCTTTCATTTTTTGTGGCAAGTAATTATTAACGCGATTAGCGTCTTCAATCCAATAGGTTACTACTAAACTATCTGTAAACGGAATCGTTCCAATATTTTCTATTGGTAAAACCAGTGTTACATTATCACCTTCCTGCAAAGTATCATTGATAGCGACAAATCCTTTTTTAGGATTAATAGCGCACTCAGGAGCTTCGTCGTACAATACATACCAATGTTTTAACTGTGGTGACGTGCGGAAAATATTATCCTTTTTGTAAGCGACCAATTTTAAATAAGGATATACTGAGGCATCAGCGTAATTATACAGATCCAAAACATTTAAACTATCCTCTGTAAATGTTACAAGAGTATCAATAGTGCCATTTGCTTTGTAACCCACAATTTTTACAATGGTTGTATCGCCGGCAGCCGCATCTAAACTTTTTACTTTCCAGTGAAAGCTGTTCCATTTATAACCAGGACCAATTAACTCAGAAGCAACAAATCCGTTATTCCATCTCGTTTTTATAGTATCGTTTAAACTAATCGGACCAAATCTGTCAGGAGAAAGAACTTCGTTGGCTGTACCAATGGCTCCACCCTTTTTTCCAAAAATAATTATTGGTGTTGTATCTTGCACAGTACGAATTTTTGCGCTACCAAAACTTTCGAAGGCTGTATACAAAGAATTTGTAAAGCTTGATGACATGTGATTTTGTGCAGAGTAAGCCAATATCATATTGTCTGGAGGTACAGAATTTAAAATTCTCCAAGATCTGTTTCCAATTTGGTGCACATTAGTGCGACAGCACTTGGACCACCACCAAAATCATAAGCATATAATGCTTGAGGTAAATACGCACAAAGACAATTACCTTCAGGAGCAAAAACAGGAGCTGAAAAAACATTCTTATTCGATTGCCATGGTTTACCTGAAATAGCATCGAATACAGCTATAGTCCAACCATCCATTGTACAACACCAAGTATGTTTAACCGAACCGTTAACTGAATAAATTATATTGGCAAAATCTGTTGAAAGAACAAACTTACGAGTGGTGCAAAACAAAGATGATTTATCGTTTTCAAAAGTAAATTGTCTTATTGGTCGCTTGTATTTTACAAACTGATAGCCGTCGTTTTTAAATTGAAAGAAGTGCGATTGTCCCCACCCATGTTTATTAGTAATGGTTTGAAATGAACTTTCTCTCCAAACAAAAGTTTCCTGCGCATTGATAGAATCTTTACTTACACGCCAAAAATAAACTGCGCTATCTGCAAAAGGTAAATTTACCGTCCACTCTATTACACCACCTGCACTCGCAATTAAAGTTGTAGTTAAAGGAGACGTAAATAAATCTGTTGTATCTAATTGTAATCGGTAATTACGCGTTGCCGCAAAAGGATTGGAAGTGCATGCTTTTAAAGTTATAGTTGGCGTACTTGGAACGACTGCATATTTATAAGGATACACGGGCACTAAATCCCCTCCTTGTATAAATACATCAACTGTACCACTTGTGCTATTATTATTTTCGTTGGATTCAGTAATACCGCTATATGCATCCACAATTACTTTAAATTTATTTAAACCAAAACCACGTGTAAAATCAATTGGAGTGTAAAATTGTAGAGTATCTCTAAAATAAGGGGCTTTTATGTTTTTAAATATGGTAACCGAATCACCAGTTGGAAAATAACGTTCAATTCGTACAATGAACGTATCTTTTCGAGCTCTTCCCATATTACTTATATCAATTGAAATACCAAGGGAATCAACATATGATTTAGTATCGAAAAAAACACGACTGTTATCGATAAAATAATCCGGCAATGCGCCTGGAGCAATTCTTAAAGCAGGATCGCCATGTAAAGTCATATCTACATTTGTAAATTGTTGTTGTTGCCCTGAGAAATTAGAATAAGCGCAAGAGGCTTGTACAATTTCACCAATGCCTTTGTTATAATTTAATTGAGATAAGCCACGGTAAATACCTTCGGTATATACATGTAATGAACTAACAAAACCTAAAGAACTCGCTGCTAAAAAAGCAATGCTTCCTTTTTGATTAGCCAACACAAATTTTTCGGAGTTACTGAAAACATCATGCGTATGAATATTTCCAGAAAAACAAGAATTAGCTATAAACAAAGGATACTTACCCGCATTATTATAAGCATTAGGATCATCAATAGCCTGATCGAAACCGGTATAAGAACCATGTCCAAAAAAAGTTACTAAGCTCGTTCCATAACTGAAATGTCCTTTCACTGAATCGCTTATTGTAATTTGAATTGGCGCAGTAGTTGTTTTCTTAAAATCATAAACTTTGCCGCCATAAGATGTATCCTGAATAATTCCTTTATAGGTACTTAAGAAAGATTGAAATAATAATTGCTGACCTAAATCGGTTCCTCCTGCAAAATGCAATACATGTTTTTTCCAATCGTGAGTTTCGGGTGGACCAGTTAATGGTGCTTCGTGTTGTTGTACTTTTGCAAGATAATTTGTCACATCAGCACTGGTTTGTGCAGCTAAATGCCCTATAGGAATTTCAGGAATAAAATAATCCGTTGTTTTTAATGAGGCAGTTAATAGATTGTCAGAAGCTGGGATTCCCATTGAAGGAATTAATGCCTTTGCCCATCCCGGAGAGCCTGAATACATATCGCGGTGTTGAACACTCTTCCCTATTAGAAAAATATTTTTTGGCGGTGTAGGCAGACTATCGATTAAAAATTTAAAGAAATTCCTTAATGCTAAGGGATGTTTTTGAATACCATAAGCAAATTGATCGGATAATTCTTCCATGGTAGCAACAATCACATCATGTGAGCCGCCCAATGCTGTTTGTCGATACGTAGCGTAAGTATTTGCTTCTGTATTAAATTTCTGTGGGGCTACAATCACAAAAGCTGAATCATCCATTGTTTTATGATTCACAAAAAATCCGGTTTGATTAACAGGTGTAAGTTTGGAAACATTTATCACATCCGATTCAGGAGCAAAATAACACACCTTTTGAGTGCCTGAATTAGGAACTAATAATTTTGCAGCGACATTCATTGTTACTGGAATACGTTTACCGTTAGTTATGTCGTAAAACAAAACTACACCATTAGTGCCAGTATTAACACCCGCAATCCGCAAATAGGTCTTAGAAAATACAGCATCATCGTCAACAAATAATTTATACGATGGTACACCTGCTACAAAAGGTTCCTGAGGATACTTCATATAGATGTAATGCAAACAAGTTCTGTTATCTACACCTGTAAAAAGTGGATTAATGATTGAAGAGACTTCTATATTTGATGCAGCACCTAAAGTATTCGTTTGTGCTGTGAAATTGTACTTAAAATACTTATACCCTCTAAAAAGCGTATCAAATAAAGTTACAGGTGTGTTAGTGGCGTCATAAATTACAGCTTTAATTTCATGTTCGTAATTCCCGCTTATATTCACATCGTTATTTGAACCTGAAAAATGAATTTGAATCTGAACAGGTAAAGCTGTTTGGGTATAAATATTTGCAGGGTTAAGATTGGTATTAAAAACCTGACCTTCTTCCAAAAGGATACCATACCCTTCAGCTTGAGTGTAGCGAGGGTCGCTGGTATTTGAATAAAATTCTTCAACATAATTATATTCGTTCTTATTGGTATAAACTCTGTCAGTATAAAAATAAGGTGCAGGTGTGTAAGAAGATGTTGCTGTATCAGTTTCCTGAATAATACGCTTATTAGTTGTTAAGCTATTCCAAGTCAAGAATCCGTAAATAGTATCGTTAAATAAAGAAACATAACGATTAGGAAGATAAGTTATGTTGTAATAAAGACTAGAATCGAATTGTCCGTCGTTTCTTTCGGCATAAAACTCAACGTAATCTGTATCGTTTAGGATGTTATCGCTTTCGCCATAAATAAACAATGGCACTTCTTTTCCTTTAATAAATAACTGGAAATTTTTAGGATTGAGCGAGCTAACGTTGATGCCGCTATTAGCAAGTGCTAATGAATCAATACGATAAAAACCTGTTTTACCAATCGGAAATTTGTAATGTTTATTCGAAAAATTAATCCACTCGTTACTATACACCTGAGCTTTTAGCGAAACTGCCAAAGCTAAAAACAGCATAGTATGGATTATGCGCTTCACTTAGGTTTTTTATTGATATCGATTTTGAGTGAGATAATGTGAGAATACAATGCGATTGATCTATCACCAATATCTGTAAAAGCATAGTCCAATGCGAAAATTTTGTACTTCACCCCTGCTCCAATGTTTGGTTGAAACGTTGTAACAAAAGCATCGCCTTTAGCATTTAAGGCTTTTTGAATATTACCGATACCAGCTCTTAAAAATACAATGTTCTTGTAACCAATTTCTGTTCCCAGGTTTGGTTCCATACTCCAGGTTTTTGTTTTTATAACTGTGTTTCGTTTACCATCGAAGGTATTTATAAAATTCGCTTCTGCTAAAATGGAGATGCGGTTATTCCAAACTAAAAACTGACGGGAAGCTCCTAAAATTAATTTCGGAACTGTTACTTCAACTGAGTTAGTTGGAATTTCATTGCCTGTTACCGCTAATGTATTTTTTTCATCTTCTGTTAAATTGTAAGTCCAAGCATTAAATGTTCCTGTAATATCTCTGCCCATTACACCGAAATGCCATTTTTTGTAATCGTACATGGCACCTAAATCTAAACCAAAACCCCAAGCACCAGCAAACTCACCTAACTTACGACGGATAACTTTAAAATTACCTCCCAATTTTAGTCCCTTTATTTTTTGCATGTTGCGGGCATAAGAAATTAAAACCGCCGCATCAACAGCATTAAATGATTTAATGCGTGAGTAATCTACATTCCCATTTGCGTCAACTAATTCTAAAGTGTTGGGAATATTATCTACACCAAAACGAATAAACGAAATACCCGCTACACTATTACTATCGATACGTTTTGAAGCGCCAATGTAATCGTACTTTGCAATGCCTGCAAAATATTCGGCGTGCATCAAACCTAATTGTAAATTGCTTTGTTGATATAATAAACCTGATGGATTCCAGTACCCTGCCGTAACATCATTTACTGATGAAACATTGGCATTTCCCATAGCCATTGCGCGGGCACTCACCCCAACGTTTAAAAATTCGTTGCTATATTTTGCTATTTGGCCAAAAACAACACTTGAACAAGCCAAAAAACCTAACAATACTACTTTACGCATAAACTATCTAAATTTAGTTAATATTTTGGGAAATACCCTCTTAATTAACGGGTTTTTTATCAAAATATTGTTGAAAGTTATAGGCAAATCCCAAGGTAAATAAACGGGCGCCCGAGGCGGTCATGTGATAGCTATCAAGAAAGAATTCCTGCTTATTGCTATAGGCTTCTTTCGACATATCCCAGTATTCCAATTTGTTAATTTTGGCTATATTTTTTAGTTGGGAAACCACTGTCTTTTTGTTTAACATTTCCTCCTCTGCCCCCTTATACATAGGCGAACTTACCATGACTAAGTTGATGTTATTTTGCTTACTAAACTGGATTATTGAGTCGATATATTGCCGCTCTACAGGATGAATAAATCCGTAAAACGAACTTTGTTTTCTTGTTTTTGGAAGGTCCTGAAACACATCGCTTACGTAACCTTTATAGTAAATGGTATCATACTTTCCTGTTTTATTTAGCCATCCGTGTAACGATGCTCCTAAACTTCTGATATTGGAATAAGGCAAGGAATAAAGCGGATTATATTTAAACGAATTGAAACGATTGTCAATTTTACTAAATTCATTTGCTAAAACTTCATTTCCCAAATACGCAAAATACCTTGGGAAATAACGAATCGTATCAACTCCATGTTTCAAGAAATGAAAATCTAAATCAAATATTAAATATTTGGGCGCCTTGCTTTTAGAACAATACGCTTTCAAAACAGCAAAAGCAATTCGTGGCGTTGCGCCGGTAACACCGAGATTATAAGAAAAATGTCCGGTAACAGAATCAAAAATCCGTGGATTAAAATGAGTTTCTGCTCTCGAAGAGCCTAAAAATAAAACGTCATAAGCGTTTTGCTTTAAAAACATGGTATTGAACTTTTCGAAAATTCCCTGCTTGTTTTTACGAATACCTGTATACACAAATTCGCGCACTGCAAAAATGCCGATTACAAAAATGATTAGATATAAACTTACTTTCTTGATCAAAACTGGAAATAAATAAATTCGTTAGCATTAAAATCACCAATTAAAAACAAAGCAATTAACAATAAAATATAAAACAGCGGTTTCAACTTTTGCTTTAGTACAGTCTTGCTCGAATATTCCTCTACTAATTCTTTTGCAAATAAAATCCCAACTAAAAAAATACAGATATAAAAAAACAAGCGGTCGTTCAGTAAAATTATATTTTGAATACCACCCTCAAAGTTCCAATTACAAAACAGTTTAGAGTACATTATGCTTAAATCGCCAACCGACAAAGCTCTGAATGCCATTAAAGAAATGGTATGAAAAAAGATTAAATACAACCAAGCCAAGAAACTGTTTGCTTTAAATGAAGGCCACTTTTTTAGAACAAGAATTTCAATTATATAAAGAATGCCGTGCATTGTTCCCCAAATAACAAAAGTTAAATTGGCGCCATGCCACACACCGCTTATTACAAATACAAGAAAAATATTTAACAACCACCTTACATAAGTTACACGATTCCCGCCTAGAGAAATATACAAGTAATCACGAAACCAAGTTGTAATACTTATATGATTACGCGTCCAGAATTCATGTAATGATTTTGATAATAAAGGTCGCTTCCAGTTCAATGATAAATTAATACCGAATAATTTCGAGATACCTGTTGCAATATCCGAATACCCGCTAAAATCACAATACACCTGTACAACAAATAAAAATCCAGCTAATAAAATTTCGAGAGAATTAAATGCATTAACATCATTAAAAACTGGTGTAACGAGCTGACTCAAATTATCGGCAATAACAATCTTTTAAAATAACCCCAAATAGTTAGTTTCGCAAAACTTTCCCAATCAATATTCTTAAAAAACTGTACAATTTTAAATTGCGGCATTAAATCGGCGTATCTAACAATTGGCCCTGCTACCATATGTGGAAAAAAGGAAACGTAAAGCAAGAACTCATAAAACTTATCCGCGGCCTTGTATTTTCCTCTGTAAACATCAATCGTATAACTCAAAGATTGAAATGTATAAAACGATAAACCAGCAGGAATAATTATGGTCGTTAGTAAATAACTTGAATCGTAATCACATTCCGCTCTATTAAATTCGTCAATAAAATAATTAGCCAGCGGGACAAAATATTTAAATGCAAATAAAACGCCAATGTTGGTCACCACACTTAAAACAACAAATAGTTTTTTATAATTACCATTGGAGATTTGCCGAGCACAAAATAATCGAACCCCGAAGTGCCAATTAGCAGTAGTAAAAACCAAGGATTATAGGAGAAATAAAAATAATACGATGCAATTAACAAGAATAAATTTCTGAACCTTGAAGGCAATACCCAATAAGTGCCAAATACAATTGGCAAAAACAAAGTAAATATGAGAGAATTAAATAGCACGTTTCGCTTTAGATTTACTTAAATACATTAAGGTTGCTAAAATAAAAAATGGAAGCAATGGCACTAAAAACCGTTCACTCCATTCATTATAGATTAACATCACAATTAACAAACTTGCCGACAAAATACTTGCAAAGTAAATTACAAATAAGGTATTGGCTTTGGATTTTACCAAATTGTAGATACCGAGTAGTCCACCTAAAATAAAAAGATAATAAAACGAGTTTATTAGATTATGACTTAAGGAATAATATGGGCGGGTAAGTGTAAAAAATGAAATGGCTTTTTTAAATGATAAATTAAGAATAGTGCCAAAACTATTTTGTTGCAAAAACGCACCATACACTTCGGCTAAAGTATAATTTCCTTCAGGGAGAAAATTATTAGGATAAGAAGGGAATCCACAAATAACAGAGCCTTGGTAAACAGGAAGTGCGAAATACTTAAAATGCAATGGCATCAAAAACAAAACACCAATAAATACCAAAACAAATGCGCTTACTAAAAAAATAATTGAATATCTCATTCTATTTGCTTTCATAAAAACAAAAATCAAAGCAATCACATAGAATATTCCAACTGCCCTGCAAAACATTAAAATAACAGCAAAAAGAGCGGCTATTAAATATTCTTTCTTCGAGCTGGCGTTAAAAGTCAAATACGTTGTGATCATCACTAGAGCCAGAAAAAAACTTTCAGTATAAAAAGTAAGTTGCCAATAAATAATAACAGGACATGTTGCAATTAATAAAATACATAACCTTGCGTAGACTTCAGGTAACAATGATTGCTTCACAATAAATTTATAGAAATAATAAAATCCTATGAGAATAAAAATGTATTGAATTAAGAGAATAATGGTAAGTGACAATCCAATTTTTAAACAAGCGGCCAGAAATAAAATGTAGGAACTATAAAACCACAAGTACTTAAACGAATCTGAAAAATTATCAGTAGTTAATTGTTGGGCAATGCTAATGTACTTATCACCTTCATTGGAGGTATTAATCCCAAATTTAGAATACAACATTAAAAGTACCAGCAAGTGCAAAACAAAGGCAAGTATCCAGAAATATTTTCCTTGTATTAGTTTTTCAAGGTTTGTCATTAATTGTTCGAGTTCTTAAAATAATTTTCTGCGATTTTGTTTTACTTCTCCCCTTTTCTTCTTTCCTTCAATTCGTTTTTGTTTACTGGCTTTACTTGGTTTTGTTGCTTTTCTCTTTTTAGGAATGTATAAAGCTTTATTCAAAATAGAAATACACTTTTCTATCACTTCTAATTTATTCTCAAGTTGAGAACGGTGTTTTTCTTCGGTAACTTTTAATTCTCCACTTTCAGTAATTCTCGATTGTAATTTTTGTAATAAGCGCTCTTTCTGTTGTTCATTTAACACTTTTGAATCGCCAATATTAAAACTTAGCTCTACCTTTGTCTCAACCTTATTCACGTTTTGTCCGCCTTTACCACCCGAACGTGAGGTTTTGAAGCTGAATTCTTTCTTAATAAGTTGTATTTGTGCTGTTGCTAACATTGCCGTTTTAATAACAAGCTTGAAGTTACAAAATTCTTGAATGCGCTAAAACATATATTTGTTATAATGAGGTATCTTATACCCATAGTATTGTTTATTGCCCAAACCGGAATGGCACAAACCATAGCCGAGTGTAAGCATCGCTTTGACAAATACCTGAATCTAAAGGGGGCTTTAAGTGATCGCGTGCAATTTGAAAATAACGCCTTTTACATTTTAAACGACAAAAAAGAAAAAGAATTTGCTGTTTATACCAATGAAACTAAAGTTTTAGCTGATTTTTTTGAGAACTCTTCACTAACCGAACAAGCTAAATTATATAAACTAAAGGGATTAAATAAACTCTCGAAAAAACAGCTCGATAGTTTGGCAATGACTATGAATGATGATAGTAAGTTGCCAAAACCAAATTCATCTAAACCTTTACAAAACATCAGAATTGCGATTGATCCCGGACATTTCTCCTCTAACTATGAAGATTCGAAGGTGGAAGGTAAATATGTGAAGTTGGTGAATGAAAAATCAAGAAAAAAAGACACCATCACATTGGTTGAAGGCCAACTAACTTTTTTAACCGCTCAGGTTTTAAAAAACATGCTGGAGGAACAAGGTGCAAAAGTAATTCTGAGCCGTAATAAAGAAAACATGACTGCTTTTAATCAAACCTATAACGATTGGTATAAGTATAGAAGAAATAAAGTATTAGACAGCTTGAAACAAAAGAAAGAATTAGATGATGATAAATATAAAATCCTGAAACAATTTCCGAAAGAAAAATTATTCTGGGCTTTTTTCAGAGATTATGAATTATTAGAGCGTGCAAAAAAGATGAATTCCTATTATCCTCACCTTTCAGTTATTATTCATTACAATGTAGATGATAAAAATTCGCCTTGGACAACCGCCAGTCAACGTAATAATAGTATGTGTTTTATTAGTGGTGCATTTGGAACAAAGGATTTAGCGAAACCTGCTAATAAATTACATTTTACGTTTACTATTGGGAAAACAAGTTCAGCAATCAGAAACTATTAGTCGCTTAACCATAAATTCTTTTGAGAAAAATTTAAAAGTCACTAAAGCTAAACAAACCGACACGGATTATTTAATGCACAATACTTTAAGTACAAATTGCCAAGGCGTGTTTTGCCGAAATTTAATTTTAACCCGATATATTAATTCACCTCTCGTTTATGGTGAGAGTCTTTATCAGGATAATGCTAAAGAATGCACCATGCTAAACATATGTAATTATAACGATTATGGTGTAAAAACATCAGAGCGCGTTTATTTGGTAGCCAAATCTTATTACGAGGCCATTACAAATTACTTTAAAGAACCTGAGATTAAAATTTCGGGCAAGTAACCAAAACTTTTTTCGATTTGCGTTTAAATTTCTGTGCGTACTCATACACAAGTGAAATTTCATGTGCTCCGGTTGTGTTATTAAGCCCTAATGTAGAAATGGTTAAATCGTAACTATAGCCAACCCGTAAATTACGCTTAGGGATTTCGAAACCAATTAATAATGCGAAACTTTCGTTATTTATATAAGCAGGTGAATATTTTTTGAAAGGAATACCACGATACCAAAAACCAAAATTAACCGGCATATGAAAATAATAAAAACCAATATCAAATTGATCATACTTCAATTCATGCCTGTAATTAAATGAGGCAGCTACATATTTTTTTAAAGTAGATTTGGAATTACCGCGAGCTTCTATAATATATCGATATCCGCCATGTAATCCAATATGTATTGGTAAAGCTTCCTGATTCCCAATTAAACTAACATTAGGTCTGTTTAAATGCTTAACCGCTCCTCCAATCCACACTTTCGAAGAATTATACAATACACCGGCACCAATGTCAACAAAGCTCCTAAACCGCTACTCACATTACTTAAATTATAATCATAAGCCGCCATAACAGTTTGGTATGTTTTACGAATACCAGGCCATTGATTACGGTAATTTGCTACGAAGCGATGCTCAGTTGTTAATCCTGTAAACGCCGGATTCAAATACTGAGGCGCAGCATAAAACTGGGTGAACTGCGGATCTTGCGCCGATACATTCAACAAAGCGAATAAAAATGTAATTATGTAAAGTCCCTTTTTCAATTTATTTTTTTGTCATTTTAATAATTAAATCCGTTTCCTGTTTTTCAAAAGCTACAGGATCTAAATCCATAGCAACAGTAGTAAAACCATCTTCTTCAACAATTATTTTATAATATTTTAATGGATTTAAGGCTAAAACAAATTTTCCTGTTTTTGCGTTCGAACTAAAAATACCGGTTACTTGTTTCGTTTCACTATCCAACAATGTTACTTTTGCCTTGCCGGGAACACCATCATTATAAACATAAGCCGATTTAACAATGATATCATTGTCACCAAAGCGCGTATCGATCATATAAATATCAGATGACCCCTTACTGTCATCTTTTACAGAAGAATAATATCCGTGCTTACCATCACCACTTAAAACAAAAAATCTATCGTTGTTTACAGAGTTAATCGGATATCCTAAACTTTCCGCCCTCGAAAATTTATTGGTTTCCTGATCTAAGACTGATTTGAAAACATCATACTCTCCAATAGTGTTATGTCCACGTGAACTAAAAAATAAAGTAATGCCGTCAGGATGCAAATAAGGATCATCATCATCGTAAGGCGTATTAACTTCTTTTCCCAAATTAAAAGGCATGGCCCATCGTCCGTTAGGTAATTTTTTTATACGGTATAAATCTTTTCCGCCATATCCACCCGGACGATTACTACTGAAATAAATTTCACTTGTATCATTACTAAAACAAGCACTGGTTTCAATAAATTGGGAATTAATTTCGTTACCATACTTTTGAAGCGGGCCCCACATTTTTCCATTAAATCCATCCACTGATCTTGTTACATACAAATCGCCAGTAATTAAATCCGGTGCGGTGCGGTAAACAATCATTCGCTGGCCATCAGGACTTAACGCCACACAAGCGTCGTGTGTTTCGGTATTAATTGGTTTGCCAATGTTAGCAGGCTTGCTCCATTTACCGTAGGTATTATAACTTATGTAAACATCCTCATGATAATTCCCGTAAGCATCCTTTACATTATTCGAACTCCCTTCACGGCGGGAAGTAAAATACATTACACTTTCATCTTGTGTTATAACAGGTACATAATCCGGATAGGGAGAGTTTACTTCTTCTCCCATATTAGTAATAATAGAACAGTGAGGATTTGCGATTTCTTTCTTTGCAGTATTACAAACTTCAATCATACGATTAGTTTCATCCTCATTAATCGTTCTTTTCTTTGGGTCAACAAGATTGTACTTATTAAAATACTCAATAGCCTTATCAAAATTCTTTAGCTGATGATTCACTTTTCCCAAATAAAACATCGCTTCAGGTAATTTAGAATCCTGAATAATTGAGGCGTTCGCTTTTACAGAATCAACAGACTGACCTAATTTCAACTTACAGATTAGTGCGTTTAAGTTTGCTGTTTCGTTTTTCTTATCCAAGGCGAGAACTTTATTGTATTCTTTAAGTCCGTTTAAATAATCTTCCCCATCAAAATAAAAAGCAGCTTCCTTTAACTGCTTGTTAATTTGTTTAGATAATGGCGCCTGACTATAAACTGTAGAGCTTAGCAATAACAAAATATTTATGCGGATTAAAAATTTCATAGATTATTTCAACAGCAACACATCCCCCGTCTTATTAATTATTTTTCCATCCAGCGTAATAGCTTTTAATTTCCAAACGTAAACATCCTGCGTACAGATTTTACCTTTGTAATAGCCATCCCAACCTTCATTAGTTTCTTTGGTCATAAATAGAAGTTCGCCCCATCTTGAGTAAATAGTTAATTCGTAGCGGTCTTTATCAACCCCTTTCACTATTGGATGAAAGATATCATTACTTAAATCGGTGGCGTTATAAGTAGTTCCGGGCGAGCCTAATGGATTTGGCGTAAATGCATTTGGTATTACAATACTTGCTTCTTCTAAAACAATAATTTTTGTTGGCAAGCTAAATGTATCCTTACAACCATTCGTACTAGTTACAATTAAAGTTACTTGATACTCACCCTCCGTTGTATAATCGTAATCAGGATTTGTAGCTGTTGATGTACCGCCATCGCCAAACGTCCAATAATTACTGGTTATAGTTCCGGTTGAAAGATTCGTGCAATGAATTGGGTCGTTAGGAATATTTACTGTAGTCGGTGAAACTTGGAAATTAGCAACAGGCTGAGGGAAAACAGTTACCTGGGCAAAAGCAGTATCCGCACAACTGTTTACATCTGTTCCAATCATTTGTACAGTATAAGTAACGTTAGATACAGTAACATTTACAAACGTATGCGAAATGCCGCCACCCGTTGCCGTATTACCATCACCAAAATTCCAGTTATAATTTGTAGCGCCAACAACTGTTGGGAAATTCACACTTAAAGGCGCACAACCCGAAGTTGGTGTTGGTGCTATTACAAAATTAGGTTGTGAATGAACAATAATCGGAACTTCAATAGTATCCTTACAATTCACCGCATTAGTTGCTATTAATTGAACAGTGTACGTTTGGTTAATACCTGAATTGTTAATGTATTGTTGAGTTGGACTTGTAGCTGTTGATGTGTTACTGTTTCCGAAATTCCAATTGTAAGCATTAGCACCAACAGAAAGATTAGTAAACGTTAATTGTTTTGGAGAACAGGCCGGCGTATCTACAGAGAAATTAGCAAGCGGCAAAGGTAATAACGTTACTGTTTTTTGTACTGAATCACGACAACCATCTGCACTAATCACTAATAACTGAACATTGTAAACAGTATTAGAAGATGTGTTATTAGTTGTAAACGTATGAACCGGATTTGTTAAAGTAGATAAATTGCCGTCATTAAAATCCCAATTGTTCCCTACATTTAAAGTGCTTGTATTTACAAAGTTTACAAGTAATGGCGCGCAACCACTAATAGGGGTCCTAACAAAATTGGCGACTGGTTTTGGGAACACAACCGGCATACCATAAGCTGTATCCACACACATAAAGGCATTTTGCGCAATTAGCGTAACGGTAAAAGTTAAGTTAGAAAGTGTGGTGTTTGTGAATGTGTGTGTAGGATTTAAAGATGTAGAAGTGTTTCCATCACCAAAATCCCAATTGGTTGTAACAGCACCCGGAATTGTTGGGAAATTTACATTTAAAGGCGAACAACCACTTGCCGGAATCATTGTAAATGTAAATAGTGGTTTTGGGAAAGTTGTAATCACTTGTGTTGTTGTATCCGCACAACCATTAGAGTTTGTGGCGACTAATTGTACAGTAAATGTCTGTGCAAATAAAGTGGCGTTAGTGTAAGTATGTACCGGACTAGTTAAGATGGAATTATTACCATCACCAAAATCCCAATTATAATTTAGTGCACCTGTAGATGTATTTGTAAATGTTAGAGCTAAGGGAGAACATCCAGGAATTGTATTTACAGTAAACGAAGCTACAGGTTTTGGAAAAACATTTATAGCTTGTGTTGCTGTATCGCTACACCCTGCACCTGTTAATGCAATTAAAGTTATTGTAGGAGAAATTGCAGTTGCTGTTGAATTTGTATAATTAAAAACCGGACTGGTTGCGTTTGATGTGGAAGTTGGAGTTGTTCCGAAATCCCATAAAAAACTGGTAGCATTAGCTGAACCATTAGTGAAATTCACCGTTAAGGTTGGACAACCACTTAAGGGACTAACTGTAAACGCCGCAGTTGGTTTTACATTTACCAGAAAATTTTGTGCTAAAGTACTTGAACAAACCGCAGAGTTCACCACTAAAGTAACTGTGTAAGTTCCATTTGCAGTAAATGTATGAACAGGATTCTGCAAAACTGTTGTTGGAGAACCATCACCAAAATTCCAATTCCAATTCGTAATTGTATTTGATGCTACCGCGGTTGACTGATCTGTAAACGTTACTGCGGAACCAACGCAGGATGATGTTGGTGAGAATGCTGCAACAGGACTCTGAAAAACTGTAACTGTTGAAGTTCTGATATTCCTACAAGAATTTGCTCCGGTTACAGTAAGAGTTATAACACTATTTCCTATTGTTGTATAAGTTTGTGCTGGGGCGTTTGACTCGCTGATGTATTTCCATTACCTAAATTCCAGTTCCACGCAGTAGCACTAACTGAAACATCTGTGAACGATACTGCGGTTAGTGTATTGCAACCAACAGTTGGAGTCATAACAAAACTGGCAGTTGGTGCAGGTAAAATTGTAATAACTTGTTTTGCTGTATCAGAACAGCCTGCTGCAAAATAAACAACATTCATAACCGTATAAGTTCCCGGTGATGTATAAGTGAAAGTTTGCGGGGCATAAGATGTATTCACATAACCTGCTCCTACTCCAAAATCCCATTTATAAAAATAACCTGTTGTACTTGTATTTGTGAAAGTAACAGGAGCATTCTGACATAATGGATTTGGAGGCACATTAAAATTAGCAACAGGAGCAGCAATAATTGAAACGTTAATAGTTCGTGTGCTTACGCCGCATAAATTACTATCCCGTAAAACAACAGAATAAGTTCCTATACCAGGATAGGTTATAGTAATTGGTGTTGTTGGTGGCCATGGTCGCCAAGGAAGAATTGAATCGTGACCTCATTCCCCAATAATCGCCAAAATTCCATTCTTCTTGTCGCTGAAAAGTATTACCCTGCGCTAAACAATTACGTGTTGTTGTATTGCTAAACGTGAAAGTTGTATTAGGTAAACATTTTACAAATGCATCAGGAGTTATTGCAGCTACATCTTTATCATAAATTTGAATGGGATTAAAATTGGCTGTAGTTGGATTACCGAAACTACAATAATTCATAGCCATTAATGTAACAGCGGTTTGACAATTAACAGTACCAACGCTATACGTATGTGAGATGGTTTGTGCCGCATTCGTATAATTAAAAACTACTGGCGGAGAACCATCACCAAAATTCCAGGTAAAAGTTGTTGTAGCAGAAACATCTGTACTTGAATTTATAAATTGAAGTGTTGCAGGGGCACAAGCTTGTGTTACTCCACCAATAGGAATTTGTATGGATGAGTTCACAGGTTTTTCCATCACCACAACTCCAGTCATAGTACAACTTAATGACGGAATCATTAATGTAACTAAAAAAGTATCTGTTGTGGCTGTTGTATAAGTGTGAGGAATTAATGAATTGGCAGTATACGCACCTGCAACCTGATTCGGTGAGCCATCGCCCCAATTAATAGTATAAGCGCCCCAACCCACATTAGATTGTACGTTCATTAAATAAGAACCGGTTCCGCTACAATTAATAAAATAAGGCTTGTTACTAAGCACGCCAAGATAATCGAACACTTGCGGGCATTGAGCTTTAGCAAAGAATGTTCCTAAAAAGAAAAAAACTATTAGTAGTTTTTTAGTCATGTTCATTTTTTAGTTCAGTACTCAATTTTTTTTCGTCCGCCTAAGCGGATGCAGGTTTGTAAGCCGGGTTCTGTTTCATCCAGAATTTTACGTCTGGATATATCTATCATTTATCTATGCGACCTACCCGTCACGGTTACCTTGCGGATAGAACGGGTCGCTCTAAAACCGTGACCTATTTGGCCTTTCAACACCCGAGGTTTACCCTATGCAAACATTACTGCTTACACATGTGAGCTCTTACCTCACATTTTCACTATCACCGCCCCGATAAATCGGAGAGGCTACCTTGTTTCTGTGGCACTCTCTGTCAAAATTTCCTTTCGGGAAATATGCCCGCATTTTCATGCGGCGGATTACCCTATGTTGCCCGGACTTTCCTCCCAAATATTGCTATTTAGGCGATAAAACAACCTGCATTTAAATTTACGAATATTTTGGCAATTGGTTACAGAAATATTGCCAACACAGGAAGAATTTGAGTCTATAAAATGTTTACTTGAGTGGCCCCAAACCCATACAGTTTATAGGAGGCATCCTGGAAAGTGACGCCAGACGTGGCTTTCAGAGCTTTATGAATTTCCGTTTTTAGTCGACCGTTACCTACACCATGAATAAAAACAATTTTTCTAACACCATTTTCAATGGCTTTATCCAGTTCTTTTTCAAAGCGTTCGAGCTGAATAGAAAGCATGTCGTGATTGCTTAAACCATTAGTATCATCTACCAGTTCATCAATGTGCAAATCGATTTCCTTTTCAAGGTTTTTGAGCTGTTCTTTGTGCGATTTAGAGGTTTTTTGAAAAGAATTCGCCTCTTTTAATTTCTTTAATCGCTCAATATCCTCATTAGATAAATCCTGCTCTACATTTTGTCCAACAATAAATTCATCTTTAATTAAAAACGCATAAACCGGCAATTTAAATTCTTCGTGCTTAATTAAAGTAGTATTATTTAAGTTAGAGGGATTTACAAAAACAGTTTCCGAAACGGGAATTTGTGCGCGGTAATGTACATTCTTAAAAAACATACATTCTATTTTATGATACGGGTACTCTTTTAAAAAACTCGATTTCACGGTTTTCAATAAAATTTTTTGATATGCGCCAATCTCGCCATGCTTTAACGTTTGAAAATAGGCCTCATCTTTTATTGAATACGCAAACATCACATTATAAGAGGAGGAATTGAATAAATAAATATTATAATCGCGCACCAAAAGCGGTAATTCATGATCCGGCTCCAACACAAAATAAACCGCATCGGTTACCCCACTTTCCGGATTTAAATCCAAGTTTTCGGCTTCAGAATTTATAATAAGTTCGGTATGAATAGGGACTAATTGTTTAGCCGTGTAAGGTATTTCAAAGCCATCAGGCATTTCAACATACGCCGTATCTTTATCACCAAAACGGGTAATTACACCTTCTCCTGTTTCATTTAAAAAACGTACTTTATCTCCTATTCTTAGCTTCATTATAAATCCAATTGTAAATAACCTTTTTCGGCGGTTGAATGAAATGGCACTGCAAATTTATCACAAAGCCCCCCTAAGTTTCTTAATATTCCAATATTTATTTGAACCATCGGCAATAACAAGTTTTAAATGAGGATTAGAAAAACAGCTCTCGTCCACTTCTGTGTTCTTTGAAATCATTAAATAATCAGGCTTCAAAAATGAAATAAGTGCTTTTTGTTTTAGAGAGTTAAATTTTAGTAAAGACCAGCTCTTAGTTTTCACATAATCAAAATTCAAACTATCTATAGTTGGATAATTATAAAATGTGTGGTTATTTTTAATGTGATAGTTGTAATTACTTGAGCTCGTATTAGCATTAAAATAAACCTGCTCAGTATTTTTTAAATCGATAGCCGTTTGTTTGTTTACATGATAAATACTAAGATGAGATGATGATTTTTTCTCGATAACTTCAAATAAGGATGTCACTTGCCATAAAATAAGTAACACGGCTGCTCCTGCCACATAAACATAAGTTCTTTGTTTCATAAAAAGAGTAGTCGCAATTACAAATGTCGTTAATAAAAATAAATCGCTCCATCCAAAATCAATATTATCAATATAACCAATACCCTGCGTATCGGTTAAATGAATGCAGTAAAATATTAATCCAGAACAAAAATTTATAACAGGCGCAATAAAACTCAATTTCACAACTAGTAAAATGCCGAGGAACATGACAATTGTACACAGCGGTATCACCAATAAATTAGAAAACACAAACCATAATGGAAATTGATGAAACAGAAATAAGGTTATTGGTAAAGTAGTGATTTGCGCTGCTAACGACACACTGGTTAATTGCCAAATCCTATTTACAAAAGTGAATCTTGAATTAACGAGCGCTGTAAATACAGGCTCAAAATATAAAATTCCTAGTACAGCCGAATAACTCAACAAAAAACCCGTATCAAAAATCAATAATGGATTAAAAACTAACAAAGCAAAAGCTGAAACCGCCAAAATATTAACGGCGTGCAAAGATGAATACGAATAATAAAATCTGCCAAGTGCTATTAAATTTAACATGATAACTGCCCGCAAGACCGGCGGAGAAAAACCAGTAATCAACACAAAAAACCATAAACTTAAAGTGATAATCATTAAGTGCAGAGCTTTGTATTTTTTATGCTTATCAATTATTCCCAAAATAAAAACTAAAACCGCATACAAAATACCGGTGTGCAAACCCGATACAGATAACACGTGTAAAGTACCAGAATGCGCAAATGCATTTATGATTTCAGTATTAATTTCATCAGCATAACCTGTCAACAAAGCAATACACAATTGGGCAGCTTCCTTATTTAAAGAACTTGATTCGAAAGCAGTTTTATTTTTTTGCTTTATTTCTAAACCAAAATTCACCAATGAAAATTCAGTTGGTTTACTTAGCAACTCCATCTCATTAACCTCTACAAAACTTTGGTAAAAGATATTCTTCCGCTCTAAAAATTCTTTATAATTAAATTCATGAGGATTTAATGGTGGTTTTGTTAAGTTAAAAATACTTGAGATACTTAAACTATTTCCTGGTTTCAAAAGGGATAAATCAAAGGGCTTTTTTACATACACCAGCACTTTTCCTGATAATTGTTGTTTGTTCTGAAGTGTCTTTACTTCCATTTGCACTTTGTAGAACTTTTCCTTCTCAACAGGCAAATCCTTCACTTCTCCTACCCAAGCTTGAGATTCTGAGTTTACAAAATGACCGTAATACTCTGCATCATTTTTTACATCATACAAATAACAACAATGCAACCCAGCCAATACCAAAAACACATCCAAAACAAAAATATATAACCACTTACTTTGTTGTGAGGTTGTTTTTCGGTTACTGAAATAAAGAACACATAATGCTAAAAGCGAAATAAGCAGAGGATAAAATACGTTTAGATTCAGACCATAACTTACGCAAATTAAAATTCCGCCTAAAAACGGAATCAGAATTCTAACAAACGGACTATTTTTAAAATCAATCAAGACCTTAAAAATAATAAAAAACAAAAACGCCCCACCTAAGCGGGACGTTTTATTTATTCATCCTTTAATTCTGATTTATCAAAACTTCGGATTAACTCTTTATCATTGGTTTCGGAACCTGGTAATTTTTTATCTAGCCCCTCATCATTTGATATCTCTTGAGTTTTATACCCTTGGTTACCATTTGTATTTACTCCACCCGCTTGGTTGCTTCTGTAATAAGGATTGTATGGGTCGCTATACGGATTAGGCTGATTATATCCGCCACCATAACCGTTATCACAACCGGGATTTTGAAAATACTGCAAACTATACCAAGCTAAATATCTCGCACGTTCGGCATGGTTATGAGCAGCGCTGTAATTTCCCCACCAATACAACTGACGTGAATAATTATAGTGACGAATTGCTTTCGCTAATAAAGGTGAATAAATATCATTCCAACTATCAAAAGCTATGGCCTGGTTAATTATTTGTCCAGCTGCACGAATTGAATAACGCGAAGCCTTTTTTATAGTGTAACCATTTCCATAATTAAAGTTATTAGGATATGGATTACCAAAACCAACGGTAATGCTACCGTATGAACCGCCACTGTAATTCCAACCGCCATGACCCCAATGTTCGGATGATTGGTTGTTGTTTTGCGCTGTAGGATTATTTTGCGGTTGGTTGCGCGGAATGTATGTTCCTTGTTTCGGACTAATACCACGTTCTTTTACTTTTACCTGTGCAGTTACGTTAATGCTTAATGCTATTAACAGAGCTGAAATTGTTGTAATCGTTTTCATTTTATTTGTTTTATACAGGATACCTTTCAATTGGCGTGCCACAAAACAACTGAAATGGTTTAGTTTTTGAAGCACTTAATAAGTGGTTGTTTTAACAGCTCAAGTGGCGCCATTTAAGATTTCTTAACAAAGCCGGATTTTGGTTAAAAACCTTAAAATATCTATTAACAAATTATTCAACCTCTCCTTTAATATCCCCGTATAATTTTATATTTGATAAAATTCATTTTCTATGTCAAAAAAGGCTTTTTACCGCTTATTTCTACTTTGTATTTTATTTACATCAACTGTAAAAGCACAAAAACTTTCTCAGTTCTCGGGTGATACGATTAAATTCATTAAAGAATTAAATGATTTTTTCTACGATAATTCTGCCAATAAAAAAGATGCTGATACTTACGTTTTAGAATTTGCTAAACAATGGAAATCTCCTTTACTCGCAGGTACCTATAAACAAATCATTATTGAAACCAGTAATCAGTTTTTACAAAAACGCTTAAAGCCCTACCCCTATTTTGTAAGTTACTTTAATGCCATGCTTAACTTTATTAATTCAGGGCAACCAGAAGAGAACCGAGAGACCTGGCAAAAATGTTTAGAGAAGATGCTGAAAGCAAAAAGCATAAGAGGTATTTCAGATTTTTTGGAGATGAGTGAAAATGTGTTTGCAGGAAATATTTTTTACAAATCACCTTCTTACATCTACAAAAGTATGGAGCCGAATTACAAGTTCGAATACGATTCTATTCCTAAATTAGTATTTACGGATTTTACTTTAGTAGGGAAAAATCCAAGAGGTGATTCTATGTCGATTGAAAACACCAAAGGAATTTTTTATCCAACTTGGGGACGATTTGTAGGGAAAGGCGGAAAAGTAGAATGGATTCGCGCCGGATTAGGTGATGATGTGTATGTCGATATTAAACGTTATACTATAGATTGCAAAACAGGAAACTACACTTCCGATTCCGCCATTTTTTATGGTAAACAATATTTTGATAAGCCGCAATTAGGAAGATTAAACGACAGGATTATTACAGAAAACGCAGAAACAACTTACCCGCGATTTGATTCTTACAGCAAGCGATTATTGGTAAAAAATATTTATCCAGATGTAGATTATGACGGTGGATTTGGTATGCGCGGACCAAAATTTGTTGGTTCGGGTAATGCTTCCAATCCTGCTAAAATTATTTTCAGAAGAGATGGTAAAAAGTTTATGGAAATCTCCGCACGTGCCTTTGCGATGAGTAAAGAGCGTGTGGTAGCCAATCCGGGAACTGTAAAATTATTTATGGACAAAGATTCCATTTATCACCCGGGCTTAAGTTTCACTTATCAGGTAGATAAAAAATCGGTAACCATTTTACGTGGTGATGATGGCTTACAAAAAACTCCTATCTCTAACTCATTTCATAAATTTGATATGTATTTCGAGCAACTGCTTTGGAATATTGAAGAACCGCATTTATCATTTGGCTTCCTTCCCAACAACTTTCAAGGTGAAGCTTATTTTGAGTCGATGGACTTTTATAATGCCGATAGAGCCGCAGCTATTAGAGGAAATGAAAGTGTAAGCCTAACACAAAAACTAAATGAATATTATTTAGCAAACGACAAGCAACCCTTTACCGTTGTTGATTTTGCAAAGTATATTAAATATTTAGCAGTTGATTTAAGACCTATCATTTTTAAAATGGCCATTCTCGGTGTCATTTATTTTGATCCGGAAAGTGATTTAATTACAATTAGACAACGTTTATTTGATTACATGGAAAACGGTAAGCACAAACGTGATTACGATATTATAACCTTACACTCTGTTACACCGGGAAAAGATAATGCAACGCTGAATTTATTAAACTGGGATTTAACTATTCACGGTGTGAAAAATGTTTTATTGAGTGATACTCAAAAAGTATTTATGTTTCCTACCGGACAAGATGTTGTGTTAAAGAAAAACCGTAACATGGATTTTTCAGGCGTAGTAGCTTCCGGTAAATTCGAGTTTCATGGAAAAGATTTTGTATTCGATTACGATTTATTTAAAGTAAAAATGAAAACCATCGACTCCATTAAAATTTATGTGGAGGCTTACGAACCTGATGTGAATGGAAATATTCCTTTTAAGAAAGTACAAACTGTAATTGAAAATGCCAATGGAGAATTACGTATAGATGCGCCTAAAAATAAATCCGGTTGGGGTAAAGCGCCAACCTACCCTGCTTTCCAAAGTTTCAAAGAAAGTTATTCGTTTTACGATAAACGTACAATTTTTAAAGGTGTTTACAATCGTGATAAATTTTATTTCAAACTAGATCCGTTTACTATTGATAGCTTGGACAACTTTACCAAACAAGGTTTAGTATTTGAAGGTGATTTCTCCTCCGCAGGAATTTTTCCAACCTTCCGTGAAAAGCTATCCTTACAAAAAGATTATTCATTAGGTTTCATTAGGCAAACTCCTCCCGGCGGTTATAAAATTTATGGCGGTGTTGGTAATTTCGATCAGGAAATTCGTTTAAGCAATAAAGGTTTGCGTGGTGGTGGAGATTTTTCTTTTAGTGCCAGTAAATCTAAAGTACCTGATATCATTTTCTTCCCTGACTCGGCCAATGGAGTTGCAACAACCTTTGATGTAAACGAACAAGAAGTACCGGATGAATTTCCAGTGGCACATGGCGACACTGTGTATTTACATTTTATGCCATACAAAGAATTATTACAAGCGAAAAACATTAAAAAACCTTTCAGTACTTATAAAGAAGATGCGAAATTTAGCGGTCGTTACGATTTAACCAAACATGCTTTAACCGGAAACGGGAAAGTGGATTTTGGAAAAGCCGATTTAAAATCAGGGAAAATTCTATTCATTAAACGAAAGTTTTTCTCCGACACTGCCGACTTCCACTTAAAAGCTTTTGATGAGGAGGGCTTCACCTTTTCCACCGTTAACGTAAATGCAAAGATTGATTTTGATAAACGTGACGGTGAATTTATCTCAAATGGTGCAGGTTCATTTGTACGCTTTGATAAAAATCAATACATCGCTTATATGGACCGCTTTAAATGGTTTATGGATAGTGAAGATATTGAGTTAGGTGATGATCAGAAAAAACTGGATGCCAGCACTGAGAATGCGCTCGATTTAGAAGGGCCTGAGTTTATTAGTATTCATCCAAAACAAGATTCGTTGCGCTTCTTTGCTCCAGCTGCAAAATACAACTTACGAAAATTCATTATTCATTGTAAAAACGTACCGTTTATAAACGTAGCCGATGCGCGTTTGTATCCAGATAGCGGAAAAGTAACCATTTTTAAAAATGCAGTAATGGATACTTTAAAAAACGCTTCCATCATGGCCAACATTGTTACAAAGTATCACAACATCCGCAATGTAAAAGCTAATATTTTTAGTAAGCGTGATTATTTGGGTGTAGGAGATTATTTATATGTGGATGAAAATGAAAAGAAATTCTTAATTCACTTTAACACCATACGTCCTGATACGGCAGGACAAACTGTTTCTGAAGGTGCGATTAGTGAAAAAGATAATTTCAATTTCAATGATTACTTTAGTTTTGCAGGAAAAGTTACACTATTTGCCAGCAACGAATTTTTAAACTTTGATGGTGGTACAAGAATTGTTCACGTTTGTAACCGCATCAAAAAATCGTATTTGAAATTTAGTGGGGATATAAATCCGAAAGAAATTTTAATTCCGATTCCTGCTGATGCGAAAGATATGTTTGGCGGTTCTGTTGTAAATGCCATTATGTATTCTACTGATACAAATGCAGTGTATTCTGGATTCTTATCGCCAAAAGGCAGTCGCAGAGATCAAAAATTAGTAAGTGCAGATGGTTTCTTAACATTCGACAGAGAAAGCGAAGAATATCAAATCTCTAATCGCGAAAAATTAGTAGAATCGAATTTACCCGGAAATTATTTAAGTCTGAATACAAAGAATTGTACTATGTACGGCGAAGGTAAATTTGATTTGGGTGCTGATTTAGGACAAGTAGAACTTAACTCCGTTGGACAAGCAACACATTATACCGCGACAGATTCTGCCAATATGCGTTTAATGATGACCATTAATTTCTTTTTCGAAAGTAAAGCGTTACGAATAATGGCAAAGGATATGGAAATTTATATGAATAGTTTATCGCCTGTAGATTTCTCTCAGCCGGAAATATTTAAAGGCTTGATGGAAATTTTAGGAAAAGAAAAAGCAGATAAAGCTATTTCGGATTTAACTTTATATGGAACTATTAA
Organism: Sphingobacteriaceae bacterium; assembly: GCA_016709575.1. Classification (GTDB taxonomy): domain Bacteria; phylum Bacteroidota; class Bacteroidia; order B-17B0; family Aurantibacillaceae; genus JAHEYG01. The sequence continues at coordinate 323,558 of JADJMM010000004.1, forward strand.
ACGTTTCCCTGACGAATTAGAGAAAACATTCTTCTTTAATGATGTAGAGTTTAAATATTATCCTGAACTAAAATCATTCATCTCTAGTGGCATGATTGGTGTAGGAAATATTTTAAAGAATGAGATTAACCGTTACGTGCCGGGCTGGATTAAAATTGACAAGATGCGTAGCGGCGGTGATAAAATTACCATCTACTTAAAAATCGACCAGAACACTTGGTACTATTATGAGTTTTACAAAGGTTTAATGAGTGCTGTATCTAGCAACAATGAATTTAATAACGTATTAAAGGAATTAAAACCCAAAAACAGAAAGCAAGATGTCCCAAAAGGACCTTCGTTCCAGTTTAACTCTTGCAGCCCTCAAAAAGTAACTGCCTTCGAAAATAAATTGAAACAAGTAGGTGTTATTGGTGAGGAAAAAGAAGAGAAACAGGAGGAGTAGATAAAAGAGATGTATGATCATGCAGATTTGTAATCGGTAGGTGAAAAATAGACATGGATTGCAAGTCTTGGCAAACAAGTTGTTAATAACCAATTGATTGGCTTGAATAACATTAATTATGTAACAGAAGCTTATAAAACTTAGTAAATTTGTAATCTAAAATTTATATATCATGTATCCAGAATCACTCGTAAAACCAATGAAAGCCGAACTTACAACTTCGGGATTTGAAGATTTATCTAATCCTGAATTAGTAGAAAAGGCGATAAAACAAGATGGCACCGTTTTAGTTGTAGTAAACAGCGTGTGCGGTTGTGCAGCCGGAGCTTGCCGTCCAGGTGTAAAATTGAGTTTAGATAACGTAAAAAAACCAGGCAAATTAACTACAGTGTTTGCAGGTTTTGATACTGATGCTGTTGCTCAAGCAAGAAAACATTTTGCACCTTACCCACCATCATCACCGGCAATTGCATTATTTAAAAATGGCGAATTAGTTCATTTTGTTGAAAGACATAATATCGAAGGTCGCACTGCAGCTATGATTGCAGAACATTTGAAAATGGTGTATGATGAATTTTGCTAAAAAAATTTAATCTTCTTTAAAACAAAAAACCCCGGCTTTTCAGTCGGGGTTTTTATTTATTTAGAGTTTTTTGATTAAGCTTCTTCTTCGATTTCTTCTTTACTAGCCATTAAACGCTCGTATTCTTCTTTGCTTCCTACAACTAGTTTTTCGTATTGACGAAGACCAGTACCTGCAGGAATTAAGTGTCCAACAATTACGTTTTCTTTTAAGCCTAATAAAGTATCTACTTTACCGTTTACAGCTGCTTCATTTAACACCTTAGTTGTTTCCTGGAACGATGCCGCAGAAATCCAGCTATGAGTTTGTAATGATGCACGTGTAATACCTTGTAAAATTGGATTTGCTGTTGCAGGAACTGCATCACGTGCTTCAACCGTTTTTTGGTCTTTACGACGTAACACCGAATTCTCATCACGTAATTTACGTGCTGTAATTACTTGTCCGCGTTTTAATTCAGCTGAATCACCTGGATCCATTACAATTTTCTTACCATAAACATTATCGTTTTCAGTCATGAAATCAATTTTGTTAATGATTTGTTGTTCTAAGAAAATAGTATCACCCGGATCAACAATCTCAATCTTACGCATCATTTGACGCACAATAGTTTCGAAATGTTTGTCGTTCAATTTCTGACCTTGTAAACGGTATACCTCTTGAATTTCATTCACTAAGTATTCCTGTACTGCAGTTGGTCCTTTAATTGCTAAAATATCACCAGGAGATGTTGCTCCGTCTGATAAAGGATCACCAGCTTTTACGAAATCGTTTTCTTGAACTAAAATATGTTTCGATAAAGAAACTAAGTAACGACGTTGCTCACCTGTTTTTGCTTCAACAACAACTTCACGGTTACCACGCTTAATTTTTCCAAACGTTACGATACCATCAATTTCAGAAACAACAGCAGGATTACTTGGGTTACGAGCTTCAAATAACTCTGTTACACGAGGTAAACCACCGGTGATATCACCTGTTTTACCAGTAACACGAGGAATCTTAACTAATATTTGTCCCGGTTCAATTTTTGCACCTTCGTTAACAACGATGTGTGCACCTACCGGTAAGTTATACATTTTTAAAGACTCTCCTTTTTTATCCACGATTCTAATTAATGGATTTGAAGTTTTGTCTTTACTTTCGATAATTACTTTTTCCTTAAAGCCTGTTTGCTCATCAGATTCTTCACGGAAAGTAATATTTTCTTTAATGTGATCGTACTCTACAGTACCTCCAAATTCAGAAACGATTACTGCGTTATACGGATCCCAATCACAAATCAAATCACCTTTTTTCACTTTCGCTCCCGGCTTGATATATAATTGTGAACCATAAGGAATATTTCCTGTTGTTAAAGTAATACCAGTGTTAGCGTCAACGATTCTAGATTCAGTTGAACGACCAATTACGATATTAATTTTAGCACCATCGTTATTCACGCTTTCAACAGTACGTAATTCATCAATTTCAACAACACCTTCGTATTTCGCTACTAAGCTTGAAGATTGTGCCACGTTACTTGCAGTACCCCCAACGTGGAATGTACGTAAAGTTAACTGTGTACCCGGCTCACCAATTGATTGTGCTGCAATTACACCCACAGCCTCACCTAACTGAACTAAACGTCCGTTAGCTAAGTTGCGACCATAACATTTAGAACACACACCAGATTTAGATTCGCAAGTTAATACTGAACGAATTTCTACTGCTTCAAGAGGAGATTTTTCAATTAAAGTTGAAATATCTTCATTTAATAATTCACCGCTTGATGCAATTAATTCTCCTGTTGTAGGATGATAAATATCGTTTACAGCAACACGTCCTAAAATACGATCGTATAAAGATTCAACTACGTCTTCATTGTTTTTCAATGCCATCATAGTTAAACCACGTAATGTACCGCAATCAGATTCGTTAATAATTACGTCTTGTGCAACGTCAACTAAACGACGGGTTAAGTAACCTGCATCGGCAGTTTTTAACGCTGTATCGGCAAGACCTTTACGAGCACCGTGAGTTGAAATGAAATATTCTAAGATGGATAAACCTTCACGGAAGTTTGATAATACAGGATTCTCAATAATCTCCGCACCGGTGTTACCAGCTTTTTGTGGTTTCGCCATTAATCCGCGCATTCCACTTAACTGCTTAATTTGTTCTTTACTACCACGAGCACCAGAATCTAACATCATGTAAACAGCGTTAAATCCTTGTTTATCGCTACTTAAAGTATCTAACACTTTCTTAGTTACCTTAGAGTTAGTGTGAGTCCAGATATCAATAATTTGATTGTAACGTTCGTTGTTGGTAATGAAACCCATGTTATAGTTATTCATTACCTCTTCAACTTGTTCGTGTGCTTCTTTAATGATAACCGCTTTTTCAGGAGGTGTTTGAATATCTCCTAAGTTAAACGATAAACCACCACGGAATGCTGTACGGAAACCTAATTCTTTGATATCATCTAAGAACTTAGCTGTTTTAGCCATACCGGTTTTCTTCAATACCATTCCAATGATATCACGAAGTGATTTCTTCGTCAATAATTCATTAATAAAACCAACTTCATGCGGCACTAATTGGTTAAATATTACGCGACCAACAGAAGTTTCGATAGTTTTTGGAACTAACTTATCTCCGTCTAAATGGTTAGTAATTCTAACTTTAATTTGCGCGTGCATATCAACCTGTTTTTCGTTCAATGCAATAACAACTTCTTCTGCACTGTAGAAAATACGGCCTTCACCTTTTACTGCGTCATCTTTAAGGTTACGTTTAGATTTAGTTAAATAATATAAACCTAAAACCATGTCTTGAGATGGAACCGCAACCGGCGCACCGTTAGACGGGTTAAGAATGTTATGAGAAGCCAACATCAAAATTTGTGTTTCCAAAATTGCGGCATGTCCTAATGGAACGTGTACCGCCATTTGATCACCGTCGAAATCGGCGTTGAATGCAGAACATACTAATGGATGTAACTGAATCGCCTTTCCTTCGATTAATTTTGGTTGGAATGCCTGTATACCTAATCTGTGTAATGTCGGGGCACGGTTTAACATAACCGGGTGACCTTTCAATACATTTTCTAAAATATCCCAAACAATTGGTTCTTTGCGATCAACAATTTTCTTTGCAGATTTAACTGTTTTCACAATACCACGCTCAATCATTTTACGGATAATAAATGGCTTGAATAATTCAGCTGCCATTTCTTTAGGTAATCCGCACTCGTGTAATTTTAATTCAGGTCCTACAACAATTACCGAACGTGCTGAATAATCCACACGCTTACCTAATAAGTTTTGACGGAACCTTCCTTGTTTACCTTTTAATGAATCTGATAATGATTTTAAAGCACGGTTCGATTCAGTTTTAACTGCATTTGATTTTCTTGAGTTATCAAATAACGAGTCAACTGATTCTTGTAACATACGTTTTTCATTACGTAAAATTACATCCGGAGCTTTAATTTCAATTAAACGCTTTAAACGGTTATTACGGATAATAACGCGACGATATAAATCATTTAAATCTGAAGTTGCGAAACGACCACCGTCTAATGGAACTAAAGGACGTAACTCAGGTGGAATAACCGGAACGATTTTTACAATCATCCATTCAGGTTTATTTACTCCGTGAGTATTTGCCTGACGGAACGCTTCAATAACTTGTAAACGTTTCAAAGCTTCGTTTTTACGTTGCTGTGAAGTTTCAGTTGAAGCTTTGTGACGTAATTCGTATGACAAGCTATCTAAATCTAAGCGAGATAATAAATCCTGAATTGCTTCAGCACCCATTTTCGCAATAAATTTATTAGGATCTGTATCGTCTAATGAACCATTTTCTTTCGGAAGAGTATCAACAATATTTAAATACTCTTCTTCAGTTAAAAAATCCAAATAGCTAACCGTTGCAGCTACACCTGCATTAATTACTACATAACGTTCGTAGTAAATAATCATGTCTAACTTTTTGGTTGGTAAACCTAAGATGTAACCAATTTTATTTGGTAACGAACGGAAATACCAAATGTGCGCAACCGGAACTACAAGAGCGATATGCCCCATACGTTCGCGACGAACTTTTTTCTCAGTAACCTCAACACCACAACGGTCACAAATAATTCCTTTATAACGAATACGCTTGTATTTACCGCAATGACATTCGTAATCCTTTACAGGACCGAATATACGCTCGCAGAACAAACCATCGCGCTCAGGTTTATAAGTACGGTAGTTGATAGTCTCCGGTTTTAACACCTCACCACTTGAACGCTGCAGAATAGATTCCGGCGATGCAAGGCTGATCGTGATCTTAGAGAAGTTCGATTTTAATTTATTATCTTTTCTTAAAGCCATTTTTTACGCTTGTTAAGTTTTTTTAATGATTTAAATTACTCCATTGTTACATCTAAGGCTAATCCTCTTAATTCATGTAATAATACATTGAATGATTCAGGAATACCCGGTGCAGGAATATTGTCGCCTTTTACAATTGCTTCGTAAGCTTTTGCACGGCCCATTACGTCGTCAGACTTAACGGTTAATAATTCCTGTAACACATTAGCTGCACCATATGCTTCGAGTGCCCAAACCTCCATCTCACCAAAACGCTGACCACCAAACTGTGCTTTACCACCTAAAGGTTGTTGCGTAATTAATGAATATGGTCCGATTGAACGTGCGTGCATTTTATCATCAACCATGTGACCTAATTTCAACATGTAGATAATACCAACTGTAGCAGGTTGATCAAAACGATCTCCGGTTCCACCATCAATCAAGTACGTACGACCGTATTGAGGTAAGTTTGCTTTTGCAGTGTATTCATCTATTTGTTCAATTGAAGCCCCATCGAAAATTGGAGTAGAGAATTTCAATCCTAATTTTTGTCCGGCCCAAGCTAACACAGTTTCGTAAATCTGTCCAAGGTTCATACGCGATGGCACACCTAACGGATTCAATACAATGTCAACAGGCGTTCCGTCTTCAAGGAATGGCATATCTTCTTCTTTAACGATACGCGCAACAATACCTTTGTTACCGTGACGACCAGCCATTTTATCACCAACTTTAAGTTTACGTTTTTGTGCAATGTAAACTTTAGCTAATTGAACGATACCATTTGGTAATTCATCACCAACAGTAATCTGGAATTTCTCGCGCTTGTACTGACCAAGTAAATCATTGTACTTAATCATGAAGTTATGTAACAAACGTTCGATCTGTTCGTTTTTATCTTTATCAGTTGTCCAGTTTGAAGGATTTACTTCAGAGAAATCAACGCGCTCTAATAATTTTTGTGTGAACTTAGTTCCGCGAGGAATAATTTCTTCACCTAAAATATTTTGAACACCTTGAGAAGTACGACCATTCACCAACACAAATAATTTATCAATTAATTGTAATTTGATGTTATGAATATTCTTTTCGTGTTCTGAATCTAATTTATCGATAACCGGTTTTTCATCCGCTTTCGCTTTTTTTATCTTTAATAGCACGAGAGAATAATTTTTTTATCGATTACTACACCTTTCAATGACGGAGATACGCGTAATGATGCATCTTTCACATCACCTGCTTTATCACCGAAGATTGCACGTAATAATTTCTCTTCTGGTGAAGGATCAGTTTCTCCTTTTGGTGTAATTTTACCAATTAAGATATCACCTTCTTTAACCTCAGCACCGATGCGAATAATACCTTTATCATCAAGGTCTTTAGTAGCATCTTCACTTACGTTAGGGATATCCGGAGTTAATTCTTCTAAACCACGTTTTGTATCACGAACTTCTAACGAATATTCATCAATGTGAATAGACGTGAAAATATCATCGCGTACAATTTTTTCAGAGATTACGATAGCATCCTCAAAGTTGTAACCTTTCCAAGGCATGAAAGCCACTTTTAAGTTACGGCCTAAAGCAAGTTCACCTGCTTCTGTAGCGTAACCATCACAAAGCACCTGACCTCTTGAAACTTTATCACCTTTCTTAACGATAGGCTTTAAGTTCATACAAGTACTTTGATTTGTTTTTTGGAATTTAGTTAACTTATAAGTTTTTACATCGCCATCGAAACTGATTAATTTTTCTTCTTCAGTGCGGTTGTAACGAATTACGATTTCGCGTGCATCAACATACTCAACAATACCTTCACCTTCAGCGTTAATTAAAACACGTGAATCTTGCGCAACACGAGCTTCAATACCTGTTCCCACAATCGGAGATTGCGGACGCATTAAAGGTACAGCTTGACGTTGCATGTTCGATCCCATTAAGGCACGGTTAGCATCATCATGTTCTAAGAACGGAATTAACGAAGCAGCAATAGAAGCAATTTGATTCGGAGCGATATCCATTAAATGAACTTTGTCTGGTTCAAGTACAGGGAAGTCACCTTCGAAACGAGCTACTAACTTTTTGCCGATTAAGTTTCCTTTCTCATCCATTTCCGCACTTGTTTGTGCGATGTTTTTTTGATCTTCTTCTTCAGCAGTTAAATAAATAATTGGTTTATTTACTTCCACCTTTGAGTTAGAAACTGTACGGTATGGAGTTTCGATGAAACCAAGTTTATTAATTTTTGCATAAACACACAATGAAGAAATCAAACCGATGTTTGGTCCTTCCGGTGTTTCGATAGTACAAAGACGACCGTAGTGAGTATAGTGTACGTCACGAACCTCGAAGCCCGCGCGCTCACGTGATAAACCTCCTGGCCCTAGTGCCGATAAACGACGCTTGTGAGTAATCTCTGACAATGGATTGGTTTGATCCATGAACTGAGATAACTGATTTGTACCAAAGAAAGAGTTGATTACAGATGATAATGTTTTAGCATTAATTAAATCTGTAGGTGTAAACACTTCGTTATCGCGAACGTTCATACGCTCACGGATAGTACGTGCCATACGTGCTAAACCTACTCCGAATTGAGAGTAAAGTTGCTCACCTACGGTACGAACACGACGGTTACTTAAGTGGTCAATATCATCCACATCAGTTTTTGAATTGATTAACTCAATCAAATACTTAATGATTAGAATCATGTCTTCTTTTGTAAGAACACGGATATTCATTGGAATATCGATACCTAATTTTTTGTTGATACGGTAACGACCAACTTCTCCTAAATCATAACGTTTATCAGAGAAGAATAATTTGTCGATTACACCACGAGCTGTTTCTTCATCAGGTGGTTCAGCGTTACGTAACAAACGGTAAATGTATTCAATTGCTTCTTTTTCAGAATTGGTTGAATCTTTTTGTAATGTATTATAGATGATCGCGTAATCAGCAGTGTTGATGTCTTCTTTGTGAAGGATGATCGATTTCACTCCTGCGTCAGCAATTAAATCAATGTGTGCGTCTTCTAAAACAGTTTCACGGTCTAAGATAACTTCGTTACGCTCGATAGAAACTACCTCCCCGGTATCTTCATCTACGAAATCTTCTAACCAAGTTTTTAAGATACGTGCAGCAAGTCTACGACCAACTTCACGTTTTAAACCTGCCTTAGTAACTTTTACTTCGTCAGCTAAACCAAATATTTCTAAAATTTGTTTATCGCTCTCAAAACCGATTGCGCGTAATAAAGTTGTTACCGGTAATTTTTTCTTACGATCGATGTAAGCGTACATTACGTTGTTGATATCGGTAGCAAATTCTATCCACGAACCTTTGAAAGGGATAACACGTGCGCTATATAATTTAGTTCCATTTGCATGGCGGCTTTGTCCGAAGAACACGCCTGGTGAACGGTGTAACTGAGATACAATTACCCTTTCAGCACCATTGATCAAGAATGATCCTTTTGGTGTCATATAAGGGATTGTTCCCAAATATACGTCCTGCATAATGGGTTCGAAATCTTCATGTTCAGGATCTGTGCAGTACAAATATAATTTGGCTTTTAAGGGCACACTGTACGTTAATCCACGCTCAATACACTCATCAATTGAGTAGCGAGGCGGATCGATATAATAATCTTTAAACTCTAAAACGAAGTTGTTACGTGCATCCGAAATTGGAAAATTTTCGGCAAACACTTTAAACAAACCTTCTTTTTTGCGGTTCTCAGGTGTGGTTTCTAACTGGAAAAAATCCTGGAAAGACTTCACTTGAATATCCAAAAAATCCGGGTACTCGATCGGAAATTTATTGGATGAGAAATTAATTCTCGCTTTTGGTTTTACTGTTGCAGCCAATGTGTTTATATAGTTAAGTTAGTAAAGATTCTAAGTACGTGATCAAGTAACAACAAATGGGAAAGGGCCGTTGTTACACAGCCTTTTCCCAAAATGTGATTAATTACTTAATTTCAACTTTAGCACCAGCTTCTTCTAAAGCTTTCTTAATAGATTCAGCTTCTTCCTTAGCAATACCTTCTTTTACTGCTTTTGGAGCACCGTCAACTAAATCTTTAGCTTCTTTTAAACCAAGTCCAGTTAAATCTTTTACTACTTTAACAACACCAAGCTTTGCAGCTCCTGCTTCAAGTAACATTACGTCGAAAGATGTTTTCGCTGCTGCAGCTTCTCCGCCACCGCCACCTGCTACAACTACTGCTGCTGCTGCTGGTTCGATACCATATTCGTCTTTTAATATTTTTGCTAATTCTTGTACATCTTTTACTGTCAAGTTAACAAGTGTTTCAGCTATTGATTTTACGTCTGCCATTTTATTATGGGTTTAAATTTTTAATAATTGATTAATTGTTTTTTATTTTTTGATTGTTGCTCGTTAATTATGCTGCTGCTTCTGACTCGCCGGCTTTTTTCTCTAATCCGCCCATTACGCGCTGGATTGGAGATTGAAGTAACATAATAATGTCGCCAATCATTTCGTTCTTCGACTTCATTGCAGCCAAAGCATCTAATTGATTATCTCCGATATAAATTGTTTCTTCAACATAAGCTGCTTTTAATGCAGGTTTAGAATCCTTTTTACGGAATTCTTTAATTGCTTTTGCAGGTGCGTTTGATACTTCTGTAAACATTAAAGCTGTTTCTCCTTTTAATGCAGGAATTAACTCAGCTAATTTGCTGTCGTTAGCACGTTCAATTGCTTTTTTAAGCAATGTGTTCTTAACAACAGTTACGCTTACTTTTTTATCAAAACAAACCTTACGGAAAGCATTAACTTTTTCAACTGTTAACGTTGAACAATCTGCTAAATAGATTTTAGTGTTGGCGTTTAATCTTTCCACCAACTGATCTATTACTTTTGTTTTTTCTACTTTATTCATTTAGCAGTTTTTAGTTATTGAATAATTTAGTATCAATCATGATACCCGCACTCATTGTGCTGCTCATAGTTACTGACTTTACGTAAGTACCTTTTGCGCTTGATGGTTTTAATTTGATAACAGCTTGTAGAACTTCCATGGCATTTTCTTCCAATTTGTTTGCATCGAAAGAAGCTTAACCTACACGGGTATGAATGATACCTGCTTTATCCACTTTGAAATCAATTTTACCACCTTTTGAGTCGGCTACAGCTTTACCAATATCCATTGTTACGGTTCCGGTTTTTGGGTTTGGCATTAAACCACGAGGGCCTAATACACTACCTAAAGCACCAACTTTACCCATAACAGAAGGCATAGTAACGATTACGTCTACGTCTGTCCATCCACCTTTAATTTTCTCAATGTACTCATCTAATCCAACGTAATCGGCGCCTGCTGCTTTAGCTTCCGCTTCCTTATCAGGAGTAACGATTGCTAAAACACGCATCACTTTACCTGTACCGTGAGGTAAGGTTACTGTACCGCGTACCATTTGATTAGCTTTTTTGGGGTCAACTCCTAAACGGATAGCGATATCCACTGAGGCATCAAATTTAGTGGTAGTAATTTCTTTTACCACTTTAGATGCTTCAGCAACGGAGTGAGCTTTTGTAGCGTCGAATTTTGCTACAGCAGCTTTTCTTTTTTTAGTCAACGTTGCCATTTTTTAGCTAATTTTTAATTGTTATTATTAATTTAATTTTAAAAAGGTTTGTTACCTGAAACGGTTACTCCCATACTGCGGGCAGTTCCTGCAACCATACTCATTGCTGATTCAATTGTAAAACAATTCATGTCTACAATTTTATCTTCTGCAATTTTCTTAATTTGATCCCATGATATAGAACCAACTTTTTTACGGTTGCTTTGTCCTGAACCCAGCTTTACTTTCGTCACCTCCATAATTTGTGCTGCTACCGGTGGACGCTTGATAATGAAATCAAAAGTCTTGTCGATATAAACATTAATGATAACCGGTAATACTTTACCTTGTTGCTCCTGGGTTCTAGCGTTGAACTGCTTACAGAACTCCATAATGTTTACACCTTTTGCACCTAATGCAGGACCAATTGGCGGCGATGGGTTAGTAGCTCCACCTTTAATTTGAAGCTTTACTATTGCTGATAATTCTTTTGCCATCTTTAATTATTTATTTTCGTTTATTAATGTGATGAAGTCAATGTCTCACCTATCTTCTTCATCGGTTTATTGTTGGCTTTTCGTTTCTGACTAGTTTTACTTTGAGTTGGAAGCAGCAAAGCGGACTCGTGTCAGAAATTATTACCACAATTTTTTTATTCTCTTTCTACTTCACCGTAATTTAATTCAACAGGTGTTTTACGTCCGAAGATTTTTACAGTTACTTTAATTTTTTCTTCTCTTCATTCACCTCTTCAATAATTCCGTTGAATCCATTGAAAGGGCCGTTAATTACTTTTACTGATTCACCAACTACATAATTTGTAGTTACAGTTCCTTCAGCTTCGGTTAACTCATCCACTTTTCCTAAGATGCGGTTCACTTCTGAAATACGCATTGGAACAGGCTCGCCACCTTTTGTTTCACCTAAAAAACCAATTACACCTGTAATGTTTTTAATGGTGTGAGGAATTTCACCTACTAATAACGCTTCAATTAAAACATACCCCGGATAAAACGAACGCTCTTTAGCAATCTTTTGTCCGTTACGTATGTGAATAATTTTTCAGTTGGAATTAACACTTGCGAAACATAATCGTTAAGCTTAAGTCGGTTAATTTCCACTTCAATATATTGCTTCACCTTTTTTTCCTGCTCGCTAATAGCACATACCACGTACCACTTTTTAGGAGTCGTTAAAGGATCTTGTTTCGTTTTTGTTTTTGTCTGTACCATGATTAAAAAGTCTTAATACTATTATTACATTCCATTAATCATCTGGTAAGCTAATTCCATTAGCTTCGCAAATGCCGTGTCCATGGCAAAAACCACTAGCGCAATAATTATTGAGGCTACCATTACTACCATGGCGCTACCTTGCAATTCTTGCCAGGTTGGCCAACTTACTTTACTTACCAATTCGTTGGTAGTCTCTTGAAAATATGTTCCTATTTTACTCATAACCTTTTTAATTTAAGAAGGTAGATTTTATCTACACCTCTATTAGCACGGGAGGAGGGGCTCGAACCCCCATCAACGGTTTTGGAGACCGCTATTCTACCATTGAACTACTCCCGTAACTTTATTCAATGTTCAAAATTTAAAGAACTTTTTGCCTGTTTTCCTCTCCAAAAGGCCCTAAAATTAGGGGGTTTATAAAACAGCAAAATGGCAAGCTCCGAAGAGCTGCCATTTTGCCTATATATAAACTATGGCAATTAAGCTAAAATCTCAGTTACCTGACCAGCTCCAACAGTACGGCCACCTTCACGAATCGCGAAACGTAAACCTTTGTCCATTGCAATTGGGTTAATCAAGTTAACAGTGATAGTAACGTTGTCACCAGGCATAACCATTTCGCGGCCTGATTCTAATTCCACTTCTCCTGTAACGTCAGTTGTGCGGAAATAAAATTGAGGACGGTATTTGTTATGAAATGGTGTGTGACGACCACCTTCTTCTTTTTTCAAGATATAAACCTCAGCTTTAAATTTAGCGTGTGGTTTTACTGAACCAGGTTTTGAAATAACCATACCACGACGGATATCTTTTTTCTCGATACCACGTAACAATAAACCTACGTTATCTCCAGCTTCACCGTAATCCAAAATCTTACGGAACATCTCAACACCAGTTACGGTTGACTGAAGTTTTTCAGCACCCATACCAATGATGTCAACTGCATCGTTAGAGTTGATTACACCAGTTTCGATACGACCAGTTGCAACAGTACCACGACCAGTGATCGTGAACACGTCTTCAACCGGCATCAAGAACGGCTTATCTTTATCGCGAGGAGGAATTGGAATGTAAGCATCAACTGCATCCATTAATTCCATAATTTTATCAACCCATTTTGGATCGTTATTTAATCCACCTAAAAGCAGATCCACGAACGATTGGAGTGTTATCACCATCAAACTTGTAGAATGATAATAATTCACGTACTTCCATTTCAACTAAGTCTAATAACTCAGCATCTTCAACCATATCAACTTTGTTCATGAAAACAACGATACGAGGTACACCTACTTGACGAGCAAGCAGGATGTGCTCACGTGTTTGTGGCATAGGTCCGTCAGTAGCAGCTACAACAAGGATAGCACCGTCCATTTGGGCAGCACCAGTAACCATGTTCTTAACGTAATCCGCGTGACCTGGGCAGTCAACGTGTGCGTAGTGACGGTTTGCAGTCGCATACTCAACGTGTGAAGTGTTAATAGTAATACCACGCTCTTTTTCTTCAGGAGCGTTGTCAATTGATGAGAAGTCACGAACTTCGCATAAACCTTTAGAAGCTAATACAGTTGTAATAGCAGCAGTTAAAGTAGTTTTTCCGTGGTCAACGTGACCAATAGTTCCAATGTTTAAGTGAGGTTTGGAACGATCGAATTTTTCTTTTGCCATAGTAGTAGTTTATTTACTTGTTTTTATTTGTTTATATATATTAGTTTTAACTAATTTCTTTTCTAATTTTTAGAGCTGTTGAGCAGGATTGAACTGCCGACCTCTTCCTTACCAAGGAAGTGCTCTACCACTGAGCTACAACAGCTTTTGTTCTTTATCCTATTCAACTTCATCATATTTAAAGAACTAAATTCCTTTACATGCTAAAAGTCCCTCCTTTTGGGGACATCCAGAACACCTGCAAGCCGTGATACACAAGCTTTTCGGTTTCCTGCCCTCTGCATTTTGCGGAAGGTTATTTTTTCGCTCTCACTAATTTCTCTTCTGCAACTCCCCCTTACTATCCCTCGTTTCCTTGGTGTTTGGGTTTAAATTGCATTTATTATAGAGCGGAAGACGGGTCTCGAACCCGCAACCTCCAGCTTGGAAGGCTGGAGCTCTACCAATTGAGCTACTTCCGCTTTTATTCACAATGGCCATCTATAAGCCAAGTGGGGTAAGATGGATTCGAACCACCGAAGTTGAAAACAGCAGATTTACAGTCTGCCCCATTTGGCCACTCTGGTATTACCCCCATTAAAAAGAGCCGAAGAAGGGACTCGAACCCCCGACCGCCTGATTACAAATCAGGAGCTCTACCAGCTGAGCTACTTCGGCTTTTTATGGTTTTTACAAAGAACTTTTTACCCTTTAAAAAGGGACTGCAAATGTACTAACAAAATTGTTTGGCGCAAATAAAAAAAGAACATTTTTTTTAAGATAGATATATATCTTGATTATCAATACCTTAAGTATATTTTTTGGTCCGAATTCTTAGCCAAAACCCATATTATATTTTATTGGCTTTTCGTTATGGCGATAAATAATGATTTTTAATGTTTTAAATTCTTTTAGATTCATTAAAATTTTAAATCATGAAAAACTGGAGTTTTTTAGTCGCTTTTTTATTGCCTTTTTACTTTTTTGGTCAAGGTATGAACCCTGTAAAATGGGAGGCCAAATATAACGAATTACCTAATAACGAAGCTGAAATTATTGTTACAGCAACAATAGAAAAAGGATGGCACATGTATTCCATAAATCTTAACCCGGATGCAGGACCTATTCCTACAACCGCGATTTTTTCGCCTGGAAGCGATTATGAAATCGTAGGAAAACCCATCGAAGAAGGTGTGAAAGAAGAATATGATAAAATGTTTGAAATGAAAATCGGCTCCTTTGATGGAAAAGCTATCATAAAACAAAAACTAAAACGTAAAAACACAAAAAGTTTTCAAACACCAATAAAAATCGAATACATGGTTTGTAACGACAAACAATGTTTGCCTCCAAAAACAATTGATATCATGTTAGTAGTACCAGCAAAAAAATAGGAATCTAATTTTAAGCTCTTTATAATTTATAGCTCAACTATTATTACAAACCCAAAACATTATTTTTGTGAAACTACATTCAAAAAATATGCTTAGAAAATATATATCAGGATTACTATTCTTACTTTTTTCATTTGGATTTCTGAATGCACAGAAACAATATGTAACCTGGACTTATTCCCAAAAAAAGATTAGTGCTGATGAATTCGAATTAAGTTTCAAAGCTAAAATTGAGCCGACCTGGCATTTATATTCTCAAATAGAGTCTATTGGTGAAACTGTTCCTCTTCCCACCATTTTTGAGTTTGATAAATCGAAAGATTATAAATTAATTGGAAAAACTTCTGAACCAAAACCTATTGAACATGCTGAACCCGTTTTCGATAATGCGGTTATGCGTTATTTCGAAAACACAGCCACTTCAAACAAAAATAAAAGCCTTAACCGACAAACCTTTTGTTGTGAAAGGAATAATTGATGGTATGGCTTGTAACGAAACTCAATGTCAAAAATTTTCACCTGCACCAGAATTCAGCTTTAAAATAGAAGGTGCAGAGGTAGCTGCTAATACAGAAACAACATCCGCAGAAACCCCTACAATAGCGGTTGACACACCTGCAATTGCACAAACTAATTCCATTACTCCTGATAATATTAAACCTGATTCAGAACATAAACTTTCCGAACTACAACCAAAAGATACAAGTAACGATAAAAGTTTTTGGGGTTTATTTATTGCGGGATTTTAGGAGGCTCTTAGCTCTTCTAACGCCATGCGTTTTCCCAATGATACCAATGACAGTTAGTTTTTTCACTAAACAAAGTAAAACTAAAGCGCAAGGAATACGCAACGCCTTAATTTATTCAATTTCAATTATTGTTATTTATGTTGTATTAGGATTAGGCGTGACATTGATTTTTGGTACAGATGCTATGAATAATTTAGCAACTAATGTTTGGTTTAACTTAGCCTTCTTTGTTTTATTAGTTGTGTTTGCTATTTCCTTTTTAGGTGCATTCGAAATCACTTTACCATCAGCATTCGTAAATAAAATGGATGCGAAATCTGACAAAGGTGGTTTGGTTGGGATTTTCTTTATGGCCTTTACCTTAGGCTTAGTTTCGTTTTCATGCACCGGACCAATTATTGGAACTTTACTAGTACAAGCAGGTGCAACAGGCGCATTAGCTGGTCCGTTTTTTGGAATGTTTGGTTTTTCATTAGCACTTGCTCTGCCTTTTGGTTTATTTGCAGCGTTCCCCGGTTGGTTAAATTCATTACCAAAATCAGGCGGTTGGCTAAACTCTGTAAAAGTTGTTTTAGGATTTTTAGAACTGGCTTTAGCGATGAAGTTTTTATCGAACGCTGATTTAGTTGTACAAGCCGGAATTATTACACGCGAAGTATTCATTGTGATTTGGATTGTAGTTTTTGCTTTATTAGGCGCTTATTTAATGGGCTGGTTCAAATTATCACACGATAGTGATGTAAAACATATTTCTGTAACACGATTAATGATTGCTATTTTATCTTTCTCTTTCACTATTTATTTAGTTCCCGGATTATGGGGCGCTCCATTAAAATTAATAAGCGGTTTTCCTCCTCCCGATTTTTATAGCGAATCACCTGAAGGTTTTGGTGGAAGAAAAACAGAAAACGCAACTTCAAATGAAAAACATTCTGATTTACCGGAACATGCGCACCGCGGACCAAATGGAATTCCTGCATTCAACGATTATTATCACGGACTAGCATACGCTAAAAAAGTAAATAAACCTGTTATGATTGATTTTACAGGATGGGCTTGCGTTAACTGCCGTAAAATGGAAGGACAAGTTTGGAGTGATTCAGATGTGAAACGAAAACTTAGTGAAGATTTTGTTTTAATTTCTCTTTACGTTGATGATAAAAAACTTTGCCTGAAGAATTACAAACTGAAGTAGTTTGGAATGGCTCGAAACGTAAATTAAAAACTGTTGGCGACCGCTGGAGCTACTTACAAAACACTAAATACTTATCAAGCACACAACCTCAATATTGGATATTAGATGGAGATGAAAACCATTATAGCGATTCAACCAGCTACGATCCGGATATCGCCAAATACATTCAATGGTTAGATAAAGGATTGGAAAAATATAAAGCGAAAAAATAAAACACCTTCATAAAAAAAGCCCCTGATTTTTCAGGGGCTTTTCTTTTATTCCTTAATCACTTTTATTAATTCAGGCTTCCCGTCTTTAGGCATAAGTCTGATAAAGTACATTCCGTTTGCTAATTCTTCAATATTTAAATCGTGTGATTTACTTGAAGAGTTGAAATTGATAATGTGTTTCTGAACCACTTTTCCAATAGCATCTACTACTTCTGTAGTCACCTGCTCTGAAACATCACTTGTAGTATTGATTGTTACTTTACCACTTGTCGGATTTGGATATACAAAGTAATTTGAACCACCACTTACAACTTCATTTATACCTGTACAAACACTAACAGTTATTGTTTTGGTGGTTGAATTAGAACAACCTGTTGTTGAGTTAGTATAAGAATATGTTGTTGTATATGTTCCTGCAATAGCTTGAGTTGTAAAAGTAGTTCCCACTACACCAGGACCTGAATAAACACCGCCTGATGGAGATCCAGTTAAAGTTACACTCACTCCGCCTGATGAAATTGTACAAGCTGTATTTGATGAACTAGCTAAAGTTAAACTTGGAAGCGCATTCACATTAACAATTGCTGTTCTTGTGCTACTACATAATCCACTCGAACCAGTAACTGTATATATAGTTGTAATAGTAGGAGTGACATTAATAGAGTTTGTGGTTGCGCTTGTATTCCAACTGTAAGTTGAAGCACCACTTGCAATTAAATTAACAGAGTTGCCATTACAAATTGTTGCACTGTTAACAGTAACTGTTGGACTTAGACTAACAGTTATTGAACGTACCGTTTGTCCAACACATCCATTAGAACCTAAACCAATTAAAGTATAAGTAATGTTTCCTGTTGGTGAAGGCGCAATTGGATTTCCTGTAATACTTCCCGGCATCCATGTATACGACGCAGCTCCTGATCCTGTTAATGTTGTTGATTGTCCCGCACAAATATTAGTACTACTTGCAGTTGCTGTTACAGATGGTAATGAATTAACTGTAACCGAACGCACCGAAGTATTTGTACAACCATTTACATCAGTACCTGTAACAGTATATGTTGTATTTAAGGTTGGAGTTGCTGTAACACTAGCGCCAGATAAACTTCCGGGCATCCATGTATAAGTTGAAGCACCACTTGCAATTAATGAAGCATTAGAACCCGCACAAACAACACTACTACTTGATGAAGTATTAATTGTTGGAAGTGCATTTACTGTAATTGTTTTTGTAAATACATTTTTACAACCATTAGCAGCTGTTCCTGTTGTTGTATAAGCAGTAGTTAAAGTTGGACTAACTGAAATACTTGTTGTTGTTGCTGATGTACTCCAAACATAAGTTAAAGCACCGGTTCCTGTTAAGTTAACTGATGAGCCAGCACAAATTGCATTTGAACCAGTAATGGATACAGTAGGTAAAGCATTAATAGCAACGTTTGCAATTGCATTACTTGAACAACCTGCAGTTGTGCCTGTAACTGTATATGTTGTTGGTGATGAAGGAGTGTAAGTTGCAGAAGCACCTGTTCCGCCACCACTTGTCCAGCTATACGTTGTTCCACCACTCGCCGTGAATGTTACTGGAGAACCAGCACAAACAGTTTGTGATGCACTTGAAATATTTACAGTTGGTGATGCATTAACTGTAACTGAACGCACAGAAGTATTTGTACAACCATTTACATCACTACCAGTAACAGTATAAGTTGTATTTAAGGTTGGAGTTGTGGTTACTGTTGCACCCGATAAACTTCCCGGCATCCATGTATAAGTTGAAGCACCGCTCGCAATTAATGATGCGTTAGTACCCGAACATATTACACTACTACTTGATGAAGTACTAATTGTTGGAAGTGCATTTACTGTAATTGTTTTTGTAAATACATTTTTACAACCATTAGCAGCTGTTCCTGTTGTAGTGTAGGCTGTAGTTAAAGTTGGACTAACTGAAATACTTGTTGTGGTTGCCGATGTACTCCACGTATAAGTTAAAGCACCTGTTCCTGTTAAGTTAACTGATGAACCTGCACAAATTGCATTTGAACCAGTTATAGAAACTGTTGGCAACGCATTTATTGCAACGTTTGCAATTGCATTACTTGAACAACCTGCTGTTGTACCGATAACCGTATAGGTTGTTGGAGTTGTAGGTGTATAAGTTGCAGAAACTCCTGTTCCACCACCACTTGTCCAACTATATGTTGTTCCACCACTGGCAGTAAATGTTACTGGTGAACCTGCACAAACTGTTTGTGATGCACTAGAAATGTTTATGGTTGGTGTTGCTCCAATAGATATTGTTTGAGAAGTTGGAGAACCTGGTCCAGCACCATTAGAAGCAGTTAATGTAACAGTATATGTTCCACCTGTTGTAAAATTCATTGTTGGATTTTGTAAAGTCGGTGTTGTTACTGTTACACCTGCACTCGGACTAACTGTCCAAGTCCAACTTGTTGGAGCATTTGTTGATTGATCTGTAAATGCAACGTTTTGACCTGCACATAAACCTACTGCTGCAACTGAGAAACTTGAAGCCGGAGGTGCAGAAGCAATTACATCTACCATCCAAACACCGCGACCATAACTTGCCGCAACTAATTTTGTTGGATTTGCCGGAGAAATTTCCATATCAAATATTGGCATGTTTGGTAAACCGGTATTATATAAAGTCCAAGTTCCCATTAGATTATCTCTGTAATAAACCCCAACATCCATACCAACATAAACTAAATCATTTGTACCAACCTGATAAACCGAACAGTTTGCAGGAAGGTTCGGTAAATTAGAAGTGTAGTTGGTCCATGTAGATCCACCATTAGTTGACATAAATACTTTGTTTCCTGCTGAATAACCACTTAAGGTCACCCATAATTTATTAGCATCCGTTGGAGAAACAGTTATAAATGTTGGAGCGCCACTTCCAACAGGAACAGTTCCTGTAATATTAGTCCAAGTTGCTCCTTGGTCAGTAGTTTTCCAAAGTGTTGTTCCCTTGATAACATATACAATTTGATTATTTGTTGGAGCTACAGCGAACTCAACAATGGTTGAAGTACCCGTCATTGAACCAGTTGTTGCTGTAAAATTAGCTCCATTATTGGTTGATCTGAACATTTGTGACCGAGCTGCCCAAGCAACTGTTGATGTAACCGGGTCTTGTTTCCAAGGAGAAACCCAATTTCCAGTTCCGGAAAACCCGCCTGGGGTAGACCAAGATGCTCCACCATTTGTTGATCGTTGAAATTGTCCGCTATAATACGAAGCAAACATATTGCTGTTGTTGGCGCGATCAATCCAACAATCCATTCCATCGCCACCCATTCGTGCTTGGTATGTTGTACCATTCCACCAACTGGTTCCGTTATCCTGATGACCTGTTAACCAAAAATTAGCAGTTAATGCTGATGTACCAATTTTATAAATCTGTGAGATGTTCATTGTACCTGAAATTTCAGTCCATGTTGCACCGCTACGACGGTAAATTGTTCCGTCATTAGTATTAAATAAAGTTCCTGCTGCGTCGTATTCTAAATCGTGATGATCAGCATGAGTAAATGGAGCACCTGAACCTGTCCAGTGACCATAAATCGACCAAGCACTTCCTCCGTTTGTTGTTCTCCAAACATTCACGCCTCCAACAACCACTTCATCTTGATTTAATGGTGATGCAGCTATACATAAATCATACCATGATTGCCCACCTGTATCACTTCCTGTATTACTCCATCCTAATAAATTAGGTGTTGTTGCCATTGTTGAAAAACTTGTACCACTATTAGTAGAACGATAAAATCCTTGGAATCCACTATTAGTGCTTGATCCCGCTAAAACGTAAACATAATTTGGGTTAGCAGGAGTAACAGCCACTGCCATTCGGTTAACACCTGTAGTAGGAATACCAGCACTCACTTGTGTCCATGTAGCGCCGTTGTTAGTAGAAATTCTAAATGTTGCGCCACCGGCATAAACTATATTTGAGTTACCTGGCATAAATTCTAAATCATGTGTGCTTGTTGCATACACTTGAGTCCAAGTTGTTCCACCATTTGTGGTTCTGTAAATACCAATATTTGTAGCTGCCATTACAATTTGAGTATTTGTTGGATCGATAATTAGTTTGCGGATTAAACGTCCTTGATTAACAGTCCAAACCATTCCGGTTGCAACCCAAGTTAAACCACCATCTGTTGATTTTAAAACACCAATTGAATATGTATCTCCAGCATCTCCGTCGCCGGTTGCCAAATACATAATGTTTGGATTGGTTGGATCAATAACTAAATCCGAACAACCAATAACTTGTAATAAATCAGTATTTGTAGTCCAACTTGTTCCGCCATTGGTAGACTTCCATAAACCTCCTGCGGGAGCGCCAACAAATAATGTGTTAGATCCTGCAGGATGGATGGTTACAAAATTAATTCGGCCCGATTTTAAAAATTGTCCGCCTGCTGAACCTGCTATTGCACCCATCGGACCAACTGCTGTCCAAGTTGTAGATGCAATCAAATTAGGGTTAGAAGTTTTTTGTGTTGAATTAGCTTGCAAAAAACTTTCGAAATTTTGCATATTCTGACTAGGCAGCGTTAAGTTCCCACTTGGATAAACACGTTGCTCCATGTAATGTTCCCATCGCTTAAACTGCTTCCAGCCTTTACCTTTTTCGGTATTATCGTGGGTAGACCAATAGGTATTAAACTCTTTTTGGATATCGTAAAAATTTGCTCCGGGTTGAAGCATTTTTTCTGTCCATTCTTGTGAAATAATATTCAAGCTTAAAAGCTTAAAATGAAAAAAAGCGAAGATTTTTTTTCATGCGGTAATTTTTTAGTTTAGTAATGATAATAAATCAAGGTCTCAAAGTCAATACCTCGGAAAGCCAAATTCGATGAAAGCGAGAATAATTCGACTAAATTTTTGGGTTCCTAAAAGCTCCCAACGAAACCAATTTGAATAATTGGATTGGGGTATGGGGAAAGTGGTGTATCATTCAAATTCCACAAGCCGGAAGCGGCGCAATAAATATTATCGCTTATAGGGTAGCGTAAACCACCTCCAACTAAAATATTTTCAATCCAAATTCTGGCGTTTGGTTTATAGGAATAAGGATTATCTCTGTTGATTCTATCATAACCCGCTTGTAAATAAACATTTTCTAAAATAAAATAACGAGCCATTACTCTACCACCATAAAAATTAACGCTGTATTTGTAATTATTATAACGGTAACTGTAGTAGTTATAAATAGCACCGACGCCTACCGAAAATCTCTCGGTTACTTTATAGCCTATTAGTGGAGAGGCGTCAATAAAAGTGGGATTCCCTATCCAAGCTCCAACTGTACCGCCCCAAAATAAACGATCTATAAATGGTTTTTCATTTTTAGGTTTTCTGGGTTTTGAAATTGAATCTGATTGGGCAACACAAAACATTACAGCCAGATTAAAACTTAACAGAAAAATAAAAAATCTTTTATGTGAGTTAAAATGCATTGTGTTTTTTAGCCGTATATTCGTGCTACAAATCTACGCAATATGTTTATAGTAGTTACAGGTGCCTCCAAAGGAATAGGGTTAGAAATTGTTAAACAATTTTTGGTAGACGAAGAAAATACCGTTTTGGCTGTTTCCAGAAGCTCTAAAGAGTTAACATCTCTTCATAAAAATCATCCTAACAATTTAATTACTGTTTTTGGGGATTTAAATAAAACGCCTACCCAGAACAGAATTCTCACTATTATCAAAAATAAAAAAGTTCAATTAGATATTTTAATTAATAATGCCGGCACCATTGTAAATAAACCTTTCGAAAAGATAACATCAAAGGAATTAACTTATATCTACAGCGTAAATGTGTTTGCGCCATTTTTACTCATACAAAAATTATTACCAGTACTTGGTAAAAAAAATAAATCACACATCGTTAATATTAGCAGTATGGGTGGTGTTCAAGGAAGTTCAAAATTTCCAGGACTTAGCGCCTACTCTTCTTCAAAATCTGCTTTAGCAGGATTAACAGAATGTTTAGCTGAGGAATTTAAAGACAAAAATATTTCCGTTAATTGCTTAGCGTTAGGCGCTGTACAAACTGAAATGCTAAGCAAAGCTTTTCCGGGCTACAAAGCCCCACTTCAACCTAAACAAATGGCTAATTTTATTATAGATTTTGCTTTAACAGGACATCAATATTTTAACGGAAAAATAATTCCCGTTTCATCAACAACACCATAATATGAAAGCATTATTTTTTCTATTACTTCCTTTTAGTTTGTTTGCTCAAACCAAAGTGAATGTTCAGATTTTACAAAAACAAACCTACTGCGGTGGCGCCAGACCCAATCCTGAAATTCTTGCTGACTTAGAAAAGCCAAAACCTTTCGCCAATAAAAAATTAGTTATTGTTTCGGCTAATGGAAAAATTTGCAAAACAACAACTAATGCAAATGGTTATTTAAAAATAAAATTAAAAGTCGGCTCCTATAAAGTTTATGAAGCGTGGCGCTATAATAAACAAACGCCAGACGGCACTGACGCAAAAAATTTTGACACCGAGTGTTTAAAACAAGCTTGGGGAAAAGTTGATATGACTATCGACGCACAAAAAAAATCACAAAGTGTAAAGATTGAAATTGATGATGCGTATTGCAATCACACTATTCCTTGTCTGCTAAATCCACAGTACCCACAATAATGAAAAGGTTTGTTCTCATAGTTTTTCTATTTTCTTGTTTTGTTTTTAATGCGCAAACTTTAAAACAAACTGTTCGTGGTGTTGTAATTGATAAACAAACGCAAAGTCCTTTACCCGGTGCAGTTGTCGCTGTACTAAACACCAATCCAATCAAAGCCGTTATCACCGATGAGAATGGAAAGTTTCGTTTAGATAGTATTACATTAGGACGATGGGCTATAAAAATTTCTTTAATTAGCTACAAAGAAAAATCTCAAACTGTAATTTTAAGTAGCGGTAAAGAAACAGTCTTAAATATTGAATTGGAAGAAAACGCGGTGCAAGCTAATGAAGTTACTATTGTTGCTGAACAAGATAAAACCAAAACCAATAATAAAATGTCAACGGTGAGCTCACGCGTTTTCTCTGCAGAAGACGCTTCTCGTTATGCCGGAAGTCGTAATGACCCTGCGCGTATGGCCGCCAACTTTGCCGGAGTTAGTGGTGCTAATGATAGTAGAAACGATATTATTATTAGAGGAAATTCGCCTCTTGGAATTTTATGGCGATTAAATGGTTTAGATATTCCAAACCCTAATCACTTTGGTTCTTTGGGTTCAACAGGTGGGCCAATCAGCATTCTAAACAATAACACTTTAGATAATTCTGATTTTATGACGGGGGCTTTTCCTGCGGATTATGGCAATGCAACGGCTGGTGTTTTCGATTTAAAAATGCGTTCGGGTAATAATGAGAAATATGAATTCTTAACGCAAATCGGTTTCAATGGTTTTGAATTAGGCGCAGAAGGTCCTTTCTCGAAAAAGAAAAAAGCAGGTTCGTTTTTAATTAATTACCGTTACTCTACACTCTCCGCATTTAAATATTTAGGGTTAGATTTTGGAACAGGCGACGCTGTACCACAATATCAGGATTTAACTTTTAAAGCTGATTTCCCCACTAAAAAATTAGGGAAATTCTCTGTTTGGGGTATAGGCGGACTCAGTTATGTGGAACTTCTTTCAAGTCAGCAATCCAAAAAAAATAATTTATACGGGTATAGTGGTCGCGATACTTATTTTAAAGCGAATGTTGGAGCAGCAGGAATTTCTCATACGTATTTATTGAATTCAAGTTCTTACACCAAATTTAATATTGGCACTAGCGGCCAAATAAATTTTATTCAAGCTGATAGAATTGATACCAATACTAATCCTTACACTATAAATCCTGAGTACAGAAATAATTCGAGCACAGTAAAATATTCGGCTAACTTCACTTACAACAAAAAATTTAACTCGCGTAATTTCATAAATGTTGGAGCTTACTACGATTTATTTTACACTACGTTTATTGATAGCACTAACAATTTTGATAGTTTAGGTTTTATTACTTTACGTGATTACAAAGGAGAAACTTCGTTAGGAAGAGTGTTTTTTCAATGGCAACATAAATTCAATGATAAACTCACTTTGAATACGGGTGTTAGCTACCAATATTTTTTACTCAATTCAGCGCAAGCTCCTGAACCACGCTTAGGACTAAAATATTCAATAAACAGCAAACAAACTTTAAGTTTCGGGGCAGGGATGCACAGTCAGGTTCAACCTTTGTATTTATATTTTGCTACTTCAAAAACAACACAAGGCAATGTTGAAACTAATAGGAATTTAGATTTTACAAGAGCTATCCATGGTATTTTAGCTTATGATGTGAACATCGCTAATAACGTTCGTATTAAAACAGAATTTTATTATCAATACATGTATGGCGTTCCTGTTCGAAGCCGTAAAGATTATTTTTCAGCCATTAATTTAGGAGCAGATTTTAATAGTCCGAATGTGGATAGTTTAGTGAGTAACGGTACCGGCGAAAATTATGGTGTTGAATTAACCATCGAGAAGTTTTATAGCAAGGGGTATTACTTTTTAATTACGGGCTCCGTTTTCCAAAGTAAATATGTTGGAAGTGATAAAGTTTACCGCAACTCCGCGTTTAATGGAAATTATGTTTTTAACGCCTTAGGTGGAAAAGAATTTAAAATTAAAGAGAAACATATTATTGGATTAGATGTGAAATTCACTTATGCAGGTGGTAAACGTTATGTACCGATTGATTTAGCAGCCTCTATTGCTTATGGTGATGAAGTCAGAGACGGAACACAAGCCTATACAAAACAATATTCTGAATATTTTAGGATGGATGTTAAGCCATCGTACAGATTAAACACTAAACGGTTTACACATGAAGTAAGTGTGGATATTCAAAACATTACTCAACACGACAATGTGTTTCAACAAATTTACGACCTCAACACTAAGAGCATAAAAACCGATTACCAGTTAAAGTTCTTTATTATTCCGCAATATAAGTTGACGTTTTAGAAATGATAAATGTTGAATTAATTGCATTTCAATTCATCATCCAACATTTAAAATTCAACATTCCTAATAAGCTCTTACGTTGTTACCTTCCATAAAATTAATGAAAGCACGGTTCGCTACTTTATTACCACCCGGAGTTGGGTAGTTGCCTGTAAAATACCAATCGCCTAAATTATCAGGACAAGATAAATGTAAGCCCTCAATATTTTGATAAATGATTTCAAGCTCTGCTTTTAAATCGGCAGGCTTAATTAATTCAGCAATTTTTTGAGAAATTTCTTCGGTTGTAAAGGTGTTGTAAATTTCTTTCACCACGTTTACTTGTTCTTCTTTTGGTTTTTTTACTTCAGCCAAAGCTTTTTCGTAAACCGATTTTAAAACTGCTTCACGACCGGTTTCTTTTAATAAAGCAACAGTTGCATCGAAGGCAGCAAATTTACTGAGTACCGCCATATCAATACCATAACAATCCGGATAACGAATTTGCGGAGCTGAGGAAACTACAATTATTTTTTTTGGTTCTAATCGGTCTAATATTCTTAAAATACTTTGCTTTAAAGTGGTACCACGTACAATACTATCATCGAGTACCACTAAATTATCTACTCCTTTTTTTACAGTTCCATAAGTTACATCGTAACCTAAATTCACCATAATATCACGACTTTCATCATCTGTAATAAAAGTACGTTGCTTCACATCCTTTAAAACTACTTTATGAATTCTAGGTTGGACCGAAAGTATTTTACTTAATTGTGGCTCTGCAATAGTTGTTCCCGCTTTTAAAATTTCGGTGGCTTTGTGTTTATTTAAATAATCATCTAAACCTTCTATCAATCCTCCAAAAGCAACCTCAGCTGTATTGGGAATATAACTGAAAACTGTATTATCTAAATCATAATTTACAGAACGTAAAACAGCCGGCACTAAATAACGGCCGAGAGCTTGCCGCTCGCTATAAATTTGCGCATCGTTTCCTCGTGAAAAATAAATCCGTTCAAACGAACAAGCCTTTTTCTCTAATGGTGCAACAATTTCTTCGTGAGATAAAGTTCCATTTTTCTTAATAATAATAGCATGTCCCGGTTTTACTTCCTGAACTTGTTCGAAAGGCGCATTAAATACAGTTTGAATTACAGGACGCTCGCTGGCAACAACCAAAATTTCATCATCCATGTAATAATAAGCCGGACGAATTCCATTTGGATCACGTAAAACAAAAGCATCACCATGTCCCATCATACCCGCCATTACATAGCCTCCATCCCAACGCTTACTACTTTCAATTAAAATAGAAGCAACATCAATATTATCCTGAATTTTTTTAGAAATGGTTTCGTTATCTAAACCTTCTTCTTTAAATTTCTTAAACAAACGGTCGTTTTCTTTATCTAAAAAATGACCGATTTTTTCCATCACTGTAATAGTGTCGGCCTTTTCGCGGGGGTGCTGACCTAATTCCACTAAATGATCAAAAAGTTCATCAACATTAGTGAGATTAAAATTTCCGGCAACAACTAAATTACGTGCCATCCAATTATTTTGGCGACGGAACGGGTGACAGCTATGAACTCCGTTTTTTCCGAAAGTTCCATAACGTAAATGACCTAACATTAACTCTCCTAAAAATGGAATATTTTCTTTTTGCCACTCGCCACTTTTATATTCCTCGGGTTTTTTACGAGAAGCGTTTACAAATAAATCGTTGACTTGAGAAAAAATATCTTGCGTCGCTTTTGGTTCAACTGAACGGATGCGATCTATATAAGTAGTTCCTGGCTTTGCGTCTAATTTTATGGTAGCTAAACCGGCGCCGTCTTGTCCGCGGTTTATCATTTTTTCCATGAGCTGATACATTTTGTGTAGGCCGTATCTTGCCGAACCATATTTGGTTTTATAGTAGGAAACCGGCTTCAGGAGGCGGATTAAAGCTACACCGCACTCGTGTTTTATTAGATCGCTCATTTTGGGACTACAAATGTAAGGCTTTGTACCATTTTTTACTATTTAGATTTTAACATTGAATGGACAAATTGGACGGGTTTCGAAAAATATTTTTTGCAATCAACCCATCCTTTTGGCTGTTTGCTTCGTTATAGTATAATAAACACCACCATGCTGAAAATTAAGCTGTTAAAGACTTGGTATTTTAAGTTATAATAGCTAAATTTGAGGTTTAGATGGTAAAAACCGTTCAACACATGAAGAGAATTGTATTTTTTATATTATTGGCGTTAACTTTTAACTCAGCCAAATCACAAATTTTAATAAATGAAGCATGCTGGACCAATGGAGCTAATCTCGATGGGTTTGGGAACGCAGGTGTTGATTACGTAGAATTATACAATGCTACTCCGGGCTTTACACTTTCTCTCGATGATCACTATTTAACCAATAGCAAAACCAATTTATACATGTGGAAAATGCCTCCGGGATTAACACTTGGTCCGGGACAATACATGACTTTTTGGTGCAGTGGATTAAATAAAAAAGAACCAGGGCCAGGCGGACGTTGGCATACAAATTTCACCATTGAGCAATGTAGCAACCAATGGTTAATGTTAACTTATTTCGGTGTTATTAAAGATTCGATTTACGTAAGAAGAACTAAAGCAAATGATACTTGGGGCAGATACCCTGACGGAGATAAATTTATAGGCTGGCAATTGTTTAACGCAGGAGCTACCGGTGGAGTTAACACTTCGAATTTCGTAGCCGTTCCTGCTGCTAACGTATTCCTTGGTTATGCACCAACTCCAACTTTTACAACTCCGGCAACTGCAGGATTCACACCGCCAATTACAGGAAACTACGACATGTGGATACCTGATACAGTTAACTTTCAAATAAATTATACCCGTGGTGATTGCAGTGCACCTGGAGGAAGTATCCCTTGTGCCAGTTATACTGGTTGCGTTGAGAATGCTACAGCCGCAACAACTTATACCTATCAGGATGGTATAACTACACCAATACCAATGAGTGGTTTAACCAGTGTAATAACTGCTGTTACTTATCCGAAACCCAATGGTGTCGGCTCTGCTTCTTTAGCTAATTTATATTTACCAAGTTTCGAAGAAACCAATACTTTTTTTGATGGCGCCGATATTGTTGTTAATCCCGGCTTCGGTGTATTATCCATAGTCACCAACACTAACTTCTTCGTTGTTGGTGGTGCCTCCACGGTGCATTGCGAGTACTTTGATAAAAATAAATTCTATTCTGAAGTTGGTGGTAGTTTATCACAACCACCCAATGATGGTTGGTTAAATCAACAACGTGGTTTTGATGTCGGCTTTGATGATCGAACGGGTCAAGGTTGTAGAATAACCGGAAACATTTACAATGATGCGATGTTAGGAACAAGTACTAGAACCAATTTTCCAAATTTTGAAATCAGAGCAGCAGGTAAAGATAATTTCTCCGCTAAAACACCAACGGTTGCAACCCCACTACCATTACGTACAACTCATATGCGTGATGCTTTTGCGCAAACCTACGCTATGAAAAACGGTTTAGCAATGGAAGGAATGCACTACAAACCAATTCGTACGTTTGTGAATGGTTGTTATTGGGGGATTTATGAATTCCGCGAAATTCCTGATCAAAATTATTTGAATTATTATTTTGGTTTAAATAAAGATTCCGTTGATATTTTACGACAACATGGTCTCGGTACTACTCTCACTAATAATTTAGATACGGGTTGGGTAACAACGCCAATGACGGGTCCTTTAACAAGTAGTTTAGGGGTATTTAACTATGTTCGTCCTAACGGTCTGATGTCTGTACCCAATTATTACAATAATGCCATGAAGCGTTTAAGTAAATACAGTATTACTGACTTCTTTATTTACAACAGTTATTTAGCAAATGCCGATATCGTTGGATACAACATGTCGTGGTGGCGTAAAACCAATAATGGTAACATGCCTGCTTACGCTGATACTATGATGAAGTGGCGTTACTTTATGTGGGATATGAATAATATCTTAGATATTGGTGTTGCACCAAAAACACTTACCATGAGTAACATGTATGTTTCTCCTTGTATTTATACAAACACAGTTTATACTCAACCTGCAACATCTTACACAACACCTGCTACTTCTTATGTTGGTCATGGTTTAGTATTAAAGCAATTATTAACCAATCCTGTTTTCCGTAACGAGTACATGAATCGTTATATGGATTTACTCAACACAACATTGCGGTGCGATAAAATGCTCGCCCATTTTGATTATTTCAAACAGGTCTTCACACCAGAAATGCCATTCCATACTGCCTTCTGGACAGTTAATCAGCCTGATTGGGATTTAGCAATGGATACCTTGAGATATCGTTTAAATACCCGTTGCGATAAAATTGATTCATTATTTACTAAGTGTAATAACATGAACGGTCCATTTAATATTAATATTGATGTTAAACCTGTTGGTGCAGGAACTGTTGATTTTAATAGTTTACACCTAACCAATTTTGTGTGGAGTGGCGAATACTATCAGTACAAATTTAATTTCCCATATTTAAATTCATACTTGGAAGCTTGGCCAACCGATACTTCACTTTATGTTTTCGACCATTGGGAATTTACAGCGCAAACAAATAGTACAACCGCTACTCCTTGGGCATTGAATGATCAGGATTTTTTATTTAAAGATTCTATCACCTTTGTTATTGGCGAAAGTGATAATATTACCGCTGTATTTGCCGACAAACGAAATGATATTGTGATGCCAACTGGCTTTACGCCGAACGCTGATGGCATTAATGATATTTTCTCACCTTTAGGTGCTCAAGCACGTTACGCCCGTGATTATGAAATGCAAGTTTGGAACCGTTGGGGACAAGAAGTATTCAGGGCCAACGAATATACTTTAGGATGGGATGGGACACATAATGGTACACAAGCCCAAACGGGAGTATACGCTTATATTTTAAAATACAAGAACGTATTAAACGAATACAAAGTAGTTAAAGGCAATGTTACTTTAATACGTTAAACCACACTGAGAAAAACATTTATGAAAAAAATAAGTATACTTTCCTTTCTTTTACTTTCACTTCTTACCTCAGAAGTAAAAGCTCAGGATATCCATTTAGCTCAGATTCAGGAAGCACCTTTAATGTATAATCCTGCAAACACCGGTTTTTTTCCCGGTTATTACAGGGTAATTGCAGGTTATCGTAATCAATGGGCTTCAATGGGCAAGGCTTACCAAACCATGGGATTATCGGTTGACGGTGGTGTTTTTAGAAACCGATACAAGAACGCGTTTTTAGGAATTGGTATGAATATTTTTAGTGATAAAGCCGGAGCTGCTAACTTATCACAAACCATTGCTAATTTCAACATCAGTGCAATTTTAAAAATGTCGAAAAAAGCAGTTTTATCTGCAGGTATTTATGGCGGCGTAACAATGAATAGTGCAAACTATGCCAAATTAACTTACGCTTCACAATTTAATGGTACTGAAATTGACCCTTCACTTGCAAGTCAGGAATCTGTTGTATATCACAATTTCACAAGCTCAGATTTTGGAGCAGGTTTAGCTTACGAATACACTTCTCTTAAAACTCGTAACGACCGCGATGATATTAAAAGTTTAAGAATAGGAATTGCAGGTTATCACTTAAACCAACCGGAACAAGATTATGGAAACAACAGTTATGTTAATGCTGCAGGACAAACCGTAACTATTGAAGGTTACAGATTGCCTTATCGTATATCTGCTTCTATTGTTTCAAGATTTGATATTAGTAATACAAAATTATCGGTTACCCCAACTGCAATTTTCATGATGCAGGGTCCGGCAAGAGAAATAACCGCAGGTACATATTTAAAATACCGTTTTAAAAACGGAACAAAAATTACAGGTGAGAAAGTAGAAAACTCTATGGGTGTTGGCATGTTTTACCGTGTAGATGATGCTATTATTCCACAAGTACTAATTGATATGGGTACTTATGCTATTGGTATTTCTTATGACGCCAATGTATCGAGCTACAGAAAAGCATCAAGAACTGTTGGAGGTTTTGAAATCTCTTTACGTTACAATAAACTTGCCGATGCCTTGTTTAACAAGCGCAGCGAATACAGCAAAACCAGGAAATAACCCCGTATTTCCTTTAATTATTTTTTTACTATTATGAAGAATAAATCTTCCTTAATTGTTATTACACTTTTAGCTATACTCTGTGCGGTATCGTTTTACATCTACAAAAACAAAACCAGCGGAAGCACAATCGACAAAGAATCAAGAGATTTTAAAATTGAAGATACCGCTTCCGTTACAAAAATTTTCATGGCCGATAAAAACGGGAATTCTATTACGCTCGAAAGAACCAAAACAGGATGGGTTACTCCTAACAAATATCCTTGTCGTGCCGACGCTATTAACCTTTTGCTTTATACCATGAAAATGTTGGATGTAAAATCAACTGTTTCTAAAAATGCGAAAGCAGGTGTTATTAAACAAATGATTGGACATTCTATTAAAGTTCAAGCTTTTCATAATGACGAGTTAATAAAGCAATATTATGTTGGTCATGAAGGAATGGATAACGATGCCACTTACATGATATTAACTGATTTGGATAATATGGAGAATTATGAAGAGCCATTTTTAATGTGCATTCCGGGCTTTAACGGCTATCTTTCTTCACGTTACATACTTAATGAGAATGAATGGAGAGAAAGAGTTGTAATTAACTATATCCCCCCACAAATGAAGGCGATAAAAGTAGAATTCAGTGAGTTCCCCGATTCATCTTTTGTAATCAAACTTAACAGCACTACTAATTTCGAATTACAAAAATTAAACGGAACCCAATTGCCATTTGATGAAGTGCGAATGAAACAGTACCTCGCCTATTTCCAGAACATTAGTTACGAAAAACTACTTACTAAGGTGAATCAACGCTTAGTGGACTCAATACAAAATGCTGTGCCTTTTATTAAACTTAGCATTACTTCAAATCAGAACGAAACAAAGGAATTTAACTTCGTTCGTAAAAATTCTACTTGGG
Source organism: Sphingobacteriaceae bacterium (assembly GCA_016709575.1). Classification (GTDB taxonomy): domain Bacteria; phylum Bacteroidota; class Bacteroidia; order B-17B0; family Aurantibacillaceae; genus JAHEYG01. The sequence goes on from JADJMM010000004.1 coordinate 357,042, forward strand.
AGATTAATAAGAAATATGGTGTTGAATATAAATATGATCCCGACCGCTTTTTTTATGAGTTTCAACACCGGTAAAGAAACTGCCCTTGTTCAGTATTATGTGTTTGGGAAAATTCTTCAAACCAATGGCTATTTCCTCCCTAAATCTACTGTTAAAAAGTAGTTCAAAACTAAAGCCATTATTATGGCAGTTTTCTAAGGCGAAACCTAAATTTGTTAGATAGAAAAGCGGTATTGCAAAAGCACTACTGCTCTTTGGCATTATACAAACTGAAAAACCTGACTTATGAATTTTGTAGTTTCATCCTCCACATTACTTAAACACTTAAAAGCCGTTGGCGGCGTATTAAACACAAATAATACTATTCCTATTTTAGATTGCTTTTTGTTTGAAGTAAATAATAATGAGTTAACCATTTCGGCAAGCGATATGGAAACTACTATTACAACCAGTTTAAAAGTTGAAGCTACGAAAGGCGGATCAATTGCTATTCCTGCTAAAACTTTACAAGATGCATTAGCCAGTTTACCTGAGCAACCAATTTCTTTTATTATTGATGATAAAAAATTCTCAGCAAAATTAAAAACAGAAACAGGTGATTATACTTTAACCGGACACAACGGAGAAGAATATCCTAAAATGCCGAAGTTAGATTCACAATCTTCCATCGTAATTAAAAGTGATATTTTAGCTTCAGCTATTAACAAAACTATTTTCGCAACAGGTAATGATGATTTACGTCCTGTAATGAGCGGCGTGTTTTGTCAGTTTACTGAAACCAATACCATTTTCGTTGCTACAGATGCGCATAAACTAGTACGCTATATCCGTAACGATGCAAAAGCAGGCGCTTCAACATCTTTCATCATGCCTAAAAAACCTTTGAATGTTTTAAAAGCATTATTGACAGGAATTGACGACGCTGTGAAAGTTGAATTCAATAAAACCAACGCATTATTTTCTTTTGGAAACATCAACTTAGTTTGCCGTTTAATTGATGGAAAATATCCAAACTACGAAGCCGTAATTCCAAAACAAAATCCTAATAAATTAACTATCGACCGTTCTTCTTTTCTTGGTGCTATTAAACGTGTAAGTGTTTTCGCTAACAAAGCAACACATCAAATACGTTTAAAAATAAATGGTAGTCATTTAGTAGTTTCAGCAGAAGATTTAGATTTTGCAAATGAAGGTCACGAAAGTTTAGTTTGCTCTTATGTAGGCGAAGACATGGAAATTGGCTTTAATTCTAAATTCTTAGTGGAAATGGTAAGCAATTTAGAAAGTGATGAAATCACTATTGAAATGAGCGCTCCTAACCGTGCGGGAATTATCGTTCCATCACAAAAATCAAACCCAGGAGAAGATGTTTTAATGTTGGTGATGCCGGTTATGTTGAATAACTAATTTTAACTATCTTAGCTTTATGCAAAAAGCTAAATTATACTTAAGCCTGTTATTATTAGCAGGCTTTTTTGTTTCCGCACAAACAGGCGTAACAATTGTAGATAGTATCAACTCATCAAGTATATACCGTACCTATCGTTTATACCGACCATTATCCTATACAGGCTCTCAAGCTTATCCATTAGTAATTAATATGCATGGATATACATCCAGTGCCCAAGCCCAACAGATTTATGGAAACTTTATGCCGATTGCTGATACAGCTAAGTTTTTAATTGTACATCCGCAAGGTACAAAAGATGCCAGTAATCAACCTTATTGGAACGCGGGTATTTCTCCTTCAGGTGCAAACGATTTATTATTTATTTCCCAATTAATAGATAGTTTAAAAACTATCTACAATATTGACCCGAATTGTATTTATTCAACTGGTATGAGTAATGGTGGCTTTATGAGTAATTTTTTAGCTTGTAACCTAAGTAACAAAATTGCAGCTATTGCAGGTGTTACAGGAACTATGTTTTCTACGGTTAGTCCCACTTGTAATCCGGGCCGACCAGTACCTGTTATGCATGTTCATGGAACGGCTGACGGAACCGTTCCTTACAATGGAGGGAGTGGTATGATTGCAGTGGATTCCTTAATGAAATTCTGGCGCATTAATAATAATACAAATGCTGTACCAACAACAAGTGCTGTTCCAAATATTAATTTAGGCGATGGTTGTACAGCTGATCATTTTTTATGGAGTGGCGGAACATTAGGTGCCACTAACGAATTATACAGAGTAAATGGCGGCGCACACACTTGGCCGGGCGCGTCAATTACTATTGGTGTAACCAATCAGGATTTTAGTGCCTCAGTTCAGATTTGGCGTTTCTTTAGAAAATATAAATTAAACATGTTTACTACCGGTATAACTGAAAATAGTTTCGCTACTTCATTTTCCGTTTATCCGAATCCAACAACTGATTTAGTAACCATAACTTCAGATGATGAAATGTCAATGAGTTTATTTGATATTACAGGAAAAAAATTAATTGCGGAAACTAATCAAAAAACAATTTCTTTATTGGGATTAGAACAGGGAATTTATTTTTTAACGGTAAGTTCGAAAAGACAAACAACTACTAAAAAAATAATTAAGCAATAAGTTCGTTGTAATTCGGTAAGTCGCTAATTAATTTTGCCTTCCCGTTTTCAACTTGAATTACAAATTGCGTAAGGCCGTTTGTCATCAATAAATAGTTCACTCCTAAAATCAAATTGTAACGCAACGTTTGTTCTAAAGTAGTTTCTGTAATTGGAACATCGGGCGCTTTACATTCAATTAACAAAACTGGATTCATGGTTTTATTATAAATTACCGCATCGTAACGTTTACGGGTGTTATTCAGGTTAATTTCCTTCTCAACAGAAATTAATGAAGCAGGTACATTTTTTTGCGTTATCAAATGATTAACTAAGTGTTGTCTCACCCACTCTTCAGGCGTTAACAATATCCATTTCTTTCGTATTTCGTCAAAAACATAAGCTTTGTTATTCTCGTGTTTTATGCGTACATTAAATGTTGGATATATGAGGGAAGATTCCAATTTTATAAATATCTTTACTTAATAAAGTGATACAAAATAAGAAATTTTAATGAAGACGAAAGAAGAAATAGTAAACAACTGGCTACCGCGTTATACTGGTAAAAAGCTAGAAGATTTCGGATCCTATATTTTACTCACAAACTTTGGAGGCTATGTAAAAATGTTTGCCGATTTAAACAAGGTACCTGTTGAGGGCTTAGATAAGCCAATGCAAAGCGCTACTCATGATGGCATTACTATTATTAATTTTAGTATGGGCAGTGCTATGGCAGCAACCATTATGGATTTGTTAACTGCAATTATGCCCAAAGCTGTTTTGTTTTTAGGCAAGTGCGGTGGTTTAAAAAGAAAAATCAAATTGGCGATTTAATTCTTCCTATTGCAGCTATTCGTGGTGAAGGAACCAGTAACGATTATTTACCTTTAGAAGTTCCTGCTCTACCCTCTTTTAATTTACAAAAAGCAATTTCTTACACCATCCGTTTAAGTGGCCGCGATTATTGGACAGGTACAGTTTATACTACTAACCGTCGCGTATGGGAGCATGATGAAGAATTTAAAGAGTACTTGCGCGAGATACGTGTAATGGCCATTGACATGGAAACTGCCACAATATTTAGCGTAGGCTTTCATAACGAAATACCTGTAGGAGCTCTGTTATTAGTGAGCGACCAACCCATGACTCCTGAAGGAGTTAAAACAGAGGAAAGCGATAAAAAAGTAACTGAAGGTTTTGTAACAAATCATTTACAAATTGGCATAGACTCTTTAAAAGAATTACAAAACTCAGGTATCTCAGTTAAACATTTACGTTTTGAGTAATTCAACTTTAAATACACCTGATTATTACATTAAAGGAATTTTAGCCGGAGATATTTCTATTCTTAGCCGTGCAATAACTTTAGTTGAATCTACCAAAGAAGAACATCAGCTAATTGCAGAAAAAGTTATTGATGGCGTGATTGAAAAAACAGGAAAATCTTTTCGTTTAGGTATCACAGGTGTTCCCGGTGTGGGAAAAAGTACATTCATTGAAAGCTTTGGTTTAGAATTAGCCGATAGCGGACATAAAGTGGCCATTTTAGCAATAGACCCTAGCAGTCAGAAAAGTAAAGGGAGTATTTTAGGCGATAAAACACGAATGGAAAAATTATCCGTTCATCCTAAAGTTTATATTCGCCCTTCACCTAGCTCAGGCACCTTAGGTGGTGTTGCACAAAAAACATTCGAAACTATTTTATTATGTGAGGCTGCAGGCTACGATTTTATTATTGTAGAAACTGTTGGGGTTGGACAAAGTGAAATTACAATTAGTCAGATGACAGATTTCTTTTTGTTACTGATGTTAGCCGGTGCCGGAGATGAATTACAAGGTATTAAGCGCGGCATTATGGAAATGGCTGATTCGGTTATTATCACCAAAGCCGACGGAGCAAATATTCAGAAAGCAAAAAATGCAAGGGGAGAATACGCTCATGCATTGCATTTATTTCCACCAACAGAAAGCGGATGGATTCCGAAGGTAGATACTTGTTCCGCTTTACAAAACGATGGCGTTACCAATGTGGTAAGAATTATAGACGAATATAAATTACTTACCGAATCGAATGGGTATTTCGCTAAAAAACGTAATACACAGTTAAAAGAGTGGTGCACCAAAGTATTGCTGATAAACTAAAGGAAAAATTCTACAATAATCCTGCTGTAAAAGCAGAATTAGCAAAAATGGAAGACCTTTTATTAAAAGGAACTATCAACCCATATAAGCTGGCTTCGGAACTTATTTCCAAATGGAAATCCTAAAATCGTTTTAGTCCCTTTTTTGCACATTTAACCTTTATTTAATGTCATTTCCTTCAAAAGAGGCTTTTAAAGATGTACATTTGCGAAGCAAAAAAACGCATAAATGAAAAAATTGTTACTCTTGGTTCTTATCACAGCTTTTGTAAACTCAAAAGCAGATACTAATCATCCCTTATCAGATGTTAAAGAATTGAAGTTAGAAACTTTAGTTACTATAAATCCGAACATCTTTACAAAAGATGTAACAATAAAATTAACGCAATACGTTCAGGAAGAAATAAAAGTAAGTTTGACCGATATTATAGGAAGAAGAGTCCTTAGCGCGAAATTTGAAAATGGTTCAACATCTAAAACTATTAACATTTCACAGCTCGCACAAGGTGAATACCACCTTAAAGTAGAATACGGCACGCAAAGTTTTTCTACTACACTCATTAATGAGTAAAGATTTTAAAAAGACCGCTTATACGCGGTCTTTTTATTTAAAGCAATTTATTGAGTTGATAACAAAGAAGCAGGAATTATTTTCTTAATTAAATCGCTAAAATCGTTTTAGGACTGTTTTCCAACATTTCCCTCTCATTTTACTATTATTTCAGAATAGAAGCTCTTTAATTCTGTAAATTTATTCAGTCAAAAAAATACTGATGAAAAAACTTTTACTTCTCATTTTTACCTTCACTTTTTTACTTTCAACTGCCAAAGAATTAGTAATTGAAAATCCTTATTCGCAGCAATTTAAAAAGGCCTATTCTTTATATCCAACAGTTCCAAAAGGAATTTTAGAAGCGGTTGCTTATACACAAACGCGTTTCCAACATTTAAATAATCCAGAACACGCTTGCACAGGCATTCCAACAGCTTATGGTGTTATGGGATTAATTGAAAACGGAAAAGGTTATTTCAGAAGTAATCTGTCTTTAGTTTCAAACCTATCAGGATTTACAGAAGAAGATATTAAAAAAAATCCGGAGACTTCTATAATTGCGTGTGCCGCGGCTTATAACGCGCTTCAACAAAAACATAATGCATTTTCAAAAAACGCTACTGATTATAAAACAATTTTAATTGAATTAAGTGAATTGCCTTTGGCAAACGACTTAATTAATGATTTCGTTATCAACTCTCACCTTTACCAATTATTTTGGTTTTTAAACAACGGCGAATTTCAAGATGCTTACAGTTTTCCGGATTACAATTTAAATCTTCCTGAAATTTTTGGCGAGAATTACAATATTCTAAGTTCTTCAACAGTAAAAATTTCTAAAACAAGTATTCTTTCGCAAAGTGGACAAAATTATAAATCGAATACTCCTTCTGTAACTTTTTCACCTGATTACGGTCCGGCTTTATGGAATCCTACGACTTGTAATTATAGTTCACGTTCAGGTACACAAATCACTGCAGTTGCTATTCATGATGTTGAAGGGAGTTATTCAGGTTGTATTTCGTGGTTTAAAAATTGTAGTGCCAATGCTTCTGCACATTATGTTTTACGTAGTAGTGACGGACAAGTAACACAAATGATTTTAGAAGTTGATAAAGCTTGGCATATTGGTTCTGAAAATCCTTACACAGTTGGATTAGAACACGAAGGTTACGCAAGTAGTTCAGCTTGGTACACCAACGCAATGTATGTTTCTTCTGCTAATTTAGTTCGTGATATTTGCACATCAAATTCAATTAATCCTTTACGTTGTTATTATGGTCCGGGTTGTTCTGGCACAACTCCTCAATGCGGTTTAGGCTCTTGTACAAAAATTAAAGGCCATCAAATGTATCCAAGTCAAACACACAGCGACCCTGGTCCGTATTGGAATTGGGATAAATTTTATAAACTCATCAACAACACTTACTCTATCACAACAACTTTCACCGCATCAACAGGAAATTTTTATGATTCCGGTGGAGCAACAGGAAATTATACTGATGACGAGCGCAAAGTTTATTTATTTACAAAAGCAGGAGCCACCAACATTACTTTAAATTTTACCGCATTTAATCTTGAAAAAAACTGGGACCATCTTTTTATTTATGATGGCGGAAATATAAACTCTCCATTAATTGGAAAATACACTGGAACTGTTAGTCCGGGCCCGGTTACATCTACCAATGATAGTTTATTAGTTGAATTTAGAAGTGATTGCGCAACTACCGCATCAGGTTGGTCGGCTACTTACACAACAGTAACTACAGCTACCATCACACCTGATATAATTTCTCCTAACACAACCGTGAGCACAATCGGCGCATGGAAAACCGCCAGCTTTACTGCAACGTTTTCTGATGCTGACAATGTTGGTGGATCTGGTTTAGAAAAAAGTTACTATCAAGTGATTGATTTTGATGGAACAGAATGGCGCGCGAATTACACGAAAGGTTTTTTTGCTGATAATTTTGATAATGCTATTCATCCGGAGTGGACACAAAAAGTGGGAATATGGAGTGTAACCGGAAATTCATTAGTACAAAGCGATGAAGTTTCAACTGCAGCAGGTAACACAAATATTTATGCAGCGCTAACCGAAAATTTATCTAACCGTTATTTGTATCAGTTCTTAGCAAAGTTTGAAGGTAGTGGAACAAATCGCAGTGCAGGCTTACATTTTTTCTGTGATAAACCGGATAGCACCAATCGTAACAATTCGTATTTCGTTTGGTTTAGGTTAGATGATCAAAAAGTTCAAATCTATAAAGTAATTGCAAATAATTTTGGAGTTCCTGTCGCAGATTTACCTTTAGCGTTTACAGCAGGACAATGGTACGACATAAAAGTAATCTTTGATCGTATCAGCGGAAAGATGAATGTATACATGAACAATGGTTTAATCGCCACTTGGACAGATCCTTCACCCTACTCTAACGGCGGATACATTTCGTTTAGAAGTGGTAATTGTAAATTTAGTATAGATGAAATTAAAGTATATCGTTCACGTGCAGCAACAGCGAATGTAACTTTAGGAAGCGGAAATGCTTTTGACATCCGTTACCAAAATCCAAATCCTTTAACCAGCAGCGCCAAAATAAAATCTATTTGTCAGGATAGCGCCGGAAATTTGTCGCCAATATATTATCACGATTTAAATATTGATTGGACACCACCAAACAATTTAACTTTTGTAAATGATGGTAAGAGTACTGATGAGGCTTTAAATTGCAATGATGATTCGTTAAGTGCAAATTGGAGTGCATCAGCTGATACAAATTCTGCTATTGTAAAATATTGGTATTCGGTGGGAACAAGTGCAGGTGCTACTGATATTCAAAATTGGACCAGTAGTTTTACAGGGACAGCAGTTACAACTACATCAGTTGTATTGACACAAAACACAACCTATTATTTTAATATACAAGCTGAGAATGGCGCAGGATTATTAAGTAATATCATCAGCAGTAATGGTCAAAAAGTAGATAGTACTTGTGCTGCTATTGGCATAAATGAAATTGTAAAGGCTAATGGCTTTGCGATTTATCCTAATCCATTTACAAACAACATCACAGTTAAATTAAATGCTTTGTCAAGTAACGATGGCAAAATAACTTTAACTGATGTTTTAGGACGAGAAGTATTTGCCTTAAAATTGGAAGGCACTACAAAAACAATCAACACTGCAAGTTTGGCACAAGGTGTTTATTGGATAACTATTGAAAATGGAAAAGATAGATTTGTATCTAAGCTAGTAAAGGAATAAAAATATCTTACTCACAAAAAAGGCTGCCCTTTCAGGCAGCCTTTTTATTTTGAGACTATTTTAAATTAGTTCTTAGTCACTTTAAAGATATTGCTTTTGTTATCAGTACTTATTTTAACAAAATACATACCTTTTGCTTCAGGTAATTCAATAGTATTTGTAGTGTTACTGATTTCTTTTGTAGAAACTACTTTGTCCTAATGCATTAATTACTTCAACTGACATTATTTCAGAAGTGTTATCTAACTTAAGAGTAACGTTATCAGTAGTTGGATTTGGGTAAATGCTAACACCTGCAATTATGTTTGCAGTAGAGATACCTGTACCAAATGTATTTTCAGCATAAAATAAAGCACCAGTTGAGATACCTGTTAACATATCTTGATCACCGTCATTATCTAAATCAGCAAATACCGGTGAAGCACCAGCATTAGTTAGATTAGTTAATGAGAAAGGATTAGATGTAGGTGCACCAAAAGCTGGAGCTGAAGCAGTACCTGTGTTTAAATAGTATGCAAAAGCACCACTATCACCAGACCACATATCTTTATCGCCATCAGAATCTAAATCAGTAAAAGCAACAGTGCCATAACCCGCAGTTAAGTTTGCTGTTAAACCAAATGTATTCATTACAGGAGCGGCAAAAGCAGGTGCAGAAGCAGTACCAGTATTTTGGTAATAGAAGAAATTTCCGTCAAAATTACCAACCATTAAATCCTGGTCACCATCGTTATCTAAATCAGTAAATGCACCATAGCCATAGCCATTAGTTACTGTAGTAATTCCAAAAGGATTTGTTACCATCGCAGCAAACGCCGGAGCGGTAGCACTTCCTGTATTTTGATAATAAAAAATATCTCCGGCATAACCACTTGAAATCATATCCTTATCGCCATCATTATCCAAATCAACAAAAGAAGGACAAGCATAACCATCACCTGTGTTAGTTAAACCATATGCGTTTGTTGCAGAGGCAGTAAATGAAGGCACAGAAGCTGTACCGATGTTCTGGTAATAAAAGAAATCACCATTAACATCACCAGCCATTACATCCTTATCTCCATCATTATCTAAATCAACAAACGTTGGAGTTGACCATTGACCAGCAGTGTTAGCTAAACCAAAAGGGTTAGATAATTTTGTTGGAAATGATTGTGCATTTGCAGCATTAGGCTGAAACAAAATAAAACCAGCAGTTAATGCAAATGTTGCAGTGCTAAGTTTAAGTTGAGTTTGCATTCCTGTTAACAATTGAAACAAACGAGAGATACGTCTCTTAAGAATATCTTGTTTGTATTCGTTTTTACCAAGCGCTAATAAATTGCTTAGTTTTTTGCGGCTGCGGTTATAAAACCGAACCAGTTCATTGTAATTGTAATTTTTCTTCATCTTTGTTTTTTGGTTTTTGGTTTGTAAATATACTATTATTATTGTTTTTGAGTATCAGGATTGGCCCAAAAGGTTTGTCCGGGAATGCTTAATGAGTATTTATGTAAAGGGTTTATTGTATTTAAAATATTCGGACGAATAGAATCTTTCAAAATTTTAAGTGAGTAAATTTCGTCAACACTTGTTTGATAGGTTAACTCACCTACAATGGCTTGGGTTGGTAAATGAATTACTTTAATACTAGCCACATCGGCTGTTTTAGCAAATGGAAGTTTAGCGAATGTAGAAGAGTTTTTCCTTAGCTTACTCATGGCAACACACATGTAGTCGCCAATAGCATCCATGCCCCTACAAAAACCATCCAACTTCTTAATGACCTCGTATTTTTTTTCTTTGAGATTCACTTTTACTAATTCACCACTAGCTGATAAAAGCATGTAAAACTCACCCTTATAAATCATTGGTGAATGTGGCATCGGTAATTTATCTAAAATAATTTCGTTGGTCTCCACATCCATTAAAACACCACCGCTTACAATATTTTCTCTCCATCCTTGATGTGTATCTGTTGTTCCTAAAGCTGTAACGTATTTTGGTTTGCCATTTACCATTACTAAACCGTTTAGGTGACAACGGTCTTCAGATACCAGATTACTAATAAAAGGCGGTTGCCATCTTGGAATAAAATTAAAATTCCCTGTTACCTGTGCCAGGCAAGAAAACGACGTATTAATAGCCCAAACCCCATCAGTACCCATAGCCACATCATGCATATCAACCTGACCGGTATAAAAAGTGGTGCGGGGTAAAAACAGACTATCGTAGGTGTCTTTTTTATTAGGATAATGTTTGGCTAATTCGGGTGAATTTTCGAAGTAATGTACTTCATCCTTAGTAGCCAAAATCATTTTGTCACCTGCAATTTCGAAACCCATTGGCTTATTAAAATCACGGGGCAATTGGGTAATACGATTCTCATCAACCGGACTAATAAAAATAAGTTTACCTGCTTGGTAGGTAGTAATAGCAATGCTGCACTTTAACTTGAATAACAGTTCAGATAATTGCGGTGTAAATGTGCAACTAAAAGGTGCTAATCCGATGTTATTTGGTGTTTGTTGATCCATTGCCAGTTACAACCCTTTTGAGGGTCTAGCAAAGATAACCTTAAATATTAATGCACAAAGTCCAATTTATCCCCCTAAAAACGTGAAAAATTCAATGATTTTTAACATTTTAAGTGTTGGAAATTACTCCACTTGTTACCTATAATAGATTTACTTTGCCGCTCCCTTTTTTATTATTTCCTTTAAAACAGACATATCTACTTCCTCGAGTTTATTAATATACAAACAACCTTTTCCGGTTTTATATTTTCCTAATTTTTTAAGAGTTGCTTGATTTTCAACCGCACCACTAACATATAAAGTTAAATTTGCTTTGCGTGGAGAGAAACCCATTATGAACCAATCGAGCTCACGACCACTATCGTATTTTAATACCTTATCACCAAAACCAACTATGGCCGGGCCCCACATTTTACCTTTTGATTTAGTTGCCTTCTCCATCATTTCGATAATCGCAAATGCATCTTTGCGCTTTTGTGGTTCAGCAATCTTTTTAATAAAAGCATCAACGCTTAATTCTGTCTTTTTCGTTTTTAACTCTGCCATATTACTTTAATACTACAAATTTTCTTGACTTAATTAAATTACCATTTACAATTATATTCGCGATATAAGTTCCGTTAGCGAAATCCGAAACATCCACTTTTGTTTCAGGATTTAATTCTCCTTCATAAAGTTTTCGACCTGTAATATCTCTCACAACAATTAAACCTTTCTCACCTGATTTTAAATCGGTTTTAATATTGATTTCGTTTACTGCAGGATTTGGATATAATTCGTTTCCATTATCATAACTATTTGCAAATTCAGTAATTCCTGTTGCTGTAACAGTTCCTGTTTTCATTCCGTTACCAAAACTGGTTACCCAAATTTCTCCTGGTACATAGGGATTAAAGAAAACACGCTCCGGTTGCTGAAACGGATAACTCGGCACCATTGAAAAAGTTGGTGTTGCTGAATTTATATTATGACTAATCCATAATCCTTGTCCTTCCGTTGTAATATAAATTTGATTTGGATTTAAAGGATTGAAGGTGCAAGATGTAACTCTGTCAATTGTTGTACCTGTTAATTTTGTCCAGCTTGTTCCACGATTTGTTGTTTTGTAAATTCCTCCTAAACCATTTGGTGGACCGCCCCAACCACTAAAGACATTCGCATACCAAGTATTTTGCGTAGCGTCGTTCGGATCAACAACAATATCTTTTGTCCAATAATACATACCCGTATGCGAAACATCAGTCCAGCTATTTGTTGCAGGATTATAAAGAAACACGCCCGAACTTGCTGTAAATGCTCCTGCACTTGTTCTTCTTCCTGAATAAGTCGCCACTAATTTTCCATCATTCAACACCACTAAACTAGCAGGATGTTTTTCTGTGCGTGGAGGATTTGGTAATAAAGTCCATGTTGATGCTGCCAAATTATTTAAATCACTTGTTACATACACGCCTCCTGTACCTGTTCCGCCTGAATAATGAATAACACTTGCATAAGCACGATTAGCATTGTTTGGATCTAAAGCCACCCAAAATACAGGATGATTAAAATTGTGTAATAAAGTCCATGCTGCGCCACTGTTAGTTGAATACATTATTTTTCCATTCGCATCTGCACCATCTAAAATTGCATCTTGTAAACGTGTGCTTTGATACATATCATGAATGTTTGATGTTGCCATGTACAAAGTTCCGTTTGTTGGATGTTGTGCAATACGATACGATGAATTTGCCGTGTAGTTTGTATAATTAAACGACCAAGAATTTCCGGCGTCAGTACTTCTCATACCGCGTATATCAGAAAAACACGACCACATATTATTCGCATTCATCCAATGCACTTGCCATGATGTAGTATTTTCAATTCCTACACTTTGATAAGTATCGAAAGGAGGTGTATTTACTCCGGCAGGATGTTGATCGGCTGCATTTACATAAGCTTGCGTCCAACCTGTACCGCCATTACTTGTTTTATGTACGAAACCAAAATCACCAAAAATAACTGAGTTAGCATTGTTAGGTGCAACAGCTAAACCAAACGCACATTCACCATAACTCCAACCACGGTCTCCACCTTGCCCACTCCAACCGGTAATTATATTTGCATTGCTTGCTGTTTGAAATGTATTCGCCCAACTTGTTCCTGCATTTGTAGTTTTTAAAACAGTTGGTTCAGAAGCATTGTTACTTCCTGCCAGATAAACTGTATTGATATCATTGCTTGCCATTCCCACAAACATTGGGAATGTGGTTGTTAAATTGATCCCAATACTTTTTGAAACCCAATTTCCTGCACCATAATCAACCGAATAAATTCCTTTCGCGTAATTAAAATAATCAGAGCCTACAATTCCCACATACAAATCACCAACATCTGCAGTGATACAAAAGAAACGCGTAGTTGGTCCAACTTTTGCTCCTGCGAAACTCCAAATTCTTTCAGCTGTTGGTAATCCTGTAATGGTTGCAGTGCTCCATGATGTTCCTCCATTAGTTGAAACTAAAACACCATCATTTGTTCCTATATAAATATTATTTCCATCCCAAAATACTCCACCAACAACATTACCAGCTCCGGTGTTTGTTGCGGTATGAATACTTGTAAATGTGTTTCCTCCATTATTTGAAAAATGTATTTCGCCATAATAAGAAATAATAACACGTAAAGGATTATTATAATCTGCATCAATACTAAATGTTTCTTCTGTATTATCAGGATTACCTGGTAACGTCGACCATGTTACACCATTATCGGTACTCTTTACTGGAACTATTTCATTATTTGCATAATTAACTGAATACAATAAACCTACCGAATTAGTGAAACACACTTTTGAATTATGTCCGCCTATACACTCCGTAAAATGCACTTGATTATATGTAGTTCCGAAGTTGGTAGTATGAAATAATTCACCCATATCGCAAGAAACATAATACTCATTATTATTAGCAGGATTAATTGCTACTGCAAATAAAGCACCACCACCACCAATACCACGCGAGGTAAAAGAAGTTGGTTGCGAGAATATAAGAGTTGAATATACTAAAAGAAAAATCGTAAATAGTTTTTTCATAGGTTGGGGTTTTGAATACTTTAAATTAGTAAAAAAATCCTTACCAAAAATCTTATTTAACGAAATAATCTATATCAATTTAGGAATTGCGGTTTATCCATTCCATATAGGACATTTAGTAAGATTGTTAGGTCGCTTCCAAATATCCCAATGCTTAAACTCGTATAACCAACGTGGTTCACGAATACGTTTATCTCTTATTTTATGCTTTTGCTTTCTATACTTTTCAATTCTTGTTTTGTGAATTTTATCTTCACGCGAGTTAGCTTTACCTACAAACTCTCCTACTCCTTTATTTCCGGCACGCAATAATTTTTTATATTCTTCGTCTGCCAATTTCTGGTACTTATGACAAGGGCAATGCGGATTACGCGGATCGTTGATATCGAATTTTGTTTGCGATTTTACATTCACACTGAAAAACAAAACAAGCAAGAAGAGAACTAATCCCTTCCTGCTTGATATGTATTTTACTTTGCTTTTCATTTTCCAAAACGGTCTCGACTACTCCCGATAGCTATCGGGACGACCTGACAGAGTTCTTATGCTTTTGCTTTACTGATCGTTACTTTATCAGTAGCGCTCCAAGTTTTGAATTCATTAGTGTAGTATAAATACGCTGCAGAAGCAGGAGCATCGTACTCACCTGGCATTTCAGCTTTAAGATCTAAATTAATTTCCTTAACAGCTTTCGGACCCATACCACGATAATAGATGGCGATATTGTTACCTTTTATTTCGTAGTAATCGAATACTTTTTTCTCTTGTAATTCCTTTAACTGCCATGGTTGTGCCGTAAATCCTGCAGGTATACCAATGATTGCCATAGTGCTTGGTACTTCTTCAGATTTCTTGTTAGTGATAGTTGCTGTTAAACGAACAGTCTCACCAACATTTGCAGTTTTACTTGCCATTTTAGTTTTCAAATCAATTGCACATTCTTTGTCACTGTTTGGTAATGAAGTACTCCAGTTGATCGACATTGAATAAGGTAGAGGAGTTTTTACACCAACGTATTTTATTTTTACCTCATGCTTACCTTCACCTTTGATGAATTCTTCTAAACCTTCAGCAGTTATGGCGCCTTTATCTCCGGCTTTGTAAGATTTTGTAATTGCTTTTTTACCGTCGATATAAATTTCAATTGTACCGTCTTCAGTTGTTTTCTTGCTGAACTTAGCATACTCAGTTAAAGCTTTAAGAGCTAAAATTGTTCCCTGTGTTGAACTGAACACTCCCGAACCACTTCTTGTACTGGTTAAGAATTGAACAGTAGAATTTAAAGCCGCTACATGTTTACCATTAGAATTTAAAATCGCCATGATAGATAAAGCAGATGTTTCAATAGTTAACGATTGTCCTTGTGAATAAGTAATAGAATGAGAAGAACCTGTGAAGCTGCCATCTTTTGCTTGTTTGTTTACTAAAGCATTCAACGCTTCATCACCTTTACTTGTTTCTTTCATCGCATAAGCTGCATTCGCCATCATCGCTAACATATATGGATCTTTAGTTTCCATTGCTTTTTTGTATGATGTTTCAAATTCTTTCTTAACATCTGTGTAACCTGCTTCAGTCAAAGCGTACACGATATAAGAATTTAAAATATCATCGCTAATTCTTCCAAAATCATGGTAAGCGTGTTTCTCTCTTGCAAAACCACCTTTACCATCTTTATGGCTGATTAACCAATTAGCAGTGCGGTCTAACATTTTTTGATCGATGTCTTGACCTGCATTTTTCATATCCACAAATTCCATAATACCGTAAGCAGTCAATCCTTCGTGTGCAGGATTTGCACCAAACCACTCATAACCTTTTTCGCTCGATTCAAATGTTGTTAAGCGTTTGTATCCACGGTTCAATAAATCAGATGCTTTTGCTAATGTTTTTGTGTCTTTACTATCCGTAGATTTCATATAATCCAACACCATTGCATTCGGATAAGCAGTACAAGATGTTTGCTCAAAACAACCGTAAGGCTCTTGTAAAATCCCCTCTACACCTTTCATTAAATCTGAAACTACATTCGGGAAAGCAGTAAATGTTGCTTTTAATGAACCATTCACCATTTTATTGATTTCAAATGTATATTCTTTTTCTACTTCTTGTGCAGAGAATGAAGTTTGCACTGGGAAACCTTTTGGTGCGATCTTTATTTTTTGCGTAAAAGCATCACCTAAACCACAAGCTTTGAAAGCAATTGTGAATTCACCTGTGCCTATTTTATCCAACACTTTATAATCTAAATAAATTGTTTTTGCAGCTCCGGGCATAATAGTTTGCACACTTGGAATTGCAGCTAATTCTTTTAATCCATCAGGAGCAGTGATTGTAATTACACCACCTAAAGGACCGTTAGTATTATTTTTAAGTGTTAAAGGAATAGAAACAAAATCTTCAGTCGCCACTTCAACCGGAATTTTAGTTGACATTGCAAAAGGTAATTGCGTGAAGATGTTTTTTTCTGTGCGTCCAACTGTTCCATCACTTCCTAAACCTTCAATTGTAGTACGGAAAGAAGTAATATCATCAGAAGTATAGAACTCAATTGTTTTTTTTACCGCTGTAACCAACTTCAATATTCGGATTCCAATAAATTGTGTTACGGAAATCCGTACGCGTTTCTACATTTTCTTGTTTTTCGTAAGTTGGTGCGTAAAACTGACGGGCACGATAGTAAGTTTGAATAGCCAGTTGGTTATTCGCACGTTCACCACCCACTCATCCAAATCATCACCTGCATTTTTATCAAAACGACGGTCTGCAACATTTGATTGACTTGCCACTTTTGCATCAGCAGCAACTATATCTTTTGGTCCGTTATTGGCTTTTTGTTCTTCAAGCTTAGATTGGTCACGCAAAACTTTTTTACCTTCTAATTGTTTAAACGCGTCTCCGTCCTTTTTCTTTAAAGCTTCAATAGGCTGCGCTTCTTTACGGACGTTATTGTTATTCGCTAAAACATTATCCAACATTGGGGCTTTTTCATTCACCATTCCACCTGCAGCCATTGGAATAGCATCTTCAAAATCTACTGCTGAACCAACACCACTTGGCTTTGCAGATTTTGATCTTAGTCTGTTTTTGCTATTACCAGTATAACCATAATAGTTATAATTTTTCTTATACATATACAATACTAAATTCTGGTTATAGTCTTGCATGTACTGCGATTGCTGATAGTATCCCTCCGAATTAAACATTAAGGAAACAGGAGAAGTTAAATCCACTTTTTTAATTGAGAATTTACCTTCAGAATCTGATTCATACTCCACACCTCCGGGAATTTTAATTTTTACCCCAGGCATTGGTTTGCTGTTTTCTCCATTGTAAATGGTTCCTGCAATAATAGCACGTTCACCTAAATAATTAATCACAGGAAGTTCTTCTTCCATTAATTTCTCCCAGCTAAAACGTCTCCAACCTGCAGTCATCATTACATAATCTAAAGCTTTATCCGCCTTTGGTTCTTTATTATTGAAATAAAATGCAGGTTCTTCAATTTTCTTGTTGATGTCTTGCTGCAATAATAATTGAGATAAAATATTTCCTGATTTATCATCTGCGAATGATAATAGCTGATCATTCACCACCGCCATCGATAAATTCGCGGGCATTGGTAAACCACGCTCATCTTTTACAGTTAAGGTCATTTTTACTTTTTCACGAGGAAGATATTTTTCTTTTTCTGTATCAACCGAAATATTTAATTGCTTGTGTTTGTTTACGAATGCTAAACGTTCAGCACGAGCAATTCCTTTTGAATCGAATAAAGTAATTTGAGAAACACCAATAGGAAATTCATCTGTTGAGAAAATAAATTTATTACTTCCAGGTTTCGCATCAATTAAAGTTGAGTAATATAATTTACCACGAACTTGTGCGACGATAGCTAATTTTTCAGTTTCAGTTGTATTGATATTAACTGCAACTTCACCAAGTTTACTGTTATCTATATTTAAAACATAACCACGCTCTAAAACAGAAGGTAATTTGAATATCTCAGTTATGCCTTCAGGCTTTGTAATTTTTACATGGTAAGTTTCGCCGGTCTGAGGATTGAATTTAAAAGCGCCCATCCCTTGATGAAAACTTGAGAAGCTTGCCACTTTACTTCCTTTCTCGGTTAATACAACACCTTCAACATCTGCAGGCTTTCCAAACTCGTTAAGTGCAGTAAAAGCTACATTATTATCTAAACCACAAACTAAATCACCACCTTCAGGGAACATGGTGAATTCAACTTTGTTTAAAATAATTGGAATAGAACGCGAAATACTTTCCGTACTTCCGTTATAATCAATCATTATATTTAATAAACCATCGTTTGTTTTTAGTTCCTTAGGTAAATTGAATTTGATGTAACGCATACCGTTCTCATCCGTAACCTCAGCCTTTTCCAATAATTTTTGTCCGTTAAGGTTAGCTACAAACTTAATTTTGTAATCTCTTAAAGGCACATTTTCATTGGTATTTAATTCCAACTTCGCAATCACTTCATCCCCTGCACCAAATGCTTTCTTCTCGAAATCTAATTTCATTTTTAAATTCGGAAGGATAACATCTTGCACTTGCAAATCTTTTTCAAATACATTGTCTTTCCCTTCGTTCTTCATCCAAGTAGTATATGCACGTATTTTATACAAACCACCTAATGCTTCCTTATCAATACTAAAATCACCTGCAGCCTTACCGTTCTTCGCAATTATATTAATGCGTTTTTCTATGGTACCTTTCGGACTGATTAATTCAATATGAACAATATCACTTTTGTTGGAAGGCTTTAAACTTAAACCATCGCGCACATAAGCAGAGAACCAGATGTCATCGCCCGGCGCATAAAATGGCTTATCGAGTTGTAAATACACTCGGTCTTCAGGTGCATGCGTATTATAATCGGTTAATTTTTTCTTTACTGATTTAATGAAATCATTTTCCAACGCCGCCTGATAATATGAGGCCGGTGTGATCCATGCAATTACAGAAGCTGTTAAAGCTGCTATTGCAAAGATGTGCGATAGTTTTTGGTTTTTGTGGTTTGCATGACTATATATATTAAAATGTTAAACTTTTAATATTGAGATGTCATACTTTAAATTATTCCATAAATTTTTTTCAGGAAAATGTTAAATAAGGCCTGGAAGCCCCGCCAATGAAGGGATTCAGAGATTAAAGTTGCTTTCGACGAAGCCAATAAATTACGCTATAATCGTTCAATAAAGTATCCATACTGGCTTGTAATTCTACGGGCTCAAGCGGTCGGATAGTTTTATCGGGTAGCGTAAAATAAAGTCCGTAAAAATAAATTTTATCACTTTTTGGTTGAAAGTATCTTAATCGTTCGCGCATTAGCTTTGTGAGCTTACAAGTATCGGCGCGTAATGTATCAGCTATTGGCTTCTTGCTCTTTTTAATGGAAGCAGAGAAATCTTTATAATACAACATATAAAATTTATTTACAGGTAAGGTCGTTTTATAATAATCGGAATAAACATACAAATGCACTTTGCCTAATCTTAAACTCTTAGATGAAGAATCTACTTTTAGTCCGCAGAAGAAAAATTTTGGAGGAACGATATCTGCTTTCTTAATACCAATTAATTGATGCCCTTTTGGTGTAATTTGATAAACACTAATAACAGCAATACCCGGATTTAAAAAACGAAGTGGTACACATTGCCTTTAATAGAACGAACTTCACAACCCTTCACGCGCACATCCGTTTTTGCGTTACGTCCTTTTACTTTTATAGTGACATCCGTTTCGCACTCGAGATTAAATTTTTCCGGGCCAATGATTTCGCACTTCGCCAAACCTGCCCTTACTTTGATCACGGAGGTTTTGCCTCTGCTCTGCGAAAAACACAAAGAAGAAATAAAAATGAATATGGCGAGGGATGTAAAACGCATTATTAGATATCGATAGCTTTTTTAATTTTTTCAAGATTCACAGATCCATTTATAATACCACCATCAATTGCTATTGACTGAACTTTAAATACAATTTCCTTCCCGGTCATGTTTGTGCTTTTGAATTCATTATCTTTTACAAACACAATACTATTATCCCCCGTTACGCCAATAAGTAAATCTGCATTTGTAGCGAGAGATAGAGGAAATTCATTTATTTCATTTGTGGTTAAAGGATAGATTGCATTGATATCCCTCTTAATTAAATATACTGCGCGCAAAAGTATTTTCTTGCCGTCTACACTCACAAAACTTGCAGAAGGGAATCCTTCCTTTTTTTTCAGTTTACCATACAATGTTGTTAGATCAATCGGTCTGTCAAAATTGTGAATACCGAATCTCGACACAATAATTCCCCTATAAATGGATCCGTTTCTTGTAAATGCTTCAAAACGCGCATTGGAATTATTAACGTTTGCTTCTTCAGCATTAAACGGTCTTCGAGTCTGCTTAACGAATCTGCTTGGGCTTTTACAACTTTACTGTGATGTAAACGGATTTTTTCATATTCTTTCATCGCTGTTTCAAAATTCTTCTCATCAAACACCGGATTAGCTGTAATACTGGTGCTTTGTTTGTTTATTTTGAAAGTGAGCATATAATTTTTCCATCCGGATGCCTGCTAATGAATACATCTTCCCAAACAGTTTTAGTAAATTCATTGGTGTAATTAGGGTCATTCGCATTGACTTCAAATTTAATTCCATCATAAACGGCTAGTTCAGGAAATTCTTCTTTATCATAATCAATCACGAAATTATTCAAGACTGGATTTGATTTTCTGGGCGTAATTAATTTATTCGGATCTAATAAATTATGTTTTGCTAAAAACACTTCTTTCTCTTTACTCAATTTATCTAAATCTTCTTTATGAAAACGGGTTTGATGTTCGTTTAATTCCCAGTTCTTCGCTACAGTATCCAAGTAGTAAACATTAAATTTATTTTCATCGTTGTGAGATAATAAATTCACTTTCAAAGTTTTTCCATCTTTTAGATAAACAGGAATAGAATCATCTTCAAAAGCCAATACTTCAAACATTCCGGCTGATTCAAACGGACGAACAATACCTGCCGAATCATAATTCATAGGGATACCACTGAAAATAAAATCAACCTGGTCGTGAAACTCACGGTATTTTACTTTTACTTTTTTCTTTGCGTCTTTCCCGTCTTTAGTTCTAAATGCATTAGCAGGAACATAAATTAAGCTGCCCGTTTTGTAAACGATAGTTGTGTCTTTATTATTATCAACTAAAAATTCATCTGACTTAGAATTTAACTCCGGTAATGGAGGATTTATAAAAGCTTGCGAAGCTGAAGAATCTGTATGCTTAGTGGATTTATAGATTACAAAAGTTGCAGTAACTACAATAACCGTTGCTACTGTTCCTCCTATAAAAGTTTTCATGCCTTTAGTTAACCAACTTGTTTTTCCGGCAGCGGAATACCCTGAATAGAATTTATCGAAATTCATATTGTTGGCAATATCTTTTTCTGATAAAGGTTGTTTGTCTAATTTTATTTTGAACTTGCTCATTTTTAAAAATTTTGAATGTTAAATTTTGAATGCTGAATGTTTAACAGAAGTTAGTTGTTGCTTTAATTTTTCGAGGACTCGATACAATTTCATTTTGCAGGCGCTTTCATTCATATCTAATATTTCACATATCTCTTTGAAAGAACGCTTTTCAAAAAAACGCATGTTTATTAATTCCATGTCGTCTTCTTTTAAAGTTTCTAAGGCTTTAAATAATTGGGCATCAATTTCAGGCTGATTATTTTCTTCCATATCGCCTTTCAATTCAACCAAACCATCTCTATCAATACTTAAAACACGAACAGCTTTGTTTTTCCGGAAGTATTGATTCATTTCATTTCCTGCAATGCGGAATAACCATGCTGAAAACGGAACACCCATTGGTTTATATTTTGGAAGATTTTCTAAAGCCTTATAAAAAACCTGCGAGGTTAATTCGAAAGCAGTTTCTTTATCTTCTACTCTATGATAAATGTAATTCGCGATGCGCTGGAAATACGTTTTATACAAAGGCTCGAAGTGGCGTGGATTTTCCTGCGCCGCTTTTATCAGCTTCTCCTCCGAACTAATTTGTTCCGCTGTTTGATGGTAAGAAGCAATGTCTGTCATATTGATGGCTGTTAGCATTGTGTCCCTTTTAGCAACCATAATACGGATGCTTTAAAAAGTCACATTTATTTTAAAAATAGCTATTTTTATGCCATAAATCCATTTTTATGAGTAAAACCAATTGGCCCGAAGCATTTAAACCTCTTATTAAAAAGTATAAAGGCAAACCTCATCCTCTAGAATACAAAAGTATTTACCAATTATTGGTGATGGTGATTTTATCGGCACAAGATTCAGATAAAAACATCAACAAGATTGCACCCGATTTATTTAAGGCTTTTCCTAATATGAAGACCTTAGCCAAAGCTGATGTGGATTCATTAATTAAACACATAAGTAAAGTGCGCAATTTTGGGAATAAGGCGAACTGGTTACTGAATTTAGCTCAAACTATTAAAGACGATAAAAACATCCCTTTAACCATGGAGGAGTTGATTGAACTTCCCGGCATCGGACGAAAATCAGCTAACGTTATTATGCGCGAAGCAGGAATAAAACCCGAAGGCGTAATTGTGGATTTACACGTTATAAGAGTTGCGCCTCGTTTAGGTGTGGCAACAGGAACTGACCCTAAAAAAATTGAGAAACAAATTATGGAAGTGATGCCTCAAAAAGATTGGGGTATTGGTATGGATATTTCTTTTTTAGGTCGCGAAACATGCCGACCAACTAATCCTAATTGTGGCGAATGCGTTATGGCGCCAAACTGCGATTTCATCAAGAAAAAATAAATTCAAGGTTTATTGATATCTTATATTAGAAATACCAATTCATTCCTTCACAAAACCATATACAAGCTTTCTCAATTCTTAATTACTTGTTAATAGCGCTTTCAACTTTTTCCTTAATTTCAATCCGTGAAAAAAGTTGTTCTTCTTATTTTATTCTGTTCATGTTTGTTTTCCTTTGGTCAAACAACCAGCAAAACATGGTCGTTAAAACTCAGTTCGCATGTTGAGCTAAGAACATGGAAACTCACTTATAAATCGGATAAAACAGAAAAATCCCTTCCCGGCGCTTCTCTTGTTCTTACCAAACAAGGAAAAGTTATCTGGCAAGGCTCCAGCAATGCGAATGGCGATTATACAGTAATGGTTCCCGGTAACGATGTGTTCATTTTAACTGTTTCGTATCCGGGCTGTAATCCTAAACGGATTGAAATTGTAACTACCGGCGTTCCTGAAGAAATTCAGAACAGTAACTTCTACCCAAGCTTCGAAATTATTGGAGGCTTTATAATGGCAAAACCTTTTCCGGGTATCGACTACAACGGATTGCAGGAACCCTTAGTAAAAGTGGTTTACTCTCCCAAAATAAAAAACTTTGATGACGATCATGAGTATACCAATTACGGAACCGGAATTGTTTCAAAAATAAAAAACGCAGAACAAATATTAATTGATAAATTTTGCGGGACTAATAAAAAAGGGGACGATGCATTAGCTATTCCGGATTGCCCCCTTGCCAAACGATTATATAACGAAGCCATTGCTTTAATTCCCGGTGAAGAATATCCAGTTGTGCAATTAGCAAAAGTGCCCGATTGCGATAAAATTGAAGAGGAAAAGAAAAAAGCAGAGGAAGAAAAGAAAGCCGCCGAATTAGCGGCCAAGAAAGCTGCTGAAGAAAAAGCATTAGCCGATAAAGCCGCAAAAGAAAAAGCCGCAGCCGAAAAAGCCGAAGCTGATAGATTAGCGAAAGAAAAAGCTGCTGCAGAAAAAGAAGCCAAAGCAAAAGCCGCGGCCGAAAAAGCTGAAGCCGATAAATTAGCAAAACAAAAAGCCGCTGAGGAAAAAGCCGCTGCTGCAAAACAAATACCGTTGCAGCAAAACCAAAACCTGAAAAGAAACCAGTTGAAAAAGTAGCTGAAACACCGAAAAACAAAATGCCGGATTCAGAAAAAGAAATTAAAAACACGAATACGAAACTAAAAGTGATGATGGAGATCCTGAAATTGGTCACGGCGATAGTAAATACAAAAAGCCACAAGTTATTGGCGCTAACAAATACAAAGAATATTTAAGCAAAGCCGAAGGCTTATATAAAATGAAACGCTGGACAGAAGCTAAAACGGCTTATGAAGATGTTCTAAAAGAAAAACCCGGCGATCCTTATGCTACAAGTAAATTAGCCGAAGTGAATAAACTCTTAGCTAAGTAACTTTGCTTATAGGTAAATTAGCGTAAAAAAAACAGTTCTAAGTGAAAAATACAATAGCAAGAAAGTTAACACTCAAAATGAGATTACAGGTGAAAGTAAAATTATTAGTCACCTTCTGCTTTCTTATGTCTAATTTATATTCACAAAACCAGCAGATAGATTCTTTAACGCAAATTCTTAAGACCAACAATCAGGACACCAATAAACTGGAAGCTGCTGTGCAACTCAGTGAAATTTGTGAAATAAACGATATTGCTCTTTACGCAAATCAGGCTATCGAACTGTCTAACGCAATTTTAAACCAACCAAATATTAACAAAAGAAGGATTTTAATTCTAAAGGCAAAAGCACTCAATAATTATGGGGTTATGTTTGATTACCAAGAGAACGTTCCCAAAGCAATAGAATACTATAATGCCTGCTTAAAATTGAATGAAATAACTCAAGATATTGAATCAACAGCTGCAACTTTAAACAACATTGGTGGCGCTTACAAAAAAAGTGGCAATACCACATTGGCATTAAATTTCTACCTGAGAAGTTTAAAAATGTGGGAGCAAACTCAAAATAAAACAAACACAGCAATTTCATCTCACAATCTGGGCCAAATTTTTAGTGAACATGGAGATGTAAAAAAGGCACTCTTTTACTACTTTAAGAGTTTAAAACTACGCGAAGAAATCGGCGACAAAAAAGCACTTGCTTCTTCCTTTAATAACATTGGCCATTTACTTGGAACACAGCAAAATTACCGCAAAGCGCTTTACTATTTAATAAAAAGTCTTAAATATAGTCAGGAGATAAATGACAAAAAAGAAACCGCTACAACATTAAACAATATAGGATCCCTTTATCAAAACATGGGAAATCAATCTCTGGCTTTTAGTTATTACAACAAAAGTATTCAGATAAGAGAACAGATTAACGATAAAAATGGAATAGCCTCCTCCTCCAACAATATAGGTTACGTTCACTTGTCAAAGGGGGATATACAATCGGCTTTATACTACTTTCAAAAAAGTTTAGCTATTCACAGAGCCATTGGAACAACGGAAGGTTTAGCTATTTCTTTCAACAGCATTGGAAGGTTACATTATGAAAATGCCTGCAAACTAAACGGACTAGTTCAAAAAAAAGAACTTAATCTGGCATATGTCTATTTAGACAGTTCGCTTTACTTATCAAAAAAAATTGGTTTTCCTGAAAGAATTCGTAATGCAGAAAGAATCATTTCAAAAGTAGATTCAGCCAGAGGAAATTACCTGGGCGCTTACGAACACTATAAACAATACACAATTTTCAGAGATAGTGTAAGTAGTGAACGGAGTAGAAAAACAAGTATTGAAACTCAGTTGAATTTTGAATTCGAAAAAAAAGAAGCCGTATTAAAAGAGCAACAATTAAAAGAACGCTCTCTGGCAAAAGAAAAAAGTAAATTTCAGCTTATTATTATAGAATTCATTGCCGCGGGTCTTTTAATCGTAATTATATTAGCCTTTGTTATTTTCAAAAATCTTAGAAAAACAAGTAAACAAAAAAAATTGATAGAAGAACAAAAGCATTTGGTTGACGAAAAACAAAAAGAAATTTTAGACAGCATACATTATGCGAAACGAATACAACAAAGCTTATTGCCAACTGAAAAATTCATTGAACGTATTCTAAATAAGAAATAATCTAACTTCTTTTATTAGCATTTAACACTTCACTGTATTCTATTTCTTGGATAGCGCTCTAGGCTATGCAAAACAGCAGGTTTGTCGAAAGTTAAAACAGCTTAAAAAGTCGCAAATAAAATAATATACGGCGATCCTTATCCTTCAGGTAAATTAGCAGAGGTGAATAAGCTGCTTAATAAATAATTTGCGTTGCGCGGCTTCGACAAGCTCAGCCACCGTGTTTCCAAAAAATCTTTAGTATGAAAATCGGTCACTGAGCGCAATATAATTCGGTCACTGAGCTTATCGAAGTGCCGAATTGCCCCTCCCCCATTCTGAGGGATAAAATAGATAAACGGCAATACCCTTTAACGACCGCTTAAGTTCTCCCACAAATAGCAATGATTATCAAGGGATTAAATCCGGTTTAGATTCATTAAAATTAACGAATATTTGTACTAAATACATCGCCCTCCCATTTAATTAAATTACATTTACTTCTATAAAACTATAAAAATGAAAAACTTTAAATTCACTTTAGCGCTTATTATTTTAAGCTTCGTATCATCAACTGTATTTTCTCAAACCGCTGATGAAATTGTAAAAAAACATATTGAAGCCATTGGCGGAAAAGATAATTGGGCAAAACTAAAAAGCCTGAAAACACAAATGAAAATGAAAGCTAACGGGGCCGACATCGTTATCACCATTTTCCAAGTAGATAAAAAAGCAATGCGTCAAAATGTCGCCCTTATGGGAATGGAAGGTTACAGCATCTTAACTAACACCGAAGGCTGGAGCTACATGCCGTTTCAAGGACAAACAAAACCGGAGCCTATGACAGCTGATGATGTAAAAAAATCACAAGACGGTTTAAATCTTCAAAATGATTTTATCACTTACAAAGAATTAAATAAAAAATTAGAATACTTAGGTAAAGATGATGTTGACGGAACAGAATGTTTCAAATTAAAGATGACTGATAAAGACGGTATCGAATCCACTTACTTTATCGACCCAAGTAATTACTACGTGATTAAAGAAACTACAAAAATGACTATGAATGGCAAGGAAATGGAAAACTCTACTACTTATGGGAATTACAAAAAAACACCTGAAGGAATTGTTTATGCTTACAGCATCATGGGTGGTTGGGGCGATTCTGAAATCACAGAATTAACTATCAACCCAAAAATTGATGAGGCGATGTTTAAACCAACAACTCCTCCAGCTCCTGAATAAACCTCTCTTTATTACAAATCAAAAATCTCCATTATGAAACAAATAATTGGCTTATCACTTCTTGCGCTTTGTTTAAATACACAAGCTCAAACTACTGTTAACTCTTCAATCTTCGGTGCCTTCGAAGCGCGCAATGGGTCCGGGGACTATGAGCGGACGAATTAGCGCCATTGAAGGCGTTAACAGCGACAACGGTAAAACCATTTACATCGGAACCGCTGGTGGTGGTGTTTGGAAATCAACAAACGCAGGCGCATCGTACAAACCAATGTTCGATAAGTATTGCCAATCCATCGGCGCTATAGCAATCGATCAAAAAAATATTAAAACTGTTTATGTTGGAACAGGCGAAAGTAATATGCGTAACTCCGTTTCTATTGGAAATGGAATGTATAAAACAACCGACGGTGGCGACAACTGGAAAAAAATTGGTTTAGATAGCACCGAACATATTTCACGTATTATTATTCATCCTGAAAATCCTGAAGTAGTTTATGTAGCTGTACCGGGTCCGCTTTGGAGTGATAGTAAACACCGTGGTATTTATAAAACATCTAACGGTGGTGAAACCTGGGAAAAGATTTTTTTCATTGATAATAAAACAGGTTGTGCCGAAATTTTAATGGACCCAGCTAATTCAAATATTTTATTTGCATCGATGTGGCAATTCCGTCGCCAACCTTTCAGTTTTAATTCTGGTGGGAATGGAAGCGGCTTATACAAAAGTACCGATGGCGGAAAAACTTGGAAAGAAATTAAAAACGGTTTACCGGAAAAACCATTCGGACGAATCGCTATGAATTTAGCACCAAGCGATCCTAAACAAATGTTTGCCATTGTTGAAACTAAAAAAACAGGCTTATACATTTCTAACGACGGTGGAGAAACTTGGAAAAGTCAGAGTGCAACTCTTAATGTAACAGCTCGTCCGTTTTATTTTAGCACTATTGTTGTTGATCCTAAAGATCCAAAACGTGTTTACCGTCCCGCTTTTGAATTTGCTTATAGTGATGATGGAGGTTATTCGTTTTCTAATGCAAGTAGTGATGGCGGATGGATTCATAGCGATATGCACGCTCTATGGATTAATCCAAGTAATACAAACATTATGTATTTAGGAACTGATGGTGGTGTTTATACGAGTATCGATAAAGGACTTACGTTTCAATTTAATCACAGTTTACCTGTTGGACAATTCTATCATGCTACTTATGATATGAAAGAACCTTACAATGTGTATGGTGGTTTACAAGATAATGGAAGTTGGATGGCACCAAGTGCTGCTCCGGGAGGAATTGGAAATGGAAATTGGGACAGAGTGAATGGTGGTGATGGATTTTGGACAATTCCTGATGCAGACGGAAAAGTTGTGTATTCAGAATACCAAGGTGGAAATATGTACCGCACCGATTTAACTACCATGAAAGGTGAATACATTCAACCACAAAAAACAAATAAAGAAGAAAAATTACGTTGGAATTGGAATACACCAATTGTAACAGGCGCAAAAAATCCAAAAAATTTATACGTTGGTGCGCAGTACTTATATAAATCAACCGACCAAGGCAGAAACTGGAAACGTATTTCAGGAGATTTAACTACTAACAACAAAGCAAAACAAAAACAAGAAGAAAGCGGTGGATTAAGTGAAGACAATACATCAGCCGAAAACCATTGTACCATTTTTACTTTAGCAGAATCCTCTTTAGATGAAAATTTAATTTGGGTAGGAACTGATGATGGAAATTTACAATACACAACTGATGGTGGCGCTACTTGGGTAAATACAGCAGCAGCCATTGCAAAAAGCGGAATTGCAAATCAAGCTTGGGTAAGTAGTATTGAACCTTCTAAGTTTGATAAGAACACTGTGTCCGCTACATTCGATAATCACATGTATGGCGACCACAAAACCTATTTAGCAAAAAGTTCTGATATGGGTAAAACCTGGAAGAAAATTAGTAGTTCAGAATTTACAGGCTTTGCGCATAAAATTAAAGAAGACCTTGAAAATAAAAATTTATTATTCTTAGGAACGGAGATGGGATTATTCGCTTCATTAGATGGTGGAGACAATTGGTTCCGTATGAAAAATAATATTCCTGAATATGCTTTAGTGCGCGATTTACAAATTCATCCGAAGACGCATGATTTAATTATTGGAACACATGGTCGCGGTATTTATATTTTAGATGACATCCGCCCTATGCGCAACTTAACTAAAGACATTTGGGAACAGGATTTTTATTTATTTCAAACACCTGACATCACCCTTAACAACGGAAAATTTGGTTGGGGTGGTCCTGAAGTATCAGGCGGTTGGACGGCTTGGAATCCTTCTGAAACGCCATCAATTAATTATTATTTGAAACAGCGTTTAGCCTAGTGGAAAAATTACGGTTGATGTTTATGATGATAAAGGAACTTTATTACAAACCATCCCGGGAAGTATCCGCAAAGGGGTGAATAAGGTGAATTGGAATTTAAGAAGCACACCTCCGAAAGTAGCTGCAGGAAGTACAAAAATGGATGGTGCAGGATTTACAGCTCCAATGGTTTTACCGGGCACTTACACTATTAAAATAAAAGTGAAAGACAAAGAATACACCAGCACCGTAAAATGTATTCATGATGAAGCTAACAAAGATTTGACTTTAGAAGACCGCAAATTGGTTTACGAAAAAGCGATGTTAATACAAACCATGTATAACAATGTAAATAACACTATCGACAGTATTTCGTTTTACCAAAAAGTTTGAAAGAAGATACAGTGGCGTACAAGAAAAATAAAAACGCACAAGTATTTTACGAAGACTTACAAAAAGTAAAAGCCGAATTTATGGCGACAAAGAAAACATCTATTTTTGCCGATGAAGAACGCTTACGTGAAAAAGTTTCTAAATTGTATGGTACATTCTGCGGAATGGAATCAAAACCAAACGCAACGCACTTAGAATCGATTGAAGATTTACAAAAGGAATACGCCACACAAAAAGACGCCTTCCAAAAAGCAATAGCCAAAAACTTACCGAAGAATCCGCAGGTAAAGAAGCCGACGGAGTTTAAGTAATACTTCAAATTCTTAATATAAAAACCCTCCTACTGGAGGGTTTTTTATTGGGGAAAATTTATTTATTTAAGGTTAAAATACCATTTTTCCACTACGTCTTTTATACGAGAAAATGGACATTTCTTTTGGCGTGATTATTCTGATTGTTTATTCTTTGTTAATGGAATTGGTGATTCCTAATACATGCAATCTCGGTTTTCTTTTAGTAATTTGGTCATCATGAATTAAATTAATCCATAATAAAACAATATATGCCTAAGTATCGAGTAACATACAAATTCACAAAATCAGCATCAATTCATACACTTGGTAAACTTAATTTGCAAGGAGCTGCGCAAGTTTTAAAACAAACAGAAGAAAATATATATGAAGGAAAGGCTGATTTAACCTTAGAAAAAATACTAAATATAAATTTTGAAGCCATGGGGCCTATTGGTGCAACAATCAAGTTAGAAATTAACACACAAAGAGCAATCCCTGATGGAGCAGATATTGACGGTAAAAAAAAATTTAAAGTAATAGGAAAACTTAAGCCGATTGATCCTAATCCTATCGAGCTTACTTTAGAGGAAACATCATTATTGTATAACGAAGATCATAAAATCTAGAATATGTCAAAATTCAAACTACTATTTATTTTTCTACATCTTCTTCCTGTTTTTAGTTTCTCTCAAATTTTGAATGAGGACGCTAAAGGGGAAAGCTCAATAGTTACCAGTGGCGGAGCTTTAGGAATTAATATAGAAACCGAAAAAATTCGATTGAATTATTATAAAATGCCAATTGCATCCAAAGGTTTCGCGTATGGTATAGATTTTCAAGGTAAAAACACAACCGGAATTGTGAATCTTTTTAAGAAATCGAAATTTCAGGCTGATGCAAATTTAAGTTGCTTACTAGGTTATAAGAGTGCCAAAACAGTTTTCACTCGCAGCGGGGATAGTAAAAATTATTATTCTGCTCTTGAGAAACAAAATTTTTATAATGAGTATGCGTCTGAACTACTAGATACCTTAGACGCACAGATATTGAGATCGGTTAAATTAAAATTAAAAGATGTAAATGTTTCAAATGAATTAAAAGATACTCTGAACTGGTCAGCCAATTTTAGTGATTTCCCGGAACTCACCGTCAATATTTCAAAAAGAATGAAAGCCAACGCTGCCGACAGTTCTAAATTTGCTCTGCTATATAGTTACCTTTTGCAATTACCAACCTCATTAGATACCAACGGAACAAAAGCGGATTATGACAAGGCTTTGAAAAGAGTTGAATATTACAAAATGCGTGCAGATAAGTTTAAAGTGAACTCTACTGCCGGAACTATGATCTTGGGATATGCGCGCGCCGGAGGTAATGTTAAGGAATTTACATTGGATAAGTTCAAAGATTCAGCCAAGTATGACCAAAGATTTATTGATACAAATAACGTGAGTGCCTTTTTTGAAATTGGTATAACCTACGTACGCGGGATGCATTACTTCGGATGCTCTGTTGGTTTTAATCATACAGACAACTTCTCGTCATTGGATGATAAGAGTTATAAGTACGTGACAACTGATACCAGTTTAAAATCAGGTGTATTAACTTCTACAAAGGAATTTACAGGTTACTCGGGTAACTATGGCAGACTTAATAAACCATATATTTATATTGACTACTTATACCTGATTCATTTAGAGCAAGAAAAGTACTTGGGATTAAACGGGTATATGCGAAACAATTTTTCTACTGATTATAGTTATGACCGCGACATGAGCTCCTTAGGATTCGGAACAAATTTCATTAATGGCAAGTCAGGGAAGTTAATGGGTGGATTTTTTGTTCAAACGAATGATTTGTTTGCGTCAAAAGAACCCCGGTTCTTGAAAACAATTAGTTTCGGGCTTCAGGCGAAATTTAGTTTAACCACAATTTTTGTGAAATAGTCAAATCACATTATAAATTAAATCAGATGATAACTAGTAATTACGTACCCCCAAGCATTCTTAGAATTCTCTTCGGAGAAAATAAGGAACTTCCAATAAATGACGATTATTCCATCCAAAACTGGTGTGACGAGTTAAAACCACAATACAGAAGACAGTGGGAAATGATTCGTGATATCCCTAGAAACAAGCCAAAAAAACCGGATAATTTTGTTTTCGATTACGAAACAGCACGTATAAATCCCTTCCAAATAGATAAAAACTTTAACAACGCAGTTAAACTTTTAGAGGATTGTTATAATGTTAAAGATGCAGTAAATGATTTGGAAGTGAAAATAATTGATCAAGCTGCTTTATTTAAGATATCAGATCTTCTAGATGCATTATCATTAAAGGAGGAGCCTGTTATCAAAAGAAAACAAACAACTATCAATAATACACAAACTTTAATTTACGATCAGGTTAATGACAAGAATGCTAAAATTTCAGCAGACATCTCTTCTGAAGATGGTATTAATCAATTAGAAATTGATATAATAAATCAAAGGAGAGAAATACAAAAAGCAGAACGTAAAAGAAAAGAGGTTGAATTTAATTCTCTGGGCAGCCCGTATAATTTGACGCTCAAATTATCTCGCCTCAAAGCTAAACATACGCACCTATTAAGAGAACTTACAATGCTAGTGGAGGCTATTAAGCATGGGTTGTTTATAGTATATAAAAAACCTCCTTTTAAATTAATAATTGATAAGGAGTCTTTAAAAGATAGCATTAGCAGGTATAAACAAGAAGTTGATTTAATCAACAAGTTTCCTGCCGAAAGGAATTTTAAACAAAAAAATAAAGAAGAAGATAAAGAAGTTGTTGAATTAGAAACTCCAATTAGAGAATTCCTTTGGGATACTTCTAATTTTCTTCAAACCAAGTACCAGCATGTGGATGATCATATCGAGTGTTTATCTGTAAAAAAATCACTTCGTGGTGGTATGAAATGGGAAGACTTTTTAAAAGCCGCTGCCGAGGGCCCAGGCCCAAACATTGGTGTGATTAAGAATAGTTTTGTTATCGATTCCAAAAATATAAAGCTTTCAGGTATATATGCCGAAATTGTATTGAAGGAAGGAAAGCATGCAGTTAAAATAAGTAAAGATTCTGAGGGCAAAAAAGCTACAGGGGTTTATGAAATTTTAAAGAAGAATGATTCATTACGTTCAATGATTTGCAAATTTTATATTAATCCGCCACAACAAATGTTAGGTGATAATGAAGATTATTCTTATCGCGACGTTGGCAACATAGTTCTTACCTCTAAAGTTAATTATAAAAAAGAATCTCCATTATTAATGAGTTCATCACAGCCTGCTTTTTATGGAGGTAATCTGATTGAGAATTTTTCACCTAGCGGTTTATGGATTCTTGCTTTTGAGCCGCTTGAAAAAGAGGATTTATTCATTGAAAATATTGAAGATATACACTTGTATTTGCACGTAAAAACGGGAGGATTTTAAATTGTATTTCATTCTCAAAGATCAACAAGCTAGTGTAAGAGCTGTGTTAGGTAATTCTTATGAACCTTTCTCTCAAGATAACTACGATCGTGCTTTTACTGAAAAAGCGCGCTCAGTTGTTTCGGAAACATTAGGAATTAGTGAACCAAGAGCCTTGCAACTACTAGTAGCATTGGAAACAGCTATCCAAATCAAAGAGCTTTATGACATGATAGTGTTTGGTCTGCTATCATTCGGACCCAATGATTTAATAGAACAAGAAATAACTCCAAGTTTATCATATGAACCAATAGAATTAGCCACCAATCAAACTGAGTTCATATTCCTCTTTTTATATACCGTATCACTTGATAAGAGGAATAAAGTTTATGAGGAAACATTAGACAAAATTAAATCACTATTTGAGTCAGAAGACATCTTAACCAGAAATCTGGATAAGTATAAGATAACCCCTGATAAAATAGATTGGAATAAGAGTTTTGAAGAACAATTTGGAAAGGGAAAAACAGATAATTCATTAAAACTTAATATAGACAGTAGTAGTTCAAAGCAGTCGAGTCCTAACGCTAATAGCGATAGGCATTTTAGGGATTTTACCGCCTCAGCTAGGGACACTTCAAGGGCAGGAGATTATAACGTAAGCGAATCAACCTCGAGGACCTGTTAGCAATTCCCTTCTTAATCATAGGAATTTAGTATTTCTACCTGTTTTTTACTCTCGGGAAAATTGCTAAATTGCTTACTCATTCCAAACCTATAGTGTAATGAAATTAGTGTCGACTTCCGCTCTAGCCAAAGAAAGAAACATAGATGCAAAAGAATTGTTTGCCCTCCTGAAAGATAAAGGTTGGATTTATAAAAAAGATGATCAATGGCATTTAACTAAAGAAGGAAGGATGGCTGGCGGTGATATGTTAAGTAATCCTAAGTTTGGAGATTATGTAGCTTGGCCAAGTAATATTAATATTGAACAAACCATAAGCGCAAAAGGAACTCTAAGTGCAACACAAATTGGTGAAAATTTCAAAATATCCAGTCAAAAAACAAATTTGTATTTAAAGGAGTTAGGTTGGATTGAAAAGATAAAAGGCGGTTGGGTTCTTACAAAGAAGGTAAGAAAAATGGTGGACACCAAATGGAGGCTCAAAACGCAAAACCTTATACTATTTGGGACGGAAGCAATATTAAAGAATAGTTTTTTAATAAGAACAATTGCTATTGGTGAGGGTAATTACATTGAGACTAAAGAAGAGATTGAAAAGGTTGAAGAGAAAGATGATTTTAGAAAAAAATACCCTGCCGCACAACGCACCTCTGATGGTCACTATGTAAGAAGCAGGGCAGAACAGTTAATTGATAATTTTTTGTATCAGCACGGTATCGTACATGCTTACGAAAGGAAATTAAATATTGAAGAAGATATGTATTGTGATTTCTACCTACCTGAAAAGAAAATATATATTGAGTTTTGGGGTTTGGAAGAAAATGAAAAATATGCAGCTAGAAAAAAAATCAAACAAGAATTATATGCCAAATATAATTTTAATCTGATTCAGTTAAATGATTCGGATCTTGAAAATCTGGATGAGATTTTAGCTGCTAAACTAAGAAAGTATAATATTTCAGTGGATTAGTTAATACCTCTAAAGTGAATAGTACCCAAATAGAAAATAATCTTCAAAAACTCATTAAGAAATTTAGTGCTGCTACTTTTATCTATGATTTACTTCTTGCCTATGGTTTTCCTAAAGCATCCATCAAACGACTAAAGGAAGGTGGATTGAACTTATCTAAGGTTAACGGAGAAATTGATTGGAAGAAAAAACTTTTCTTTAAAGAAGTAGAAAGCAACGAGCTCTATACTGTGATTGACTTAATAAAAGCTACAAAAACTGCAACTAAACACGACCCGCGTTTTGTAATTGTTACAGATTACAAAAGGTTACTGGCTATCGATACTAAAACTCAAGATTCTTTAGATATTGAGATTTTAGACATTGCCAAACATTACGATTTCTTTTGCCCTGGGCTGGCATGGAGAAAGCTCAGTTGCACACTGAGAATATTGCAGATGTTAAGGCGGCAGAAAAATGGCTAAACTTTTGATGAAATCAAAAGGATAATCATACAAAAACAAGCAGAAGTTCATAATCTTAATGGTTTTTATCGCGGTTACTATTTTGTTTTTTTGCCGAGGATACAGATATATTTCCTGTCCAAAAACAATTTACTCACGGCATTGAATCACATACTCAAGAAGATGGCAGTGATTTAAATTCCTACTTAGATAAATTATTTGTTGTTTTAAATACAGAAGAAAAAAATCGCAAAAATTTACCGGCACATTTAGAAGCTTTCCCTTATGTAAATGGTGGTTTATTTCGCAATAAACATTCTAACCCGGAATTTACACGCAAAAGCCGTCAGGCATTAATTGATAGTGGTGATTTTAGATTGGTCAGCGATTAATCCTGATATTTTTGGTTCAATGATTCAGGCGGTTGTTGATAAGGAACAACGCGGTGGAATGGGTAGGCAGTATGCCTCTGTACCAAATATTATGAAGGTAATTGAGCCTTTGTTTTTAAATGACTTCTATTTAGAATTTGAAGCGAGTAAAAACGAGCCAAAAAATTAGTTGCATTACTAGAACGAATTGGAAAGATAAAGGTGTTTGATCCAGCTTGTGGAAGTGGTAACTTTTAATTATTGCCTATAAAGAATTACGACTGCTTGAAATAAAATACAACAACAACTTTTACTATTACAAAAGCAGCTACCGGCTTAGAAGCCCAACAATTAGAGTTGATACCTAAGGCACAATTAACCCTTGCAGCCTCATACCAACCAAGTTTATTTCTCTGTAATTGAATTACAAAATTTTTACGGTATTGAGTTAGATGATTTTGCCACGAAATAGCCATACTTTCATTATGGTTAGCACAACATCAGATGAACCAAAAAGTTTAAAGAAGTATTTGGCTCAACAACCCCAACTTTGCCATTACAGGCCGGCGGTAATATTGTTCATGGTAATGCCACCCGTTTAGATTGGGAAAAAGTTTGTCCTAAAAAATTGAGCGATGAAATTTATATTTTAGGCAATCCTCCATACTAAGGGTAGCTTTGCAATCAACAAGCAAAAGGAAGACATGGAAATAGTTTTCATGAAATGTCGATGACTATAAAAAGCTTGATTTCATTGCTTGTTGGTTTTATTTAGGTGGTAAATACATTTTAAACTCAAATTCAAAATTTGCATTTGTAACGACAAACTCTATTTGCCAGGGTGAACAAGTTGCAATTTTATGGCCTCACTTAATCAATAATAAACTTGAAATTAGCTTTGCATATCAGTCCTTCAAATGGAGAAACAATGCGAAAGCCAATGCCGCGGTAGCAGTTGCAATAATTGGATTAAGAAACAATTCAGATAAAACAAAAAGACTTTATAATGTTGACAAATACACTTTTGTAAAAAACATAAATCCTTATCTCGTTGCGGCTGAAAATTTATTTATTGTAGGTAGAAGTTCCCCATTATCAAATCTTCCTTTAATGATTAAAGGTTGTTCACCGGGTGATAATGGCAATTTGTTGCTGTCGGAAACAGAACGTAATGAAATTTTAAAAAAGCATTCTAACATCAAGCATTTAGTAAAAGCATACTTGGGCGCAGACGAGTTTATGAATTCAGGAAAGCGTTATTGCTTATGGATTCCACCAAATGAAGTCAAACTTGCTTACTCAATACCTGAATTGAAGCAAAGATTTGAAAACTGCAAAAGATTTAGACTTGCAAGTAAGAAAGAAGCGACCAGAAAAAAAGCTGCAACACCTCACGAATTTGATGAAAAGAAATATGAAGAATCTGATTCAATAGTTATTCCACAAACAGGTTCTGAGAGAAGAGAATATATTCCCATTGGTTTCATTGGCCCTGATACCGTTGTTTCAAATGCCACAAGGGTTATTTACAATGCAAAGCCATATTTGTTTGCAATCATTTCATCAAGGTTACATATAACTTGGGTTAAAGCAGTAGCAGGTCGTTTAAAAACAGATATGCAATATTCAAATACCATTTGTTATAATACTTTCCCGTTTCCTGACATAACCGAGAATCAAAAGAAGGAATTAGAAAAACACGTTTACAAAGTATTGGAAGAAAGAGAGAGTCACTCCGAAAAAACATTAGCACAATTGTACGACCCCGATAAAATGCCGCAGGGTTTAAAAGTGGCGCACCATCAATTAGATTTAGCGGTAGAGCAATGTTACCGCAGCAAATCTTTTGAGAGTGATGAAGAACGCTTAGAATATTTGTTTAAATTGTATGAGCAAATGATAGCCGAAGAAAACACAAAAGGAACGCTGTTTGAAATTGAACCAAAACAAAAGAAAAAAACTAAAAAGAAGTAATTATGCCTGATATAGTAAGTGTATCCTATGGCCAAACAGGGCAAAAGCTCAGCAACCAATAAATTTGGTATGCGCGAAATGCAAGAAAAAGCATATCAAGCTCGTGATGCTAAATATTTGTTATTAAAGGCGCCTCCTGCCTCAGGTAAATCAAGGGCCTTAATGTTTATTGCTTTAGATAAATTGGTTAACCAAGGTTTAAAAAAAGTAATTGTTGGAGTACCTGAAAAATCAATTGGTGGTTCTTTTGCAAAAACTGATTTAAAAACATTTGGTTTTTTTGCTAATTGGGAACCAAATGATATGTACAATTTATGTACGCCTGGTTCTGATGGCAGTAGTAGTAAAGTGCAAGCGTTTAAAAACTTTATGGTTAATGATGAGAAAATTCTCATTTGTACCCATGCAACTCTTCGCTTTGCCGTAGAACAATTAGATGAATCTGTATTTAATAATACACTAATTGCAATTGACGAGTTTCATCATGTATCTGCAAGTGAAGATAGCAGACTTGGAGAATTACTTCGTTCAATTATGCAAAAATCCAGTGCACATATTGTTGCAATGACAGGTTCTTATTTTCGTGGTGATAGTACGCCTGTATTAATGCCTGAAGATGAAGCAAAGTTTACTAAAGTAACCTATAACTATTTTGAGCAATTAAACGGATATAAACATTTAAAATCATTAGGTATTGGTTATCATTTTTATCAAGGTAAATACACAACAGCAATATTGGAAGTATTAGATACAGATAAAAAAACAATCTTACACATACCTAATGTTAATTCAGGCGAATCAACTAAAGACAAACATAGTGAAGTTGATTTTATAATTGATGCAATTGGAGAGGTACAAAAAGGATTCTATAACAGGAGTTATTTTTGTAAAACGAAAACCGATGGTAAAATAATTAAAGTAGCTGATTTAGTAAACGATAACCAAAAAGAAGAGATAAATTAAAATTATCTTCGCGAAATTAAATCTGTGGATGATATGGATTTAATTATTGCTTTAGGTATGGCAAAAGAGGGTTTTGATTGGCCCTATTGCGAGCATGCTTTAACAGTTGGTTATAGAGGTTCATTAACTGAAATAATTCAAATTATAGGGCGTTGCACAAGAGATAGTGACAATAAAACACACGCACAGTTTACTAATTTAATTGCTCAACCTGATGCAGCTGATGATAAAGTTAAAAATGCTGTAAATGATATGCTAAAGGCGATAACCGCTTCTTTGTTAATGGAACAAGTATTAGCGCCAAACTTTAAATTTAAAACAAAAGTTACAGGAGATGATACCCAAGAACCAGGAGTAATTAAAGTAAGAGGTTTAAAAACCCAACATCAGCAAGAGTAAAGATATTGTTGAACAAGACTTAAATGATTTGAAAGCAAAATATTACAAGATTCATCAATGCAAAAAGCAATGCCCGGTAATATTGATCCAGAAGTAATTAATAAAGTTTTAATACCTAAAATTATTCAAGTAAAGTATCCCGAACTATCTCCTGAAGAAGTTGAACAGGTTCGTCAATACGTTGTGTTAGATTCCGTTGTAAAAACCGGTCAAATTACCGAGGTCGCAGACAAACGATTTATTCGTATGGCTGATAAATTTGTAAACATTGATGATATTAATATTGATTTGATAGACACGATTAATCCATTTCAAAAAGCTT
The DNA here is from genome assembly GCA_016709575.1 of Sphingobacteriaceae bacterium. Classification (GTDB taxonomy): domain Bacteria; phylum Bacteroidota; class Bacteroidia; order B-17B0; family Aurantibacillaceae; genus JAHEYG01. The sequence continues at coordinate 396,920 of JADJMM010000004.1, forward strand.
TTGAAATTTTATCCAAATCAGTAACTACAAAAGTTTTAAAAATTATTCAAGATTGTATTGAAGCCACTAGGATTGTAATGGATTTTGAAGAAGCTAAAATATTATGGCCTAAAATTATTGAGTTTCACAAAACATTTAATAAAGAAACAAACATCAATTCAAACGATCCTTTGTAACGTAGAATGGCAGAATGTATTATTTATTTAAAAGAAGAAAAACGTAAAAAAGCAGCAAATGCCAATGGATAAGGATAAAATATTAGATGAAATATTTTCAAATGACCCATTTGGTTTACTAAATGTTAAACCAAGTGTATCTACTGTAAAACTACTGACCAAGGTTAGTTGATTCTTTTGAAGAATTAAACTCATTTTACAACACAAATAATCGAGAACCTGAATTAGGAAAAGGTCCTCAAGAGCACATTTTATATTCACGATTAAAAGGGATTAGAGATGACCAAGTTAAGTCAGAATCTCTGAAACAATACGATAAATACGGTTTATTAAATTATGTAAAAAAAGAATTCAATTCTTTAGATGATATTTTAAATGATGATTCTTTAAATCTATTAAATACTACAGACGAAGGATTGTTTGATTTAAAAATGTTAAGAGTAAAAGAAAGGGAAGAAGCTGATTTTGTAGCTAAACGGAAACCTTGCAAGGATTTTGATAAATACGAAAGTCGTTTCAAGAAGTTCAAGCGATTTAAAATCAGGAAAACGAATTCTTGTTCCATTTAAACTACAAAACCTAAGACAAGGGAGTTTCTATGTAAATAATGGAATTTTGTTTTTTGTTGAAAAAATAAACATCACTAGAAAAGAACATTATAAAACAGACGGAACAAGAGTGAGAGAAGACGGACGCACAAGATGTATTTTTGAAAATGGCACAGAATCCAATATGTTAAAACGTTCTGTTGAAAAATTACTTTATGAAAACGGCTGCGTGGTTACAGAAAATAGCAGTCAGGTAAATGAAGAATTTGTTGAGTATTTTACTAATGTCACAAATGAAGACAAAGAAGCTGGTTATATCTACATATTAAAATCAAAAAGTAAAAATCCGGAAATTGAAAATGTAAAGTCATATCGCTTTTTAAATGTTACAATTTAAATCCACAAAAACTTGAAGATCTTACACACAAATTTTTCGGAAATTCATGCTTAAGCATTGATGTATTTGACCTTAAAGGTCGGCGTCACTCTCCCCGAGAATGGTTCATTGCCCCTATTGAAGTAATAACAAAAGCTATTCACTTAATTATTACTGGCGAAATTTTGAAATACAAGTATGATAGTGAGAAAAAAGAGATAACTTTGAAATAGAGATGATTGAAACAGTTAACACATTTGCTTTTAAGGAGGAAATACAACACACAAACAGTGTGCCCATGCTCTTTACCTGAACAAAAAATGGAGAATATTTTCCTTATTATATAAAATACATTTTAGATCCAAAAGAATTTGACTGCTTAGTATATGGAAATAGTTTGTCAAAGACTTGCGATATACTTTGGCATAAATGCTCAGAAGTCGCGTTAGTTAATGTTATTGAAGGCTCCTTTAAGCCAGGTGATTTAAGTAAAAACACTAGATATTTTAGATCAGGTGTAATTGCCTTTGGATCAAAAGTAATCGAGAATAATACTATGTTGAGCAAGTTGGATACAATACCCGATAAAACTACGTTTAAGAAGTACTCTAATCCTGTTGATATTATAAAAATTATTTTATTCGATCTACATATGGGGAATGCAGATCGTCAGGAAGAAAATTTTAATATCTTAATCAAAGAAACCATTCCTTCTAATCTTTTCGTTATAGACCACTTTTATTGCTTTGGTGGGGCGACAAAAATCGGTGTTTTTACTCCCGCTATTGGGGTTTACCCGGATGCAACTGATTATTAGGTCTGATTTTTGTCAACAAATGCTTGGTTATATGTCTCTTGCAAACATTTTGGAATGTATGGATGAATATTTCTATCTTTGTACTAGTAATGAATTAAATGCCGTAGTTGATGAAGTATTCGGGGCTATTCCAGGTAGCTGGACAATATCAAAAAATTTAGATACTAGAATAAAAGCATTTATAACTAATCAAGAGAGATCAGACCAGATTCGAGAAATAATAACAGAAAAAATAAATATTTTTTAAGCCGTTGTAAGATGAAAAATTTCATTTCTTCTATTTATGTAAAACCTAACAGCATCTCTGATGAGAAGATTTGTGTTGGGTTATTCATTGGGGGTGAAACAACTTCGTATTTCGCGTGGTCAGAAAATAAACTTAAACTAACTACTAAGCTGGCTTCTGAAAGTGTTTACTCCTCATTACACCGTTCATTTATTAATATTAATAACGACATTACACATAAAATTGGACATGAATCAAAAGGAGCAATCGTTAAAAAGCATGTGTATTCTTCAGAGTATTTTCAATATTTAACGAACTATAATAAAGGGTTGATTGAATTTACGTCCCCAAAAACAATATCTAAATCTGTTGATCAAAAAGAGTTCGAAAAACTTTTCAAGTTATACGTTGGAGAAAATATTATTAAACTGAATAAAGAGATTAAAGAAACTTTCAAAAAAAAATCAGCTCTGTTTTGAAAAAGCAGCATTTAAAGAGCGAGCTGATATTAATTATAAAGTTGACGAACATATTGTAGCCACTGCTTATAGGCCTCATAAAGTAGATTTCATTAGCTGTAACGGAAGTGTTCTTGCAGGGCAAGCAATTGATTTCACTACTGGCGCAACTACAATTGAAAATAAGCTTTATGAATTTAGAGCGCTCTCTGAAGGTCTAATGGAATTTGCTAAACGCCGTGATTTTGATGGAGAAGGAAAATATGAAGTTTATTTTAACGAACCTGTTGAAAAAGAGCAAAAAAAGATTTTAGATAACGTAATGAAAGATAAGTCGAAACCTTTTACATTAAAAGAAATCGAAAATCTTGAAAATGTAATCAGGACTTTACAAAACAATAATTACAGAAGATTTTCTGAAAAACTTTAAGATTTATTTTTACTAATAAAAAAAGCCTAGATTTTCATCTAGGCTTTTTTGTTGGTAGCGGCAGGATGATTAATGGATGTGGTTATTTAAACCTCCCCAGAAACTTCGCAATATATTTTTCGGTTGGCAGCAAAGAAGATTGAATTCTTCTGGCATAACGGATACTATCCATTACTTCCTTCTGCTTTTCTTCAATTAAATGCTTTTGCTGACTTATTTCAAATGTTCGTTCTGTAATAATATCTTCAAGCTCTTTTTGCTTCTTAAGTAGTTGCCTAGTTCTCCATCTGGTTATTAAAACCACTATTAATACACCGCAGATTCCAATTATCAACTTGAACCATATTGTTTCAATAAACATAGGTTCAACAATTAAAAAAATAGTCTTTAATCCTACTTTTTCTGTCACATCAGATTTTGCCGCAATTTCTATATTGTACTTTCCCGGATCCAAATCATTAAAACTCAATATCCCATTCTTACTAAATTCTTTCCAGGTTGTATCCAGTTCTTTTATCCGATAAGAAAGTAAAACATCATCCGGATAACTAAAGTCTAATCCGTTAAATTTGATTTCAATATTACGTTTAGATTCATCTATCGTAACTGTCGAGTAATTAAAATAATTCCGGTTATTAATTTTTATGGATTCAATGAACGGGCAAGGCGCTTTATATACGGAATAATCCGGCATTCCCATTTTTGTTATCCCATCAACACCATATAAAAACAACTCTTTACCGTGACACCAAACAATTCTGGCGGTTTTATGCAATATCGTTTTTATAAACCCCACTCTTTCTAAAGACTTACCCTTTAACTCATATACAGTAATTCCATCTTGCTTACCCACAAAAATCATATCTGAAGTAGTAGATGAATACACCGTTAAGTTTGGCTGACCTAAAGCATCGTTCTTTATTAATTCATAAATGAGTTTTTCGGAGTTCCAGGTAAAAAGCACTAATCCCTTTTTATTCAAATAACCAAAATGATTTTTGGTCAAAAAAATCTTTGCTACTCTCGACAAAAGATGATCAATTTCTGGGATAGCATTAGAATCTATTTTTAAACTATCGCTTTTACTTTTGTAACTTTCCCCATAAGCCAATACTCCTTCTGATAAAACAGCGTAATAATATAAATCTCCCTTTTTTTGATATACTACAGTTCCTTTAAAGTCTGGATCTTCCCCCTTTTTAACAGGCAATTTTTGCGAAACAACAACGCTATCCCTTTTGAGATCATAAACTATTCTATAAATAAAATTTTCCTTACTGTAATAAAATTGTTCTAATATGCCCGTTTTTCTATCATATGTGCTTCTTGTTAAACCTGCACTTTTTACTTTGATTCTTTCTTTAAAATCAACTGTTTTATTCTTGCTGACATCAATCAACAATCCTTGATAGGTTTCAAATAACACAGGACTGTGTATCCTTCTCCAACTATTGGGTTGCTTAAGCGAGATTTTTTTGATCAATCGGTTTTGACTTTTAGAATAATACCCGATTTCGGTTTCCCCTGCTACCACAATGGTATCGCCAAAATCCCTTACAAATTCAAGACTTTTAAAAGAAGAATCTTCAAATAGTTTTACCAATGGATTACTTTTAAAAACAAGAACCTTACTGGTAGCGTTGTCTTCGTTACTCTGACCTCCTACTGTCTCATCAAAATCATTTAGTATACATAAAAACAAACTGTCATCATTCACATACCGCCAGATCCAATTTCCCGATGCTTTTGTTTTTAAATTTATTGGTAAAAAATCTTTATTTCCATAATTAATTTGATAGATCCCATTATCGCTTCCTACCCATATCGAATTAAAAGAATCTACAAAGTAATTTTTTCCGAATAATGTTTTAGATAATTTAAGTTTCTCTATTAGGTGACCGGTATTTGGCTCTAGCTCTCCAAAAGTATTGCGGTATAAATAACAAAAACCATTTTTATACGGAAACGGTTGAACATAAGTATTTGGAGCCAATTGAACATTCATATATTTTACATCAGAACAAGTCAAATCTCCGTTATTAAGAATCACATAATGGTCACGATAACAAATTAAAGAAGTGTTTTCTCCTTCACAAAAACCTATCATGGGAAATAGCTTTTCATCAAGCGTAATAGATTTCTTAAGCACGCCATTTTTATCAAAAACATCAAGACAATTAGTTTTTAATTGTGAGATGGTTCGTATATTATCCTTCTTATCACAGTGGATAGAAATACAATACTTATTGCGGTGAACAATTTCCTTTTTAGAACTTAGTTGGATAAGCTTTCCTGGCACTTCTACCCAAACATGATTATTATTATCCTTAATGAGTAAACTTCTAAATCTCCATTTGTTAAGATATTCCTCCAAATCTTTATATTGAACAGGTAGATAATTTATACTATCCTTCCATATTTTACTAAGCTGCTTAGA
>JADJMM010000005.1 GCA_016709575.1 Sphingobacteriaceae bacterium
AAAAAAGCGTAATGGTGTTCCTGAAAACATTGCATTTTTCCGAAAAACTTTTTACTAAAACCAAGAATATGTTTTTCCTGGCATTATTTTTAATGTGAGTAACCGCGATAAAAACGGCGAAAGCTTTAATTGAAACCTTCTATTCCAGGAGTTGTTGGTGGTGCCTTACGGATAAAGAAATTTTACATCTCCATGGGTTCCGTTTACCGGGAACTGCTGAGAGCACGAAAAATTCGGAAAACAACTTATCAGGATTATTTTATCCGGTTTCAGGGACGAATTGTGGCGTGGACCGTTTTTTACAGAGATTACCGTGGATTTTATTTAGATAGAAATTATCAAAATTCTATCCGACTTGGCGCGAAGATTCTTTAGGTTTTCCAAAATCAAAAACTTACACATTATTGAAGGTGGTATGAATTTGGGATTTAATTTCAATAAAAGCTTTTCGTTAAATGCTGCTTTTACCCAATCAGAACGACAAAGAAGAAAAGTGCAGGTTCTTTTTTAATGACAGTTTCAGAACGGTATCAAAAGAATTGAAACTGATAGTAATATTGTTCGGTAATCAAGATGCCGTTTCTTATCCGAACCTCGATCATTTTATTGCAGGTGATTTCTTAACTACTGTAATAAGTTGAGGAGCTGGTTATCAATTTGTGATGGGAAAATTTCATTTAACACCTGTTGTTTTAATTAGGAGTGGTATTCAAATTCAAAACTACCAACAACCCGGCAGAAATTTATGGCGACTAAACATTCCAACCTATACCAATGCCCGTGCGCAATTTGGTTATAATGGCGACAATTTTTTCGCGAATATTATTTGGAGCCGAGTTTAATTCAGTGCTATAAAAGAATCACGTGATTTATTTTATCAGGTATTGATAGAATTTAGATAAATTCTGCGGTTTTAATGTAAGATGTAGAATGGCAAAGGGAATATGTGTTCAATTAACTAACATCTGCCATTATCCCTTTTACATTTTACCTTCTAAAAATCATTTGCGTCAATTAAATCCTGAATCTCGGAAGGCTTTAAACTCTTAGGGATTTTCTTTTTAGGGATGACGATACTTCCGTTACCGGGATTTACATTATTATCCCTTGGATCCCGATCGAATTATTTAAATCGATGGTCTCGTACGTATTTTATTATTGTAATATGATTTGGTTCTTCCAATTCACAAAATAATCCTAAATTAATGAATACTGAATTTTTGGAGCGCGCACAAAATCGCCTGAGCTTTTATTTTATTATTTTTATTAAAGTTGTTTGAATAAAACGCGATGCCGTTTTTAGTACTGAATCCGTTGAGATATAAAAAACTCATCCAACAAGCAAGGCACTACATCCATTCTCATACCAGTTAATAATTAAGTAACTGACCGAAATGAATGACTCTATCGTTACTGATATTTGTATTCTTGTAATACTTATTATCGTAAACTGTATCGCAGTTCGAGAAATTAAACACACCGCCTTGTGGCTTTGAATATAATGACCGACGGAATACATTTCCTATTGGCAAATTCAAGCTAATGTTTTTGGAAATTGTACACTGAAATTAAACCCATCCACTTTTTCGAATCGTAAACCAGCAAATGAGTAGAAATAGAAGCAGATTACCCCATAAAAATGATTTGGCGCCTAAGCGTAAATTAAAGTAAGTGCCGGGAGAATAACTCCATAATAATGTTCCCGACATACGCCAAGTTCCTTTATCACTACTACCAGCTGTAATATCTTGTGTTAAAAGGAGTAGATTCAATAAAGAAAATAGATTTCTTTCGGTGTTATAAATTTTACGTATACCCAGACCATATTTAGCAAGAGTATGCTTTGAAATACCCGAGAAAACCGGTTGCAAAATAACCAAAGCGGTACCCGCCAATAACAAATGAAGAATTAAATTCTGCTATCGCGGTTATATTTATTAATGGTAACTGTGGCGAATAGAAACTAATGCAATTTTGATTGATGCCATAAGAAACCTAATTGCTTTCCGATACGCGAAGTGTCTCTTAAATCAACCGAAGGTTTGTGATAGGAGTCTAAAAAATAGTATTGCTAAAAAAGTGTTTTAGGCTCTTTAAATTTCTTTACTTTTTTGTAGTAAAATTTGCGGTAGAATCCTTTTGGGCATAAAACGAATAACTGGGCCCTATATGAAAGCCCAGCATTACAAAACGGAATATCACTTTTTGATGATTGCTCACGAATCGTTGCCGTTACCTTTAATAGTTTTGATGTCTCTTTCTTAAATTCCTCTTCAATTCTTTTTAATAAACCTGTTTTTAGAACCCAATATTTTTTTGAATTTATCAAAGTACTCCTTTTGCAAATCTACTTCGGTTTGTTGTAGTTTTAGTTCTGCCGCCAAAATCATCTGCTTCTTTATCGGTTTTAAAATCCGTTACGTTACCATATTGCGTGGAAATTTTTGCGCGCAAATTTAATCTTATCGTTATACTCATTATATAAAGGCCAAAACCCTTGCGCTCCACCGGGTGTTAAACATTTTTCTGTAATAACGAAACTCTCATGCCTCCACCTTGTTATGCTTACCAAGGCTGGGCATAAGTAGTAGTTGCAAATACAGCAATCACAAAAACAAGTATGTATTTAAAACTAAATTTCATCTGCAATATCGTTAACATCAATATTTTCTAAAGCATAATCTTCTTGTGTTTGATCGTTGCTTTCGGTAGCGGTTTTCTTTAAATTCTCTTTTAAGTTTTTTGATAATTTTTCGGTGTTTACCATTTCCATTAAAGCATCTTCATCTAAATTCAACAACTGATTCCCTTTAAATATTTCGCTCTTATCTAAACACGCTAAAGTGCCAAAATTACTCAGAAACGGTTTCTTCACCTGAATCATAAAAATATAATCCGAAACTAATGACTAAAGTAGCGTTAATAGCATAAGCTGTTTGTTTGCTGAATACAATTTGTAAAACTCTTCCAAATCCATTTTCTTGCTTTCGTAGCAAATATCTCTTCGTACTTTGTGACTTAAACCTTCAAAAATAATTTTAAAGTGTAACAAAGGCATTCTCTTTGGCCAAAGAATAAAGTGTTGGATAAGCTTTTAATTCCTCCAGCAACTTCAATCTTTGTTTTAATCCTTCTGCAGAAGTTTCAAAATATAATTCAGGAATAAAAAAACCATTTTCTCTTTAACTTCTGATAATTTTGGATACGCCGATAATTCTGATTTCACTTCCAACTTCGCAAAAAATAATTATCCGGTGTAGTAAATGGTAACGACTTATCTATTGAAGATAAGATTTTAAACTCCTACAATTCCTCAACAACTCAATCTGCAACATCATCTTTTACCAAACGAGTTAAATAGCCTTCCGGCAACGAGAGAATGGATTATTCTCCTTGTTGTGCTTATTGTTATTTCTTCGGTCTTGCTCATTGTAGGTTTGACGCCATAATTCGTTTTAGGTTTAATCTGCCGTCAAAAATTCTTCAATTATTTTGCAGCTATATGATAGGATGATTTTAAGGCACCTACCGAGGTTTCAAGCACTTCGCTCATCTGCTCATCAGGGATCTCATCATAATACCGTACATATTAAATACAATCCGCTGTTTTCCAGGCAAGGTTAATATGGCTTGTTGCAGTTTTTTCTGGTGTCATCCCCTCAAAATAGACATCACTTTCTATAACGACTTACTAAGTTGATATTCAATAGGATGCAAGGAAGTCGTATTTGATTTGTTTCGTCTAAAAAGGTAAGTTATCTCTTTGTTACGATTCTGTAAACCAAGTAAACAATTGTGACTCCTCTTTAAAATTCTCCAAACCTTTCCACACCTTAATAAAGGTGTTTTGCATTACATCAGCATCATCTTGACTTGGATAACGATTTTACGGATTTGCCAATATAATTTTTGCTGTTACTTTTCAATTAGGTGGTGGTGCAAGGCCATGTTTCGGGAGCTTTCCTCCTTATACATTTTAATATTTCCTCGTCAGAATAGTTTGCCACTTACAATTAGACTTGACTCCGACCTTTTTGTCTCTCAAAAACAAAAAAGGCTTTAATTATGTATTTCTTTTTGTCCTACTGATAAAAGGTAAGCTTTCTTTTTAAAACGTAAAATGTATTCATTTGTAAACGTTATGTCTGAAAAGCCCACCGAAAATACATCTCAAAATAATTGGCAGAGTTTGCCCGTATGAAGAAACCAGATTTGGGGAAACATGACACATTCCTTTAGTTATTAAAGACACTTGCTGGATGTTAGAGTGGCGTTGGTTAGGATAAGCATTGGTTGTTCCAACTGTTTTAATGGCCTCTACATCTTATTTAAATCAGAGGGCACAACGAGTTTTACATTAATCTCGCCATTTTGTTTTTGGATTACCGCTTAACTCTATGGATGTGCTCAGGAGTTTTTGGATTTGTTGAATACAAAATTTATGCTGGAATACCTTTTGTACTGGGAATGATTGCGTAACTAGTTATTACATCAAACAAGCGAAATCAAAACTGAGCTAAAGAATCTTGATACCAATCCTTTCACCAACAAACCTCATTTTAGGTTCTAGTTGATTGGCTACCACAGTCCTTCGTGACTTACATTAAACACTTTTCCTTCAACACCCAAATCGGTTACAATACCATTTAACACCGAATACGCTAAGCCATGGAACGGCAACAATAACTTCGGTACTGTACTCATCCCAACAACATCAGCACCAATACGCCATAAATATCTGTATTCAAACGGTGTTTCAAAACATGGTCCGGTAAACCTGCGTAAACTCCTGTGCTACCTTAAAGTTTTCTTTCGCACTTTTAACGAGTTCAACACACTTTTATTGTGTTTTCACTCATGTCCGGAAAACGCGGACCCAATTCATTTATATTTTTTTTTCCGATTAAAGGGATTAGTTGGAAATAAATTAATATACTGGGTGATAATCATTATCTCACCTACTTCAAAGGCAGGATTCATTCCACCCGCAGCATTACTCACACATAACGTTTTTACACAAGTGCTTTCATTACCCGTACCGGGAAAGTAACTCCCTTGTTTAAGGTTGTAGCCACTATAAATGAAAACGACCTTATAGCCACCACTTTTTCCGCCTAATACTCGAAAATTAATTTTCCGCTATGCCCTTCAACCGTGAAACAGGAAAATTAGGAATGCTTTCGTAAGGCAAAACATGCTCAACGGTAATTTCTTTTACTAAGCCGCCCAAACCTGTACCTAAAATTATGCCTACTTCCGGCACAAAATTATTTGTTTTCTCACGTATACTTTTGGTGGTAAATTCTATTTGTTCTAACATACTTTAAAATAATCTCGTTAAATTCTTCTGCTTTATCTTTAAATGTAACTTCAACAGGAAGTACAAAAATATTCATTCTTTCGGCAATTGCCCAAATTTCAGGCGTTTTTCAATCGCATTAAATCTTTTCAGTAGTCACAATTAATTTATTACCACCTTCAAACGACTCGTAAATTTGCAATGCCTGTAAACACAATTAAACGAAAACGGAACAAATCTTGCAACGTATTTACGCTTTCGTTCATGTTACTTATCGAATATAAATCGCCATATTTCAGATAACTAAAAAACACATGTTGATGTGGCAGCGGTTTTACATCCTTTAGTACATTTCGTATTTCAACAGGTGTAGTTTTTCCGGGGTTTTACTTATCACAATAATATCAGCACGATGCATTCCAGATTTACTTTCGCGCAATCTTCCAACCGGCATCAAAAATCATTGTAGTATAAATTTTCATACTCACTCACTACAATATTTAAACCACATTTTATGGGACGATGTTGAAGGCATCATCCAAAATTATAACATGAGGCGAGGGTTCATGCTCTGCCATTTTTTCACACCCTTTACTCGGTTCACTTCCACGCAAACCGTTAAATCCGGATGTTTGGTTTTATATAATAAAGGTTCATCACCAATATCTTCGGCTGTACTTTTATCATTTGCAATAATGTATCCTGAAGTTTTACGTTTGTATCCTCTGCTTAAAGTGGCTAAGGTGTATTCAGATTTTAAAAGGTTAATCAAATATTCTACATGCGGGGTTTTACCGCTTCCTCCTACCGATAAATTACCAACACAAATAGTATGTTTTAAAGGATGGTGAGCTTTATAAACCCTAAATCATATAAACGATTGCGTATAAATGTGACAAGCCCAAACAATAGGGCTAATGGTAAAAGTGGTATTTTACTTAGTTCTTTCAGACTTTTTAAATATGAAGTTTTTTTCTGAGATAATCAAATCAAAAATAATGATAAACATCACGTTAAATATTTTGCTGTTTGTTGCTGATTGGATAATTTTGAATCGTAATCACAAAAACGTATTGAAATGAAAAATTTAGTATTTGGTCTGTTGTTATTAAGCGGTATAGCTTTAAAAGCTCAAAGACGCATCAAAAGTGTTTTCGGCTACTGAAATTGTTTGGTTTGGAATGGATTTTACCAAAGCAAAATTTGTTGGTCAGTTCGACCAAGGTATGGGTGCTATGCCTGCAACGGGTGGCGACATGCGTAATAAATGGATTCCGCAATGGAATGCTTTAATCCAAAACGAGCAGCAAAATTTTGATATTAAAAAAGCTCTAAATAAAGAAAGTGTTTATTACGACATTGCTACAATCAATACGCTTAACAGTAAAATTGATCCGGATGGATGCATGGATGTTAATCCCGGAAAATTGAAAAATCATCAATTGACGCTATGGTAAAAAAATACGCTTCTAATGATAAAAAAGAAGGTGTTGGTTTAGCTTATATCATTGAGAATTTTAATAAGGGTTCGCAAGTTGCAGATGTTTATGTTACCTTTTTTGATATTGCCACAAAGAAAGTATTGATTTGTGAAAAGATTAGCGGAACTGCTAAAGGCATTGGAATGAGGAATTACTGGGCAGGAGCTGTTAAAGCCATTATCAAAGAAATGGGAAGCTCTTTCAAGAGTTGGAAAAAATAAGAAAAAAAAAGATTAATGTTAAACGGGTTGAATTTTCAGCCCGTTTTTTTTTGTTACTTTGTTTTATGTATATAAAAGATGTCATTTCAGAAATAGAAAATTTGCTCCTCCCGCTTATCAGGAAAGTTACGATAACAGCGGTTTATTAGTGGGAAACAAAGACGAAAAAATTACCGGCGTTTTATTGAGTTTGATTGTGTTGAAGAAGTAATTGATGAAGCCATTAAACTAAAATGTAATTTAATTATAGCACATCACCCTATTATTTTTGGCGGACTAAAACGACTAACCGGCGCAAATTATGTTGAGCGTACAGTTATAAAAGCTATTCAAAACAATATTGCTATTTATGCAGCACACACTAATTTGGACAATGTAAAAAATGGTGTAAATGCAAAGATTGCAGAGAAATTAGGATTGACAAATTTTAAAATTTTATCTCCCAAAAAACAATTACTTAAAAAGTTAGTGACTTATGTTCCCGCCACGCATCTTGAAAAGTAAGAGACAGTTTATTTGAAGCAGGTGCCGGAAATATTGGTAATTACGACAATTGCAGTTTTAATATTTCAGGAACGGGAACTTTCCGCGGCAACGAAAATTCAAATCCATTTATTGGAGAAAAAGGAAAAATTAGTAATGAAACCGAAACGCGTATTGAAGTGATTTTTGAAGCCGTTAATGAAAGTCGCATTCTAAAAAATTTACTCACCAATCATCCCTACGAAGAGGTTGCTTTTGATGTATACCCATTAGAAAACGCTTACCAAAACGTAGGTAGTGGCATGACAGGTGAATTTGAGAAAGCTTTGTCTGAAACCGAGTTTTTGAACCTGGTAAAAAAGGCATTTCATCTAAAAGTTTTGAAGCATACCCCTCTTTTAAATAAATCAATAAAAAAAGTGGCCTTTTGTGGCGGAAGCGGTGCTTTTTAATCAAAAATGCAATTAATTCAGGTTCAGATGCTTACATTAGTGCTGATATTAAGTACCACGAATTTTTTGATGCTGAATCCAAAATATTAATTGCCGATACGGGACACTTTGAGAATGAGCAATTTACCCCTGAGATTTTTTATGACTTAATTCAGAAAAAATTTACTACATTTGCACCCTATTTATCGAAAGTGATCACCAACCCGGTAAACTATTTTTAACTATGTGCGCAAAAATTAAAGAAAAAATCGACGCTTCCATTGAAGGAAAATTGCGTTCTCTTTACGAATTACAACTTATTGACTCTAAAATCGACCGTCTGCGTACCATACGCGGTGAGTTGCCTTTAGAAGTTAGTGATCTTGAAGATATTGTTACAGGTTTAGAAACCCGTTTAAACAATGTTACTACAGAGGTAGAGGAGTTAGAAAATCAAATCAACGAGAAGAAACAAGCCATTAAAGATTTTCAGGCTAACATTAAAAAATACGAAGCACAGCAAGGTAAAGTACGTAACAACCGTGAGTACGATGCTATCACTAAAGAAATTGAATTCCAAAATCTGGAAATTCAGTTAGCTGAAAAACGTACTAAGGAAGCTAAAGCTGGAGTTGCTTTAAAATCGGATTTATTAGAGAAGTCGAAAACTGAATTTGAAGAGCGTACTAAAGACCTTAAAGTAAAAAAAGGTGAGCTTGATGAAATTATTGCAGAAACTGAAAAAGAAGAAGTTTATTTATTAAAAGAATCAGAAGCTGCTGCTGCAAAAATTGAAGATCGTTTATTAAATGCATACAAACGTATCCGCTCTAACACCCGTAACGGTTTAGCAGTTGTTACTGTTGATCGTGATGCTTGCGGTGGTTGTTATAATAAAATTCCGCCTCAGCGTCAGTTAGACATCCGCACAAACAAAAAAATTATTGTTTGCGAACACTGCGGACGTGTTTTAGTTGATGGAACAATTATTCCTGACGAACAACCAGCATAATCCAATTTAAAATATCAAAACCCCGACCGAAAGTCGGGGTTTTTTGTTTGGCATTAACTTGAGTTTTATAAATAAAAAATGTAGGTTTGATTATGGAATTTATAAGTGAAGCTATAAGTAATTACAGTGAACAACACACCGAAACTGAATCCGCTTTATTAAACGAATTAAACCGCGAAACACATTTAAAGGCTATGTCGCCCCGCATGCTTAGCGGGCATTTGCAAGGGCGTATTAAGTTTTATATCCAAACTCGCTTCCCAAAAACATTCTTGAAATTGGCACCTATACAGGTTATTCGGCACTTTGTTTAGCAGAAGGATTACTAGCTGAAGGAAAATTAATTACGATTGATCCGAATGAAGAAACCAATATCATAGCTTCAAAATATTTCCAACGCTCGGCTTATGCAAAACAAATTGAATTAAAAACAGGCGATGCTACAAAATTGATTCCTACCCTAACCCAAACTTTTGATATTGTTTTTATTGATGCCGATAAACGTAATTACGCTTTGTACTTTGATTTAATAATTGACAAAGTAAAAAAAGGAGGATTGATAATTACCGATAACGTTTTGTGGAGCGGAAAAGTGGTGATGCCCGAAAACGAAATGGATGTGGATACAAAAGCCATTCACGATTTCAATAAAAAGTAAATGATGATAAACGTAACGAATTTATTGTTGCCCGTAAGAGATGGGTTGATGTTGATGATGAAGAACTGAGTATAAGAAATAAGTATAAGAAGTAAGAATTTAGAATATTATTTTATGATTATAGATTTGAGAAGTGATACAGTAACAAAACCAACAAAAGCCATGATGGATGCCATGATGAATGCAAAAGTTGGCGATGACGTTTTTGGCGAAGATCCAACTGTAATTGCATTGGAAGAAAAAGCTGCTACACTCTTCGGAAAAGAAGCAGGTTTGTTTTGTCCAAGCGGCACTATGACCAATCAAATAGCTATTAAAGCACACACACAACCTGGTGATGAATTAATTTGTGATGTAAACTCTCATATCTATAATTACGAAGGCGGAGGGATTTCTTTTATTCAGGCGTACAAGCAAAATTAATGCAAGGCGATCGTGGAAGAATTTCAGCAGCACAAATAGAAAACAGTATTAACGGAGATTTTGATTGGTTAACACGGACTTCATTGGTAAGTTTAGAAAACACTGTGAACAGAGCCGGTGGTTCTTATTACAACATTGAACAAGTAAAACCAATTCAAAAATTATGTAAAGACAAAAAACTAGCTTTGCATTTGGATGGTGCTCGTATTTTTAATGCATTAGCAGAAACAAAAGAATCAACTCAACAAACAGGGGAATTATTTGACAGTATTTCGATTTGCTTATCAAAAGGATTAGGAACACCAGCAGGTTCTGTATTAGTGGGGACAAAAGAATTTATAAAAAGAGGAAGAAAGATTAGAAAAGTTTTTGGTGGCGGAATGCGACAAGCGGGTTTTAAAAAGTTCTGAAATCTATTCAATAACCAGTTTTTTAGTCTGCATTACTTTACCATTGCTGATTTTAACAGTGTAAAAACCACTGGCAAAGTTTGCGGTAGATAATTTAGCATTTTCGCTATTGAATTTTTCGGTGTAAATGATTTTTCCACTGATATCAATTATTTCTACTGTATACTCTTCCTTTAAATTAGTGCTTAGATACAACATTCCATTTACAGGATTTGGTGCTAATAAGAAGGTAAAATCATTTTTGTATTCCTCTACACCTGCAAAATTACTTAAGCGATACCAGATAGGTGAAGAAATAATTCTGTCACCATCATTCTGTACCACCTCAATAAAATAATATTTATTCGTTCCCGGTATCATTGCGTTATCGGTAAACGATAAAGTGTTTGATGATTTTACAACGTTCGACACTGTACTGTAAATACCACTTCCTTCTATTCCCGACCAAACTTTAATACTGTCAGCCGTTTCACCATCTAAATCAGTATGTACAAAATTTATTGTTGGTCGTACAAGTCCTGAAGTAGAATCTCCCATAATACTGGTGTTAATCTTAAAATCCATTCGGCAATTCCAATCTTCACTCGCATAAAAATGCATGTTTTTCATAGCGAAAGTTAAATCAGTTTGCGTTAAAGCGGGTGCCATAACAACCAAACGACCGGCATTTCCTCTTCCAAAATTGGTGTAGTGATTATCATGATCATAAGAAGCCCCTAGATGATAACCAAGCGCTAAAAGTTTTCTGTAATACCAAGAATAATCTGTTGCCGGATAAGCATCGTAGGTTGTTGTATTATCCAATGCTAAACCACTTCTAAAAACAGTTCCTACAATTGCAGAATCCTTAGCAGGACTATAAGAAGTGTTTGAAAGGTTACCAAAATCTGTACTACCAGGGTGAGCCAGAGTACTGAAAGCATTTGGATTGTTTTTTATCTTATTAAACAATCCATCGTAATCTAATTTATCATTATAGATATCATAATTCGGTGCTGAACTTACCGTTTCCCAACCTATTAATTGATTAAAACCATAAATTAACAGATGTCCGCTAAAGCTTTGGGTACTTACGCCCCACTCCATTCCGAACATACATAAAAAAGTGGGGGTTGTTGCAGCTGCAGCTTGGGCTAAACCTTGTGAGTACAACGCTAAGAGCATACCCGGATTATTAGCAGATGAATAATGATTGTGTTCTGAAATTCCTAAAAAATCGAAATTCTGCGACAGTTTTGCATAGGCATAACTTGCCGACGGCGTAGATACTCCGGTTGTGGTCGCATCCTTATTCCCATCAGAATAACCAGTATGCGCATGTAAATCACCATACTAATAATCTAACGTCTGAGAATTAACCGAAACCGAAAAACCAAGAAAAACGAGAATAGACAGTAAAAACTTCCTCACATAAACTTAAGAAATTAAACGGCTTCTTCGCACGAATTGGCTAAAATGAGGATAATTTAATACAAGTCGTTAATTACGACCTTTAATGAGGGCTTTACCCAACCTTTCACCTGAAAAATTCGTTATATTTGTATAATGCGCTTCATTCTCAAAATAAGCCTCTTTCTTCTCATTCTTGCCGTGATTCCATCATGCCGCAAATCGTTTGAAACCGATTGGGATGTAGATATCGAAGCGCCTATTGCAAGAAGTAAACTTAACATTAAGAACTTTTTTAGCGATACCCTCTTTTCTTCTGATCCAACAGGACTATTACATTTAGCTTTCTCGAAAAAAATTGCGGGCTTTCAACTAGATTCATTAGTTCAAATACCGGACACCATTTTGGATTACGAATTTACAATGCCTGTAGGTTCAAAATTATTTTTACCGCCCGGCAACAGTATTCCATCTTTCCCCCAAACTCAGGAAATCAATTTTAATATCAATAACGGTGTTGAACTTAAAACGGCTATCATTAATAACGGTCAGTTAAAAATGATTTATAGCAATACCTACACCCAACCTTTAGCGTTTACTTTAGTATTACCATACACCACCAAATATGGATTACCATTTACAATTAATGAAACCGTTAATCCGGGCACCAACAACAGCGTGAAGTATTACGACCTCAGTGGTTATTCGGTAAAATTAAATGGCATTCCACTCAACAAAGTAAATTCGTTAGTACAGGTTATTGATGTGAAAGTACCTGCTACAGCACAAGCCGATACTATTAGAGGCGGACAAGGTGTAAAAACAAACATCTCGTACACAAAATTAGTGCCTTATTACGTAGAGGGTTATTTCGGTCAGCAGAATATTGATTTACCTTACGATTCTGTTGCTTTAAATATTAGCAATAATTTACAAGTAAGTAATTTTCAAATCAACTCAGCTTTCATCAACTTTTAAATTGTAAATGAATTTGGCGTTGACATAAATGCGCAGTTAACAAATATCAAGTCAGTAAACACAACAAGTAACACTGCCATTACACTTAATGCTTCCGGTTTATCTAACATCAACATTAACAAAGCGGGAAAAACTTCTAATTTTTCAAATCCTGTTTTTCCTTCTATAAAAACCGTTTCTGTTAACACTTCCAATTCTAACCTTAAACCATTCTTAGAAAACCTTCCTGACTTTTTAACTTATCAAGGTAAAATTAGTGTTAACCCTTTTGGAAACATCTCGGCATCTAACGATTTCGCTTTTTTAAATACAGGCATTGATATTTATGCGGATGTGGACATGCCACTTCAAATACGCGCCGATTATTTTAAACTCGTTTCCAAAAGCGCTATTGATTTAACTTCTGTAAACCAAATCGACAATATCAATTATGGCGACATAGTTTTACAGTGTACCAATGGATTTCCTTTTAATGCCGTATTACAAGGGTATATCCTGAATGAACAAGAGCAAATTATTGATTCATTGTTTAATGTTCCAGGTAATGTTATAAAAGAAGGAACCGTTGATATAAATAACATTGTTATTCAAGCGAATTACACCGAATTAAAAATTAATTTAACTCAACCTAAACTTCAAAACCTGAAGCAATGCAAATTCATAAAATTTGTTTCGCAATTTAACTTACCACCACAGCCACCTGATATTAAATTATTAGAGTCTTACAACCTCGACTTAATTTTAAGTTTGGATGTTAATTACAAAGCCAGGAAAAATAATCATGTTAAAGCAACATAATCTTATACTTGTCTGGCTTTGTTTGTTTGCTGCTGTGGCGAAATCACAATACAATAGCGAATTTCTAAACTACGAAAGTACTGGAAGAAGCGTTTCTTTAAATGCCGATTATGAAGTGGGTTCTAATGGTATTCAAAACGCTATGATGAATAAATTTTTGTTTGGCGGACACATTGACAAAAAAATGAAAGATAATGCCCTCAATAGAATGCACGGGTATAATCAACTCGGCATTAATTTAAATTACGACCTTAGCTTATTTGTTAAGGGAACATCGAAATTCGATTTTTTAATTGGTGTAAAGAATCAGGAAATATTAAATGCTACTTACACAAAAGATTTTTATCAATTAGTCCTTTACGGAAACAAACCATTTTTAGATAAGACAGCAAATTTTAGCGGCACCAATATTAACGCTTTGCGTTTTCAGGAACTAAAATTTGGCGTTATTATGCATCAGGTAGATTCAACTGCAAAAATCGGTATCTCTGTTTCGTTTTTAAAAGGAGAACAGTTGTTCTATATTAAAGCCAATGAGAATTCATCTTTATACACAAATGCCGATGGAACAGAATTAATTTTCAATTCTAATTTTAATATGGCCATTAGCGATACAGGAACTAAAAAAAATATTTGGTCGTTTAACGGCATTGGTGCAAGTGCCGATATTTTCTTTGAAACACCTTACAAGAGTCGAATTGGCAGACAAAGTGTTTTAACTGTAAACGCTAACAATATTGGTTTTATACATTGGTCGGAAAAAGTGTGCAATACAGCAGTGATTCTGTTTTAAAGTTTGACGGCTATCACATTAATAATATTTTGGATCTAAAAGATTCCACACTACAAAAAGTAAATACCGACAGTGTTATTCGCAAAGCAACCAATGCTCGTCAAGAAGAATTTAACTCCAATATTCCAACCTATTTAATTATCATCAATAAAATTTATTTCAGCAGGCAATTCGCCTTAAATACAGGGTTCAGATATATATTTCATGCCAATTATAAACCTTATGTTTTCGTTGAACCCGAATACAAAATCGCCAACAGATTTACAATTAGTTTACATGTAGGTTATGGTGGTTATGCCCGCTTAAATACCGGCATTGGTTTAGTTTACAATAATAGAAATTGGTATGTGAAATTAGGTAGTAATAGTTTACAAGGTTATATCTTACCAAAACAAACTTACGGACAAGGTGCTTATTTTAGTATTGCCAAAATTTAAATAAGATGAAAAAGTATTTATTATTCATGTTATTTTTGCGAACGTTTATTTAAACGCCCAAGCTCCGCGTAAATTTTATACACGCTTTGGAGGTTATGGTCATGATATTGGTTACAGTGTTATTCAAACATTAAACGGACATTATGCCGTTACAGGATCGACAGGAAGTTTTGGTAATGGGAATAGTGATGTTTATTTAGCTTTTGTTGATAGTATGGGCTGGGTTCGTTGGGAAAAATCGTATGGTGGTTTTAATAATGATATTGGAAAATCAATTATTCAATTAGCCGATTCAGGTTTTGTGATTGCGGGTTATACTAATTCATTTGGTGCCGGTGGTTATGATATGTTAGTGGTGAGAACAGACAAAGCCGGAACTTTAATTTGGCAAAAAACATTTGGTGGTTTAGATTGGGATTTTGCAAATGCTGTTAAAACAACCCCGCTTGGTGATAGCTTAATAATTGTTGGAAGCACTTATAGTTTTGGCTACGGAAAAATGGATGGATACATTGTAAAAACAGATTTAAACGGAATTTTTCAATGGCAAAAACATATGGTGGTGCAGAAGACGATGAGTTTAAATCTTTTGTTCTTACTTACAACAACCAATATGCTTTTGCAGGTACAACTAAAAGTATGGGTGATGTAAAGGGTGATTGTTGGTTATTTAAAACCGGGTTAGCGGGCGATTCCTTATTGGCCGTTAAGTATGGAAATAATAATAAACAATTTGTTAATGATATTAAAGAACATCCTATTACAAAAAATTTAATTTTCTGTGGAGGATATGATGTTTTAGGATTAGACTCAACATCGGCAATGCTACTATGCCTTAATGAAAATGGTGTTTTTCAATTCGAAGATATCTTCAGCTACCATGAACAAAAAGATGAGCAATTTGTTGCAACGGCTTATTTCAAAAATAATGATTTTTTATACTTAAGAAAAAGTATAAATTCAAGTTTCGACAAAA
This sequence comes from Sphingobacteriaceae bacterium, assembly GCA_016709575.1. GTDB lineage: Bacteria > Bacteroidota > Bacteroidia > B-17B0 > Aurantibacillaceae > JAHEYG01. Next base: position 15,790 of record JADJMM010000005.1, read on the forward strand.
GACTTCAACCAATGGTTTCTCAGTTTAGCAATAACAATTATGTTAATGCAACAAAATATGGTTCAACAGATGATGATGAGCTTTTTTGCATAAGTAAAACAAGGGATAAGGGCTTCATTAGTGTTGGATATACAAAAGGTTTCAGCGCTAACTTAAGTGATGTTTTTTTACTAAAACTTGATAGCACCTCACTTCTTGGCGCTACAAGCATTGTTGGAATTAATGAACCGATAAAAAATCAAGATAATTTTTCAGTATATCCTACCATAACAAATAGTGAAGTAGTTATAGAGAACAACTCTGCTACACAAATACATATTTACATTTCAGATTGCTTAGGTAAATTAATTTATCAAACAAAGAACAACGAATCCGTAACAAAGTTAGATCTATCCGGTTTTAACGAGGGGGTATATTTGGTTACACTTTCTAACACAAGTTTCTCAAAAACATTTAAGGTCATTAAAAGCAATTAAGCTTTTTATTTATGATTAAAGCCACTAATTATAATTCAAAGTATTTATACTGGATTACGATTTTGAGTTTAATTGTATTCAACATTATTCAAAAAATTTCTTATTTAGATACTGAACCGTTCTGGTATGATGAAATTATAAGTGTAAAAGCCACACTACAAGATTTCGGTCATATAAAACACATGTCGGAATGGGATAACAATCCCCCATTCTACTACTACGCTCTTTGGGTATGGTTAAAGGTTGTAGGTGTTTCTGAATTCAATGCACGATTATTAAGCGTTATCTTTTGTGCGCTGTCAGTAAGTATGCTATTTATAATTTCAAAAAAATATTTCAATTACAAAACTGCCTTAGGTGCCGCTTTAATATTTTCCATGCACAATTTTGTTTATTCGTATTGTTACGAAGCAAGATGTTATTCTTTGGTTGTACTTCTTGTACTTATTTCTACCCATCTCTTTTTAAAACTCCTTAAATCAAATACCATTCTAACAGCTATTCTTTTAGGACGGTAAATTTTTTGATAGTATATACCCATTACATAGCCGGAATGATCCTTTTCTTTCAATTACTATTAATCTTGGTACTAAAAAAAGAATCGTTAAAACCCTATCTAATTTCCATCTGTACATGTTTGGTTTTTGTGTTGATTCGATTCACTAAAAAACAATTTCTTTTAATTTTGGCTTACGAAAAAGGGACAGATAACTTTTGGTTAAAAACGGCAACCGGCGATTCTTTATATACCTCAATAATAAATTTATTTTCCGGAACTTACGCCTGGGCTTTATTGTTGATGATATTTATTATAGCCGCTGGAATTGCTTTTCAAAGAAGAAAAAGTCTTGATAATAGTCAGTTACTAGCCTTAATTTACTCCTTTGTACTAGGGGGCTAAGTATAATTATTCTATTTATTATTGGTCTATTTAAACCCTTGTTTCTCGATAGATATTTATTATTTGCAACCCCTTTCATTGCTATAGCCGCCAGTTGGCTTTTATTCAATAGTCAAAAATTATTCAACTTACTATTATCCCAGTCCTGTGTCTACAAACTTAGTCTTAATTTTGCCCCTCAAAAAACATGAACTACAAGTTAGCAGCAGATGTTGTTAGAAAATTAAGAGGATCCGACAATAGGATGGTAATACTTCAAACAAAGGACATCACAGGCCTTTTTACCTATTATTATTCGAAAGCGCTCTTTATGGATCAAAAGAATTTGATTGAAAATTTAAGTAAAAACAGGGTGTTTGAGATAGAGAATTCTAACAACTTAAGTGCTTTATCATTTAAAGACGAAAATTACATTATTTTCTGTCAAACTTTCGAAAAACCTGATGACAATATTCAAATTTTTGATATATTTAAACAAAATAACTTCATTTTCACAAGCACGAAAATTGTGAAAGGGGTTAAAATATCTCTGCTCAAAAAAATAAAATTGTATGAAAAATAAATTACTTGTTTACCTTTTAGTTTTCTGTTCTATCGCGTTTTCGCAAGTAACAAACACCAAAAAATGGAGAAAAACCGAACAAGACTCCATGCAGAAAGCTTTAATTATGTACGATGAAAAAGATTTCAAAGCAGCTTTGCCTATTTACGAGAATCTGTTTAAAAATCACCCCAAGGAAGATTTTTTAAAATTCGTTTACGGTAGATGCTGCTTATCAAGAAGTGATAAACACGAAGATGCTCTAACTTATCTTAATGAAATTTATACCAAAAACAAAAAAGCAGAAAGTATTGAATACGATATGGCACGCGCTTATCACTATAACTATAAGTTTGACGAAGCTTTAACTATGGTTGATCAATGCATCGCTAACAAACGTACTTTTCCAGATGAAAAAATTTTAGCGCAACAATTAAGAAAATACATTATTAATGCGAAGGAATTATATTCTAAACCAACTAATGCCAAAATTACAAATGCTGGCAGTATATTAAACACAGAGTTTGAAGAATACGTTCCAGTTGTTTCAGCTGATGAATCTGGAATGATTTTTACTTATGTGGGTAAAGAAAGTACCGGTGGCAGAATGGACAAAATGCAACAGCCGTTCCCTTACGGAGATTACTACGAAGATGTTTTTCAATCTGTAAAAGTTAACGACCAATGGACAAAGCCACGTGGTATTTCTACAATCAATACTAAGGTTCACGATGCGGCTATTGCAATTAGTCCTGACGGACAACAGCTATTTGTTTATCGTGATAATGGTGATGATCATGGTGATATTTACGTTAGTTTTTATACGATACAACTTGACAGTTCCTCAAAATTAAAAGGGCAAGTGAATTCTTATTCATGGGAAGGGAGTTGTTCTTAACCCCTGACGGAAAAACCCTTTATTTCTCGAGTGAGCGTGCGGGCGGTTATGGTGGTCGCGATATTTATCGTGCATCTTTATCGGCCGACAGTACTTGGGGCAATGTTATAAATCTAGGTGATTCTATTAATACAAACTTAGATGACGATGCACCATTTATTCACCCTGACGGAATAACCTTATTTTATAGTTCGAAAAACAAAAACAGTATGGGGGGCTATGACATTTTCCAAGCTGTTATGAATCCAATTGATTCTACTTTTAAAAATGCTGTGAATGTTGGTTATCCAATTAATACACCTGATGATGATATTTATTATGTATTATCTGCTAATGGAAAAACAGGATATTATGCCAGTGGAAAAAAAGGCGGCTCAGGTTTAAAAGATATTTATCTGGTAGACCCGGGTTACATCGGAAAAAAACCATTAACGTATTTAGTTAAAGGTAAAATTACTTTAGACAACCAACCGATTGAAGCTAAAATTGAAGTGGTGGTTACTTCTAAAAACAATAAAAAATTTACTGAAACTAAATCTAATAGTGCGACAGGAAATTATTTAGTAACCTTACCGGCAGGTGCTATTTTTAAATTAACTTATACTTATAAAGATTTTCCTGCGCGTACTTTAGATATTGACGCAAGTGCGATAACAGATTTTACAGAAAAAGAATTCAATATTGAGTTCAATACAAAACCTGATACAGCAAAAACCTGTTGTAAAAGATACTGTGAAACCAATTGCTGTGGTTACACCCACTGTAACTCCTAAGAAAGATGATTTTGTTGCAAAACTCCAATGCAAGCTAAGGTTCAAAATATGCTTGAGATGTACGGAGATATTGTTTCATCAGATTAGAATCTGAGTTCAGGTGGTTGCTTACAAGTACCCGAAAACTATAAGTATCCACACTTAAAAGCTAAGGGAAAAGTTGAACAACTACTTTTAGAAGATGGTATTACCTTACAACAATCCGCGGTGCTTTAAGTTAAACGAAGCTTTCGAACATAACAAAAAGGTTATTAAAGCCGGACAAACCGATGCCTTTGTAACTGCTATTTACAACGGAAGACGTGTTTACCTGGAGGAGTTAGAAGCTCTTGGAATCTTTAAGAAACCTGAGTAAGAATTTAATCACGCTTACCATTTAGCATCCCGTTTAAATCAGGGGTCTTATACAATTTATTTAATTGGATCCTTTCTTCGGGCGTTAATTCGCCCTTAAAGAACGTACATAAACGCTTCCTTCGTCATACTGTTATAATGAACTATGGAGTATTTAAACTTCCACGACAAGTTATAATTAAGAATAATCAGATAGGTAAATAAACTACAAATAAAAATTCTAATTACTGTATTTAGCATTACTGCATTTTTAAATAAATTAAAAACTAAACTCAAAAACGAGGCTAATCCAAAAACAAAAAAGGCGTAATGTTGAATGATTGCTCTGCAACCGAAAGAACCTCCGAAGCCCCAATCCCACCAAGAACTTAGGATATAAACATTCACACTAAAAAATAATACTGAAAACAAAAATAAACTGCTCCCACTTTTTTTCAAATATGGAATCCCAATCAAAATAAAAGCCATTATTGGTGTGTAAATAAACCAACCTTTACGAAAACTGAACAATAGATTGGCAATTTGTGGGTCGTTAAAGAAGAAACGTTCCTGAGCTCCATAGGTAAACAAAAACCAATTTCCTGAATAAACTTTCCAGTATAGCATTTGAACGAAAATCGGTAAAGTAAAAATTAAAATCGCCAGAATCAACTTCCCTTTTAAATCCACAATCATTTTTACACGCTCCTTCACATCGTAGAGATTCTTACCCCGAAAAGTAATGGGAATAACAAAACAACAATATCGGTTGGTCTGATTAATGTTGCAAAACCTGCCAGAAAAGAAAAAATTAAAAGATGCTTTAGTTTTTTTGTATCAAACCATTTAAAAACATAAAAAATAAAAAGTGATAAGATGAAAAACAAATAAGAATGACACATTTCGCCCCAGCCAAATGTGTAATAAAATAAATTAGTTCCTAAAAAAATCGCAATTAGCGTTATAAAGGTGATGAACTCGTTAAAAAAACGAAGCAAATTTATTCTACACAACCACAAGCCAATCAGTACATAAAAAAAAGTTCCGAAGTGTAAGCTCCACTTGTAAGGTAAAGAATATCCATCTACCTCATAATTTCCCGACTTTGCAATAGCATGACCAACAAAAAAAAACGGACTATACATTACAGCCATTCCATATGTTGTTCTTGGAATCTTATTTCCATCTTTACCCGGAACCGTCCAGTAATTATTCTGAAAATTAAAAGTTAAATCTTTTTGGATAAAAGTAGCAGGTAAATAAGAATAGAACTGATCAACATCATCAACCAAAGGAAACTTAGAGGTTTCGAAGTTTACCCAACGGTTATATCGGTCGTAACTAAAATTATAAAGAAGATAAAAGGTATAGAGATGGCTTTTTATATACCGATAGAGCTATTTGCTTTAAAACTGCCATTGCAAAAATTACAATTTTAAACTAAGTGTTTCTCTGCTAAATTCCTTCATTCCTTCTGAAGCTACCTTTTTAATGTGTTTTAGATTATTTACGTAATCTAAACTAAAGTCTCCCGGATCTATCAACCACTTTGGCGATTTAGCAGGTATATAATTTAAAATGCCCGCAGCAGGATAAACATTTAAAGAAGTTCCTATAACCAAAAACAAATCTGCTTTTTCTGCAATGGCAATCGCATTATCCATTTCAGGAACCATTTCACCAAACCAAACTATATGTGGACGTAACTGAGAACCTTTATCACATCTATCCCCTATTTTAATTTCCCAATGATCTATTGGGTAAACTAATTCGGGGTGGCTTGAACTTCTTACTTTCATTATTTCGCCATGCAAATGCAAAACGTTTTTACTCCCTGCACGCTCATGTAAGTCGTCAATATTTTGAGTAATAATTTGTACGTTGAATTTACTTTGTAAATCAGCAATAATACGGTGCGCATCATTTGGCTGAGCATCCATTACCTGCTTACGACGTAAATTGTAAAACTGCGTAACAAGCGACATGTCTTTTTTCCAAGCCTCAGGAGTTGCTACATCTTCAATGTTAAATTCCTCCCACAAACCACCTGAGTCGCGGAAGGTTTTAAGTCCGCTCAGCACTAATGCCGGCTCCGCTAAATATGACAAGGTTCTTTTTCAAGATTTACCTTGACAAGATAATTTATAAATTCTGCTTTACAAAATTCAGGATCTTAGTATATAGGTGTAATCTAGTATTACCACCGTAAATACCATGGTTTTTGTTAGGATAGGTCATAAACTCGAAAGGAATATTATGCATTACCAGTGCTTTTGCCATTTCCATACTATTTTGATAGTGGACGTTATCATCGGCAGCACCGTGAACTAATAAAAACTTACCTTTTATCTGTTTTACGAAATTTACAGGAGAGTTATCTTCGTAACCACTTTTGTTGTCAGCGGGTTTACGTAAAAAACGCTCAGTATAAATATTATCATAGTATTTCCAATTGGTAACAGGCGCCACAGCAATAGCGGCTTTAAAATAATCGGCACCTTTACTAATTAAAAGCGAAGCCATATAACCACCATAACTCCAACCTTGGAAACCAATGCGGGTTTTATCAACATAAGGTAAACCTCCCAAATATTTTGCTGTTTCTATCTGATTCATAGTTTCTAGCTTACCTAATTGTAAATAAGTGCTGTGTTTAAATTGACGGCCACGGCCAAAAGTACCTCTTCCGTCAACACAAACTACCATATACCCTTCCTGATTTAATAACTGATGCCACCAATAATCATTATCCCAAGCATTGTTGCATTCGTTAGCACCCGGACCATTATAAGCGTACATATAAACTGGATATTTTTTTGTTGCATCAAAATTTTGCGGCTTCATCATGTATCCGTTTAGCTCTACACCTTCTGAAGTTTTAAAAGTGAAAAATGTTTTTTGAGAGATAGAGTAAGATTTCATTTTCTCTTTCAGGTCTTTATTATCTTCTAAAACTGTTACTAATTTTCCATCAGCTGTATGTAATTCAAAAACCGGAGGTGTGTTTGCATTACTATATGAACTGATATAATATTTTAATCCTGTTGTGAAATCAGCATCTGTTGTACCTTCCGCTCCGGATAATAATTTTTTAGAGCTACCATTTAATTTAATACTGTATAAATCACGGTTAATGGCACCGCGCTCAGTGGAGACGTAATATAAAGTATTTGTTTTTTCATCGTACCCTTTAAACTCGGTAATATCCCAATTACCCTTTGTAATTTGATTCACTAATTTTCCATTGATATCATAATAATATAAATGATTGAATTCATCTTGTTCACTACTCCATATAAATCCCTTATTTCCACTTAAAAAAGTTAAGTTGTCAGTAATATCAATATATGTCTTTGATTCCTCTGTTAAAATAACTTTCGATTTACCATCAACAGCATTAGCAAAAAGTAATTCTACTTTATTTTGCAAACGGTTCATGCGTTGAATACATAATGTATTTGCATCAGTTGTCCAAGTAATACGTGGAATATAAATATCCTTTTCAGTGCCAATATCAGCAGTAATAATTTTCTTCGCCTCCACATTGTAAATATGTACTGATACCACTGAATTATCTTCACCTGCCTTAGGATATTTGAAGGTTACATCTTCCGGATACAAACCGCCGTTATACATATCCATGCTGTACTCTTTTACATTTGTTTCATCATAACGGATAAAAGCTAAATGTTTTCCATCAGCACTCCATTCAAAAAAATTAGCTTTCGAAAATTCCTCTTCATAAACCCAATCATTAGCCATTTTAATTTATTGTTAGCGCCATCCGTTGTTACCTGAATTTCTTCATTCGTTTCTAAATTTTTGTAGAATAAATTGTTGTCGCGCACAAACGCTACTTTTTTACTATCAGCAGAAAAAGTAGGGAACATTTGCTTTCCATTCGAACTTAATTCACTTAACTGCTTCGTTTTAATATCAAAAATATAATTATTTGATTTTGCTGATCGACGGTAAATATGCTCAGACTCTTTAGTTAAAAGATTTTCGATTCATCGGACTAAAGCTATATCCTTCAAGTGAAATCGTTTTCCATTGAACAACGTCGGCACCCTTTACAAGTACTTCCACCTTTTTCCAGTTTTGATTTCGTATTTCACTAAATCAAAATCATTACCGTTGTTTCCATGTCCGGTATAATACAGTCCATTATTCATGGCATTGTAACCATCTGGGTAAGCCATCCTAAATGAGGCCTTTATCCAAAGATCTTCAAGTGTAATTTTGGTTTGTGAAACTTATACTAAGTGTTAGGAATAAGGCTAAAAACAAGTACTTTTTCATAGTTTCAATAATTTATACTGAGAAATTAATGATTTATAGTGGCAAAACACTCCCCAAAATGCGGTAATTGGGCTTTTACTCAATTGTTATGAGGCCATTTCAATAATTAATGTCAGTTTTCGATAAGTTTTAATAACTGTATAAGTTGTTTATTTTAGATTAGCATTATATAATACACCCTTAGTATGCAAAAATATCGGCGCTTTAATAGTTGATGACGAAGAGAACAGCCGTAGCAATACCAAATATGCTGCTAGGTATTGTCCCAGGAGAAAGTGTTGGGAAGACGGCGGCGGAATAGGAAGGCAAAGTAAAAATTCGGGAATTAAAACCCGCATGTTTGTTTTTAGATCGTCTAATACTGCCCGGTATGAACGGTTTCCAAAATGCTGGAAGGTATTTATAACCGTGATTTTGCGTAGTGTTTTTAACAGCATATAGCGAGCATGGAATTAATGCTGTAAAGCAGGAGCTACTGATTACTTAATGAAGCCGCTTATTTTAGTGAACTTCAAGGTGCCATCCATAAAAATATTCAACATTACGAAGCAAAAGGTCGGGTTAGCTCGAAAACTGAGCTCGATAAAACATGGTTTAGATAATAACCATAGCAAAAGATTACTTTAGTTGATTTTAAAGATGAAAAAAAAATAATTTGGTTGGGCCAGCACGACAACTACACTACTCTGTACCTTATTACCGGTAAAGAAATTGTAGCCTCAAAAACCTTAAAAAAATTCGAAGCTATTTTACCGACTACTGATTTTTCCGTTCCACATGTTCAACTTTAATTAACGTAAGTTATATTAAAGAATACTCTCAGATAACGAAAGGTGGAAGTAATTTTAGTGATGGCACTCATGTGCAAATATCGGAAGCTTGCGTGTACAGGAGTTTGCCGATTCATTAGAAGCCGCTCTGTTTCTCTAAATAAATAGTATCTTTATTCCTCACGGAATAGCCCTTTATTAGCAAGTAGATCATATTGCCCTATTTATTTATTTTAGTTTCTGGCCTTTTCAGGCACAGGATAATCTTTTACATACTGTTGGTCCGGAAGACGGTTAAACAACACCAACGTTTGGCCATAAAACAAGGTGGCGATGGTTTAATGTATTTTGCTACTCAAAGTAGGTTTATACTTATGATGGAGTACAATTTTGTTAAACTTCAGGCGCGCAATTTAAATCGAACTTCATCCTAACATCAATTTCACTAATGGAAATTTATTGATTTCGAATGAAGATGATGTTTTAAGTTCGACCGCAGAAACCAACTCGGTAAAAAATTCCAAGACTTAAAATTTGACAAACCAGCCGATTAAGTGTATAAATGGTGATTATGTTTACAATCTCAATCAAATATCATTAAGCTGCATTAATTTAAAAACCAAAACACTTTATGAAGATGAGTTGCGTAAGAAAGATTTACTAAACCGCGCCTATTGCGTTTTTAAGAGTAAGGATAACAAGGTTTATGCAGGTCGACAAGATGGCTTATACATTTTTGAAGGTGAGAAACAAATCAAAATCAAATCATTAAGAATAACATTATTTATTCGATAGCAGAAGATATCAAGGAAATATTGTGGTTGGTTCAGATAATAAAATAACGGTTCTTAATAAGATTACACTGTAAAGTAAAGAGTACTTCCCGAAATTTAAAGCAGCTAAAACTTTTTAGTCTTTGGCGAGAAAAATATCAATAAACTTACCGTTGATAAATACAACCGTTACTGGTTTACTACACATCCCGACAATAATCTGTATCTATTTGAAAACAATATTTTATACGATGTGTTTGAAATTTTAAACATCTCTACGACCTTAATTAATGGTGTTTCTAAAGATAAAGACGAAAATATATGGGTGAGTACATTTAACGATGGCGTGTATTTTATTCAGAATCCTTTCTTAAATAATTTTTCGTTTTCGCTGAATGAAAAGAGCCTTACCATTAACGAAGTAGCTTTAAATGGCGATTTTATTTTAACGGCAACAAGTAATGGATTGTATGGCTTTAACTACAAGAGCTATTCATCAAAAACGCTTTCAATTCCCGACGAAGTATTTGGAGAAGTAATTTATAATATCGCTTCCCTTCAAAATAATTACTACTATTCTAAAACCACCGGGATGAGTAAAGAGGCCAATTTAGTTAGTGGTAAAAATCTGCTTCAGTTCAAGCCCATCAATTCAAAATACATTCATTTAGTAAATGGTAAAGAGGCTCTCATGGCTGAAGCAGGTACTATTTACAAAATCAATATTGCCTCTGAAAAAATACTGGATACGATTGTTTCCTATCCCGATTACAGAATAAAGATTAACGCTATGTTAATCAAAGACCAAAAACTTTTCATTGGTAATTCTAACGGTTTAGATATCGTGGATTTGAATTCTAAAACAATATAAAGTTGAGGATAGCGTTTTTAAATTCCCTGTCAATCCATTAGCCTCATTAACAATAAAATTTACATTGCGCACGAAGGCGGTTTTAGTATATACGAAGACAAAAAATTGGTAACGGAAGTTCCCGGCTCAATTCAATTAAGCGCCGTTAAAAAAATAAAGGCTTATGATAGTCACATTTGGCTGGCTACTTTAAACGGGTTGTTTATGTGTGATATGGATTTAAATCCAATTACCAAATACAGTAAATCATGTGGTTTATTATCGAATACTATTAATGATGTTGTATTTAACGGCCAAACGGCTTGTATTGCAACTGATAGAGGGATTTCAATTGCTAATACTAAAGAATTAATTGAAAACAGATTTAAACCCGATGGTGTGAAGATTACCCTTTACCAAATTGATGGGGAGGAAATTCCTTATACACCAGGACTTCTAAAACTAAAAGCTTCTCAAAACAATCTTACCATTAAATTCTCGAGTCCAATATTTAACAAACCAAACAAACAGTATTTTAAATATAAAAAAGACAAAGGTATTTTTACACCTTTCACAGATTTTGAATTGCTATTAGCCTCAGTTGAAAGCGGTAAGCACAGCATTCAAATTATTACTTCCGTAGATAACATTAATTGGAGTGCTCCGGTAATAGTGGATATTGAAAAAGAGGAGTCTTTTAAGGAAACTGCCTGGCTCTATATTCTTGTAACTATTGCGGCATTATTTTTGATTATAGTTATTAGTTACTTCTGGGTAAAAAATGTTAAAAAGAAAGCCAAGAAGCGAATTGAAGATGAACAACAAATTAATTTATTAAAACACCAAGCCATGAACTCTTTGTTGAGTCCGCATTTTATTTTTAACTCTTTAACTTCTATTCAAAACTATATTAACACCAATAATAGTTTAATGGCGAGTGAGTATTTGGCTAAGTTTTCACGCTTGATACGAATGATTATTGAAAAAGCAGCGCAGAGACAAATTACATTACGCGATGAAATAGTACGCTTGAATTATTATCTCGATTTAGAGAAGGAACGTTTTAAAAATAAATTTGATTTTAAGATTGAGGTGGATGACGCTCTTAATATTGATGAGATTTCTATTCCGAATATGATTATTCAACCTCACGCTGAAAATTCTATTATCCATGGCATTTTACCAAAGCATGAGCATGGCACTTTAACTATATCTTTTAAGAAGAGTAAAAAGAATGAGTTATTAATTATTATTGAAGACGACGGCATTGGTTTAATAAAAGCGAAAGACCATGCTAAGAGTAGTCACAAATCGTTAGGAACCTCCACCATCTCGAATATTTTAGAATTGAACTCGAAAATGTACAATAAGAAACAAGATGTGAAGATGGAAGATAAAAGTGTATTGAACCCAAAACAAAACGGTACAATTATTACCATAACCTTAGAACTATAAACTGAAAAAGAGTTTTATATATTTATTTATTCTGTTTTCGTTTTTAAGCAAAGCGCAACTTAATCTTTTACCGGATACCATTGGTATTTGTAAAGGGGATACCGCTTTTCTAGAGGGGAAAAGCAGTACGTTTTCAAAAACAGTTTCTTATCACTGGCGCACACCAACATCAATAAAAGATAATTACAAGGTTTTACCTGCACGTGAAGAAGGAAAATATTATCTCCGCATTAACAGCAATAATAATGTTTACACCGATAGCTGCTTTGTTAAGTACTACGAAAAACCTAAATTGAAATTAAACGACACCTTAATTTGTAATAGCAGTAGTGCGCTAATTGGTATAAAAATCCTTCCTATACTTATAACTGGAGTACTGACGAAACTTCTTCGCGAATCCGAGTTGAAACTCCAGGAAAATACTCAGTAAAAGTAAATAACCACGGTTGCGCAATTACCAATGTTATTAATGTCAATTTCTACAAAGCATCAACACCTAATTTTGGGCACGAAGTTACTTTTTGCATGAGCGATGACAGTAAAGTACTCAGTATTAAACCTGCTGCAGGAAGTAAAATTGTATGGAACAACGGCTCTACCTCCAACAGCATCATTCCGTATAAAGAAGGCGTTTATTGGGTTAAAACAGAAAGTAAAACTTGCGGCATCACTGTCGATAGTGTGAAAGTAAAATTAAAAGCCTGCGATTGCGAAATTTTAATTCCAAACAGCTTTACCCCCAATGAAGACGGAAAGAATGATTATTTCTTCCCGGTACTAACCTGTGACTATAGCTATTACAGTTTAACTATTGAAGACCGTTGGGATAATACAGTTTTCACAACTAACAACGTTAATGCTAAATGGGACGGTAGATATAAAGGCAATTTATGTCCTGATGACATTTACATTTACCGAATAGAAACCGTTGAGAAAAATACAGGTAAAAAAACGCCACGTACGGGACAAATAACTTTATTTAGATAAAGACAGCATTCGTTTTATTACTGAAGTATCCTTTGAATTTCTAAAAACTCCGTGCTCCGAATTTTTCACTTCTTCTACCGAATAAAAAGCGTTCGGCGAATGTACTTCAATCAACTTAATAATTTCAGATTTGTTAGTTCGTTTTACAACTGTAAATATAATTTTCACAGGACCCATTGCTCCTTGTCCGTTTACCACTGTAATACCTTGCTGACATTTACGAAACGCCTCCACTAATTTATCGGTATCATCATTTGTAATTACACGAATGATTTGCATCCCCAGAGCCATTTTTTCCTCCAAATACATTCCTAAATAAGTTCCGGCACTAAAACCACCGGCCCAAGCAAGGTAACAAGCTATATTATCTACATTATTAAAAATTTGCCGAATAGCAATTAGCCAAATCAATACTTCAAAAAAACCGAGAATAGGAACTAACGTTTGGTATCCCTTAGAAACAAAAATATGACGAAGCGTTGCTAAAGAAACATCAGCCAAGCGCGACACAAAAATAAGAAGCGGTAAAATTATCCAGTTAAAGTAATCGAAATTCATTGTAACAAAGTTACAAGGCTTATAAGGGTTTGTTAACTGGGAATAGTAAACTATTAAACAAGCAATGTTTAATAATTAAAGTCGTTTAAGCTCGAAGGTCTTGTACCCTTTTACTTCGCTTTCAGTAGCATTTACCTCCGTAACTTTAGCTTTAGGCGGGCCGTAATAACACCATTCAATCAATTTATTAATAGCCTCTTCATCTCCTTCCGCTTCTATAAACACAGATCGATCAGGCATATTTTTAACTAGGCCGGTTAAGCCGAGTTTAATGGCTTTATGATGCGTAGAAAAACGAAAGGCCACACCCTGCACTTTACCCTTTACTATTATATCATAGTGGCGTGTCATTTTAAAATCTCGATTGGTTTCTTAACGTAAGTTTTATCAAGGTGTTCTATAATTCCTTTTATTTCTGATTCAGATAAACTCTTTTTCCTTGCTATAATATCAACTCCTTCGGGACTTACTAAAGTTTTGGTGGAATAAATCGCAATCCATCTTCCCTCTTTATCGCTTGCAATAACGCGCCAGTTACTTTTGAATAGTCCTAACAATCCCTTTCCTCTCCAGGCAAATTTCAATTCGTCTGATTTCTTTTGCTTGTCTTTACCTTTAATTTGTTTTGGTTTTTTATTCTTAGAATACATCACGCAATCATCAAAAATCAATTTCCCCTTTTCTCTCTGAAATTGGTGTAATTAAAATTAGGATCTGTGTTCTTTGCATCAAGCCACATAGGAAAATTAGTACCTACAACGTACCATTTTCCTTCTAATAAAGATTTACTGTATTTATATTTTGAATCGTCTTGTGCGTTTGAGAAAACAACAGCAACAAAAAACGATATCACTAATAAAGACCTCAACACCTAACTAAATTGTCTGTGCTCAGTTTTCGAAAGCTCATCCTTCGACAAAGATTTAAAATAATCGAAGGTGATTTTTAAACCTTCATCTCTGTTTACTTTTGGCTCCCAGCCTAAAATAGCTTTTGCCTTCGTAATATCTGGCTGACGTTGTTTAGGGTCGTCTTTTGGTAATGGTAATGAAATTAATTTTTGTTTCGCACCTGTTAATTTCAAAATCTCTTCACCAAATTCTTTAATTGAAATCTCACTTGGATTACCAACGTTTACCGGTAAATGATAATCGCTCATTAATAATTTGTAAATACCATCCACTAAATCGCTCACATAACAAAAACTTCTTGTTTGTGAACCATCACCAAACATAGTTAAATCTTCACCACGTAAAGCTTGACCAATAAATGCAGGCAATACACGTCCGTCATTCAGTCGCATACGCGGACCATAAGTATTAAATATTCTTACAATACGGGTTTCAACATTATGCACATTGTGGTAAGCCATTGTCATAGCTTCCATAAAACGTTTTGCTTCATCGTAACAACCGCGTGGACCAACAGTGTTTACATGTCCCCAATATTCTTCAGGTTGAGGATGCACGTGTGGATCTCCGTAAACTTCACTGGTAGATGCCACTAAAACTCTTGCTTTTTTTACACGTGCTAATCCTAAAACGTTATGAGTTCCTAATGAAGAAACTTTTAAAGTTTGAATAGGAATTTTTAAATAATCAATTGGACTCGCCGGTGAAGCGAAGTGCATGATATAATCAATTTCGCCGGGAACGTGAATGAATTTACTTACATCGTGATGATAAAATTCAAATTGCTCCAATTTAAAAAGGTGTTCGATATTTTTTAAATCGCCGGTAATTAAATTATCCATGGCAACGACACGCATACCTTCTTTAATAAAACGATCACATAAATGCGAACCTAGAAAACCTGCTGCTCCTGTAATTAAAACTCTTTTTTGCATAACCTTAGTTTGTTTTTACGCCAATACAATAATAACTGTAACCCATTTTTTTCATTTCAGCCGGGTCGAAAATATTTCTTCCGTCGAATAGCACTTTCGCTTTCATACGTTTTTCTAATTCATTAAAATCAGGTACGCGGAACTCAGGCCACTCTGTAATAATCAATAACGCATCTGCTCCGTCTAAAGAATCGTTTAATTCTTCAGTGTATTTAATAGTGTCTCCTAAAATTCTTTGAGCTTCGTGCATTGCAACAGGATCGTATGCTACAACAGAAGCGCCTGCTTTTAATAATTTTTCGATTATTACCAATGATGGCGCTTCGCGCATATCATCCGTTTTTGGTTTAAAAGACAATCCCCATAAAGCAAATTTCTTTCCTTTTAAGTCGCCTTTAAAATGTGTTTTTACTTTATTGAAAAGAACTTCCTTCTGCGCTTCATTCACATCCTCCACCGAATTTAAGATGCGCATATCGTATCCTTGTTCTTTTGCTGTTTTAATTAAGGCCTTTACATCTTTCGGAAAACAACTTCCACCATAACCAACACCAGGATAAATAAATTTAGTCCCGATACGGGTATCACTTCCAATTCCTTTGCGCACCATGTTTACATCTGCTCCCATAAGCTCACACAAATTAGCCACATCATTCATGAAACTAATTTTTGTAGCGAGCATTGCATTCGCTGCGTATTTTGTCATTTCTGCTGAAGGGATATCCATAAAAATAATGGGATGTCCGTTCATTAAAAATGGTTTGTATAATTTTTTCATGATTTCTTCCGCCTCTACTCTATCTGTACCAACAACGATACGATCGGGCTTCATGAAATCTTCTATAGCAGCACCTTCTTTTAAGAATTCAGGATTTGATGCAACATAAAAATCCATTTTAACACCACGTTTATCTAAAGCTGTTTGTAATGCGTTTCTAACTTTCTCAGCCGTTGTAACGGGAACAGTTGATTTTGTAACAACCACCAAAGGATGTGTCATGTGTTCTCCAATAGAACTTGCTACACCTAATACATATTTTAAATCGGCCGAGCCATCTTCATCTGGAGGAGTACCAACTGCAATAAAAACAACCTCGGCATCTTTAATACTATCTTTTAAGGAAGTAGAAAAGTGTAAACGGTGTTTCTGCGAATTACGTACAACCATTTCTTCTAATCCAGGTTCATAGATTGGAAGAATTCCTTTATTCAGATTTTCAATTTTCTTTTGATCGATATCGACGCAAGTAACATCAACACCTACTTCTGAAAAACAGGTGCCTGTTACTAATCCTACATATCCAGTACCTACAATTGCAATTTTCATAAAATAATTTTCTTAGTTGTTTTTATTTACAGAATTCTAAAACAGAATCTGCTATATATTTTAAAGTTTCTTCGTCTAACTCCGTATGCATTGGCAATGACAAAACACTAGCGCATAATTTTTCTGTTACCGGAAAATCACCTGCTTTGTATTTATCATCTTTATAAGCTTTTTGCATGTGCAATGGAATTGGATAATAAATCATTGCCGGAACTCCTTTCGTAGTTAAAAATTCTCTTAAGGCTGTTCTGTCAACGCCATTCAATTGCAAAGTATATTGGTGAAAAACGTGAGTTGAATTTTTCACTCTCTTCGGTGTTTTTAGTTTTGGATGATTAGCAAATGCTTTATCATAATAAGCTGCCACTTTATTTCTTGCTGCAGCATATTCATCTAAATGTTGCAATTTGATTTTTTAAGATGGCGGCTTGAATAGTATCTAATCTCGAATTCACACCTAAAACATCGTGAACATATTGCACACTTTGTCCGTGATGAGAAATCATTTTCATTTTAGCCGCTAAATCTGAATCGTTAGTGTACATTGCACCACCATCACCATAACAACCTAAATTTTTACTTGGGAAAAATGATGTGCAACCAATAGTTCCAATAGTTCCGGCCTTTGCTTTGTTTCCATCACTAAAAGTGTAATCTGCACCAATTGCCGGAGCTACATCTTCAATAACAAATAAATTATGTTTTTTGCAACCGCCATGATGCGTTCCATATCGGCACATTGTCCGAATAAATGTACAGGAACTATTGCTTTTGTTTTTGGTGTAATTGCTTTTCTATCGCTTCAATATTGATATCGAATGTGTCCGGATAAACATCCACTAACACCGGCTTCAATCCTAATAAACCAATCACTTCGGCAGTGGCTACATATGTAAAACTTGCTGTGATAACTTCATCACCGGGTTTTAAATCTAAAGCCATCATTGCTATTTGTAAAGCATCAGTACCATTGGCGCACGGAATAACATGTTTAACATTTAAGTATTTTCCATGTCGGCCTGAAATTCTTTTACGGCAGGACCATTTATAAAAGCGGTGTTATCGATTACCTCAGCAATCGCTGCATCCACTTCTTTTTTTATTTTCAAATACTGACCCTTAAGATCAACCATCAGAATTTTGTTTGTAACTGTAGTCATTGTAAATTAAGAGATGCGAATTTAACGATTTTAAGCCTATTTATTTAAAATATTTTTGGGCTGCCGAAACAAACCAATCGGGAGCTGCACAAGGCTTATTTTTAGCTTTATCTATAAAAACCAGAACAACCGTTCCTGTATTTAATAATTCATTTTCTGAGTTGTAACATTCATAATTAAAAGTAATGCGGGCGCCTTTTGGCATTTCCTTAACTGTTGTTACAATGGTAATTTCATCGTCGTAATAAGCCGGCTTTTTATAATTTACGCTGTATTCGCTTACGGGCATTAAAATTCCCTTTAGCTTCCACATCTTTATAACTAAAACCTAAAACACGCATAGTTTCCACCCTACCTACCTCGTAATACTGAGCGTAAACCCATAATAGGCATAACCCATCTGGTCAGTTTCACCATATCTTACCCTTAATTTAACCTCAGCTTTAATCATAAAATAGTATTTTTAGCAAATATAATTTTTATAAATGATAAGGCTTTTAAGATACTGTTTATTCCTGGTTATTTTATGCGCCTGCAAGAGCCATTATCATGTTTCCGGTAAAACCCTCACATTACGAGCTAAAAACGACTCTATAGCCAATTTAAGCGTACTCCCGTACAAAGCCGGCTTAGATAAGGAGATGGAAACTGTAATCGCCAAAAGCGACAGTAGTTTAACCAAAGATGGTTTCGAGTCTTCGTTGGGGAATTTTGTACTTATGGCTACCGAAGAATTCATAAATATTAATAAACCCGAAATAGCGGGAAATTGTGTTCTGTTTATAAACCGCGGAGGATTACGAAACAATTTACCAATGGGTGAAATTACAAAAGGCAATATTTTCGAGGTCATGCCATTTGATAATGAGATTGTGATTTTAACTTTAAGCGGACAAAAACTGAAGAAAGTATTGATGGTATGATCAAAGAAAACAAGTTGATCAGTTTTAATTTACTAATGGATTTAAAAGACAAGCAGGCAGAAAATATAACTGTGTACAGCTCACCTTTTGATATAAATAAAACTTACAAAGTGGTGACAACTGATTATTTAGCAATGGGCGGTGACAATTGTCATTTTTTGGAAAACCAATTTCTTATGAAACAACTGGTGTAAAACTTAGAGATGCAATTATTAACTACTGTGAATCATTAACAAAAAATAACATACAAATAAGACCTTTAAGATTTGGAAGAATTAAAATTTCAAAATAGACGCGATTTTTTAAAATACTTTGTCGGTGGTACAATTGCACTGTCGGGGTTTAATGGTATTGCCAATGATTTGGCGAAGAAAGAAAAAATAAAAAAGCTCACCATTCTCTATACTAATGATCAACACAGTCGTATTGAACCCTTTCCTGATAATGATCCAAAATATCCCGGGCAAGGTGGATTTGCCAAGCGTGCTACTTTACTAAAACAGATTAGAAAAGAGGAAGAAAATATTTTATTATTAGATGCGGGTGATATTTTTCAGGGCACACCTTATTTCAATTATTATCATGGTGAATTGGAATTCAAGCTGATGAGTGAGATGGGATATGATGCTGCTACATTGGGAAATCATGATTTTGATATGGGTGTAGAAAATATTGTGAAACAACTACCACATGCGTCCTTTCCGTTCATTAATTGCAATTACAATTTTTCTGATACAGAACTTGTTGGCAAGATTTTACCCTATAAAATTTTTAATAAAGGCGGTTTAAAAATTGGTGTTTTTGGAATAGGTGTTGAACTTGAAGGACTTGTGCCTAAACACCTGTTTACCAATGCAAAAATATAATAATCCAATTGATTGTGCAAACTCAACTGCGCATCATTTAAAACACAATATGAAGTGCGATTACATTGTATGCCTGAGTCACTTAGGTTACAAATACGACTCTTCAAAAATAAGTGATGTAACATTAGTTCCTCAAACTAAAAATATCGATTTAGTCATTGGCGGTCACACGCATACCTTCTTAAATGAACCTGTAAGTAACACTAATTTAGATAGAAAACAAACTTTAATTACACAAGTTGGTTGGGCCGGAATTTGGTTGGGCCGCATTGATATTTTCTTCTCTGACAGAGGAGAAAAACTACTTCATACATCGAATAAACAAAATATTTAAATAAGCAAAAAAAATCCAATTTTTTTTGAAAATATTTTTTTAGCGAATTTTGTTGCGTAAATAAATAAACAATGTATATTTACAAACAATTACACGTTAATATCATTTTACCATACTATATATCACATTAAAAATTTTTTAGGATTATGAAGGAGAAAACAGCAGAACAGATTTGGAACAATTGTTTAGAGGTTGTGAAAGATAACGTGAGCCCGCAAAACTTCAAAACATGGTTTGATCCAATTAAACCTGTTAAGCTAGCTGAAAGTATTCTAACCATTCAAGTTCCTTCTCAATTTTTTTACGAATGGCTTGAAGAGCATTATATCACTCTAATTAAAAAAGTGATTCGAAAGAACTTGGTGCAGAAGGCAGATTGGAATACAACATTGTAATGGACAATGGCACTGGTAAAACAGAAAAACCAATTATTTTTAAATTCCAAACATCAGTACTAATTTAAAAAACCCTCACGTATCAATGCCAATTGATGTGAGCGCTAACCAATTAAAATCCATTCGTAATTCCAGGTTTAAAAAAGTAAATGTTGAATCTCAATTAAATCCTAACTATTGCTTTGATAATTTTGTTGAAGGTGATTGTAACCGTTTAGCTCGCTCGCGGGTTTTGCAGTTGCAAAAACCAGGCGGAAACGCTTTAACCCATTATTAATTTATGGTGGTGTTGGTTTAGGAAAAACTCACTTAGCTCAAGCTATTGGTATCGATAAAGAAAAATCTTCCCAAACAAAACCGTTCTTTACGTTCAATCAGAAAAATTCATTACTCAATTCATCGAAGCATCCGTAACAATAACCAAAACGATTTCGTTCACTTCTATCAAATGATTGATGTGTTAATTATTGACGATGTTCAATATTTTGCAGGTAAGGAAAAACACAAGATGTGTTCTTCCATATTTTTAATCACTTACACCAATTAGGTAAGCAAGTTATTTTAACTGCTGATCGCGCACCAGTAGAAATGCAAGGAATTGAGCAACGTTTATTATCTCGTTTCAAATGGGGATTAAGCGCAGATTTACAAACTCCAGGTTTAGAGACTCGTATCGCTATCTTAGAGAAGAAGATTTACAACGAAGGTATTCAGTTACCAAAAGAAGTTGTTGAATATTTAGCTTATAGCATCACTTCAAACGTTCGTGAATTAGAAGGTGCTTTAATCTCTTTATTAGCGCAATCTTCTTTAAACAAGAAAACAATTACGTTAGAATTAGCTAAGCAAATGATTGACAAATTTGTGAAAAGTACAGCTCGCGAAGTTTCTATTGATTATATCCAAAAAGTAGTTTGTGATTATTTCGACTTAAACATCGATTTAATGAAATCAAAAACTCGTAAACGTGAAGTAGTTCAAGCTCGTCAAATTGCAATGTATTTTGCTAAGTGTATGACTAAATCTTCTTTAGCAACTATTGGTATGCACTGTGGTGGAAAAGATCACGCTACTGTATTACATGCTTGTCGTACGGTAAATAACTTAATGGATACAGACAAACGTTTTAAAGCATATTGAAGAATTAGAGAAAAAATCAGCATTAATAACTAATAACCAAGAAATATAACTGACAACGAAACCCGAAACCTAAAAATTTCGGGTTTTTATTTTAATTCCATTAAACTATCTTTATTCTAGGTAGTCAAAAAACAAAATCCCTTTGCATGAAGAAAAACTATACTTTCGGCTTTTATTCTTTTTACAACTTTATCTTGCTTTACGCAGATATCTAATATTAATGTATCAATAAACAACTATTTTGGTGGCGAGCCTTATATGGCCATAAATCCTACCAATCCAAGTAATATTGTAATAGCATGGATAGCCGCCGATTTAACTACAGGTTTAAAAGCCACCATAAAAACAAAGTAAGTTTTGACGGCGGCGCAACTTGGGGTAGTGCTTTTAACCAACCACACATGTCGCCTACTTCGGGGCTCTGCTGACCCTTCAATGGCTTTCCGTAAAAACGGAACAGTTTATTTATCTTATATTGATTATAGAAAAACCCCGACTCAGGTGGAGTTTATATAACACATTCTATTAATGGCGGGGTTAATTGGACCGTACCTACAAGAGCTTGGAATGGAAATACTGAAGACCCAACTAAATTACCAATAGACCGTCCTTGGTTGGCAGTAGACAACTCAACCACTACAACGCAAGGAATGTTTTATATGACCACCAAACCACCATCATGGGTTTCTCTTCCTAATCGTTCTTATTTAAAATCATCATCCGATAGTGGCGCTATATGGAGTAATTACAGATATACTGATACTACTAACTATTTAATTGGTTCTGCAATTGCGCACCAATGGCAGCTTTATGTTGCAGCAGACGGTGCAGTTTGTATGATTTATCCAAGCTATGTTCCATCACAATCTGTATTCCCAAAAATATTTTTTGCTAAATCGTACAATAAAGGAGGAACCTTTAGCAGATATGATTTAATAGTCAATCCTACTTCTGTACCCGGACCAAACAATTATAAATTGGGATACAATTTAACAGCCAATCCAAATAATGCCTCTCAACTCGCAGCGTGTTATGTACGGGGCATCTGCTGGGGATCCGGATGTTTATATTACAACCACTAATAACAAGGTGTAAATTGGAATGCACCTGTAAGAGTAAACGATGATGCTTTATCAAATGGAAAAGCTCAGGATTTGGTTTGGGCTACTTATAGTAAAAATAATAAATTACTGGCTGTTTGGAGAGATAAACGCAATGGTACCGGAACCGGTTTCTATCAACCATCTGATATTTATTGTTCAGTATCCTTAAACAATGGTGCAAGCTTTCAAAGCAATATTCGCCTAACTAATATTTCGGCACACGATACAAAGTTCTTACGCAAGATGGGAATGATTTTCTAATTTGTGAATTAGTGAATGATACCATTTACGCCACATGGGGTGATGTGAGAACAGGGAAAACTAACTATTTACTTCGCTAAAACTTCCATTGCAACTGGATTATGCTTACAACCCATTTTGTTAAATGGAGAAGATGCACCTTCAGTTTTAGTTTACCCAAACCCTACTTCCGATAAATTGAAAATTAGTGTAAAAGATGAAAAAATAAAATCAATCAACGTATCCATAATTAATGCAGAAGGAAAAGAAGTTTTAAAATCAGAAGGAAAAATAATTTTGATATAGACCTAAAACAACTCTCAGCCGGAACTTATTTTGCAAGGGTTTACGAAGGGGATAAATTAATCAGGAATTCGAAGATTGTGGTGAGTCGTTAATCTGCTCCGTGCACAAAATCATTTCGAGTGAAAACTCTTACAGGATAAAGAGCCGCGAAGAAGCCAATGAGCATTATTAAACTTTATTATCCAAACAAAATCTTTTAAATGCAGCTCAATAGGGTAATATGGAATGTCGGATAACTCAGAGAATTCTACAAATTGGAATTTCATTTGTAATAAACAAACAATTAATCCAAGAGTTAAACCTATTCCTGCTCTATTGCAGTAATTAAAAAACCCTCGCCCATAAAAATGCGGCTGATTAAAGTGTTATCAGCACCCATACAATACAATGTTTTAATGTCTTTCTTCTTCTCAATAATCAACATCGTTAAAGCTCAATAATTTAAAGGTGGCAATGATTAAAATGAAGTTCAAGAATAATAAAGGTCCATAGCTTTTCAGATTCTAATGTTTTAAATAAAACATCATTTAATTGGTAACGATTTTTGATGGTGTATTTATCGCCTAGTATTGAAGCTAATTGCTCTTGCACTTCTTTCATGTCCGCATCTTTATTTAAACTAATTTACCGCAGAAACTTCATTAGTACAATCAGCAACTCACGTGCTACGTCAATATCTACAATAACAAATTTAAAAAATCGAAATCGTTATTCAAAGAAAACGTTCCGGAAGGAAAACATATTTCTGATTAAAATTATCTTCAGGATTCAGACTTTCCTCCTGCCCCCTTTTCGGACTATAAATTGCAATTTGCTCAATGAGATTATTAATATTTATTCCCAAATTACTCGCCACACCCCTTCCAAAAACAGCGAAACGGTCTTTACCGTGTTTTAACTGAAACGTTCTTCTTTAATTACAGAATCGAAATGTGTGACATTTATAAAATTATCATCTACACCTTTAATAGTAATGATAGCTTGTTTATCACCACTCTTCATTAAAGCATTATCGAAAATGGAACTTGAAATTTGATTGACACCTTTTACAGTCTTTACTTTAGCAATAAAATTCTCGTGTGCTACAAAAAACTTTCCTGATGCGGGCATTATCTTAAGATCAGGTTCAATAGCGTTATATAAATTCGCAACATAACCTGTCAACCATTCATAGCCGATAAAATAATTACGAGTGCTGCGGTAGTTAAAGCAATAGCCACAATGCTTATCAATAATAATATTAATGGCGTTATTCGATTTTTGAAACCAGATAACGTCGGGCTATATGAAACGATAAATTCAGATTTATTTTTTAGAAGTTCTTCTATCTTCATGGCGTAATCTAAAGAGTCGTCAATAAAGAAAACCAAATCAGGAACAACTCTTAATTGTTTCCCAACTAAATTACCCGAAGGCGTTTACGGATAGCCGCTTTTTCTTCTTGCACTACATTAAAAATAGCTTGTCTATCCGTGGTAGCCATAATACTAATGTACACTTTAGCAATCCCTAAATCAGGACTAACCCTTGTTTGGGTAACGGTAATAAATGCCCCTCCAAAAAGGTTTTTAGATTCGCTTCTGAAGATTTCTGCCAGTTCTTTTTGAACCAGCTTATTTACCTTTTGTTGCCTTACGCTTTCCATAGGCTAAAGATAGTGAGAATTTTATAATAATTTGTTGTTATCTTCGTTGTGTCATTATGGGCAAATTATTCTCAGTACTTAAATACATAAAGGGTTATTGGAGTTATGCTTCTTTAAATATTGCATTTAATGTACTTTTCTCCATTTTATCGGTTTTCTCTATTGCACTTATTATTCCGTTTATGGATTTACTCTTTAAAACGGATAATCAATTTTATTGATGTGGTTAAAAAGGCGCACCGGAATTCGGATTTAGTCTAGATTACTTTAAGGTTATTTTAATTATTTAGTAGCGGGACAAATTATTTCGTTCGGAAAAGCATACGCTATCATACTAATTTGTACAAGCGTTTTTATTCTAACATTTTTTAAGAATTTTAGTCGCTACATGGCCATGTACTTTTTAGCGCCCATCCGAAATGGTGTAGTTCGTGATTTAAGAAACAAATTATTTAAGAAAACGTTAGACCTCCCTCTTTCCTATTACAGCAACGAACGCAAAGGCGATTTAATGAGTCGTATGACCACCGATGTGCAGGAAGTTGAATGGAGCATTATGCAAACCCTTGAATTAATTTTTCAGAGAGCCTTTGGTAATTATTATTTCGGTTTCAATGCTTATTTCTATCAGTGGATATTTAACGTTATACGTTTTCTTATTATTACCCATTGCTGGAATTATTGTGGCCATTTTAGGAAAAAGTTTAAAACGCAATGCACAAAAAAGTAAAGAGATTTTAGGGAATTTATTTTCCATTATGGAAGAGACCCTTGGTGGACTTAAAATAATAAAAGCCTTTACGGGAGAAACTTTTGTAAAACAGCGTTTCGCTAAAACCAACGAAGAATTTTATAAGCAATCGGTAAAAGTATATCGCAAAACAGATTTAACATCGCCTATTAGCGAAACGGTTGTGGTTGGGATTTTAATGCTAATATTATTTATTGGGGCAAAATGGTTATTGCAAACGATGGCAGTTTAAGTGCAGCTGATTGGCTATTTTACTATTGCTTCTCCAAATTGTTCCTCCTATTAAACAAATTACACAAGCGTATAACAATATTCAAAAAGGAGGCTTCAGAAGAGCGTATTAGTAAAATTCTGGATGCTGAAATTGTTATTATTGAAAAGAAAACGCTAAATCAATTTCAGGATTCAATTCGCAAATCGAATTTAAAAAATGTGTCGTTTGCTTACCGTAAAGGCGATTCAGGACATGTATTAAAAAACATTAATCTTGTTATTCCAAAAAGGAAAAACTATTACTTTAGTTGGACAAAGCGGAAGTGGTAAAACTACTTTAGCGGATATGGTTCCTCGTTTTTATGATGTAGATGAAGGAGAATTATTAATTGATTCGGTAAACTTAAAAGATTTAAAAATAAAAGAACTGCGTGGTTTAATTGGGATGGTTTCTCAAGAAAGTATTTTATTTAACGATACTGTTTTAATAATATTGCTTTCGGAATCAACAGTGCTTCTGAAGAAGATGTAATTAAAGCTGCTAAAATTGCAAATGCACGATTTTATTGGCATTACCTGAAGAGCTATCATACCAATATTGGCGACCGAGGCGGAAAATTAAGTGGTGGTCAACGACAACGTTTAAGCATTGCCCGTGCAGTGTTAAAATCCGCCAATTTTAATTTTAGATGAAGCAACCTCAGCTTTAGATACTGAAAGTGAAAAATTAGTGCAAGATGCTTTAAGTAATTTAATGCAAAACAGAACGAGTATAGTAATCGCTCACCGTTTTAAGTACTATTGCTAACGCTGATGAAATAATTGTATTACAATACGGCGAAATTGCTGAAAGAGGAAATCATAATCAACTCATTGCTCAAAACGGCATCTATAAAAAACTGTGCGATATGCAGGTTTTAAATAGTTTGTTTTTAGTTAGAGAACGAAATCTCCAATAAAGAATCACTCCCACAAAAACGAGACTAAACGTCAGCGCCCACCAAATACCAATCACTTCCATCTTGCAGACAAAACCTAGTACACTAAGCAAGTGGCAATGCTAAAACCAATAGCCAATTAATGTAATGTAGGTTGGGAATTTTACGTCTTCCATACCCGTAACATGCCAATAGAAGTCACTTGCAATCCATCGAACAATTGAAATACGGCTGCAATTAAAGTAAACTCGATGTTAAATCTAAAATAGCTTTATCATCTGTAAAAAAACCCGGAAGTACATTCCTAAATGCCATAAATAATATTGCAAAAAATCCCATACACGCTAACACTAACAACACCGCCATATTCCCCGCCTTCTTTAATTCCACCTTATTGTTTTCAGCCATAAAATTACTTACACGAATAGTTGAGGCGCTACTGATTCCACTCGCTAACATATAAGTGAATGATGCTAATGTAATCGCAATTCCATTCGTGTCGATTTGTTCTTTTCCAAATTTTCCGGCCATAAATAAAGCAATAACAAAAGCAGCCACTTCAAATGTAAATTGCATACCGGAGTTAATGCCTATTTTCCAAAGGGATTTTAAAGCTTCTCCACCTATTTTCACTTTCTTGAAAAATAATTTTATGTCGTTTGTCTGCGGATTATAAAACACATACCATAAAACGATATTCCCAAAACTACGCGCAATAAGCAAGCCCATACGAACCCATATAACCCATCTCTGGTAACCCCCCATTTGCCATAAATCAAAGCGTAGTTCAAAATAATATTTAATACGTTACCAATAATGCTAATGTACATTGCCGCCTTTGTATTACTTAATCTTTCGGCATATTGCTTACAAGTAAAAATAATGAAACAGGTATCATCGAAAATACCAAGACATTAAAAAATGGTTTAGATAAAGCCACAACATCCGCTGGTTGTTGCATATAATCCATTAATGGACTTAAAAAAACATCAGAATAAACGCTACTGTTGCAACCGCTGTATTTAAGAATAATGAATTCTTAAATAATAAAGCTTTACGTTCTAAATTTCCATTTACATGTGCAGAAGAAACTAATGGCGTAGCCGAATAACTCATTCCAATACCAAAACACCAATAACAAAACAAAAATACCATTGGCAGAAACACCCGCCGCTAATTCCGTTTTGCCAATCTGGACTTAAAAATAATTGTCGTATACCCGTAAAACACATAACCTATTTGAAAGGCTACTAGTGGTAGGGACAAAGCAATAGTTTCCCTTTATGTGTTGTTTATTGGTTGAAGTTTTCACAATAGTTTTTTAACGGGTTAAATTAAACCCGCATTTGCATTTATCCGAAAAATGTAGGTATTAGTTAGCTGGAGTTCCTTTAGCTAAACGCATTGACAATACGTATTTCCAAAGCGCGTCCTTTTGAGCATCTAAGATTTTTGCTTTCGGCTACATACGGTTTACGTCTTCTTGCCAATCAGCCTCAGAATGCTTGTACATATTTTTCTTACCATGACAATTAGTACATGGTCCCATATATACATCGTAACCTTTTTTAAAAGTTGCTGCTGTTGCATCTGCAAATTTAACTTGGATTGCGCTAACTGAGAGTCTCCGGGAAGATAAAGCATCCACTGCAGGAGTTGTTGAACTTCCTTCTTTTTCGATTTACAAGAAAAAGCAAAAATTGCAAAACTGATATGGTGATAAATTGTAGTTTCATAAATTCCAATATTAGTGTAATGATTCTTTTTTTCTTTAAAAAGTTCTTCTTCGTTTTCTACATTGCCGTCGTCTTTAATGCAACAGTCAACGGACAAACAGCCGCGCATAGAGGTTCGTCGTGAAAACCAACACACTCCGTACATTTATCAGAAACAATGAAATATAAATCCATTGATACAGGTGTTTGAGGATCTTCGGCATTAAGCTTCAATACGAGTTCTTTCCCTTAAACATCCCTTCTCCGCCGGTTCCGTCGGCAAATCTCCTCTGCTCCCCCTTCATATATATTGCATTATTCGGCATTCAGGTTCGCAAGCCCCAGCAATTAATGCATTCATCTGTAATTATAATAGCCATTTTACTTAGTTTTGCAATTCTTAAACCCAGACCACAAATATACTACGTAATTATGAATTTGAAAACGAGAAAGAAGCTTTGTTAAATGCGGTTTGTTTATTAAGCAGCATTTTAACGACAATTGGGACGAAAAGGAGAAAAGGTTTGCATCAAGGGCTTGACCAACTTATTGATACTGCTCTTGTATTTTATAACGGATGGTTTGTGAAGGATTTTGTCAAGGAAGCCCTACTTAACATTTCAGCGATGTTAGATGAAAAATCGATTGCTGATTTCGCTAAAAACATTCCTGAACCAAAACAACAAAAACAGTTGCCATTATTATGGCGGGCAACATTCCAATGGTTGGTTTTCATGATTTATTATGTGTGTTGTGGCGGACATAAAGCCTTATTAAAGCTATCGTCTGATGACAATGTA
>JADJMM010000006.1 GCA_016709575.1 Sphingobacteriaceae bacterium
CGTTTTGAGTAGCTAAATGTTGATGTGTGAGGGTTCGTCCCTAGAGAAAGATTGGTGCAGAAAAGAAAATCAAAAAAAAAATTAAAATATTTTAAAAAATATTTGGTGGTTGTAAAAATAGTTTATACTTTTGCGACCCCAATAACAAGGGAAAGTTGATTGAAATGCTGGGATACTTTAATAACAGACAAGATTAAGAGTCTTGAAATTGAAATTAAAAGTCCTACTTTAAGATATTACGTTCATTGAGAAATTGATTGCCAAAAATGTAGCAGGTAATTTATGCGGAAAGCAGAATTATCACATGCAATGAAAAGTCGAGAGACTTAAAATTGACCCTTGAGGGATTGTGTTTAGACATAATTCATTCCTATTTTTAATGGATAGGGATACAAACTTTTATACAATGGAGAGTTTGATCCTGGCTCAGGATGAACGCTAGCGGCAGGCCTAATACATGCAAGTCGAGGGGTAACAGGAATAGCAATATTTGCTGACGACCGGCGCACGGGTGCGTAACACGTATGTAATCTGCCCTCAACTGGGGGATAGCCCGGAGAAATCCGGATTAATACCCCATAATAGAAGACAAGGCATCTTGTTTTTTTGAAAATTCCGATGGTTGAGGATGAACATGCGACTGATTAGCTAGTTGGTGAGGTAACGGCTCACCAAGACTACGATCAGTAGGGGTACTGAGAGGTTAAACCCCCACACTGGTACTGAGACACGGACCAGACTCCTACGGGAGGCAGCAGTAAGGAATATTGGACAATGGGCGAGAGCCTGATCCAGCCATGCCGCGTGCAGGAAGAAGGCCCTATGGGTCGTAAACTGCTTTTGAACGAGAGAAAACCCATTTACGTGTACCAGGCTGATAGTATCGTTAGAATAAGCATCGGCTAACTTCGTGCCAGCAGCCGCGGTAAGACGAAGGATGCAAGCGTTATCCGGATTCATTGGGTTTAAAGGGAGCGTAGGCGGACTTATAAGTCAGTGGTGAAATCTTCGAGCTTAACTCGGAAACTGCCATTGATACTGTAGGTCTAGAGTACAGTTGCCGTTGGCGGAATATGACATGTAGTGGTGAAATACTTAGATATGTCATAGAACACCGATTGCGAAGGCAGCTAACGAAGCTGTAACTGACGCTGAGGCTCGAAAGTGCGGGGATCAAACAGGATTAGATACCCTGGTAGTCCGCACTGTAAACGATGATTACTCGTTGCTGGGGAGCAATTTCCAGTGACCAAGCGAAAGCGATAAGTAATCCACCTGGGGAGTACGCCGGCAACGGTGAAACTCAAAGGAATTGACGGGGGCCCGCACAAGCGGAGGAGCATGTGGTTTAATTCGATGATACGCGAGGAACCTTACCAGGGCTTGAAAGTTAAGGAATGATTATGAAAGTAGTCAGTCAGCAATGACCTAAAACTAGGTGCTGCATGGCTGTCGTCAGCTCGTGCCGTGAGGTGTTGGGTTAAGTCCCGCAACGAGCGCAACCCCTACCATTAGTTGCTAACAGGTAATGCTGAGGACTCTAGTGGAACTGCCCGTGCAAACGGAGAGGAAGGTGGGGACGACGTCAAGTCATCACGGCCCTTACGTCCTGGGCTACACACGTGCTACAATGGGTACTACAGAGGGCAGCTACATGGCAACATGATGCAAATCTTTGAAAAGTAATCTCAGTTCGGATTGGGGTCTGCAACTCGACCTCATGAAGCTGGATTCGCTAGTAATCGCGCATCAGCAATGGCGCGGTGAATACGTTCCCGGGCCTTGTACACACCGCCCGTCAAGCCATGAAAGCTGGGAGCATCTAAAGTAGGTTGCCGCAAGGCGCCTCCTAGGGTGAAACCGGTGATTGGGGCTAAGTCGTAACAAGGTAGCCGTACCGGAAGGTGCGGCTGGAACACCTCCTTTCTGGAGCAATCCCTCTTACAAGGGTGATAATTTTGTATGAAGCATTTAATGCTTGCTATTTTTTGGACAATCATGTTTTTACAACAGGAGTTTAAAGTTTTACTTTACCCTGTTTTAAAAGCAAAAATTTGAGAACAAACCCAAACGAGCCAAGTAGGGCTAAAAACTACTGAGGCGCCGACTAAAACAGTCCCGTAGCTCAGTTGGTTAGAGCACTACACTGATAATGTAGGGGTCAGCGGTTCAAATCCGCTCGGGACTACATTAAAAGAGGGTTCAAGGTTGAAGTTCAAGATTCAGAGAAGTTAAACTTTGAACTTTGAATCTTAAGCTTTGAATATAAACTCGAATTGGGGGGATTAGCTCAGCTGGCTAGAGCACCTGCCTTGCACGCAGGGGGTCAACGGTTCGAATCCGTTATTCTCCACAACATTTTACCTTCGGGTAAACACGTTCATTGACATATTGGAAAAGACACGAGGCAAGCTTTTAATAGTTTACTATTAAAGGATTGCTTTATAACAATCAAAACAGATATTTCTCTCATGGTGACATGGAGAAAAGAACACTGGTAGTAGATGAAATACTCTATTATCAAAGATGCGTAAGCATAACAAAAGAAAGTAATTAAGGGCGTATGGAGGATGCCTTGGGTCTTAGAGGCGAAGAAGGACGTGATAAGCTGCGATAAGCCAGGGGGAGAGGCAAATACTCATTATATCCCTGGATTTCCGAATGGGGAAACCCACTAATCTGAAGGATTAGTACCCTGCAAAGGGAGCAAACGCTGTGAACTGAAACATCTAAGTAACAGCAGGAGAAGAAAACAATTTAGTGATTCCGCAAGTAGTGGCGAGCGAACGCGGAACAGCCCAAACCGGGGCGATTACGGTCGCACCGGGGTTATAGGACTACATCGTGGACTTAAGTTGTATAGTAGAACAGGTTTGGAAAGGCCGACCATAGAGGGTGATAGTCCCGTATACGACATGCAATTTATACCTAGTAGTATCCTGAGTACTGCGGGGTCGGAGACGCCCTGTAGGAATTTGCCAGCACCATCTGGTAAGGCTAAATACTCCTAAGACACCGATAGCGAACTAGTACTGTGAAGGAAAGGTGAAAAGAACCGCGAACAGCGGAGTGAAATAGAACCTGAAACCATACGCTTACAAGCGGTCGGAGCCCTTTAGTGGGGTGACGGCGTGCCTTTTGCATAATGAGCCTACGAGTTGCTCTTAACTGGCAAGGTTAAGGACTTAAGGTCCGTTAACCGAAGCGAAAGCGAGTCTTAATAGGGCGCATAGTCAGTTGAGGCAGACGCGAAACCTTGTGATCTACCCATGGTCAGGTTGAAGGAGTGGTAACACACTCTGGAGGACCGAACCGATAAGCGTTGAAAAGCTTCCGGATGAACTGTGGGTAGGGGTGAAAGGCTAATCAAACTGGGAAATAGCTCGTACTCCCCGAAATGCCTTTAGGGGCAGCGTAGAAATTGAGTCTTATGGAGGTAGAGCTACTGATTGGATGCGGGGAAGCGATTCCTACCAAGTCCTGACAAACTCCGAATGCTATAAGATATACTCTGCAGTGAGCCCATGGGTGCTAAGGCCCATGGACGAGAGAGGGAGAACTCAGACCAACAGCTAAGGTCCCCAAATCTATGTTAAGTTGATATAACGAGGTCCGACTGCATTGACAGCCAGGATGTTTGCTTGGAAGCAGCCATTCATTTAAAGAGTGCGTAACAGCTCACTGGTCGAGCGGTTGGGCGTGGACGATACTCGGGCATCAAACATAGTACCGAAGCTTTGGATTTTATATGTTGAATATATAACTGGTAGGGGAGCATTCTAACTGCGTAGAAGAAGTTGCGTAAGCGCTATTGGAGCGGTTAGAAAAGCAAATGTAGGCATAAGTAACGATAAAATAGGCGAGAAACCTATTCGCCGATAGTCTAAGGTTTCCTGAACAACGATAATCGGTTCAGGGTCAGTCGGGTCCTAAGGAGAACCCGAAGGGCGTATTCGATGGACAGCTGGTTAATATTCCAGCACCGGTACCATTGCGATGGAGAGACGAAAAAACGTAAATGCAGCGCACTGACGGAATAGTGCGTTTAAGCCCGTAGGGTTACTCTTTGTTGGCAAATCCGCAGAGAGTCTGAAAGGTGAAAGTACCCAGAGTCGTCAGACAAAGGGATTGCATCCAAGTATGTTTCCAAGAAAATCTTCTAAGCTTCAGATGAGTACCGCCCGTACCGCAAACCGACACAGGTAGACAAGTAGAATATACTAAGGCGCGCGAGTGAGCCGTGGTTAAGGAACTCGGCAAATTAACCCCGTAACTTCGGGAGAAGGGGTGCCTCACGCAATGCGGGCCGCAGAGAAATGGCGGTGGCGACTGTTTAACAAAAACACAGGGCTTTGCGAAATCGAAAGATGAAGTATAAGGCCTGACACCTGCCCGGTGCTGGAAGGTTAAGAGGAGAGGTTAGGAGCAATCCGAAGCTTTGAATTGAAGCCCCAGTAAACGGCGGCCGTAACTATAACGGTCCTAAGGTAGCGAAATTCCTTGTCGGGTAAGTTCCGACCTGCACGAATGGTGTAACGATCTCCGCTCTGTCTCAACCGCGAGCTCAGTGAAATTGTGGTATCAGTGAAGACGCTGATTACCCGTCACGGGACGGAAAGACCCCATGCACCTTCACTATAGTTTAACATTGACGCTGGATAATTGATGTGTAGAATAGGTAGGAGACTTTGAAGCAGTGGCGCCAGCCATTGTGGAGTCGAAATGTGAAATACTACCCTTTACTTACTTGGAGTCTAACTCCTCACGGAGGACATTGTTTGGTGGGTAGTTTGACTGGGGTGGTCGCCTCCGAAAGGGTATCGGAGGCTTTCAAAGGTTCGCTCAGTACGCTTGGTAACCGTACGTAGAGTGCATTAGCATAAGCGAGCTTGACTGTAAGGCCGACAAGCCGAGCAGGTGCGAAAGCAGGATAAAGTGATCCGGCGGTTCCGTATGGAAGGGCCGTCGCTCATAGGATAAAAGGTACGCTGGGGATAACAGGCTGATCCCTCCCAAGAGCTCACATCGACGGGGGGGTTTGGCACCTCGATGTCGGCTCGTCACATCCTGGGGCTGGAGAAGGTCCCAAGGGTTCGGCTGTTCGCCGATTAAAGTGGCACGCGAGCTGGGTTCAGAACGTCGTGAGACAGTTCGGTCCCTATCTGTGATGGGCGTTAGTTATTTGAGGGGCGCTGACTCTAGTACGAGAGGACCGAGTCGGACAAACCGCTAGTGTACCAATTGTGGCGCCAGCTGCACCGTTGGGTAGCTATGTTTGGATGAGATAAGCGCTGAAAGCATCTAAGTGCGAAACTCACCTCAAGATAAGATAACTTTATAAGGATCGTCAAAGACTATGACGTTGATAGGTTACAGATGTAAAGGCAGTAATGTCAAAGTCGAGTAATACTAATTATCCGTAAGCTTTCTGTTATGGCATCCAAAACAGTTAGAAGTAAGCAGAGAGCAGCAATGCTTTCTGTTTACCGAAAACTTATTGCCTTGTGTCTTTTTTCATTATGTATTTATTTAAATAAAATATTAGAAACAGAAATGTTTCGATCCCTTTATGGCGTCTATAGCGGCGGGGATCACCTCTTCCCATTCCGAACAGAGTAGTTAAGCCCGCCTGCGCAGATGGTACTTGGCCTAAAGCCTGGGAGAGTATGTCGATGCCAATTTTAAAGTCAGAAACCCTCGTAGAAATACGGGGGTTTTGCATTTATAACAGTTTGTGTTTTCTGAATAGACCTAATTATAATTTTGTATTAACGGTAATTGGAGAACTAATATTCTGAAAATATGTTTTGTTTTATCTTCCTTACACTGTAAGGAATTTCCATAATAACAGACAACAATTACATAAACGGTTTAAAATTATTACAGGAAACTATAAAATCAAAATAAGTTTCCTAAGTTTGCACTCGAATTATTGTGAAATTTGCACCTATAAAATGAAAAAAATATTTCTGTTACTAATTGTCCTTTGTTCTTCTCTGTATTCACAAGAGCAACCTACCTCTACGGCAGGCAAGTTC
The DNA here is from genome assembly GCA_016709575.1 of Sphingobacteriaceae bacterium. Lineage (GTDB taxonomy): Bacteria > Bacteroidota > Bacteroidia > B-17B0 > Aurantibacillaceae > JAHEYG01. The sequence continues at coordinate 6,039 of JADJMM010000006.1, forward strand.
ACTATTAGCGGTTACGTTAAAGATGGTGGCGATGGTGAAGCTATTATCGGCGCCATTGTTTACAAACAAGGAACACAAATCTCAACTACAACAAATGAATACGGTTTCTATTCACTTACACTTCCCGCTGGTAAACATACAATCGTTACCAGTTATTTAGGTTACACTAACATTATTTCTGAAATCGACTTATCTAAAAATACAACTCTAAACTTTGAACCTAAAGAACAAGGAAGAGATTTAGCGGAAGTAGAAATTAGTGCAGAAGCTGCTGACAAAAATATTAAAAGCACCGAAATGAGTGCGACAAAAATTGATATCAAACAAATTCAAAAAATGCCGGCATTATTAGGTGAAGTGGATGTAATTAAAACCATTCAACTCTTACCAGGGGTGACGACCGTTGGAGAAGGTGCAAGCGGATTTAATGTGCGCGGCGGAAACATTGATCAAAATTTAGTATTAATGGATGAAGCTCCGGTTTATAATTCATCTCACTTGTTCGGTTTCTTCTCTGTATTTAATCCCGATGCCGTTAAAGACGTAAAATTAATCAAAGGTGGTATCCCTTCTCAATATGGCGGACGAGTTTCTTCTATTCTCGATATTAGAATGAAAGAAGGAAATAGTAAAACCTATGAAGTAAATGGAGGTATTGGCACAATCTTTAGCAGACTTTCCATTGAAGCACCAATTAAAAAAGATAAAGCCTCATTTATTATTGCAGGAAGAAGAAGTTATATTGATATACTCTCTAAACCTTTCTTAAAGAAAAGACAACCGGAACTCAAAGACGCAAAATTTTATTTTTATGATTTAACCGCAAAATTAAATTGGAAAATTAACGATAAGAATACTGTTTTTGCGCGCGGTTATTTTGGTAAAGATGTTTTTGGAGCAGGCTTCACTTTTAATTGGGGTAACGCTACAACTACAATACGATGGAATAGAGTTATCAATAATAAACTTTTCATGAACCTTACTGCATTCTACAGTAATTATGATTACGAGTTAGGATTTAAGCAAGATGGCACCAGTCAAAATTTGAGTGGAAATCGAATATTATTAATTACAGTATTAAGCCTGATTTAATTTATTACGCGAATAGTAAAAGTACAATTCGATTTGGCGTACAAGCTTTGTCTTACGATTTTAAACCGGGTACTGCTAAAGTAACCGACAATAATAATAACACCGTAAATATTGGTCTACAGGATAAAAAAGGAATTGAATACTCGGCATACATTGGTCACGAGTATAAAATGCGTCCACGCTTAATTTTTGAATATGGTTTACGCTGGAGCGCTTTCACTTATATCGCCAAAACAATTTATAATTACCGTGATACAATTCCAAACACAGAGAAACCTCTTGCTTCGGAAGAAAAATACGACAAATGGCATTTTTCTCAAACCTACAACAATGCTGAGCCGCGTTTCGCTGTAAATTATATTATAGACGACAAAAGTTCAATTAAAGCGAGCTATAACAGAATGGCACAATACATTCAAATAGTTTCAAATACTGCCGCAAGTACACCATTAGATGTTTATACATCGGCAACTAATAATATTAAACCACTTGTTGCCGATCAAGGTGCGATAGGTTATTTCAGAAATTTTAAAGATAATATGTTCGAGACTTCACTAGAAGTGTATTACAAATACATGCAAAATCAATTAGATTATATTGATAATGCCGATCTTTTGTTAAACAAATATTTAGAAGCTCAATTATTGCAAGGCTTAGGCAGAGCGTATGGTGCTGAACTATACGTTAGAAAAACGAAAGGCAAATTAACCGGATGGGTGAGTTATACTTATTCTAAAACTGAACGTCTGGTACGAGGTATTAGTAATGATGAATGGTTTTTCTCTAAATACGACAGAACTCACATGTTAAACACCGTTGTGACTTACGATTTAAATAAGCGCTTCACGTTTTCAGGAAATTTTGTTTTCCTAAGTGGAACGCCTGCCACTTTCCCAAATGCAAAACTTCAAATCCAAACTATTAATGTGCCTTATAACACCGAAAATAAAAGAAATAATTACAGAGTTACACCTTATCACCGCCTCGATTTAAGCGCTACGTTTAACCTAACAAGAAACCCAGACGCTAAAAAACATCACGCTTTGGTATTAAGTGTTTATAATGCTTATAACAGACGTAATGCTTTCTCGATTTATTTCAGAACAAAAGATGGCAATACCGCACAAACAGAAGTCGTGCGTTATTCAGTAATTGGTACAATTGTGCCGGCATTAACTTATAATTTTAGATTCTAATCATGAAAAAGTATTTTATAGTTTTAGCATCAATTTTATTATTTGCGTCTTGCGAAGATGTTGTGCAAATAAAATTGGATAAAGGTTCTGAACTTGTAGTAATCGACGCCTTCCTAAACGATATGCGCACAACTCAAAAAGTTAGATTAACTACTACCGACGATTATTTTAGTAGTCAAAACCCACCGGCTATTATTGGGGCTAGCGTTGTTTTGAAAGATTTAACCAATAATATGGTTTACAACTTCTCAGACCAAAATAATGGTGATTATACTTTTTCATTAGCAACAACTGATACAATTGGACGCGTTGGTCACGCCTATAAATTGGAAGTTTCATATAATGGCGCTTTGTACACGTCAATTGTTAATCAAAATCGTCCGGCTAAATTAGATAGTATTAGCGCAACTTATCAAGACGGAACAAGTCTGTTCGCTCCAATTGCCGGCTATTATGCGGTTTTATGGGCACGTGATTTGCCAGGACCTGTTTCTGATTATTATTGGATACGATCTTCAAAGAACAATATCCCTTATAGCAAAGCGGATCAAATAAACTTAGCTATTGATGGTACTAACGGAAGTGTTCCTGCTAGTGATACGTTATTGTTTACGCCACCTATTATTAATAGTTTAGTGCCTAGAGATGAAGTTTTGGAAATTGGAGATACTTTAGCTGTTGAAATTCATTCGATCACTAAAGAAACGTATTCGTTCCTAGTTCAGGTTATCAGTCAAACCAATAACTCAGGTTTATTTGCAACTACCCCTGAAAATGTTAGAACAAATATTATTTCTCCAGATGGTGCCACTAAAGCTATTGGTTGGTTTGCTATGTCGTCAGTAAAAACCGGAGGAAAACGTATTAAGTAATTACCAAGTTAAGATACTCAGTTCAAAAATTCCTATTTCAGAATTACTAGTGTATTTAATTAATTTCTGATTATTTATCTTATACACATTTGGATTATTGTATTTGCTCCCTTGAAAAATCAATTTGTTTTCTACACCTTTTAGTCCAACTCTTACATTGTAAAATAAATTTATTCCTGTTTTAATATCACTCTTACAAATAATCCATTTCGAATTTTTAATCTCATCAATTCCAAACTGTTTTTCTACATCGGCAATGGGTTGTTTATAAAGAAATTTATCAAATTCACTTATAGATTTTAATTCAATCTTCCCATTAATATCTTTTAAATCTGAATTTACTAAGCCGGGAAAAGGAGCGAGGCTATTATGAATTTTCCCCACCATTAATTCAATCCCCATTTCTTCTATAGTCACATCAAAAGTAAATCCGCTTTCGTATAAAAACAATAAGGAACCTGGTGTACTCTTATAAATATTACAATACAATTCGTAACCGGTTTTTGAAGTCTTTTTTAATTCTTTAATCTTCACATGATAGAATGTAGGTGCCGGTAGTTTAATATTTGATTTTACTAGCGGAGAAATAATCGCAATAGGAATTGCTTTTAAATCGCGACTCACAATTTCGTTGGTGCCATCTATTTTGATGAAGAAGAAAGTATTCTCCTTATTTAAACCTGTAAACGCAAAGTTTTTGGTTTCTATATCTAACTGTTGCTTGGTATAGAGATTTCCTACAACTAGCAATTCCTTTTCTTTTGAATCGTAATGAAATGTATTTAAAATATAACTTCTGTCATCTCCATTCGCATTTAGTTTAATTCCTTTTGTTATAGTTCCGTTTTTTGAATTTAATTTCAAAATCCACTGACCTTTTCTGTCACCCGATAAAATAGTGACATAAATGAAAACAACTTCTGAATCGGCGTAAAAAACATGAGTTGTATTGATATTCCTCTTTTCTAAAGGATATTGCCAGGCTTGTTTGTATTCAAATGGCTTTTGATTGCTGATAACATCATACTTGGTTAAATAAAATTGTTTCCCTAAACTATCTTCTGAAGTTCTTACTGTGTAAGTTGAATTTTTATAAGTGTAAATTTCGTTTTCAAAAGTGGTCAGACTATTAATCTTATTCGATTCAAAATTCTCAACTTTTGCAATTATTCTTAGTGAATCATTAAATCTTAATAAGCTCGCTAAATTTTTACTATTTACTTTTTGGAAATAAAAATTCAGGTAACCATGTAAAGTGTCGGCTGTAATTTCTAAAAGGTTTTCTGCTTTTTCTTTCCCTAAGGTATTAGAAACAGAATCCAATTTAGTTAAATCCAAAGAAGCTTTGTATAATTTAAAATTTAATTCATTTTTATCCTGAACAAATCCAAAAACGTAAATATTATTTCTGAAAGAAAGTGAATTGGATTTTAATAAAGCACGATTTACACTTTGTCCGAAAACAAAAAAAGGAAAAAAGAATATGAATAAAATTAATCTCAAACTAATCTATTAAGCCTTGTTTCTCGCGTTTAATGTAATCTAATATAAGAACATAATACATAATTACACCAAATGCATATAAAGCAGAAGTAATCAGGAATATGTTTACAAATTCAAAACCTCTTCCAAACATAATCTTCACCATAAAACCACTAATTACCCAACTGCCACTCCAAATAGCAGAAGTTAGCGCACTTGTAATTTCCCTATTGTTTTTCCCAACATAATTTAAAACAACTTCAGTTGTCATTGGTCCCGCCATGTTCATTAATGGTTGACGAAGTAAATAACAAGCAATGGCAATGTAAACAGCAATCGTATATTGACTATAAAATTGAGTTGTTGCTAAAGCTACTAAAGAAATAACAGCTAAAGATTGTGTTGTCGGTATTGCAATTTTGTAACCAACGTATTGTTTTACTTTCGGCACCATCATTGCACCGTAAGCTACTAAAACTGCGGCAATGGAACTTATGACAGAAAAACCACCTTTATCTAAATGATGAACCTTATCAAAGAATAAACTAATGAAAGGAATAGTTAATCCAGCTCCTGTCGCAATAATTAAAGTGGGAATTAAGCCTTTAAAAATTAATTTCCAGTTTGTCGGCGGTGGCGGTAAACCGGGAATCGCTTTTATAGGCTCATCCATTTTCTCTATAAATTTTGTTTTGATTAAAAAATAAACGCCTCCAAATCCCATTATAGAAAAAATAATCAGAATTGCTTTTTCATTAAAAAGAGTTGGATTAATTCCGTCGAGTATAGCAATAACAACACCGCTTAATATTCCCGCAAAACTCCAAGTGCTGTAACTTAAAGAGATTCCTGCTGTTTGATTCTCTTTTGATGAGTTGCGTAAAATAAATGGGGCGACAGGTATTTGCATAAATGTAAAAGAGGCTCCCCAAAGTAAAAGCGAAGTAAGAATAAGCCACTTTATTTTTAAAGCGATTGCAAATACAATAACCAAACCAAAAAATGGAACAAATATAGATGACAAATAAAATAACGGCGCTAAACGTTTTTCTTTTATTAATTTTCCGAAAGGCAAAGCGAGAATAAATACGCCTAAAAAACGAAAGGTAATGTATAAGGCAATGTCTTCATCACTAAAACCTTCACGGGTCATGTACAAAGGCAAGATGTTCATGAAAGTTGCATTCACCAGTTGAATAAAAAACTCGGCGTACACTACATTAAGTACTTGCGTTTCGAGTTTTTTATAATCGTTTAGAAATGCGAACATATTACGAGTTCTGTAAAATTATTTCGATGTAAGCTTTTATTTTATCCGAATCATCGGGACCAAATGTTTCGTATGTATCCTGATTATTAAACCAGGTGAGTTGGCGTTTGGCGTAATTCCGTGTTTTTTGTTTTATTAAATCAATAGCGGCTTGTAAATCTAATTCTCCTGAAAAATGCGAGAACAATTCTTTATACCCAACCGTATTTAGTGCGTTTAAATTTTTATTGGGATAAAGAGCTTTAGCTTCTTCAACTAAACCTTCACTAATCATATTATCCACACGTTTGTTAATTCGCTCGTATAGTTTTTCTCTATCCGTGTTGATTAGAATTTTTATGGCTTCGAAGTTTCTTTCTTTTTTATTCTGACTTAAAAAAGAAGAGTAGGGTTTTCCTGTTTCCAAACAAACTTCTAAAGCGCGTTGTAAACGTTGAGGATTATTAATATCAACGGTATTGTAATAATCAGGATCTAAACTTTGAATTTGTTCTTGTAACCACGTTAATCCTTTTTCTTCGTATTGTTTTCTTACTTTTTCTTTTGTGGCATCAGAAACATTTTCAAATTCATCAACACCGTATAAAACAGCATTAATATATAAACCGGAACCTCCGACTAAAAAAACGATTTGATGGTCTTTAAATAATTCATTCAATGCTTTAATAGTATCTCTTTCAAAATCACCAATGCTATAATTATCGTGAATGCTTAAGGAATCAATAAATAAATGTTCTGCTTCTTTTAATTCTTGGGTGTTGGTTTAGCAGTGCCAATCGACATTTCTTTATAGAATTGTCTTGAATCGGCCGATAGAATTTTTGTAGAAAAGTGTTTTGCTAAATTAATAGCTAATGCTGTTTTTCCAACGCCGGTAGGCCCTGCAATAACAACAAGGTATTTTTGATTGGGATTCAAAATTAAAGTACGTTGCTGGTCTGTTCTTTTATTTTTTCCAATTCATCCTTCATTAACACAACTAATTTCTGCATTTCAGCATGATTAGCCTTTGAACCAATGGTATTAATCTCTCTTCCAATTTCTTGTGCAATAAAATTAAGTTTTCTTCCGCCTGAAGGTTCTTTCATGGTAGTTAAGAAATAATCTAAGTGTGTTTTTAAACGCACTTTCTCTTCATTAATATCTAATTTCTCAATGTAATAGATCAATTCCTGTTCGAAACGATTGTTGTCAATTTTATCAGCACCAATTACTTCATTTAGATTTCCTTTAATGCGGTCTTTGATTCCTGCAATCCGACTTTTATCTAAATCAATTATTTTATCAAGACAAGTTTGAATAACCCCTAAATGATCCGAAAAATCTTTTTCAATGGATTTCCCTTCCTGTAATCTGAATTTATTTAAAGCATCAACAGCTTCCGTAATAACAGTTTTAATTTCTTTCCATTCGTTTTCATCCGGTTCTCTGCGTTCTGATTTTAAAACGTCCGGCATTTTTAATATTTGATATAAAACATCATTAGCAGGTTCGTTTAATTCTGAAGCTAATTGTTTTATTTTTCTTTGATATTCTTTAGCTAAATCAGAATTAATTTCAACAGGCGTCTCAACAGTCTTACTTTCTACATAAATAGATAAATCAACTTTACCGCGTTCTAATAAACGTGTAATCTCGCTACGTAGTTCTAATTCATTTTCACGGTACGAATTAGATAACCGTAAACTCAAATCCATTCCTTTACTGTTTAACGAACGTATTTCCACATTTACAGTACGTTTTTCAAATTCTTTTGTGGCTTTACCGAAGCCGGTCATTGATTTTAACATTGTATTAATTTTAATTCTTTGTTTTTGTTTTCATGCTTACCAAATATACTCCTACAATAATAAAAACTGCAGATAATACTTTGGTTGGGGTTAAAGTATCTTTTCCTAAAAAATACAGCAAATAATGTTGCTAAAAAGGCTGGGTATAAATGTACATACTCACTACCGAAGGACTTAAGTCTTTTAAAGCATAAGTATTGAGAAGGTAAGCTAAAAAAGTAGTCGCTACAACCACAAATCCAACACCTAAGTAAATATCACTACTCCAATTTTGCCACACTGTGTTTTTTAAATCATTGAATCCAACGGGTAACATATAACAAAAGCCAAATAGAAATATCCATTTCATTACCGTTACTGTTTGATATTTTTGCATGTAAGGTTTTGCCATTACAACAAACACTGCCCAAGAGGAAGCATTTATTAATGTCATTAAATCGCCCGTCAACGTTTCACTTCCAAATTCAAAATTACCTTTAAATAAAAGCAGAGTTACTGCGCCTATAATCCCTAGTGACAAACCGCCAATTTTTAAAATAGTGATACGTTCTTTAAAAACAATCAGCGTAAAAAGGATTACCATAATTGGATTAGAAATCATGATAATGGCGGAGTTAATAGGTTTTGTCAGGCTTAACCCATAAATAAAAAATACTTGATTCAAAAAAACACCAAATAAAGCAAGAATGGCCATTTTTTTTAAATCGCCTTTGTGTAATTTTTCTTTTTTGATGAAAAGAGATAAAATCCAGAATAATAAACCGGCTCCGGCAATGCGTAATAGCACTAAAGCTAATGGTCCAATATGATTTGGCATTAAATCTTTAGCAATAGAGTAATTTAATGCGTAAATTACCTGAGCGGCAAATAATGAAATATGAGCTTTTAAAGCGTTACTCACGGGTAATGCAAAGATGCACGAAAAATTTGGATATTTGCTACCGAACTAATTATGACAATAACAGACCAAACAGGATTTAAAATAGAATTAAAAGGCACACCAAAACGCATTATTTCCATAGTACCATCGCAATCAGAATTATTATGGGATTTAGGTTTAAGGAAGGAATTAGTTGGAATAACTAAATTCTGTGTTCATCCCGAAGAAATGCATAAAAGCGTAGAAAAGGTTGGTGGAACGAAGAAATTAGATATTGCTAAAATACGAGCTTTAAAACCTGATTTAATTATTGGGAACAAAGAAGAAAATGAGCAAGAGCAAATTGAGGAATTAAGAAAAGAATTCCCCGTTTGGATGAGCGACATTTACGATTTGAGTGATGCTTTTGAAATGATTACTTCAATTTCACAAATAATAGAAAAACAAACCGAAGCAGAGAAATTAGTAAAGACGATAAGAGAGAATTTTGCGAAACTCGATAGTACTAGTTTTAAAGGAAAGAAAGTGGCTTACTTTATTTGGTATAATCCTTATATGGTAGCCGCGCCTAATACCTTTATCAATAATATTATTGAAAAATTAGGAATGAAAAATGCTTTTTCTTATTTGACACGCTATCCCGAAGTAAACGCCTCTCAAATTAAGGGGACCGCACCTGATTATATTTTTTTATCATCAGAACCTTTCCCATTTAAAGAAAAACATATCGCGGAATTAAAACAGATTTGTCCGTATGCCGAAATTATATTGGTAGATGGGGAAATGTTTAGTTGGTATGGCAGCAGATTACAGTATGCTCCCGAGTACTTTAATACCTTATAACTCGATTTTATAGCTCCTAAATCCAATTAACAGGCTTTTTAACAGTGAAATTGTTAATCTGTTTATCAAATAAGTTTGTTTTCCAATGCTATTCTTTTATAATATTGTAGCATCAAACTATACCATCATGAGTAAACATCTTTTTTTAGCATTATTATTGATTGCGTCTATTGCAGTATCTGCACAAACTAAAAAAAAGAAGGACGAAGGCGTTTCGTCTGAATCAGCACCTCGTCCACCAGTTGATACTATTTTAGGTTTTGCAATGTTTGATGGGATGACACCTTTTGAAGCTGTAGATTATCAATTGCCTCACGAAAGTGAAACAGATCCTGTGACAGGAAAAACAACGTATTTTAAAGATATAAAAAAGAAGTAACGATTCAATCAGAAAAGCATTTAGATACGCTTACAAAAAACGTAACCATACGTTCTATGCAGTAACAAAACGACCAACTTTACCTGGCGATAAAATGAAATTATGTATAAATCTTACTAGTAAGGATACTAATTTATTGTATTGTGTTGTGGATTCAGTTATGAAAGATCCGGAATACGCTAAAGTAATATTCGAAAAACAAAAAGGTGATACGATTTATATGTTACTTCACGTGTACGCGTTCTCTAAATTAGGTGGTAATTGTAATGGCGAGAAGGAGACTAAATTGTTTTTTGTGCGTTGGAATGTTCCTGAAGGAAGAGCTGTGTGGAAGAATAAATACATTAGCTCTTGCGCAAAAACAATTACAAATATGACCAAAACACCAATAGAGCAGTGGGATGGTAAAACTAAATTAGTTGTTGAATATCACCGCGGACAAAACTTTTACGAAATCGCTTTCGATCCTGAGCATTACGAGCTGGGAATTCAAAACAACAAAGAGGGCGGCAAAGCGGCAGAGTAATTTATTTGGATTTTATGGTGAAGTAGTACTCTTCTAATTGAAAATTAGAAGTGATGATGTACCAAATAAAATCATCTTTAAATAAGTAGTAGTAATATTTACCATCAAACGAGTATTTCTTTACATCCGTATCAAATCGATCACTCTTAAATGTGCCTTCGCTTGTTAAACCCGATTGGATTTTAGCTTCAATGGCATTATAATTGGCGAAAGCTTGTGTTTCAACAAACGAAAACACCACACTTTTCTTAGATGATTTACGCTTATTAATAAAAACAGCAATTTCTGCGGTATCAGTGCTGTTTTCTTTTTTACTTGTGTAATAATCCGACTTGTTAATCAAATTATCACCCATATTAACATAATCTTTTGCTACGAAGTTGAAATTACGTGCCGTTAAATCAGTAATGATTTCAATGTCGGCGTAAATAAGGCAGTTTTTTATAAACTCGTACTTTAACGTTTGGGCAGGCGAAATAAAGTGTAGTAAAACAGCTAATGAAAATAATATAAAAAAGGAGAATACACCCAACCCCACAAAAAACAAAAAAAAAAACCCCCCTATAAAAAAATTGTTGGGGCGCCCTACCGGCTTTCTTCTTCATAAAACTTATAAGTACGAACTAAAAGTACTGAAAATAATAATAAATAAAAGGAGAATTTATCAGCGTTAAATCACACTTCAATCAATTAAAATTCAATGTAATATCGAGTTTTAAAAGCAAAAATCCCAATTTACGTGGGGTTTTCATTGGTTGTCCGACCAGGTTTCGAACCTGGACTCTTCTGAACCAAAATCAGACGTGTTGCCAGTTACACCATCGGACATTTTAGAGAGCTGCAAAATTAACAATTTTTCGGTTAAGTCAAATAAAATTTGAAAAATTTTGAGACTTAAAACCACACCTTTACGGGGCATTTTGCTAACTTCGCAACTTATCTCAATTATATATGACGCCTGCTTTTAAAAAACTAAATAATCTTGTTGGATGGCTAGTTTTTGCCATTGCTACATTTACCTATTGCGCAACCATTGAACCTACTGCTAGTTTTTGGGATTGCGGTGAGTATGTAGCCTGTGCCTACAAGCTGGAAGTTGGTCACCCTCCGGGAGCGCCATTTTTTATGTTAATTGGCCGCTTTTTTGCTTTGTTTGGTGGAAACGACCCGGCCAATGCAGGTATGATGATTAACATTATGTCGGCATTATGCAGCTCGTTCAGTATTTTGTTTTTATTCTGGACTATTACCCGTTTAGGATTTAAGGCAATTGTTAAAAAGGGAGAGGAATTTGTTCAAGGTAAACAATACGCAGTGCTTGGTGCAGGTGTAATTGGAGGTTTAGCCTATACTTTTTCTGATTCGTTTTGGTTTTCGGCTGTTGAGGGTGAGGTTTACGCCATGTCTTCTTTCTTTACAGCTATTGTATTTTGGGCTATTTTAAAATGGGATGAAGAAGATGATACAAATCCAATTGGCGCTATGCGTTGGTTAGTTCTAATTTCTTATTTGATGGGTTTATCTATCGGAGTCCATTTATTAAACTTATTGGTGATTCCTGCTATTTGTTTTATTTACTACTACAAAAAATACAAATTTACATGGAAAAGTTTTTTCATTGCAGGTATTATCTCCATTTTAATTTTAGGTACTGTTCAGTCGTTAATCATTCCTAAAATTGTAAAATTCGTTTCCGATACGGAGGTTTATTTTACTAATAATCTTCATTTAGGTTTCAGCACAGGAACAATGATTTATTTCGGTTTAATGATAATCTCCCTTACAGGATTTATCATGTATACCACAAGTAAAAAAGAATCGCATTATAAAATTGGGTTCTATTCTTTAATCGCATTCGCCATTATTGTTGTTATCGCTGCTCCAAGTCCCGGTGCTATGTTTACACGTGCACTTTCTTTCGGTGCCATATTATACGGTATTGGAAAAATTAAATCTAAATCCAATAATCTTAATGTGATTATGATGAGTTTAGCTACTATTTTAATAGGCTACTCTTCTTTCTTTGTGTTAGTAATCCGCTCGCAAGCTAATCCGCCAATGGATGAAAACGATCCGGAAAACGCGCCGAACATGTTATCCTATTTGTTACGTGAACAGTATGGTGATTGGCCTATTACTTACGGACAATACTATAATGCTCCTGCAAAACCAAATTCACAATTTAAAGATGGCGACCCGATTTATGTAAAGAATGAAGAACAGAAAAAATATCTTGTGGCTGACGACCGAAAAAATGATATTCCTGTTTATGAAGAAGAGTTTTGTACTGTTTTCCCTCGTATGTGGAGTAGTCAGAGTCACCACGAAGCGGCTTACCGTTATTGGGGTGATGTGGCAAATAATCACCGTACAGTTAACCGCACTAACGAACAAACAGGTGAGACTGAATCAGTAGAGATTCCGACATTCGGAGCAAACATGCGTTTCTTCTTTAACTATCAGGTTAAGTATATGTATTTCCGCTATTTCTTATGGAATTACATGGGCCGCCAAAATGATATTCAAGGTATGAGTAATAATACACTTGAAGGAAATGCAGTAAGTGGTATTAAAGGTTTTGATGATTTCTTATTAGATTCTGATAGCAGTTTGAAAACACATGCTATGAAAAGTAATAAGGCGCAGAATTTCTTCTTCGCAATTCCTCTTATTTTAGGATTACTTGGTTTCTGGTTTCATTATAAAAATAATAAAGGTGGAGCCTGGGTTGTAGGCTCATTCTTCTTGCTTACAGGTTTAGCTATTATCATTTACTTAAATCCAACACCTTATCAACCACGTGAACGGGATTACGCTTATTCCGGCTCCTTCTACGCCTTTGCTATTTGGATTGGCTTTGGCGTTTTATTCTTGTACGATTTGTTAAGTAAGAAAGCTAATTTAAAAATGGCTGCCATCTTAGCAACATTGATAGGGTTAATTGGTCCAAGCTTAATGGCAGCACAAGGCTGGGATGATCACAATCGTTCAGTACGTACATTATCTCGTGATGTAGCTATAAATTACTTAGAGTCGTGTGCACCTAACGCAATTTTATTTACGAATGGTGATAACGATACTTTCCCGCTTTGGTATGCACAAGAAGTTGAAGGAATCAGAACCGACGTTCGTGTTTGTAATTTAAGTTTATTACAAACTGATTGGTATATCCGTCAAATGCGCCGCGCTGCTTATGAATCTGCTCCGGTTCCATTTACAATTCCTGAAGAAAAATTATTATCGCGCAAACGCGAAGTAGTTTATTTATTTGATAAGAGTCCTGCGCCAATGAATCTTAAATCGGCGATCGATTTTGTGTCGAGCGATGATATCGCCAACAAATTTGAATATGGCGGAGGCTATTTAGATTTTTTACCAACCCATGATTTTTATTTACCTGTTGATTCAGCAGCTGTAATGAAAAACAAAATCGTTTCTTTAAAAGATACAGGACGTATTGCTAAAAATATTAGCTGGAGAATTGGTCGTGGTGCTATTACTAAAAACGATTTAATGGTGTTAGATTTATTAGCACATAGCGATTGGAAACGTCCGATTTATTTTGCTGTTACTACAGGTAACGAAGCTTATGTTGGTTTAGAGAAATATTTCCAATTAGAAGGTTTAGCCTTCCGTTTAGTGCCTATTAAACAAAACGAAAGTGAAGAAATGGGTGGCGGTCGTGTAAATACTGAGGTGATGTACAAAAACATAATGGAGAAATTCTTATGGGGTGGTATGGATAAACCGGGTGTGAATCTTGATGAAAACTGTCAGCGTATGGCTGCCAACCTTCGTATGCAAATGTCGATTTTAGCAAACGCTTTAATTTCTGAAGGTAAAAACAGCAAAGCAAAAGCTGTTTTAGATAAGTGTTTAGAAAAAATGCCTGACGAAAATGTCCCTTACGACGCAACTATATTTACTATTACAGCAGGTTATTATCAATTAGGCGAAACGAAAAAAGCAAATGAACTTGCTAAACAATTGTTCGATATTTTTGAGGGTGATTTAAGAGTTTACAATGCTCAAAAAAGTGCACACCGCGTTGCTTTTGGCAGAGAAATGAATCAGTGTAAAGAAATTCTTCGTCGTTTAGTTGGACTAACAGGTCAGTTTAAACAAGAAGCTTTAGAAAAGGAATTTATGACACGTATACAGTCTATTATTCCTGCTGAAGAGTTAATGCCGAAAGGTGAACCACAACCATTGGCTAATTAATTTTGATATGTCAACTGCTGAGAGAGTAAGTGCTACCGATTTTTCTGATAATTACGTTTTACAGCGTAGTATTTTCGCTTATTTAGAAGCTGCTAAGATTGTAAGCGGAAATGTTTTAGAAATTGGAACCGGTTCGGGTTACGGTGTAAAATATATTGCACCTGTAGTTTCAAAATTTGTTACTATAGATAAGTTCGTTTGTGATGTTGATTTTAAAGCGTATCCAAATGTTGAATTCAAACAACAAACGGTTCCGCCATTTCAAGGTATAGCTGATAACAGTTTTGATTTTGTAGTTACATTTCAGGTTATCGAGCATATCGTTCCGGATGATTTATATGTGAAGGAAATCGCCCGCGTTTTAAAACCAGGCGGTAAGTTAATAGTAACAACTCCTAATCGTCACATGTCGTTAAGCCGCAATCCTTGGCACATTCGTGAATACAAACCGAATGAACTAACTGTATTATTGAAGAAACACTTCAAATCAGTTGTAACTAATGGCGTTTACGGGAACGATGTTGTAATGGAGTACTATCAAAAAAACAAAGAGTCGGTAAATAGGGTAATGAAGTACGATGTGTTGAATTTGCAATGGATTTTACCACGACAAATTTTGCAAGTACCATATGATTATATGAATCGCCGCAACCGTAAAAAATTATTGAATTCTAATAACGATTTAACGGCTGGAATAAAGTCTTCTGATTTTTTTGTTAAAGAGGTCGATGACAAAAGCCTCGATTTGTTTTATATAGCCGAAAAATAATTTCAATTGTTTAGTAAATTAACTCTTCAACCACAAAAAGCGTTAAGGCTTTTATATCCAAAAGCGGTTTGGAAAGTTAAAACCACATCTCCTGTAATACATTTAACGTTTGATGATGGACCAATTCCCGGTTTAACCGAATGGGTATTGGATACATTAAAACAGTACAACATAAAAGCTACTTTTTTTTGTGTTGGAGAGAATGTTGAGAAGAATAAAAGCATTTTTAACAGAATTGTAACCGAAGGACACGCTGTTGGCAACCATACTTATAACCATATAAAAGGGTTTAAGACTAAGACAATCGACTATTTGACGAATACTGAAAAGTGCGAGGTACTTACCAATTCAAAGTTATTCCGACCTCCCTATGGTCAATTAAAAAAATCGCAATACCGAAAGCTTTTAGATAGGGGATACAATATAATTATGTGGGATGTAATATCTTACGATTACGAAAAGATAAAGCCTGAAGTGTGCTTAAAGAACGTAATTAAGAATGTTAAAAACGGAAGTATTATATTATTTCACGATAATGTGAAGGCTGAGGAGAAAATAAAGTATGCTTTGCCCAAAACGATAGAACATTTCTTAAAATTAAATTATAAATTTGCAGCTCTTAAATAGGTCATGAAAAAGCTGCTTTCAATTTTAATATTTTCCGCATCTCTTTTATTCTTTGCTTGCACAGGAAATAAAACTTCTGCGGTTGAAGTTAGTGCTCATGTTTGGGGTAACTGCGACAAATGTAAAACAACTATCGAAAAAAGTTGTGCAATAGATGGCGTTTCTGAAGCCGTTTGGAATGAAGATTCAAAGCTTTTAACGTTAAAATTAGATACTTCTTTGGTGACATTAAGTACCGTTTTACAAACCGTGTCTAAAGCCGGTTACGATAACGAAATGTTCTATGCCGATGACTACGCTTATAACAAGCTACCTGATTGTTGTCAGTATGATCGCCGCCCCTTCGAATCTAAATAATATTTAGTTCTCCCTTTTTTTAGTAATTTTAGACTCCTTATTCTACAAGTGGTTAAAAAGATTCTTTATATAATACTTTGTCTGAGTTTTTTAAACCCGGTTTTTCTCAAAATGAGGATCGTAAAAAAAGTATTTAGATAAGTTGTATTCAGCAACTAACGATTCAACACGTATTGAGTATTTAAATAAGCTCTCAAATCTATACCAAAGATACAATTTTAACACAGCCCTCGATTACGCTACAAAGGCTCTCGATCTTTCTGAAAAAACCAATAATGTAAGAGGAAGAGTAAGTTCATACAATAATGTTGGAGATGCGTATTGGTATCATTCAGATTTTATAACCGCACAACGGTTTTATTTCAAAGCCTACAAGATTAATGATTCATTAAAAGACCAGGAAGGAATCGCTGAATCTCTCTACAATATAGGTTGGATTATTGTAATGCAGCAAAAGAATGTAAAAGAGATTGGTTATCTGTATAGGTCGCTCGCTATATATGAAGAACTGAAGGACAAAGAAAGTATTGCCGGTATGTTAAATACTATGGGTCAGTTTTATCTCGATCAATACGCCACAACTAAAAAAAGAGAATACTACGATTCAACAATGACATATTTAAATAAGGTTATTGATCTTATTAAAAATAGCGAAGAATTTCCACCTGGTAGCCACAGAACAATTTTATGGAAGCCTGTCTACTTTAATGGGTTATTCAGGCGATTATACGTCCGCAAAATTTTACATGGAAAAGAAAATAAAACGTGATCTTATAAATGGCGATTCACTGGCTTATTATAATAATCTCGGTGATATGTCTGGTATTGAATTTCATTTAGGAAACGTAGATAAAGCAATTGTACTCGCAAAAACTTGTGGCGCTTATGCCAAACGAAATGGACATAAGGAAGTGGAGATGGAGTCATGTGGACATTTGAATGAATTCTATTTTGCAAAAAATGATTTAGCCAAGGCTTATGAATATTACAATACCTATATAATACTTAGGGATTCAATGAACCGACAGCTATTTTCAGCAAATCTTAACGACGTTCAAAACGGTTACGAGTTAGATAAAAAGGAAGCAAGTATTAAACAACTCACTCAGAATAATGAAATTCAGGAACTGAAAGCTAAGCAAAATAACTTTGTTTTATTAGGAGTAGGTGTAGTGCTATTAATCATTATCGTAATAGCCTATTTGCTATATAAACAGAATCGTCAGAAAAACGCCGCAAATTTATTATTGAAAGAACAAAACACAATTATCTCACAAAAGAAACAAGAAATAGATCATAGTATTCAGTATGCTAAAGGAATTCAAATAGCTTTGTTGCCGGATATTAATGACATCCGAACTTACTTTCCGGAAAGCTTTATTTATTACCTGCCAAAAGATGTAGTTAGTGGCGATTTTTATTGGTTCCATAAAGTAGGTGATTACTTCTATTGTGTTGCTGCTGATTGTACCGGACATGGAGTGCCAGGGGCTTTGATGAGTATAGTAAGCATGGATAAAATTATCCAGGCCATTTTCGAGAAAAAACTTTTTGAGCCAAGTGATATTTTGAAGTTTTTGAATGTTGAAATTAAGAACGCTCTTAAACAACATAACGACGCGTCAAAACAACGTGATGGTTTGGATATAGCACTTATACGAATAAACACTAAAACTAATACCCTCGATTTTTCCGCAGCTAACCGTCCACTTTATATTATTTCGAATAAGGTGTTAAGCGAGCATAAAGCAGATAAAGTAGCTATTGCCGGATTTACTCCCGATAATTATGATTTTAAACAGCTTTCTATAAAGTTGAATAAAGACGATTGTCTATATATCGCTTCCGATGGCTATGCCGATCAGTTTGGAGGTAATGAAGGCAAAAAATTCATGACCAAAAACTTTAAATCTCTCTTACAATCTTCCTCTTCAAAAGACATGAAAACCCAGGAAACTGAGGTTATTAACAGTCATACAGGCTGGAAAGGTAATTATGAACAGGTTGATGATATCTTAGTAATAGGTATCAAGATTTAATTTGTCAGTACCCGTGTTTTAGTTACCTTTGTTTACAGTTTTTTAGAAACTGTATGTCTCAACACACCAAATATATCTTTGTTACCGGCGGCGTAACATCGTCTCTCGGAAAAGGAATTATCTCTGCCTCTTTAGCCAAATTACTTCAAGCCCGTGGTTATACTGTAACCATCCAAAAACTTGACCCTTATATTAACGTTGACCCGGGAACTTTAAATCCCTACGAACACGGTGAATGTTATGTAACGGATGACGGCGCTGAAACAGATCTTGATCTTGGTCACTATGAGCGTTTCTTAAACGTAAAAACTTCACAAGCTAATAATGTTACTACAGGACGCATTTACCAATCGGTAATTGAAAAAGAACGTCGCGGCGAATTTTTAGGAAAAACTGTTCAGGTTATCCCACATATAACGGATGAAATTAAAAACAGAATTAAATTATTAGGTAAAACCGGACTATACCAATTTGTAATTACTGAAATTGGTGGAACTGTTGGTGATATTGAATCCTTACCATACATTGAAGCTGTTCGTCAGTTGAAATGGGAATTAGGTAATGATTGTACGGTTATCCACTTAACTTTATTACCTTATTTATCTACTTCAGGCGAATTAAAAACAAAACCTACTCAGCACTCTGTAAAATTATTATTAGAGTATGGTGTACAACCTGATATTTTAGTTTGTAGAGCAGAACACGCTATCAATAGTGATATCCGCCGTAAAATCGCATTGTTCTGTAACGTAGAAGTAGACGCTGTAATTGAAGCCTTAGATGCTTCTACAATTTACGAGGTGCCTATTTTTATGGAGAAAGAGGAGTTGGATATTATTGTTTTGAAAAAATTAGGCATTACGGTTGAGGGCGTTCCTCAATTAGATAAATGGAAAGAGTTTTTACATAAATTTCATAACCCAACTCAAGAAGTAAATATTGGTTTAATTGGTAAGTATGTTGAATTAAAAGATTCATACAAATCTATTGCTGAAGCTTTCATTCACGCCGGAGCAGTAAACGATTGTAAAGTAAAATTACATTGGATACATAGCGAAAGTTTAACCGAAGAAAACGTAAAAGAGAAATTAAAAGATCTAAAAGGAATTTTAGTCGCCCCCGGTTTTGGTAATCGCGGTATTGAAGGAAAAATTGAAGCTATTAAATTTGTTTGAGAAAACAAGGTTCCGTTTTTCGGCATTTGTTTAGAGATGCAATGCGCTGTAATTGAATTTGCACGTAATGTATTAGGATTAAAAGATGCACATAGCCGCGAAATGAATCCTGCAACTTCAAATCCCGTTATTGATTTACTGGAAGCACAAAAAAATATTTCTCACATGGGAGGCACGATGCGTTTAGGAGCGTACCCTTGTCGTTTGGAAGAAAACACTTTGGCCTATAGTATTTACGGTAAAAAAGAAACTACCGAGCGTCACCGTCACCGCTACGAATTTAATAACGAGTACTTGCCAAAGTTTAAGGAAGCCGGAATGAAATTATCAGGAATAAATCCTGAAGCCGGTTTGGTAGAGATTATTGAATTAAGTAATCATCCGTTTTTTATTGGTGTACAGTTTCATCCTGAATATAAGAGTACGGTGGAAAAACCCCATCCTTTATTTGTAGCTTTTGTTAAAGCAACAATTACTAAGTAAAAATGACTTTAAAACCCATTGGATATTTTAGTAAGCCACACGGACTAAAAGGACATTTAATTTTATTTACTGAATTCGATTTTAAAGGAAAGGTTAACGTTGTATTTATTGAACAAAGTGGTTCGCAAGCCCCTTTTTTTGTGGAGGATTTTAAACCCTTCCAAAATGGTTTTTTAGTTAAGTTAGAAACCATTAATGATATAAATGCCGCCAATACCTTAAAAAATAAAGAAGTTTTAGCGGAATCTAAATTCATTATAAAGGAGAAAGAGTTTGAATACTTGAACTTTACCTTAATTGATGAGGTTATGGGTGAAGTAGGGCAGATTGAGGGTTTGGAAGGTAACGCTGCCAACCCCTTATTAAGGGTTATTTCGGGCGAAAAAGAGATTTTATTACCCTTTAGCGAGGATTTAATAATAAAGGTCGTAAAAGCCAAAAAACAGCTGTTTTATAAGGCTCCCGAGGGCTTAATTGAGATGTATTTAGAGGGATAAATTCCCAAAAAAGCAATTTTACTCTTTTTCCAATTCAAAAAATTAAATATCTTTGCCCTCCACAAATTGGTGAGATGCCTGAGTGGCCGAAAGGACATGTTTGCTAAACATGCGTACGGGAAACTGTACCGTGAGTTCGAATCTCACTCTCACCGCTGATAAAAACAAAAAGGGCCCGTTTGGGCCTTTTTTAGTTTTCTGCAACGTTGAAAATCTTGATTTTCATAAGTGGAGGAAAATTAAAAAATATATCCGCTTTTCGCGGATTACTTTTTGTGTTCTGACTCAAGGTGACCAGAGATCATGAAATAATCTCTACGGCAATACAGTCTAATTCTTTATTTATAACTTTATCTTTGAAGCCTATAAATGATAACTGAAGGCATTAATATAAAAAAAGCAAATATTCAGGATATTGGTCAATTACAAAAAATTGGTCGTGACACCTTTTTGGAAACATTTTTGGAAGTAAATACTGAAGAGAATATGACCAAGTATTTAGAAGAAGGTTTTTCTTTAGAGAAACTGACCTCCGAACTTGAAAATAAAAGTTCGGAATTCTATTTCGCGGTACTTGATGGAAATATCATTGGCTATCTAAAGCTGAATTTTGGTAAATCACAAACAGAATTGAAAGATGAAGGCGCGCTTGAAATAGAAAGGATTTATGTTCTAAAAGAATTTCACGGAAAAAAAGTTGGACAATTACTTTACGATAAAGCAATTAATGTCGCTAAAGAGAAAAAAGCGGAATTCGTCTGGTTAGGTGTGTGGGAAGAGAACCCTAGAGCTATAAATTTTTACAAGAAGAATGGGTTCGTTGAGTTCGATAAACATATTTTTCGTTTAGGAAATGATGAACAAACGGATATCATGATGAAATTGCAATTAAAAGATTAATTCTTTTTAAGCTCAACTTTACTACTCATTGCAGATTTAACTCCTGTAGCTTTTTTTAGATAAACTTTCACAGTTCCAATAACAATGGGCGTTTCTACTTGTATAGGTAGTCTGTTTTCATCATCCGTAACCCAAACGGTCATAGCATCCCCTTCTTTAAAAATAGTGCCTGGAATTAAAGTGGGTTTAAATTTAATGCACTTAAAGGTCCCTAAATTGGTTTTGATGGCTCCTTTTCCTAAATAAATTATTTTACGTGCGTAGACTGCATTGTCCAACATAATTGAAATAGGAATTTCATCTTTAGCTTTAAAGTTTTCGAAATCTATTGTCCGCGCATAATAAATCATGCTCATCGGATCGAAAGTGAAATTGGTAATTTTTAGAGTATCTGTTTTTAAAACAGGTTTCTTTTATTTTTTATAAACCCAATGGCACGTTTGTTTTTAAAATCAAAGGTCACATCATTATAAACCCAATCACCACCATCATTTGTGTTACGGATGTATTTAAACGGACGAAGAGTAGTGGTGTCGTTATAACTTTCGTATTTATCTCTCACTTTAAAAAACCAATCCCAATTCTTTTTACTGTTGCCTTCACCAACAAAGTGAAATAATGTTTTATCATTTACAACTTCATCCTTTACTGAAAATTTCACATAACCGGCATCCACCCAAATCAATCCCCAGCTGTAAAACACATCGTATTCTAAAACCTCTCCAACCTCAAAGGCTTTAATTTTTGGCGATAAATTTTGACTAAATAAATTACAGGAAGTAAAGAAAGTAATTAGCGCTATGGTAAGAAACTTGTTTTTCATTTTATGAGTTCTAGAAACTCATCTTCATTAATAATTTTTACTCCCAAACTCTCAGCTTTCTTTAATTTCTCAGGACCCATATTATCACCGGCTAAAACGTAACTTGTTTTTTTAGAAATGGAACTTGAATTCTTTCCACCGTGTAATTCTATCATTTCTTTGTATTGATCACGACTAAATTTTTCGAATACACCGCTTATTACTATGCTGAGGTCCTTTAATTTATCGCTACCGCCTTGTTGTTGCTCTTCACTTAATTCAAATTGCAAACCTTTTGCAATTAAACGGTCAACAATATTTTTGTTGTTGGGATTACTGAAATGTTCGGCAATACTTACTGCAATAATTTCACCCACTTCATCAATCGCTAATAATTCTTCCTTAGTTGAATTTAATAATACTTTTATTGATTTTACTTTCTTCGAGATTTTCTTCGCCGTCGTTTCACCAACGTGACGAATTCCAATAGCAAACAACACTCTTTCAAACGGAACTTTTTTGCTGGCTTCAATACCTTCGATTAAATTATCTGCACTCTTTTCCGCCATTCTCTCGAGTGGAAGTAGTTGCTCTTTTTTTAAATCGTATAAATCCGCAATGTTTTTTATTAAACCAACTTCATACAATTGTGCAATAGTTTCTCCACCTAAACTATCAATGTTCATGCCTTTTCTGGCAACGAAATGTTCAATTTTTCCTTTTACTTGAGGAGCACAGCCCATTTCGTTTGGACAATAATGTGCAGCTTCGTCTTCATGGCGCACTAATTTTGTTCCGCATTCAGGACAAGCATCAATGTAAATTGTTTTACTATCGGCAGGTCGTTTACTCAAATCAACCCCAATAATTTTTGGAATAATTTCCCCGCCTTTTTCTACATAAACAAAATCACCAATACGAACATCGAGTTTCTCAATAATATCTGCATTATGTAACGAAGCGCGTTTAACAGTTGTCCCTGCTAATAAAACCGGTTTTAAATTCGCAACAGGAGTAATAGCACCTGTTCTTCCCACTTGATAACTGATGCTTTGTAATTCCGTACTGACTTGTTCAGCTTTAAATTTGTATGCAATAGCCCAGCGCGGAGATTTAGCAGTAAAACCTAAATTGTTTTGTTGTTTGTAATCGTTTACCTTAATAACAATACCATCAATCTCGAACGGTAAATTGTGGCGTTCTTTATCCCAGTGTTCAATAAATTTTAATACTTCTTGAATGCCACTGCAAACTTTTGTGTGTTCGCTCGTTTTAAATCCCCACGATTTAGCGGCTAAAATATTTTCATAATGTTTTTGATGAGGAACATTTTCTCCCAACATATGATAAAGAAAACAATCTAAATTACGTTTCGCTACAACTGCAGAATCCTGCATTTTCATTGTGCCTGAAGCTGCGTTTCTTGGATTTGCTAAAGGTGGTTCGCCGATGTCTTCACGTTCTTTATTAATTGCATCAAATACTTTTCTTGGAAAAAATATTTCACCACGTATTTCAAATTCCTTTGGGAAATTCTCTCTTAACTTAAGAGGAATAGATTTTATCGTCTTAACGTTTGTAGTTACATCATCACCTTGAACTCCATCTCCACGCGTAACGGCGTATTGTAATTTTCCATCAACGTAAGTTAAACCAATCGATAAACCATCAAATTTTAATTCACAAACATATTCAATTTCCTGCGCAAATAAATCATTTCCTTTCATTCCCAAACCTTCACAAACCCGTCTGTCAAAATCTTCCATATCCTCGGTGCTGTAACTATTGGATAGCGACAACATCGGATATTTATGCTTTACACTTTTAAATTCTTTAGTTATTTGTCCGCCTACACGCTGTGATGGTGACTCTGCATTCAGAAATTCAGGAAATTGTTTTTCCAAGGCAATTAATTCTTCTAATAATTTATCGAAGTCAAAATCACTTATAGTTGGATTATCTAATACATAATAATTGTAATTATGTTGTTCTAATTGCTTAGAAAGTTCCTCTATACGTGCTTTTGCGGCGGTTTTGTCCATTGCCTTTTAATCTTTTAACAAAAATGTGAAAATTAAGCCAATTTTCACTTAAAATTTTCATTAATTTTAAGCTATAAATTCAATTAAGAAATATTTGTTCGGACTAATGGTTTGTGTTTACGTAACAACAGCCATTGGTGTTCCTGTTTACATGCATTATTGCGGTGGTGAATTAGAGAAGGTTAGTTTTTTAGTAAAGAGCAATTCATGTTGTGGAGAAGAAGAGGAAGATATGGATTCAGATTGTTGTGCTAACGAAAATGCTTATGCCCGTTATGCCCCTGATTTTACTACAAAAAAAGTTGTCGACTCAAACTTTCAAATTGCTGATTTAAATTTATTTTCTGTTTCAACTACAGTTTTCGATGTGAAAATTGAATCTGTATCCTTAATTATTTCGAAATATTTTTTACCGCCTCCGGATTTACTGCATAGTAAGATTATCCGTACAACTTTTCTAAGAATTTAGTGGTTTTGTCCTTGTGTCATCCTGAACTTGTTTCAGGATCTCAATTTGTTGATACGCCTAAGGCGAATCAGCACAAATTGTTTAACCATTAAATTAAATCAAAATGAAAAATATATTTTTAGTATTAGGACTTTTAGTCTCCTTTTACACCTATAGTCAAAGTACAGTTAAAACAGAAACTTTTGTTGTTAAAGGTAATTGTGATGATTGTAAAGAACGGATTGAAAATGCTGCCGACATTAAAGGCGTAAAAATTTCTAATTGGAACGTGGATAAGAAAATTATTTCTGTAACCTATGATTCCAAAAAAACCGACATCACTAAAATTCAAAAAGCAATTGCCGCCAAAGGATACGATGCTGGTGATGTAAAAGGCGATGCCGCTGCGTATAAGAAATTACCTTTATGTTGTCAGTACAACGACCGTACACACGAAGAAGGCAAAAAATAATTTTAGCATAAAGTATTATGAAAAAATTATTGTTTTCCCTTATGGGATTACTTCTTAGCGCCATTTCGATTGCCCAACTAAAAGGAAGGGTGGTTGAATTGGATGCAAAAAAGAACCCAAGCGGATTGCCAAACGTTATAGTGCAAGTAAAGCGTGGTGAGTTTACTGTCACAGATACTTCAGGAAATTTCTCTTTTATTCAAGCCAAGAAAGGCGATACCCTTGTATTTAATCTCATAGGTTATAAAACCGAAGGCGTTATTGTAAAAGATATTTCTAAACCAATTACTGTTGTTTTAAGTAGCGGCATTAATTTAAATGAAGTTGAAATCGAATATCGCAGTAGTGGAACAGATCTCGCTTATTTAAGCGCCATGAAAATTGAAACATTAACCGAGCGCTCTTTAATGAAAGCAGCTTGCTGTAATTTATCAGAGAGTTTCGAAACAAATCCAAGTATTGATGTGAATTTTGCTGATGCTGTAACAGGCGCCAAACAAATTCAAATGTTGGGGTTATCCGGACAATACGCGCAGATTACTAAGGAGAATATGCCTTATATGCGTGGATTGGCTTAATGGATATGGATTAACATTTATACCAGGCACTTGGATAAAATCAATTCAATTAAGTAAAGGAGCGGGTTCTGTTGTGAATGGTTATGAAAGTTTTACCGGACAAATAAATACTGAGTTACACGACCCTGCAAACATGGATAAATTTACTTTCAATAATTATGTGAATCAAAACGGACGTAACGAATATAATATTGAATTTAAACAAGCTGTTACAAAACATTTTTCTACAAACTGGTTAGCGCATGCCAGTTTTAATCCATTAGCAGAAGATCATAACAAAGATGGTTTCGCTGATATTCCAACTGGAAGGCAGTATAACATCATGAAAAAATATACTTACGAAGGCCGAAAAGGTTTTGAAGCACGTTTTGGTGGAAGTTATTTAAAAGATGAGCGGAATGGCGGACAAATCTCAAAGCATCATGTACATTCAGATACTTTAGCGCCTTACTTAATTGGAATTAATAACGAGAAGTGGGAATTGTTTAGTAAAACAGGATTTGTTATTCAGAAGAAACCCGGAACGAGTATGGGTTTACAATTATCTTATCTAAATCACAAACAAGATAATTTTTTCGGAACTACAACTTATAATTCTTTGCAAAAAACATTTTACGCTAACTATATTTTTCAAGGCATTATTAAAACAACTGATAATACTTACAAGATTGGCGCCAGTTATATGGATGATGATATTAATGAGAAATTTCAATTATTTAAATTTAACCGGAGAGAACAAGTTGGAGGAGCCTTTGCCGAATTAGCCATTAACCGAAAAAATAAATTCAATATGGTAGCCGGTTTCCGGGCCGACTACCATAATTATTACGGTTTGTTTTATACACCGCGTATGCATTTACGTTATGCTTTCACTGAGAATAGTGTTTTACGTTTAAGTGGTGGAAGAGCTTTACGTACCGCTAATATTTTAGCCGATAATGCTTATTTGATGGCATCATCGCGTCAATGGAATTTAGAAGTATCAGATTTAGCAATGCCTTACGGATTAAAACCCGAAACGGGTTGGAATTATGGTTTAAATTTTACGCAGCGTTTCAAAATAAATTATCGTGAAGCTTATATAACTATTGATGCTTACCGTACCGATTTCGAAAATCAAGTGGTGATTGATTTGGATAATAATGCGCAGGAAATTTCTATTTATAATTTGAAAGGTCCTTCGTATTCCAATACAGCGCAATTTGAATTTAATATGGAACCACGCAAACGTTTGTTTGTAAAAACAGCTTACCGTTATGTTGATACACGTGTTGCTTACACCCAAGGCTTATTGCAAAAGCCAATGACATCAATGCACCGTGCTTTTATAAATTTGAGTTACGAAACAAGAGGTGGTCACTGGCAATTTGATTTTACAACACAATACAATGGCGCAAAACGATTACCAAACACAAATTCAAATCCTGTGGAATATCAACGAAAAGAATATTCTCCTGACTTTTTTAATTTGTTAGGACAAGTAACTTACTTAGCGAAACTTAAAAAAGCAGAATTTCATATTTATGTTGGGGTAGAGAATTTATTAAACTACAAACAAAACAATCCAATTGTATCAAATGATTTACCTTACAATAAATATTTTGATGCCAGTATGGTGTGGGGACCGATTTACGGAAGAATGTTATACGCAGGCTTACGTTTCAAAATAAAAGAATTAACCTGGTTGAAGTTTAAAGAGGAAAAATAATGTGGTTTCGGCTTCGCTCAACCACCGTGTCTTTTTATTCGGCCGGTGACTGAGCGAAGTCGAAGTCACTTGCTATTCAATCACCAATTTCCCAACACTAACAACTTCCTTATTCTGCAAAACAGAATAATTGTAAATCCCTTTAGCAAGATTTTCAGTTTTTATTGGATTATTACCTTGTTTTACAATTTGTTTGTGAACGGTTTGTCCAAGAATATTTCTTAATTCAATTTCTCCATTAAAAATATCTTTTGCAATATCAATATTAAAATTACCTGAAGTAGGGTTAGGGTAGATTTTGAAATTTGTTTTGTTTTCTAAAGTATTAATTCCGTTTACAATTACAGGTGCACATTGCGCATCAAAGTAGGCATAACCTGCGTGTCCGCTATACGGACAATCAACAGCAGTTACCTGAACCGTTATACATTGCCCCATCCATAAACTTAAATCAATTGAGGAGTTAGCCCATTTGTTGTAATAATATCCTGCTATGGAAGCAGGAACAGAAGTGATAGTACTTGGACTTGCGCAGGTTCCGGTTGGAGTACATGCGGCTCCGGCAGGAGTTGTAATACTGTATTGTGATGCTGTAGCTAACATATTACCTAAACAATCTTTAAATAAAATAGTAACAGCACCGTTATCACAACAGCAATGTCCGTTTTGTGCTACAACTATGTAAGCAAAATTGAAAATCACATTAGATGGAGTAACTACAAAATTTTTCCGAAGTTGATTTACACTTGAACCTGCTGTTTGGTTATTTAGTCGTATAAACCAATCGCCATAACAATTAAAACCATTGGCTGCAGCAGCACCGGGATAGGCTGTAGTAGTATTACCGAAAACGGACCAAATAGGATAAGATCCGCCAATAATAGGATCAAAATAACCACTACTACCGGGACTAATAAGCATTGCTGCATTAGGCGCTCCTGTAATAATGGATGTATTAGTACAATTTCCGGTTGCGCCATAACTAGAGTTACTACCACCATTAATCGTCCATCCATTAATTGAATTTGAAGAAGTAATAGTAATTGATGTTGGAGGAGTTGGGTTGGTTAAACTACCTTCTTCAAAATCTTCATTTACACAAGCAGCAGCTGCATTTTTCGCAACTCCACTATAATCAATTTTGGGTTCTACCAATCTGATATTGTATTTCTGTTTTATGAATTCACGCTGGTGAACCGATAAATAGATTGGCATTTCCTCTGCGGTAATGCCTCTGAAAGGCGCTGCATCTATTAATGATTTCTCATCAAAACCAATTAAGGAATCGTTAAGCGTTAGTTTATTTTCTTGTGAAAAAGCTACTGAAAAGCTTAAAATAAATAGGGATGTAACAGAAAGTAAATGTTTTTTCATGTATATAAATTTATTGTTATAAATATACTTAAACCTTCAAGAACCGTACCAAAAACCCTCTAAAACCCATGTAATTTGAGTGAAGGTTAGCTTCGGCTGAGTCTCTTTAAATATCGAATACAATTTCTATCTTTACACCATGTTAATTACAGCAGAAACTCCCATAAAATTCGACAGAAAAAAGCAAAAGGATGATACCCTTTTAAAGCTTTATAAAAATATTTTAAAGCCACGTATGATTGAAGAAAAAATGCTTCTTCTTTTACGTCAAGGTCGCATTGCTAAATGGTTCTCCGGTATTGGTCAGGAAGCTATTTCGGTTGGTGTTGCTTCAGCTTTAAATAAGGATGAATTTATTTTACCAATGCACCGTAACTTAGGTGTATTCACAACAAGAGAAATTCCTTTAAACCGTTTGTTCTCTCAATTTCAAGGTAAGCCCGGTGGATTTACACAAGGACGCGATCGTTCTTTTCACTTCGGCACACAAGACTATAAAATTGTAGGAATGATTTCGCATTTAGGTCCGCAATTAGGTGTGGCCGATGGAATTGCTTTAGCTGATAAATTAAAGAAAGATAAAAAAGTAACTGTTGTATTTAGTGGCGATGGTGGTGCAAGTGAAGGTGATTTTCACGAAAGTATAAATACCGCAGCTGTTTGGGATTTACCTGTGATTTTTGTGATTGAAAATAATGGTTACGGATTAAGTACACCAAGCAACGAGCAATTCAGATGTAAATCTTTTGCCGATAAAGCTATCGGTTATGGAATAGAAGGGGTGACGGTAGATGGAAATAACGTATTGAAAGTTTATGAAACCGTTAAAAATTTAGCAGAATCAATTCGCGAAAATCCAAGACCCGTAATTTTAGAATGCGTTACGTTTCGTATGCGTGGACATGAAGAAGCGAGCAGGAACAAAATATGTACCGAAAGAATTATTTGAAGTGCGGGGTAAAAAAGATCCTGTAAATAATTTCGAACGATTCTTAATTAATGAAGGTGTAATCACAGATGACACTATTGAAAATTTAAGAGCAGAAATTAAAAAGGAAATAGAAGATAATTTAGAAATTGCTTTTGCAGAAACATTACCACCTCCTGATACTGAAAAAGAATTAGCTGAATTATACAAACCATTTTCAGTAGGCGATACAACTCCTGTTGATGGTGCAAAAAGCGAGAAACGGTTAATTGATGCCATTTCTGACGCGATGCGTTTAGCTATGCGTAAACATGATAATTTAATTTTAATGGGACAAGACATTGCTGATTACGGTGGTGTTTTTAAAATTACTGAAGGTTTTGTTGAAGAATTTGGAAAGGGCCGAGTAAGAAATACACCGTTATGCGAATCCGCAATTTTAGGAACAGGTTTTGGTTTATCAATAAACAAACACAAAGCAATGGTAGAAATGCAATTCGCTGATTTTGTGAGCGAGGGCATGACACAAATTGTAAATAATTTAGCAAAGAGTCATTACCGTTGGGGACAAAACGCCGATGTAGTTGTTCGTATGCCTACAGGTGCAGGTGTTGCAGCTGGTCCTTTTCATAGTCAGAGTAACGAAGCATGGTTTTTTAAAACGCCTGGGTTAAAAATTGTTTATCCTGCATTTCCATCGGATGCGAAAGGGTTATTATTAACTGCATTTGAAGATCCGAATCCTGTTATGTTTTTTGAGCATAAAGGATTGTATAGAAGTATAACTGAAAACATTCCAGACGATTATTATACTATACCTTTTGGTAAAGCAAAATTATTGCGTGAAGGAAATGATGTAACTATTGTGAGTTACGGTTTAGGTGTGCATTGGGCATTAGAAACTTTGAATGAAAACGAAAACATCAAAGCTGATTTAATTGATTTAAGAACTTTAGCACCATTAGATACTGAAACGATTTTTGAATCGGTAAAGAAAACAGGACGTGTAATTGTTTTGCATGAAGACACATTAACAGGTGGAATAGGAGGAGAGATTGCCTCTTTAATTACTGAAAATTGTTTTGAGTATTTAGATGCTCCTGTAATGCGCGAAGGAAGTTTAGATACGCCTGTACCAATGAATGCAGATTTAGAAATAAATTTCCTTCCAAAGGAGCGTTTTAAGCAAAAACTTAACATTCTTTTAGAATATTAGAAAGATAAACTCCGTATTTTTAAAATCTAAACCCTTAAATATGAAAAAACATTTAATCACTATTTTGGCTGCAACAACTTTAGTTAGTTCAGCTTTTACAATGGCAATGATTTGGAAAGCTGATGAAAAAGCGAGTACTGTAAAATGGGAATTACCCAACAATCCCGGTCACAAAGGAACATTTGGTAACTTAGCTGCAACAATTGATTTTGATAAAGCTAATTTAGCTCAATCAAAAATAACAGCATCTATAGATGTAAAAACAATAGATGGTGGAGATCCTAAATTGAATAATCATTTATTACAAGCTGATTATTTTGATGCAGAAAAATTCCCAAAAATAACTTTTACTTCAACTTCAATTGAAGCAAACGCAAGCGGAGAAGCTTATGTTGCAAAAGGAACTTTGCATATGAAAGATTCAATTAAAAATGTTGATATACCATTTACTTTTACCGAGAATTCTAAAGATAAAGCTACTTTTAGTGGTACACTTACTGTAATGGCGAGCGATTATGGTGTGATGAAATCCAGACCTGGAAAAGATCCTTCGCAACCTGGCGATAAAACAATTATTACAATTGTTGTTCCGGTTAATAAATAAAATAGCAGATGATATTATAAAAAAAAGCCCCGTTGTTTAACGGGGCTTTTTATTTGGAGTTAATTCTGATTATTCAATCACCATCTTAATGGTTTTGTAATTATCGTTTACTCTTAATACAACATTGTAAATACCTTGAGCGTAACCACTCATATCGATTTGATTTACGCCTTTTAATTCTTTAGCTTCTTTTACTAATTGTCCGATGTTATTGTAAACCATTACATCAAATGTACTTTCAAAATTAGCTTGTACGGTAAATACGCCTTTGCCAGGGTTTGGATAAAGTGCAACATTAATTAAATCAACATATTGATTATTAATGCCGGTTGTTAAGGCTCCATGATTCATAACAGAATAATCTTGAATGGATGTTGGAAAGCTATTAAATGTCGCGTAAATATCATTATTAACTGGGTTTATACTTAGGTCTGTTATTTGTGCAAAGTTCATTATACCGGAAACGTTAAGGGTATCGATTAGCTGAAAACCGGAGGTTTGACTATTGCAATTGTAAATACTTCTTCCTTGTCCGGTACCTGAAATAATAAATGAGTTATTACTTGTGAAAGCTATGCAAGATTGTGCTAAATTTTTTCTAAAATTAAGAGTGTCGCCAAAGTTAATCCAATTGGCGCCGTTAAATTTCTTCATGACTACATTGTTTGATGTGGCTTTGTGGAAGAAAGCAAAAAGTTCATTAGCGGAGTTGGCGTATATTTTGGCTCCGTAACTTGTGTACCCGGTATTGTAAAGAATAGTGTCGCCAACAATTGATTCATTTGTTCCGTTGTATCTTTTTACAAATTGTTTGTAAATGGATGATGGAAATGTGTTTGATGAAACATTGTAAACTAAGTGATTATTTGAATCGAAAGTTAATGTGTTATCCCCAACAAATTGATATATATATGTTGTGCTTCCTGCGGTTTGCGGTAATGTAAACACTAAACTCCAAGCTGTTCCGTTAAATTTAAATATTTTTCTGTCGTTACAAGCTACGTATAATCCTCCGGTGTTGTCAATAGCAAAGTCAAAATTTAAACTTGATGTATATCCCGGAAGGTTTGAACCTACATTTACCCAATTTGTGCCATCGTATTTTTTTACTCTTAATGCTCCTGTTTCTGTAGGCTACATATGGCTCATTATTATAAATTTCAGTATCAATAGCACCAATATTACCTGTTGTGGTAATAGCTCCCAAATTAACCCACGAACTACCATTGAACGTTTTTGGTAGAATGTGTGGTCCAGACGATGATGAATTCCCATTCATACAAATAGAAATAGGGGTTCCGTCGGTTTTAAAAACTGTTTCCGCGTTTCCGTGACTTTTTATAGATACCGTATTTCCAGTTACCGACATATTGCCAACGTAAGCCCAATTTTGTGCTGTAAGTAAACTTGTAATTAGTAGTTGTAGAAGTAAAAGTTTTGATTTCATATCCTTTTTTTTGTTGTAAAGGAATGATTATTAAACCGGCATGTCAACTCATACAAATATGGGTTTTCTAGGCAATTTGATTATTAATAGCAAATTTAATGAGGCCTGCTAAAGTTTTGGTACCCGTTTTTTCGTAAATATTCTGGCGGTGAAAATCAACCGTTTGTTTTCCTATAAACAATAGTTCAGCAATTTCCTTGCTGGTTTTTTCGTTGACTATAAGTTTAAGAACTTCTATTTCTCTTGAACTGAGATTGGTGTTTTTTATTTCTGTTTGATTAGTTTTTACCCTCTGTTTTTCTAGTATTTGCTGCATTAGTTTTTTCTCGTAATGCACTTTGCCTTCCAATATATTATCAATAGCATTAAATAACTCTTCTTTACCTGAATTTTTTAAAATGTATCCTTCTACTTCTGTTTGAAATAGTTTGAATATCATCTCTAATTCATCACTCATGCTTATTACTAATAATGGAATTTCAGGATAATTCTCTTTTATAATCGCCATTAGGGTAAAGCCATTTATCCCTGGCATTTTTAAGTCAGAGATAATTAAATCTATAGCATTTTCTTTTATAGCTTGAAGTAAATCATTGCCATTATTAGATTCACCAATTACTTTTATATTATTTTTTTGCTGTAGCAATAGTTTAATCCCATCAATTACTAATTGATGATCATCGGCAATCCATATCTTTTTTATATTGTTAGGCATAAATTATGTTGTTATTTCAAAATCAGGAAATAAAGTAACAGTCAATTCTGTACCGTTTTCGGCGCTTGAATTTATTTTGTAGGTGCCGTTAAACAATTCTATTCTTGCTTTAATATTTTTCCAACCAATTCCTTGCGATTGATTTATCTGCGAGCTATCAAAAAATTTCCCGTCGTCTGAAATTGTAATTGTAAGTTTCGGTTCATTTAATGCAAGAGCTATATTAATTGTTTTTGCTTCGGCATGTTTTAAAATATTGTTTAGAATCTCTTGTATAATTCTATAAACTACTATTTGCGATTTTTTAGTCAGCGAAATTAACTCTGTATTTGATTTTATGAATAGAACGATTGAATTACTTTTGTTTATCCGATTTGCTAATTCATTTAAAGATGCTAATAAATTTAATTCAGTTAAGGATTGTGGCATTAATTGGTGTGATATTTGCCTTACTTCTGAAGAAGCTGTATCTATTATTTCACTTAGATTATTGGTGATTTTTATATCTTCTGTATTTTCTTTTGAAAGGGCAGAGACATTTAATTTTATTGCCGATAATAAATGCCCAACGCCATCATGTAAATCAGATGCAATCCGGGTTCTTTCTTGTTCCTGAGCCTGTAATACTTCTAAGAATCTTATGCGCTGCTGTTCTCTTAATTCCTCATCAAATTTTTTCTGTCTTTTAATTGATTTTATTTTATAAATGACATATGAAACTCCTGTAGTAATAATAACACCAATAAGTATCAGCCAAAATAACAATTGATTTTTCCTCTTTAATTCAAGATTTTCCATCTCTTTTTTTTGTGTTTCAAAAAGTGATTGATATTTGGCTAAATTTTCAGCAGTTTTTTGTTTAAAAATATTGTCCCTTAAATCTGTATATTGCTGATAACATTTATGACAGGAATCGGCCTCTTTACAATTTCTGTACGCCGACGCCATACAAATTAAAGCGTACATCTGCCCATCTATTTGGTTAATGGATTGATATGTGTCTTTTGCTTCTTTTAAGTATTTTATAGCCGAAGAACACCTGTCGGTTTCCATTAAAAAAATTCCCCGCTTAGTTAAATAAAAGGCATAAGTGTTAGGGTCATTCTCCTTTTTCGAGTAGTATTCACAAGTATCTAAATAAGCTTCTCCACCTTTTATATCATTAAAAGATCTGAATCGAAGTTCAAAAAATAATGCATATAAGGTAGAAAGCTCTTTGTGCTTGTTCCATGATTTTAAATAGAGCCTTGCTTTATTAAGGTAGAACATGGAGGAATCTTTTAATCCCATTTCACAATAGATAGCACCAATATTTCGGTAGTTTTTACCAAGTAATGAATCTAAATGGCATGATTCTGCAAACCTGTTTGATTTTCTAAACAAATCTATAGCTGTTTTTTTGTTTTGTAAATAGTAATATAGTCGTCCTATTTTAAGATGAGTAAGTGAAAGTAACAAACAATTATTGCTATTTGATAGCGAATTAAGAGATTTAAGTTCTTCATTCAAAGCTTCGGCATAATGCCCTAAATTGAATAGACTATCGCCTTTTAATAAAGAATAACTCGTTTGTGAATACGAATTAAAATTTAGTAGAAAGAGTAAAGCAGTTATAAGTATGGTTTTGTGTTTCAGCATTAATTCTTTTGATGCTTTTATTTTTTTAAATTGCAAATTGAAGATAGGTTTAATTCGGATGCTTAATAAAAAAAACTTACCATTTATCATAAGAATTTGATCCAATATTGCTATAAAATTACATTATTTGTTATACAACACAACAAATTTGGATTTTGTAAGAGGGAAAAAGTCCCCACTTTTAAAAATTTAAACAATAAAGTGCTTAACCTAATCCAGATAGTAACATAAACAAAAAAGGCTACCCGTTTGGATAACCTTTTACTTTTATAATGTAATGAGCCGTACTTGCTTCTGCCTTATTATTCAATCACCACTTTAATGGTTTTGTAATTATCATTTGCTTTTACAACAATATTGTAAATACCTTTTGATCCTGATAAATCAATTTTGTTAATACCACTTAAGTTAGCTCCTTCTTTAACTATTTGTCCAATGGCATTGTAAATTGTTACATCAAAGTTGTCTTCAAATTTGGTTTGCAAACTAAAGTTACCATTGTTAGGATTTGGAAATACAGTAATAACTTCTTCATCTATTAATTCTTTTACTCCTATGTCAATACGCTGACTATATCTTGCAAAGAATATATCGTTCATTCCGGCATTTGTAACATTGCTGGTACCTGTGCCCGGATTGCAATCAAACACATTACTATCATAGCTACCACTAATAAATACATTCTCTAAACCATCAACAGTTATAGCTCTAGCATAATCATAATTGGCACCACCGATAGAAAACGCCCACTGTAATGCATTTGATGAGGCGTATTTCGCAATAAATACATCTTCACTTACCGATGCGGAAGTTAAATTGGTTACCCCGCCATATGGATCAAAATCAGTTGTTCCAAAAAAACTACCGGTTATATATACATTTCCTGCCGCATCGTTTGTAGGATAAATATTTGTGCTGATTCCTAAAATTGAAAAGGCAGATTGATAAGCCCCCGCTGTTGAATATTTTGCAATGAAACCAGCGTAACCGGCACCATTTAATAAAGCAGTTCCGGCACTCGGATCAAAATCAACTCCATTACCATTAAATACACCGGTTGCGCAACATTTCCGCTTTGGTCAAAAGTTAACCCTCCTGATAATTCGTCTCCTGTACTTGCAATTTTAAATGCCCATTGATATTGCCCCTGAACTATTATATTTTCCAATAAACAAATCAAGATCAGATGCAGAGGCAGATAAGAAAGCAGTGCCTGCTCCTGGATTCATATCAATGTTGCTGCCCATAAAAGTTCCGATTGTATAAACGTTTTCTGAAGCATCAAGTGCTAAACCTTGCCATTCATCGCTGTTGCTACTTCCTCCTGTTAAAAATGCCCACTGGTACTGACCGTTAGTATTGTATTTGGCAATAAATGCATCTTTAAAAGTTACTGGTGTTAAAATAGCAGTTCCTGCACTCGGATCGAAATCGCAATTTGCACCTTCAATACCTCCGCAAACATAAACATTACCGCTTGCACTAACTTTAATATCAACAGCGTAATCAGCCTGATCGCCCCCAAATCCAATAGCCCATTGAAACACGCCATTAGAATTGAATTTGGCAACAAAGTTGTCGCTTGTACCGTTATTAGAAGCCAAAGTGTAAGAACTAGCAGTAGGATCAAAATCAACACTTGTTCCTTCAAAATTTCCGGTAACATAAACATTATCTGAAGCATCGGTAGCAATTCCATTAATTGATATGTCAAAACCTCCTGCACCAACTTTTACACCCCAAACAAATTGCCCTTGTGGAGATAATTTAATAATTGCTGAACGATTATAAGTAGTAGTGCCACTCATAGTGTAAGTGGAAGCACTAGGATCTAGATCGATAACGGCTCCAAGAAATGTTCCTGCCAGACAAATATTCCCTTGGGAATCTAAAGCATGATCACGGCCATTGTCGAAATCTGTTCCACCTAGTCTGTTAGAAAAATGATGAAATGGAATTTGAGCTTGTAATGTAACAATGCTAATTCCGAATATAAACGCTGCAAATAAATGTTTTTTCATGAAATTAATTTTATCGAAGATAATAAATAATTGTAGCAATAAAAAAGGCTATCCAAATGGATAGCCTTTAAGACTCTGACTTACGTCAGAATGACCGTGATAATTACTCAATCACCATCTTAATGGTTTTGTAGTTGTCGTTTACTCTTAAAACAATATTGTAAATACCTTGAGCGTAACCACTCATATCGATTTGATTTACGCCTTTTAATTCTTTAACCTCTTTTACTAATTGTCCGATGTTATTATAAACCATTACATCAAACGCATTTTCAAAATTAGCCTGAACGGTAAATACACCATTGTTAGGATTAGGATATACCAATAATTCACCATCAATATTTAAACCTTCAACACCTGTACAAACAGCAACAGTAATTGTTTTTACAGTAGAGTTAGCACAACCTGTTGTTGAATTAGTATAAGAGTAAGTTGTAGTATAAGTTCCTGCTGCTGTTTGTGCAGTAAATGTAGTACCAACAACTCCTGGTCCTGAATAAACACCACCTGATGGTGTACCTGTTAAAGTTAAAGTAATACCACCTGAAGAAATTGTACAAGCTGTATTAGATGAACTCGCTAAAGTTAAACTAGGTAAAGCATTTACAGTTACTGAAGTTGTACGTGTATTAACACAACTTCCGGTTGAACCTGTTACGGTATAGTTGGTAGTAATAGTAGGTGATACACTTATTGAACTAGTTGTAGCACTTGTATTCCAGCTATAAGTTGTAGCGCCGCTCGCTGTTAAGTTGGTTGAGTTACCTGCACAAATTGTCGCGCTGTTAACCGAAACTGTTGGATTCGGAGCAACTGTTACTGTAGCAGTTCTGATATTAGTACATCCGCTAGTTGTTCCAACTACATTATAAGTTGTAGTTAAAGCAGGAGTAGGATTAATACTAGTTGCAGTTGAGCCTGTGCTCCAGCTATATGTTGTAGCGCCACTAGCAGTTAAAGTTGCAGTACCACCGGCACAAATTGTAGAGTTGTTTACAGAAACAGTTGGATTAGGCGTAACTACTACCGATGTTGTTCTTGTATTAGTACAACCACTTGTTGTTCCTATTACTGTATAGTTTGTAGTAATAGTAGGAGTAGGGTTAATGCTTGTAGCAGTTGAACCGGTATTCCAACTATAAGTTGTAGCACCACTAGCCGTTAATGTAGCTGTTGCACCAGCACAAATTGATGATGATGTAACACCAACTGTTGGACTTGGAGTGATAGTTAATAATCTTGTAGTATTACCTAAACAAGCTCCAGTTGCACCAACAATTGAATAGGTTGTTGTAGCAGTAGGCGTAACAACTACTGAAGTTCCAGTTAAACTTCCTGGATTCCATGTATAAGTTGAAGCACCGCTTGCTGTTAAAGTTGCAGATGAACCTGCACAAACACTTGCGGCACCTGTTGCAACTACCGTAGGTGTAACGGTTATGGTAAATGTTTTTGTTACAGTACTTGTACCAACTCCGTTAGTAGCAGCTAATGTTGCGCTATAAACACCACCTGTTGCATAAGTAACAGTTGGATTTTGTAATGTGGAAGTTGTTACAGAGGCTCCAGGCATATTCCACAACCACGAGGTTGGTGAGTTTGTTGATGTATCCGTAAATGTCATGGTTGCGCCACTACAAACCGAAGCCGGTACATTGTAATTAGCAATAGGGGCGGCAGTTGTTGAATAGGAAATATTTACGTTATCAATATAAATGCCATTTCCATAATGACCGTGGTTAACAAACGACATTAATACGTTTGATTGACCGGCTGCTAAACCTGTAATAACAATACTTTCTGTTCTCCATTGTGTACTGTTAGGAACAAAAAGATTAGTAGTAAAATCAGGTGCAGTTGCTAAATTAGTCCCGCCTTTGTAATAAATTTGAGTCCAAGTTTGACCGCAGTTTGTAGAAAGCATAACTCTTAAAGAATCTGAATATGTAGCATCATAACGGGCAAAAGCTACATCAAAATTCACAGTAGCTTGGGTCACGGTGCTCATATTTAGTTTAGGCATTTGAAAGCCATCTCTAATACCGGAAGCATCATCATAATAATTATCAAATAATAAAGAAGCAGAACTCAATCCGTAACCACCACAAGTAGTAGCTCTTTCCCATTTAATAGAATCTAAACCTTTATTATCATCAACCCAGTTTACAGGAGGCCATGCAGCACCTTGGAAACCTTCTACTAATGGTAAAGTTGTAGGATTTGAAATGGTTATATAACCAACTTTAGTAACAGTACCATTTCCAAAAGGATTTGTAACAGTTAATCCAACAGAATAAGTTCCGGCTGCTGTCCAACTAACAGTTGGTGCAGAGGCTGTTGAAATTGCAGGGCTTCCTGCTTGGAAAGTCCAACTCCATGCTGAAGGAAATAAAGTAGATAAATCTGTAAATTTAATTGGGTTTAACGGACAAGTATTTTGCTTGTCAGAAATGAAATCAGCTACTGGTGCACTGCCAGGAGTTACTGAAGCACAAGTCATAGCAGCAAAAGCGTTAATACGACCTGCACCTAATTGTCCGGCGTAACCGCTATTGCCTGAAATAGTATAAATGTTAGCAGCGGTTGATGAAATACAATTTAAAACTTGTGTTGGTGTTAAGTATCCGTTTTTAGAAAGCATTAATCCTGCTAATCCAGCAACTAAAGGTGATGCCATTGAGGTTCCTGACATATTACCATAAGATGTATTAGGAATTGTACTATAAAGCGGATCGCCCGGAGCAGTGATGTCTGTCCAAGTACCATAAGTAGAGAAACCTGATTTTACATCTGAAGCTTGAGAGCAAACTACAGAATAAGCATTGGTATATGCAGCAGGATAACCCATAACCGTATTCCCGTTATTACCCGCAGAAACAATTACAATAACACCTTTTCCCCAAGCGTAGTTAATTACAGCTTGATCTGAAGTTGCAGAAACTGTACCGCCCCAAGAGCAGTTAATAACTCTTGCTTTCGTTCTAACAGCGTAAACAATTCCACCATAACCATTGGTAACTGCGTTTGAGCCTGCAGAGTTTGCAGTTGCTTTAACCGGTAATACTCTTACATTAAAACCAATTGCTGAAATACCAACAGTGTTATCAGTTCTTGCGCCAACAATTCCTGAAACGTGAGTGCCATGACTCCAAGTTGTATTCAAAGGTAAAACGCTATTGTCATTGTCACCAACATCATAACCATTCACATCATCCACATAACCATTTCCGTCATCATCAATTGAGTTACCCGCAATTTCACCAGGGTTAGTATAAATGTTAGCAGATAAATCAGGATGCGTACGCATGATTGCGTTATCAACAACGGCAACAACTACTGTTGATGTTCCGTTAAATACATTCCATGCATTTTGAGCACCAATTAAATTTAAATGCCACTGCGTTCCAAAACTTGGATCATTAGGCGTATAAAAAGTTTTCATTTCGGGTACCTTCTCAGCATACTCTACAAAAGGATTTGCAGAAATATCGCGAATCAAATCTTCTACGCTCGCAATATTCGTAAAGTTAACTTTATAAATACGAGGAAGATCTTTATCATCATCTACCATCCAATAAGGTCTTTCGGCAGAAGTAATACCATATTTTCCTATAAAAGCTTCCATTCCCGGTAAGTTTTTAGGATTAATATCATTAGGGTTTTTGTATTTGACAACTGCGTTAGGTTTGTACTTCAGGTATATTTTACCATCAACACAGCCGGGCACTGCTGTTTGTGAAAAGCTGTTGATGATGCCCAAACCAAAAACAGTTAACCAGAGTAATAAATTTTTCTTCATGTTGGTTAGAAATTAGAATATTAAAAATAAACTATTAATATTAAAAAGTCAAGCGAAAAATATATTAATTTCATATATTGTTAAAAAGTTTCAGGAGGCTCATTTTTGTCGAATAAAACCTGAAATTAGTGGGGGATATTATGAAAATTGCAGTCATCGATTTAGGCACTAATACGTTTAATCTCCTTATTGTTGAGACCGACAATATTGGTGGCTATAAAAAAATTTCCTCTAACCGTATTCCTGTCAAATTAGGTGAGGGAACTATCAACAAAGGCTTCATTGCAGAAGTGCCGTTTAGCAGGGGAATTGAGGCTTTAAAAGTGTATTCTAAAATTATTAAAGAACAAAATATTGAAAAGGTTGTGGCCCTTGCTACATCTGCCATCCGCACAGCTAAAAATGGTTTAGATTTTGTAGAAAAAGCTGAATCGGAGGCAGGAATTAGTGTTGAAGTTATAGATGGTAACCGTGAAGCCGAACTCATTTATTTTGGTAACCGAAAAGCCGTACAAATGAGCAATGAATTATCACTTATTATGGATATTGGTGGCGGTAGCACCGAATTTATCATTGCTAATAAAGATACTATTTTATGGAAACAAAGTTTTCTGTTAGGCGCAGCCCGTTTATTAGAACTTGTTCATCCTTCCGATCCAATTACTGAATCAGAAATAAAAAAACTATTCAGTCATTTTGATGAGCAATTAATTCATTTGCATGAAGCGATTAAAGAGCATACACCTTTAGAATTAATAGGTTCATCAGGTGCCTTTGATTCGATAGTAGATATGATGGCAGGTGAATACAATACCGAAGCCTTGACCGATAAAAAAACGGAATACAATATTGATTTGGAAAAATATTTCCCTCTGTCACAAACTATCATCGCCTCAACTTATAATCAGCGCCTAAAGACAAAAGGTTTAATTGAAATGCGAGTGGATATGATTGTGATTTCTTGTTTGTTTGTGAATTATATCTTGAATAAATTCAGTTTGAAAAAGCTAAGGGTTTCAACCTATTCATTAAAAGAAGGTGTTATATTTAATATTAAGTAAATTTGCAGTATGACTAAAGTACTTGTAATAGATGATGAGAAAGCAATTCGCCGTAGTATTAAAGAAATACTCGAGTTCGAAAAGTATGAGGTAGATGAAGCGGAAGATGGCGTTCAAGGTTTCAGCATGGCACAAAAAAATAATTACGATGTTATTTTAAGTGATATTAAGATGCCTAAAATGGATGGGCTTGAACTTCAAAATAAATTGAACGAAAATAATATCGGTAGCGCTCTAATTATTATGAGTGGACATGGTACAATAGATACCGCTGTTGATGCCGTTAAAAAGGAGCTTTCGATTTTTTGGCAAAACCAATTGATTTAAATCGCTTATTGGTGACAGTAAGAAATGCTTTAGATAAAACCACATTGGTTACTGAAGCGAAACAATTAAAAAAGAAAATTTCAAAAACTTACGATATCATTGGCGAATCAAAAGCCGTGAAAGATATTAAAGATATAATTGAAAAAGTGGCTCCAACAGAAGCCCGCGTTTTAATCACCGGAAACAACGGAAGTGGAAAAGAATTAGTGGCGAGATGGCTTCATGAAAAAAGTAATCGTGCGGCTGGGCCATTAATTGAAGTAAACTGCGCCGCCATCCCAAGTGAGTTAATAGAAAGCGAGTTGTTTGGTCACGAAAAAGGAGCGTTTACAAGCGCTGTTGCTCAACGTAAAGGTAAATTTGAACAAGCAGAAGGCGGAACTATTTTTTTAGATGAGATTGGTGATATGAGTCTTTCTGCCCAAGCAAAAGTATTACGTGCTTTACAAGAAAGTAAAATTAGCAGAGTAGGTGGTGATAAAGAAATAAAAGTTAATGTAAGAGTTGTAGCTGCAACAAATAAAGATTTAAAGAAAGAAATTGCTGCGGGAAATTTCCGCGAAGATTTATTTCATCGTTTAAGTGTTATTCCTATTCACGTTCCTGCTTTAAATGATAGATTAGACGATATTCCACTATTAGCAAAACACTTTCTCTCATTAGTTTGTGAAGACAATGGCATTCCTGTAAAAACAATAGCAAACGATGCTATTAAAGAATTACAAAAGCGAAATTGGACCGGAAATATCCGTGAATTCAGAAATGTGATTGAACGTTTGATAATTTTAGGTGGTAAAGAAATTACTGCTGCTGATGTTAAACAATTCTGCTAGCCACGAATGACACGAATCAGCACTAATAATTCGTGAACATTAGTGTAATTAGTGGCTAGTCGAAGTTGATATACTTAATTAACCACTCGTAATAACTTTGCTTTTTGTAATTTTGGTCGTAGATTTTTCTATTGCGTTTCTTTCCTAATTGTTTTAAATCCGAAATACAAAGTTCAGAATAACTTAAAGTTGGGTTCATTAACCATTTAAAATGACGCTTAAAGATATTTAATTCCGCTCCCGGAAATTTCGTGATATCTATATATGGTAATAATGCCTTTGTCGTTTTTCTGAATTCTTTGTAGTTGTGTTTTTTTAATTCATTACTTCCCCAATCTTTTAGCAATTCCAAGCCAATATGAAAAGTCAGGTGTTTGTCGGTAAGCAATACCGGTTTTTCTGCAAAGCAAAACAAATTGTAAAACAAATCATTTCCAACAAAGGGAATGCCAATGCATGTATTGTTTAAAACAAATTTTGGAAATAAACTCTTCTTAAAAATAAACATATCATAACCAATATGGTCTTTCCCCACTTCACTGTAAATCAAATCTAAATCTTCAGCCTTATTTAATGTGCTTTTTACTCTTCTTCTATTCACAACAATAGCGTCGTGCCCACTTTTTATATAGTCTGCAATCGCATTATAAAACTGTGGCATCAAACCAATATCTGCATTCGAGTAAATAATATACTCTGCATCAGAATTATTGTAAACCAATTCTAAAATATCTTTCAATAAAGGTAAAGCTCTGTTATTGCTGAAATTCCCTATATCTAAAATGCTTTTTTCAAGTTGAGGAAGAGCATGAAAAGAAGAATCAATATTGATGTGATGGTTTTTGTGATAGCAAATGTATTGTTTAACGTTTATGCTTCCTTCAGAATAGTCGCTTGCATTAATAAAAGAAGCTAATG
This sequence comes from Sphingobacteriaceae bacterium, assembly GCA_016709575.1. GTDB lineage: Bacteria > Bacteroidota > Bacteroidia > B-17B0 > Aurantibacillaceae > JAHEYG01. The sequence goes on from JADJMM010000006.1 coordinate 50,368, forward strand.
TCAGTTTCTGAACTTCGTATAAGTCTTTGTTTTCCTTTTCAGAAACCCCGTTAATTATATGTGCGAAGCTTAGCATTAAATAGCGTAACCTAATTTAGTCATTAAAGATACCAATTCTTTATCGGAGTATAAATACTTCAAATCTTCCTCCGAATAATGGTCTTTCCAGGTACCGGCTTTTCCCTGACGGATAAAATTATTTTTGGTACTACTCTTAAACCGACTACCATGTTCGTTTTCGTTATTTTTAAGTTCATTAAATGAAGTCTTTGCTTTTAGCTCTTCCCAATTAATAGTTTGATTAACACCAATAAATTCAGCCAAACGTTTAACATTACCTTCGAAATCGGTTAATAAGGATTCGTATGATAACACACAAATTTTATCCGGATGTTGCGCTCTAAATTTTTCCATGGCTTTTATATGTTGTTTCCAGCTGCCATGCATTAAAACAACGTTGCTCCTTATAAATTCAGAAAATGTGCCTTTGAAATGATTATACGAGGTCACAAAATGATAATAGGATACAAGCGCATCTCTGTAATCGCGGTAAATATAAATTACCTTGGGATAACCCTCAAAATAGATATCGTGGGTTTTTATAATGCGTTCGCTCAATTGCGCATCAATCGTATCTTTTGCCACATAAACGTCAGGGACAAAGGATTCCAAATCATTAAACGTAATTGTTTTTGCTGTACCATGTTTTAGATAAGAAATTACAAATCGCAACCAGGTATTACCGGACTTAGGAAAGGATACCAAAAAAATATCGTCGGGATTAATTTTTTTTATCTGAAAAAGAAAAGCAGTTTTGTTTATTAGCCCCAATTTAGCAGGCAGCCAACGCATGTATTGCATGAATAAGCGTTTTTTACTTATAGGAAAAAGTGGAGGAGGTATTAATACTTTCTCGTCGCTCATATTCTGGCTAATACTTGTCTAAAATAAGCGTAAAGTAAATTAATTTTGTTTTTGAATAAAATAGAGGGTCTGTTTTTTTCGCTGCCTTCTCTTAATTCTTTCACACCTTTCTCTACAAATTCTTTTTTCGATTCTAATAATTTGTCAAATTTAGCTTTGGCATGTTTAAATAAAACATCGTCAAATTGATTACAAGCTTGTATTAAACTTTCAGTTTCTTCATCAAATTCCTCGGGGTTTATTTTAAAGGAAGATTTGTTCTCGCGCACATACAAAAGCGGAGGCCAATTCATATAATCTGATAATAGAACAAGACTCTCATCAAATTTCTCGGTCAGACCAAAAATATTGAAATTCGCATCAAAGTTTTTTATAGCTAATTCTAAATCTTCATTATTAATTTTTAGATAATCTTTATTAATATTCCCTGACAAATAACGTGTCATCAAATTATCAAAGTTCTTTACAATCCCTTGTTTTAAAAAGTCTTTTAAAGAATATTCATCAACATTAACTTTGCTTTTAATAATATGATTGCCGTCGCCCTTTATGTGTTTGTATTGAGATAACAGACGCTCCCGGGGTGTTCTGAAAAAGGTGAAATACTCCATTCCTCTTTTTAAACCCTGATTTCCAATAAAAGGAATGTGCCCGTAAATCAAATCATAATTCTCTTTTTCTGATGCCTCAACTTTTGGATACCTTTCACGCTCTTTGGGTGAATAAAACTGAAGTTTACGTAAACCTTTAAAACGTTTGGCTAAAATAAGTGCAAACGATGTGCCCGCTGTTTTAGGAATGTGTACAAAAAGAAATTGCTTCTTTACGGTTGACATTTTGGCTATTAAAGATTACAATATCAAATGTATTAATTATATATTAGCAAAAGGAATTTCCTTTATATAAAAATGACGCAGTTTATAAACAATAAAGTGGTAAAGCTTTTTTTATATGGTATTGTTTACCTGATCGTTTTTTTTCTCGCTAAAGTCATTAGTTTCGATAAAGGTCAGGATATTTTAAACCTGTCTGTTGTTGTGTTACCGTTATTCTTCATGAATTCGGTTATCGACTTAAAATTTAAACCATTTATATTCCCGCTATTATTTTTAGCTATAAGTTTTTATGTGTTTGATTATTTAAACGCAATAATTTTATTTGGATTGCTTTCACTTATTTCAGCTATTCTGATTTCTGGTATAAAATGGATGTATAAATTACTATTTATGCTTTTGGTCTTTATTCTGATGTATTTAGTTCAAAGTAACAGAATTCAGTTAGGAACAATAAATTTCATTATTCCTTTTTTGGCTTCCGTTCTTATGTTCAAGTCCATTATAGTACTGTATGAATTTAAATACAATAATACCGTTTCAAATAAAGTAGCTTCGTGGTCGTATTTTTTCTCATTCCAACAGCTATTTTTCCCAATAATGCCAATTGTTGATTATAAACATTTTTTAAATGGAAGAAACGTAAATGAAAGTTTTATAAATTACAACAAAGCCATTACTCAATTTGTAACCGGACTTCTTTTATTTGTAATTTATAAAGTAGTAAACCAAAATTTCAGTCCTTCAATCTATGGTATTAATAATCTGTCTGACTTCATGTTATTTGCTTTAAGCAAGAGTGTGATTCTTTTTAAATTAGTTGGCGTCTTTATTTTCTCAATAGGCTTTTTAAGTATGTTTGATATTAGTTTGCCTTCCTCCTTTGAATTTTTTCCACTTGCTTCAAGCTTCCGAGATTACTGGAAGTATGTTAATCGGTTTTGGCGTGACTTCATTCTTAAAATAATTTACTACCCATTATTTTTTAAATTAAAAAAATCGAAGTTTGCCGGAAAGGGAATATTACTGATTGTAGTTACTTTCATGTCGTCTTGCTTCTTCCACTTTTATCAATTGTATTGGTCGACCGGCTATTTTAAATTTAAAATGACCGACGTTTTGTATTGGTTATTGTTGGGTTTCCTTGTTTTTTACAGTGGCTACAGATTCGAAAAATCATTAAAGGAAACACCAAAGACTGAAAAGGATTTATTTCGTTTCTAAAATTGTCGTTATCGGTTTTGTTTGTTCAAGTAGTGATGAATTTTCTGTTTTTCGTTTGGACTACCGAAAGTATAGGTGAGGTTCTTTTTATGTTGAAACAAGGAAGTAAATTCTCTATTACAGCATTGTATTTTTTAGGGATATATTGGTTAATGTTTTGTATTGGAATTGTTATTAAAAAGGCTATCACAACAAGTATTGATAAGCAAAACAAGATTATTTCCATATTTAAATTTGGTTTTCCAATTGTGTTATTGAGTTTATATTTTTGCATAATTCTAAAAGAAATAATTTCTTACAAATGGTATTTACAGCGGATTACCTAACAGTTAATCAACACGAGAGTAACGAAGAAGGTTATTATGCCCGCTTAATGGCCTCCAATAGCAATTCTAAAATGGGTAAAGAGGGGAATATGCGTGTTAGTCCTCTTTCAAAAATAAGTTTTACAAGTAATACGGTGTTGCGTCAGGAATTAATGCCTTCTCAATCTATTGAGTTTAATGGAACCACAATTTCTATAAACAAATTTGGTTTAAGGGATAAAGAGTACGATATTGAAAAACCCATCAATGTAAACCGTGTTGCCATTTTAGGCGCCTCTTATGAGATGGGTACTGGTGTAAACAATAACGAGGTTTTCGAAAGTGTTGCTGAAGAATGGTTGAACAATTACAGCGGTAAAAAACACGAGCTTCTTAATTTTGGTGTGCCAATGTATTCCCTTATTCAAAATGCTTATGTTCTCGAACATAAAACCATTCAATTTAAGCCTGATATGATGTTATTATTTTCGCATACTGGTGAAGAGCAGAGGCTAACCAACAATGTGACAAGGCTCATAAAAGAAGGATTTACTTTTGACGATGATTTTATTAACTTTATGATTGAGAAAGCAGGCATAAAGAAAAGAATGTCGGCACTCGAAATTAAATACAGACTTAAACCATACATGAACGATTTATTTTCTAACCTTTATAAAAAGATGGTTGCAACTTGCAAATCGAACAATATTAAACCGGTTTGGGTGTTTTTGCCTACTACTAATGAAGAATTGAAAAACAATGATAGAATAACTAATTTGCGTGAGCTGGCTAAAGCAGCAGGCTTCGAAACTTTTTCACTAAGAAAAATTTATTCAAATTACACTAAAGAACAAATTACAGTAAGTAATGTCGATCCGCATCCCAATACATTGGGGCATATATTGATTGCCGGCGGCGTATATAGATTAATTAATGAACCTTTAAAAACATCAGTTTATGAATAAGAATGATATTGCAAAAGAAGTTAGGGATTACGTAACTGAAAAGTTATTCAGAGGTGATGTGCCTGCTGATTTTACCAATGATACAGCTCTTGTAAGCTCAAGATTACTAGATTCTATTGTGGTTTTGGGTTTAATAAATCATTTAGAAGAGAAGCTGAATATTGAGTTTGAGGCTCATGAGGTAAACGTTGATAATATTGATACCATTAATAAAACAACCGAATTTTTATTTCAGAAATTAGCAAAATAGTCGCCAAACATCGTATTACCGGTGGGAATACCGAATTTCTGTTAGATGAAGGTAACAGATCCATAACATATATTGAATTGCAAAACCGATGTAATGGATTTAAATCCTGGTTACATAGTATTTGTCCGAACTTAGTTAATCAACCAATTGCTGTTTGGGGAGATAAGACTACAGCCCTAGTTTCATTTGTTTTTGCTATTCTTGATACTGAAAATGGGTACTTGCCAATTAATCCTGAGTGGCCCGCCGAACGGATTCAATTTATTTTAAATCATTCCGGTTTGCAGGGTTGTATTATCGAAAACAAATATTTGCCCAAAGCTAGTGAGGTTTTAAATGAAGTAACATCTTACGAAGAACATGTTATTAATGAAGATTACACTTTTATTAAAACAAATCTTCCTTCAAGAGTTTACCCTAAAAATTTATCCTACGTATTGTTTACCTCTGGTTCAACTGGTTTTCCTAAAGGAATTGTACATTGCTCTGATAGCATCACTGCTTTTTTGAAATGGTGTAAGAAAGAGTTTGCGAAATATAAAGTATCACGATTTGTTTCAATTGCCCCTTTAAATTTTGATTTATCGGTGTTTGATTTGTTCTTTTCATTAATATCCAAAAAGCAATTGTATTTGCCGCTGCAAAGTACTATTTCCAATACAAGAGCCTTTGCTAATTATATTTCTGCCAATAAAATCGAAGCGTTATATACAACGCCTTCTTACTTAAAATTATTATTACAAACCGGTCAATTAGCAAAACATGATTTTAAGTTTGTGAAATTAATTTTAATTGCCGGAGAGCAATTGAGTTATGATTTGGTTAAGGAACTAAAAAAACATTTTAAGAAAGCTGCGTTCTATAATTTGTACGGACCGACGGAAACCAATGTTTGTACATATCATAAAATTGAATTCAGTAGAATAAAAGCCAAGGATATTAATGTCCCAATTGGTAAACCTTGTTACGCAACACATATTAAATTAAATAAGGCTTCAGAGTTAACTTATAAAGGAAACTCTTAATGAAAGCTACCATTGATGAATTTGGCGTTCAGATTTTAAAAGGAACTGTCACTTATAACACCGGTGATAAAGTGAAAAAGCTTTCCAATGGAAGTTTTGAGTTTGTTGGAAGAGGGGATAGCATGATTAAACGTAACGGATTCAGAATTGAGTTAAGTGAAATAAAGAATGCTTTAATAGGCTTTGAAGGCATTTCGAATTCTGAAGTAATTGCCATTGATAATCCCAAAATTGAAATTATTGCTTTTGTTGAAAGTGGAATAGAGATAAGCGAACTACAATTAAGAACTTTTATTCTAACCAAATTGCCTTCCTACATGCTACCGGATGGTATTGTTGTTTTAAACAAATTTCCAATTAGTCTGAATCATAAAGTGGATGTTCAGAAATTAAAAGAAAATTATATTTAATTTTAGAAAGTGACTAAGCACGAAATAACCGATAAAAATCCGAAATTCTTTTACGATACAAAGGATTTTCCTTTTTTGGATATCCTTACTAAGAATTTTGGTGTAATTAAAAGTGAATTGCTTGAATTATTAGATAATAAGAAAGAGAATCAATGGCTCGAAACGTTTCCTGACTACGTTAGTTCTGAAAATAAAAAAGCTTGGAAAGTTTTCTCTTTTATTTTCTTTAACATGAAATTTCCGGGTAACGCAGCGCTTTGTCCGGAAACAGCTAAACTAATTTATTCTATTCCTGAAATTATTTCCTGTGATTATTCTTTTCTAAAGCCACACACACATATTCAGCCTCACAAAGGCTACACGAAAATGGTATTGCGTTGTCACCTGCCTTTAATTGTCCCAAAAGGTAATAATTGTGCCATAAGAGTTGGAGATGAAACTAAAGCGTGGGAGGAAGGTAAATTAATTATTTTTGATGATTCATTTGATCACGGGCTTGGAATAAATCAGATGAGAATCGCGCTGTATTAATGTTTGATATTCCAAATCCGCTTTGGGGTTATAGCGGACAACAAATCTCGAAGTATAAAGTGGAAAACATGGACGATCCTTTTTTACTGTCTATGGTAACAAAAGAAAAATGGTTGGAGGCGTTTGATAAGGGAGAATTCCCTCTCAGAATGTTTAATTCTTAAGCAGTTTATTTATTTCGTCAAGATTATTTTCACTCACAGTTCCTGAAAAAGTTAGTTCTCCATTTCCATTATTCAGCATCTCTGCGGCTTTGTTAAGCTTAGCACCATTTTTTAAATAGTCTTCAAGAGTTAAGACATATAACTGATTGTATTCGTTTTCTTGTCCGGATGCAAGTTTGTAGCCAATTAATTGATTGTAGTGAATGGCTCTATCGTTATCTTTTAAAATTCGCGCGTGCGAGGTTTCACACAATTTTACTTTATGAAATACAAAATTCAATAAAGCAAGGGTGCTAAATACAGCTGCGAATGAATTAATATATGCGGCATCCCAAATAAAAATACCGCCTTCGCCAAAACCATTTTCATAACTAAAATTTTTAGCGTTAATTAATCCAACTTGTTTGCCTTCAAATTCAATAATAAAATAGTAATTGAATTTATTATTAATTGACTTGAACCATTTTTGTTGCATTTCAGGTGTAATGTTCTCCCTGTAATCCATATACATTTTCACGGATTGCTGATTACGCCAATACCGGAGTAATTCTATATCGTTAGAAGTAATTCTAGTTAAGGTAACCCCGTATTGTTTAATCGTCAGCAAATTTTTCAGAAATATGATAAGAAGGTTTCTTGTTTACGTCCTGCAATATTTTACCGATGTATTGTGCTACAATCCCAATACTTAAAACAATTAAGCCTGTTGAGAATAATAAACTCACAATAATAGAAGTGTAACCGGGTACAGGTGTACGGAATAAAGTTTTCTTGAGTAAATAAAACGAACCAATAAGAAAATTTATGGTAGCGAGTGAAATACCTAAATTGGTTACCAATTTTAAGGGTGATGCTGATGAAAACATTACCACATTACTTGTAATCTTAAATAAATTCCCTAGAGAATAACCACCCTTGCGAACGTAATTTGGATTTGCATTCACATTAATGAATGCGATGTTTGATGTATACCATAACAACAATTCATCAATAAAAACAAAATGACGATGTGTTTCTGCAAGTTTTTGAGCTAATTCTGTTTTGATGAGGCGGAAGGGAGAACCTTTTCCTTTATTTTTACCCTCCACCATTTTAGAACCGAATTTATAGAACTTTGTAAATATGCCTCTGAAAAATGGTTGATTTAATTTTTTATACTCCCCGTAAACAACATCCTGATTCCCTTTTTGTTGTTCACCAATTAATTTCGAAATCTGGTCTGGATGAATTTCCATGTCATCGTCCATTGTAATTACAAACTTTCCTTTCGCAAACGAAAAACCACAAAGTGTGGCGGCATGTTGACCAAAATTTTTAGCAAAACGGATAATTTTTACGTTTTTATTGTTTTGTTTTAATTGTTGTAAAATTTTCCAGGTAGAATCACCGCTGGCATCATCTACAAAAACAACTTCGAATGTTTTTTCAATCGATGCAAAGTAAGTTTTTATAGCATCGTATAATTTTTCGATGCTGGCTTCTGCGTGGTAAGCAGGAATTACTATGGAATACTCTATGTTCATTTTTTACTGCTTAATAATAAACCACCATCCATTTTTAGGGTAGTGCCTGTTATCCATTTAGAGGCGGGGGATAATAAAAATGCAATGGCATTTGCTACATCTTCAGGCTCACCGAAGCCCAAAGGATATTGAGCTTCATAATTTTTCATTTCTTCTTCAGAAGTGGCTAATTCAGTCTCAGTAAAAATTTTCGTCTTTACTAAAGCCGGCGCAATAACATTTGCTCTTATTTTTTTGTTAGCATGCTCAATAGCAAACGATCTGCAAAATGCTTCTAAAGCTGCTTTTGAGGCGCTATATAAAGAACCGCCGATGTATGGATGCAAAGAAGATATGGATGAAATAAAAATAACAGAAGCTTTTTCGTTTAATTTTTTGGCGCTGCTTAATTCGCTGCATAGTAAAACGGCCGACGAAAAGTTGGCATCAAACATTTCATTAATGTTTTTCTGACGGATATATTTTACAGGTAAAGGCTTTACAATGCCTGCGCAATTCACTAAACCATCAAGATTACCGCATTTTGTGACCAATGCAGTTAATTGTTCTTGGTTGGTTAAATCGGCAATAAGAATTGTAGTTTGGTTTCTTAATTTTTTTGATGTTTCGATTAAAGCCGATTCATTTCTGCCTGTTAAAGTTACATTAGCGCCTAACGAATCACATAAAATAGCAGTTGCTTCTCCAATACCTGAAGAGGCGCCTGTAATTAAAATGTTTTTATCCTTTAAATTAATCATAACTCAATTAATTTGGCGCATTTTAGTTGGTTAGTTCTTAAAATCACACTTCCCCATGATAATCCAACACCAAATCCGCATAATAACAAATTTAAACTTTCTTTTAATAATTTAGACTCTAAAGCATAACACATTGTTAAAGGTATTGATGCTGAGCTTGTATTTCCGAAAAGTTCAATAGAATAAGGGTATTTTTCTTTATCAATACCTAATTTTTTGCGAACGGTTTCATTAATTAATTTGTTGGCTTGATGCATAACGAAATAATCAATGTCAGCAATTGTTTTATTAGCTGATTGTAGTGTTTCATTTACATTTGGTGTCACTTCTTTTAGCGCAAACGTAAAAATATCCTGACCATTTAATGCTAAATGTTTTTTAGCACGTTTAATGCCTGGCTCTAATTCAGTTATGATATCCGATTCGGGAGAGTAGGGATGACGTGAATGTCCGTGCTCAATGATGATGGCGTTTTTTCCGCTCCCATCGCTATTTAAAGCAAAATTCATGTCTGGCGTATTAGAATCATATTCTAATAAAGTAGCAGTGCCTGCATCGCCAAACAAAGGATAAGCGCTTTTGTCTTCTTCATAAGTTGAAATGGTAGATTTATCACCACACAACAATAAGGCTTGTTTAAATTGTCCGCTTTGTAAAAAATTAGACACAATACTTAATCCGTAAACATAACCGCTGCAACCTAAAGTCACATCAAAGGCTAAAGTGGTCTTTTTTAGTTTTAATTTGTCTTGAAGAATTACTGCAGTGGATGGTAAAAAATAATCGGGCGATTGGGAAACGAAAACAATTAAATCAATGTTTTCTGGTTTTGTAATATTGTTGGTGAATAAATATTCAGCGGCTTGCTGACATAAATCGCTGCAGGTAATTTTATCATTAGCAACGCGACGTTCTTTAATACCAACAGTTTTGTAAAACAGTTCTTGCTCTTCAGGTTTTAGATATGAATAATCAAAAGTGCTTTTTACTTCTTTCGGCACACAAGATACTATACCTTTTATTGCTACACGAGATGTTTTAAAAGTACTCAAGCTGATTTTTTTTGTTGAACCAAATTATATAAATCACTTACAGTTTTGGTCGATTTTAAATCTGTACCATTTAAAGTGATGTTAAATGTAATGTCAATAAAAGCAATAATTATAAGGGCGTGCATACTGCTCCAGCCTTTAATACTTCTGTAATCTGTATCGGGCTTTAAAGTACCTTTTGGCATATCTTCAAATTCCGATTCAAGTTTGGTGACAAATTCTTCTAAAAGCATATTCAAATTTAGTAATTTATTACAGTTGCAGCCCAACTATTTCCAACACAAAACCTGCTACAAGCACTTTCATACCCTTTTTAAGAACTTTTTCCTGTTCGGCGGTGTAAAGTGCTATTGGAATTGTTGAAGCAACGGTATTTCCGTAGTCTTTAATGTTTGTATAAAATTTTTCTTTTGGGATATCCATTTTACGACGAAGCGTTTCTAAAATAAATCCGTTTGCCTGATGAAAAATAAATAAATCGATATCTTCAAAACCTAATTTGCACTTGTTTAATGTATCATGAATTAGAGTTGGAACAGTTTTTAAAGCGAATGAAAAAATATTAGCCCCATTCATAACCATTTCACCATAGGGAACGCAGCTATCTTTTTTAAAATTCTCATCAAGTGGTGCTCTAAAAGCACTTCCTTCAATATATAAATCGTGTGCACCGCTGCCATCAGTACCAAAAATAAAATCATTTGGCGGGGTTTTATCGTTTTTACTCAATAAAATAGCAGCTGCCCCATCACTAAACAAACTCCGTTGCTCAAAGTTTTTAGGGTTTAAAGTTTTAGTCGATGAATCGCAAGTTAAAAACAGAATTTTATTCGCCATGCCGCTATGCAAAAGTCCGTTAGCAATTCCTAAACCATAAACAAAACCTGAACAGCCGTAAGGTAAATCCATGCAGCCTATAGTTTGTGGCAACTTTAATCGGTCTTGCAAAATACATGATGTAGCAGGGGCGATGTAATCAAAACAATCTGAACAAAATATTAGAAAATCAATTTTAGTGCTTATTTCAGTATCAGAAGCTAATAGTTTTTTTGCTGCTACAAAGGCTAGGTCGGAAGCCGTTTCATTTTTCGAAGCTAAATAGCGTTTTTCTATACCGGTTCTTTTAATAATTTCAGCCTCAGTAATGTTAAATTCCTTAGCAAGTTGTGTGTTCGATAAAACCTCCTCAGGAAGGTGTATGCGTATTTTATCGATAAGAAGGCCCATAGACTATAAATGTACAAAAAAATGTAAATTAGCTATAAAATATATGTCTTATAACTGATTAAAATTAGTTTCTAATTAAAAAGTATTTTCTGTTTAATTATGCTATTTTTATAAGATTAAATGTTAGTTAGAGTATGATTTTAGGTGTATTAAAAAACTACAAAACTATTTACAACACGTTTCATGAGGTTGGAAAATCATTTCCTGTAAAGGATATGATTGAACAGGATAAAAATAACTTTTTCGATCGTAGTTTATGGAATCATTTTTCAAAACACGGTCTGCATGGTTTAGTAGCTGAAGAGGGTTTTGGCGGAAAAGGTTTTTCGGCTCTTAAAACTTGTGTGGCTTATGAAGCTTTAGCTTACGGTTGTGAAAATAACGGAATGATATTTTCTTCAATTGCCCATTTAATTGCTTGCGTTTCTCCATTGTCGTTTTATGGTAATGAAGAACAAAAAAGTAAGTACCTTAAAAAAATGGCTTCCGGTCAGTGGATTTCTGCCAATGCTATTACTGAATATAATTCCGGTTCTGATGTTTACAATATGTCGTCGATTGCAGTAAAAAAAGGCAACAGCTATATTATTAATGGCGAAAAAAGATACATAACCAACTCACCGGTTGCGGATGTTTTGGTAGTTTATGCTTTAACCGATAAAACAAAAGGTTTTTTTGGAGGTGTTTCTTGTTTCATTGTTAAAACTGATGCAAAAGAAATTAAAATAAGCAAGGTTAAAGATAAAATGGGCTTACGTACTGCTCAAATGGGCGATATTAAATTCAATAATTTTGAAATTGATGAAGATTGCATGATTGGGAAGCCGGGTTCGGGTGGACAAATTTTTAATAATAGTATGATTTGGGAAAGAGTAGTGGTGAGTGCTTTTTTGGTTGGACAATTAGACAGAGTTTTAGATAAAGCTGTTTTATTCACTAAAAAACGCAAGCTAAACAATAAAAACTTATTTGAATTTCAAAACATACAACATAAAATTGCTGACATCAAAACCATTTTTAAATGCCGGAAAAATTTAGTGTATGATGCGGCTTATGCCATTGATACTAAACCTAAAAACGCTTTAACACGCGCTTCAATTGCAAAACTTTTGTTTCTGAACATGTGGTGAATGCTATTAAGCAATTGCAGGAAATTTATGGTGCTTATGGTTATTTAATTGAAACTGGCATTGAGCGTGAGTATAGGGATAGTTTTGCTTCATTGTTGTACTCCGGAACATCGGCCATTCAGCGTAATATTATTTCGGCAGACGTGTAAATTTATATCTTTGTTTCCTTCTGAAATTTTATGGCACTTAAAAAAATATTCAATAAAAATAATTACGGGTTAATTCTTGTTCTAATTGCTTTTCTATTATACGGAAACACCTTAACCAATGGTTATGCTTTAGATGATGAATTTGTAACTGGCCCTGATAATATTACTTCTAAAGGAATAAAATCAATTCCACGCATTTTCAGAACATATCACGTAAATGATGAAAGCGGGAATAATTATGAATACCGACCAATTGTAAAAGTGTCTTTTGCATTACAACATCAGTTTTTTGGAGAAAATTTGGTCGTTAGTCATTTGGTAAATATTCTATTATACGCAGCATGTTTATTGTTATTGCTAAAGCTTTTTAATTTGTTGTTTAAAGATTATCCGCCTTTTGTTTTGTTTTTTGCAGTAGTGATATTTGCCATATTGCCCATTCATGCCGAAGTGGTTGCCAGTTTAAAAAACAGGGATATATTATTGTGTTTCATTTTTTCAGTTTTGGGTTTTATAAGTATAACCAAGTTTACTGAAAGTATGAATTGGTTATATGTTTTAGCAACACTTTTTTATTTTGGTTTAGCGTTCTTAAGTAAGTTTGATGTTATTCCATTCGTTATAATTGTGCCTTTGGTGCTTTATAAATTGGGGAAATTAAATGTGAAGTTTATTGTATTATCGGTTGTATTAATTTTCGTTTCTTATTATTCTTATAAAGTAACAAAACACTTTTTAATAGATAGGTCCGTATCACAAGTTCGCACATTTAATTATTTTGAGAGCCCGTTATTTTTCGAAAAAACACTTTCTTTAAAATTATCAGCAGCTTTAAACTCATTAGGTTTTTACGTTAAAATGTTGATTTTCCCAAGTAAAATTGCTTGCTATTACGGTTATAATACAGTGGCAGTGTATTCCTTTACTTCTATGTTTGCTTTACTTGGATTGGGTGGTTTTGGCGCAATGGCTTATGTGTTTTTTTACACGGTTTAAAAAGGCAGATTTGCTTTGGTATGGTGTTGCTTTTTTTGGTTTTTCATTATCTATGTATTTAAATTTATTAATTCCTGCACCCGGAATTGTAGCGGATAGGTTTGCTTTTTTTGCTTCAATTGGTTTCAGTTTAATTGCCGTTTACTTTTTGTTCTATTATAAAGCTGTTCCTAAAAAAACAATTACGTATTTCGATCTTAAGCCTTATCAAAAGGCAGTTCCTGCTCTAATTTTTGTTTTGTTTGCTTATACCATTGTAGTTAGAAATAAAGAATGGAAAAGTAAAACAGTGTTGTTTGAAACTGATGTAAAAAAATATCCTGAATCAGTTAAACTTTCACTCTTAACAACTAGTCAGTTAATTATTAATATTAGCGATCCGAAGAAAGCACAATTGATAAAAGATGAAGATAAAGTTCGGAAAATAAGAGAGGCGGAATTATTATTAAAAAAAGCAATTCAAACGGATTCGGGTTGTGGCGGCTGTTATAATAATTTGTCGTTTATGTATCTTACTTTCGAGCGGAATCCAGTTGAAGCATTACCATATCTTAAATTAGCTTACAAACGCGATACAACTAAGAAGGAAGTGATTTGTAATTTGGGAATAGCGTATTTTAGGTTAGGCGATGTGTTAACTGCTGAGAAGTATTTGTTGTTGGCAATTAAACACGACAAGAAAAAGGATTTTACGGTGCCTTATGAGGTATTACAAGATTTATATACTCGAACTAATCCAAATATTGGGATAAACTTTTTCCGAATGAAACTGAAGGAAAATCCGAATTCGGAGTTATTTCATGTTTTATTAGGAAAGACTTATTTTGAGACAAAAGACACTTTGAATAGTATAAAATCTTATAAGGAAGCTCTTAAGATTAATCCGGCAAACCAAAGCGTGTCGGATTTCGTTACTAATCTTGAAGTAAAGTACTACAAAACCCGTTGGTAGGTACTTAAAACAATTTAGGAGATTTTTGATTTAATCAACTGATAATCAGATTGTAAATAGTTTATTCATTCGACGAGTTCTAGGCGTTTTTTATTATCTTAGTCGAAATTTATTCAAACCATGAAAAAACTATTCTTTTTTTCTATTGCTTATTGTTTTGTACAGATTGCGTTTGGTCAGGATGTGCAAGTTCATAGTAAAGCTGATGTTTCAAATGACCCAAAATTTATCGAGTTCAAAAAAAGACATGATGATATTACCATGCAACGTCAGGGGCTTTCACAACCTTCTTCTTATTATGGTTATGATGACAAGCTTAAAGCTATCTTTATTGAAGGGGTTATTTCTTCTCAAACACCAAAATCAGAGAGTTTTACTTCGAAAAAAGAGTATTTGGCAGTTTTAAATGACTGGTTATCTAAGAATAAACATTTATTGAAGCCTGAAAATAAAAATTCTTTAATCACAGAATAAGTTATAATATGAAAAAAATTTATAAATTCATTTTACTTTTAACCCTGATTTTTTCAGTAAAAAACGTAAACTCTCAAATGGGTTGTTTGCAGCCCCCATCTTTATCCTTAGGTGTATTTGATGGATCAACAGGCGCCGCAATGTCTTCAACCATTCCTTGTACTTATGCTAATCTTGTTAACATTTATCCAAATCCTTTTGCGGTAGGTAATAATGCTACTTCACCTTGTATGAGGATAATTATTGGTTTAACAAATCCAAACGCGGCGACAAATAACTCAATTGCAATTGGTCAAGGAACAAATACAAACATTTATAACATGTGTCCTGTAGCTTGTAATACAATTATTCCAAGCTCAAGCTCTTACACCATGTCTCTTTTCTTTTTAGATCCTTCACAAAGTCATGGCTATAACCTGTGTAATACTAATATTGCAGCGAACATGAATTATACAGTTACAAGTTGTTACAATAATGTTCCAATTACTAGTGGAGTTTGGAATAATAGTGTAGCGGGCGGTTGTCAAACTATTACTATTCCGGCTAATACTCCAATCGGTTCAGTTGGCTATACAGTTTCTCCCGCAGTTGTTTCTACAGCTTCATTTAATGCAAATCAAGGTGATTTATATCTTGATACTTATCAAATGGCTCAAGGGATTTACACCATAACATATTCATTTAATAGTCAAAATGGTTGTACTGCAACAACAACGAAAACAATTTCAATTACTAATCCTTATGTTTCAACATGGACTGCCGTTGGTCCGCTTTGTGCAAATGGTGTTTGCGTTAATTTACCGCCTCAAATAACTGGAACTGCTGGCGGAACTTTTACAGCTCCTGCAGGGTGTATCAAGTAATTCATTTTGTCCTTCATTGGTTGGGGCTGGTTCATGGCCGGTAACTTACACTGTTGGTATCACACCTCAATGCGGAAATAGTACAAATAATACTATTACTGTAAATGCTGTTCCTATTGCTAATGCAGGTTCAACACAATCCTTAACATGTTCAAATACTACAACTATTCTTTCAGGGTCAGGTGGTGGAACCTATAGTTGGACAGGACCTTCTATTGTTTCCGGAAATACTTCTGCTAACCCAGTTGTAAGTGGTGCAGGAATTTATTCTTTAACTATTAATTCCAGCGGTTGTACTTCTGCTACTAGCACTGTAGCGGTTGGATTTAATACAGTTGCGCCGGTTCCTACTGCAGGAACGTCAGCTTCTGTAACTTGTACGAATAGTGTTATTAACTTAACATCGAATCCGGCTAGTATGAATTATACTTGGACTGCGCCAGGAGGTAGTTCAATTACAGGAGGAGTAAATAATCAAAATACAACAGGTTCCGGTCCGGGAACTTATACTGTTAGGGTAGTGGACCCATCTAATGGATGTTTTTCTACTGCAACAATCGCAGCTCAAATTAATACAGTTGCGCCTGTTACTTCTGCAGGAACATCGGGTTCTGTAACATGTAATAATACTTCAATAAACTTAACTAATACACTTACAGGTGCTTCTTATACTTGGACAGCTCCGGGTGGAAGTTCAATTACAGGTGGTGCAAATGTTCAAAATACTACCGGTTCAGGTGCAGGTACCTATACTGTAAAAGTTCAGAGTGCCGTTAATGGTTGTACCGCACAAGCTACAGTTGCAGCTTTAATAAATACTGTTGTACCGGTTCCAAGCGCAAGCACTTCCAGTTCTGTTACTTGTTCAAGTTCTGCAATCAGTTTCACAGCTTTACCAGCTTCTGGCGTAACTTATACTTGGACAGCACCTGCCGGAGGTTCAATTACCGGTGGTGTAAATGCTCAAATAACTACAGGATCTGGTCCAGGTACTTATACGGTACGAGTGACAGATGCTGTGAATGGATGTACTGCTCAAGCCGTTGTTGTTGCTAATATTAATACAGTAGCTCCTGTTGGTGTAACTGCAAACGCGACAAGTTCTATTACTTGTACAAGTAACACACTTAATTTAAATGGTGCTCCTGGTTCGGGTGGAACTTATACTTGGGTTGCTCCTTCAGGAAGTTCAATTACAGGTGGGGTAAATAGTCAAAATGCTACCGGGTCAGGACCTGGAACATATACTTTAATTTTCCAAAGTTCAGTTAACGGATGTACTGCTCAAGCTACTGCAGCAGCACTATTTAATACCGTAGCACCTGTAGGTGTTACTGCTTCAGCAACAAGTTCTATCACTTGTGCTAGTCAAACATTTAGTTTAAGCGGCGCACCTTCAAGTGGGGGTACATATACATGGACAGCACCAGCAGGAAGTTCAATTACAGGTGGTGTAAATAATGGAAATACTACTGGATCTGGTCCAGGTACATATACAGTTATTTTCCAAAGTTCAGTTAACGGATGTACTGCACAGGCTACAGCTTCAGCACCATTTAATACTGTAGTTCCAACAGGTATTTCTGCTATATCTTCAGGAACTGTAACTTGTGCTTCATCAGCAGTGAACTTAGGTGTAACACCAACAGGTTTAACTTATTCTTGGACTGCACCCGCAGGTTCTTCAATAACATCAGGGGGAACCTCTTCTAGTGCGACCGGTTCTGGTGGAGGAACTTATAGTGTTGTTGTAACCGGAACTAACGGCTGTTCAGCACCGGCGGCTATAGTTGTTGCAAATACAAATACAACAGCTCCAACTCAAACAGCAATAGCATCTCAATCTTTAACATGTTCTACTTCTTCACTTAATATTTTAGGTAATCCAAGTTCAGGTGTTTTATATTCTTGGTTAGGAACCGGAATTGTTGGGCCTGCAAATACACAATCAGTTAACGTTGTTTTATCGGGTAACTATACTTTAGTTGTTACAAGTACGGCAAATAGCTGTACAAGTTCTGCTGTTGCCGCGATTGGTACAAATACAACTTCTCCAAGTGCCTTAGGAAGTGGTTCTGTAAATATCACTTGTGCAACCCCATCTGTTACTTTAATTGGAAGTGCGAATCCAAGTTCATGTACTGTAGTTTGGACCGGTGGAGTTTGTGCCGGTGCAACTTCTTATACTGCTACAGCTTGTTCAGCGGGAACTTATTCAATGACCGTTACAAATCCTGCTAATGGTTGTTCAAGTACTCCTGCAACGTTTACTGTTGTGCCTGATGCCGCAAGTCCAACTGCAACACTTGCTAATACAGCTACTATTACTTGTTTAAACACTTCAGCTCAGGTATAGCTACCCCTACAACCACAGCACCTGTGACCTACACGTGGAGCGGTCCTGGTATTGTGTCGGGTTCAAATACATCAACTATTACAGTTAATCAAGGAGGGGTTTATACTTTAACTTTAACAAATATTTTAAACAGTTGTACTTCTATTATTACAAATAGTGTTACAAATGATAACGCTCCTGTAACCCCAACAACTGCAGCATCAAGCACTATCACTTGTAATACAACTACTGTTAATATGACAGCTACTGTAGGCGCAGGAACTTATACTTATAATTGGTCAGGACCAGGAATTGTTGGAACAAATACATTGTCAAGTGCAACTTCAAGTTTAGGCGGTACATATACAGTTATAGTTACTAATACAACAAACGGTTGTGTTGGTACTGAAACATTAACGGTTAATTCAAGTACAACAGTTCCAACTGGCGTTGCAATTAATCCGCCAACATTTACTTTATCATGTTCTACACCAACTACTGCTTTAACTGCAACCGCAGTAGGAGCATCAACGTATTCATGGATTGCACCTGCTACCGGTGCTATCATCAGTGGCGGTACTTCTGCAACAGCAGGTATTAATGGCCCCGGTAATTATAGTGTTGTTGTTACAGGAACTAACGGTTGTTCAGCAGCGGCAGCGATATCTGCGGTATCACCTAACACGTTAGCGCCTACATTTGTTTTAAGTAACTCAAGCCCTAGTATTACATGTTTAACTGCAAGTCCAACGGTTAGTATTAATGTTACATCTACGGTTGGTATTGGTTCTTATTCTTGGAGTCCTTCTTCAGGTATCTCCGGTTCTGCTACAGGAAGTGTTGTTACATTTACTACCGCAGGTACTTATACGGGAGTAATCACTGCAACTAATGGTTGTCAATCAAATGCCATTGTAACTGTTGCTAGTGCAACTAACTCTCCAACTTTTGTGGCAGGAACCGCTACAGCTAGTCCTTTAAGTTGTTCTAATCCTACAACAATTATTTCTCCGGTTTATACACCAACAACTGATATCACTTTTGTTTGGAGTGGTCCTGGAATTGTAGGAAGTACTATAGGAAGTAGTGTTGCAGTTAATCAGAACGGAACTTACAGTGTAATTGTTACAAACACAGTTACAGGTTGTTCTTCAAATTCATTAACAGTTGTAGTGGTTGGTACAACTATTCCGCCATTATTAAATGTCAGTTCAACTTCATCAGTTGGATTAGGATGTTCTCCTACAAACAGCACAAATATTTTAACTGCTAACGCAACACCTACAAACGTTTCATATAATTGGAATACATCAGCAACAACACCAACTATATTGGTAACTACAGCCGGTGTTTATACTGTAATTATTACTGATCCTGCAACAAGCTGTACTACTTCGGTTACTTATACAGTTGACAATAACACGACAGTACCAACTGCAACTTCAGTTGCAACTTCAGTTATACCTTGTGGCGCTTCAACAGCAACTTTAAATGGTGGTTCTCCTGATCCGGGTGTTATTTTTTCTTGGACTGGTCCTAGTATTATTTCTGGTTCTAATACATCTACACCGGTTGATGATCAGCCAGGAACTTATATTTTAACTGTTACAAACCCAACTACAGGTTGTACATCAACAAGTACTGTTACCCTAATTAACGGTGTTCCTACAGCTTCATTCACGCCTGATGTAACAACAGGTTTTGCTCCTCAAGTTGTAAACTTCACAAACTTAAGTTCGCCAAGTGCAACAGTGTTTACATGGACATTTGGTGATGGAAATAGTTCATCAACAACATCACCTTCTAACACTTATAGTGTAGCGGGTTCTTATACTGTTATGATGATTGGATCAAGTGGTTTATGTTCAGATACAGCTTATGCCTTTATAACTATTGAAGATGGATTTAGTATTGAAATACCAAACGTATTTACACCAAATGATGACAATGTGAATGATGTATTCACCATTAAATCTACAGGTGTAAAGGAAATTCAATTACAAGTATTTAACCGTTGGGGCCAATTAATGTATGATTTCACAGGCGCTAAAGCTGCTTGGGATGGTATTACAAGTAATGGAGAGAAGGCAACTGATGGTACTTATTTCTATTTTGTTATAGCAACCGGCTTTGATTCTACAAAAGAACCGGTTAAGAAAAATGGTTCTTTAGGGCTTTATAGGTAGTTAATTGACAATATATTAACAAAAGGCGGGAATTATCCCGCCTTTTTGTTTTTGGTACAATTTTTGTTAATTTTAGGGTACCAAAACCTACACAAATGTCAATTCAATTAAACTTGTTTAAATCTTTTAAAATCAATTATTTAGGCTTATTTTTTTTAAGCTCGTCTTTAGTTGGGCAAAATATTGGTTCTGATGGAATGAAAAGTTACCAAATGCAGGTAACGAAAGGTAATCTGGAATCTTTTTCTAAAACAGAAAAACACGAGAAAGATTACGCAATGTATAATGCTGGAAAAACAAATCACCCTGAATTTGGCGCACTTCCTTTTAATGCTGCTTACAATGGTTTTGTTGAAGTTTTAAGTAAACGGGAGGTGGATCAGCGTCTTTTTGTGAATCCAAAAGCGCCTACAGAAATTAAAATTCAGAAATCACTAACTGCTCTTCACTACAAAGTTAATGGTGAGTGGGTAACTGTTGATCATCGTTTGGCTGATAAAGGAAATGGTATATATGAAGCAAGTAATCAATTTGATCCAGTAGGGATTAATACTGTTGTGAAAAAATCTTATATCAAAACTCCGGCTGGACAAATTGATTTTAATAATTGGAAATTATTCGGTTCAGATGAAAGTGGAGTAGAGGAATTAATAGCTTTAGCAAATTGGAGTGATTATACTGCTGGTGATGATGGTATGTATATTAAAAATATTTTTCCGGGAATTGACGCCCAGATGACGGTTAATCGTGGTTCAGTAAAAACGAATTTCATTATAAAGAGCATACAAAATCCAAATTATAAGAATTTAGTTTTTAAAGATGATTTTACAATGCCTCTTGGTTCTGTCTTTAAATTCCAAAATGGCAATTCTACAGGTATTTCTAAATCAGCAATTAACTTAGTAAATAACAGCGAAACAGTTCTTGAAATTGGTGAAGCGAATGCTTATCCTGAAAAAGGCACTAAGGAAGATATGTCTCTAATGAGTTATTCTATCGCAGGAAATAAATTAAGCGTAATAGTTCCTGTTAATTGGATTCAAAGTCATATTGTAAAAGGTAATGTAATTATTGACCCATTAGTATCAAGTTCTAATTCATTAGCACAAGCATCGATTACAGGCTCAATGTATAATGCCTCTTGTGGTTTTACAAACTCGTGTAATTATAATTTATCAGTAAACACACCTGCTAATACAACTTTAACTAATGCCAGCTGGTCTTTTAATTATATTGCTAATGGGGCATGTTGGTTGCAAGATGGCGCTGTGAAATATACAACTGGCGCTTGTACAAGTCCAAGCAATACAGGTTTTATTGGTACTGTAATGCAGTTGGCGGCGGAACATGCACAGGTAATAATATTTCTATTTGGAATGATGTTCGTACCTGTATGCCTGCACCTTCTTGCGCTCCTGTTTCTGTTCCATTTACTATGCAGTTTTTTAGAACATGTTTTGGTGCCGCAGGATGTAGTGGTACTTGTATTGGTGCTAACAGTCCGTGGACAATGACATTAGATGGAAGAACTGTTGAATTTACAAATGCAGGTACACCTTTTTCAATGTCATCAGCCTCCGTTTGCGCCGGAAGTAATTTAACGGCTACTTCTAACGGTGTTCAATATGGAGTACCAGCTTATAGTATTAATTGGAGTTTTAGTCCAACAGGTATTCCTTCCGTTGGTACGGGTAATTCGCCCAGTATTAATTTTCCAACAGCTGGGGCCGTAACACTATATGCGATAGTTACAGATGCTTGCGGAGTTACAGCTACAGGAAGTCAAAATATTAACGTGGTTGCAATTCCAACAGCTAACGCTGGTACAAATAGAAATCTAACTTGTATTCAAACTACAACAGTACTTAATGGAACAGGTGGAGGAACTTATTCATGGAGTGGGCCGGGTACAATTACAACTCCTACAAGTCAGAACCCAACGGTCAATACCCCTGGTACATTCTCTTTAACGGTAAATGTGGCCGGATGTAACTCTCCGATATCAACTGTGGTTGTTACTCAAAATACAACTGCGCCTGTTACTTCAGCAGGAACAACAGGTTCAATAACATGTAGTAACTTAACGATTAACTTAACGAATACATTAACCGGCGCTACTTATACATGGACAGCACCTGGAGGAAGTTCAATAACTGGTGGTGTCAATAATCAAAATACTACAGGCTCCGGAGCTGGGACATATACTGTAAGAGTAACTGATGCTGTTAATGGTTGTACAAATATTGCTACAGTTGCAGCTTTGGTAAATACAGTTGCACCTGTTACATCTGCTGGTACAACAGGCTCTATAACTTGTACAAATAGTGCAATAAATTTAACTTCTACATTAGCAGGAGCAAATTATACATGGACTGCCCCTGGAGGAAGTTCAATTACCGGTGGTGTGAACTCTCAAAACACTACAGGTTCTGGCCCTGGTACTTATACTGTAAGAGTTCAGGACGCAGTTAATGGTTGTACAACAACTGCAACGGTTGCGGCTTTAATAAATACAGTTAATCCAATTCCTACAGCAGGAACATCTGCATCTGTAACTTGTACAAATAGTGTTATAAATTTAACATCAACTCCTGCATCAGGCGTTAGCTATACATGGACTGCACCAGGCGGAAGTTCAATTACTGGTGGTGTAAATTCTCAAAATACCACTGGTTCAGGTCCTGGAACGTATACAGTAAGAGTTCAGGATGCAGTTAATGGTTGTACTAATATTGCAACTGTAGCTGCATTAGTAAATACAGTAGCTCCAACAACGACTGCGGGAATAGCCGGATTGGTTACTTGCAGTTCACCAACAGTTTCTTTAACATCAGGACCAAGTGGTATGAGTTATACATGGACCGCTCCTGGTGGAAGTTCAATTACAGGTGGTGTTAATAGTCAAACTACGACCGGATCGGGTGCAGGAACTTATTCTGTTATTGTACAAAATCCGGTTAACGGATGTTCAACTTCAAGTGTTGTAAGTGCTTCAACAAATACAACACCACCAACACCAGCTATTACAGCACCTTCAACAATAACTTGTTCTAATCCAACAATTACTTTAACTAGTCCAACAGGAGGAGTAACTTATACTTGGAGTGGTCCCGGTATTGTAGGTTCTGCAAACAATTCAACAGTAAATGTGAATCAAGTTGGAACCTATTCTTTATCTGTAACAAGTGCAGTAAATGGTTGTACTAATTCTATTTCTGCTTCGGTTGGAAATAATACAATTGCGCCAACAACAACTCCTATAGGAACACAAACAATTACATGTGCTACACCTTCAGTTCAATTAATTGGAAGCGCTAACCCAAGTTCATGTACTGTGGTTTGGACCGGTGGTGTTTGTGCAGGTGCTACATCTTATACTGCTTCAGCATGTGCCGCAGGTAACTATACTTATATTGCTACAAATCCTGCTAACGGTTGTCAAAGTGCTGCACAAGTAGCTACTGTTGTGCCTAATGCCGGAGTGCCAACTGCAACTTTATCTAATACAGGTACTATTACTTGTTTAACTACTAGTGTTCAAGTTGTAGGAACGACAACAACATCTCCTGCGACTTATACATGGAGTGGTCCCGGAATTGTTGGTGTTGCAAATACTCCAACTATAAATGTTAACCAAGGTGGTGTTTACACATTAACTTTAACTAACACTTTGAACGGCTGTACTTCTGTTGTAACAAATAGTATTACTGCAGATAACGCTGCTGTAACTCCTACAACAACTTCTTCAACTACTATTACTTGTACAAATCCAACATCTACACTAACAACAAACGTAGGCGCAGGATCTTATAGTTACAATTGGTCAGGACCAGGCATTGTTGGAACAAATACATTATCAACAGCTACATCAAGTTTAGGTGGTACGTATAATGTTACGGTTACAAATACATCTAATGGTTGTGTTGGTATTGGAACAATTTCTGTTGCTTCTAATACTACCGTGCCTGCTTCAGTAACAGTTACACCTTCATCATATACTTTATCATGCGCAACACCAACTACTCAAATTGTGGTAGGTTCTCCAACAGGAGGAACAACCTTTAGTTGGACTGCTCCGGGAACAGGTAATATTTTAAGCGGTGGTACTACACAAACAGTTTCTATTTCTGGTCCTGGTGTTTACAGCGTTGTTGCAACTGCAACTAACGGTTGTTCTGCAGCGGTTACCACTGCAACAATGGTTGCGGATGTAAATTCACCTAACGTTACGTTGAGTTCTCCAAATCTAAGTATTACTTGTATTTCTACAACACCAAGTCTTACATTAACACCAACAGGAACTGTAGTTATAGCATCTTATTCATGGTCGCCAGCTTCTGGTATCAGTTCAGGTAGTAATACAACAACACCTACATTTACTGCATCAGGAAATTATACCTGTTTAATTACAGCCGCTAATGGTTGTACAATTACTGCTACTATTCCTGTTACAGATAATACTGTGACACCTACAGCAACTACTTCTGCAATCGCTAATATTTCTTGCGCTAGTACTAGTGTAGATATTAATCCGACTTACACACCAAGTACAGGATTAACTTATACTTGGACTGGAACAGGAATTGTTGGTTCAGCAAATAACTCAAGTGTAACCGTAAACCAAAGCGGCACTTATACAGTTTCAATGATTGATCCTGTTAATGGTTGCGCAAGCACAGCAACAATGACGGTTAACGGAAATACAGTTGCTCCTACAGTTACAGTTACTTCAACTTCAACAATAGGTATTGGTTGTTTACCAACTAATACAGCAGTAATATTAGATGCAACAACAACGCCAAGTACCGGCGTTAATTATGTATGGAGTACTACAGCAACTACTCAAACTATTTCTGTAACTACAGCAGGTGTTTATACTGTTGTTATTACGGATGCAGTGAATGGATGTTCAGTAGCAACACAATATACTGTTACAAACAGTAGTGTTTTACCTAATGTAAGTGCAGGTGCTAATGCTAATATTCCTTGTGGTGGACTTACAACAACAGTTACCTTAAATGGTAATTCAACTGATCCTGGCGTTAATTATGCATGGGTTGGGCCGGGAATGGTTTCAGGTTCTAACACAGCAACACCAATTGTGAATGTTGCGGGTACTTATACATTAACAGTAACAAATCCAACAACAGGGTGTAGTGCTACAAGTACAGTTGATGTTATTAATGCTGTACCAACAGCATCCATTTCATCTGATGTTGTAACAGGATTTGCGCCTCTAACTGTAAACTTTGGTAATACTAGTACGAATGCTAACACATTCAGCTGGAATTTTGGTAATGGAAATTCATCTGTATTAACTACAACTGCAAGCACTTCTTCAACTTATGGTTGGGGAACATACACTATAACTATGATAGCATCATCAGGATTATGTTCTGATACTGCATCAATAGTAATTGTTGTAGAAGATGGATTCAGTATTGAAGTTCCAAACGTATTTACACCTAATGATGATAATATTAATGATGTATTCACTATTACATCTACCGGTGTAAAAGAAATTACTTTGAAAATATTTAACCGTTGGGGACAACCAATGTATGATTTCAGCGGAGCGAAAGCATCATGGGATGGCGTTACAAGTAACGGACAAAAAGCTTCTAACGGAACTTACTTCTACTTTATTAAAGCAGTAGGCTTTGATGGTAAGGAATATGAAAAAAATGGTCCGGTAAGTTTATTTAGATAAGAAAACTTGATTTTAATTTAAAAGGCGAAGATTAATCTTCGCCTTTTTTTATTTAAAGAAACTGCCCTTCGGCAATCCCGATAGCTATCGGGACAGGATGACTTCCGTTTTTATAGAAACTGAAATATTTTTCTCAGAGGTTTTAAAGTAAGCGTGTAGAATCTTGGTTTCAATTCGTTTACCTCCCAAGCTTTACGGTCTTCCATATTAGCGGTAACACGATTTTTAACTGTTACATTACTTTTACCACCAACACGCATTTTTACAATGAATTCGTTTAAGTAAGCTAATTTGATTTTGTTTTTATGAATGAAGCGCAACATTAATTCGTAATCTGCCGCAGAAGTAAATTGCAAATCGAACTTACCTAACTTGTTATAAATTTCCTTTTTTACAAAGAAAGTCGGGTGGGGAGGCATCCATCCGTTTAAGAAAGAACCTTCACTATAATTACCGGAGTGCCATTTGCGTTTTATTTTATCGGTATCATCTTTATCTACATAATACAAATTAGCATAAAGCGCATCGCATTGGTTTTGATTAAACGAATTGGCTACATTTTCAATTACATTCGAACTCATATAAAAATCATCCGAATGTAAAATGCCAATAACATCACCCGTTGCTAAATCAATTCCCTTGTTAAGTGCGTCGTAAATGCCTTTATCTTTTTCAGAAACAATTTTATGAATCTGGGAATAATATTTGTTTATAATATCTAAAGTGCCATCGGTTGAAACGCCATCTACAATAATGTATTCAATATTTCTGTACGATTGGTTTAAGACCGACTGAATAGTTTGTTCAATAGTTGAAGCGCTGTTGTAGGTGACGGTTATGATGGATATCTTCAATTCTATAAATTCAAACTAAATTCAACTAATGACGGAAAATTAAAATCGATTGTTTCATCTTTTTACCTTCTTCTGAAATAAAAACGGTTTTCATTCCTAAAGCGCGTCCAAATTGCATATCGGTAATACTATCACCAATAATTACTGATTTTGTAAAATCAATTGCTGGAAAATCTTTTTTTGCTTCGAGTCCCATTCCTGTTCCCGGTTTGCGGGTAGGGTGATTAACGGAGTTCAAAAACGGAGAGAAATACACTTTATCAATTCGCCCACCTAAATAATCAATCTCATACAACATGTTTTTGTGTATGAGTTCCAAGTCTTCTGTTCTGTATAATCCTTTTCCAATGCCTTGTTGATTTGTTACTACAACAATATGTCCGAACTTTCCATTCAATATTTTCATAGCATCTAAAACGCCATCAATAAATTCAAAATCCATCCAATGTTTCACGTAGTCGTTATCTAATTTTTTATTGATAACGCCATCGCGGTCTAAAAACAAAGTCCAGCTTTTATTTATATTTAAATCCTTTAAAGTCATCTTGTGCTTTCGTATAATCTTCGGGTATGCCAATATCAATAAAATAACCTTTGTATTCGAAACCAAATATAGTTAACTCGTTAATTTTCTTTTCAAAGAAATCTTTTTCAATTGAGAAATTTTTATTAGCTTCTGTTTTTTGTAAGTAAGTATCTGTATTCAGTAAATAAACGCCTCCATTTATTAATCCGGGTTTTGTTTCTGAATTTTTTTCCTTAAAAAAATTTATTCTCGACATGCCAATTGGCGCTTCATCTGAATTTGATAATGTGTCATAACTTGGAGCTACAGACGAAAAATGTACGGTGCCATAACGCGAGGCATTCTCAACTTTACGTAAGGCCAATGAGCAATCGGCATTTGATTTTGTATGAAGATTGAAAAAAGAAGTTAAGTCAACATCAAAAAAAGAATCTCCATTTAAAACTAAAATGGTTTTTGTTTTGCATTTTTCAACAGCTAAGCGAATTCCACCGCCGGTCCCTAGTGGAGAAGTTTCAATAGCGTAATCAATTTCAATACCGCTAAAACTATTTTTGTAGTTCGATGTTATTTTTTCGTGCAAATGTCCAACTGACAAAATTACTTTTTTGATTCCGAAGTTTTTTAAATACAATAACTGATAATCTAAAAAAGGAATTCCGTTAACTGGAGCCATTGGTTTTGGTAAATCGGAGACTACGCTTTGTAAACGTGTTCCGAATCCTCCTGCTAATATGATGGCTTCGGTTATCAATGGAGGTACTTATTTTTTAGGGAATAAATTAATCTCAACCAATTCGCAAATGGTGTGACCAATTACCATGTGACATTCTTGAATACGTGGTGTATCTTTTGAAGGAATGTTTACAAGGTATTTACATAATCCCGCCATTTTTCCACCGGTTTCTCCTGTAAAGCCAACTGTAATAATTCCTAAAGAGTTTGCTACTTCCAAAGCTTTAACAACATTACCTGAGTTTCCGCTGGTTGACATACCAATTAGCACATCACCTTTACGACCCATTGCTCTTGTTAAGCGGGCGTAAATTTCATCATAACTATAATCGTTTGCTACTGCTGTTGTATAACTTGTGTTTACATGTAATGCTTCTGAGAACAGAGGAGGGCGGTCGTAATAAAATCTACCGCTTAGTTCAGCTGCTAAGTGTTGTGCATCGGCAGCGCTTCCGCCGTTTCCGGCCCAAAGAACCTTGCCGTCTTTTTTATAACACTCAATAATTTCTGTAACAACAGAATTAATGGTGGTTAGAATAGCATCGTTAGTTAATAAGGATGTTTTTAAATCAGCTGATGCTTTTATTTTACTCTTTATAAATTCTTTCATAATACGTTTACCCTATAAAAGTAAATATTTTTTAGTTGCCTTCATAACTTTGAATGATAGCACTTACAAGGTGGTGACGAATAACATCGCGGCTGTCTAATTCAATAAAATCGATGCCTTCAACTTTTTTCAAATATTTAATGGCTTGTAACAATCCTGAAGGTTGTTTTGAAGGTAAATCAATTTGAGTCACATCGCCTGTAATTATGAACTTCGCACTATTTCCCATACGGGTTAGGAACATTTTCATTTGACTCTCAGTTGTATTTTGAGCCTCATCCAAAATAACAAAGGCATTATCAAGAGTTCGTCCACGCATAAACGCTAAAGGTGCAATTTGAATTACGCGGTTTTCAATATGTTGTTCCAATTTATCGGCAGGAATCATATCTGATAATGCATCGTAAAGCGGTTGCATATATGGATCGAGTTTCTCTTTTAAATCACCAGGTAAAAAACCTAAATTCTCACCTGCTTCAACAGCTGGACGAGTTAAAATTATTCGTCTCACTTCTTTGTTTTTAAGTGCGCGAACAGCTAATGCAACGGCGGTATACGTTTTTCCGGTTCCGGCAGGACCAATTGCAAAAATCATATCGTTTTTCGCCATTGAAGAGACCATACGGCGTTGATTTTCGGTTTTGGCTTTAACTACTAGTCCGTTATTACCAAATAGAATAATATCGTTTTGTAATTCTGAAGTTTCAATTATTTCATCGCCATTCGGACCTAATAAACGATCGATAACCTTATCGGTTAGTAAACCATTTTTGTGATAATGTTCAATAAGGAGATTTAGTTTTTCTCGAAGTGTTTAATTTCGTTATCATCTCCTAAAACTTTAATGCTGTAGCCTCTTGCTACTATTTTTAGTTTACCAAAGTGCTTCTTAATTATGTTTAGCTTAACATCATTAACGCCGTATATCTCAACCGGTTCAACACTGTCTAATATTATAACTTTCTCTGACAAAATCTTATGATGAAGTGTGCTTTGCTCTGCTTTCAAATGTTTATAAAGCTGTTAATCAATCTTGAATTATATAAAAAACACACGCTTAATAATCTTTACTTTTGAACTAATACTGTTTATGCCAATTGTAACCTTAACAACCGATTTGGGCTACCGCGATCCTTATTTAGCCATCGTTAAGGCTTGCTTGTTACAAAAAGTAAATAACGTTCAAATTATTGATTTAAGCTGCGATAGCAAAGATAATAATATTTCAGATGCCGCCTTTATTTTAAAGAATTCTATTGGCTTTTTCCCTGAGAACAGCATTCACTTGGTTGGGGTTAAATTTATTTTGGGGACTAAAACTTTGAATAATAATCATAACGTTGATAATAGCCGTTATTTGGTGACTAAGTACAAGAATCAGTTTATTATTTGTCCGGATAACGGATTAATTACCTTGTTAGATGAAGGATTTAGTGAGAAAGTATATCAGTTGTATTATGATAATCCTGCGCAGCATAATTTCTTCGTAAAGGATGTCTTTGTAGATGCAGCAGCGCAGATTAGTGCAGGAAAAGAGTTAAAAGATATAGGAATGGAAACGGCTGATTATTACAGAGCCTTACAATTCTCGAGCTTTTCAACACCCGAACATTTGAAAGGAAAATCGATTTACATTGACGATTTTGGAAACGTGATTACTAACATTACTAAAGATGAGTTTTATAAAGTATTAGGGAAACGTAAATTTAATATAGTTTTACCCGGCACACTTATTGATAAAATTTCAAATACCTACGACGATGTAAGAGTGGGGGATGCTTTAGCTATGTTTAATGGATTTGGTTATTTAGAGATTGCCTTGAATGGTCGCTCAGCTTATAAAATGTTATATCCGCGTGAAGTTGGAAGAAGTTACGAGTTTAATTTAACGATTGAATTTAATGATTAAGCGTATTGTAAAAATGTCTTTTCAGCCCGATAAGGTGGAAGATTTCAAAGCCATTTTTAAAACTAACTGGAAACTAATCGCGGGCTTTAAAGGCTGTTCGCATGTTGAGTTATTGCAGGATAAACTTCAGAACAATGTATTTTTCACCTATAGTATTTAGGATAACGAGGATTCTTTAAACGCTTACCGCGATTCAGAATTGTTTGCAGGTGTTTGGAGTAAAACTAAAGTACTCTTTAATGAAAAACCTCAGGCTTGGTCGGTGGACGAATTGAAATTTTAAGGCCGGTCGTGTAATAGATTTTTACCGAGAGCTGAATTGGTTTTGTAGGAATAAATCATAAACGTATTCATTCCGTAAAAGAATACTTCACTGATATTTAGAATGGAAGTCTTTTTATCGGAATAAAAAGCTTCATCTACCTCTTTAAACATATCTTTATCTTTCTTTTATCTTTCTTTTTTTTACTTTTCTTTTCAATTAATAATACATAGCCTTTACCTTTTAATTCTTCTTTATACGAATGAAATGTTTGTCGGCTTGAGAATTGATAGATGATATGATTTTCGGAAGGGTCGTTGGTGTATTCGTATAAAATAAGGTACGACTTTAATTCATCATAACCGTTTTTTACCATCCAGGTTCTTCTCACAAAATTACTGTCGGTAATAAATTCAATATTGCTGGCTTCCCATCCTTTTTTTACCAATTGTTGGGTTATTGTATCAGGATCCTGATGCGGGAAATTAATAAGTTCGTCAACACTTAAAGTTTGAGCCTTGCTAAATAAGCTCGCAAAAACAGAAATAATAATTATTAGATGTTTGATTTTCAATACACCCGTTTTATTTATCGTCTTCTAGAATATTCTTAGCAACGCGTGATTTTGAGTTATATGAAGTAACTAAGAAAGTATTAAACCCTAAAAGAAAAACTTCTTTAATACTTATTAATGATGCGTTTTTATCAGCTAAATAAAGTTCTTCTTTGTCTTTATATTTATTTTTTTCTTTTTTCTTTTTCTTCTTTTTTTCCTTCTGTAATTTATAACCTAATTTCTTTAATTCTGCTTTATATGCATTAAAAGTCTCCCGGTCAGAAAACTGATAGATGGTATAATTTTCTATGCTGTCTGCATCCGATTGGTAGTATTGGAAATAGGATTTAAGGTCGTTGTAATTGTTTTTTATCATCCAGGTTAATCTTACAAATCCACTGTCTTTGTTTACTTCATAACCGTGTTGTTCCCACTTTTTAGCAGAAAGATTGTCGCCTACAATACTAGCTTCGGTTCTTGGTGATGCGATAAGCTCATTTAGTGTAAGTGTTTGAGCTTTTAAACTGATAGATAAAATAATCAGTGCAAAAAAATAGATATTTTTAATCATAAAATAAAGGTATTTAAATAATGATTGTTTTTTTTATGTTTTAAGTCAATAAATTAAAACCTTATTGTTAATAAACCCTCTAATAGCCAGCTTTTACAGCATCATAAGCGTTAAATGTACCAAGCGCCTTAGCAATTATGGTATTACGCCGATTTATAGCAAAAACATCACAGCTAATGATTATTATTCTTTTGCCTCTTTGTTCAACCTTTGCTACTGCCTTAAGTTCATCATTTAATAAAGCGGGATTCATAAAATTAGTTTTATACTCAACTGTACTCACCACTTTATTTTCCTTGTAAACCATACTTAAACCGGCTACTCCTAATGCAGCATCAATAAGCGATGCAATTACCCCGCCATGAGCCGAGTTTGGAGTAGCTAAATGGTTTTTGGATATCGTTAAATAATACTCAACATTACCTTCATTGATAATTTTAAAATCCATTCCAATTAATTTCCCGAAGTGATTATTAGCAATATACTTTTCAATTAAATTATTTTCCATAAAACAGTATCTATTTTTTATATCTTTAAACCATAAATTTAAACTAAAAAAAATGAAAAAAGTTTTATACGTTATTATTGGTTTAGTAGTTATCTACTTTATACTTTGTTTGGTTGGTCCTAAAGACGCAGCTATAACTCGTTCAATCAGCATTTCGGCGCCAGTAGATGCTGTAAAAGCAAAAATGGCCGATCTTAAATTCTTTCAGGAACAATGGTCGCCATGGTCAGAAAGAGACCCTCAAATGAAAGTAACTTATTTAGGTGAAATGGGTCAGCCCGGATATGGCTATTCTTGGACGGGCAATGATGAAGTTGGTACAGGAACATTACAAATTACCGGTGTGAGCGGTGATTCTTTACTTCAAAAATTAACTTTCGAAGGAATGGGAGATTCAAAAACATTCTTCGTGGTAAATGCGAAAGAAGCAGGTACAAATGTAACTTGGGGAATTCATATGGACTTTGCTTTTATGAGTAGAGCTATTATGTTATTCATGAACATGGATAAAATGATGGGCGCAGATTTTGAAAGTGGATTGGGTAAATTGAAAAAAGCTATTGAAAGTATGCCTGCCGCTCAACAGCTGCTAATTATGATGTTCAAGAAGTTGATTTCCCGGAAACAAATATTATTGGAACAAAAAGCAAAGAATGACCATGGATAAAGTAGGAGACTTCTTTGGTATTAATTTTGGTAAGATTGCTGAAGATATGGGGAAGAATAAAATAGAGCCTCAGAGTATGCCTTCTGCTCTTTATATCGATTTTAAGATGGAAGATATGTCATCAGATGTTGTTGCATGTTTTGTTGCGCCAAAAGGAGCGAAAATAAAAGGTTGGGAAAATTACACGTTCCCTGCGGGTAAAGCGGTTAAGTTAGCTTATCATGGTGGTTATAATGATATAATGGCAGCACACGAGGCTATTGGTAAATATATGAATGAAAAAAATCTTACTTCTGAAGTAACAATGGAAGAATATGTAACAGATCCAATGACAGAAAAAGATTCTACTAAATGGTTGACTAATATTTATTATATCCTTACACCAGCTAAATAATTAGAAAAGAGCTTAAATTAAAAGCCCCGCAAAATGTTGCGGGGCTTTTTTTTATTTCTTCATTTTATCTTTAAACACTTTCTCAAACTTCTCAACCTTGGGTTGTATTACAAATCGACAATAGGGTTCGCCACCATTTTGATTGAAATAATTTTGATGATAATCATCAGCGATATAAAAAGAAATATAAGGTGAAATTTCAGTTACAACAGGGTTTTCCCAAGCACCTGATTTGTTTAACTCAGCTTTGTATTTTTCGGCTAACTCTTTTTGTTCTGCATCATGATAAAAAACAGCAGAACGATATTGTGTCCCATGGTCGTTACCCTGAGCATTCAAAGTAGTAGGGTCGTGGGTTTTCCAAAACACTTCAAGTAAATCTTTAAAACCTATTTTACTTTTGTCGTAAGTAATCTGACAAACTTCTGCGTGACCTGTTGTACCGTTACAAACTTCACGGTACGCAGGATTTTTTACATGACCACCCGAATAACCTGATTCTACTTTAACAACGCCATCCAAGCGTTGAAAAACTGCTTCTACACACCAAAAGCAACCTGCTCCAAAAGTCGCAGTATCTATTGTTCCTACATTTGTTTTAGTTTCCATGGTTGAAATTTGTTTTGAAGCGGTTTTTGTCCGCATGCAGTAAAAAAAATAGCTGTAAACAATGTTACAGCTACCGAATATTTAAGATTTAAATTCATACTGTATTGGTTTTAGTATACAGACGAACAGGAAATTCAATCCTTACAATTATTTCTCTTTGTCTTTATCTTCTTTTTTCTTTTTTAGGCTTCGAGTATTTCTCTTTACCATTAAACACAAACATCTTTTTCAATTTATCATTTTTTGTGATTTTTATCTCGCCATCAATATCAAAATTGTCGATAACACACTTCATTATAAAAGTTTGGTCTTTATCATCAGTATAACTGCATTCTACTTCAAAATAAGAAATCTCAGTTTCAGTTTCATCAATATAAGTAGAGTCTTTATTTACTTTGTACTTTAACCATTTGTATTCAAACTTGTCAAATAGAAATGTGCTAAATAGTCTTCCGTCTTTAAACTCTAATTCGTCGGTAGCACCTTTTTTACCATTTACGCCGTCTTTCACTTCAATGTGAATGACATTATAAATACGTTTTCCTAATGGATCTTTTTCTTTTAAAGTTGCATTAACAAAGAGAACCACGATAGCGGCGACAAATAAAAATTTTAGTGCGTTTTTTGTTGACATAATTGTTACTTATATATGGGTAAATGTAATACTTTTACCTACAAATTAAAAGTTAAAAAAGCTAACATGCAACCTTTAGCCGAGAGGGTACGACCAAAAGATTTGAACAGTTATACTGGTCAGGAGCACATTATTGGTGAAGGCACGGCTTTGCGAAATGCTATTTCTCAAAACTTATTGCCATCGTTAATTTTATGGGGACCACCCGGTGTTGGTAAAACTACTTTAGCATTAATTATTTCTCAAGCTTTAAAGCGTCCTTTTTATGCTTTAAGTGCTATTAATTCGGGTGTGAAAGATGTTAGGGAAGTGATTGAAAAAGCGCAGCAAAATAATTTGTTTACACAAGATAAACCTGTTTTGTTTATTGATGAGATTCACCGTTTCAGTAAATCGCAACAAGACTCATTATTAGGCGCAGTTGAAAAGGAATTGTGACTTTGATTGGTGCCACTACAGAGAATCCAAGTTTCGAAGTTATTCCCGCACTTTTGTCGCGTTGTCAGATTTACGTTTTAAAGCATTTAGAAGAACAACATTTATTAGACATTGTAAAAAATGCTATTGAAAAGATGAATTTCTGAGCAAAAAGAAAATTGACTTAAAAGAAACAGAAGCATTGTTCAGAGTTTCAGGTGGTGATGCCAGAAAATTATTGAATGCTTTAGAAATTGTTGTGAATTCAATTACAACTGAAAATATTGTAGTAACAAATGAATTCGTTTTAAAATGCATTCAAAACAATTTGGCGCTTTACGATAAAAACGGTGAGCAACATTATGATATTATTTCTGCTTTTATAAAATCCATCCGTGGTTCCGATCCAAATGGAGCAGTATATTGGTTAGCCAGAATGTTAGAAGGTGGGGAAGACCCATTATTTATTGCTCGGCGCATGGTGATTTTAGCGAGTGAAGATATTGGGAATGCCAACCCAACTGCATTAGTTATTGCCAATAATTGTTTTCAAGCGGTAAATGTAATTGGAATGCCTGAAGGAAGAATTGTTTTATCACAAACCGCAACTTATTTAGCATGCTCTGCAAAAAGTAACGCAGCTTATTTAGCAATTGATGATGCAATTGCCGCTGTTCGGCAAACAGGAGATTTACCTGTGCCTTTACATTTAAGAAACGCGCCAACTAAGTTGATGAAGAATTTAGATTATGGTAAAGATTATCAATATGCGCATGCCCACGAAAATAATTTTATTGATTTGGAATTTTTGCCTACACAACTTTCCGGAAAACTATTTTACAATCCTAACAATAACCCGCGTGAGAATGAATTGCGCGCTTTTTTAAAACAACGGTGGAAAGAGAAGTACGGTTATTGATGTTTCTCAATCAACTTCTCACTCGCATTCCAAACTAATTGAAACACATTTTCGAAACCGGCTTCACCGCCAAAATAAGGGTCGGGCACTTCCATATTTGCATTAGGCTGAGAGATATTTAGAAACAAATCTACTTTTTGTTTGTCTTCTTCATTTCGCGCTAAATTTAAAACATTTTGCAAATTGCTTTTATCCATCACGAAAATTTTATCAAACGCATCAAAATCTTCAACAACAAATTGTCGTGCACGTAAGGTCGATAAATCTATATTATGTTTTCTGGCATTAGCAGTTGTTCTGGCATCTGGTGCTTCGCCAATATGGTAATTGGAAGTTCCTGCCGAATCAATTTTAAGAGCGAGTTTCTTTTCGTTAACGAGATGCAATAAAATGCCTTCCGCTAAAGGTGAACGGCAAATGTTACCAAGACAAACAACTAAAATTTTCATTTCAATTTCTCTCTGAACATATCGTTATAATAGGCGATACGGGTGATGCTTCTGTAAATGCGTTGTTCATCAATTTCATCAGCTTCGCTGGTGTATTTTAAAAAGACTTGTTCGTCCAAAATGGTAAAAGCAGTTTCACAAAAGCCGTGATTTTCTTCTAATAACATTTTTAAAAAAGCAGGATTACTATCATCTTGTAAATCGCAAACATAGCTTAAAACTTGAAAATATAAATGTTCATCTTCTTCCCAAACATCCAGCATTAACTCAACGTTTTCGTCTTTAGCAATATTCCACTGACCTTCGTTCTCAGTTCTTGCTTCCGCAGCAGGAATTCCCATTTGCGTTAATACCTTCTCAACTTTTGTAACTAATTCTTTCATCAATATAAATTCTATAATCTAACTTAATCCACCTTCTTTTAAACGTTCTGCATTTTCCGCAAACTGCAAAGCATCTATCATTTCCTGAATATCCCCATTGGTAAATTCAGTTAAATTGTAAAGCGTTAGATTAATTCTATGGTCAGTAATTCGGTTTTGCGGATAATTATAAGTTCTGATTTTTGCGCTTCTGTCACCCGTACTTACCATTGTTTTTCTACGTTTGGTAGTTTCGGTTAAACGTTTTTGATATTCGATGTCGTACAATTTTGAACGTAACATGTTCATTGCTTTTTTCACGATTTCCTAATTGGTTTCGTTCAGTTTGACAAGTCACTACGATACCTGATGGTTTATGAGTTAAGATAACTTTACTCTCCACTTTATTTACGTTTTGTCCACCGGCACCACCGCTTCGTGCAGTTGCAATTTCAATATCAGAATCTTTTAAATCAACATCCAATTCTTCTGCCTCAGGTAAAACTACTACTGTTGCTGCAGAAGTATGAACTCGTCCTTGTTGTTCTGTTGCAGGCACACGTTGAACACGATGAACACCGCTTTCAAATTTTAGAATTCCGTAAGCGCCAGGACCTTTCACATTAAAAACAACCTCTTTAAAACCACCCATTGTTCCTTCGCTTATGTCCACAACTTCAACTTGAAGTCCTTTTTTATCGCAGTAACGCTTGTACATTTCAAACAAATTTCCTGCAAAAATAGAAGCTTCATCACCACCGGTTCCTGCACGTAATTCCATTACGCAGTTTTTAGCGTCTTCAGGGTCTTTTGGAATTAAAAGTAATCGTACTTCTTCAGCTAATTTTTCCTCTTTTAATCGATTTTCTTCTAATTCGGCCTTAGCCATTTCTAAAAAATCTTTGTCTTTTTCATTAGCTAAAACCTCTTTAGCTTGATTTATATTGTCTACCACTTTTTTATATTCGTGATAAACTTCTACAACTGCTTGAAGCTCTTTATACTCGATATTAAGCTTCTTAAACTGCCTCATATCTGATATAATAGCAGGGTCAGACAGCTTCAATTCAACATCCTGATAACGGCGATTTATTTCTTCAAGTTTCTCGAGCATAATAGGTTCAAAAATAGGGGGCAAATTTAAACAAATATACGGGCTATTTACGGTTATAGTTTTCAAAATTTGGTTATATTTGAGTTTTTACAATTTAACATGAAGAAAGCCATACTTTCGGTATTATTAGCCGGTTCGTTTTTAACCTCAAATTCGCAAGATTATTTAGGGTATTCAAGCAGTAATTATAGTGGAATAACAGGTGTTCAGATAAACCCTGCCAATGTGGTCGAAAGCCGCATGAAATTCGACATGAATTTAGTTGGTATCAATTTTGCTGCCGGAAATAATTATATTGGTGTAAAACGTTCAGCATTTGCCCATTCAGGTAAATTGATGGATGGTATTAATGACGGACAAGATTTAAATAAAAAGGGAGCTTATTTTCCGTCATTCTCTGATCCACAGTTTAACGGTCGTTATTTAACTGAAGTTACTAATGGAAAAGATAAAGCAGTTTTTTTAAAATTGAGAATTGATGGCCCTTCTTTTTTAATCAATCTTAACCGTAAAAACGCTATTGGCTTTTCAACTGCAAGTCGTACTTATTTTAACGTGGATGGTGTTTCTGAAGATTTAGCGCGCTTAATCTATTACGACGTTGGTCGTAACGGAAGTTCAAAAGCTTTTGACCCTCAAAACAGCTCGGTGGCTTTCATCCAAGATTTACTTGGAAAAGAATTTAACATTGAGCATTTAAGTGTTAATACTCAATCATGGTTAGAGTATGGTTTAACTTACGGACACGTTTTTAGAGATAAAGACGAACATTATTTTAAAGCCGGTGTAACTGCAAAATATTTACAAGGATTAGCTTCTGCGTATTTCAATATTAAAGATTTAACTTATAGATTTAATAACGATACCATTATGGGAATTTTCCATACTGATATCAATTACGGTCACTCTGAAAACCTTGAATTATCAGGTTTAGATGGTGATTTAAAGAAAAACAATCCTGTTGTTGACGATCCAACATTAAATTCAACCTTTGGCGGAGGCTATCCTAAAGCAGCCTCTTTACCAGGTTGGGGATTTGATTTAGGTGTTGTTTATGAGTTCCGTCCAAAATATAAAGATTTCCAATATGATATGGATGGCGAAACAGGCTTATGGAGAAAAGATAAAAATAAATACAAATTAAAAGTTGGAGCTTCTCTTACTGATTTAGGTTACATTAAATACGGTAAAGGAAAATACAGTAACAACGTTACGATGGATTTAGATTCTGTTCGTTTTAGAAAGTTGTTGGATAACGACTATTACGATGTAGTAAATGGCGACACAATTAAATGGACAGATTATCAAGTTTATAACTTCGACCGCGTTTTAGATTCATTAACCACGTATAACAACGAAGCAGGTACTTACAAAATGTATTTACCTACACAATTAAGTTTCCAGGTGGATTACAATATCTGGAAGGATTTTTATGTAAATCTTACTCCAACTTTTGCGTTTAAATTTAAAAACAAGGAAGCAAAAGTACATGAGTGGACAAATATTAGCTTAACTCCACGTTGGGACCACCGTTGGTTTGGCGTTGCAATTCCTATTTCATATAATTCTTTCTATGCAAAAAGCAATCAGCCAATCAGTATTGGCGCATCAGTTCGTATAGGTCCACTAATTTTAGGAACTAACCGTTTAGCGACATACGTTTCAACTAAAAAAGACGTTTTTGGTGCTGATTTTTATGCAATGTTAAAAGTTCCTATTCCTTATCACGGACCTCGTGATAGAGATAAGGATAAAGTATCTGATAAGAAGGATAAGTGTAAAACAGTTCCTGGTGTTTGGGAATTTATGGGTTGTCCTGACCGTGATGGTGATCATATTCAAGATACTGAAGATAAATGTCCGGATACTCCTGGTTTAAAAGAATTACAAGGTTGTCCTGATCGCGATGGTGATGGTATCACTGATGCTGAAGATGCTTGTCCGGATGATAAAGGATTACTTGAATTTAAAGGTTGTCCTGATCGTGACGGTGATAAGATTATTGATAAGGATGATGAGTGTCCGGATGATGCAGGTTTACCTGAGTTTATGGGTTGTCCTGATAAAGACGGCGACGGAACTCCTGATAAGTTAGATGCTTGTGTGAATATCCCTGGTCCGAAAGAATACAAAGGTTGTCCTGATCGCGATGGTGATACTGTTCTTGATAAGGAAGATGCTTGTCCTGATGTAGCTGGTCCGGTTGAGAACAAAGGTTGTCCATGGCCAGATACTGATAAAGACGGTTTAATTGACAAAGACGATAAGTGTCCAACAATTCCTGGTGTTAAAGATTACCAAGGTTGTCCGCCACCGCCACCAATTAAAGCGGCTGAGTTGAAAATTATTGAGCGTGCATTTAAATCGCTTGAGTTTGCGACTGGTAAGGATATCATTGTTGCTAAATCGTTACCATCATTAAATGAGTTAGCTAAATTATTGAAACAACATGATAAGGATTGGACATTGAAATTATCGGGTCACACTGATAATCAAGGTAACGCTGATAAGAACATGGAGTTATCAGAAAAACGTTCAAATGCAGTGAAGAGATATTTAGTGAAGAAAGGTGCAACTGCCGGTAACATCATTACAGAGTGGTTTGGTCAAACACAACCAATCGATTCTAATGATACACCTGCTGGTCGCCAGAAGAACAGAAGGGTAGAAATGAAAATCCTTTTTAAAGAACCTGCTAAGTAATTAAAATTAATATAAAGCATCCGCCTCAGGCGGATGCTTTTTTTATAAAACAATCCAAAAAATTATGAGATTAAAAATTACCGCAATTTTTTTAATTGCATTAGGAGCTAAATTAACTTCACAAACTATTGGTGTTAATTTATCTTACATCGATTCATCGTATAAACCACAAGCAGATTTTTATAAATTCTGTAATGGAAAATGGTTAAAGACTACAAAGATTCCGGATAGCGATTCACGTTGGGGAAGCTTTAATGAAATTAACGAACGTAATCTTGGTAATATTAAAACCATTTTAAATTCGGTTTCAACAAACACAACGGCTAAACCTGGTAGTGATGTGCAAAAACTCCGCGATTTTTATTTAACAGCAATGGACTCTGTTAAGGCAGAGAAAATGGGATTGAGTCCTATTAAACCACAACTCGCAAAAATTGATGCTGTTAAAACTTCTGATGATTTAATTAAGTTAATGGCTGAATTCCGAAAAAAAGGAATTGGTAGTTTTATTGGTTTTGACGTAGAGGTAGATTTAAAAAACAGCAATCGTTATTTAATTTATCTTGGGCAAACAGGTTATACTTTACCTGACCGTGATTATTATTATTTACCGCAATTTGAATCTATCCGTACAGCTTATCAATTACATTTAAATAAAATGTTTGAGATATTAGGCTTTAAAACTGAAGGTGCTGAAGCAAACGGAAAAAAAGTTTTCGAAATGGAAAAAGCTTTAGCTTCAAAAGCTATGAATGCAGCAGCTCAACGCGATGTTCAAAAACAGTACAATCCATATTCTAAAGTTGATTTAATTAAATCAATGCCTAATTTAAATTTTGGTTTATATTTCACAGCATTAGGTGTTAAGATGCCGGATACATTAATTGTAGCGCATGTTGATTATTATACTGAGTTAAATACTTTGGTTAAGAGTTATTCTATTAATGATTGGAAAACATTTTTTGAAATGGAAATTAATTCACGATGCATCACCATATTTATCGTCTAATGCTGTTGTAGAAAATTTTAATTTTTTCGGAAAAACGTTAAGTGGTGCAAAGCAAATGAAGCCGCGCTGGAAAAGAGCACAAGCTGAAGTTAATAAATCGGTAGGTGAAATTCTAGGAAAACTTTATGTTGAATCTTATTTTAATAAGGATGCAAAGGAGAAAGTAAAACGTATGGTTGATAATTTAGTAGCAGCTTACCGCGAACGAATTGCAAGTCGTACTTGGATGAATGAATCAACAAAAAAACAAGCTAACTTAAAATTAGACAAGCTAATCCGGAAATTTGGTTTCCCTGATACTTGGAAAGATTACAGTGCACTCATTATTAAAAAAGAAAGTTATTGGTCAAATGTTGTAGCTTCATCTGAATTCGAAACAAAACGCAAATTAAATAAGCTTCCTAAACCAGTGGATAAAATGGAGTGGGGTATGACACCACCAACGGTTAATGCTTATTATAATCCAACTACAAACGAAATTGCATTCCCAGCAGGCATTATGCAAGTTCCGTTTTTCGATTATGAAGCTGACGATGCATTTAATTATGGGGTAATGGGTTCAATTATTGGTCACGAATTAACACACGGTTTCGATGATCAAGGTTCGCAA
Organism: Sphingobacteriaceae bacterium; assembly: GCA_016709575.1. Classification (GTDB taxonomy): domain Bacteria; phylum Bacteroidota; class Bacteroidia; order B-17B0; family Aurantibacillaceae; genus JAHEYG01. The sequence continues at coordinate 92,754 of JADJMM010000006.1, forward strand.
TTTGATGCGGATGGTAATTTAAAAATGTGGTGGACAGAAGAAGACTACAAAAATTTCACAGCTAAAAGAAATTTATAATTGATCAGTTTAATGCCTTTGTAGCTATTGATACTTTACATGTAAACGGCGAATTAACCCAAGGTGAAAACATTGCCGATTTAGGTGGTTTAACTATGGCTTACTATGCTTATAAAAAGTCTTTAAATGGTAAAAAGTCACCCGTTATGGCAGGCTTTACAGGTGAACAACGCTTTTTTATGGCTTGGGCACAAGGTTGGAAAAATTTAGCCAGAGATGCAGCTGAAAAGCAGCTATTAGCAACCGACCCACATGCTCCCGGTAAATTCAGAGGATTTGCTCCATTAACCAATATGCCAGAGTTTTACGAAGCATTCAATATTAAAGAAACCGACCCAATGTATCGTAAACCAGAGGTAAGAGTTGAAATTTGGTAACTAAGTAAAAGTATCGTTCCACACTTGGAAAGATATGATTCACTCAATGTTAATAATAGTTTAATACCAAAATTTTGACCAAAAGTTAATTATTCTTATATTCGCAACTTAATTGTATGATTAAAAGGCTCTTAGCAATAATCTGTTTTTTCTCTGCCGTAACTGCCGTTTCGCAGAACTTTATTCGTCCGAATGAATGGAAAAAGTACCGTAAGGAAGTTTACGGTAGCGTTGGCGCGGCGAACTTTTAGGTGATTTAGGTGGTTTAAATAAAATCGGTACAGATTATAGTCCCGTTGACTTAGAATTTACCGAAACCCGTACAGCATTTCAATTGGGTTACAGGTATAAAGTTGCGAAGTGGTTTAACTTAAGCACTCAATTCAATTATTTAATTGTAAGAGGTGATGATAAGCTTACGCAAGAGAAATTCCGTAGCAATAGAAATCTCAATTTCAAATCAAACATTTTTGAATTAAGCGGAAGATTAGAGTTTGTTTACATGGCGAATCGCGTTGGACATCGTTATGGTATCAAACGTACATTAAGCCGTCGTATGAAAAACCGTTCATGGGACTTTACAGCTTTTGTTGGCTTTGGTGGTTTTTATTATAATCCAAAAGCAAGAGATGGAAAAGGCACTTGGCAGAAATTAAAACAATACCATACCGAAGGTCAAGGTTTAGAAGGCGGTCCAAAACAATATAAAAACTATTCTATTTGTATCCCAATGGGTGTTGCTTACCGTATTTATTTTAACCGAAAAGTTTGTGTTGGTTTGGAATTTAATTTCAGAAAAACATTTACCGATTACATTGATGATGTTAGTGGAATGTATTACGATAAGAATGAAATTAATAAAGCCTATGGTCCTCAAGCCGCTTATTTTGCTGACCCAAATTTAGGACTTAACCCTGGTCAAACTACAGGCTTCGACCCAACTCCTGGAACTACAGTTAAGGAACCACAAATGAGAGGTGATTCTAAACAGAAGGATGCTTACATGAGCCTTCAGTTAACTGTTGGTTATATCATCAAACAAAAACGTGGTAAAACCCGTTTAAGATCTAAATTTTAGAAATCATTTATTTATTATAATGCCATTTTGACATTTTTATAGTGTTGGCATAGCTTTTGACTTAATTCAGAAAAAAAGAATACAATGGGAACAATTAAAGTACAAACCGAGAACATCTTTCCGATAATTAAAAAATTTCTTTACAGTGACAATGAAATTTTTCTCCGTGAGTTAGTTAGTAATGCTGTGGACGCTTCACAAAAACTAAAAGCCCTTTCTTCAATGGGTGAGTTTAAAGGAACTTTAGGAAGTCTTCGCGTTGAAGTTATAGTTGATAAGGCAGCAGGAACAATTACCATAAAAGATAATGGTATTGGTATGACCTCTGAAGAAATTGAAAAATACATTACTCAAATTGCCTTTAGTGGTGCTGAGGAATTTGTAAATAAATACAAAGACAAAGTAGATAAGAATGTTGTTATTGGGCATTTCGGTTTAGGATTTTATTCTGCCTTTATGGTGGCTAAGAAGGTTGAGATTTTTAGCTTGTCTTATAAAGAAAATGCAAAAGCTATTCGTTGGGAATGTGATGGTAGTCCGGAATACCAAATGGAAGATATCGCTACCAAAACAGAAAGAGGAACTGATATTGTTTTACATATTGCTGATGATTGTTTAGAATATTTGGAGACTACTAAAATTGAAGGCCTCTTAAAAAAGTATTGCAAGTTTTTACCTGTTGAAATTAAATTCGGAACACGAAAAGAATTTATCCCCACCGAAGAAAAAGATAAAGACGGAAAAGCAGTTCAGAAAGAAATTGAAACAGATAATATCATTAATAATCCAACACCGGCGTGGACTAAAAAACCAGCTGAATTAACTGATGAAGATTATAAAAGTTTTTATCACGAATTGTATCCTATGCAATTCGAAGAGCCTTTATTCAATATTCATTTAAATGTCGATTACCCTTTTAACCTAACAGGTATTTTATATTTCCCACGACTTTCCAATAAATTGGAAATGCCTAAGGATAGAATTCAATTGTACAGCAATCAGGTTTTTGTAACTGATAATGTAGAAAATATAGTTCCTGATTTTTTAACGCTTTTAAGAGGTGTGATTGATAGTCCGGATATACCTTTAAACGTTAGTCGTAGTTATTTACAAGCTGATAGTAATGTGAAAAAGATTTCTTCTCATATCACTAAAAAAGTGGCTGACAAATTAGAAGAGTTGTTTAAAAAAGATCGTGCTGATTTTGAAAAGAAATGGGATGATATAAAAGTATTTGTTCAGTACGGAATGATGAGTGACGAAAAGTTTTTCGAGAAAGCTAAGAACTTCGCCTTATTCAAAAATACAGAAGGTAAATATTTCACCTTTGAAGAATATGAAAATCACGTAAAGGGCAATCAAACTGATACAGATAAGAGGATAATTTATTTATATACAACAAACGTATCAGAACAACACGCTTATATTGACGCAGCAAAGAGTAGGGGTTACGATGTTATTTTAATGGAAACCATGATTGATGCGCATTACATTAATCAATTAGAAAGTAAATTAAAGGACACATCATTTGTTAGAGTGGATTCAGACACGGTAGATAAATTAATTAAGAAGGATGAAAAACAACCGAGTAAATTATCTGAAGAACAAAATAAAAAATTACAACCCGTAATTGAAGGCGTGGTTCCTAAAGAACAATTTATGGTGGTGTTTGAAAGTTTAAGCGAGAAAGATGCACCGATGCTAATTACCCGTCCCGAATTTATGCGCCGCATGAAAGATATGAATGCTCTAGGTGGAGGAGGAATGAATTTTTACGGCAAACTTGCCGAGATGTATAATTTGGTGGTGAACTCAAATCACCCATTAATTTCAAGACTTCTTAGCGAAACGAATGCTGATAAAAGCAGACTTTAGCTAAGCAGGCAAGTGATTTAGCATTGCTCTCTCAAGGTTTGTTAAAAGGCGAGCAATTAACTAGTTTTATTAAGCGTTCGGTTGAATTAATTGATTAACGAAATTGCGTAAATAGCTCTTTCCCATAAAATTAGCTTCTTTACTTAAACTAATCATTTATCGCTCATAATTTTTTGAATCTAAATGATTTTTAAGAGTGGTTTTTTGTATTTTTAATCAAAATAAAAATCTATGAAGAAAATTTACTTATCCTTATTATTAATAGCTGCGTTTGGTTTTAACTCAAATGCTCAATCAGTTCCAACTTGTTCTTTAAACCCTGTGTTTGTAGCTTCAAACAGTGTTGGTATTTCGCCTGACAGCGCTACCAATTTTATTTCAGGAACAGTTGGTTTACCTTATGTTCAAAACATAACCGTAAAAGTTCCTTTGGATACAATCTCTTTCAGCGTTAAATTTTGCTTTAACCGTTTTGTGTTAAGTAATCCTACAGGAACTGTAAACTATGGTTTACCTCCGGGATTAAACTTTGGTTCTTCAACACCGGTAGTTGCAAATGGTACAATTAATTCTGCACCATCATTAAAGTTTCCGGGTAATGCTAATAACTGTGCTTCAATTTATGGAACGCCAACTGTACCGGGTTCTTACACTTTACATTTACAAGTTGATGCCTATGCAACTGTTCAACCTTTTGGAAATTGCTCAAGCACACCAAATATTACAGGTGGAACAAATGTATCAACCCAGCAATTAGATTATTATGTAATTAATATCGCTCCTTCTGTTGGTTTAAAGGAAATTGGCAAGAATACTTTCAATCTTGAAAATGTTCCAAACCCATTTACTAATTCAACTACAATTCGTTTCTTCTTAGCTGACGAAGGAATGGCGAAATTAGAAGTACATAACATGTTAGGTAAATTGGTTTACGCAACTGATATTAACGGACAGTTAGGTAATAACGAATATGTATTTAACGGAAAAAATTTAAGCAATGGTATGTATTTCTATACCATTAAATACAAGAATTTCTCTGAAACTAAACGAATGATTTTGTATACGAACTAATTTAATGCAACGTCAGTCCTTCGATTTATTAATATTAGGTAGCAGTTCAGCTGCGCCAACACCTAAAAGAAATCCTTCCGCTCAGTTACTAAATGTAGCTGAGCGTTTTTTATTGATTGACTGCGGAGAGGCCACCCAAATTCAATTAAGAAAATACAAAACCAAATTCCAGAAAATAGATCATATTTTTATTTCCCATTTACATGGCGATCACTTTTTGGGTCTGCCAGGATTTTTAGCCAGCATGCATTTATTAGGACGAAAACAAGAATTACATATTTATTGTCCGAAAGAATTAAAAGGTATTATAGATTTGCTGAATAATGTTTCTGAAACGCGAATGAATTATGAAATTAAATGGCACTTCACAAAAGATGACGGTTTAAATTTATTGTTTGAGGATGATAAAGTTGAAGTACATTCTTTCCCAATGAAACACCGTATTTTTTGTACAGGCTTTTTGGTGAAGGAAAAACCACTGCTTCGGAAAATCGATAAAGACAAACTTGATAAAAATAAAATCTCTACAGCTGAAATAAATAATTTACGTCACGGTTTAGATGTTACCAACGAAGAAGGAAAAAAGGTAAAGAATAAAGATGTTACCATTGACCCTGAACTCCCACGTAGTTATGCGTATTGCAGCGATACCATTTATGATGAAGAATTGATTCCTTATGTAAAAGGTGTTGATTTATTATATCACGAAAGCACTTTTTTAAATGATAAGGCTACACGCGCAGCCGAGACATTCCATTCAACCGCTGAGCAGGCTGCTAAAATTGCAAAGGCTGCTAAGGTTAAACAATTATTGTTAGGACATTATTCGGCGCGGTATGGCGATTTAGAGCCCTTTATACAGGAGGCCAGCCCCTTTTTTAAGAACGTATTGTTGGCAAGTGAAGGCAAAAAAATCAAAATTTAGTTTGTAGAATAGATTTTCTTCCATATTTTTGTTTAAATTAATTCTAAATAAGAAAACTTGACAAAAGTCCTTATAGCCGATAAAAATTACCTGAGCCGAGTAGGCGCTGAACTTTTAATAAGCAGCCTTAAAGGTTATGAGTTATTGCCGTCAGCTGTTACTGATTTAGATGATTTAAATAAAAAGATTAGCGCGTTATCTCCTGATATTTTAATTCTTGATTTTTATTCTTTAAATCTTTCTTCGGCCGATATTAAATTATTAAGTCGTAAAAAGAAAAACTTAAAAGTTTTAGCTATTACTGAAGCATTAAGTAAAAATGAAATGAAGACCGCTCTTAATTCTGGTGTTGATAGTTATTTATTGAAAGAGTGTGACAGAGAAGAAATTATTGAAGCTATTGTTGCTACATTAAATAACGAACGTTTTTTATGGTAAAATTACTTCTGTTTTAACTTCTGTTCCTGAAGTTGTAGATACTAAAGCAATGATCAGAACTTACGCTTGCGAAGGTTTTGGTGTTACTGAACGCGAAATTGAAATTATAAAATACATTGCCGAAGGTTTATCGAACAAACAAAATTGCAGATAAATTATCGTTAAGCACCCACACCGTAAATACTCACCGTAAAAACATTATGAATAAACTGGATGTAAACAATACTGCAGGTATCGTAATGTTCGCTGTTAAAAATCAGCTTTTAGAAACAAATCATTTTTTGTTCTCTAACTAATTCATCACAATTAATTTTCCGGTTTTTATCACAGTACCTTCTGTTGATTTTATTTTGTAGAAATACGAACCTGTGTTTATCTCTGCGATATTTAATTTGTTTTCGCCTTTTCTTACATCCGTTTTCAATACAATTTCACCAATTAAATTATACATCACAAGAGTTCCATTTTCGTTTTCTGATTTAACAAATAATTCTTGGGAAGCAGGATTAGGATAAACCGTAAAACTATTTTCTTTTTTGAATTCATTTATCCCAGTAAAGCACGCATTGTTATAGGTTAAAATTTTAACGCCACTCCATTCCGATCGGAATGGAATATATAAGGGCCACGTGGAGATGTAACACAAATAAATTTGATTTTGATATTTTCCTAAACCCCAGGTTCCGCTACTATCCAATTTACTTCCATATTGAGAACATGAATCGGGAAGGGCGGGATTAGCAACACTTACTGCCATTAAATCGCTTTTTCCGGCACTCATAAATAACATTTTACATCCGGCATCAAATTCAATTTCGTTTGTATGGCCCGGACTATTAAACCAAGTGTTAGAAGTTAAATGTGCGTTCCATGGATTCCACCAACCGGTTAAGGAAATATTGGCTGTATCTTTTATTTTTAATACTTCCATTCCGGCATAATCACAAGCCACATAAACTAAACTGTCATTCAAAACTAAATTATTATAAGCGCGCGGTCGTGTAAGTAAAGCAGGATTTGAATAACGTCCTGTTTCTTTTAAGTTCGTTTTTGTTGTTGCATTTATAATTCTGAGTCCACCTGCATCGTAACACAAATACACAATGCTATTTTTCACTACCATACTTCTTGCATTTATTTTATCAAGTTCAGTTGCATTTGGAGCGTTTTTAGGAAAGTTTACATTTGGAATTATTCTCGACACAAAAACAGGAGCAGATTTATTGGTAACATCTAAAACTATTAATCCATTTTGCATAGCTGCCAAATAAGCGTAACTACCTTCAACAGCAACAAAACCAGTTCCGCTGGTTGCAGAAAATGTGTAAACACTTGTAACAGTTGGTGAATTAGGATTTGTAATGTTTACAATTGCCATGCCGCTATTCTGCGCAGTCTTACTAAAAATATCTCCCAGAGCAAGAAATAAATAGTTCCCTGATTGTGTAACACTGTTTACATCTAAATTATTTAAAGCTGATACAGCAACCGAAGCCGCAAAAACCGGAAGAGATAAACTTGAAATATTATAAATCTGTAAACCCTGAGCCTTTGCCGCAACATATAAATAAGGTTTTGAAGCTGAACTATCTCTTCGTGCCGACATATTATGATTTAGAATTGGAGTAGTCATTGCTTTTTCACCTTGCTTTGTTAAGGTAGCAGGAATTAAACATTGTGAGTGAAGATTCAAGGTAAATAGAAATAATAGGGATGCTAAAAGAGGTATAAATTGTTTCATGCTATAAGGTTTAATGTATGACTTTGAAAATGTATCTAAGTTTAATCTAAAGTAATAAAAATAATTCATAGTTAACTTAATGATTATCAGTAGTTTAAATTGATTTATTTTTGCTTATATTTGCGGGCTAATTTTATTAAAAACACATGACGTATCTTGATTTTGAAAAGCCGGTTGAAGAGTTAGAGAAAGAGCTCGAAAAGCTGAAGGAGATGGCTACAAAAAGCAAAGTCGATTTATCTAAATCGATTACCGAATTAGAAGGAAAAGTTCAGGAAAAAATTGTTGAATTATACAGCAACTTAACCCCATGGCAACGCGTGCAAGTGTCTCGTCATCCAGACAGACCTTATACACTTGCTTATATCGATCACGTATCTAACAAAACATTTATGGAACTGCATGGCGATCGCACCGTTGGTGATGATAAAGCTATGGTTGGAGGTTTTGGTGACGTAGATGGGCAGACCGTTATGTTTATTGGTCAGCAAAAAGGTATTAATACCAAGATGCGTCAGATTCGTCGTTTTGGTATGGCGAATCCTGAAGGTTACAGAAAAGCGTTGCGCTTAATGAAACTGGCTGAGAAATTCAATAAACCTATTGTAACATTTATTGATACACCAGGTGCTTATCCTGGATTAGAAGCTGAAGAGCGTGGACAAGGTGAAGCCATTGCAAGAAACTTATTAGAGATGGCGCAATTGAAAGTACCTGTCATCTGTATATTGTTGGAGAAGGCGCGAGTGGTGGAGCTTTAGGAATTGGTATTGGTGATAAAGTATTAATGTTAGAGAACACATGGTATTCTGTAATCTCTCCTGAATCGTGTTCATCCATTCTATGGAGAAGCTGGAGCTTTAAAGAAACTGCAGCAGCAGCATTAAAATTAACTGCTGATGACATGAGTAAAAATGGTTTGATTGACGGAATGATAAAAGAACCTGTTGGAGGCGCACACCGTAATCAATTAGCAACTTTTGAAACAGTGAAACAAGAAATTCTTAAACATCTTGCAACATTAAAAAAATTAAGTCCGGAAGAACGCATTAACCAACGCATTGATAAATTCAGCGCGATGGGTGTTGTTCACGAATTAGACGCGTAAAAAAATTCAAAATTTATAATTAAACATTTAAAATTTCATTATGGCAGACACAGGCGATATTAACATTGGTTCAGTAATTCGTTTTAACGGAGAATTAATGCAGATCATGGAATACCAACATCGTACTCCCGGTAACTTACGTGCATTTTACCAAGCGAAAATGCGCAGCTTTAAAAACAGGAAAACAAATTGAAAACCGTTTTCGCAGTGGTGAGTTAGTAGATGTAGTGCGTGTTGATTACAAACAAATGCAATTTATTTATCCTGAAGGAGAATTTGCTGTTGTAATGGATAACACTACTTACGAGCAAACACATATCCCAATGATTCTTTTTGGTGATGCCGGAAAATTTTTGAAAGAAGGAATGGAAGTAAAAATAAGTTTTGAAGGTGATGAAGTTATTTTAGCTGAAGCTCCAACTTTTGTTGAGTGTCAAATTACTTACACAGAACCAGGTGTTAAAGGTGATACTGCAACTAACACATTGAAACCTGCAACAGTTGATAGTGGTAGCGAAATTAAAGTCCCTTTATTTATGAATGAAGGAGATTGGGTTAAAATTGATACCCGCACAGGAGCATACGTAGAAAGAATTAAGAAATAAATACAAGTTGCAACACTTAAAAAACTTAAAGCCCTCCAATTAAATCGGAGGGCTTTTTTATTGGGTTTACTGACAAAAAGCCGTAAATCAACCAATATTGGCAAATTCCTGTCGAAATCTAAATCCCATCAATACCCTTAAAACCAGTGTTTTAACGTATTTAACAGATAATAACACCCCAAAAAAGTAAGAATTGCCCGTTTTTTGCGTTCTTTATATAGAATTTAAATAAGAATAGAGGAGGACAGACAAATGAGAGCTTCAGCAAAAAAAATCGACATCAGCAAACAAGAATACCTTGTAAAGCTTAGAATTGATAAAAGAACAATCATCATGGTTCGTAACGAGGCTTCGTTAAAGAACTGGAAAGCAAAATATCCCGACGCGGTAATTGTGATGTAAACTATTTAAAAAGCCCGGACAAAACATCCGGGTTTTTTATTTCAAGTTGAAATACTCTACTGCTTGTGTCGCAATTTCATTTCCATAAGCTAAAGATGCAGTTGCAGCCGGAGACGGCGAATTAATTACATGCATTGCATTTCCATGCTTTTCAATTTTAAAATCATCTAGCATTTCACCTTCAGGTCCTAATGCCATTGCGCGAATTCCACAACGTGCAGTAACAATATCTTCCATTTGTAATGTTGGAATTAATTTACGTAAACGATTTAAGAAATAGGCTTTACTGAATGCGCCACGGTATTCATCCATTCCAAATCTCCAATGCTTCCCGAAAAATTTCCAAGTGCCTTTAAATGTGAATGCAGCAACAGTATCTTTTAAACTGAATGCAGTTTTACTATAACCTTCACGATCAAAAACAAAAACAGCATTAGGTCCACATTCAACTCCACCTTGTATCATTCGCGTAAAGTGTACACCTAAGAATGGGAATTTAGGATTGGGTACAGGGTAAATTAAATTTTTTACTTTGCTTCTTCCTTTATCCGTCAAATCATAATAATCTCCGCGGAAACCAATAATCGCAGCTTCACTTTTCTGACCTTCTTTTTTCGCGATGCGATCAGCTTGTAAACCGGCACATGTGATAATATAATTTGCTTCTTAAGTTGCATTCTGAGTTTTAACTTCTGTAACGTCTCCTTTTTCTCGAACGACATAACTTCTTGTCCCGTTAAAACTTTACTGCCATTATTTTTTGCGTGAATTAACTCCACATATTTTTTGGCAACATCAGTGTAATCAATAATTCCAGTGCAAGGCACCCAAATACCGGCGATGCCTTCGCAATATGGTTCAATCTCTTTTATTTTTTTAGCATCAATCATTTCAATGCCTTCAACATCATTCGCAACTCCGTTATTGAAAACCTTGTTCATGTGCGCTAATTCACTTTCGTGGGTAGCGACAATAATTTTCCCACAAATATCGTGAGCGATGTTGTGATCTTTTTACGAATTGAACTAATTCTCTTCTTCCTTCAACACATTTAACCGCTTTATAAGAACCTGGCTTGTAATAAATACCGGAGTGAATTACACCTGAGTTATGTCCCGTTTGATGAGCCGCAACCTCTTGTTCTTTTTCTAAAACTAAAATGGTTTTGTTGGGAACCTTTAAAGATAATTTGTAAGCCGTTGCTAAACCTACAATTCCGCCTCCAACAACTATAATATCGTATTTGTTTGTACTCATAGTACTATTTCAATTTCTTTATAATCTCTTCTAAACTCATTTCTTCCTGAGTTCCGTTACTCATGTCTTTTAACATGTAACGTTTGTTTTGCATTTCGTTGCTGCCAATTACACAGACAAAAGGAATATTCTTTTTGTTGGCATAATCAAATTGTTTCGCTACTTTTTTAGTAACATCAGGATATATTTCGCAAGAGATATTGTTTTTTCTTAATTCGTTAGCAAGAGGAATGCAATAATCACGATTGCTTTCATCAAAGTGCGCGAATAACAATTTAGTTGAAGAAATTTTGCTGATGGATTCAGGAAATAAATTCATTTCATCCATCACATCGTAAATTCTATCCACACCAAACGAAATACCAACACCACTCATATTAGGCAGACCGAAAATCCCGGTTAAGTCATCATAACGTCCGCCACCCAAAATACTTGGAGTGAAAGTGCCGGCGTTTGCTTTTACTTCGAAAATAGTTCCTGTGTAATAATTTAATCCGCGGGCAAGAGTAATGTCTAATTCTATTGTTGCGTGTGAAGCTTTTGAATTATTTAATAGATATTCAATCTCCTCAATTCCTTTTTTACCAATTTCATTGTCGCCGACAAATGCTTTTAATGTTTTTACTTTATCGGCATTACTACCTTTAAAATCGAATAGGGGTGTTAGTTTTTGAATGGCGGCTGAATCAATTCCTTTTTCAGTTAATTCTTTCACCACACCATCTTTCCCAATCTTATCTAATTTATCTATGGCAATTGTGATTTCAATAATTTTATCTTTTGCGTTAATGATTTCTGAAATCGCACTTAATATTTTACGGTTGTTGAATTTTAGTAAGACAGGAACTTTTAATTCCGAGAAGGATTTATCAATTAATGAAATTAAATCCAGTTCATTAATCAACGAATCACTTCCGATAATATCTGCATCACACTGATAAAACTCTCTGTAACGTCCTTTTTGTGGACGATCAGCTCTCCAAACCGGTTGTATTTGATAACGCTTAAATGGAAATGTAAGATTGTGCTGATTCATTACAACGTAACGCGCGAATGGAACAGTTAGATCGTAGCGTAACGCTTTCTCTGTTATGTCTGCTGCGTTTCTTGATGTTTCTAAAGATAATTCAAACTCTTTACGAAGTTTATCTTTGTCTTTACTCTCGTGAATTCTTGAATTTAAAATCTTAAAAATTAGCTGATCACCTTCATCACCATATTTTCCGGTAAGAGTTTCGATATTCTCCATCGAAGGAGTTTCGATAGGCTCATAACCAAACAATTCAAAGTTCCGGCGTAGAATTGAAAAAATATAATTCCGTTTCAACATTTCTGCTGATCCAAAATCTCTTGTTCCTCTGGGGATTGATGGTTTCATTAACTAATTCCGTTCAAAGTTATAAAAATTACGCTTTCTATTTCATTCGTTAATTTCGGGTTTATTATTTCGGGTTATTTGCCTATCCAACCCGAAACCCGAAATAATTAATAACATCTACATTCTATTTGGAACCTCGATTCCTAATAAATTCATTCCGTTCTTAATAATAGAACCACATTGCTTTGCTAAGGCCAGACGTAATTGTTTTATAGTTTCGTTTTCTTCTTTTAAAATGCTGCAATCGTGATAGAATCGGCTAAATACCTTCGCTAATTCGTAAATGTAATTCGCAACATGAGAAGGATTATATGATTTAGAACTTTCTTCTAACACGGCCGGGAATTCATAAATTAGTTTAATTAATTCACGCTCCAATTCATTTAATTCGATAGAGTTCGGTAGTTCGAAAGATCCTGAACCAAGTTCAGGATGACGGCCGGATTTTTGAAGAACTGATTGAATCCTTGCGTAAGTGTATTGAATGAACGGTCCTGTATTACCATTAAAATCAATACTCTCTTTGGGGTCGAACAACATTTTCTTTTTCGCGTCAACCTTCAACATGAAATATTTCAATGCACCAGAGCCAAGCGTTTTATATAAATGATCTAATTCAGTTTCATTAAAGCCTTCAACTTTTCCTAATTCTTGAGTGGTTTGTTTTGCTGTAGAAAACATTTCATCTAACAAATCATCCGCATCAACAACTGTACCTTCACGGCTTTTCATTTTACCTTCAGGCAATTCAACCATTCCATAAGATAAATGATAGCATTCTTTCGCCCAAGCGTAACCTAATTTTTGTAAGATGAGAAACAGAACTTTAAAATGATAATCTTGTTCGTTACCAACTGTATAAATTAATTGTTTTAAATCCGGGTACTCTTTAAAACGTTCGATTGCTGTTCCAATATCTTGAGTTATGTAAACAGAAGTGCCGTCGCTGCGTAAAACTACTTTTTCATCTAAGCCATCTGCACTTAAGTCAATGGCAACGCTTCCGTTTTCTTTTTTATAGAAAATATTTTTGGCAAGTCCTTCTTGAATAATTTCTTTTCCTAAAATATATGTATTGCTTTCGTAATAGATTTTATCGAAGCCAACACCTAAAGTAGAGTAGGTCACATCAAAACCATCATAAACCCATTGGTTCATGGTTTTCCAAAGTTCTTTAACTTCTTTATCGCCTAATTCCCATTTCTGCAACATTTCTTGCGCTGCAATAATAGATGGCGCTTGCTTCTCGGCTTCTTCTTTCGTTTTTCCTTGTGAAATTAATTCGGCAATCTCTTTTTTGTAAAGTTTATCAAACTCTACATAATATTTCCCAACTAAATGATCGCCTTTCATTCCTGAACTCTGAGGCGTTTCGCCATTCCCAAATTTTTGCCAAGCTAACATGCTTTTGCAGATATGAATACCGCGGTCGTTAACAATACTAACCTTTAAAATTTTATGCCCTTGCGTTTTTAAAATTTCCGCAAGAGAGTGTCCTAAAATTATATTACGTATATGTCCGAGGTGTAAAGGTTTATTCGTGTTAGGCGAAGCATATTCAACCATCACTGTTCTTCCACTCGAACCTTCTTTTTTATAACCGTAATTTTCGTTTTGAGAGCCTGAGAAAAAATCTAACCAAAACGAATTGCTTAAACTGATATTTAAAATCCTTTCACCACATTGTATTTTGTGATAGTTGGATTATTTGCTAAAAGAAATTTTCCAAGAGTATCACCAACTTGTTCCGGACTTTGTTTTGTAGCTTTAATAAACGGAAATGTTACTAATGTAAAATCACCTTCAAACTCTTTTCGGGTTTTTTGTAAAATAACATCTGCGTCGTTCGCTGTAATGTTATAGGATTGGAGGAGAGCTTCCTTTAAACTTGCTATTAAAACTTGGTGCGCTAACATAGCTGCAAATTTAGTAAAAGGAGCGGGTTATTAGTGGTTTGGGTCAATAAAAAATCCCGTAGTTTTTGGCTACGGGATTCCTTTAAAATTAAAACCTTAATTGATTATTGGTAACCAAATATTTTTTTGTTTGTTTTTTTCTTGTAGGTCCATTCAACTTTCATGCCGTAAGCACAAGTATTAGGAGCAACTGATATTGAATTTCCGTTGGCATCCACACCAAAAGTACATTTTAAGTCAAACGCTTTATCATCTACTTTAACATTTACTGCGCCTTGTATTGGAGCCCACGCACCACAAGTAGTATTCCAAACTACAGGAGTTGTTACTTGACTGGTGAAATTATCGCCATCGCGGGTTGTGCCGTAATTTTCAAGATTGCTTAAGCTATTGCTGCTTCCAATTCCTTCGCCAACACATGTTACAACCGGAGAAGCCCAAGTGTAAGTGAATTTACGATTGATATTATATACTGCTGTTTTGCTTCCATCGAAAGTAACGTTTAAGTTAGTTCCGGTTACTTGATGCGATAAATTGGCTTGCGCTAAGAAAATCAAATCAAACCAAGTTCCACCTGAATTATTGGTTACATTTTGAGTACCATTTAACTCAACGCTTTTTCCATCAGAAGCGCGTGTCACTTTGTAATTGATATAGTCAACCTGTAAAACAGCACCAACATGCTTCCATCTAACTCCGCCGGCATAGTTTAATATTGTTAAGCGAATTGAGCCGGTACGAGTACGGTTGTTACAAGTTGTTCCATCATAATTTAATGTAATCTCACCATTTGCTATATTAACAGTATTGGTTGTTAAACCACAAATAGTACCAAGAACACCTTGAATAGCGTTAGGAGAGCCACCTCTTCCGTGCAATAATGGTTGTTCTGAAATTATAGTATTGGCATCACTAATAGCCCCATCAGATTCACCTTGAGCAGTTCTGCTATCGGCTGAAGTTTGACCATCTTCGTTTTTAAATGCTTTTCTTTTTTTACATCCTGTAAATACTAAAGACCCAGATAATACTATAAGGGCTAAAGCGTAAACTAATTTTGATTTCATATTTTGAGTTTTGGGTTTTTGTTTTTTATTAAGACGAAGGAATTTGAGTAAAGGTTTAATTAATTTCTCGGTTAAATTGTTAAAATATTGATAATCAGATATTTAAATTCAATATATTTCGTGCTTCTGTTTAATGAAGAGACTAATTTATAGAATACTTCGAATAAAAAACATTTTAAAGTACACGAAATTATCTCTATATTTGCCACTCGAATTTTAATAATTAAAAGAAGATAATATGTATCTGACGTCAGAAGTAAAAAAAGATGTGTTTAAGAAACACGGTGGAAGTGAAAAAAATACAGGTAGTGCTGAATCGCAAATTGCGTTATTTACATTCCGTATCGATCATTTAACTGGTCATTTAAAAGACAATAAAAAAGATTTTGGAACACAGCGTTCACTATTAAACTTAGTAGGTAAGCGTCGTGCTTTATTAGATTATTTAAAGCATACTGATATTAATCGCTATCGTGCGATTATTAAAACATTAGATATCCGTAAGTAATTTTTTGCGGATGTAATTTATTGAGCGGGGCATTTCGAAAAAAATCGAAATGCCTTTCTTATTAATAGGAGCCCTTCGGCAGGCTCAGGATGACGAAGGAAATTGAAAAGAGAAATTAAACAAAATAAATATAAACCGTTTGGGAAACGCCCGAACATAAAAACAAAAAGATGCAATTAGGAACAACACACAGTTTTGATATTGGCGATGGCCGTATCGTAACTCTAGAAACAGGCAAATTAGCGAAACAAGCTGATGGTGCCGTAGTCGTAAAATTAGGTGACACAATGATTTTAGCAACCATTGTAAGTAACAAGGAAGCAAAAGAAGGTGTAGACTTTTTACCATTAACAGTAGATTATCAAGAGAAATACGCTTCATCGGGACGATTCCCCGGAGGATTTTTCAGACGTGAAGCAAAATTATCGGATTATGAAGTATTGATCAGCCGTATCGTTGACCGTGCTATGCGTCCGTTATTCCCTGAAGATTATCACGCAGACACACAATTGATGTTAAGTTTGATTTCTTCTGATAGAAAAACAATGCCTGACGCTTTAGTTGGCTTAGCAGCATCTGCAGCAGTTGCAGTTTCTGATATTCCGTTTAACGGACCAATTTCAGAAGTACGCGTTGGTAAAATAGATGGCAAATTAGTTTTGAATCCGGATATTGATCAATTAGCACTTTCAACAATTGATATGATTGTTGCAGCATCAGCTAAAGACATCGTAATGGTAGAAGGTGAAATGAGCGAAATCAGCGAGAAAGAAATGTTAGAAGCTATTCAGTTCGGTCACGCTGCTATTAAAGTTCAAATCAACGCTATTAATGAATTTGCAATAAAAGCTGGTTTAAAACCAAAACGCGAATATTGTCATGAAGTAAATGACGCTGACTTAAAAGAAAAAGTAAGTGCAGCTACATTTGATAAAGTATATAATGTTGCTAAAGCTGGTAATCCAAATAAAAATGAGCGTAAAGCTGCTTTCAAAGCAATTTTAGATGAATACAAATTAACTTTTACTGAAGAAGAATTAGCTACAAGAAAAGGTTTAATTAAAAAGTATTATCACGAAGTTGAATATGATGCGGTACGTCAAGCGACTTTAGATACTAAAATCCGTTTAGATGGTCGTAAAACAAATCAAATTCGTCCGATTTGGAGCGAAGTAGGGTATTTACCTGCTGCACACGGTTGCGCTGTATTTACTCGTGGAGAAACTCAATCGTTAACTACTGTTAACTTTAGGAACTGCTAAAGATGCAATGAAAATTGATGGTGCATTCTCGATTGGTGAAACAAAATTTATTTTACATTATAACTTCCCTGGTTTTTCAACCGGTGAAGCAAAACCAAACCGTGGTGTTGGTCGCCGCGAAGTTGGTCACGGTAACTTAGCATTACGTGCGCTTAAAAAAGTAGTTCCTGTTGATTCAGGTTATACTATCCGTATCGTTTCTGATATTTTAGAAAGTAACGGTTCATCAAGTATGGCAACAGTTTGTGCCGGTACTTTAGCGATGATGGATGCAGGTATTAAAATCAGCAAACCGGTTTCAGGTATTGCTTTGGGTTTAATTACTGATGCTAATAATAATTACGCTGTATTATCTGATATTTTAGGTGATGAAGATCACTTAGGGGACATGGATTTTAAAGTGTGTGGTACTAAAGATGGTATTACAGCTGTACAAATGGACTTAAAAGTAAATGGTTTACCATTCGAAGTAATGGAGCAAGCTTTAAACCAAGCTAAAGAAGGTCGTTTACATATTTTAGGTGAAATATTAAAAACTCTTTCTGTTCCTAATTCTGATTACAAAGCACACGCACCTCGTTTTGCTAAAATTGAAATTCCGGGTGAATTCATTGGAGCGATTATTGGTCCTGGTGGAAAAGTTATTCAGGAAATGCAAAAAGCAACTAATACATCAATCACTATTACTGAAGTGGATAACAAAGGTATTGTTGAAGTATTTGGTGAGAACAAAGCATACATTGATGCTGCTATGGCTCGTATTAAAGGTATTGTGGCAGTTCCTGAAGAAGGAGAAGTTTACGATGCTACTGTTAAGACAATCATGCCTTACGGTGCATTTGTAGAGTTTTTACCGGGTAAAGAAGGTTTATTACACATTAGTGAAGTAGACTGGAAACGCTTAGATACATTGGAAGGTGTATTAAAAGAAGGTGATAAAATACAAGTTAAGTTTATGGGTAACGATCCTAAAACCAAGAAGTATAAATTATCACGTAAGGTATTATTACCAAAGCCTGAAAAGGAAGCTGAGAGTAAATAATCTTAATTCTTATACTAGTAAAAGCCTCGACATATGTCGAGGCTTTTTTGTTTTTGGTCATTTTAAGCTCAAATCTTCACTTTTCTAAAAGTAACAAACTTGTAACTTACATAAATGTAACTTAGTAGTTTGTAAGTTACAAAAATGTTACTTAAATTTGGGTATGGAAATAAGGGATGATGCACCGTTTATGTATGGCAAAATTGCCAGTGGCTCGGATTTTACTAACCGTGAGAAAGAAACTACCCAGTTACTTCAGAATTTTCATGTGGGTATTAACACCATTCTTATTTCACCTCGTCGCTGGGGCAAATCCTCTTTAGTTAAAAAAGTAACCGAACATCCGCGCAATAAAAACAAAAACATTCGCTATTGCTTTATTGATTTGTTTAACATCCGTACCGAGCAGGAATTTTATGAGGTATATGTAAGGGAATTAATTAAAGTCACCTCCAACAAATGGGAAGAAAGAGTAGAGCAAGCTAAAAAGCTCTTCAAAAAATAATCCCGCAATTTACTATTGGTTTAAACCCTGATAATGAATTTTCTATTGGTTTAGATATAAAAGAAATTAAAAAAGCTCCCGAAGAAATATTAAACCTCGCCGAAACTATTTGTAAAGTCAAAAAAATAAAACTGGTAATTTGTATTGATGAATTCCAGAACATTTCTTTTTTTGACGACCCTTTAGGTTTCCAAAAAAACTCCGCGCCCATTGGCAACATCATAAGCAAACTTCGTATTGTCTATATGGTAGTAAACGTCATTTATTGATGGAATTATTTTCAAGTCCATCCAAACCATTTTACAAATTCGGAGATGTTATTTTCCTCGAAAAAATTAAAGAAAACTATTGGATAAGTTTCATTAAAAAACGATTTAGGGAAACTGGTAAAAATATAGAGCCACATCAAGCCGCTAAAATTGCTCAGCTAATGGAAAACCATCCTTATTTTGTTCAGCAATTATCGCAACAAGTTTGGCTCATCTCTAAAAAGACATGCACTGATAAAGACATTACAAGGGCCGTAGAGAATCTTTGGAGTCATAATGCTATCTTATTCCAGCGCGAAACAGATAGTTTAACTAATAGTCAATTAAACTATTTAAAAGCAATGTGTCACAACGTAAAACAATTTAGCTCTGCTGAAACTATCAATACCTATAAATTAGGAACCTCTGCTAATGTTATCCGTATTAAAGAAGCTTTAGAGAATAAAGAAATTATTGATACCATTAATCCATACCCTGAGTTTATGGATCCCTTATTTAAAACATGGTTAACGAATGTTTACTTTAAAAGATAAGTTAACCTTTAACTTTTGTTTCAGCAATTATTAAATCAACTCTTCTGTTTTTCTGATGCTCACTTTCCGGACAAGTTACACCGTCCTTACAATTGTTAATCGGTTTATCTTCACCTAAAGGAATAATTTCTACGATCCGGTCAGAAGCAATGTTGTTTTTCTTGAGATATTTAACAACAGATGCTGCTCTTCGTTGGGCGAGGTCTATATTGTATTCACGTGGACCTCGGCTATCACAATTTGCAATAATTTTTATATAGGTGTATGGGTTTTCTTTTAAAACTTTAATATCTTCTTTTAAGGTTGTAATGGCATCTGACCTAAGAAAATCTTTATCGAAGTAAAAATAAACTGGGTCAAGGCTAATTACCTTGTCATCCGGTTCCTTTACATAGTCAATGGTATCTGTAATATCTTTATCGTAGGCGATGATGTTTTTTCCGTAGCAATAAACTAATCTATCATAACAGGTATCACATTTAGATACAAACTGTACATCAATATTGTGATGACCTTTTTTATCGAAGGCAAAACTAATCGCACTTGTATCTACATTTAGTACTTTGTTGTCTATTTTCCAGAAGGTATAAAGAGTTGGGTGACCATAAATTTCTTTAAACGCACTTAAGTCAATTTTAATAGAATCATTAATCTTAACTAAATTAAGATTCATTGCAGTATTAATTTTATTATTTAAAATAGAATCGTCGCAAATACACTTATTAAAATTGGGTTTATTTAGAAAATAGAAACGGTAAATATCCATATCACCATAACCACCTCTACGGGATGAAGAAAGAAATCCTTCCGTCATAGTACTATCTAATTTTAAATAAATATCATCTGAAGGACTATTAATTTGCGGGCCAAGATTAATAGGGTCAGAGAATTCATTATCTCCTATAATAGTTGTGCTAAAAACATCATAACCACTATAACCCGGCAAGCCTTTAGACGAAAAATAATTGTTTTGCCGTCGGCTTGAATCTCAACACTTTCTTCATCCTTACTAGTGTTAATTTTTGGACCTAAATTAATAGGATCGCTCCAGGTGCTGTCTTTGGTTAGTTTTACCATAAAAAGATCAAGACCACCTTCGCCATTACGTTTATTACTTGAAAAGAAAATTGTTTTGTTATCTGGCGCAATTGAAATGTGGTTTTGATAGCGACCCTTATTAATTTTCCTATTCATTTTTTCGGGTTCCGACCAAACGCCATCCTTTAGTTTTGAAACATAGATAGAATTGTTTTTATATGAAAATAAAATGCTATCATTATTAGAAACAGAAATAATAGATTCGTGTCTTTTTGTATTCTTTACATTGGCTAATTCAGAAGCGTGATTGGTGAAATTTTCGGGGGGTGTAAAACCAAATTTATACATGTGATTAGAGGTATACATATCTTCAAAATATTTACCATCCCATTTATCACAAGCTTGTCCAATGTTTTCTGGTCTGCGTGCAGTATAATAAAGTCGTCTTTCTGAAACATCAAAAACAGAGTTGTATTCGGCGTAATAAGAGTTAACAGTGTGTCCAAGATTGATAATACCGGCAATGCTCTTTTTGTTTTTATCCGGATTACCTAAAGCGTAAGTGATATTATTTAATCTGTTATAAACATCGTATTTCAAACTATTATCAATAATAACATCATTAATGCCTTTATAAAAACTACCGGCTTGCTTATAGCCGCTTCCATAAAAGCAATAATCGCCAAATGCTTTCAAGATGTCGGGGATAGTATCGGAACCTTTCCTATAGCGTACCGCACGTTGTAAATAAGGAAGCGATTCATCAATTTGGTTAAGTTCTTCGTTTAAAATTAGTCCTAGTTTTAAATTTGCCGTATAGCTTGTTGTGTCGAGCCGCACGGCTTTTTCGTACGATTCTTTGGCTGCGTAATAATTCCCTTTTACATAATGCTTATCGCCTTGTTTTATGGAAATTATTTTTTTGAAACATCCGCTAAATATAAAAGTTATAGAACATAGAAGTAAAAAATGGATTTTTACTTTTTTAAACAGAAAAAACTTATAATGTTTAAACATAATTGTAGGAATTGCGTAATAGCTAGGTCTAATTAAAGTTTGATTAATTTACTATTACTTTCACGTGATAATCTATACCCTCTAGAGTAAGTGTACATATGTAGAGTCCGTTAGGAAGTTTGCTTTCAGGAACAATGTTTAGTTTGTTGGAGTTATCATCCTGAATAAAAAATTTAGAATCATAAACAGTAGCACCTTTTTCATCTCTTAAGCTAATTTGCACCTCGTGATTGTTTTCGATACCTGATATATCTGCCGTAAACTCGCCTTTATTTGGATTTGGATATACAATAAATTTCACGTTTTTTTCTTTTATAACATTTATTGAAATGATATTACTAAAATGAAAAGAACCATCTGTATCAAATTGTTTTAAGCGGTAATATGAAATACCATTCAAAGGACTTTCATCAATATTAGAATATTTTAAAATTTTATTACTATTACCAGCTGCTTTTTGCGTTCCAACTTTAGTAAACTCTTGTGCGTCTACACTTCTTTCAACATCAAAGTAATCACTATTTTTTTCTGTAGCTGTCGACCAAGAAAGTTCTACTTTATTCTTATTAAGAATACCGGAAAAATCTAATAACTCAACTGGTAATGGGGTAGAAGTGATATCAAGTGAACCTAAGGTAAAGCGTAAATTATTATTTAATCCGGTTACGGCTGTAAACCCATAAACATTGCCTCCAATTAAAGCAGCTCCACCAACAACACCACCACCTGCAACAGTTTCGTCAGCAAAAATACCGTCATTATCTGTGTCAATTAAAAGACGAAGTGTGGCAGGAACAACAGGACCTAAACCTGTTAAATCAAAACGAACATCAAAACTTGTGATAGAACCTGTTTCAGAACCTCTCCAAACTCTTCACAATCGTCCTTGTAATCCTTCTGCAGCTGGAAAATCGGTTGTTGTATAAGAGCCAACAACACCGTTATCATGTCCAAACATATAATACTGTTATTTCCTAAACCAACAGGGTTTAAAATTCTAACCATTCCCGATCCTTGTGCATCAACATTTGTATTTGTTGCATTAACTCTACCAATACCTGCAACTTCGTGGTCGTAATTTCCGTTACCTGCATTATCCTCATCGTATAAATCATCCGCAGCAGCAAGAGCCAGATTGTATTTAGCTGCTAAGTAATTATTAACTATAACGCGTTGTGCCGAATTAAGAGGGGCATTATACATTATTACTTCTGCTAAATCGCCATTTATAAATCGGCCGGCAATATTTTTTTCGTTTCCAATATATACACTAAAAGTATTTACTGCGGGGGTCTTCGCTTCATTGTCTGTAAAAATCGAAGTAGAATTTCTGTATACATCACGCCCAACAGTATTAACGAAACTATATTCTATAATATTAAAAGCGGCACCAACTACACCGTTTGCCGAACTTGGCGAAGTTCTTGTAGCATCTGTAAAAAAAAGAGGCGTGTGAATATTATTTGTTGCATAACTAAGTAATTCAAAATTCTCTTGTCCATCATTTCCTTTCGTTAACCAAGCATTGTAATCTTTTGATAAATCAACAGCAGGAACTATAAAAAAATGCCATTGGGTTAAATCTAATGCGGCATTATCGTTAATCCACATTTCATCATTAACTCCATCAAAATCTAACGAAGGATACCCATTAACAGAACCAGCAACAAATGTCGGCCGAGCTGCTGCCCCATTGGCAGTAGCATTAAAAGCATTGCCGGACTGGTCGGCCCAAACATTTACGCCACCAGCAACCAATAGTAACCCCCTGTTTGCGTCAAACCAAACTTTATTATTGGCAGCGACTTCCAACGCCACCCGGACCACCTTGTCCAAATAAAATATTTATAGAAGATGTTAAACAAAAAGAAACAATACAAAACACACGTTCCTGAATGACAAATTAAATCACATTCATAAATGCAAATAGTTTAATAGTAAATTAGACATGAGTAAAAACGTTATAAAGTTAACATTTTGCGAACTAAATTGAGTTGCAAACACCGATTAAATTATTAAGAATTATGTGTCAATGAGTTAACAGTATCTAAATTTTTTAGATACTAATATTTCTACCATTTTGTTTCAGCAAACTTTATTGGTGAAAATATATCGGGATTTAGTTCTTTTGGAAATTTTAAATCGTAATATTTCTCTACCATTTGCAGCACACCGTTATGTTTAAATGTGACTTTTTTTGCCACCCAGTTGCCATTTACTTTTTCATAATCTCCAAAAACACAATCGGTAATATTTTCTTTCTTTTTATAAATGATTCGGTGCAAATACAATCGTTCTGCATCAATCCAAAACTGAGGTGTTTTTTCATCACCGGGTTGTACGCCAATAACATAAACTTTACGTCCTTCAAACACATCCATATGCATTTCTTTTAGATTATAGCCAAGAGAATCGAGTAGGTGAGCAGTAATTTCAGGTTTCAAAAAGTATGCGTCAAATCCAACTAAAATTAAATCATGAATAAATGTTCTTGGTTCTTTAGCTACACCATCTTTAATACTGTATACTTTATTCACTGCAAAAATAACGCCGTCCTTACTCTTTTTACTATCAAATTTAATTGCTAGATATCCGGGAAAACTTCCTATCTCGTGCCAAACTTCTTTTTTTATTATAGAATCATTTCTATAAAAAAAAGCATCTTGAGTAAAACTAAAATATTTATACCATTTCTTTCCGCCATCATATTTTTTATACATGGCGTTTATTACATCATTTCCGTTTTTTATTTGTTGGGAAAATGAAACGGAAGAAATTAAAAGACTAAGTGAAAAGCAAAATGATTTCATTCAATGAAAGTATAAAAACACTTTCAAATACACTTACCGCAAACAAGGGGATTTATTATGACAATTTCTGATAAGTCTGCCACCAGCGATCAGGAATCTCATTCTTAACTGCCATTTCATAATCTTTATAAGAACATGGAATTAAAGTATGACGTTCAAATTTTAATCCTTTATGAGGAGGATAGGGAATTTCCATCCACCAACGGTCGCTTTTTTTGCTTTTATAGAAATTGATTTCGTATTTCTCATCTTGCAAAACTACATTAAAACGCAAGTATTCCGGATTAGTACGTGATGGAAAATCATTTTTACGATTGTAAAATCCATCCATAAAACACCAAATCATTTGAGCTGCTAAATGCGAAGTTTTTCCTGAAGTATCAAAAGCAGGATTAATTTCATAAATACCTAATGAAGTTAATTTATCACTCATACCCGCGTAACGCATAACTTGACAAGCTTCCTCGGCATATAAACCGTTAGGCGATGCGTTTGGATTTGCAGGGGCATCAGCATGTTTAATGGAAGTAATATCAAAACTTAGCATGTCGGCCTGACGGATAATTGGTTCTGCATCTTCAATTTTATCTCGTATTTGTCCGAGTCGATAAGAGTCAAAATATAATTTCGTCATCATTGCTGTTGAAGCCGGACTCACCAAATAAGTTTGATAACCGATATTACTATAGTTGAATAAATAATTGGGCTGATGTAAAATGATTTTTCCTAAGTAAGAAACATTGGTGATGTCTTCTTCAGGGTTTCCTAAATCATAAGTTGAATCAACTGAAGCAATATTAATAGTTTGTTCTAAATCTTTGTACCCTAAAAATTGGGCGTAGGTTAAATCCTGACTACCACCAATGATTACGGGGATAATATTTTTGCGGACTAAAAAATCCACACAGCTTTTTAAGGCGAAATAAGTATCATCAACCGAATGTCCTTCAGTAATATTTCCTAAGTCGGCCACTTTCGATTGAAAATTTCCGCTGTATAAACTGTATAAAAAATTACGAACTGTATCGGGTGCTAAAGAGCAACCTTCGTTATTGATAGCATTTCTATCTTCACAAACACCAATTATAGCGATATCAATATTCTCAAGTTCAGGAAAATCAGAACCTTCTTTGTAAATATCAAAGTCCTTTCCAAGTTGACCTTCTTGTAATTCTTTGTTTTCGTTTACTTGCTCGAAATTGATGGGCGTAAAATAATGGGCTATATCTGACATTGCTAAATTGGCTTTAGGCTAAATTAAAGAAGTAGGGCTTTAATGAATTCAATAAAACTTAAAGTAATTAACACCATTAAGCTTAAAACAAGTTAGGTTAAGAATCTAAAATTTAGATTACTTATAACTTTAGAAAAACTATTATAATTTAACCAAAACCAATAGGTTGTATTATGAAATTTTATTTATCTTTAAGACTTTAAAAAATATTTCCATGAAATTTAACTTTACAAAAAAATACAATTTATTTAAGAACGTTGTTTTCTTAACGATTTCAGTTTTCTTTATTTCAAATTCAATTACAGCGCAATCTACAGCATGGCAATGGGCTAAAAGCGGTGGTGGTCCTGTAAACGATTATGTTAGTCGTACAATTGTTGATGCTTCTGGTAACGTATATGTAGCCGGAAGTTTTGAAAGTGTATCCATTACTATTGGTACTATAACGGTAAATAACGGAGGTACCTCAGGAAGAGGTATTTTTATTGCTAAGTACGATCCAAATGGGGTTGCGCAATGGGTACAACGTATTACCGGCACAATGAGTGAATACGTTACAGGTCTTTCTTCAGATGCATCTGGTAGAATTTATGTAGTAGGCCATTTTATCAGTCCGTCTATTTCTTTTCCTCCATATACTGCGGCCAATTCAAACACAGTTTCGCCAACAAACAACATGTTTGTTACTTGTATAAACTCTTTGGGTACACCACAATGGTTTAACACTTACGGTGGAGTAAATCAGGAATTACCCGGTGGTTGTGCTTATTCAAATGCTGTTTCAGGATTATATGTATGTGGTACATTTTACGATCCTACTTTAGCAATTGGTTCTGTTACCATAAATAATACCAGCTTAACAGGTAAATCTGAAGGTTTCTTGATTCGATTTAATAGTAACGGCACCGTGAATTGGGGTAGAAATTTAGGTTCAGCAAACTCTGATGAATACGCTAATGATGTTGAAGTTGATGTGAATGGGAATCCAAATATTGTTGGGACTTATAATGCAACTACCACTATTGGCACCAGTTCCGTTATAGCACAGTATGGTTCAGGCGATGTTTGGTTAGCGAAGTATTCAGCAGCAGGTGCCTTTACTTGGGCGACTGGTATGGGTAGTACTTCAGGTGATTATCCAAGTAATCTTGATGTTGATGGGTCGAACAACGTTTATGTTGCATTAAGCGGTCAGTCATCAATGAATTTTGGTTCTATTGGATTGCCAAATAGCGGGGGGTACGATGGTTATTTAGCAAAATATAATTCAAGCGGTATTGCTCAATGGGCAGTAAGGGCAAGTGGAACAACTAATGATTATGCAGGTGGTGTTACAGTTGACGCTGCAGGTAATGCTTATTTTTTAGGTTATTTTGATGGTTCTACTTGTAATGTAGGTTCTGCAACATTATCTAATGCCTTCCTTGGAACCTATGATTTGTTTGTGGCGAAGTATAACACATCTGGTGTATACCAATGGAATGCCAAATCAACCGGTACAGCTAACGAAGTACCGCCACCTGCAATTGACCTTGATGCGAATGGTAATATTTATGTTGGCGGATATATGGACGGTATGAGCGCTTTTTCTTCTAATACTATAACAACTCTTGGTGCTTACGATATTTTCCTTGCTAAAATAGGATGTTTAACAACCGGTATTCTTGGTCCATCAAATATATGTGCTGGTACTACTGCAACTTTAACTGCAACCGGAGCTACTTCGTATAGTTGGAGCACAGGTGCTACCACATCAAATATTGTAGTATCTCCAACAGTCACTACAGTTTATACCGCTACTGGAACAAGTGGTTCTTGTGTTGGTACCGCTGGTACTTTAAGTTTAACTTTTTTACCTGCGAGTGCTTCTGCCGGTAGTAATTTGAGTTTATTATGTAAACAAAAATCAGTACTAACCGCAACATGCAGCCCCTCGGCAAGTTCAGTAACTTGGACTCCTGCAACAGGATTAAGTAGCGCCTCTGTATTAACACCAACAGCTACAGTAACAGGGAATATCACTTATACAATGAACGTTACTTTAAGTAATGGCTGTGTTAAATCTCCAACTGTAAATGTTAACTCTGCTGTACAAACACCTAATATTTGTCAGGTAACAGTTGATAGTTTAGGAAATAACAATGAGATTTATTGGGAGAAAACATTATACCCAAGAGCGGATAGTTTTTTTGTTTACCGCGAGGTAAGCACTAATGTTTATAGACTTATTGCCCGTCAAAGATACTCTGCAATGAGTATGTATGTTGATACTAATAGAAGTATTGGTCCGGCAAATGGCGACCCTAACTTAACTTATTATAAATATAAGTTACGTATGAAAGATTCATGCGGCAATATGAGTGCAATGAGTTTGTGGCATGAAACCATATTTATTCAGGATCAAATGAACGGTAACTTTAACTGGAATATGTATGCTATTGAAGGAACAACTGCAACACCAATATCAAATTATAACTTAAAAAGAAGAATGGTTAGTACAGGTACTGAAACACTAATTGTAAGTACAACCGGTGGTTTAGCTAATGATCCTTTATACAATTCATTCTGGCCATTAAATGTGAAATGGTTTGTTGATGCAATTGGTTTCAATTGTAATCCTACGGCAAAAGTAATGGTGACTAAAACTAAAACCAAGAGTAATCAGTCGAATGATAAAATTGCCTTAGGAATTAATGGTTACAGTTTAAATAGTGCCATTAAAATTTACCCAAATCCAACAAATGATATTCTAAACGTTGATTTAAACGGATTGGATAAAACTGAAACTGATGTTGAAATAAAAAACATGTTAGGACAAACTGTTTATGAAACCAAATCTTTAAATCAGCATTTAGTTATTAATACAAATGATATTGCCGGTGGTGTTTATATGATTAACATTAGCCAAAACAAAAAACTAATTTCTGTTCAGAAAATAGTTATAGGAAAATAATAAGCTAAATATCCTTTAAAAGCCAATTGCAAAAACCTTGTAATTGGCTTTTTTTATGGATAAAAAAGAAGGTATAAAGCCCTAATCATTTTTCGTTAAACCAAAACCCCGTTTGGTTAAGTTGTTAATTAATCTGTTTTATTATACGATACTTTTATAATAGATAATTAGGCAAAGTTTAATGCCTTTAAATTATCAAGAAATTAAATATCAATTAATTATAAAATAAGACTAATGAAAAACATTAACTCAAAATTCAACGTTATTCTTACGGTATTAGCAATCATTTTAATTTTATTATTGAGTGTTGACGTAAAAGCCCAATCCTGGCAATGGGCCATGAGTGGTGGCGGTACAGCCAGTGATCAGGCAAGAAAAGTTTGTATCGATCCGACAGGCAATATTTATGTTGCCGGAATTTTTAACAGTGGCTCCATTCAAATTGGAACAATAACTGTAAACAACTCAGGTGTTGGTTTTGATGCTTATGTTGCTAAATTTAATCCTTCAGGTGTTCCTTTGTGGGCCGCAAGAATCGGGGGTAGTTCTAATGAATTCGTATCGGGACTCACTTGTGATGCGATAGGCCGTGTTTATATTAATGGTACCTATACCAGTCCGTTTGTTTCGATTCCTCCCATGACCTATACAAATATTGGTTCAGGCACCTCTCAAGTTTATGTGGCATGTTTTGATGCATCAGGGGTAGTGCAATGGTTAAACGGATACGGCGGCACAGGGAACGAATACGCAGGTAGTATGGTTTATTCAAATGCAATTTCCGCACTTTATTTTACAGGAACTTATGAAAACAACAACTTTGTTATTAATACAACTACATTAACTAACACAAGTGCAACTGGGAAAAAAGAGGCATATCTGATAAAATTAAATAGTTTCGGTACTCTTCAATGGGCAATTGATGCAGGTTCTGCGGGTTGTGATGACTGGAGTTATGCAGTAGGTGTAGACGCTACAGGTTCACCTGCCATGTTAGGGACATTTTCAGGAACGGTTGTTGCAGCTACCACGACTATCGGTACGACTGTTCTAACAAGTTATGGTAATCAGGATTTGTGGATAGGTAAGTATAACACAAGTGGTACTTTTCAATGGGCACGTAATTTAGGTTCCAGCGGGAGCGGTGACTTTGTAGGCGGAATTGATGCTGATGCTTCAAATAATTTTTATATTTCGGGTTACTTTCAAAGTGCGAATTGTATAGTTGGAACAACAACCTTAACGCCAGTAGGTGGTTATGATGCTTTCATTGCAAAATATAATAGTGCGGGTACTGCGCAGTGGGCACAAAAAGTAGCTGGGTTAGGAGATGAATATGTTTATGATTTGAGTGTTGACGGAAATGACAACCCTTACATGATTGGTTCGTTTTCTGGAACAGTAACGACAGTAGGAACAACCACTTTAAGCAATTATACACCGGGCCCTAGCACTGATGTGTTCATTGCAAAATATAATAGCTCAGGCTCGTCCAGTGGGGTGCAAAGGCGGGAGGTTCAGGAAATGAAACTGGATATTCATGTGCGGCAGACGCAGCAGGAAATTTATATACTGCCGGTAATATAGGCGGTCTTGCATCGTTCGATACATATACTGTGAATAATTTAGGAGGAATCGATCTTTTCGTAGGTAAGATTGGCTGTTTAACTACTCAAGTAAGTGGTTTTTCAACTGTGTGTCAAGGCTCATCTGTTCCTTTAACAGCATCAGGTGCTACAACATATAGTTGGAGCACCGGAGCAACAACAGCTTCTATTTCTGTTTCTCCAACAATTAGCACAAATTATACTGTTACAGGTACAACAGGTTCATGTGTTGGGACGCCCGCAACATTTAGTGTTACATTTTTACCAGCCAGTTTAAGTGCCGGTTCCAATCTAAATATGTTGTGTAAGCAAAAAGCAGTTTTAAATGCAACTTGTAATCCTGCTTCACCCGCATCTGTAGCTTGGAGCCCGGCCACAAATTTAAGTAGTGCTTCAGTTTTAAACCCAACAGTTACTTCTGGTGCTGGAACAACAAATTATACCGTGAATGTTACATTAAGTAATGGTTGTATAAAATCAAGTACTGTAAATGTTTCTTCTTATGCGCAAACACCCGATATCTGTCAAGTAACAGTAGATAGTTTGGGAAACAACAATGAAATTTATTGGGAAAAAACTTTATACCCTCAAGCGGATAGCTTCATTGTTTATCGCGAAGTAAGCAGTAATGTTTACAAACGTATTGCCGGTTTAAAATATTCTTCATTTAGTATGTATGTTGATACTAACAGAAGCATTGGTCCAGCAAACGGAGATCCAAACTTAACGTATTATAAATACAAAATTCAATTAAGAGATTCTTGCGGAAATTTAAGTCCAATGAGTTTATGGCATGAAACCATTTTTGTTCAAGATCAAATGAACGGTAATTTTAACTGGAATATGTACGCGATTGAAGGAACAACAACAACGCCGATATCTAATTATAATTTAAAAAGAAGAATGGTGAGTACCGGAACTGAAACTTTAATCACTAGCACAACAGGTGGATTAGCAAATGACCCATTATATAATTCTTTCTGGCCATTAAATGTAAAATGGTTTGTAGATGCAGTTGGATTTAGTTGTATTCCAACAGCGAAAGTTTTAGTTATGAAAACTAAAACAAAAAGTAATCAATCAAATGATAAAATTGCATTGGGAATTGCAGGTTACAGTGTAAATACTTCAATTAAAATTTACCCTAATCCGGCTAATGATATTTTAAATGTGGATTTAAATGGATTAGAAAAAACGGAAACAACAATTGAAATTCGGAATGTGTTAGGTCAATTGGTTTATGAAACACACGCACTCAATCAGTTTATCGTTATTAACACGGGCTCGATATCAGGAGGTGTTTATACGGTAAACATTCTTCAAAACAATAAAACTTTAAGTATAAAGAAAATTGTAATTGAAAAATAAATTAGAAACGGCAGAGAAGTGAATTGCTTTTCTGCCGTTTTTTTTAGCATCCTTTAATGGCATTCGCTATAGGATCAACATTCAACATACCGTAATTAAAAGTGTGTTTTGTGTTATTGTCAAGTGTTAAAATTACTTTTTTTGCAAAAAAGCCTTTTGAAACTTCAATCTCTCTTATCCTTAATTTAGGAATCACTACAAAATCTTCTGACCCCCATTTTACAAATAAAGCTTCTTCAAGCATTCCTTTTGCAGAGACATCAAATTTAGCGTCGTACAAAAGACGGTGATTGGTTACAGTTAATTTTCCATTATACTTATCACCTTTTGGAGTTTCATATAGTATCGTCCAGGTATCAATTATTTTTTCGTTTGGCTGCATTTCTATTTTCATGTTATTATTTTTTAATTTTTGCTCCATCCATAAAGAACACACTTTCAAATCCAAGATCTTTACGGGCATAATCGAATGGGAATTTCGGATCGTTATTCATTAAAGGTGAGTAGGGGAAAATAAAGGCTTCGGAATATTTGCCATTTCCTTCATATAACATTCTTAATCGGCCACCTGCAAATTTATACTGACCATCTAACTCAT
This sequence comes from Sphingobacteriaceae bacterium, assembly GCA_016709575.1. Lineage (GTDB taxonomy): Bacteria > Bacteroidota > Bacteroidia > B-17B0 > Aurantibacillaceae > JAHEYG01. The sequence goes on from JADJMM010000006.1 coordinate 124,814, forward strand.
CCTTAAACGCAAAATAAAAAACATGATTCCCTAATTTCTCACTAGGATAATTGTTTAAGTCTTTCAGAGAATTAAAATCACCAAGACCATCCGGTTCATCAAAGGTTAACATATAAACCGCATTGATCTTATATCTTGCTTTGATCATGTTTATGATAACGGCGTTGCTATAACCTGTATAACCAGCTTTACTTGGTTTTGTGAAGACAATTGGCAAAGGCATGGATTTTACTGATTCTGCATTTTCAATCGAAGCAATTTTTGAAGCATTTGCCTCTGCTGCATCGTGCGCATCTTTTCCTTTACTCCATAATTTACTGTATTCATTTGCAGTAATTTTGGTATAGTCAATTGAGATCTCTCCTGAGACTTCCATTTTTGAAAGTCCATTGTAATTCTCGTTATACTCATCGCCAACGGCTACTTCAAATTTTATCACACCTTTTGGAGACGCGTTTGTTGGATAAAAGCTAAAGAAAAAACCTAAACCGCTTTCGTAAATATCTTTTGCTTTTTGCGCAGTGGGATAAACATCAAAATCTATATAAGAATTATTTAATTCTGAAGCCCTCAGCATTTTTGTAACAGCAATTCCTGATATTTCATCCGAGGTTGATCTTACATCTATTCGGATCTGTGTAGCAGTTTCTCCTTTTAAATAATCCTTTACGGGTTTTGGAAGGTTAATTCTGCCGCGAATTTCTTCACCTGCTAAAAAAACAGTGGTTACTTCACCTTTTGCATTCATAAAAATAATACCCGGGTTTTCCGAAAAAGAAAATTGAGTAATAGTAAACAGAATCGTAACTAAAATTAATTTGATTGTATTCATATTATAGGAATTAATTATTATAAAGGTGCGACAAAACAAATTTTGGTTGGCAGGCCAATGTCTAATTCTTTCTCTTTATCACCAGAATTGATACACAAAACAGACACAAGCACTGCCAAGATCAAACATCCTGTTTTCAAACTCACCATAAATGCTACTCTTTTATTATTTTACGGGTCACAGAACCTTTATCACTTTTTAGAACGATAAAATAAATGCCGACAGGTTGCTGACTAAGATCCAATTTTGTTTTTGTCTCCAATACAGCATAGCTAAATATCATCTCACCTAAAGCATTAAATGCTCTTATTTGTCCGCCTATAGCTTCTTCATTTACATTCAGTATCACAATTCCATTCGTAGGGTTTGGATAAAGATTAAAATCAATTTTTTCACCTGTTAAGGAATTTACTCCAGTGCAAGCTGAAACGGTTAAGGATAGAGTAGAAGTATTCTGACAAGTATTAGCATCAGTTCCGGTTACAGTATAATTTGTACTTAAAGTTGGACTAACAATAATTATTTGTGTAGAAGCACCTGTACTCCAGGAATACGAAGTAGCACCACTCGCAATTAGTGTTGCACTTTGTCCACTGCAAATCATTGAATTACTAATAGAGGAAACTACTGTAGGTAATGCGTTAACCGTTACACTTAATGTTTGGGGAATACTAACTCCGCAAGCATTAGCAGCTGTTATTGTAATTAAACCTGAATTACCACATGTTGTATTAATGGTATTGGTAGAGCTTGTACCTATCCATCCGGAAGGTAAATTCCAGTTGTATAAAGTAGCTCCGGCCACTGGTGTTACAGTATAATTGTTAATGGCATTTGCACAAATAGATACCGGACCATTAATAGTACCAGGCTGTGCTGTTGTTTGACACATTTTTTGTACAAAGGCATCAGTTTGTCCAATGGAAGTAAGGTTTAAACTTCCAACACTTGGATCAAAATCACAAGTAGCATTAAAATAGCCAGTTGTATATAAGCTTCCGGCAGCATCTACTGCAATTCCATTACCAAAATCATCGTTTGTACCTCCAAATTGTCCAGCCCATAAAAAATTACCTGCTGAATTTAATTTATGTATAAATACATCACCATTTCCCAAAGTGGTTAAACTATAACTTGCCAAGCTTGGGTCTACATCCATTGATAAACGAAATACACCAGTGGTATAAATATTGCCCGTTGCATCAGTAGTAATTGTATTTGCAACATCAGCACTTGTACTTCCCATACTTTTAGCCCACACAAAATTTCCTGAAGCATCTAGTTTACTAATGAAAATATCATCACCGGCAACTGAAGCTAAAGTATATGATGAAGCACTTGGGTCGAAATCAGCAGTACCTCTGAATGAACCGGTACTATAAACATTTCCGGAGGCATCTAATGCAATCGACTTACAATAGTCAACAGTGTTGCTACCCATATTTCTGGCCCAAATAAAGTTTCCTGAAGCATCTAATTTGAGAATGTAAATATCTTCCATACCTAAAGAAACCAGATTTGTTGTGCCCGCATTAGGATCAAAATCAGCTGTGCCTGTGAAATAACCACCTACAATTATATTATTACTGTTATCTACTTCGAGAGAATTTCCAAAATCACCGTTAATCCCACCAATTTGTTTTGCCCAAACAAAGTTTCCTGCGGAAGTAAGCTTAGAAATAAAAATATCGGTATTTCCACCACCGGTCCCCGAAGTAAAAGTGAATGTACCAGGACCCGGATCGAAATCTGCCGGACCAGCAGAAGTAGTTGCGAAGTCTCCTGTAATCACAACATTTCCGCTTCCGTCTATTGCAATTGAGTTGCCGCTGTCCCACCAAGGACTCCCCATTTGTTTTGCCCAAATAAAATTTCCATTCATATCTAATTTACAAACGAAAATATCGGTACCTGTTCCTGGAGCTGTCATATTAAATGTTCCTGTACCAGGGTCAAAATCAACTGTAGTGCTAAATTCACCAATTAAATAAATATTACCAGAAGCGTCGAAAGCTAAATCATCAAGATATTCAGCCGATGTGCCACCAAATTTTTTGGCAAAGACAAAATTTCCTGAGGCATCCAGTTTACTAATAAAAACATCCTGATTACCGCTTGAAGTTAAAGTAAATGTTGCTGAGGAAGGGTCAAAATCACAAGTACCTGAAAAAGTACCTATAGAATAAACATTGCCACTTCCGTCTACTTTAACAGCGTTGCCTTTTTCAGCCATGGTACCTCCAAATTGTTTAACCCATATAGATTGAGACTTTACTAGGTTTATTAATGAAGCTAAAACAATAATACTTAGTATGCGTAATGTTCTTGTCATGAGATTGATTTTTATTGTTGTAAAGGTGATACAAAACAGAAATTGATTTATGGTTTATTAATCTACGTCATACATTTAAGAACCAACGTGCCTTAAATTTTTATTTTGTAAAACACATTAAGATTATAAATTATAAAGTATCGTTGGTTATTAAGGAACTAACGGGTGCATTAAAGAACTAACGTGAAATGTATTATTTGTTGAATTTATATTTATATCGCTTCTGTTTATTTTTTACATTTATAGAAGTTTGAAAAAGCAATTTCTACATATTTTAATTTTTATATTTTCTGTTTCTTTTACTGTATTAAAGGGGCAGGATGAGGCTAAGAAATGGAAAGCTATTCTTAATACTTCTGAAACTGATACCATACGAATAGAAGCTTATAATGAACTTGCTAAAATTTATGCAGAAACCGATTTACCTAATGCTCGGAAATATGCGGATAGTGCTTTGCTTGAAATTAGTTTAGCAGAAAAGCAATCAAAACATCTGCCGCCAATTTATGAAAAACATAAAGGCATGAGCTATAACACTATTAGTCACATTGATTTTCAACAAGGAAATTTTAGCGACGCGATTGAAAATTGTTTAAAGAACATTCGGATTTTCGAGAAATTTAAAGACACCGTTAATACTTCCAGACTTTATAGTTCATTAAGCCAAATACTAAATTCTATAGGGAATAATAAGGATGCCTTATTTTATATTCGTAAAGCTGTTAAAATGGACGAAGCCTATTATTATCTGCATAAAGATGAAGAAATAGTTCAAGCTGACTTAGTTGGTTCGTATATTAATTTAACTAATAGTTTCCTCACCTTAAGTTTGTACGATAGCACTTTATTTTATTGTAATAAAGCTTTAGCTTTAATAGATACAAGTAAAAAAACGGTGGATTTAGGTTTGGTTTATACAAACATAGGTGCGGCAAACGGCAATCTAAAAAAATATTCTTTAGCTATTTTTTACACTCAAAAAGCGCTTAGTATTTATGAAAGTCTGGGATTGCCTGAATTAACTTCTCTTTCTTATTCAAACCTTTCTGAAATTTATATGCTCACCAACAATTTTGTTAAAGCTCTTCAGTATGCTAATTTATCTGAAGAAATTAATAAAGCTAATTTGTTCAACGATAATTTACTTTATAATTATAGTATTAAAGCTAGTATTTATTCAGCTTTAAAAGACCCTCAGAATGAAATTTTGTACTTGAAGAAGCATGCTGCGCTTAAAGATTCTCTTTCACAGCAAAATCATGCTATTCAAATGGAAGAGTTGAAAACCCAATATGAAACAGAAAAGAAGGAAACAGAAATTGTAAAGTTAAGTGCTGAAAATAAAATACAAGATTTGAGGTTGAATAGATTTATCATCATCATCATTTCTACTATTGTTGTTTTGTTATTATTGGTAGGCTTGGCATTCTTTTTAATAAAAACAATTCGAGAACGTAAAAGAGCCTACATAAAATTGCAGGAAAAGAATATTGAAATTCAGAAACAAGGTGAACAATTAAGTGAACAAGCCAAACTCATTTCTAAGTATCAAAGTCAAATGAACCCACACTTTGTTTTTAACGCATTAAACAGCATACAGGGCAGTGTTTTAAATGATGAAAAAGACAAAACCATTGACAGACTTCAGTTGCTGTCTCAACTCATGCGTCAGACTCTAAATAATTCCGAAAACGATGCAATCACATTAGAAGCGGAGATAAATTATTTGGAAACCTATGTTGAATTTGAAAAGCAAAAGTTAGGTAAAGATTTTAAATTTGAAATTGAAAAACCGGAAGATTATACTGACATTTTAATTCCGCCAATGATGATTCAACCATTTATTGAAAATGCAATTAAACATGCCGGTTTACAAAACGTGAAAGATGCTTGTATCGCATTAAAAATTGTAGTGGAAGATAATTTACTAAAATTTTTATAAAAGATAATGGTGAAGGATTTGACGCTAAGGATACTTCGTTTTTGAAAAATTCACACGCTTTAAAAATCGTTCAATCGAGATTACAGTTATTATTTATAAATGAAAAAGAATCGAGGAATATATTTTTCGAAATTAAATCAAAACCCGAATTGGAACGGGGAACAGAAATAAAATTTTATTTACCTTTAAATTATAAATACTAGTATGAATTGTATTATTGTTGATGATGACGCAGGATGTATTACAACATTGGAGGCTATATTAAAAAAATATTGTCCTCAGCTACAGATATTAGGTTCAGCTAATAACGTTGGTGATGCAGTTCAATTAATTAATTCAACTTCTCCGCATTTGGTATTTTTAGATGTTGAAATAGGTAAGGAGACAGGATTTGATTTGTTTAACTACTTCTCTGAACCACAATTTGAAGTGGTTTTTACAACAGCGCACGAGAAATATGCCTTAAAAGCAATAAAGAGTTCTTGCTACGATTTTTTATTAAAACCGGTAGTTATTCAGGAAGTAGTTAGTGTTGTCTCTAAATTGGAAACGGAAAAGAAAAGTGTATCCGGACAAAACGCAACTGTTTTAATGGATAATTTAAAATCGAAAGACAGTCATCTTCAAAAATTGCTATTCCTTCTAATGATGGTTATGCTTTTATTAACGTGAATGACATTATAAGCTTAGAGGCGGATGGTAAATACACAAAGATAGTAACGCAGTCAGGTTTAAAATCTTTGTCAACCAAAAATATTGGTGAATTTGAAGAATTATTAAATGCAGATTTGTTTTTCAGAACCCATAAATCGTGGATTATTAATTTAAATCATGTAAAGAAATTTCTGAAAACAGAAAGTCAGGTTCTTTTATCTAACGAAACAACCGCAGATGTTTCATCTCGTAAGAAAGATGAGTTTATGCGACTTTTCAATAAAGTATAAGTTAGCGTTAGTTAAAATTTCTGTTTTACTTTTCGTTATAAATTTTTTCAATTAAGTATTTGAATACCATTGATATGGCTCTTTAATATTGCTTTTTTATTTCTGGGTTAAGAGCTTAAAAACCAGCGTTCGTTCCAATTCAGGTAATAGTGTCTTAGTATTTAGTAATTTTAATACATTAAATCATAATACACATGAAACAATTTTTACAATCCAGAATCAGTAAGGCTTTACTATTCTTTACCTTAAGTTTTTTCCTTCCTAATACAACAATTTTTTCTCAAAATTTTGTTTGGGCAAAAGGATGGGGTGGTTTAGGTTATGATGATGGTCGATCAATTGCTATCGACCCAAGTGGAAACGTAATTTGCGCTGGTTCTTTCTCGGGAACTGCCGATTTTGACCCTAATGGAGGTACATTTAATATGACTGCTTCCGGTACAGGCAGTGATGTATATATTGTAAAACTAACTTCTGCAGGTAATTTAGTTTGGGCTAAGCAAATTGGTATAAGCGGACAAAGTGAAACGGCTTCTGGTCTAGATATAGATGCTGCTGGAAATATTCATGTGGTTGGTTCGTTTTATGGAACAACCGACTTTAATCCAGGCGCTGGGGTAAATAATTTAGTATCGGCTGGAGCAAATGATATTTACGTTCTTAAATTAGATAATAATGGAAATTACATTTGGGCAGGACGCGCCGGCAGTACAGCAGCTGCCTTTCCAAATCCTATTGATTTAGATGCTGCAGGCGGAATTTATGTTACAGGACAAGTATCAGGTGTTGCTGATCTTGATCCTAGTGCAGCAACTTATACCGAAGCCGCTATTGGTGGTCAGGATGTTTTTGCGTTCAAGTGGACTTCTGCAGGAGCATTTGTTTGGGGTTGTAATTTTGGTGGAACATTAGGAGACCAAGGTTCGGATATTAAAGTTAATAATGCAGGTACGAGTGTATATATAACAGGTTATTTTGCCGGAACCGGTGTTGATTTGTCTCCGTTCTGTTCTTGTACTCCTGTGAATTCAACTGGAGGAAGTGATATTTTTGTTGTTAAACTAACAGCTGCTAGCCCCGGTTTTCAAGCAAAAGCAATTATGGGAGGAACAACCGGCGATTCTGGAGCAGGAATTGATTTAGATGCGGCAGACAATGTTTATATAACAGGGGGCTTCACTGGGCTTTCAGATATGGATCCGGGTGCTGCACTAGCTCAATTGGCAGAATTGGGTGGTGGTGATGGGTTCGTCACAAAATTAATTTCAAATTTACTTTTGTTTTTGCAAACAATTTAGTGGAGCAAATGGTGAAAGTGGAGTAGAACTAGATTTAGATCCTGCAGGAAACATTTACGTAACAGGGTCATTTGATGGTGTAACAGATTTTGATCCGAGTGCAGCAACATATACATTACAAAGTGTTGGTGGTGCAGGTAGCGATCCTTATGTTTTAAAATTAGATAACAACGGTAACTTTGTTTGGGTAAAAGGATGGGGAAGTATTAATGGTGAATATTCTCAGGATATTGATTTAGATGCATCAGGTAATATTTATACCACAGGTACTTTCTTCACAAATTGCGATATGGATCCGGGTGCTGGCGTATTTAATATGACAACAGTTAGCCCACTTGCAACTGATGCTTTCGTTCATAAATTAAGTTGTACTCTTCCGGCGAGTGTATCAACAACGGCATCTAACTTTACAATATGTGCTGGAACGCCAACATCTGTTCCAATTACAATAACTGCATCTTCAGTACAACCAGTAACCAATTATGGGTGGAGTGTAGTAGGAGCATCAGGTGTTACTTTTGGCCCAACCACAGGAACTAATGTCACCATGAGTTTTACCGGAACAACAAGTTTCAGTATAATTGTTACAGCAACAAATGCGTGTGGCACTACAACGTCGTATGTAAATAATGCTTTTGTAAATCCGAAACCAACAATTATTGGAATCGCGTCTCCAACAGCAGTGTGTTCTGGCAGTTTGCTAACATTGAGCGGTTCGGGTGCGAATACTTATACATGGAGTAGTGGAGTATCTAATACCGTTCCTTTCACTCCAACAACTTCTGCAACTTATACAGTAATGGGAACTGCTTTAACAAGCTGTACAAATACTGCAACTATCACTGTTAATCAAGCACCAAATCCTACTGTTACTGTTTCAGGTAAAAATGTTATTTGTTTAAACAAACCACAAACCTTAACAGGGGCAGGCGCTTCAACATATACTTGGTTCCCGGGTGGTATTACAGGTACAACCATAACAGCAACACCAACTGTAAGTACTGTTTATACCATTAATGCTACTTCACTAAACGGATGTAATGGTGGCGGTTCATTTACTGTAAACATTGTTCAACCACCAACACCAAACATTTGTCAGGTGACAACTGATAGTTTAGGATTTAATAATGAAATTTATTGGGATAAAACTTTATATCCTTCAGCAGATAGTTTCATCGTATTCCGCGAAACAAGTTTAAATAATTACAAGCGAATTGCAGCTTTACACAAATCAGTGTACAGTATGTATGTAGATACAAACAGAAGTATTGGTCCGGCTAATGGAAATCCAAACTTAACGTATTATAAATACAAAATGCAAATCCGTGATACTTGTGGTAATTTAAGTGCCATGAGTAAATGGCATGAAACTATTTTTATTCAGGATCAATTAAATGGTAATTTTAATTGGAACAGTTACGGAATCGAATTAAGCGTTCCGCCAATTACACTTTATAACGTAAAGCGCCGCATGGTTTCAACAGGTACTGAGACTTTAATTGCAAGTACAGTTGGTAATTTAGCTAATGATCCATTTTACGCTTCGTTCTGGCCGTTAAATGTGAAATGGTTTGTTGATGCAGTTGGATTTAATTGCAATGCAACAGCAAAAGTGTTGGTTCTAAAAACAAAAACTAAGAGTAATCAATCGAATGATAAATTAGCTTTGGGTATTACAAATTATGCTTTAGCAAATAACGTTCACATTTATCCTAATCCGGCTAACGATCTATTAAATATCGATCTTAATGGTTTATCGAAAACTGAAACAAATATTGAAATTCTAAATACCCTGGGCCAAGTAGTTTACGAAACTAAGGCCCTTAACCAGCATTTAGTAGTTAATACTACCGATTTAGCCGGCGGCGTTTATATTGTAAATATTAAGCAAAACAACAACGTAATTGCTGTTAAAAAGGTGGTTATTGATAGGTAGTTCTTATCTCCATAAAAATTAGGTTTTGTGAGGGTTTTTTATTTATTTTAAAATACGTAAAAAACCCTCATGAAAAACCAAAAAATCAACAACAAAAGAATTTCTTTATTTTTTCTAGTAAGTTTTCTTTTTTTTAATTGTTCCATTTTCTCTCAAAACTTTGTTTGGGCTAAATCATTTGGCGGCAACGGTAACGAGCATGGATTTTCAGTTTGCAGCGACGCCTCAGGTAATGTTTATACTACTGGACATTTTGATGGTACCGTTGACTTTGATCCGGGTCCGGGTGTAGTTAATTTAACATCAACTGGCGCAGCAGATGTTTTTATTACAAAATTAAATTCAGCAGGTAATCTAGTTTGGGTAAAATCATTTGGGGGTGTTCCTGCAAATAACGATGTAGGTTCTTCAATAACAACTGATGCTTCAGGTAATGTTTATACTACGGGTTATTTTTACGGTACGGTAGATTTTGATCCAGGCGCAAGTACATTCACATTAACTTCAGTGGCATATGATATTTTTATTTCTAAATTGGATGCCTCCGGAAATTTTATTTGGGCAAAACAAATGGGGGGTTCAGACTCTGAGTCTTCCTTATCTATTAAAATCGATGCCACCGGTAATATTTATACAACAGGTGTTTACAAAGGTACAGTAGATTTTGATCCGGGTGTTGGAGTAACTAATTTAAGTGCACCTGCAGTATTTAATACTATCTTCATTTCAAAATTAGATGCCTCCGGAAATTTTGTCTGGGCAAAATCAATTGGAGGAACTGATGGTAATGACTATGGTCGTTCAATTACCACTGATCCGGCAGGAAATGTTTACGCTACCGGTAGTTATAATGGAACCAATATAGATTTCGATCCTGGTGTTGGAACTTCAACATTAAGTGCTGCAAATTCAACTGATGTTTTTGTTTTGAAATTAGATGGGGCCGGTAATTTTATTTTGGCAAAATCTTTAGGCGGTACCGGCATGGACGATTCATATGGTATAGCTGTTGATCCCTCCGGTAACATTCATACATCAGGGTTTTTTAGTGGAACAGCCGATTTCGACCCGGGTGCAGGTACTGTTTAATATTACTGCATCAGGCGGTTCACATTCTTTCGTTTCTAAATTAGATGTCACCGGAAATTTTGTTTGGGCAAAATCGTGGGGCGCTGCTACAGGTACTAGTTCCGGTAACGGTTTAGCTTTAGATGCAGCAGGTAATGTTTATACCACAGGCTCATTCGAAATGTTTGTAGATTTCGATCCGGGTCCGGGTAACGCAAACTTAATAGCTTCCAACAGCGATATTTTTATTTCTAAATTAGATAATGCAGGGAATTATGTTTGGGCAAAAGCTTTAAGTGGTTCGATGAATGAAATTGGTACCGCCATAAATGTGGATGCAATTGGAAATGTTTACACCACAGGTTATTTTAACGGAACAGTCGATTTCGATCCGAGTCCTTCATCATTCACGATTGCATCTACAATGAGTAGTATTGATGCTTATGTACATAAAATATGTCAATTACCTTTAGTGCCCGGAATTATTAGTGGAAATACTACTCCTTGTGCCGGAACACCTTATACTTATAGCGTAACTCCTGATCCGTTAGCTGCATCTTATTCATGGACGGTTCCATCTGCTTGGTCGGGAACAAGTACAACAAATATTCTAGCCGGTACACCTGGTTTAAGCGGATCAATCTTACTTACAGCAAATAATGCTTGTGGAACTAGTTCAGTACAATCGTTAAATGTAAATCCATTGCAAGCAAGTGTTAATACCGGCTCAAGTTTAAACTTAGCTTGTAGACAACAACAATTTGTAAATGCAATATCAAACCCTCCTGCACCAACCAGTGTTATTTGGACTCCAACAGTAGGGTTAAGTAATGCAACAGTATTCACACCAACTGCAATAGGTACCGGAACAAGCATGACGTATAGCGTAACAGTTAATCTAAGTAACGGTTGTGTTGTAACTTCAACTCTTGGGGTTACGGCATTAACACAAGTGCCGGATATTTGTCAGGTTACGGTAGACAGTTTAGGAATTAATAATGAAATTTATTGGGATAAAACTTTATACCCTGCTGCAGATAGCTTTTTTGTTTATCGCGAAACCAGTTTAAACGTTTACAAAAAAATTGCCGGATTAAGTCGTACTGCATTTAGTATGTATGTTGACACAAATAGAACTATCGGTCCGGCTAATGGAAATCCTAATGCAACATATTATAAATATAAATTACAAATGCGTGATTCGTGCGGTAATTACAGCGCATTAAGTAAATGGCACGAAACAATTTTTATTCAAGACCAATCAAACGGTAATTTTAACTGGAATAGTTATGCTATCGAATCAAGTACGTCACCTATCTCAATTTATAATTTAAAAGGAAGAGATTTAACTGTTGGTACTGAAACAATAGTAACCAGCACAACAGGGGGCTTAGCTAATGATGCGTTATATAATACAGTTTGGCCAAACAACATTAAATGGTTTGTTGATGCTGTTGGTTTTAGCTGTAATGCTACCGCAAAAGTTATGGTTTTAAAAACTAAGACTAAGAGTAATCAATCGAACGACAAAAACGCCATTGGTATTAAAGAATACGGAAATTCAGATATTATCAATATGTATCCTAATCCGGCCAACGATATTTTAAATATTGATTTAAATGCCTTAAGCAAAACAGAAACAGAGGTTGAAATCAGGAATATGTTAGGACAGATAGTTTATCAAACAAAATCGCTTAACCAGCATTTAGTTGTAAATACTACCGTTATAGCCGGTGGGGTTTATATGGTAAATATTAAACAAAATGGCAGTATAATTGCTGTCAAAAAGGTGGTTATTGAGAGGTAAAAGCTCTTTTTATAAAAACTTAAAGCCCTGCACAAATGCGGGCTTTTTTTGTAAATTCGTGTTTTGCTTAAAAAGATTAAATATCTGCTGTTTTTGATTGTGTTATTTCAAACACAAGCGTATTCTCAAAAGGAGAGTATTTTATACAGAATTATCTCCCAAAACACTATAACGCAGGTCCAAATACAAACGGAATCGCTCAAGATGAAAACGGTCGTATTTTTATTGCCGGTGGGGCAGGGGTTTTGGTTTACGACGGAATAAACTGGCACACCATAGCCCTTCCGCAACAAATAACTGCTTTTAGTATTATTAGTGATGCCGATGGAACTATTTATGTTGGTGCTGATAACGGCGAGTTTTTCATGATTGAAAAAAACAAAAGAGGAAAATATTTGCCCACCTCGTTGAAAGAAAATTTAAATGCAAGCGACCAACCCCACGAACCCATTAAACAAATTGTTCGACATAACAACAACCTGTATTTTTTATCGGCCGATAAGTTAATTGAGAAAAAGGAAATTCTTACAAAGCTTTTGCCCCCAAAATTCATTTAATATCAGAGCACTTAGTATTGGTAAACATTTATTTTGTTACCGACCTCGATTATAATTTAATGGTTTTAGATAATGGTGTTTTGCAATATGTTGTGAATACCGAAAATTTAATTTCAAAGAAAGCATTTTCTCCTATAAAATAAATGCAAATACTTATGCAGTTGGTTATCGTGGCGACGGCATGTACAAAGTCACTTACGATTCTGTAAATCCCGGAAAATCAAAATTTGATAGATGGCCAAGTGTAATTGATGATGAGTTAAACGAATCTGAATTTAATAACGGTTGCCCGCTAAGTGACGGAAATTATATCATCACCACCAATAAGAAAGGAGTTTTCATCATCAATAAAAATTTAGAGATGGTAAAACGCTTCAATTCTAAAAGTGGTATTTATGAAGACAACGTGAAAGCAGGTTTTCAGGATGCAAATGGAAATTTATGGTTAGCCACTTATTATGGAATCTCTTTTATCGAATTAAATAGTAAGCTGTATAAATTCGATCGTCAAAATGGAATTTCAGGTTTAGTTACCGGCGCCTCTTATTACAATAATAGCTTATACGTAAGCACAGATAAAGGCGTTCAGTATATTAACGATAAAGAAACTTCCTTTAAATTATTACAAGATTTCACTAAACAAAGTTGGGGACTATCAAAAATAAACAACGAGTTATTTATCTCCACTGAGAAAGGATTATTTATTTACGACGGAAATACTATTTCTCAAAAAAGTGATAAAACTACTTTCTGTATTTTATGTGACCCTTACAAACCAGAATTAATTTACGCGGGTACTGATGAAGGGGTTGATGTGTTTAGTTATATAGAGAAAAAACTCACTTATATTAAAACCTATCAATTAAATATACCTGTAAAAAGTATTGCCTCCGATGAGAACAAGAATATTTATTTTGGTTGTGAGAGTAATGGAATTTATTATTTGAACTACTATAATTCATTCTTATTAGATTCTATTCAAAAACGTGAAGGCCTACCTGAACAATTTGGAGAGAACTACGTATTCAGTTATGGAAACAAATTATTAATTGGAACTGATAGCGGGATTTATACAGTAAGAAGAGAAAAAAACGATCGTTTCTTTTGCGAAAAATCAAAAGCCTTTTATCCTTTAACTAAAGGAACTGAAATTTTTAGAGGAGCTGAATTAGCCGGTGATGTTATTTGTTCACAGTCGTACGAAAATAAAAAGACAGATAAAATTGAGAATAAAGTTATTTACATCAGTAATAGTGAGGGTAGGTGTTACATCAATAACGAAATCACCAATAAATTAAAAGACACCAAAGTAAATTTAATTACTTATGATAGCGAAAACAAAACAACCTTTATTTGTACCGATGAAGGTCTATTTTTAGTAAATAAACAAAAAGAAAAAATCGACCGCCACTTTAGTTTCTTTTTACGTTTGGTTTTAGCTAAGAACGATACTATTATTGATAATTATTCGTTTAAAGATGATTTATCTACGAAAGACTTTACTATTCCGTTTAAGAATAATCAACTTAGTTTTTTTGCAGGTTATAACTGTTACGAAAATAAGAGCGCTGTTGATTTTAGTTATTACATAGAAGGCAGTGATGATGAAGATTATAGCAACTGGAGTCCCCAAAACCTAATCAAAACAACTAACTTACATGAGGGAGATTATATCTTACACATTAAAGCCCGTTGCGATTTAAATAAAGATATTTTAGAAATTCATTTCCCGTTTAAAATTTTACCGCCTTGGTATCGTACTATTTGGGCTTATTTAGCGTATTTAATTTTATTTGGTTTGTTTTTATTTATCGTTATTAAATTAAATTCGAAACGGTTGATTGAACAGAATTTAAAACTGGAAGCCGTAATTAAACAACGAACTTCCACTATTGAAGAACAAGTATTTTTATTGGAACACCAAAAACATGAATTACAACACCAGAAGCAAGAGATTACCGATAGTATTAACTACGCACAACGTATTCAACAATCCATTCTTCCTTCGTTTACCGAAATTAATGCAGCTTACAATAATGTTTTTGTGTTCTTCCAACCAAAAGATATTGTTAGTGGGGATTTTTATTGGTTCCATAAAGTGAGCAACAATGAGTTTTTAATTGCCTGCGCAGATTGTACTGGTCATGGTGTGCCAGGCGCGTTTATGAGTACGATTTGTGCTGAAAAAATGACGGAGTCTGCTTTACAGAGCAGTGAGCCTGCTAAAATATTATTTAACGCTAATAACGCCATTAAAAAGGTTTTAAAACAAGATGCTTTAGCAGAAGGAACGAATAAAGACGGTATGGAAATTGCTTTGATAAAATACAATATCAAAACAAAACAATTAGTCTACGCCGGAGCTAATCGTGCTTTATGGATTGTAAAATCAGGCAGCAAAGAATTAGTTGAAGCTAAACCAACAAAAGCAAGTATCGCCAGCTTTACGCCTTATGATTTTGAATACGAACAAAATCAATTTAAGGTTGAAACTAACGATGTTATTTATTTAACGAGCGACGGTTACCCTGATCAATTCGGCGGACCAAACGGTAAAAAATTCATGGCAAAAGCTATGAAAGATTTCTTGAAAGATATTATGACTTTACCTGTTGAAGAGCAAAAACAATTATTATCCGATAAAATTAATGCCTGGAAAGGGAATTTGGAACAGGTAGATGATCTTCTTGTTATTGGAGTAAGGGTTTAATTATGATTTATGAATGATGAGTTATGAATGTTCTAATAAATTATAATTCATAAATGATAACTCATCATTATTTCAATCTCTCTAACTTTCCTTTTTTCTTCACAATGTTTTTATAATCCCATTGGATTTTTTTGGATTTTGTGAGCCAGCGTTTTAAATCTTTGGTATTTATTTCATCAACGGAAGTATAAAGAATGGAGGCATCTTTAAATTTTCCGCTAGCTCCGGGTTTTAATTCTTCTTCTTCAAAATCAACTCCGCTCCAAAACATTAAACGAATTCCTGCTTTTTGTTTGCTGTAACCAACAAGTGGATTTCCATCATCAAACCAAACAGGGTGGGCGTGCCATATTTTATTTTCGGCTTTAGGAAGATTAGCATCAATTTCTTTCGCTAATAAATTACAAATGGCTTTGTCGCCTGTAGTATTTGAGCTGTTATAGGTTTTTACGTCTTTGTTCATTTTTTCTATTGTTTATATACTACGAATATCCCGCTCAAATATTTGGTCAAACATAAAATGATACTGATCAAACAGTTTTCTGTTTTCATTATACATTTTTATTGAAAGTTGTTTGGCTTCTAAGTACGCTTGAGTATTACCTATCTTCTTATAGGTTAAAGCTAAATAGTACTGAACTTCTGCAAGATCGTATTGAGTAAGCTGTTTATTCAAATTTACAATTGCTTTTTCATATTGTCCACTTTGGTAATACATAACTCCTAAATGAAAATGGTCATACAATCCTACTGAATACTTTTTATTGCTTAATAAGTTTTCAATTATACTTATCGCTTCATTTACTTTTCCTAATTGTTTGTAGCAAAGTGCTTTTGCTATTTGTAGATGATAAGTTCCGTTGGAAGTATGTCCAATATCTGATTTGCTTATCCTCTCCAATAATTCAATGTCTTTTATAGTTCCTTCATAATCGGCAAAGAACTTATAGCGCAAAGAAGCGCGGATTGGTAAATAAGTCAAAGTATCATACTTTACTGCAATGTCAATATTTTTTTTCCATTCTATGAAATTGCCGGACTTTACGTAAGGCGCTGCTTTTTCTCTGTAAGCATACGCGAAGTGTGGACAAATTAGAATAGCACTATCTACCAGCTGATGAAACTCTTTACTAAACTGATAGTATTTGTGCTGATTTTCGGTTAAAAGTTTACAGGCTGTATATTGAGCAGTATCGCCATTCCATAAAAAAACATTGCAGTTAGGCTGCGACTTAACTGTACCGACAAACAAGAAAACGAATAAATTAAAAAATAGCAGCTTCATGGTAAAATATGCGTAAGTTCTCCGTTATCAATTTTACAAATTAAATATTGGTAATAATCCACTTTTGTGTCTTTCCATATTTTTGGTTGCCAATTATTCATTGATTTTGAAATTCGCAGCAGTTGATTGGTAATTTCGGAGGTAAATTCTTTTGGTTGATAATTAATATCGGAACTTAGCAATCTAAACCTTCCTGTTTCGCCTGAACAATTAACTACAAATCTTATTCGTATTAATCCTGATTCATTTATTTTAACTGTCCGGTAGTTTGAAAAGAAAATGGAGTCGATGGCCGGTTTACCTCCTTTATACTGAACGCCTTTTCCATCATTGAAATATTGTATGATTTGTTCATTAGCATTACAAAGTTTAAAGGTAGAGTCGTCTAGTGTGGTATCGGGCACAATATCATCAATCCATCTTGTATTTTGCGCAAATTGATAAAGACTAACAAGGTTGAAGAACAACAATAGTAAAAAAAATATTTTAGTAGTTTTCAAAGCTGCTATATTTTCAATTGTTGGTTTGCCCTTCGCTTTTTGTAAATGCTTCTTTATGCATTAATTCTTTTCCTAAATATAAAATGTAAGTATAAGCACCAACTTTCATATCCGCAATAGGTACCGAAACTTCTGTCCATTGTTTTATACCTGCTTTTTTCCAAGGTTTCGGGAAATCGGCTTTACGAATTACTTTTTTTAATGAATCAACAATTTGAATAGAACAAAACGAAAGATCTTCTGCTTGTGAGTTAAGACTAATTTTAAGATGCTCAGAAGTTAATTCCTGAACATTTACATTAACCTTTATGTTTCTGATTTGAGAAAAGGATAAACTTGTTATTAGAAGTAATAGTATTGAAATTAATATTTTCATTTTTAAAATTAATGTACGGATTACGAATCCAATCTAGCTATGTTTTTAGAACTATCTATTTTTGTTTTAACCATTTTATAGCTTCAATTACAGATTTGTCTTTCTCAGTTTCTTTTACAACTTCAAATGGGATTTCCACATCAACAGGAATGTTTTTATCATAAATAATGCCATTTCGGTCGCAGTAAATTCCGGTTGAAATATTTAAAATTAATTGTTCATTTATTATTTCCCAATTATTATTTGTTGTAAAACCCCCGGTCGCTTCACCAAAGAATTTTGTATTTGGTCTGCCCTTAAAACAAGTGGCTAAAACTTCACCTGAGCTGACTGTCCAGCGACTTGTTAATACTGCAACTTTTGGAGATGTTTTGAATTTTGGATTATTTTTCAAAGTAATTACATCAAGTACATCATAAATAAAATTTCCATTAATGATTTTCCAATGAAATAAGGTGTCTTTAGAGGCAGAAACAAGTTTGCCAACAATTCCATCACCAATTAATGTTCCTAAGCCTGTAACCATTGGATACATATTTCCACCACCGTTATAACGAAGGTCAACAATCCAACCGTTCGCTTTGTTTTTTGAAAGTTTAATAACTGCATTTCTAATTTTTTCAGCTTCTTTCGTATTATCAACAGTTGCTCCAATACCAACAATTTTCAAATATCCAATTCCATCATTTAATAGTTTGTATTCAAACTTCAATGCGGTGTCGTTTACAATTTTCCAAATATCTGTATCAAACTTCCTATTGTCAATATGGCGTCTATTTTTATAGTCAGTAAACCAAGCTACATAACTATAGTCTTTTGCGTTAATTATTTTTCCATGGTGGTCTCTTAAACTATTAAGTAGTAACTCAAATGCCGGTTTTAATTCCTGAATAGTGTTTGCGCTTTCAGCTTTCAAATGAACTTGTTTGTTCAAACTATCCCAATTTATTGTTGAGCTATACATCGAAGTCTCTTTCGCCTTTTGTAAAACACCGTCTACAAGCGTTGTATATTTTGCCTGCCCGTATGAACAAGTAATACAAAATAAAAACACAAAAGTTAAGATTCTCTCTTTCATATTGAAGTCACTGTTATCATATACCTAACGGTTTCACGGTTGACGGGCTTTGAAAACCACCTGTCTAAAGCCTTATACTTTTATATGAAGATACAAATGTTTCTTAGTGGCCACAAATTAAATTCCTGAAGGATCGTTTTATACCGTGCAGCAATAGCCCTCCTGTCCAATGGCCGGTAGTTGCTGTAAGCGGTTCGTGGTATTTCTACTGCTAGATTTATACGTTACTTTTTGGGTCAAACTTGACCATCCATTCAATACCGAATTTATCTCTAAACATTGCAAAATAAGTACCATCTGGATTTTCATCCATGGGCATTTCAATTTGTCCACCTGCTGAAAGTCCGTTAAATAACTTGTTGGCCTCTTCTTTACTTTCAGCGGTAATTGCAATTTTGCTTCGATTTTCGTTTTCATTTACTCGCCCCATAACTTCCAGAATATCATTGGCAAATAAAAAGTTTTTTCCAATCGATAAAGCAATGTGCATTAATTTGTTTGCTTCATTTTCCGGTATTGGAAATTCCTCACTTGCTATGTCTTTGAATCGGATAATTTTTGAGAACTCTCCGCCAAATACTGATTTGTAAAAGGTAAATGCTTCTTCTGCATTTCCATTGAAGTTGATGTGTGGATTAATTTGTGCCATGGTTTTTATTTAAGTTCTGATAGAATAATTTTTTTCTGTTTCAAGGTGTTTTTTATTGCCTTGTCCCTGACTTTAGGGTCATCGCTGTTAATAAGGTCAAAATATTCAACAGGAACAACCTGCCACGATAAACCATATTTGTCTTTACACCACCCACAAGAACTTTCTTGACCACCATTTGTTGTCAATGCATTCCAATAATAATCTACTTCTGCTTGATCTTTGCAATTGATTACAAACGAAATGGACTCATTAAATTTGAAGAAAGGGCCTGCTGCCAAAATATTGAATTCAACCCCATTAATTTCCATAATTGCAGTTTCAAAATCTCCTCCTCCTGCTTCCGGCGGATTTTTATATTTGCGATGATCTTTCAGTTTACCATCTTTGAAAATAGAAAGATAATAATCAACAGTAGCCTTTGCATCTTTCGTCTCAACCCAAATGCAAGGTGTTATTTTTGAGTAGTTATATCAGGCTTTTTGCTAAAGTTTGATTGGAAGTTGAATCAATATCACTTTTCTTGTTAGAGCTCTGTTGAGAATTTCCACACCCTATTAGATTAGCTATTACTAATGCTGTCAAAAAATTAAATGCATACTTTTTCATTGATTTATTTGTTTAAAGTTGATAATATATTTTCTAATTGGTTTAAAGAAGCTGTATATCCTTCTTTGAAACCTAATTCAATCATTTTCTCTAATCGTTCCAGCGATTCATTATAAATGCTGATACTAACTTTTGTAATTCCATTTTGTTCGCTGAAAGTATAATCCCATTCAGAACCAGGTAATTGTGGAGTTTCATTTGCATCTGCAAATGCGTTAAATAACTTGAAATTGGTTTTTGGAGTAATAGAAGTGTATTCCTGAATTATCCATCGTTCTTGCCCGTCAGGACTTACCATTGCATAAAATCGTTTTCCACCAACCACAAAGTTCATATGTTTCGTTCTTGCAGTAAATGGTGCAGGTGCATTCCATTGGTCAAGAATTTCTGCTTTGGTAAAAGCATCCCATACTAACGATTGTCCGGCATTAAATTCTCTTGTTACGAGTACCGTTTTGGTTGCTTTGTTAACCGTAAAATCAAATAGTAAATTGTTTTTCATTTTTTCTGTTTTTTTAGTTTTAATAATACATCGTCAAGTTGGTTGAACTGTGTTTCCAGCAGTTTTTTAAATTGTTCTAACCATTTATCTATCTCATCTATCTTTTTCGCGTTTAATTTATAGTAGATCTCTCTTCCTTGCTGTTCTTGTTTAACAAGTTGGCATTCGGTCAGGATCTGAATGTGTTTTGAGATTGTTTGTCGTGTCGAATCAAAGTTCTCAGCAATAGCTCCCGGCGTCATTGCTCGTACAGCCAATAAGGTCAATATGGTCCTTCGGGTTGGGTCCGCTATGGCTTGAAAAATGTCTCTGCGTGCTTGCATTATGCAGTTATTTGACTGCAAATATAATGCAGTTATTTAACTTCACAAAATTAATTTATAATTGACTTTAAAGCCAGGATGAATTGTATATCGTTTTGGAGTTGTTCTGATAATGCCGATACTAGCGTATATGCGCTTAACAAATATTTGCAAAAGCTTATGATTGCTTAAACTGTTGTTATATTAAATATTTAATTTTTCTTCAATAAAAAAACCCCCGCAAGTAGCGGGGCTTAATTCTAAAGTTGCTTCAACAAACTCTTCCAACTTACTTTTCATCAAGTATTCTGGCAAGGTCTGCAATCTTTACGCGGTCTTGTTTCATTGTATCACGGTCGCGGATGGTTACGGTTTGGTCTTCTAAACTTTGGTGGTCAACTGTTACGCAATATGGCGTTCCAATGGCATCTTGACGACGGTAACGTTTTCCTACTGTATCTTTTTCATCAAGAATAACGTTGTAATCGAATTTTAATTCGTTCAATATTTTTTCTGCTAATTCAGGAAGACCATCTTTTTTTACTAATGGGAAAATAGCACATTTAATTGGCGCAAGAGCAGGAGGGAGGCTCAATACAGTTCTTGTATCGCCACCTTCTAATGGTTCTTCTTTATAACCTGCAGAAAGAATGGATAAGAATAAACGGTCTAATCCCACAGAAGTTTCTACTACGTAAGGAACGTAACTCTTATTTTCTTCCGGATCAAAATATTGTAATTTTTTTCCACTGAATTGTTCGTGTTGTTTTAAATCGAAATCTGTTCTTGAGTGAATTCCTTCTAATTCTTTAAATCCAAACGGAAATTTAAATTCAATATCACAAGCTGCATTCGCGTAGTGTGCTAATTTTAAATGGTCGTGGTAACGGTAATTGTCAGCTCCCAATCCTAAACTGTTATGCCATTTCAAACGCGCTACTTTCCAATATTCGTACCATTGCATTTCAGTTCCTGGTTTCACAAAAAATTGCATTTCCATTTGTTCAAATTCACGCATGCGGAAAATAAATTGACGCGCTACAATTTCGTTACGGAACGCTTTTCCTGTTTGCGCAATACCAAACGGAATTTTCATTCTTCCGGTTTTTTGCACATTCAAAAAGTTTACAAAAATACCTTGTGCAGTTTCGGGACGGAGATAGATGGTGTTTCCTTCTTCAGAAACAGCACCCATTGAAGTAGAGAACATCAAATTAAACTGACGAACATCTGTCCAATTACGTGAACCGCTAATCGGACAAACAATTTCAAGATCAACAATAATTTGTTTTACCTCCTAAATTATTATCGTTTAAAGCTGTTTTGAAACGTAAGTTAATCGCATCGATTTTATCTTGGTATTCTTTTACGCGGGCGTTAGTGCTTTTAAACATGGCCGCATCAAAATTTTCGAAACGTTTTGCAGCTTTCTCAACTTCTTTATTAATCTTATCTTCAATCTTAGCAACGTGTTCTTCAATTAACACATCGGCGCGATATCTTTTTTTAGAATCTTTGTTATCGATTAATGGGTCGTTAAATGCGTCAACGTGTCCGCTCGCTTTCCAAGTTGTAGGATGCATAAAAATAGCGGCATCAATACCAACAATGTTCTCGTGCATTTGCACCATGGCTTTCCACCAATACTCGCGTAAGTTTTTCTTTAACTCGGCGCCATACTGACCGTAATCGTAAACGGCACTTAGTCCGTCGTAAATTTCGCTGGATGGGAAAAATATAACAGTACTCTTTACAATGAGAGATAATGTTCTTAAAAAATCTTCTGGTTTCTGTGACATAATTCAAATTAAAGCACAAAAATAGGAATTTTCGCTGAAGAGTGGGTCGTCCGGCTAACTATTCTTTAACCAGTTTTTTGTGAATAGTGAAGTCTTTGGCTTTGATAATTACTGTGTAAAGACCTTTTGAAAGGTATGAGATATTCAATGATTCACCGCTAGCGATTATTTTGTCATTGATCACGATTTTCCCTGTTATATCAGTTAATGAAATAGTAACTGATGAAATATCTTCAGGGAATTTAATATTTAAAAAGTTTTGGGTTGGATTAGGGAATACCAAGACATTTTTGCTCATGCTTTGTTCATTAATTCCAACACCACAAATGAAAGTGGATTTATTAATAGCATAAGATTCCACCTGCAACTCAATAAATGGAGTGGTAGCAAAATTAAGGTTCTTAACTTTTATCCAGCCATAAAACTTAATATTACCGCAAATTAATCTTACGCCAATATAGGCAGGAGCTGAATAAAAATTTTGCAATGAGCACCCGTTTGGACCAGCATATTGACTTGTATACAAATAAGCGGGGCTTGTGTCCCACGTTGTAGTCGAATCTATAAGGTCGCCTCCATTAAACATGTTTGCCATCGCAGCTGTAACAGTATAAGTGTAAGGATTGTTTGTATATGTACAGGATTTTATTGAAGAAGCTACTTGTTTCGAAGTTATAGTTCCTAGCAAAGGTTTTACCCAAAGACTCCTATAAAATCCAAGCGCGCCCATTTTTGTAACCCCTCCTGAAATTTCAAAATCCAACTCTCCATCATTGTTTATGTCTACTGAATATGTTATTCCGGGTGTAGTCGAAGAGGGACCAGTACTATAAGAAGACCGTACTGTATAATCAACTACCAGTGGAACATAATTATCATTTGTAGTAACTATACCCGCAGTTATAGATTGTGCTAAACCATTTAATTTTATAAATAGTACCAAGCATATTATTAGCAAACGACTCATAAAATAAAGATAATTAAATTAAGGTAATAAAAAAAGCCCCTCTGGTTATCAGAGAGGCTTTACTATATTTATTTTAAGGTATTAATTCAACGCAGTTATAGCATTTTTTAAAATCTGTACTAGTAGTTTCTGTCATACTGAAATTAACTGTTTGTGTTGTTGAAATTGTGATAGTACTAATGGAAGAATACAATTTTCCACCATTTACACCAACTGCAACAACAGAACAAGGTAAGCCAACAGGGGCAAAATTATAAGGGTAGTTAGCACCTGATTTATAAACATGAACCATACTGGTTACGTTTTTAAAAACTAAAAAAACATCTACTAAACCTGAAAAAGTTCCGGTTTGGGCAGCAGTTAAAGTGGTTTGAGGATACATAGTAAAGTAGTAGGGGTTATCACTATTACACCATGATCCATTTGCAACAGGCGTATTAAACGAATACATGTCGAAAATGTACTTAGTTGTGTTCGCAAGAAGGGTATAACTTCCATCTGTATACCAAGGACCAACAACACCAGCGGTGTCGTTAGCTCCGAAAGCCGCCATTGACCCATCCGCTACAGCAAGAGGCTGTACAGGTTGTTCTATGGTCAATTTTTGACCGCCAGCAATATTAACCGGATTACTTCCGGATGTTGCTTTGATAAAAAATTCTCCGGCAGATTTTAATAGGCCTGTACTGGTGGCAGTTCCTACATTGGAAAGTAACATATCGCTTTTGTGATAGATATCTTTAAAATTAATAGCTACCGTTCCTGTTACAGGATTATTAGATATATCAACAAAAGCATTAGCAGGAATATTTATAGTTGTAGATTTATTAGAAACAAAGGTTCCTCCTGTTGTAGCACTTAAAGTAAAGGTTTGGAGTTGCACGCCATTTTTTATGTAAAAATCCGTCAACGAAGTGTAATTGTCTACATTTCCTGTTGGAGTAGGCTCAGGTTCAGGCGTGGGTTCAGTTTTCTTTCTGCAAGAAAAACCAACAATAAGTGCGACAGCTGTAAAAGCTATTATTCCGAGGGTTGCAATATATTTCTTCATTTGATATAAGTTTGGTTATAGAACCGTACGTTAACAACTATTAATTGGTTGGGTAATATTAAATAAAAAAGCTGCCCCATCCCAAAGGCAGCTTTTTTACAAAACAAACTAACAAAACTTACTTCGTTTTAATGTTAAGCTATATATGATTCGAAGTAAGGACTTCCTTATACAACTATACGGTGGCTAAAATGGAAAGGTTGGGTGGAAAAAGGAAAATAGTTGTAAAAAGCAGTCCGTATTGGAGAAACAATAGAATAATAGAACAATCGAACATTTGAACGGCGAATTCACGCTTCAGTTGTTCTCAATTCAATATTTATAAACGAAAAAAGCAGCTCCATCCCAAAAGCTGCTTTTTTTCTACCTTTTTATTGCTAAAAGGGCGTTTTATTTACCTATTTAACCTTTACGGTTCTTAATTTTAAAAGGTTGGGTGAACCTTAATTATTTTAAAATAATTAGTTTTTTACTTGTGTTTTGTCCTTCAACACGAATAAAATAAGTGCCATTGGCTAATTCATTTAGATTTAGCTTGGCATTTATACTGCCATTTGTTGGTGTTAAAGTTGATTTATATACATTTTCACCAATCATATTGTAAATAGCAATCCCCACTTCTTTTAAAGGGCTATTAGAGATTTGTAAGCTTACCTCTCCGTTATTAGGGTTAGGAAATATATCAAATGAAATATCAGTTTTACTAGAGGTCTGAATACTTGCGGCTAATGGGTTAATGACATTGATGTAAATCATGGCGGTAGTTTCTTCATTGCCATTCATTTTAAAAATATTTGAATTAACGCAAGTACTTGAAGTTATTGGTCCGGAAGTACAACTTACAGTTACGGTTAAACAAATATTATAAATTCCGGCAGCAGAATAGGTATGTGATGGGTAAAGTCCGACAGTAGTATTACCATCGCCCCAATTCCAACTCGCAGCAATTGTGTTTGGATTATAGAAAGGTAGTGCTTTCAAGTAAAAGCCATAGAGCTGTCTTTTGTTACAGAGAAAGAAGAACTTGCTAAACAAGGCGCATTAGTTACTGATACCGATTTATAAAGCGTATCCCAACAATTTATAAGAATTGAATCTTGAAGTTGAAGAATGACATTAAAATTTCCGTTAGTTGCGTAGGTATGAGAAGGGTTAGGACCACTTCCAAAAAACCATCACCAAAATCCCAGAAAAAATTTGTATTAGATGTTGTACCTGTAGAAGTACTTGTAAAATTCACTAAACCTGCTGCGCCGTTTGTTGATGTAAAACTGGCAACTAAATTACAAGGAATGATTGTTACACTAACAGTTTGTGAGGTAGTGTAAGAACATATAGCTAAAGGATCGGTGATTATCATTGTAATAGTATATGTACCACCGGCAGTGTATGTATGAGCAGCATTTGTAGTGAGACCGGTATTAGTAGTATTACCATCACCAAAATTCCAACTATAGGTTGAATTTGGCGCTACACCTGTTGATGTTGAATTAAAATTAACCAACCCGCTTGATAAGGTTGTGCTGCTAAAACTAGCACTTCCACCACAAGCTAAACCAGTAATAGGAACTGTAAATGCAATACCGGCACTACATGTTGAAGTAGCTAGTGTATCATAAATAAATAAGTAAGCACTGTAGGAGCCATTCGCTGTGTAAGTGTGCGATGCGAAAATATTATTGAAAGCAGTGAAGGTGCCACCATCTCCAAATGCCCAATAATACATAGTGTTTGAACTTGTACCTACTGAAGTGCTGGTAAATGTAACGTTACCACCAGTTCCAATAGTTAAACTATAATTAGCTACACACTGTGCATTAGTGTTTTTAAATGTGAGAAGCGATAATACGGTAAATAATGTTGCAATGTAAATTTTCTTCATTTTTTCTTTTTTAAAATTAATAATCGGTTACTTGTTCATTAATACGTTTTAATTTCCCAAAACGTTGGGTACAATCTAATTTATTTATAAGCTACCACCACAACCGCCTCACCATTATCAATTGGCAAGCTTGCAGTTCCATTATAGACATTACACTTAAATTTCACGTGTAGTTTTTTTGTTTTTTGTCCGGATTCATTGGTATGATAATCGGATACAGAAATAATTTTAAAATAAGAGGTGGAAGGTTGTAAAGAGCTGTTGGAAGTGTATTCTGTGCCTGCTGCATCTGTCCATTTTATTATAATGTTAGATACTCCATTAGAATTTGTTAAGGCACTATCTTTTAGTACTAAATAATTAGTGGTACAAATATTACTAGCATTAGTAACATAATTAAAATTAGCTTTTGCGGTATCATTAGCAGCGTCAATAACTTTTAAGGAAACCGGATATCTGCCTTGTGAGGCATAAGTATGCGATGGAGCAGGGACGTTCGAGAAATTACCATCCCCTAAATCCCAATAAAAATTGTAAGGTGGTGTGCCTATTGTTGAATGGGTAAAGGTTGCATTTAATGTAGATGTGGAAGTTACTGTAATAGTTGTATTGCAGTAGGTACCATCAAATCCAACTTTCTGAATATTGTTGACTGTATTTGAACATGAAAAATTATCTACAACCGTTAAACTTACTTTATACTCTCCCGAATTACGATAAGTGTGTGAAGGACTAAAAGAAGAAGAAGTACTTCCATCGCCAAAATTCCAAAAATAACTTTGCGGAGTATTATTAAAAATAGGATAAAAAGTTAGTTGATGTTCTACAGGCGCCCAAGTTCCGGCACAATATGGATAATAAGTAGATTGAAAAGCTGAATCTATTCCTGATGGACCATCATAAGCACTGTAACGGTGATCGTTAATTTCAATTTTAATACTGTTACTACAAGTTATACAAGAACCTTGCTTTAAAGTAGCAGAAAAACCATAAATATTAGTAGTTGAATTTTGAGAATAACCTGAAAACATATAGTAATCATTTATACCTGCATCTAATCTGATATCGGAACCATTTACTTTTCCACTAAAATAAAATTGAGGATCATTTCCTTCTTCGGCTTCCGGTAAAGTTTTCTTTTTACAGGCATTAAATAATCCAACTGTAAGCAATGCAATAATCAGTACACTTAATTGTTTCATCTTTTTATTTTTCTATTCTGTTTTGCAACAAATTATTTTTTAAACAAGTCGTAACATAATGTCAATTTAAAACCAACAGTTCTGTCAAAATTATTTGATTTAAAGAAGGCATTATTCTTCGTATCGGTTAAACCATAAATAAATTCAGCATTAGCACTTAAACCTTTGTAAAGTTTACGACGGTAAGATGCAGATACTTGAATGTCCAGCGGATTAAATCCTTGGACGTAACCTGACTCTTTAGTTGATGTTAATCCGTTTTTAGTGGCGTTAGGGTCGTTACTATTTGTTTTATATTTTTCTTTTTTACTATCACTGTTTAATAAGTACCCAACATTACAACCAATGCCAATAAAATTTTTGTCGCCAGCATTAAATACAACTTTAATAGGCGCAACCAGGTAATGCAATTTTTGATATTTGATAGCTGTGACATCTTGTTCCATACCAAAATCATATTTTACAGTGCTGATGGTGTGAGAAGTGTTAGATAAATTACTGATAGTACTATATTGTAAGCCAATTTGTGCCGAGATTGTGTTAGAGAAATAATGTTGGAAATTTACACCGGCTAATAAATTAAATCCACCTGCTTCGGTATTCCCGCCGTTGTTCCAACCTAATAAATAAGTAGCGCCGGCTTCCATAAATAGAATATTTTTGGCATTATGTTTTTCTTTTACGTTAGTAGCATACGAAACACCATCGCCTTTTGGTAACATGGCTGCAAGTGAATCAGCTCTTGATTTACGCATTGGCGGAATTGAATCTACAACATTATTTTTAGTTGGGTTAATGGTTGCTGCAACAATGGTAGTTGAAGAATCTGTTACTGATGGATTGTTCTTAGTTGGAGTTTCAATTACAGTAGTGTTTTCTTCAGTGTTTTCAACCTCTCCTAATTTATTTGTGTTACCACTTTCACTAGTTGTAGTATTTGGAATAGTTGAAGATGGTTTAGTAGTGTTTTGAGCAGTTGAAGTATTGCCTAACACAGGAGGGGTTGCCGTTTTAGTAGGCGATTTAGCTTGTATTGGTTTTTTAGATTGTGGATTAGCGCTAGTTGATTTTATATCTGAGTTTGAAGAAGTATTTGTTGTCTTTTCTTCAGAATTATTTTCAGTCGTTGGATTGGTATTGTTTTCGGCAATTGCTTTTTCAGTTGTAGCAACAGCAGTTGATTTTTTAGAGTTTAAAGATGTTTTGTTATTTGAATTTGATGTTAGATTTGAAGAATTAGTTTTTGCTACTTCGTTTGTAGTTTCAGAAGTAGAAGAATTATTTTCTTCGGTGTTAGAATTAGTATTGACTTCAGTATTACTATTAGATGTTTCGTTTACAGATGCAGTTTCGTTATTAGCTAAAGTATTTTCGTTAGCATTAACAACTTGATTTACTGCCAAATTATTTTTTTCGAGGGTTTTATTATCACTAAATCCAAAGTAATAAACCAAGCCGGTTGTGCACAACAAGGCTACAGCTGATAACAAGAAGATACCGCCTCGGTTTTTACCCTGACGCGAAGCATCTATCATTTTTGCGGCTTTCTCCCAATTCTGTTCATCAAAAGGGAACTCTTGATTGCCGTACTTACTCTTTACATTCTTTTCAAATTTGTCAAAATCAACCATGGTGTTGTAGTGTTGCGGGGGTTACTAATTTTTCTAACATTTCTTTTAACTTCTGGCGGGCAGAATTTAAGTGCCATTTTGAAGTGCCCTCTTCAATATTTAAAAACTCTCCAATTTCTTTGTGTGAATAACCATCAATAACAAACATGTTAAACACTTGTTGTGCCATTGGCGGTAACTTTGCAATAAGGGTGTGAATTTGATCAACACTTATTTTATCAAGCGCTGTATTTTGTTCAGAGTAATTACTGGTTTCGTAATAATCCTCAACGTAATCAATAACCTCACTGTTCTTTTTATGCTTACGGTATTCATCAATCAATGTATTAATCATGATTTTCCGAATCCAGGCTTTAAAAGGCACTTCAGCACTATACTTCTCGAGATTATTTAAAATCTTAAGAAATCCCATGTTAAGCTGTTCTTTAGCCTGATCTTGATTTTTTGTGTAACGGATGCAAATACTCATTAAATAACTATAGGTCACTTTATACAATTCATACTCAGCCTTCCGGTTACGGTTAATACAATCCTTTATCAGTTTAGGCTGAACGTCCATTGAGATGATTTTGTTCTATTAATCAGTACGTTTGAATTGACCCAAAGGTTGGGTATCTAGTTATTCTAAGGCTAAGTTATCAATTAATCTGATTTTTCCAACAAAACAGGCTATTAAACTGATTGATTTATGGGTATTATTTAGGGAAGATAACGGTTCGAGAGTAGAAGCGTTACAAATTTCGAAATAATCGAGTTTATATAGTGGGTTAGAACTTAACTTTTCGTTTACAAATTGCTTTATTTCAGCAATGGATTTGCCTTCAGATTTCAACTTTTTAGCTTCTTGCATTAGGGTAGGAATGAGACCCGCCGCTTTACGTTCTTCAGCATTCAAAAGCATATTTCTTGAGCTCATAGCTAATCCATCACTTTCACGTAGGGTTGGACAACCAATTACTTCAATGTTTAGTTTCAATTGCTTTGTTAACGCTTTGATTACCATTACTTGCTGATAATCTTTGTTCCCAAAAAAGGCTTTATCAGGCTTCACTATGTCAAACAAAATGCTAACCACTTGAGCAACGCCATTAAAGTGCCCGGGACGTTTGGCACCCTCTAAAAGTTTGTCCAAATTCCCAAAATCAAACACTCGGTTATCCTTTTCAGGATAAATTTCGCTTACCTCGGGCAAAAATAAAACGTTACAACACGCTTTTTCGAGCATTAGAGCATCTTTTTCAGGCATGCGAGGATAACGCGCCAAATCGGCCGTATCGTTAAATTGCGTTGGATTTACAAATACGCTGCAAACGGTGATATCAGTACTTTTAATGGATTGTTCAATTAAGGAAATATGTCCGGCATGTAATGCACCCATAGTTGGTACGAAGCCAATTGTTTTGCCATTTTCCCTGTATTTATCCAGTAATTGACCTAATTCGGTTTTGGTGCCTATTATTATCATAAAAAACGCTTTAAAGCTACAATTTCCTGAGGATTTACTTTGAAAATTGGATTTTTTTTTATTACTTTTGTATATAATTAAATAACCCCCTTCCACTATTTATGAAAAAGGCAAAAGTTCTTTTTGTGTCGCAAGAGATTACCCCTTATCTTGACGAGACATTTGTTGGTAAAATTTCGAGGAAATTGCCACAAGCAATACAAGAAAGAGGAAAAGAAATCAGAACATTTATGCCTAAGTACGGTTGTATTAACGAACGCCGTCACCAATTGCATGAAGTAATACGCCTTTCGGGAATGAATTTAGTGATTAACGATGTAGATCATCCGTTAATTATTAAAGTTGCTTCAATCCCTAGTGCACGTATGCAAGTGTATTTTATTGATAATGAAGAGTTTTTTCAACGTAAATCTATCTTAACCGACAAAACATCGGGTAAGTTTTTTGATGATAACGATGAAAGAGCTATGTTCTTTGTACGTGGAGTTGTTGAAACTGTTAAAAAACTAGGTTGGGCTCCGGATGTTATCCACTGTCATGGTTGGTTTTCATCTTTAATGCCATTGTATATTAAGAAGTTTTACGCTGAAGATCCTTTGTTTGCTGAAACTAAAGTTATTGTTTCGGTTTACGAAGACGAATTCCCTAAAACGTTAAGCAAAAAGTTAGTGGATAAATTAACACTTGACGGTTTTGCTAAAAAGGATCTTAAACACATATCTGAAGAGATTAACTACGTAAACTTTGTAAAGCAAGCTTTAGAGTTTACTGATGGTATCATTCAGGGAAGTGAAGCAATCAATCCAGAATTAGAAAAATGTATTAAAAAATCAGGTAAGCCATTTTTAGCGTTTAAAAATGAAACTGAGTATATGGATGCTTGCAACGATTTCTACGATGTAGTCCTCGAAGAAGCAGTAATTGCTTAAAAAATTAACCCAGACTGAAACGTCTGGGTTTTTTATGCCCTAAACAATTTATTAGGCATTATTCCGTTTAGAAGCTAACATCCGTTCTTCATAAATAAACCTAATTTCCGTCCCCGCGTTTTGTTGAGATTGCATTCTTTTGTTACTTTTGAAGCCATTCATAAAACTATTGAACCATTTTTTAAAATATAGCTTTTTTACCCTTTTAGTTTGCGGACTCATTTCCTGCAAAAAGAAAGCCGATTCTACATTAGGAACTGATGTTCAGGATGAAGGCGATGCTTTGTTTTCTATCATTTCTGATACTGCTTCTTTCGAAATGCATACTGTTGACTATGATTCCACACGTTCATTTCAAGATCAGTTTAAATATATAGGTTCTAATCAAGATCCTGTTTTTGGCAGAACAAGCGCTGAAATCTTTACCAATTTCTCAATGCCAAATAGTGTTTCTAACATTTCTTTTGGTGAAGACGCTGTTTTAGATTCAGCTGAATTAATACTAACCTTTACCCAAAGTTTTGTTGGCGATAGTACTACTGCACTCCGTTATCAAGTACATCAAATAACCCAAGCGCTTGATAAAACCAAAGCTTATTACACCGACAATACAGTTCCATTTAGTAGCAGTTTGCTTACAGATGTAATGCGCAGAACAACCAAAACCGGAAGTTTTTATACTATTCGTTTACCTTTAAACCACACTTTCGCAGAAGCTATTTTAAATAATCCGGCTTACTTAACTTCAAATTCAGTTTTTCAAAGCACTTATAAAGGATTTTATATTACAACAAAAAACTCAGCCCTTAGTTCTTCTGCGCAAGGAGCTTTAATGAAAGTAGACTTAGATAATCCAACTTCAGGTGTGTATTTGTATTACCATAACGGTGGACCATCTTCATCAAAAGAACCAAAATCTTACCGCTTCCCATTTAGCGGAACCGATGCATCACGATTTAATTACATACAGTACGATCCTGTATTTGGCGGAAATAGTTCGTTAGTACAGCAGCTTATAGCAAACGATTCTACTTACGGGAAACAAAATATTTTTATAAAAGGATTAGGTGGCGCGAAAACTGTAATACGTTTACCATTTCTTAAAAACTACTCCGATTCTTGTCCAATTTCGGTTAACCGTGCTGAATTAATTTTTAAAGTCGATCAATCATTTACAACTACGGTTGGTACCTATGATCCGCCAAATAAAATTTCGTTAGTAGCCTGTGACTCTAAGGGTGCTGAAATTTACGTGAAAGATCAATTCTATTCTGCAGATATTGTTCGTTTTGGAGGTTCTTACGACGCTGTAAACAAACAATACGTTTTTAATTTCGCGCGACACATTCAGGATATTATGTCTGGTAAACTTGGTAATTATGGTTTTTATTTAGTGGTTGCTGATCCAGATCGTTTTGCTGTTGCACGCAGAGATGATAAAGCAGAGCGCGCTATTTTCGGAGGTATAAATAATGCTTTGTACAAACCAACGTTTAAACTAACGTATGTTCGTTTTCCTTACGACAAATAAACCATGTGCGGCATATTAGCATACTTTAACCGCAATGGCATTTCAGAAAAAGAATTAAAACAATCCCTAAACGCTTTACAAAAAATTAAACACCGTGGTCCCGATGGAGAAGGTGTAGTTTTAATAAACACCAAAACAGGGGCGTTTCATAATCTAATTACCGCAGAAACACCTAAAGCAGAATTCGAAAACAAAACTACTTTAAGCGAAGCTGTTGGGCTAGATTATGATTTAATTCTGGGTCACCGCCGCTTAAGTATTATCGACGTAAGTACTAACGGTCACCAGCCTATGCATAATCCTAACGGAAATTGGATTGTGTTTAATGGTGAGATTTACAATTACCTCGAGTTACGTGAAGAACTTAAATTAGCAGGCTTCAAATTTAAAACCGATTCGGATACAGAAGTCATACACACCGCCTACCAAAATTGGGGTTCTAAATGCCTCGAAAAGTTCAATGGCATGTTCACTATTGTGCTGTTTGATGCCAAAACCAAAAATTTATTTGTTGCAAATGATCGCTATGGGGTAAAACCTTTGTATTACATTAATGATAACAGTAAACTGTTATTTGTTTCTGAAATCAAGCAAGTTAAGGAGTATGATTTTAATCGTACTTTAAATAAAGATGCTGTCGATGTTTTTTTAAAAGAACATTATATCAATTATAATAACGAAACATTTTACAATGAAGTAAAGCGTCATAGTCCGGCTCATTTTGCTTTGATAAATGTTTTTAAAGATATTGAATACAAGCAATCACCATACTATCAGGTTTCAACACAAAAAACATCTTCATTAAATTTAGACGATGCTAAAGGGCAGTTTGGTGAATTACTTCAAAGTGCAGTTAATTTAAGAATGAGAAGTGATGTGCCTGTTGGTTTTGCAAGTTCTGGCGGATTAGATTCGAGTGCGATTTTATACACAGCACATCAAATTTTAACAAAGCAGAATGCAGCAGCTAATATCAATACATTTTCAGCTATTTTTCCCGGTGATACAGGTGACGAATCTTATTTTATAAAATTGGTAGAAAACGATTTGAAAGTAAAATCGTATTATGTAAATCCAATGGAAACGTTTACTATAAGTGATTTCGAAAAACACATTTATCATCAAGACGAACCTGTTTTAAGCACCGCATTTTACGCAGGCTGGAGTGTATCGAGATTAGTTCGCCAAAGTAATGTTACGGTGTTATTAGTAGGGCAGGGTGCCGATGAAATATTAGCAGGTTACCATCATCATTTTTATCGCTATGGCCGCCAATTAATTTTGAGTGGAAAAATCACAACTTACTTATCTGAATTAAAAAAATATGCTGCCTTAAAAGGTTTTGATGTAGATGCACTTCACCGTATAATATTAAATGATGTGAAACTCGCTCTTAAATTTAAACTTGGTTTGGCTAAAACAGGAGGTAAACTAGCTGATAAATGGAATAAAGCAGGTAAATTAATTGAATTATTAAAAATGGATCTTACAGAGACGATGATTCCATTTTATTTACGAGCCGACGACCGTAATAGCATGGCTTTTCATGTAGAAGCCCGTCACCCATTTTTAGATTACCGTTTGGTTGATTTTTGCTTTACTTTACCTGACAATATGAAGATAAATGAGGGGTGGCAAAAATATTTAATGCGCGAAACTTTAGGTCAAATGCCTAATGAAATCCGTTACCGTAAAGACAAAAAAGGATATACAACGCCTCAGGATAAATGGTTATCACTGTACAAACAAGATTTTGAAGGCTATCTCAACCATATTCCCGCAGATTATAAATTAATAAATACAAGCGATATTTTCCTAAAATACGCTCTTGGGGCTTGGTTTAAAGTGAGTCAATAAGTTAACTCTCCCTTTTTAATAACTTTAGTGCTTTTCCGGATTTTAAATTGAGTTTTATTGCATTTTTATATGAATTATGCCCAAAAAACTACTTATAGTTTCCCATGTATTTCCACCGGCTGCCGGCATTGGGGGTCGACGATGGGCTAAGTTTGCTAAATATTTAAAACGTAAAGGTTACGACTTAACTATTTTAACTTCAGAAAATGTTTCGAAATCAGTTTCTGAATGGGTGGATGATGCTAAAGATTTGAAAATTGAAACACTTCCATTTCGTTTTCCAAAAGTTGTTTCCAATCCCGGTAAAAGTATTTTAAACAGAATTGGTTATTTTCTTTGGGTTAAAATTTTAAAATTAGTTGAAAGTGGAAATTACTTTGATAGAAGTATTTTTTGGAAACGACAAGTCCAATCCGAAATCTCCGAAATTATTCTTAAACAAAATATTGAATGCGTAATCGTAACAGGGGGCCGTTTCGTTTAACGAATTATGTAGTTAGTTTAAATAAAAAATTCCCGAACGTAAAATTCATTGCAGATTTCAGGGATTTATGGACAGAAGACTCTGAGATTACTTTCTTTTCTGTTATGTCTGAAAAGCGTAAACGGATTGAAAAGAGAATCGAAAAAGAAACTATTTTAAAATCGAACAAAGTTATCGCAACTATGGATAGCATTGCAGATTATTTCTCTGCGCTAAGTATCCAAAACAAATTCACTACCATTTCAAATGGTTATGATCCGGATGATTTTAATTCTTTAAATATTGAAAAGGATAATTCAGGAAAAATAATTTTTGTTTATGCAGGTACACTCTATATTAATCTTCAATACATCATTACCCCTTTGTTTAAAGCTATTGGCGAATTGAAAAGAAATGAACCGGAACTTTATAATAAAATTGAATTCCGTTTTATTGGAAAATTTCCGGATGAATATAAAAAGTACATTACTGAAAATAATATTAGCGAAGCGATTAAAATTCTGAATTTTTTACCTTTAAAAGAAACGCTTACTAAAATTAAACAAGCCAATTACGGAGTATTAATATTAAACGACGTTTACAACTTCAACTTAAGCACTAAGTTTTTTGAATATATTTCACAAAAGAAAAAAGTAGTTGTGGTTTCAAGTGAAGGTTCTGCTTCTAAATTTATTCAAGAAAACAAGCTTGGTGTTTGGCTTAATCCACAAACCAGTTATACAGATTTAATTAAACTAATTAAGGATACAGAAAACGAAACCCTGAAGCAATGGGACAGTACCTTTGATATAGAACAATTTTCGGTAAACAACTTAACCGATAAATTGATTAATGTAATTGAGGAACCCTTTACTAAAGGAGAAAGTTTATATACACGAAACTTGCTTTTTACGTTCGACTACGAATTGTTTTTAGGAAAGAGAAGTGGTACCGTTGAGAATTGCATTTTGAAACCAACCGATAAAATTTTGGAATTGTTTTCTAAATATAAAGTAACAAAAGCTATTTTCTTTGTCGATACCACGTATTTAAAAAACTAAGTGAAAGTGAAGAACCGGAATGTAAAAGCGACTTTATTAAAATAAAAACGCAATTAATTAATCTTTTACAAAAAGGACATTACGTATTTCCGCATTTACATCCGCATTGGCGCGACGCTATTTATGAAAAAAACATTCAGCAATGGAGATTAGAGAAAACAGAAGCTTATCGTTTTCATGCCATTACGGAAGAGGAGAGAAGTGCTATTTTTAGTTTCTCAATAAATTTGATTAACGAACTCAAAACACTTGCAGGTGTAAATTATAATATTGATTCATACAGAGCCGGTGGATGGTGTTTACAGCCTTTTAATGTATTTAAACCTTACTTCGAAAAATATGGTATTAAATATGATTTTTCGGCGTTACGTGGTTCCAGTTTACAAGGAAAAAATATTTTTTATGATTATACCAACATCCCCGCTAAAAGTATTTATAAATTTTCTGATGCTGTTGTGAATCAGGATAAGAATGGTGGTTTTACAGAGTTTGTAATTACCTCGGTAAACGTTAGTAAAACCAAACATCTTCTCAATAAATTTTTAAATAAATATCTATGGTATACTAAAAATACCAGTTTTGGAGATGGTTATAGTGCTGTGGATAGCGAAACCACTGTTATTAACAGCGCTCAGAAGTTGAAGAAGCAAACGAAAGATAAAACAGAAATGGCTTCTATTGAGTTGTTGACGTTATTTACACTTTCTGTTTATAAGGAAACATTAGACGAGAATGATTTCATGCACTTTATTTCTCACCCAAAAATGATTAGCAAGCATAATTTAGATATGCTGGAAGGCTTCCTTAAATATGCCGGCAAAAATTATAATGTGAATACTGATTATATTAAAATGTTAGATTAAAGAATTTGTCAAACGATAAAAAATATTACTCATCTGTTTTTCATTTCCGCCGTTTCCGGGAGTGGGAGGTAGACGTTGGGCAAAATTCGCAAAGTATTTAGCTGACTTAGGCTACGAGTTATTTGTAGTATCAGCGAAATACGAAGGAGAAACTGTTTCTGAATGGCATAGTGATGTGAAAAAACAAAACATTAAAACCTTCGAGATTCCTTTAGGAATTTCTAAAGTATTAAACGGAACTCCAAAAACGCTTTCACAAAAAGTAATTTATAAACTGCTTTGGAAATCTTTGCCTTTTTTAGTGAAAGGAAATCCGCAAGATAAATTAGTTTTTGTTAAGGATAAATTTATTAAGAAAGCTTCTGAACTAATTACTAAGAATGATATTAAGACAGTTATCGTTAGTATTCCGCCTTACAAATTAGGGTATTACATGCTGGAACTAAAGAAATTATTCCCTCACATTAAATTCATTACTGATTACCGCGATCCTTGGACTGATAATAAATCTTATCATGGTTTTGATGGATTAAGTGAGAAGCGTTTTAAAATTGAGGAGCAATACGAAAAAGAAGTTTTAGAAAAGAGCGATTTAATTCTAGATGTTCACCTCGAAAATCTGGAAGCATTGAAACTTAAAGCGCCTAAACAGAAAAAGTTTTTCCATTTATTAAATGGTTTCGATAAGGATGATTATTCCAATATCAAGCCCATGCTTAAAGTGGAAGGGAAAATAAGGTTTATATACAGCGGCTCCTTTTATCCTAACTTAATTTATTTATTCGAACCATTTCTTAATTGTTTAATCCGTTTAAAGTCAGAAAATCCTGAATTGTACAATAAACTTCAATTCGATTTTTTTGGAGGCATGGATCATAAAGCAGTGAAACTCTTAGCTGATAAAGGTGTCGACATTGTAAAATATCATGGTAGTGTTAGTAAAGCTGAAGTACTGAGTGAAATAAACCGTTCCGATTTTTCTTTAATGTTCTCGGCTCCCGATTATTCTTTCGCCTTTAATACGAAGTTTTACGATTATCTGTTTTTACGGAAACCTATTATGTATTTCGGTCATATCGGTAAAGTTTCTGAGTATGTGGCGGAACATAAAATTGGAGAAGTGTTTAGTCATGATAAAATAGAAACGGATTGGTATTCGTTTATTTCTACATTCAATAAAGTTAAAAATTACAATACCAATGTTGATGTTTCGGAGTTTGAACTTGGATTTTTAACTCAAAAATTAATTAAGTTGATAAATGAGTAAATGGCTGTTAAAATATAATTACCCACAACTTGTTTTTGCAAAACAAATTTCGGGCTATTTACTAAAAAGTGGTAAATCAATTGGAACTATTATTGATTGTCCGTGTGGCAATGGCGAAACAGCCTGGCAAATTGCAAAGTTAACGCAGGCTAAAGTAATAGCAGCTGATATTTCTGTCGAATCTATACAAAGAGCCCAACAACATTTTTCAGGAGCGGGAATAAGATATGAAGCTTGTACTATAGAACATGTTTTAAATACTGAAAAACAATTCGATGCTTTTTATTATTAATTCATTGTTTTTGTTGGAAGCATACGATAGCATTCTAAAATCGCTCCATCAAAGTGTAAGTAGCAACAAGGCGTATTTACTAGTTATCATCCCTAATACGGAAGGTCGCAATTTTAAATGGTTCCAGTCTCAAGGCACTAACGAAAATAAATTAGTCCTGAAAGAAAACGAAATCGAATCGTTCTTTGCGGGCTATGGATTTAAAACTAAACTCATAAAACCAATTTGTTACACGCATCATTACAATCGTACCGATGTAAAACTATTCTCCATATTTTGGGCGGTATATTTAAATATATTGAAGCGTATTCAAACTTTTTTAAAGATTGGCACAGCCAATTATTTTTTAATAGCTTTAACACCTAAATCATCGTGAAAAAAATTCTTGTAATAGTAGGCACCCGTCCTAATTTTATTAAAGTCACTCAATTTAAAAAAGTGGCTTTGCAACATAACTACGATTTAAAAATTGTGCATACCGGTCAGCATTTCGACGATAAAATGGCGCACATATTTTTCAAGCAATTTAAATTAACACCTGATTATTTTTTAGATACTACCCAAGGTTTAGGACGTGAAGAATTGATTTCTGAAATCACTACCAACATCGAAAAATTAATCAACACCACCTTTAAACCTGATTTAATGGTTGTAGTGGGTGATGTGAATTCCACCCTAGCCGGAGCAAACGCTGCTAAAAATTGTGGCATTAAGTTAGCTCACTTAGAAAGTGGTTTGCGTAGTTACGATGAAACCATGCCTGAAGAACTCAACCGTATTTTAACTGATAAAATAAGCGATTACTTTTTTGTTACCGAACAAAGTGGGTACGATAATTTAATTGGTGATGGTCATACTAAAAGCAATATTTTCTTCGTTGGTAATACTATGATTGATACCATGGTAGCTTTTGGTAAAGATATTGAAGCTTCATTCATTCTGGATGACTTAAAATTAAGCGAGAAACAATTTGTTTTAATCACTATGCATCGTCCTGCTACGGTTGATAGTAAAGAAGGTTTATTGAAGCTGTTGGATATTTTAGTAGAAGTAAACAAGAAATATAAAATCGTTTTCCCGGTTCATCCGCGCACAACAAAAACATTGAAGCGCTTGGTTTGAAAAAACAATTTGAAGCTATTGAAGGTTTAATTTTTACTGAGCCTTTAGATTATTTTGCGTTTCAGAAATTAATTAAGTACAGTAAATTTATTTTAACAGATAGCGGTGGTATACAAGAAGAATCTACATTCCTAAAAGTACCTTGTTTTACTTTGCGCCCCAATACTGAACGACCTGTAACTTGTACACTTGGGACAAATACTTTGGTTCCCTTTGATGTGAAAACTGTTTTAGGTTATATTGCACAAGTAGAGGCGGGGACTTACAAAGCCGGACAAATTCCTCCAATGTGGGATGGAAAAGCAACAGAACGCGTTTTTGAAGCTTTAAATACTTTATAAATGTCGGATCACCTTCAACATAATGTGATGCCCGAACTAAAGGGCTTTTTGTTTGAAGGTGCTTCTCAGCCTGCAACTGTAATCATTTATTCTCCAAAAATTACATCACGTTTACGTTACGCTTGTAAATTTATTTTTAATCAAGGTTTACAAATTAATTTTTTGTTGATTGATAACGAAAGTGAATTCCTTCAATCCAAACTTCCCAAATTAAATTACTCAATTAAAACTGTTGAAACAGCTTTTAATATTTATCCTAATGGATTATTGAGTGATAATAAATTGGAGAAACCCGAATTAGAGTACACCAAAGAAGGTTTTGATATTTTCTCGGCTGTGTTTTATCATATTTCACGATGCGAAGAATGGTCGTTAGCAAAAACAGATGAACACCATCGTTTTGTCCCCACAGAAATTAAACAAGCGCCAATAGTTGATATTTGGATTGCGGAATTAAGAACCATGCTTTCTACTAAATTTAAATCACTGCAATTTCCCTCACGTCAGTTTAAATTTATTTCCACTATTGATGTAGATAATGTTTTTGCTTATAAAGCAAAACCTTTATACCGACAAATAGGCGGGGCCTTAAAAGATTTAAAGAATTTGAAATCAAGGTTTGCTACGGTTTTCTCAGGAAAAAAAGATCCGTTTGATGAATATGAATTTCAGGTGGAGCTTTCCAAAAAACATAACATTCCGCTTATTTATTTCTTTCTGTATTGTAACAATACCAATTACGATAGAACTATCGACCCCAATCATCCTGAGTTTATAAAATTGTTGCAGTATTTAAATCAAAATAATATTACAACAGGATTGCATCCCTCGTATTACTCTACCCAAAATGTAGATTTATTAAATGAAGAACAGAAATTACTGTCTGCAAATTCAGGTAAAGAAGTAATAGCTTCCCGTCAACATTTTTTACGTTTCAATATTAAAACTACACCAAAGCAATTACTAAAAGCCGGAATTCATTTCGATTTTACTATGGGTTGGTCTGACAAAATTGGATTTAGAGCTTCAACCACTTTACCTTTTTACTATTACGATTTTGAATCGGAAAGTGAATTAAAATTATTGGCCGTTCCTTTTGCAGCTATGGATGGGGCTTTTTATTTGCATCAAAAATCAAATGCCAACGAAGCTTTCAGGCGAAGGGAATGCTTACACTATGGCAACCGTTAACGATTCTGTTAATTATGCGCCGGGTGTTTTAAAGGTTACTTTATCACGTACGTTTAATGGTTCGCCGGCAGGAACAACTGTAGGTAACGGTTCAAAAATGGAAATTGTTTTAAGAGACACAGTGGTTCAGTTAAATTCGGGTCCTTTTAACCAAAACCAACGTTTGTTTTATACAACTGATAAATTGTATCACGACGGTGAATACCATTTAAAAATTCTAAATACTGTATCCGGAAACGAATTCACTTCTAAAAGCTCAATGATTGATAGTATTTCTCGTCCAAATATTATTCAGCCTCTTGGTTCTCCTGCTTATAGCGAAATGACTATCCCTAGTTTAACTTTACAACCTTACATGTTCCAGGATTTATCTATTCCTAATCAAAAACGTGATATAATATTTAATTCAACCAAAGGGGCACGTGATTACGCTTGTATTATGCGTTTTCATTACAGAGATTTTGAAGGTGGTGATAGTACTGACAGATATATTGATTATAATTTCTCTACATTAAGTAGTAATGATTTGTTAGGTGGACAACAAATGGCATTTACTTATTATAGCACAGGTTTTTTAGATTATATGTACAGTAAGTTAATTGTAAATCAAGCCAGTATTTTAAAAAGAAGAGCACTTAAACTTGATTTCATTATTACAGCCGGCGCACAAGATTATGCCGACTTCCTTAAAATTAGCGCTCCATCTACATCAGTTGCTCAAGACAAACCGGCTTATACAAATATTGATGGTGGTGGTTATGGTATTTTCAGTTGCCGTTCAAGATATCATATTTCAAAACGATTAGCTGCTAACACTTACGATTACCTCGCAACCAAAAAACCATATTGCGATTTATTGTTCTTAAACTCATTGGGTAATCCAGGTTCTGTTTGTAATTAAACTTACTGGCTTAAAACCATTTGAACATTGGGCCTGGTCACTGAGCTTGTTGAAGTGCCATTTTTGCCTAATTCCCAGTACTTTACTGTCAGTTATTTATGTCTGATTCAGGGTTCTGACAGCCTGTCAGTTATTACCCCATTTTAACATATTGGCACAACTATTGCCATACCTATAGCGTAACTAAAAAGAAGAGTTTATAGTCGATAGTTGATAGTTGATAGTGAGAGTCAAATCCACAATAAACTATAAACCATAAACTATAAACCATAAACTTAAAAACTATGGGAAAAATAATCGGAATTGACCTTGGAACAACTAATAGCTGTGTAGCTGTTATGGAAGGTAGCGAATCAGTTGTTATTGCAAACAACGAAGGAAAAAGAACAACACCATCTGTTGTAGCATTTGTAGAAGGTGGAGAACGTAAAGTAGGGGATCCTGCAAAACGTCAGGCTATAACAAATCCACGTAAAACAATTTCTTCAATTAAACGTTTTATGGGACATAGTTACGATGAAGTAACTGGCGAAATTAAACGTATGCCTTACGAAATTGTAAAAGGCGATAACAATACACCACGTGTAAAAATCGACGACAGAAATTATACCGCTCAGGAAATCTCTGCAATCATTCTTCAAAAAATGAAGAAGACTGCTGAAGATTATTTGGGTATGGAAGTAACCGAAGCAGTTATTACTGTTCCGGCTTACTTTAACGATGCACAACGTCAAGCTACAAAAGAAGCAGGCGAGATTGCAGGATTAAAAGTAAAACGTATCATCAACGAACCAACCGCTGCTGCTTTAGCTTACGGTATGGATAAAAAAGGTAAGGACATGAAAATTGTAGTGTTCGACTGTGGTGGTGGAACGCATGACGTTTCTGTTCTTGAATTAGGTGATGGCGTGTTCGAAGTAAAATCTACCGATGGTGATACTCACTTAGGTGGTGATGACTTTGACCAAGTAATTATCGATTGGTTAGCAGACGAATTTAAAAAAGAAGAAGGTGTTGATTTACGTCAGGATCCAATGGCTTTACAACGTTTAAAAGAAGCTGCTGAAAAAGCGAAAATCGAATTATCATCTACAACAACTTCAGAGATCAACTTACCATACATCATGCCGATCAACGGAATTCCTAAACACTTAGTGAAATCCTTAACACGTGCAAAGTTTGAGCAATTAGCTGATAGTTTAATTCAACGTACTATTGAGCCATGTAAATCAGCAATGAAAAATGCAGGTT
Source organism: Sphingobacteriaceae bacterium (assembly GCA_016709575.1). Classification (GTDB taxonomy): domain Bacteria; phylum Bacteroidota; class Bacteroidia; order B-17B0; family Aurantibacillaceae; genus JAHEYG01. Next base: position 168,607 of record JADJMM010000006.1, read on the forward strand.
TATCAAACTCTGATATTGATGAAATTATTTTAGTAGGAGGTTCAACTCGTATCCCTGCTGTACAAGCTGCTGTAGAAAAATATTTCGGTAAAGCACCAAGCAAAGGTGTGAACCCTGATGAAGTAGTGGCGATTGGTGCAGCTATTCAAGGTGGAGTTTTAACCGGAGAAGTAAAAGACGTTTTATTGTTAGACGTAACTCCTCTTAGCTTAGGTATCGAAACTTTTGGTGGTGTGTTCACTAAATTAATTGAAAGCAACACAACTATCCCAAGTAAGAAAACAGAAACGTTCTCAACAGCTAGCGATAACCAACCAAGCGTACAATTACATGTATTACAAGGCGAGCGTCCGATGGCAAAAGATAATAGAACTATTGGTCAGTTTAACTTAGATGGTATTATGCCTGCGCCTCGTGGTGTGCCTCAAATTGAAGTAACATTTGATATTGACGCGAATGGTATCTTATCAGTATCTGCAAAAGATAAAGCAACAGGTAAAGCACAGAACATCCGTATCGAAGCGTCTTCTGGATTAAGCAAAGAAGAAATCGAGAAAATGAAACGTGAAGCAGAGATGAATGCTGACGCCGATAAAAAAGCAAAAGAAGAAGTTGAAAACTGAACCAGGCTGATGCTATGATCTTCCAAACAGAAAAACAATTGAAAGATTACGGCGATAAATTACCTGCTGATAAAAAAGGAACCATTGAAACTGCATTAGCTGATTTAAAAGCAGCGCACGGTGAAAAAGATGTAGCGAAAGTAGATACAGCAATGACCGCAATAAACGCAGCATGGCAAGCAGCCTCTCAAGAAATGCACGAAGCAATGAATGCACAACAAAAGCAAGAAGGCGGAGATGCAAATCAAAATCCAAACACTGATGCCAACAATAACCAAGGTGGTGGTGACAATGTTCAGGATGTGAATTACGAGGAAGTCAAAAAATAGCCGTCTTTATTTGATCCTGCCGGCGTCCTCGGACGGTCAGGATGACGGCCTACGTTGGGAGGTCTCTGATGTAGAAGATGATAATTCGGTCATCCTGAACTGCCGCGATATCGAAGAAGAAGAAAAAAATAAACTTAAGGAAAACCGGTACTTGAAGATCGGTTTTTGATTTAGTGCCGGTTTTTTATGAAAGACAAATATATTTTGTTACTTTTTAGTGCGAATATTGATTTCAACCACTTTGTAGGTGCACAAATTTGTGGAAGGAATTTGATACATTTGGAATAACACTCATTTCAGAAACGTTTATTGGGAAACTTTTAGCAAATCCCTAAGGATAAGGATTTTTTTTTAATGATCCTTTTGAATTTCCGTTTTACTTCAATCGAATGTTTTATTTAATGGCTCTAAAGTTGAATATTTACCTGTTGATCAGAAGGAAATAAGAGACGCCTTTGAAAATGAAATCAAAAATTACGGTAGTTATTTCATACTCGGTAGATCAAGAAAATAAATTCTGTCTAAACAATCAATTACTTTGGGCTCATTATGCAGATAAACATAAGGGGATGGTGTCTTGTTTTGAAATTGATGATAAAAATGTCGATCAATTATTTCCTGTTAGATACTCAGAGATAACTCCAATGCTAGATTTTGAAGAACGAAGTAACTTTGAAGAAGTTTTAAGAACAAAAGTTTGTTTGGAAATATGAGTCTGAATATCGACAAATATTTCCCGCTGCAAATAGGCACTTTGAGTATCCTGGTAAATTGATTAAGATCGCATTTGGATGCCAAACTAATTCTAAGGATATTGATATTATTTTTAAATTGATTGAAAAATTCTACGAAAGTAAAATGACATTCAGTAAAATGAAAATTATGGAAAACTCGTTTCTTTTCAGTGAACGTATTTGGCAACATAAAGAGGGGAATCCGGTTCCTAAATACTGGTAAAACTTAACCCCGTTAACGCGGTTCCGATAACTATCGGGATGTAATCCGTGCATTCATCTAATCTTACATCTGGTTGCTTATTTCAAACAAGTGGTGCAACGTTATTCATACGTTTACGTTAAATTTGATAAAAGCAGCGTTATGAAAAAAATTACATTTCTTGTTTTGTTTGTTGGCTTTCTATTGGGTTGTAAAAAGGAAGAAAATACAATTGTTCCTTCAGAAGGAATACAAAACAGTCCGCACTCGGTAAGTACAGCAACTGCATACTCAGGGTTCTTTACTTCAGTTACCAATACTTTTGTTTTTTCTCACACAGTAACTATAGAAGCTCTTTCGGAGGTGCATTTTAATAATGCGCCAGCCGACTCTCCACAGAATTGTATTAAAGTAGGCGATGTTAAACTAAATGGGACCTCTTTTCTATATGACTCAATTTACAGGGTTTACCGCAACAACACTTCAAGTAATTTAGGTAAAGAAGTATGGGAAATTAATGGAGGCGGGGATATTCCTTCTTTTAATTTTATAAACAATGCAACTCCACCTAATTGTCAGAGTTATGTTTTACCTGATAGTGTAAGTATTAGTTCAGGAATTACAATAAATATACCAGGCGCAAATAACATTACTACCGGTTCTCAGATTACGATTTATGACAATAATTTTATGGGGATATCTAAACCAATTGTAAATGGAAATAATTCGGTATTTTTTAGTTCATCAGAATTATGGTTATTGTCTCTTTCAGGCGATGGTTATATTTCCCTAGATCTTCAAAACGTTCAAAACCTTAATTTTTATGGAAAGGATTTTAAATTCGTAAAACAAAAAGGCTTTTTGAAATTGATTAAATTTATGCCATAATATTTAAACCCGCTAGCGCGAATTTATAATCCGTGCTTTTTTTTTCTTATCTTTAATTATGCGCAAAAACATCTCGTTATTCTTTTTATTTATCAGTTTACTAATTTCCGCGCAAAAGAAAGTTACAATTACAGTTTGTATTGATGGGGAGAGTAGACTACATATAAAAAATGGTAAGCTGTTTTGGGAACACAAAACTTTTTGGGAGCCGGGAACTCATGAGTCCTGCACAACTAAAACAACCGTCAATGATAAAGTCTGGGAAACATGGAGCGCAACCTTTTACTTTAAATTTTAGCACAAATAATCAAACTGTTGAAACAAAAATCATAATTAAGAATGAAATTTCAAAACTAATCCAAGTCCCGTCTGCAAAAAATAGCTGGGAAACTATTTGGCAGTTTTATGACCCTTCAGGTGGTCCTCACAATTATTCGGTTACATTTATTTTTAAGCCCGAAGCAATAGAAGAAAAAAAGGATATTGAAAGAGAAGTAAATCCTGTTTCAACTCCCGCACCAAAAAAAATCGACCCACCTTTAAATTATACCATTGCGTTTAAAGCGAATGAAGATGTGTTAAGCAAAACAATGACTAATCTTTTTGATAGCCTTTTAAAAACAAGGGCGATCTATAGAATTTCGGGATTTAAAACCAGCGGCACATTACAATTATATGAAAAGCGTGCCCAGGCAGTAGGAACTTATTTATTAAGCAATGGTGCCAAAAGTGTGCAATACATTGGTTTTGGTGAGAACAAACCTCTCGCCACTGAAGCAGATACAATAGATATTATTATTACAGATAATTAATTAACCCCGTTAGCGCGGATTTTCAATCCGTGCATTTAAACCAAACCATGCATGAATAACCTACGTATTGTCAATATGCGTTTAACCCTTTTCTTTTTACTTATCTGTTGCAGCTCTTGGTCAAAACAAATCAAACTCAGCTAAGAACGCTTTTTATTATGAGTGGATTCAAACATGGGCAGGTGGGACCTATGTAATAATGGTAGGAAATGATTGCAAAAAATGTTCAGTTAGTCCTGATTCCGGTTACATTTATATTATCGACTATAGAAAGCACGATACTATAGCCAGCAATTTTGTAAAAGACCTCCCTAAATACAATACGAAGCAAGGTTATAATGTTTCGGTTAATATTCGCTCCAAAATAAAAGATTTCGATTATTCTAACATCAAGGTCAGTATACTACCGGCTTGTGATAGTCTATGGAGGAAAAGTCAAGACATTAAACAGTCCCGTTAGCGCGGATTTGTAATCCGTGCATTAAATTAATCCAACATACGGTCACATTCTTCAAATAAGTGGTGCAACATTTGGGTTGTTCTTCTCGTTAATTTACTATCTTTCCAACTTTAAAAGAAAGCTTATTATGAAGATTAAATCTTATTTACTATCCATCTTTATTCTTATTTCTGTATTTACAAAGGCGCAAAATGCAGGTAATAAACTAAACAACAAACAACTTAAACTGGTAATTGATAGTTTAAGCGCTGCTATAAACAAAAACTACATTTTTCCAGATAAAGCTAAATTAATGACGGATGCTGTTAAAGCTCAATACAAGAAAGGTGCATATAACAATGCAAAGGATGTACGGGAGTTAAGTGATTTAATTAATAAGGATATCCTCGCGGCTCATTTTGATGGGCATTTTCGTTTTTATTTTGATCCTGAATATGCAAAGATGATTGATACTCCCATGTCAGATTCATTAAGAGTTCAACAATATAGAATTGATTTAAAGGAAATGCAAAGTCGAAGTTTCGATTTCATAAAGGCTGAAGTATTAGCAGGTAATATTGGTTACTTAAGATGGGACGGTTTTGTTGGAATGGTTGATGAAGCAGCACCTACATTTAAATCAGCTTTTAAAATAGTAGAACATACCAAAGCACTAATTATCGATATGCGTACTAATGGGGGTGGTTCGCCTGACATGGTGCTGCACACACAAAATTATTTCTTTAATAAAAAAGTAGGCATGAATCATATTTTTTCTCGTATGGATACGATAATGAGATATACTGATCCTTCGAAAACTGAATTTAAATTAAACATGCCTGTTTTTATTCTTACAGCACGAAGAACTTTTTCGGGAGCAGAAGATTTTACCTATGGTTTAAAATTTGCTAACCGTGCTACAGTTGTAGGTGATACAACCGGAGGAGGCGCTCATCCTACAGGTGGATTTAGTATTGGAATGGGTTTTGTAGTTAATATTCCATTTGCCCGTTCTTATCATGAAGTAACTATGACAGATTGGGAAGGAACAGGAGTAAGACCAGATGTTCCTGTAAATTCAGAATATGCTTTGTATAAAGCACAAACACTTATTTATAACGACTTAAAATCAAAAGCAGAAGATGAGCGTCAAAAAAACGATCTGCAATGGGCTTTAGATGTGGCGCAAAATAAATTAAGTCTGGCTAAGCAAATTCTAAGTGATAGTGTTACAGTATCAACAGGCTATCTTAAAAATTTAGCAGGAGAATACAAACCAAAAGTAGAAATATCTCCATTACCCATGTTAATTGTTTTCAAAGGAAATAATATTTACCGGAGAGTACCCAATGGAGCCGCTCCTGATGCAAGACTTAGTCCAATCTCTGCTACCAGATTTGTTTATGATGATGATAGTGGAAGATATATGGATTTTGTTCTTGATAAAGATGGTAAAGTTCTTGGTGTAAATGTCACCCGTTGGGATGGAACAAATTATTTTGAAAAGATAAAGTAGCACACAACCTTTTCCCTCTCCTACGAGGAGAGGGGGGACCACGCTTGCGTGGTGGGTGAGGTTACTTCTTAGTAAGTATTATCCCATTGTGAAGAAGTAACCTCATCCGTCTGCCTTCGGCAGCCACCTTCTCCTATGAGGAGAAGGGATATTATTCTTTTTTACTGGCGTCCATACCGGTAAGGGGAAACAAATCCAAACCAAACATCTGAAAAAGCTGCCTTCCATTTTATTATTCTTTACATCAAAAGGGGCGCTTATTTCTTTAGTTAAATATGGGTCGGCTGAGAAGATAGCGCCTTTTAAATTTCCTTTAATAACATAATCAGTAGCTAAGTTTAAGGCTTTACCAAATTCTCCGCGGTTCTTTTGTACTGTGCAATTCTCTAAAGTGGCATCGCCTAAATGTCCACTTACATTTCCATTTTCATCAATACTAAATTGTAATAAAATGGAGTCGGGAGCATTAATAAAAACATACTTTCCTTTTTCTTTGGTGCGGACAGTAACCTTCTGTTTGCTTTCCCATTTTCCAATTAAAAGGGCAGGAACCTCCCATTGTTTACAGGAAGCAAATAATAAAAAAGCTAAACAGCTTGCTAAAATTAATTTTGTTGTTTTCATAATCTAAAATTTTAAACAAAGATGCAAGTCAATAAGTTGACGACATTTGATATTTGTCAAAAACGTCTAATTCATGAAAAATATCATGTTTGCCTTGTTGTGTTTAATCCCGGAATATGAATAAACAAAAAAGGCCGTATCATCGATACAGCCTTTTTTTATAGTGCGGGGATTTATTATTCTAAAATAACTTTCTTAGTCATTGATTTACCATCCTTAGTTTCAGTCTTCACAAAGTAAAGTCCTTTTGCGAAAGAGTGTAAATCAACAGTAATAGATTTGCTATTCACATCTGAAACATTTATCATTAACGCTCCGGTAACATTATAAACTTGTACCGATTTTAAATTCTCGATTGAGTTTATAGTAATACTACCGTTGGTTGGGTTAGGATATAAGTTAATGAAACTGCTTTTTTCTATTTCGTTAATACCTGCCGCTAATACAATTGTATTTATTGTTTTATTAGTAGCAACAGGCGCATTGTAATCGAAATAAATATGAGCGCGGTTAGTAATAATAGTTCCTAAAGGTAAACTTGGTTTTAAGTTAATTTTATAACGTACATAACCATGACTTCCCGGTTCGTTAGTAACAGCAGCAGGTAAATTAATATTCGCGAATTTAAAATCAACTATATTATTCACAGCATTAATTTGAGCTTGTACAGGGAAACTTGAAGTTAAAATTTGGAAACTGCTTAAATCTAAATTCGTGTTGATAGTATCTTTAATATTTACGTTAACTGCTTTTCCGGTTCCTAAATTTTGAAAGCGGATAGTGTAAACTAAATCAGTTGTACTAGGTAAGATATCACCGTTAAGGGCCATACCAGGAGCTTCAGATTTTTTATCGTTCGGATCGTAAGGTCCACCATAATTAGCGCAAAAGTTGTAAGTATTATTTGTTGGATTCCCATCAATTAAAGGAAGAATAATTGATTTAATACAATATTGTGTTCCAATAACAGCATTAGTTGCAGTAATAGCAGTAAACTGGTGCAGACCATTAGGAGCAGGGCTGTTCCAAACAATAGTATCTCCGCTAGCTGCAGAAATAATTGCGCTTGGTGCTGGCGTTAAACCAACAATAGCACCAAAACTCATTAATGGAGGAAGTACAACTTTAAAAGAGGTTGGGCTTGTTAATGGTGAACAGGCACTACCATATCTGCTATTGTAAGCGTTAATGGTAATTGTTCCACCCGGTACAGCACCCGGACCAGGATTTCCGTTAGTTAAATTAAAGTAAGTTGAAAAATCAGTTGGAGGTATTGATGTTTCTCTTAATCCAACATTAAATGTAAAAGTAGAGCTTGTTGTAACTGTTGTTGCAATAGAAGGTGTACTACAAATTGAATAACCACCTGCGGCTGTTGGCACAATAGTATAAGTTCCTATTGGTGCATTAACGGCGAAGTTTCCGTTAGCATCCGGTTGAGCAAAAATAGTATTAGTTGCGTTGGTTAAAAGAATATTTACTGCACTGTAATTTGGATAATATTCAGCGCCGTCTTTTGTACAATTGTTGTTACAATCAACAAAAGCATTCCCGCTTATTTGTCCGCAATCATTAACAAAGAAAGCTGATTTCATAACAGTTGTTGCAGTATAACTCATACCAACTGGCACTGATTCGATTGAAAAGGTATGCCATCCCGGAGATGGAGCAGGGTAGTTAGTTAATGAATAGGACATTCCGGTTTGGTAAGGTGTGAATGCTGAGTACCATAGTTGAACTGATCCGGTTGAAAGTGGGATAATAGAATAATTGTTTGTGGCACCAGCTGTGAAAGAGTAAGTGTCGATTGTTGTAGCATCTATTTTAAAGTTCATAATTGTATTTAGATTATTACAATTATTCATATTGTAAATCATGAAATTATTAATCACTTTAATGTCGATAGGAGAATTGTTACATAAAGTTCCTGTTGCAGTATCCGTTACACCACCCATTTGAGTGCTGCCGTACATAGTAGCAAAAGGCAAATTTGTATTTCTAAATGAAAGACTGGTATAATTAATAAAAGCTTGATTTAAAGTAGAAGGTATTAAAGGAATATTGGTAACCGAAGAAGTATGTCCTGTCATATTAAAACCACTAACAGTAATACCGGGTTGTATCATTCGTCCCAAGTGATAAACTTCGGCAATATAAGTACCGGAGCTACACGATTGAACGTTACCGCCATTTTTTGCACCCGGGCAATTGCCGTAAAATGTACCTGTACTATAATTACCTCCGCAAGCGCTTCCCGATCTAACAGGAACTAAATTATAAGCATTGTTAACATTTATCTCTCCAACATCATGAATAAGGTTATTATTAACATCAACATAAACGTCACATGTATAAGTCACAGATGTTTGTGCTTTAATAGAAGTTGTTGAAAGTAGAGTAAGCGAAAAGGCTAATAAAAATTGACCTGCTTTTTTTGTAGTGATTTTCATAAATATTGAATAGGATGTTAAATTATTCATCAAACTTATGATTTATTAAGAAACCCTAATATCCAAATGAGTAAAGCTTGATTAATATCTAGTGTATATTTTTTGGAAGCAAATAAATGAGTGTAATAAGGATATGAATGAGCGAATAGATAATTAAACCACGCAACAAATGCCAAGTACCAGCTCAATTAAATAAATGCACCCTCCTAAGGTAAAAATAGCATGAGCATAACATAACCATTTTGTAAATTCAATACCCTTAATATCCTGATAAAGTAAAACTAATCCAAAACAAGTGGCAATGGCAAAGTAAAATATAGTAGCCATTGATTCAGGATAGTAACTATACAGAATAACAAAACCAATCATAGTTAAAAAACCATGAACAATAATAATGCGTTTCGGTCTGTCTTTATTTTGTAATACACGCCATGATAAGTACAAACCCATAATTGTGGTCATGATAAAAGCAAAAACAGCTGCATAAATTAATTCCATAATAATTATTAATTTAAAAACTATTCATTTAACTCACCACCGCTGCAATACAAAAGGCCTTAGCAGACATAAATATTACAGCGGGAGGTGAGATTAAACTACAAACAAAGTTTATTGAATTTGACAATTAATGCTATAATCACCCCAAAAATCACTTCCTGATTTTGTGTTTTCATTACAACGGTCTTCTGCACGTTTTCTGTTTTCTTTGTAAGTGTAGGTTGAATAATCATGTGTTGATGTTCCTGAACCACTTGTGTATGTTTTAGAACAATTACATACGTAATCTTTTTTGCAAGAAGTTGTAGTTCCTATACATAATAAAACGCCTGCTGCTATAATTAACTTTTTCATTTTTTTGGTTTAGTTTGTTTCTATGCAACAAAGGTGTAGGTTTTGAAGGCGGAAGATGTTATACAACTTTCACTAAAACTTGCATTATTCACACGTTTGAAAAATGATTACCTTTATACCAATGAAAAAACTATTCAGCTATCTATTTCCTCTGGCTCAAAAAAAGTACCATTCTAAAATTAGCGGTGCATTGGAAATAAACTTAGTGGATGGTAAAAAAGTTCTGGATACAGCCAATAGCAACTATTCTTACGGCTCTCTTCAAAAAATACTGCATCGGGGCTTAGAGGAAATTAATTTTGATGATACCATCCAAAGTGTTTTAGTTTTAGGTATGGGGGGCGGTTCAATTGTTGAAACCATAAGAACTAAATTTAAATCAAACGCATTTATTGAATTGGTAGATATTGATGAGGAAATTATCTCTATTGCCAAGAATGAATTTGAACTGGAGAAATACGGGAACCTGAATTTGATTTTAAAAGATGCCGCTGATTATATCAATTCTACTAAACAAAACTTTGATGTAATTGTGATAGATATTTTTATTGGCGATACAGTGCCGACTCAATTTACAGAAGCTAAATTTATAACAGAGCTTTCCCAGCATTTAAATGCAAATGGAAAAATAATTTTCAATACTATGCGCAATACTATGTCGCGCGAAGTTTTTAATCGGATTACCCAAACTTTAACTGAAAGTGGTTTAAGAGTGAGAGTAATTGAAAAATACAAATTACAAACGATTTAATTATAGGAGAAAAGTAATATGATGGCAGGCATGTTTATCTCACTGGGAATATTAGTAATGTTATGTATTCCCGTTATTTGTTTCTTTTTGCTAAACGTATGGGTCGCCGACCGTGGCTTTGGTTTTGTATAAGTATAGTATTGCCCGGAATTGCTGCTTTAATTCTTTTTATTTTACCGGATTTGAGTGAGGCGGAGGAAACAAAAACTACTTGATACTCTTAACAAATTCAACCATATCCATTATCACCTTCGCATCAATGTTTCCTGACTCATCATATTCATCAGGATTTGGAGCGCCTTTACCACTGATAAATAAATGGTTTAGACTTATATAACTTTTAAATTTGTTTTTGGGATTGCTCTCTAATTCCTTTTTCCAAATATTAAAATCAGTCATTGGAACCTGATAATCTCTTTCGCCATTTAAAACTAAAATAGGTTGTTTTACTTTTTTAGCAGTTTTTAATTGATCGTATTTTTTTATAGATTGCCAATAAAAAGATGGCGCACCTAATGGTAAATCTTTTGCCGCAGCGTTTTTTAAAGCTTTCGGATCTTTTACTAAATCAACTTGCTTTTTTACTTCCGCTAAATCTTTTTTCGAATCATTTGCTGTACTATCTAAAGAAGCTAAATAAGTGTATTGCTCCAAAACTAAATCTTCTAATGGTCGTGCAGGTCCTGCTAACATAATTATCCCACTAACATCTTTACTTTTGCTGGCAATATAAGGCGCGCACATAGCACCCAAACTATGTCCAGCCACAAATATTTTTGATTCTTTAGTTAAAGCGTGCGCACGTAATATTTTCACAGCGCTTAAAGCATCATCAATAACTTCTTCGTTCAGTCCGGTTTTATTTATATCTAAATCTTTTCCATAAGTTAAAGTACGTTTATCATAACGGAAACTCGCTATACCATTTGAAGCTAAACCTAAAGCAATATCTTTTAAAGGACGGTTTGGACCAACAGATTCATCTTTGTCGTTTGGTCCGGAACCTGCTAATAAAATAACAACTGGCGGATTGGTAATATTATTGGGTACACATAAAATTCCTGGCATAATATAAGTTCCTGTTTTAACAGAAAGCTTGCTTTCGTATTGTTTCGACAATTCGTAATAGGGTGGGAGATTGTATGCGTTTTTACTTTTAGGTGGAATAAAGAATATGCCAATAATTTTTTTGTAATTGTTGTAAGCAAATTTTAAATCGAGTTTTGTTTTTTCGAAAGCGACTTGAATCAAAACCACATCAATAGTATCAGCTTTTTCGGTACGGATATTTCCGTAAGATTTATATTCACCCACAAATTGCGGAATGCGTTCCCACATCGAGGCCATCATGCCGGCATTAATCTTATCAGTAATTGAAGTGTCAAAATAAGTTTGACAACTGTCAAATTGCTGGCGTATCATTTTGTTAAGAAAAGATTCTGAAATTTCAGTCGTTGTTTGAGCATTACCAACAAAAGAAGTAAGTAAAAAACAAAAGACAATAATTTTTTTCATAAGAGAATTTGAAGGGACCATCATTTAATTCACACGGATTTTTTGTCCCACTTTTAAATAGTAACGTTTTTGAGTACCGTTAAGTGAACAAAGTTCTTTATAGTTAATACCATATTTTTTGGCAATTAAATTCCAACTTTCACCTTTTTGTACAGTGTGGAACCCTGCATTAATTGGATAAGCATTTACACCGTAACGCGATTTCTTTATCACAATAAAATTATCCATTAATTTATTTTCATCAAAAGAAATAAAGGTTGAAGGATTTAAAGCATGACTCTTATATCTAACTTCAAAATGTAAATGAGAACCTGTGCTGTGTCCGGTATTACCGCCTAAACCAATTAATTGTCCCGATAATACAACCTGACCTTCTTTTACTTTTAATCTGGACAAGTGAGCGTATACAGTTTCCAAACCGTTCGGATGCATTATAACAACAACATTACCATAACCGCCACGCTTTTCTGCAATACGAACTTTACCATCGAACGCTGCCACAACATGATCGCCTTTTTCTAAATCCACATCAATACCTTTGTGCATGCGTTTATCGCGCCAGCCGTATAAAGAGGTGACAACACCCTTACGTGGTGCTGTAAAATAACTTAAAGCTTCATTTTCAATTTCCAGTACAAGTGTTTCTGCTAAATCTTTATCGGAAGCAGGAGGGAAGATTATAGACTCATCTAAATCTTCATAAAAATTTAGATCCGATAAACGAATGGTTTTAGTGGAATCAGAATAAGAGATCAAAGTATTGTAATAACTAACCAATTCAATTTCGCGCGAATCGATGTATTCTAAATTCAAAAGAGAATCAACAATTTTAACCAGTTGAATTTTATTAATTGGAGCTGTTGGTGGAGCACCTCCTGAATTTACTTTTGATGAGATACTTTGGGTAAAGAGAAGTTGTTTTGGCCTAAAGACAACTTTACGACCAAAAGAAAAATAGCGAGTATATTCTCTTCTTTTGCAATGGGATGTTTTTGCGAGTGACAAGATAGTAAATTTATAGAAATCAGCAAGTTTGGAGCTTTATTTAAAGCCCTAAGGAAAGGTTATTCCGATCACTAAAACGTCATCAATTTGCTCAACATTTCCCCTCCAATTTGTGAAAAAGGTCTCTAATTGGCTATTTTGCTCGTTTATGGGCAAATTAACAATTGTATGAAGTAGTTCTTTGAACTTTTTGGTGGTCAGTTTTTTTGATTTTTGGCCCCCAAATTGGTCAGCAAAACCATCGCTAAACATGTAAACGGCCTTCAATTCGGTGGTATCAAATTGGTGTTGCTCAAACTTTTGATCGTAGGGGGTTAAGCCGGCGATGGCTGTTTTGGTAGCTTTTATTTCAACAAACTCTCCGTTTTTATAAAACAAATATAACGGTCGGTAAGCCCCAGCATAACTTAAAGTGTTCCCTTGAATTTTGCATAAAGCAATATCGCAACCATCACGTGAAGCATCAGTTTGATGTTGCTTAAGGGCGTCTTTAACCTGTTTGTTAATGCTGTGTAATATTTCTGATGGCTCACCGTGGTACTTTGTGGCGTTCTCTAATTTCTCGTGAACAATCATACTCATTAATGCGCCGGGTACACCATGACCTGTACAATCAGCTGCAGCAATAAACAAACCGGCTTCTTCGGCACCTTCTTTTCGTCCGGGATGAGCTTCTTTTTTAGAGAAGGCATTAAAGAAATAAAAATCACCACTTACAATATCTTTTGGTACATAATACACAAAACTATTTGGTAAAGCAGTTTTAATACTTTCCATTTCCGGAAGCAAAGCTTGTTGAATACGTTTGGCGTAATTGATACTATCGGTAATTTCTTTTTCTGATGCTCGAGTACTTTATTTTGTTCGCCAATTTCTTTGGTGCGTTCGGCTACTTGCGATTCTAAAACTTTATTTTGGTTTTCGAGTATTTCCTGCTTTTCTTTTTCTTGCTCTAAAGATTTTCTGTTTAATTCTTCGTTAGCTTTTAATTGGTTAGATAAATCTTTATTGGTTCTTGAGAAATCATAAGCTAAATAAGCTGTCATGGAAAGCGGAATACTTAGTATGCAGATTGTTCCTAAAAATCCAAAAATGAAATTAACAAAACCATCGGCAATTCCATTAAATACTGTTGAAATTAATACGCCAATAACAATTAAAAGAATGATGGAAATGGTGAAACTTAAAATTCCCCAACCTAAAAATTTGGAGGACGGAATTTTCCGTTTTATACCAACAACCGAATGTGCTAACGTATTAAAGTAAGTATAGAATACAATTGAGGTGGTTAGCATTCCCGAAATGCGACGGAAAAAAAGTAAATCAATTACTAAAGCAATCATCATACAACAAAGAAAGATATAGTGCTTTGTTCTTTTTTCGTTTAATAATTTATTAAGAAGTGTTACTAAAAAGAAGCAACACGCAGGGAAGAAGATGCCGTCAATATTACTTACCCATAAATACGTTTCTGCGCTTTCAATATAATTAACGAAATAAAATTCGAAGAAACTGAGCGATAAAAAGAGGAGAAATAAAGCATAATACAGATTAAATATTTTTTCGCGGTAAAAGAGGAAAATTACTAAATGAATACAGAACAGCGCGAAGAAAAAAGCAGCGAGCATGTTGGTAATGCTGTAAATCAAATCAAGCATATCGCTTCTCGAACCATTTTCTTCCGGACCGGAGAACTTAACTTCAGGTCCTATTTCCCGTTCTTTGTAATTATAAGAAGAAGAATAATCGGGGGATGAATATCGGATAGCTAATACATGTACTAAGGTATCTTGTACAAAATATCTTATAATTTCTTCATTTACGAATACAGCTTCTTTAGTTAATCCGTTGTTAGAAATTTGCCCTAATTTTGTTAGTAGTTTTCCGTCTAAAAAAAATTCTGAGGCACCAATCTGGGAAACAAAAATACTTTGTATTTTATTAATGTACTTTTTATCGACCTTGAAATACAATTTATACCAAGCAATGCCATTAAATTTAATTTGTTTTTCATCATCATTAAGTTCAAATTGAGTTTCTTTTAAAACAGAAAATGCTGAATCAGAAAGTGAATTATTTAGTACAGCCTTGTTGTCGGAATCAAAATAAAGCCAATTTAAAATTAAACCATTAGTATTGACGTCACCGTTTATGCCAATGGTGACATTCCCATGCTTTATTTTATCGAAGTTTAATTGGTTTATTAAAGAATCAGGTAAACCGCCTGCTATTAATTTACAGCTTAATACAATTAAAAAAGTTATGTAAATTTTTAGTTTCATTTATCTGATTCGGTCGGCACTGCGAACTAACTTATCGTCTTTTTTAATAAACCAACGTGCCATAAACGCCATTACAATATTTACAGCGGGAATAAAAGCGTATTTAGTGTATTGAACTGTGGCGTTCGCATTTTCATTATTTAAAAAATCGAAAGCAAACATACTACCTATGAGTAGGGCTGAAAGCGCTAAAATAATTTGACAAAATTTTATTTGCTTGCGGCGGTTCTTAAATTTAAAAATTACATATAGTGAGAGGGCAAGAATAATAAAATTTAAAGCCATTGGTGCGTAAATAACAGGTTTTACCGCATCTATTAAACACGCCGGCATAAGTGATAATAAGTTGGTGTTCTCACCATCTTTAACAATTAAAAATGGTTTGAAAAGTAAAAGTGAAGAAGAGCCTGTGATGGCTAATAAAAACAAAGTTTGTATGCGTTGAATCATAATTTGGTTTCAGTTAAGAGTTCTGCTATTTTTTTATCTATTACAAATGTAAAGTTACTTTCTTTAATTTCATCTAGTGCTATCCATCTAAATGATTGTGCGCCTTCTTTTTGCTCAAAATCGAAGTCTTTTGTACTAATTCTAAAATTTAAGGGGTCAAGAGCGTTCACTAAATAATATATGCTTATTACCTGACTATTGGCATTAAATGCTGATGTGACAAAAAAATCGGTTGTGTAAAAGTGATTTAGCACTTCTATATTTAAATCTAATTCTTCTTTAAACTCACGTATCACGCAATCAGTTGTACCTTCTCCAAATTCTAATCCACCACCCGGAAATTTTGTAATGCATTTCCCTTTGATGTATTCATCAGAAACCAATACGTTTCCGTTGCTGATTAAAATACCGTATACCCTTACGTTAAAATGATGCATTTCCTTTTAAAAATACACAAATTTAAGGAGTCTGTAAAATAGTATTGAAACCCTTGCCAGTCGTGGCTTTGCGAGCTGCGCTTAAGGCTTGTTTTTCAGAAAATAGGCGTCCACCCGTTGTTTTACATTTTCGCGGATGTTGATGTAAAATAAACTGTACTCAATGTTGTGAAAGCTTTCGGATGTAACGTACATATAATCTTTATTGGTTTTGTGTTTTGGACGATGAACCCATAACAAACCTTTATCTGAAATTTTAGCATCCGCTAAATTGATATCAAGTGTTTTGCAATTTAAAGGTAAGCTCCCTTTGTTTAATGTGGGTGGAGCATAGGTTGTGTCCGTTTTCCATGTTAAAGGATTGGTGCAAACTAAAACGCCGGCATCTTGACGGAATAATAACTGATCGCCCCAAGGCACCGCATTCCATGTATTAAAACAACCGCAATCTTCAGCCGCATTACATTGAGGAATTACAGTTATACTTTCTTTACTAACTGGTCGGCCCATTAAATAAGCTGTGATAAATTGTTTATAGAGAACTGAATCCTTTTTTATGAATTCATTTATTAAACGAACCGCATGGTCGGTGCCCTGACTATGTGATGCAATAATGAATGGACGGCCGTTATTATAATTCTTAATGTAATAAATGAAGGCTTGTTTAATATCTTGATAAGCAAAGGCAAAAACTTTTGGGGCATTTCCTTTTTTCTCAAGATAAGTCACTAAGGAAGCTTGACGGTAACGCGGGGCATATACTTTACACGAACCATTAAAAACGCTAGCTTGGTAACGGATTGGGAGATTATCCGTACGTTTATTCACGCGTTTACGTTTTAGTACACCGTTCCAGGTAAAACCAATGCGGTAGGTTGTTGGATGAATAAAAAACACATCTGCTTTAGCTTCGTTTTGTAAATCAACTATTGGTGTATTGGGAATAGTTAAATCGGCCTTATCTTTTTTATCGGGTAGGGCGGCCCAAGTTTCGGTTTTAGAATAATCTGGAGCTTTTGGTTTACGCGCTTTATCGAATTTACGTAAAGGAAAAATGCAGGAAGTTAAAACAACCCCCTGCATTCCTAAAATTAAAAAGTACTTTAAAAAAATTGAGTATCGGTTCATTAAAAAATATTAAGGCATTGCAGAAATAATTCCGCCCATAAGCATCATAGTAATCATCCAATAACCTGCATTAATCATAATGTATTTAAATCCTTTTCCTTCAAATAAAGCATTAGTACAAAGAATTGGTAAGGCAATAAACATACCTCCCATAAAACCGTGTAAGGCACCATGTTTGAATGTACGCCAGCTGCCTCCTAATAAATCCATTACTTGTTTATATAATGCGCCTTCCGGAGTTGAAGCATCATCAATCGGTAATTTATAAAACAATCCTGCTACACTAAATTGGTGGATTACCAGTGACTGCATTATAAAAGCCAGCATTAATGCCATTACAAACGAAACACTAAACACAACTACCATGTTAGATTGTTTTGCTTTTTCGTGCGTCATACCAGACGCAGCCATCCAGGCTGTACCTAATACTTTTGGGTTATACCAAATAAAGCCGACCACCATTGGTACTAGCGCGGCTAATAAAACTGCGATAAAATTAATATGCATAATTTAAGGTTTAAGGGTTTATCAAATATATTAAGGAATAATGAGTACTACTTTTATTTTAAGTACAGTTTTTAACTATTGAATGTTTAAACAGTTAATTTGATTTTGAAAGAAGTGTTTGTTGAATAAAACTACGGGAAGCTATGCAAATCAGGCACTTATTGAATGATTATTTTATTGCCCAAAAATTTTGGTTGTTTATTAGAGTAAACATCTATGAATACTTTTACCCTTGCGAACAGCTCACGGACTTTGGTTTTAAATCCACTTGCGGCACTCACATCTTCGGCATTATAGCCATAAGCTTCTATTCCGTATTTACGGGCAATGAAAATGGCGCGCTCGTTATGAAACTCTTGTGATACAACAATAAATTTAGTTTGTCCAAATACCTCTTTAGCCCTTATCATCGAATCGAAAGTACGGAAACCGGCGTAATCAAGAAAAATACACGAATCAGGAACTCCTGCCTTCATCAATTCCTTTTTCATGTCTTCGGGTTCATTATAATAACTTAAACTGTTATCGCCACTAATAATTACAAATTGTACTTTGCCCGACTTAAACAAAGTTTCGGCTGCCTTAATACGATTATAAAAGAAATAATTTTTAGTACCACTACGCATAAACTTACTGGTACCCAATAAAATTGCGGTTTTACATGTGGGAATAGAATCTGTTGAATTATAAATATACAGTTCGCTAAAGGAATTAATTTTATAATTGGCCCAGCAAACAATTACAGAAACCAAAGTAAGGAGGGATAATATCCAGATTACTATTTTTTTCACCTTAAATTTTTACACCCAATAAAGTTACGTCATCTACTTGCTCATACGATTTTTTCCAATCGTTAAAAGTAGTTTCTAAAATCACTTTTTGTTCAGCCAAAGTTTTGGTTTGATTAGCGAGAATCAAATCTTCCAATTGCTTGTATTTGAATTTTTTTCCTTTGTCGCCACCAAACTGATCGGCATAACCATCGGTAATTAAATAAATAATTTTTCCGGGTTCGTACGGAATTGAATGAGTAGTGAAGGGTAGAGGATTATCAACTTTACCAATTGGTTGTTTATTGGCTTTAATCTCAGCTAATTCATTTTCGTGACCGGGCGAAACATACCATAATGGATTATTAGCTCCAGCCCAAGTAATACTTTTCGTTTTACGGTTAATGCATAACAAAGAAATATCCATACCGTCTTTTACATCACCCTCACTTTTTGCAAATGTTTCTAAAACTAATTCGCGGGCTTTATCTAAAACCAACCCGGGCTCCGTTAATTTAAACTCTTTAATAGCGCGGTTTAAAGCATTAGAACAAACCACTGATACCATTGCGCCAGGAACACCATGTCCGGTTGAATCTGCAGCTGCAATAAAAGTAAAATCACCCGAATGTTCCATCCAATAGAAATCACCGGCAATAATATCTTTGGGGATGTATAAAATAAAACTCTCAGGAAAAACTTCCTGTACTAATTTAATAGGCGGTAAAATCGCTTCCTGTAAACGTTTCGCGTAAGTTATACTATCAGTAATCTCTTTGTTTTTTTCATCAACCAACTCTTTCTGATGTTCAACTTCTTTTTTCTGAGCGGTGATGATCCTGTTCTTCTTCTTGTTCTGTTGTAAATTTCGGAATACAACAACTACTAATATCAACACTAAACCAAATCCGATAGTAAAAGCATAACGAATAGTTTTCTGGCGTTTCAATTCTTCTTCTTTTTGGGCTTGTTGCGCTTTATAAGTTTCTTCTCGGGCAATCTGTTCAGCTTTTAAACCTTGTTCTTTAGCTTGATATTCAATAGCCGCCAATTTTTTTACGTTCTCTTCATTTCTTGTTGAATCTTTCATCGTAATAAATAAACGTAACATTTTAAGCGCTTGCGATGCGTTATTTTGTGTTTCGTAAACATTGGCTAAAATATTAGCAGATGTTTTTATTCCTTCAGGAGTTTGGGTTTCCCTTGCATAAATCAATCCTTTTTCAGCAACTTCTTTGGCTTCTGAGAATCGTTTTAAACTAAAATAGCAATCGCCAAGTTGATTATAAGTATTAGCGAGCTGACTTTTATTTCCTGTTTCGGTGGCAATAGCAATGGTTTTATTATAACACTCAAATGCTTTTTCTGGTCTGTTACTTTTTGAATAAATATCGCCCATAATAGAATAAGCGAAAGCCATTTTATCTTTATTCCCAATTTCCTCTGCCAGCTTTATGGTTTTCTCAAAATTATAAAGAGCATCCTCGTTTTTGTCAAGTAGATAATAGGTCATGGCGATACTACTTAAACTTTGACATTCCTGTAATTTTAATCCCATTTCGCGTGCAATTTTGCCGGCTTCTTCATATTGGGAAAGCGCTTTTGCGTAATCGTTTTGAGTACTGTAAATATCACCTATACAACTTAAGCAAAAAGCAATCTGATTTTGATTTTTGTTTTTCTTCGCGATAGCTAGACCACGGTTAAAATACTCAAGCGCTTTTGGATAATTGTTCTGCACCCGATATACATCACCTAAACTATTATAACAAACGGTAATTTTATTTAAATCATTAATGGGTGTGGCAAAAGCGATAGATTGACTATAACAGTCGATAGCCTTATTAAATTCACCTTGAATGCGGTAAGCTTCCCCTTTCGAAATGTTACAAAACGCTAATCGTTTTTTGTCACCTGCTTTTGTT
Organism: Sphingobacteriaceae bacterium; assembly: GCA_016709575.1. Lineage (GTDB taxonomy): Bacteria > Bacteroidota > Bacteroidia > B-17B0 > Aurantibacillaceae > JAHEYG01. The sequence goes on from JADJMM010000006.1 coordinate 188,846, forward strand.
GCGAAATTAATAGCTTCGTTTTGTAATTCTAAACATTTATCAATCTCACCGCTATTCCGCAAAACTTCTGCATTCCATGATTTCGATTGCGCAATGATATCATTGAAATCATTTAATTTGCCTAACGACTCAGCCTCACCTAAAAAGTAATTAGCCGAGTCGAAACTAAATTTTCTTACATAGTAAATGCCGAACTTGCAAAAACGCATCGCCTTCACCAGCTTTATAATTTAATTTTTTACTCTGAGTTAATTCTTCTGTGGCTAGGTAATAAGTAAAAGGTCGCCAGTTTTTCGGCTAATTCTCCTAAAATAATAATCTGATTTTTACTATCGGCGTACTGAAATTCAGTTTTTAAACTATCAATTAAAGGATTAACAGAAGTGGTGTCGTTAACTAGTTCTTTAATATCAGCCGATAAACTTAATTGGTCATTTGATTTTACCCTTTCTTTGGTATCAGTTTTTTCGGAACAGCTGTTTAATATTAAAAGCAGACAAAGAAACTGAAAGAAAGGAGATATAGCTTTTGCATTAAACATAAGGCTAAAAATAACAAAAAAGGCTGCCATATGAAAGCAGCCTTTGTATTAAAGTTTATTAAATATTATGGTATGGCAGCTATCTCCGCTTGTATCTGGCTAAGTGACTTTGGCACCATGGTTAAATTGACTGCGGCTGCAGTTGTTAAGATAGACATTATACCTGAATAATACTGTCCGTTCTTGACACCAAAACCTATAACATGTACACCTCTTCCATTAGGAATGTTAGCAATACGGAATTTACCAGGTAGTAATTGATAGAAAGACCCAACCGTTAAACTTCCATTAAGGGATAAGTAGAAAACACTATTTGTGTTGTTAAAGATTGTATCTGTATTTAAAATAATAGCACTTTTATTAGAGGTTAATGAATCCCACATCACTCCAACGTTTAACCATTTAAGTGAATCAAGAGCTGCTCTGTGATGATTTACAGAACCGATGTTTCCCATTGGAATATCATTCACGTCAGTTCCTAATTCCCAAACAATTGTTGAGTCAGTTGCCGTAATTTTTGGGGCATAATATTTTTTCATTGGGATACTGCCTGAAGGATCCGGAATATTTACCGTAACAGTTCCACCTGAACCAACACGTAATGATTGGGTATTTTGCGAAGCTGTAACCTTAACACAACCTTTTGTGCTTATTAAGCGACTACTTGTTGAATTAGCTGCAGCTCCTGAAAAAATAATTTGCGATTTTGTTAAAATGGTTTTGGCCGTAACGGTGACGTTTCCTGTTGCAGGTAAACTTGTTGAAGGGTCAATAAAAGAATTAGCAGGAATCTCAACCAGAACACCATTAACATTTAAAGTACTTGCAGATGAAGCACTAACTGTAAAGGTTTGATTTTGCGAGCCAAGAGAGGCCAATACCTGAGATATCGCTGTGAATGTTGTAGCCGGACCGGTTGGTGTTGGTTCTTCAGCTGCGGTTTCTTCTGTTGTTTTCTTTCTACATTGAGTGCTTGCAAAGGCAATAAGAACAACTGCCATTAATAAACTAAGTTTTGACTTCATGATATAGATTTTAGTGCTTTTATTAGACTAACAAATCTAATTAAAATCCACCTTTAAAACAATAAAAAAGGCCACCCTTTAGGGTAGCCTTTCCTAAATAAGATTTAGTATTTAAGGTAATGCAGCCACCATGTTTTTCATCACAGTCTGACTAACAGGATTCATTGTTAAGTTTATTGGTGTTGAAGAAACTGTTGTAGATAAAGTAGCTGCGTAATATTCTCCGTTTATGACTGAAATTCCTACAATATGAACCCCTTTACCTTGTGGCATGTTAGAAATACGGAAAACACCATTGCTAATTTCAAACAAAGCACCAACGGTTAAGCTATTGTTAAACGAAATAAATACCATAGTGTTTGCTTTTGTAAACTTAGTACCATCAATATTTACAGTTACCGGTACTTTTGTAGCAGGAACAGAATCAAACTGTACACCAACATTTAACCATTTTAAAGAATCTAAAGAAGCTTGGTGGTAAACGGTTGGACTAGTAGTAAAAGTTCGCTGAGTAATATCAGCTATATCAGTCCCTAATGCCCAAATGGCTGTTGAATCGGTTGCTGTAACTTTTGGTGCATAGTATTTTTTCATTGGTGGAGGTGTTGCTGAAGAAGGATCAGGAATATTTACAAAAAAATTGCCACCACCACTTAAACGTAAGGATTGAGTATTTTGGGAAGCAGTTGCTTTTACACAACCTTTAGTTGATACCAATCTGCTGCTAGATGAATTAGCGCCGGCTCCTGAAAATATAATTTGACTTTTAGTAAGAATAGTTTTAACAGATAAAGTTACAACGCCGCCAATTGTACCACTTGTAGTAGCATTTACAAAGGCATTAGCAGGAATTTCAATAATAGTTCCGTTAACGTTAATAGTTGAAGCAAAATGTAGCGTCTACAGTTACTGTATTAACCGCCGAACCATTTGCTGCGATAATTTCGGCTACTGTGTTTATTCCAGTTGGAGTAGGCTCATCATGTTCATGAGGTTCTTCAGCAGCTTTCTTTTTACATTGTGTTGTTGCAAGTACAACAAACACTAAAACTATAACTAAACTAATTTTTGATTTCATAGTATATAAATTTATTCCTTAATCAAATATAATAAACGTCGGCATCAAATCCAAAAAAAGCAATAAAGACCTAAAACGCCCGTTTTATTTGGGATTTTAGTTCAACTCGGTGGTTACATCGCCTAATCTATCCAATTCAAACAATAAATCGTTGCTAATCGCCACTTTATAACCTTTTTGAATGAAGCTTTACTGAAATATTCTCGCCTTGGTCTTCTCACAAAAACTCAACATTGCTCTTCCCGTTAAATTGCTTGAATAAGTTTTCAAGATTGGTTATTAATTCATCCGTAAGTTTACTTAACTCAATTTTTAATTTAATGTTAGTGAAAGCATTTTCTTTAACATCAGCCAATAATTCTATTTTCTGCAATTTTAATTCTAAACTACCGGGTTGATTATAACGTTCTTGAACTTTTGCTCGAATAAATACAGAAAGTCCCCCTTGCTTCAATATTAGTAAACCTGATGTATTCTAAGAAATCTTTACCAAACAACATAATTTCAACTGTTCCATGATAATCCTCAATTATCAACTTGCCAAACTTATTTCCTGTTTTACTTTCTCTTACTTCATTCCCAGCAATTATACCACCAAATGTTACTTCACGATTTTTAAATGGTTCTAACCCGGCTTTTAATTGTATACAATTAACAGTAGACTTATGTTCAATAACTAATTTATATGGGTCTAATGGATGTCCACTAATAAAAAAACCAACCACTTCTTTTTCCCGATTTAGCTGCTCTATATTGCTCCATGGTTCTACTTTTGGTAATTGTGGTTCAGAAACTTCAATTTCATCTTCACCACCAAATAAACTGGCTTGCGATGTATCCGTACCATTATTTTTTTGATTACCATATTTTATCATGTGGTTGGTGAGGGTAGTGCCATCCGTTTCTAGTCTAAAGAACATAGCGCGATGAACACCTTCAAAACTATCCATTGCTCCGCTAAGAGCTAAACCTTCAATAGATTTTTTATTAATGGCTTTACTATCTAAGCGCGATGCAAAAAATCAAAAACACTTGTGAATTTTCCGTTCTTCTTTCTTTCCTCAACTAAAGCTGTCACCACATTTTCACCAACGCCTTTGATACTGGCCATTCCAAAACGGATATCGCCATTCGGCATTACACTAAACTTTCCAAATCCTTCGTTAATATCCGGACCAAGCACTTTAATGCCCATACGTTTACATTCTTCCATGAAGAAAGCAATCGATTCTATACTTCCAGTGTGATTTAAAATGGAAGCCATATACTCGGCAGGGTAGTGGGCTTTTAAATAGGTTGTTTGAAATGCCACGTAAGCATAACAAGTAGAGTGTGATTTATTGAAAGCGTAACTCGCAAATGCTTCCCAATCTTTCCAAACTTTCTCTAATACTTTCGCATCGTGTCCGTTTTTAGTAGCGTTCTCAACAAATAATGGTTTTAGTTTATCAAGGGTTTTCTTGTCCTTTTTCCCCATTGCTTTACGTAGGACGTCGGCATCACCTTTGTAAAATTGGCAAGCTTGACTCAAACGCATTACCTGCTCTTGATAAACAGTAATACCGTAAGTCTCTTGAAGGAATTCATCCATTCCCTTCTAAATCGTAAGTAATCTTTTCACGTCCGTGTTTACGGGCAATGTAATTCGGAATATAAGCTAAGGGTCCCGGACGATATAAAGCGTTCATCGCAATTAAATCGGTGAAGCTATCGGGTTTTAATTCTTTTAGAGCTTTTTGCATACCGGCACTTTCATATTGGAAAATACCGTTTGTTTCTCCGCGTTGAAAAAGCTGATAGGTTTTTTCATCTTCCAATGAAATTGCATCTATGTCAATTACAACATCACGTGTTTTTTAATTAAAGTAACGGCATCTTTAATAATGGTAAGCGTACGTAGGCCGAGGAAGTCCATTTTTAATAACCCAGCACTTTCTGCAACAGAGTTATCAAATTGGGTTACCAACATATCACTCTCTTTTCCTTTTGTAACCGGAACGTATTTTACCATTTCGCCCGGTGTAATAATTACACCACAGGCGTGAATTCCAGTATTACGCAAACAACCTTCTAATTCGTAAGCTTGTTTTAAAACATCAGCTTCAGGTGTTTTTTCTTCTGCTAATTTTCTGAAAGCGTGAGATTGATCTATAACATCTCTCTTTCCTTCAATCTTTCCTAAATATTTTAAATCAATTCCTCCCGGTTTTAATAAGGCACGTAATTTTGCATCTAAACTATCCGGGAACATTTTGGTTAAACGATTCGCATCATCTAATGGAAGATCTAAAACCCGTGCAGTATCTTTGATAGCAGATTTACCACCCATTGTTCCGTAAGTGATAATTTGTGCTACTTGTGTTGAACCATACTTTTTAATTACATAATCAATTACAGCACCACGTCCTTCATCATCAAAGTCAATATCTATATCGGGCATGCTAATACGATCGGGATTTAAGAAACGCTCAAAGAGGAGATCGAACTTAATCGGGTCAACATTTGTAATTCCTAAACAATACGCAATTGCTGAACCGGCGGCAGAACCACGCCCAGGTCCAACCGAAACACCGAGTCTTCTTGCTTCACTAATAAAATCAGCAACAATTAAGAAGTAACCGGGATAACCCATTCTTTCGATAGTAGCTAGTTCAAAATCGATACGGTCTTTTATTTCTTGTGTTAAATCAGGATAACGTTTTGCTGCACCAATGTAAGTGAGTTCGGTCATGTATACGAACTGCTCAGCAATAATGCGCATTTCCTTTTTTAAATCTTCAATTACAACTTCACTAAAGTTTTTACTTTGCCAATCTTTTTCTTTTAAAGCAACGATTCGTAAATAAGAAGACTCAATTTCGGCCGACTTACTATCGATAAAATCTTGTGCGATTTCAAATTTCGGTAAGAGAACTTCCCGTCCTAATTTAAACTGTTCTATTTTATCTACTATTAAATTCGTATTGCTAAGCGCTTCAGGAATATCTTGAAATAAAACCGCCATTTCAGCAGGCGATTTAAAATAAAATTCCTCATTCGGCATGCCATATCTAAAACCACGACCTTTACCTTTTGGGGTTTCAAACTTCTCATTATCTTTTACGCAAAGTAAAATATCGTGCGACTTAGAACCTTTTTTATCAATATAATAATTGCTGTTAGCGGCGAAATAAGGAACGTTGTGTTTTTTTGCAAGAGCTAGTAAAAGTCCGTTAGCATATTCTTCATCTTGCGATTTAAATTGTCGGTTTATCTCAACATAAAAATCTTCGCCAAATTGTTCTTTATACCAAAGGAAAGCTTGTTCACCTTGTTCTTCACCTAAATTAATAATACTGCTAGGCACTTCAGAACTTAATGAACCTGTTGTTGCAATTAAACCTTCTTTATACTTTACTAAAATATCTTTATCAATACGCGGTACATAATACGCACCATCAATTAAACCAATTGAGCTAATACGGCAAAGATTTTCATAACCTTTACGATTCTTAGCGATTAATACTTGTGTGTATCCGTTATCTTTTTTTGTTTTGTCTTTATGGTCGGTACAAATATTTACTTCGCAACCTATAATACATTTTAATTCCGTTTTCTTTTCGCCAATTACTTCGCCCTTATCAATAGCAGCATTGTGTTCTTTTATTTTTTTATTCTGACTATCAATTTCTTTCCAGAATAAAAATGCGCCGTACATATTGCCATGATCAGTTAAAGCTACACCCGGACTTTTAAATTCGATAGCTTTATTAACGAGAGACGCCACATCACTTGTAGATTGAAGAACTGAAAATTGTGTGTGGTTGTGAAGGTGACTGAACTTAATATCTATATCAGTTGTTTTACTTGTTGTTTCAACGGAAGTAGCTTTTGCAGCATCTTCTTTTTCTTTTGCTTCTTTAGCCTTCCGTTCTCTCCAATAATTTTCGTGCTTAATTAATTCAGAAAAATCTGGTGCAACGTAATTGATAGTTGGGAGAATATCAGCAGCTACTTCTTTTACTTTGGTGATTCCTCTTTTAATAATTTCGAAAAACACCTTAGTGGTAGCATCTACGTCGAACGCCGCATTATGTGCCTCATCAAAACCTTTATTAAATAATTTCTGATGTAATTCGGTTAGAGTAGGCCATTTATATTTTCCGCCTCGTCCACCCGGAAGCGCGCAGTATTCAGTAGTTTGATCGTTCTTAGTATCAATAAAAGGTTTGCCTTCTAAAATATTTGGCAAGCCACAACGTAAAAATTCAGCGCCTATAATGTTTAAATCAAATTCAACATTATGTCCGCAAACATACTGAGCTTTATTAACTGCATCAGTAAATTCCTGTAAAGTATTTTGAAGAAGTTGTCCTTCTTCATTAGCACGTTCATTAGTAATTCCGTGAATTTGAATGGTAGCAAACGGAATAGTGTAACCCTCTGGTTTTATAATGATAGAACTGTTGTGAAGTAAATTTCCTTTTTCATCATGTAATTGCCAAGCTACTTGAACCATTCTCGGCCAATTGTCGAAATCGGTTAAGGGGGCGTTATAATTTTTTGGTAAGCCTGTTGTTTCGGTATCGAATATTAAGAACATTTTATGGAATTATAAATTTTGAATGATGAATGTTGAATTTGGTTATTTTGATTTGAGAATGTTTTTTATTTCAGAAAGTTCATTTTTAATGTCAAGCAAAATTTTGTCACTACCGGTTGATGTTGTTGACGGAGCAGCGGTGTAGCCTTGTGATTTAGCTTTAATTACTTTTTCGCGTTGGTTTAATATTAAGGTTTTGAATTCTTCTGCATCGTTAATGCCGGGAATACTCATCATATTTGTACCACGGTGACCACCGCCACCTGCAGTTTCAACTCTTATTAAGGTTAAGCCAAACCAACGTAAAACCGGCCCGCCTATAAATGATAAATCCTGAATGTTTTCTAAAGGGATTGTTTTTTCAATGTGTAATACTAAACCCTTCGAAAACTTTAATTGTTTTTCGGTTAACTGACATTTTAGGGTGAGGAAAAATTTATTACTCAACCATTGTCCTAAACCAAATACCCAAAACGGTACAATAACTATACCGATAAAACTTACTATTAAATAGAATAGTACTATTAAAAATATATAGGTTTTTACTTTAGGATTAAAAGTGGCGTCCCTAATGATTTCATTGTTATCCATAGCTTAAATTTAACACTATTAGGAGTAAAAATAACCAATGTTAAAAACTAATAAAAATAGCTATATTAGATGGCTAAATGTTTGAGATTAATTTGATTAAAACACATAAATATTTCACAATATACCTTTTACTATGTTTCTTGAATCTAACTTCACAAGAAAGTAGTATTGAGTCTTTAGCTAATTCTGTAGTGAGTTTAAAGAAGTTCGAGAAGATGCAGGACCGGCATTTAGCTATTTCCGACAGCTTTGGCAATATTAACGATTACCGACCCGAGTTTTATTATTTGGATACTGTTCTTCACAAGGTACAAGCGATTAATGAAAAGAAATTTGAGGCGGTGATTTGGATGTCGAGAGGAAATTTCTTTTTAGGAACCGGAAATAGTTTCGCGTCAATTGAAGCGTTCCGTAAATCAATAAAATTATGGGAAGATATTAATTACAATTCCGGTCTTTGTAATGCGTATACCAATTTAGGCAACACATATTTTTATATGTTGGATTATGATAAGGCTTTAACGTATTATAAAACGGCAATTAGTTATTGTAAAAAAATTACGGATGTAAAGAGCAATAAAGAGGGCAAACTGGCAAATCTATATAATAATCTGGGTAGTGTATACTGCTCAATGGAAGATTTTGTTTATGGCAAAACATATTTTGATTTAGCACTTAACGTTTGGCTTAAAAATAAGGACAGTCTTAGTATCTCTTATATTTATAATAATTATGCGCAAATATTTACTGAGCAAAAGCATTATGATAGCGCAAAGGTTTATTATTTTAAAGCTTTAAAAATCAAGAATACTTATGGTGATTTATTCGATAAAGCAGATGCGCACATGAATATTGGGAGCGTTTACTTAAAATTAAACAACCTTCCCTTGGCATTGGAATACACTTCAAAAGCTTTAACATTTTTAGATACCAATTCTTATTCAAGACATTTAGTGAATTGCTATAACAATCTTAATAGAATTTATCATGAAAAGAAAGATTATAAAAATGAACTAAGGTATTTTAGATTATATTCAATAGCGGGCGATTCTGCAAATAGTAAGGAGAAAATAAGTAGTATTACAAAGATGGAAATGCAATATGAATTTAGTAAAATTCACCTTGCCGATAGCATACGTTCGATGGAAGAAATTAAACTAAAAGATTTAAAAATATCAGCTAAAAGCACACAAACCTATTTTCTAATCTTTATTTTATTGTTAACCATTGTAGCCTTAAGTTTAATTTATTCAAGATTTAAACTTACTAAAAAACAAAAACTAATTATTGAAGAAAAAAATAAGGAGATTACGGATAGCATTACTTATGCCAAAAAAATTCAGAATTCAATTATGCCTAACGAAAACTATATTAGTAGAGAAATGAAACGGCTAAATGAAAAGAAAAAGGCGTAATAATCCTCCGAAACCCCCAATTTTAGGCTATTTCAGCCTGTTTTTCACCGCTTAAAATATTTGCTTAATTAAAATAAAAGTTGTTATTTGGAAGGAACAAACACAAAGGAATTATGACAGGTACTTTAGATATTAAAATTGAAAAAACTGCTAAAAGCAGAATAGGCGAACAAGATGTAAATAACGTTCCGTTTGGGAAAGTTTTTTCTGATCACATGTTTGTTGCAGAATATGCCGATGGTAAATGGCAAGCAGGTTCTATTTCTCCTTACAGAGATGTTCCAATGAGTCTTGCACTTTCTGCTTTACATTATGGTCAAGCCATTTTTGAAGGTATGAAAGCCTATAAAAATGATAAAGGCGAAGTTTCTTTATTCAGACCACTGGATAATTTTAAGCGTTTAAATATTTCCGCAGCAAGGATGGCCATGCCCGAAATGCCTGAAGAATTATTTATGGGAGGCTTGATGGAGCTTTTGAAATTAGATAAAGACTGGGTTCCAAGTTCAGAAAGCGGAAGTTTATATATTCGTCCATTTATGATTGCAACCGATGAAGCTATTGGTGTTAAAGCCAGCGATACTTATAAATTTGTTATTATTACTTGTCCTGCCGGTAAATATTATTCTGAGCCTATTAAAGTAATGGTGGAAACTAATTATTTCCGTGCTGTTGAAGGTGGTGTTGGTTTTACAAAATGTGCCGGAAACTACGGAAGAAGTTTATTCCCAACCAAATTAGCTCAACAAAAAGGTTACCAACAGGTAATTTGGACTGATGCTAAAACACACTCTTATGTTGAAGAATCAGGAACAATGAATTTAATGTTTGTAATGGACAATATTTTAATTACGCCTGCAACCAGTGATACTATTTTGGCCGGGGTAACTAGAGATAGCGTTATTCGCTTAGCCCGTGATTGGGGAATGTTAGTGGAAGAGCGCAAAGTGTCTATTAAAGAAATTTTCGACGCACATAAAAACGGGAAATTACAAGAAGCATTTGGTGTTGGTACAGCTGCCACCATTGCGCAAATTGTAACCATTGGTCATGAAGGTAGAGATTATGAATTGCCTCCAATTGAACAACGTAAATTCTCGCCTAAAGTTGATCAAGCTTTACGTGATATCAGAAAAGGAAGAACAGAAGATAAATTCCGCTGGACTGTAAAAGTGGTTTAGCTCTTATTGATTATTCTTTATATCGGGTTTCGGTTTATGCCGGAACCCGTTTTTTTTTGCGCCTTAGCGTCTTTGCGAGATCAATTAGTGAACGAAATAATTCAGAATCCCAGTAAGAATTAGAACTACACCTGATATTAATCCTGCATTGTGTTCAATTTTATGAGCATTTATTTTTTTGAGTAATTGCTTCGCAAATGACAACCAAAGTACAATTCCCGCCACAGAAATAATTATATAAATTAAACTCACAAGGAATATATATTTCACACCGGCTGTTCCTGCTAAAATAAAATATCCTTCAATTTCCAGGCAAGGAGATAAAAACATTCCCATTACTAAAACAGTAATAATTTTTTTGGAACTCAATTGTTGTAACTCACCTTCATTATGTAAATGAAAGTGGTTGTGTTTGTGGTGACGGATAATAAAAACCAATCCTAATACAATTAAAATTACTGAAGAAACAATTGTAGAAATGTGCTCATATTCTTTAGTCACTTTAAAACTTAATAAGCCTATTGCAATTCCTAACAGCACAGTACTTAAAGCATGGGCGAGGGCAGAGATAATAGTGATACGAAGCGTTTGTTGTCTGGTCCAGCTAAATTTTTTCTCGAAGGCTAAAATAGGTATCCAATGACTTGGAATTAAAGCATGTAAAATGCTAATTGTTAATGTGCCTATGATAAGTTGTGAAACCAAGTGGTATTTTAATGGAAGGCGAAGTTACGGTTTTAATTGGGATTTGGCTCATAAAAAAAGGCCTCCAATTTGGAAGCCTTTTAATAATGAGAGTTGTATTATTGTTTAACTATTTTCTGACGGTATGTATTTTTAGAAGCATCTTGTGCTTCAATAAAATAAATACCTTTTGCTAATGTGTTTATATCAATACGATTTAATTTACCACTAAGTTGTTTTGTGATTAAAGTTTTACCGGTTGCATCGTAAACTTTAAATAAAATATCACTTTCTTTTTCGGTGGTTAACGTAATAAAATCGTTAGCCGGATTTGGGTAAATTTTAAAGTAAGCCGAATTGTTTAATTCATTAATTCCAACACAAGCTCCAACTGTAATAGTTTTTGCAGCAGAGGCCGAACAACCATTAATTGGATCAGTATAATTATACAATACAGTATAAGTTCCTACACCAATAGCCGGATTAAAATTATTTCCTGAAACACCTGTTCCTGTAAAAATTCCACCCGAAGGCGAACCTGATAACACAATTAAACTATCACTCAAACAAGAATTGACAGTTGTTGTAGTCATAGTAACAACAGGAGTAGGGTTAACCGACACAGTTGTGATTTGTGATATGGTCCCACAAGATGCTGTTGCTGTTGATACAGTATAAGATGTTGTTACACTCGGACTAACTGTAATTGACGAAGTATTTGCACCTGTATCCCAAGTATAAGATGTAGCTCCAGTTGCAATTAAATTAGTGTTTTGTCCGCTACAAATAGTAGATGAATTAACCGTAAGCGCAGAACCAGGGAGTACAGTTGCAGTAACAGGAACCGGTGCCGAAACACAATTTCCAGGATCTACTTCCCAATTATAGAAGAAGAAGAAATAATTTGGTCCCTGACTACTACCGGTAATATTTAATAAGCCACCAATATTATAAGGATATGAAACACCACCATTATTTCTGTATAATGCTCCAATACCACTTCCTAAACCTAAACGGTAACCATAACCAGGAGTTAAATTGAAATTGAGTGTAATAGTACTAACACCAGCAGGGATATTAATAACTGTACTTTGTAAAACTGCATTTAATTTATCTCTTAATTGAATAGTTCTTGTAGCTGTTGAAGCAGCTGTAACCATAACTGTTTTTAAAATACAAGGTTGGATAACAGTTAATGAATCGTATGGTGTATTTGCAGGGAAATTAGCGCCAGTTCCAATAGTTGTAGAAGCCGGTCCACCAAATATGACCGGATTCGTAAATGTATTTACAACGTAATAGTTTGTAGTTCCTGTAACTGTTGGAGAGTAATTATTTCCAACAAAAACCGGAGTTCCGGTAGCGCTTGGAGCAGTATACCAATATTGCATTCCCGTTCCGCTTGCTGCTAAATTTACTGTACCCGTTCCACAACGTGTATCACCAGTTCCTGAAGAAGTAGGAGGGGAATTAACAGTTATATAAGCGTTCTTAGTAATGGAGTCAGGACTAGCCGCACAAGTTGAAGAAGCTTTTAATTTCACATTATAAGTTCCGTTTGCAGTGTAAGAGTGAACCGGGTTAGTTGCTGTAGACACTGCTGAACCATCACCAAAATCCCAAACATAAGCATCACCGCCATAAGTTGTATTGTAAAAATTAGCAGTGTAAGGTAATGCACAAGCCGAAGAACCTATAGATGTAAAATTAGGAACCGGAATTGCTGTTCCTGAAGGTGCAACACCAACACCAACTGCATACCAAGCCATTTTAGTTTGATAAACTTCATTTGAACAAGCGCCAAACAAATCGATAGCAGCTTGTGTAGATAAATTTCTTGCTGAAGCATAATTAGTGTTTGGTCCATAGTAATTTACTAATGCACGGAAAGCAATACGTGAAGCGTCTGTAATACCCTAAAGGAGTAACTGTATAACTACTCAATACATCATTTACGCCTGTTCCACCCATTGATAATAAATAAAACCAAAAATTACTAACGCCGCTATTTGTGTGTACGCCACCATTATCTCCTGTACCAGTATACCAACTAGTTCCTAAATAAGTATCAGGATTTCCAAAAGCATTGGGGTTCGACATACTTCTAAATGAACCAACTGTTTCGCCTATTAACCAATTTGCAGTGAGTGGCTTTGCAGCAAACTCAATACAAGTACCAAAAATATCAGAGTAGCTTTCATTTAATGCACCCGATTCGTTTTGATAAATTAATCCCGCATTCATACTGGTTACACCATGTGTTATTTCGTGTCCGCATATATCAAGACCAACAAATCCACCGCCGCCACCAGAACCATAAGTCATGTATGAACCATTCCAAAAAGCATTTTGATACGATACACCATAATCAGCATAACTGATTAATTTAAAACCTGCATTATTGATACTGTTAAAGCTGTGTGCACTTAAATAATAATCATAAGTCATTTCAGCGCCCCAATGAGCATCTGTTCCAACTTGATCAATGGTAGTTGTATTTGTCCATGCAGTAGATGTATTTGTGTAATCCACAGCCGAACTGGTAGCAGTGGCGGTATTTAAATCATAAGTTTCAATTCCTAAACCACGACCCGTTTCACGTAAACGGTATAAACCTGCAGAAACATTGTCAACTGTAAAAGATTGTACACCGCTAAATTTTGTAGTTGCAGTTGCAGGTACATCGGCAGTGTGAATTAAATTTTCCTCTGTTAAAATAGCACCAGTTTGTGCATCAACAATAACATTAGCACCGTAAAGCGGTAGATCCGCATAAATAGCAAACTTATAAGCGTAGTGTTGTGTTGTTGCTTTGTCATTATTTTGTTTGTTATAAATAACAAGTTCTGCTTTTGGATAATACGAAAAAGAAGGATTATTAAAGGCAGTTCTTAAATGAGATTCTCCTGCTTTATCTTCCCACTTGTATTTTTTTGCGTCCACTTTATTTAAAGCAGCTTGTAAAGCTTTTGCTTCAGATAGAGTTACACTATTAACCGGCTTGTTTATCCCATTTAAATCTCCATTTATGGATACTAATTTTCCATTTTGAGCATGGGCAATTACTTGCATACCGTGTACGTTAATATTATTATAACTCAAGTGATAACGACAATGAGTATAACCTAATTCATCAGAAACAGATTTAAATTTTTCCACTTTAACATCATTCGTTAAAACAGTATTGTTAAAGAAAGCTTCGGTGTTGTTTTCATAAATCGAAGTCGATTTTTCTAGTCTGATAAAATCAATTTCATTTTTATCATTAACAGTATAATCCTTACTGATAGATGCTAATCGTTGATTAGACTGCGAAATAAGTAACTGGGCGGAAAATAATCCGAGTGTTAAAAGGGCGAAAGTGTGTTTCTTGTTCATGTTTTTTATTCTGGTTAATTAACTATACGTGTGTTTAAATAAAAAAGTTTGGCTGATGTAAGCCAAACTTTTTTAAGGAAATGTTAAATTATTACTGTTTAATGATTTTAGTTTTGTAAATGCGTTTCTCTCCATTCATAACTTCAACAAAGTATAAGCCTTTAGCAAACTTACTCATGTCGATATATTCTTTATAGAAGTCGGCCACTTTAGTTGTAATTAATTTTCCGGTTACATCATAAACATTGATAGTCGTTTTATCAGTTGTAACTGTATTATAAATCTCAATATAACTATCAGTAGGATTCGGGAAGATGCTAATTACGTTTGGAGTAGTAGTTGCAGGGATTTCTTCAACACCTGTGCATAAACTGACTGAAACAGATGAAACAGCATTTGAAGAGCAATTAAATGCATTTGCACCAATAACAGTGTAAGTTGTACTTATTGTTGGGCTCACTGCAATTGGATTTCCTGTAATGTTACCGGGATTGAAAGTGTAACTAGTAGCGCCGCTTCCAGTAATAGTGGCAGTTTGGCCAACACAAATATTTGGTGAGTTAACTGTTACTGTTGGGTTAGGATTTACAACAACACTTGTAGTTCTTGTATTACTGCAAGTTCCGCTATAACCGGTAACAGAATAAGTAGCATTACTTGTTGGTGAAACTGTAATTGTAGATGTTGTTTGTCCTGAACTCCAAGAATAGGTAGTAGCTCCACTAGCGGTAATGTTTGTAGATTGTCCATTACAAATAGTTGCAGAGTTCACTGTAACTGTTGGATTTGGATTAACAACCACACTTGTTGTTCTTGTATTACTACAAGTACCAACAAATCCTGTAACAGAATAAGTTGTTGTGCCGGTTGGTGTAACCGCTACACTTGTAGTAGTTTGTCCTGAACTCCAAGAATAAGTAGTAGCTCCACCTGCAGTTAAATTAGCTGTTTGTCCGTTACAAATGGTAGATGAGTTAACTGTTACGGTTGGCCCTGCCGTTACACTTGCCGTAACAGCAATAGGTGTACTAACACAAGCATTCTTTTGTAATTGCCAGTTATAATAGAAAATAATAACCGCAGTTGCAGCGCTTGTTCCTGTAAAGTCAACCAAGCCGCCAATATTTGTTGGGTATGCCGGACCGCCTGCACTTGTTCTGAATAAATTAACTGCTGATGCTGCATTTAATCCTAAACGATACCCAGTTCCAACAGTTAAGGCAAAATTTAGAGTTAAAGTATTTGCTCCCACAACCATGTTTACAACAGTGCTGGTTATAATTGCATTTGAGGAGTTTCTTAATTCAATTGTTCTGTTACCGGCAGTACTTGCATAAGCTACTACAGTTTTTAAAGTACAAGGTTGAATTACATCAAAAGTATTATAAGCTGATGCTGTGTTATAATTTCCCCCGGTTCCACTGGCGGAACTTGTAGGTGCAGCAAAAACAGGAGTATTAGTTGAAGTGTTAACTACATAATATGTTGTAGTGTTTGTTAAACTTGGCGTTGTATAATTTGTTCCGATATTCACCGGCGTTCCTGTTCCGGTTGGAGAAGTGTACCAATACAACTGGGAAGTTCCTGTTGCACCTAAACTAAGCGTACCTGTTCCACAACGTGTAGCGCCTGTAGTTGAAGGGTTAGCAGGAGTATTAATAGTTATATAAGATACTTTAGTAATTGAATCAACACTTGATAAACAGCCGGTAGCTTTTAGTTTTACTGAATAAGTTCCGTTTGCCGTATATGTGTGAACAGGGTTAGTAGTAGTTGAAACCGCCGAACCATCGCCAAAATTCCACTGGTAAGTGATGCCACTTGCTGTTGTGTTACTGAAGTTAATATTAACCGGCACTGAACAGAAAGAAGTACCTGAAGCTACAAAATTTGGAGAAATAGAATTTGAATAAGCTGCACCAACTCCAACTGCATACCATGCATTGGTTGTTTGAACTACTTCATTGCTGCAGTTACCATATAAATCTTTTGCAGCTTGAATAGATAAAATTCTTGCATTTGCGTAATTGGTTGATGGTGTATAATAAACTGTTAAAGCACGGAAAGCAATTCTTGAAGCAGCTGTCCAACCTAAAGCATTAACTGTATATGAGTTTGTGATATCGTTTGTTCCTGTTCCACCATTTACTAATAAATAATACCAAAAATTACTTACACCACTATTTGTATGTACGCCACCATTATCAGCAGTCCCAGTATACCAGTTGGTTCCTAAATAAGTATCAGGATCACCAAATGCATTTGGGTTAGCCATATTTCTAATTCCTCCAATTGATTCCCCAAGAATCCAACTAGCAGTAAGTGGTTTTGCGTAATATTCAATTGAGTTACCAAAAATATCAGAGTAACTTTCGTTAAGTGCTCCTGACTCATTTGCATAAACCAGATTAGAAGTATTTTCGGTTAAACCGTGACTAACTTCATGTCCGCAAATATCTAAACCAATAAATCCGCCACCGCCACCTGATCCGTAAGTCATTCTTGTTCCATCCCAAAATGCGTTATTATAATTAACACCGTAGTTGATGTAACTTAATAATTTAAAACCGGCATTATCTAAACTATTACGACCATGATTAAGGAAATAGTAATCATAAGTTTTTTCACAACCATAATGAGCGTCAGTTCCTAATTGTTCAATTCCTGTTGCTGGCCAAACTGTATTTGTGTAAGTTAAATCTGTATTAGCATAAGTTGTTGATGTGTTAAGATTGTAAGTTTCAATTCCTAAACCACGACCAGTTTCACGTAAACGGTAATTACCCGCTGAATAATTATCTATAGTAAACGATTGAACACCGCTGTATTTAGTATTAGCTGTACCTGGAACATCGGCATGACAAATTAAATTTTCTTCTGCTAAAACCGAACCTGTTTGAGCATCAACAATTACGTTTGCTCTGTATAAAGGTTTTTCAGCATAAATATTGAATTTATAAGCGTAGTGCATTTCGCTTTTTTGATTTCTTGAAGCAACAGCATATAAAACTAACTCACCTTTTGGATAATAACTAAAGCTAGGGTTATTATAAACTTCTTTCATGTGATTCTCTTCCACCTTATTCTCCCATTTGTAAACTTCAGCGTTGATTTTATTTAAAGCTTGTTGCAAACCTTTTTGCTCATTAATTGCAACCGTGTTTACCGGTTCTTGAACTTGGCCTAAATCGCCATTCACCGAAACCACTTTTCCGTTTTGTGTATGCAACATTATAATGGCATTTTTTACAGGTGTATTATTGTAAAGCACCTGATATTTTGTGTGAGTAAAACCTAAATTATCTTTTTCCGATTTTACTTTTTTTACTGTTGACTTGCTATTGTTAAGCACAATAGCATTTAAAAAATTCTCAGCCTCAGATTCGTAAACTGAATACTCAGCCTTTAACTTTATAAAATTGATTTGGTTATATGAGTCATAAGTAAACTCGTTAGCAACCTCTTTTAATCGGGTGTTGTTTTGAGCGAAAACAGTACTTGAAAATAAAGTAAATGCTAAGACTCCTTTTAAGAATAGATTTTTCATGTTTAACCTAGTTAGTTTAGTTATATGAAAATATAAAATGAGATTTAAAAAAGCAAGTAATTCGACGAATTTGAGGCTTTAAAGTTGTTAGAGGGTCTATGGTTAATAAAAGAGCTATGTTGTTGGAAACTAAGCTCTATGAATACTTAACTTAGTGTTTAATTGAAAGTCCATAAACTCATCATATTCATTTTAGTTTTTAGCTCGCTCTGTAGCCTAAGCCAGCAGCGGATTCCATGGCCTTTGGATACTATAAACATTACCGGGAACTATGGCGAAATTCGACCAAATCACTTCCATGCCGGTGTTGATTTTTCGACTAATGGCCTCGAAAATCTACCAATTTACGCAATTCAAAATGGCTTTGTTTCCCGAATAAAAGTGAGCCCTTTCGGCTACGGAAAGGTTATTTACATAGCACACCCTGATGGAATGCTTACTGTTTACGCACATCAAAACAGATTTAATGATACAATTGAAAAGTTCGTAAGAAATGAGCAATACAGACAAACTAGTTTCGAAATAGAATTATTCCCTGATAAAAACCAATTTCCAATTAAGGCTGGAGAAATTATTGGTTACAGCGGAAATACAGGCGGTTCAACCGGACCACATTTGCATTTTGAGGTTAGAGATGAGTTAACGGAGATTCCTGTTAATCCATTGCTGCATTTCAAATTAACTGATACAGTTAAACCAAAAGTAAGTGCCATTGCTTTGTATGATGTAAGCGACGCGCTCGAAAATAAATTTCTAAAATCAATTAAAGTAAAAGCTAAATGCGATAGTTTATATTGCATGATTGATACTGTTATTTTAAGGAATTCCTCCTTAGGGATTGGTTTTTGCGGGGAAGATAGAGAAGTATTTAAAGGTAATCCCAATAATATTTACGATGTGAAATTATATTGTGATACGATATTACAATACCATCATCAATTAAACTACATCAGCTTTGATCAAGCGCGATATGTAAATGAATTTAGTGATATAATAGATGATCAAAAGATACAGAAGTGTTTTACGTCTAAAGTTTATCCAAATGAAATTTATAAAACACTTATTAATTCAGGTAAAATTGTATTAAAGGACACTTTGTTTCATTTAATAAAAATGGAATTTACTGACGAAGCCGGAAATAAAAATGATTTTGAATTTTATGTACGAACCAGAGGCTTTAGTATTCCAAGTACCTATAAGAAAACGAATTTATATGTGAATTGTGAAACCAACTACAATTACCAAACTAAAAACTGCGAACTTAATTTGCCTCCTAAAACTTTTTATAATGATGTTATTATTAAAGTGACAGATGAATTACATAATTTTAATACCCTTTCAATTACCCCCGAAAATGTAAATTTCCGCTGGCAAGGAACTTTAAAAATTAAATTGCCAAATAAATGGACTGCATTTCCAACTAAAATTGTATTAGTAAACGGAAGCAGTGTTAGTCTGCCAACAAAAACAGAAATTTTAAATGAATACCCAATAAGAAAATTTGGAACTTTTAGATTGGCTATTGATAGTGTTGGTCCGCAATTAAAGACTAAAGTCCCGCTTAAAAAATTAAAATCACTCATTAAAAAAACCGATAGACTTTCATTTGTTATGACAGATGCTTTAAGTGGCGTAAATAAGTACAATCTTTTTATAAATGATAAGTGGGTGTTGGCTGAATACGATGGAAAATCGGATGTATTAACGTATTGGTTTGATGCCGAAACACCAATGGGCGATTTTAAAATTGAATTAAAAGCGAGCGATAAAGTGGGTAACGAATCTCTTCTTAAATTAAATCTTAACCGTTAAATAATCTACGGTTTCCAAACCTTTGTTAAACAACAAATCAATCACACTTAAATTAGGTGTGAAGCCGAGTTTATCGCCAAACACTTGGAAATATTTAGGATAAATGTTTGATGTTTCTTGCTTGATGTTTAAGGTTTCGCGCAAATCAATGCCTGGAAATTCTTTACTGTATTCTGATGTAAATTTAATTTCCTTTTTCTGACGAAGTATATGTAGAATTACATTTGTAAGTTTTGTATTAAACTCCATCAAAAATTCATGTTCTTCGAAGTAAAATGGTTTAAATTCATCTTCAAAATATTCGAAATACGCCGAGTTTTTATAAGCAGTTGTAATGGTACGCCAAGGATTGATTTGCCAATTTTCGGCATAACTAGTTCTTTTTCTGAAATTATTCTTTGTCAGCATTTTTTTGAAGAGGAATCGACAAACTTAACAACCCATTTGAAGATAGAATTTCGGAACGGTTGCGATACGTTTGCTTTACAAAATGTTCGTGTTCCTCAATAAAAACGGTTTCATTTTTTAATAGCAAAGAAAAATAATTTATGGGGGGCAAATAAGCTGTTGGAAGTAAAACGGATTTCATTAGCTATTTTTTACGGTGTAGTGTACTCATTACTTTTCCAATAATATTTTTCTTCGGTAAAAAACCAAAGTAACGCGAATCAATGGCGTTATCGCGGTTGTCTCCTAATACAAAATAATAATTCTCTTTAATGGAGTAGGTAGTGCTTAATTTGCCATTGATCAAAATACTATCACCATTAATAACAAGTTTGTTTTTTTCGTAAACCGAAATTATTTTTTTATACAGACAAATATTCAGCGTGTCTAATTTAATTACATCATCCTTTTTAGGAATGTAAATTTTCCCATAATTATGTTTATTCCATTTGTAATTAGAATCATTCGGAAAAATTAATTGATCGTGTAAATTGGTTTTCTCAATAGATTTTGTCAGTTCTAAAATCATGGAATCTTTTCTTAAACTATCAGCCTGACTTTGCGTTAAGCTAAACGAATAATCCAATTCATCAGAAATAAGGCCGCCTTCGATTAAATCGTATTTCATTAAAAAGAAAGTATCCAGTCGGTGTTTAGCTTTTAAATGATAATTGTGTTGTAACTCATAAATAAATTTATTTTCCCTATTATTTACAAAAACAAATCCGTTATCCAATTCCAAAGTATCTCCCGGCAA
Organism: Sphingobacteriaceae bacterium; assembly: GCA_016709575.1. Classification (GTDB taxonomy): domain Bacteria; phylum Bacteroidota; class Bacteroidia; order B-17B0; family Aurantibacillaceae; genus JAHEYG01. Next base: position 209,884 of record JADJMM010000006.1, read on the forward strand.
GGCTACACAGCGTTGAATGAACAAAAGAGGTTTGGTAGTTGTGCTGTCATCTTGATAAAACTCAAAAGCAAGAATATCATTCTTGTTATAAGTAGAAGAAAATTTATTGAGCAACACTAAATCACCTGCCGAGTAATTCCGGTTCATGTCGCTTGAAGGAATTGTAGCTAATTCGCAAAACGATTTATTAATTACAAAGAGTAAGAATACAGCAATAATAGCCGGCGCTAACCAGGGAATAATTTCTTGAGATAGAGCTTTATCTATTCTTAGCATTGGCCACTGCTTTTAATTTGCGGCGCTTATTCCACTTACCATAACCCCATAAACCCAAAATAAGAGCGATAACAGGTATTTTAACTGATACAAGACCATTATCACCCACATAACTTAAAAAGCGTTCCCAGCGGAACTTACCTTCTTTTGAGTTCTTTGTTAAAGAGCCAATAACCGACTTACCGCTAATCGGATTATTCTCGGCGTATTTCATGCTAAACCAAACAAACACCGGTTTACCTACTACGTGATCAAAAGGAACAAATCCCCAACTGCGCGAATCGGCAGAGTTGTGGCGGTTGTCACCCATCATCCAGTAGTAATCTTGTTTAAACGTATATTCTGTAATAGGGTTACCATCATAATAAACTTGTCCGTTTTTCTTTTCAATTTGATGAATACCATCATCGTAAGTGCTTAATATTTTTTCATACAGACAAATATTAGAAGTGTCGATCTTCAATTTCATTCCTGCTGAAGGGATTTGAAGCGGACCAAAATTATCATTGTTCCAAGCGTATGATTTATCGTGAGGGAAAATTTGCATATCGCGTTTTGCTTTTCCTTCAATTTTCTTTTCAATGGAGATAACGCCTTGGAGTTGTCTTACTTTTTCAACAACATCTTTTGGCATATTAATCACATAAATACAAGTATCTGTTTTAGTATTTTCAAGATCAGCTTCGGTTACATAAATATCTAATTCATCAAGTAATTTTTGGTTGGTTAAAACAACACGACCTTCTTTATTTTGCATACGTTCACCAAACAAAGCACCTTTTGTATAAACAAAATATTTATGTTGCGAATGCTCGGGCATTGCTTGCAACTTATCATTAATATAAATTTCCCAATCTTTAATTTCTAATTTATCACCTGCAATAGCTACACAACGTTTTACATAGTGCTCGCGCTTATCAGCGGGGCGGGCAACAATTTTACCAATAGGCATATCATTCCAAGGAAACGTATTATTTGGATTGTGCATGTATTCCCAAGCTTCTTTTTGATAGGTGTTATCAGATTTTAACGGTTGATTATTTGTGTAATCCTGATTCTTGAACATGTAAGCCACTTGACGAATAATTTCGTAGTAGCTGCTATTTTGATCGTTTACAAAAACAGAATCCCCATCAGGATAATTAAATACCACAATATCTCCATTCTTAACTTTACCAAAACCCGGTAGTCGGAAATATGGTAATTTAATCCATTCCAAATATGATTTGGTATTATCAGGAAACGGGAAAGCAAAATTACTGTTCCCTAAATGCATTGTGGGTAAGGTATGATGTGCAAATGGAAATGCAATTGGGGTTTGTGGAATTTTTGGTCCGTATGCAAATTTATTTACGAATAAGAAATCGCCCACCATTAATGATTTCTCTAATGATGATGTTGGAATAGTAAATGCTTCCAAGAAAAAAGTACGGATGATAGAAGCAGCAATAACTGCGAAGATGATTGGGTCGAGCCAGTTTTTTACGAAAGCACTTGGTTCCTTTTTATATTTATCTAAACCAACGAATTTTGAATTTTTATCGAAAGCAACAGTTACAAAAAACAAATAGGGCATTAACGAAGCGTAAACTAAATCGCCGGTACTTGGTTTATTAAAGGCACGCGCGACGTTAAAACCATAAACACCGTACATCATTAAGTTTACACCAGGAACAATCATAATTAAACACCACCACCAAGGTTTGTTTAATAGTTTAGAGAGTAGGTAAAAAGTTATAGAATGGGATAAAGCCTTTCCACGATTCGATACCTGCTTTTGCAAATAGTTTTGATAAACCGAAAAACGAAATGAGAACAAGGCCGATGAAAATATAATTACCTATCATAAATATTAATTGTTTTACAAATAACTTAAATATTGTTCTATTATTTCAAAATCTTCAGCAAAAAATGTTAACGGAATACCATTAATTGTATGAACGGTAAATAAAAAACCCCGAAGGTAATCCTCCGGGGTTCATTATTTATAATTATCAAAAACTATTTCTTCTTGTTATAACGTGTACGGAATTTATCTACACGTCCTGCAGTATCTACTAACATGTGCTTACCGGTATAAAACGGGTGAGATGTCATTGAAATATCTAATTTCACTAATGGGTATTCGTTACCGTCTTCCCATGTAAGTGTTTCTTTTGTATCAGCGCAAGAGCGGGTTAAAAATGCATAACCATTACTCATATCTTTAAATATGCAAAATCTGTAATTCTCTGGATGTGTTTCTTTTTTCATTTTTTCTATCTTTAAAACGGGCTACGAAATTACTACAATTTTAATGATTTCACAAACTATTTGTAATTATTTGTTTGTCAACAAGTTATATCCTGTGTTATAAATGAAATTGCCTATAGATACTGGAACTTTCTCCAACTATGTTTACATACCGGACATTCATAAAAATCTTCAACTTCAGTATGCATCAAATGGTAATTTTCTAAACTGCCTTCAATTAACACGCGTTCGTAAATTAAAACAGGACTTTTACCGCAATTTGGACAGTCGCTATCCACTAATTCGTTAAGCCGAACTCGTTCTAAATTGTGTCCATCGGATGGTTCGTTTTCTTTCATATTTCTAAATCTAAAATTAACAGATTAATCATAATTAATAATTTTTTTTAATCCGCCTCAAATTTTATATTTGTAAGGTATACTCTACAATGGAAAAACAAGGAAATATTGGTACCGCAAAAGGTCTTTCGTTCGAAGATTTTAAAAAAATTGTTCTCGAAGATTTTCGTTTAATAAATGAAAGTCGTCAGGCCAGTTTATTAGGTCGTAAAGAAGTATTGACCGGTAAAGCTAAATTCGGAATTTTTGGTGACGGAAAAGAGTTGCCTCAAATTGCTTTATCAAAAGTGTTTAAGAATGGCGATTTCCGTAGTGGATATTACCGCGATCAAACGTTTATGATGGCAATTGGTGCGGTTACATTACAACAATGGTTTGCGGGATTATACGCACACACTGATATTGAACACGAGCCAATGAGCGCAGGTAGACAAATGGGTGGACATTTTGCCACACGCAGTTTAAATGAAGATGGTTCTTTCCGGAAATTAATTGAACAAAAAAATTCATCCTCAGATATTTCTCCAACTGGTTCTCAAATGCCGCGTTTGTTAGGATTAGCTTATGCATCACATTTCTTCAGAGTAAACAAAGATTTACAACAAGGTGAATTTTTAAATTATTCGGATAAAGGAAACGAAATTGCTTTTGGTACTATTGGTGATGCCAGTACATCAGAAGGATTATTTTGGGAAACTATTAACGCAGCAGGTGTTTTACAAATTCCTATGTTAGTTTCTGTTTGGGACGATGGTCACGGTATTTCAGTTCCAAAAAATATCAAACAACAAAAGAAAGTATTTCAGAAATATTAAAAGGTTTCCAACGTGAAAATGGCGGAAACGGATACGAAATTTTTAAAACTAAAGGTTGGGATTACGCACATCTATGTGAAACTTATGAGAAAGCAGCGAAAGTTTGTCGCGAGCAACACGTTCCTGTTTTAGTTCACGTTGAAGAAGTAACACAACCGCAAGGTCATAGTACTTCAGGTTCACACGAGCGTTACAAATCGAAAGAGCGTTTACAATGGGAAACTGATTTCGATTGTATTAAAAAAATGCGTGAGTGGATTATTCAAAACGCATTAGCAGATGCTGCAACTTTAGACAAAATTGAAGAAGATGCTAAAAATGCAGTCCGCGAAAGTAAATCTGCCGCTTGGACCGCTTACTTAACCCCAATTAAAAATGAAATTGCAGAAGTTGGTGCTATTTTAGATGAGATTGCTGGCTCGAGTGAAAAAGGCGCGTTTATTTCACCAATTAAAAACGAATTGGTAAGTATTAAAGAACCTATCCGTAAAGATATTCAAACTGCAGTTAAAAAAGTGTTGCGTTTAATTAAGAACGAAGAAACTACTGGCAGACAAAAATTAATCTCTTGGTTGAGTCTTTCTAAAATAGAAAATCACGACCGTTACAGTTCTTATTTACATTCTCAATCGCCAAAAAATGCATTAAGTATTTCTCCTGTTACTCCAGAATACAATGGTGAAGCAAAAATGATGGATGGAAGAGAAATTTTACGTGAGAATTTTGATTTCATTTTAAATAAATATCCTGAAGTTTTAATTTTTGGTGAAGACTCTGGAAAAATTGGAGGTGTTAACCAAGGATTAGAAGGATTACAAGCTAAGTATGGCGAACACCGAGTATTTGACACAGGTATTCGTGAAGCAACCATTATGGGACAAGCTATTGGATTATCGATGCGTGGTTTAAGACCGATAGCCGAAATTCAATACTTAGATTATTTATTGTATGCTTTACAAATGATGAGTGATGATTTAGCAACTGTGCAATGGAGAACAAAAGGTTTACAAAAAGCACCTGTAATTATCAGAACTCGTGGTCACCGATTAGAAGGTGTTTGGCATAGTGGTTCTCCTATGGGAATGATTATTAATTCTTGTCGCGGTATAAATGTTTGCGTGCCACGCAACATGGTACAGGCTGCAGGATTCTATAATACATTATTAGAAGCTGATGAACCCGCTTTAATTATTGAACCATTAAATGGTTACCGTTTAAAAGAACAAACGCCAAGTAATTTGGGTGAATATAAAATTCCATTAGGTCTACCTGAAACTTTAACAGAAGGAACAGATGTTACTTTAGTCACTTATGGTTCGAGTGTAAGAGTTGCGCAAGAAGCCATGAAGTTTTTAAGTGAGCATGGCGTTTCGGTTGAATTAATTGATGTGCAAACTTTATTGCCATTTGATATTAATCACAGCATTGTTGAATCGGTAAAGAAAACAAACCGTTTAGTAGTATTAGATGAAGATGTACCGGGTGGAGGTAGTGCTTACATTTTACAAAAGGTAATGGAAGAGCAGGGCGCATATAAGTTTTTAGATTCAGCTCCAACCACAATAGCATCAAAAGAACATCGTCCCGCTTACGGAAGTGATGGTGATTATTTCTCGAAACCAAATTCAGATGATGTGTTTGATATCATTTACAATTTGATGCACGAAACAAATCCACAACAGTTTCCAAAAATTTATTAATTCAGAAATTATAAAATGAAAAAGATTTTAGTACTACTTGTTTTTATCCTGACCAATTTCGCAGTTACTGCACAGGAAAAAGAAGATGAGTCGAAATTAATACGTGAGATTGTTAAGTTAGAAGTTGACAAAACTAAATTTGCGCCACCAAAACCTGCGGCAGTTGAACCTGTAGCAGAAACAACAGGTAAGAAAGGCAAAAAGAAACAGGCGGTTGAAGAACCACCTCCGGTTGAAGCAGGAGAACCTGATACAACCAATCCTTTTATTCCGGCACCACAATCTGAAGTTTTAAAACGTGCGCAAAACTGGTACACCTTAAAAAATGATAAGATTAAAAAAAGTAATGGTACTAATTCAGGGAAATCAGTAACCTGTAATCTTTCATTTCCTTTCAAACAAAAACAATTGAATCCTGAGAGTGAAGTGGACGGAACAATTATGATGGATTTAATAATTGAAGCCAAAGAAGGAAAATACCGTTACACTATTAAAAACATTAAACATCAGGCCGCAAAAGCTGGTATGTCGTGTGGAGATGTTTATAACGTAGTACCTGAATGTGGTTCAATGAAAGTATCAGATAGAACGTGGAAATTAATTAAGAAAGAGGCATTTATAAATGCTCAGATGGCCGCCGAAGATTTAAAGGCCATCATGATAAAAGATATTGATTCTAAAAAAGACGAGTGGTAAATCTCTTATTTAAATCTGTAAATAGAAATACACAATCCTTAGTTAAAAACCTGATTTTCAACTTATCGTAAATTTTTCCCTTTTTTGGTTTCATCAATTTTTGTTGCAGCGCAAGATGAAGCCAGTTCTTCATCAAAATCAGAACAATCTGAAGAAGATAAACGTTTTCAGGAAGTAGTTATTACAGATTCTGTTCCTGCAACAGCTCTTGCTAAAAGAGGCGTTAACTGGGTAAAAGCTGAATCAAAGCGTTTCAAAAAATCGAATGGTGTTTCTACAGGAACTAAAGCTGAATGTTTAGCAACCTTTAAAATTAAAGCTAAAGAATTAAATCCTCAACCAGACTTTACAGGAACTATTACTATGCACGTGAGCATTGAGTGTAAAGACAACAAGTACCGTTATTCTATCACAAAAATTAAGCATATTTCAGCTAATGGTAAAGCAAGTGGTGGCGACATCAACAACCTTGTACCAGATTGCGGGAGTATGACTATGCCTGATATTGTTTGGAAGAAGATTAAAGGTGAAGCTTTCAAAAGTGCTTCAATGGTTATTTCTGAATTAAAGGAAGGTATGGCAAAAGTTGGTACCGATTCAAAAGACGAGTGGTAGACTACTTCGTAGTGTAGAACAAATCCTTATTTCTTATCGGTACTTTTCTTTTTAAATTTCCCTTTTCTCCACGCATCAATAAACTGAGCCCAGGCAATTGGATTCAATAAACTAATGGTAGGATATTGTCCCGCTGTATACACTTTAGTTAAGTATTGTTGCATAGCATAACGGTAATTAGCTTGTGCATCCATTTTCATGTTACGTTCGTTATAACTCAATTGGTTTCTGTCCAAATTTTTGTAAGCGCGATCGTAATCATTTTCACCTAAATCTAAACTTAAAAAGGCTTTCTTAAATTCTTCTTTGCTAGGCCATGGATAAACATCAATACCCGCAAGCATAATTGTATCCTTTACTAAACGCTGAATAATGTAATAGTGTTTTAAACTTAAGGTATCATCTAATTTGTATAAAGCATTTTGATGCGCTAAAGATGAAAAACGGATTTCGTCACCCGGTTGAACCACTAAAGTAAAGAAACCGTAATAATCGGTAATGGTTACAGGTTTTGAACCCTTGTAAACGGATACAAAAGGTACGCCTAAAAGACTATCACCTTCAACCACCACACCCGATAATTGGATATAAGTGTTTTTTTCAGGTCCGGTGCCGGTTTGGGAAAAAGCTTTCCCGCAAACAACAATTGCTAATATTAAAAGTATACGTTTCATGATAGCTCTAAAATACAACTCTTTTTTATTTTTGGACCTAATTTCTATCATAGCTTAACATATTTTGTCGACTTAACCGATTATTAGGTAAATACAGCCACTTATTATAATAGTTATTCGCCAAAAAAATTAATTAGGTATATTTACTCTAATATTATGAAGGGCGTTAAGTTTATATCAAATTTCCTGGTTTTAGTGTTCTTTGCACTTGTATTAAATGTTTATGCACAGCAAAAACCCGCATGCAAAAAATCCGGTCAAATCGGCTAGTACAAAAAAAACTAAAAAAGAAGAAGGTCGAACTAATTTACAATTTGGAGTTGGTGTATGCGGCAGTGTTTTATACCTGAGTCGTAATATTAACGAAGACAATGACGCATTAGGTTACACTATAAATGCTGTTTATGGTGGACATAAAGCATACAGGTTTAGTGCACAATATACCAAATACATCCCTATTGATATAGCTCCAACTTGGTACGATGTAAAGGCGAATACAATTGAAGCTAATATAGAAGCTATAGTTTTGTTTAAGAATCAGAAAACAATTTTGTATCCTTTGGCGGGATTTAGTTATAATACATTCAAAGGTTATTTTACCGGGGCAAATGATTTTTTAAACTTGAAAGAAATATACGGACGAAATACTACGGTTCGAGAGAATTGGCTGGGGCTAAACATTGGTACTGGTGTTGAACATGCTTTCGGTCCACTTGTTCTTTTTTGTGATTACAAAATGAGAATAGGAAAAGATGGTAGAAAAGCAGCTTTTAATATAATGGATGTTTGTTATAGCGGAGGAGTTCGGCTGAAAATATGGGTACCAACTTTTCATAAACTTTATCGTGGTATAAATGATAAATACCATTGGTTTTAGTAATTCAATTATCACAAAATAAAAAGCCCCGAAGTAAATTTACTTCAGGGCTTTTTTTATGAGTAGAATCTATTAATGCATATTCTGCCAAGGGATCATCGAAAATGCTGTACCAAGTATTACTAAATAAATAATTACAAATACTAAATAAAGTGCACCTAAGCTTAAACCAATAATAGCACAAATTCTTCCACCTTTTAAATTACTGAAAGAAGATAAAGTATACGCTGAAGGATTAGCTTTATAAGCAGCCATACCTTTATTTCCTAAGACTAATGCGATAATACCGCAAGTTAAAGACACGATACCATAACACCAGCATAATGCAATTGAAATAATACCTAATACTAATACAGCAGTTGCGTTAGGTAAAGGCACTTGTCCACTATTACCAAATTGCTGATTAATTTGTTGATTTATTTGTTGTTCGTTTGGGTTGTTTGAATTTTCTTCCATAAGGGTTAATATTTTAAGCTAAAGTAAACACATTTATTCCATAACCCAAAATACAGCTTCACATTTTCTTAAAACAATTTAGGGGTAATGAACAATTTTCGGTTAATAGAATTAGTCCGTAAAACAACAACCCTTTTAAATTCAACCCGTATAAGAATGTAGTTAAAAACACAAAAGCCCTGAAACCCTTGTAAATACAGGCACTCCGGAGGGTCGGTCTTTTAAAACTACACAAAAATGAAAAACACCATCAAAAAACAAAACCAAATGAAACAAGTAATGCATTTAAAACCCATTAGCCATGAAAACCAAAATCTACATCACCGTGGTGTTGGCTGTAACGTACATCTTATGCTTAGGCCAAACACAAAAAAGCTCCAATTATACGATTGATAGCTTACAACACTTCAACAAAAGTTATTGGCTTAGCTTTATAAGCCAGAAACAACCTTCGCAAGCCGATGCGGCTGAGTTTATGAAAGCTCAGGAGCGACAATATATAATGGATACCTATTATCCATCACAAAAACAGTCGCCACAACCGCCAACTATTCAACAAGCTTGCACTAATATCGATTTCGAAAGCGGCAATACAAACGGTTGGACATTATCTAACGGATTTCATCCTTTATTTAATGCCACAGGTTGTTGCCCTACTGCAGGAGGTGCTCAGACTATTATGACCGGTAACGGAACCGATCCTTGTGGTGGATTTCCTGTTGTTAGTCCCGGTGGTTTATTTTCTATTCGTTTAGGTAATAACGGTACAGGTGGAAGAGCCGACAGAATGGAACAAACTTTTTCGGTTACTGCTGCTAACTTAAATTTTACTTATAAATACGCGGTTGTATTTCAAGATCCGGGACATGCTGTTGCCGATCAACCTGCATTTACTATTCAAATGTTAGATTCGAGTGGAAATGCCATTCCTTGTACTTATTATAATGTATCAGCTGGACAAAACATTCCAGGCTTTGTTAATTCTCCTAATTGTGCAGGTGTAGTTTACAAACCTTGGACAAATGTTGTTGTTGATTTAAGTTCCTATTTAAATCAAAACGTAACTATTCGTTTTACAACTTACGATTGTTCTTTAGGCGGACATTATGGTTATGCTTATATTGATGGTTCATGTTTAGCATTTCAGCAAGTTACAAACGATACACTTTGTATTGGAAGCACTAAACAAATTTGCGCGCCTCCGGGATTTGGTTCTTATATGTGGAGTGGAGGCGCTTTAACAGGTAACACTAATCAATGTGTTAACGTAAGTGCAGCAGGAAATTATTCAATACAAACTACTTTAGTTACAGGTTGTACCGGTCCAACATTTTATTACAATGTATTTACCAATCCAAAACCAAATGCCAACTTCACTACACAAGCTAATACTTGTACTATGACAGTAAATTTTAATAATACCTCAAGTATTTCGGCAGGTTCCATTATTTCAAATAATTGGGATTTTGGTGATGGTAATACATCAACAGTTGTAAACCCAACTCATACTTACGCAACACCTGGAACTTATTTAGTACGATTAATTACCGGCTCTAACAAAGGTTGCTTTGATACTACTGTAAATTTAGTTCCAGTAAATTCACCACCGGTGGCAAACTTTAATCAGAATGTAATTTGTCAGGGTTCACCTGCTATGTTTAACGATTTAAGTGTGGCCTCTGCAGGAGTAATAAATAATTGGAATTGGAATTTTGGTGATGGTTCAATTAATTCCTTTTTACAAAATCCCTCTCATATCTATACAACCCCCGGAACTTATTCTGTAACACTTTATGTAAGTAGTACAAATGGTTGTGCGGATACAGCCATACATTTTGTTACCGTAAATGCTTTACCAAATGTAAACTTCAATGTTTCTAACTCTTGTTTCGGAACACAAAGTATCTTCAATAACACTTCAAGTATTCCAAGCGGAACAATTACTAATTGGATGTGGGATGTAAATGGCGATGGTATTGTAGACGCTAATACTCAAAACTTAACTAACAATTACCCGGCAGCAAATACATATACTGTAATTTTGAATGCATCAAGCAACGCCAATTGCATTAATTCTTATTCAACAACAGTCACAATTCATCCATTACCGATAATTAATTTTAGCGGAAACAATGTTTGTCATAACGCTATTACTGAACTTTCACAAATAACTCCAGCATTGGAAACGGAAATCAAATTACCAATTATGCCTGGACTTTCGGAAACAGTACCAGCTCCATGCAAACGAATCCAATGGTTATTTATACAAACCCGGGAACTTATGTAGTGAGTTTAACTGCTACTTCTAATAACAGTTGTATCACTACAGGAACCACTTTAGTAAATGTTTGGTCAAACCCGAATACAAATTTTTCAGCACCAAATGTTTGTCAAGGTGCTACAACTTACTTTACAAACAACACTACTATAACCAATGGAACAATTAATTACTGGATGTGGGATGTGAATGGAGATAATAATACCGATAGCACAAGTCAAAACCCAACATACATTTATCCTGCATCAGGAAGTTATGTGGTGAGTTTAACTGCTATCAGTAATAATAACTGTACCAAAACATTTACAAGTACCGTTACCGTGAATCCATTACCAAATACAAGTTTCGTGGTGAATAACGGTTGTCAAGGTGCGCTTACCAGTTTTAGTAATACATCTACTATCAGTAACGGACAAATAACTTCTTACAATTGGAACTTTGGTAACTCAAACGGATCGGCACAAACAAATCCGCAATTGTATTATTATAATCACGGAAATTATGTGGTGAGTTTAACCGCTACTTCCAATAACAATTGTGTAAGAACTAACACTGCAATGGTTTCTATTTATGCAAATCCTGTTATGAATTTTACAGCTACAACAGCTTGTTTAAATCAGGCAACACAATTTACAAACTTAAGTAGCATTGCAGCAGGAACAATTTCTAAATACCGTTGGGATTTTGATGATAATAATACTTGGGATGATTCAACCGCTAATCCAACTTATATTTATCCAACATTTGGCTATAAAATTGTACACTTCAAGGTATTAGTAATAATAATTGCATAACAAACAAAATGGGTCCGGTGTTAGTTCACGGAAATCCCGTTGCAAACTTTAAAGCAAATTCTACTTGTTTGGGCGATGTAACTAATTTCCAAAACTATTCCACCAGTACTGATGGAAGCATCACAACTTATTTATGGGATTTCAATGGCGATAACATTACAGATAACCTTTCATACAATCCAACACTCACATACACTGCTAACGGAATTTACCTTACAAAATTGGAAGTACAAACTCAATATGGTTGTGTAAATGTAATGTCGAAACCCGTATATGTAAATGCAAAACCGGTTGCAATGTTTACAGCTACAAACAAACAAGGTTGTCCAAGTTTATGCGTGCCATTCCAAAATAGTTCTTACATCAACAACGGAACTAATTGTTACTTACCAATGGGATTTTGGTGATAACAGCGGACCGCTATATTTAAAAGACCCGACACATTGTTATAACAGCGGAACCTTTAATGTGAGTTTAAAATGTGTTTCGGATAGTGGTTGTATTAGTAATTACAATTCACCTGCTTTAGTAAATGTGTATCCAACACCAATTGCTGGTTTTAATGTAACGCCTGAAGAGATTGATGAGTTTGAACCCGTAATTGAAGTTGCCAATACAGCAATAGGCGCAACTTCTGTAAACTATATGCTAAATCCCGGACCAACTTATAATGTTCCAAACTTTACTCATAATTTAAACAGTGAACATCCAGGAAAATTATTAATTGTTCAGTTTGCAATAAACAGTTATGGTTGTAACGATACGCTCATAAGAATAATTGATATCAAACCCGGCTTCGCTATTTATCTTCCGAATGCATTTACACCAAATTCTGACGGCGTAAATGATGGCTTCGGTGCAAAAGGAGTAGGGATTCTACAATTTGAAATGCAAGTATTCGATCGTTGGGGACATGTAATATTTGAATCGAACGACATTTACAACTATTGGGATGGAACTGTGAAGGGTGGAGAAGAGCCAATTAAAGATGATGTTTACACTTGGAAAGTTCAGGTGTTAGATATCAATCATAAAAATCACGACTTAACAGGACACGTTACTTTATTGAAATAAAACACAAATGGGTAAAAATAAATCTAATGGGGGTACCAAAAAAGGGGGTTGAATAAAATTGCAGCCCCCTTTTTCGTTTTACTTCTTTGTAGCGTTGTAATATGGCAAAGCGTCGGCCATATAACCACGTAAATCATTAATACGCGTTTCATCGCTGGGGTGAGTGCTTAAAATTTCAGGTGGTTTTTGTCCGCTGCCGGCTTGCGACATGCGTTCCCAAAAACTAATAGCTGCCATTGGATCGTAACCTGCCATTGCTGCAAAAATAATTCCCATTTTATCAGCTTCACTTTCGTGACTACGGCTGTATTTAAGCATTCCTAATTGAGAACCAATTCCAAATGACTGCATAAATAAGTCGTGAGTTAATTGTGGTTTAGTTTGTAATGCAGTTGAAAGAACTGCTCCGCCTAACTGAACCATCATTCCATTACTCATACGTTCGTTACCATGCTGGGCAATTGCGTGAGCAATTTCGTGACCCATTACAACAGCTAAACTTTGTTCATCTTGTGTTACAGGAAGAAGTCCTGTATAAACAACTACTTTTCCACCGGGCATACACCAGGCGTTAACCGTATTTTCATCCACAACATTAAACGTCCAGGCAAAACCCTCAAGATGCGAGCTTAAACCTTTATCAGCATAATATTTTTCTACAGATTTTTGAATACGCGTTCCAACTTTACGGACTAAATCCACTCGAACATCGCCGGCAGGTAATGGTTTATTTTCTGCTAAAAATTTATCGTACTCGGTAAAGCTCATTGTATTCATTTCGCTATTCGAAATCATATTCAGTGAGCGGCGACCTGTTACAGCATTTTTGTGACAGGAAATAAATTGTAGTGAAATAAGAGTACTAAGAAGAAAATATTTGATTTTCATTATTCTATTCAATTTTGGCAGTTAAACCTCTTTCTAAAAGAGCTTCGCACATAGGTTTTAATTTTTGTAATGAGCCGTTTTAACCGCACATCTTCCGGCAAAGTGTACTAGGTAAGTACATTGTTCCGCCTGAATGGCATCGTGACGGCAAACTTTAATAAGACTATCTGTTACAAACTCAAATGTATTTACATCATCGTTATATAAAACCAGGTTTTTTTCCTTTTCGGTTTTAAGCTTAACATCAGCTAACTCAATTTCCTGTAATTCGGTATTATTAAACATAGGGCGAAGTTACAAAATTAACCACATATTTGGCAAATCCTGCCAGTTAAAAAAAACCAATAAAAATGGTCGAAAATCATAGGAAAAAGCCTTCGGTTTTGGCTATATTTACTCTGTATGCGCAGCCCCTTCGCCATAATGGTCTATATTCTGATTTCCACCTTCGTTAAGGCAGGAACTCCTTCTATTGTTTTTAAAGAAAATAAAGGTCAGTGGCCCGAGAAAGTTTTGTTTGGAGCGGAATACTACAATGTTAAATTCTATGTCAACAAATCATCTTTTAATTATTGTATTTACAATCCAAATGATTTGGCGCGGTTAGGGTTGAAGAAAAGTGAAGAGAAACATATAATTCACGGACATAATTATGAAGTCAATTTTGTAGGAGCCAATCTTGAAAATTACATTACAGCTAACAAACAACCTGAGAATTATAACTATTTTTTAGGAAGCGACAGAAGCAAATGGGCATCAAAAGTAAAAGCTTTCGGTAATTTGCAATTCCACAATATTTATAAAAATATTGATTTAAAATTATACAGCAGTGAACTTAATTTAAAGTACGACCTCGTTGTGAAACAAGGCGGTGATGTAAATTCAATACGAATGAATTACAATTATGTTGATGGAATTGAATTAGTAAATAATGAAATCATTATTAAAACATCGGTGGGAAATGTAATAGAAAAAGAACCTGTAGCCTGGCAATTCATAAATGGCAAAAAACAAAACGTAAAATGCAAATATGTATTGCTTGAAAATAATACTGTTGGTTTTATTTTTCCTGATAGCTATGATAAAAATTACGAATTAATAATTGATCCTGTTGTTGTGGCTTGTTCATATAGCGGCACTTCAGTTTCTTCTTATAATTACGCAGCAACTTACGATTCGTTTGGAAACATTTATAATGCAGCGGGTGCAGATATGGGTTATCCCACAACGCCCGGCGCGTTTAAATCTACAAGTAATATAAGTGGCGACTGCGTTATTAGCGCCTTCAATCCAACCGGTACAACAAAGTTATTCGCAACATATTTAGGAGGTGATTCCAGCGAATACGCCATTGACATTAATGTTACAAAAAATGTTATTTCAATTTTAGGCGTAACCTATTCGAAAAACTATCCTTGTTCTCTGAATGCATTTGATAGTATTCTTGGAGGCGCTCAAGATCTCTTTATTACCAAATTGGATACTTCCGGTTCAAGTTTAATGGCATCCACTTTAATGGGAGGTTCTTTAAAAGAATCTTTTTATCAATTTTCTCTTGCCGGATATGCGTCCCTTAATGGCGAAATGGTTCTTGATAAAACCGGAAATGTTTATGTGACCTCTAATACTAGCTCTTCCGACTTTCCTACTACAACCGGTTCTATTTTAAATTTTAAGCAGGGACCAAGTGACGCAGTTATCTTTAAATTAGATTCAAGTCTTTCTACATTAGTATGGAGTACATACATGGGTGGTTCTA
Source organism: Sphingobacteriaceae bacterium (assembly GCA_016709575.1). GTDB lineage: Bacteria > Bacteroidota > Bacteroidia > B-17B0 > Aurantibacillaceae > JAHEYG01. Next base: position 225,377 of record JADJMM010000006.1, read on the forward strand.
ACATCGAAGAAGGCTCAAGCATAAAACTAGATGGAAGCGGCGGTGTTTATTGCAGCGGAACAACTAACAGTTCTAATTTTCCAACAACACCAGGAGCAGTGAGACCTATAAAAAATGGTGCTGTCGGCACTCCCGACCAATTCGTGTTACATATAGATGCAACCGGTAATAATATAATAGCTTCAACTTACGTTGGTTCAGCAACGGATGACATAGCTTATCTAATGGATGTTGATTTTAATAACTCTGTTTATTTATGTGGTTATATAGCTGTGAGTAATTCCTTAACGGCCACTCCTGGTTTATATGCCAACGTAAATAGTGTAAACACAATTTATAAACTTAATTCTTCATTAAGTGCTATAAATTATCAAAGTAAATGGGGACCATCAGGTTCAACGCAACAACAAAAACTTCTATACACTGCTTTTAAAGTGGATAGCTGTGGGAATTTATATTTTGCCGGATGTGCTTACCCCGGATTTCCAACTACGCCTGACGAATTTCAACCCTTCGGAGGCGGACTTACTGATATGTACATTGCAGTATTTAATTCCGGTTTTTCCTCTTTAAGATTTGCTACCTACTATGGAGGTAACGCACCGGCACCTTCAGGCTATTGCTGTATTGGTGAACAATCATGGGGGGTAAGTCATTTCGACCCAAAGGGTAATTTATATTTAGCTATCAGCGCGAGCGAAAATTTACCAACCTTACCGGGAGCTTATGCACCGAATTATGCCAATACAACAAGTTTAACCAGAATATATAACGACGCTTTTTTAAAAGTGGATATGAAAACATTTATTCAAGCTCATTCTTCGTATGGCTCAGATATCTATGGTTGTCCGCCTTTTAATTCGCATTTTGTAAGTACAACAAATACAGGAACAAGTTATTGGAATCTTGGCGACGGAACAACAACAACACAAGACACCATTTCTCATTCGTACACTAATTTAGGAACGTATAATGTTTTACTCGTTGTTACAGATACATCCACCTGTAATAAAGTAGATTCTGTAAAAAGTTTGTTGTACGTTGTTGACCCGATAAGTTTTAATCAGGATGATGATGCATTCATTTGTTTTAATTCAAATGTATTATTGAAGTCTGGAGTAAGTGCGTTTACTTATTCTTGGAGTACAGGAGAAATCACACCGGATATTTATGTCAGCACCCCGGGTTCATATACTTTGACAGTTTATAATGGTGGATGTTATAGCAGCAATGTGATAAATGTTATGTATGGAGAAGACAAATTATCTGAACATTTTCCAAATGTGATCACTCCGAATGGAGATAATATTAACGACCTGATCGATTTCAAAAAATATAATCTGGGAGAAATGGAATTTTTCCTCTACGACCGTTGGGGAAAAGAAAGATTCCGTTCGAATGATGTGGATGGGAAACTGGATACCAACGGACTTATTGACGGAACATATTATTATGTACTTAACTTCATGTCAAACTGTACAGGTAAACACAGTACAGCTAAAGGTTTTATTAGTATTTTTAAGTAATGAAATGCTCGCTAAAAAACGCGAGTCATGCTGACCACAGTCAGCATCTATTGAAGTAAGGAGTTCTTTAGAAAGAAGTGTTCTTCGAAAGAGCTCCACTAAGGAAAAGATCCTGACTTTGTCAGGATGACATTGTAAACTGAATGAGAATTGTAATGAAAAAAGTAGCGTACATATTTTTAATGATAAGCTTTCTTTCGAAAGCACATACCCCCTCCATCATCTTCAAAGAAAACAAAGGTCAGTGGCCTGAAAAAGTTTTGTTTGGGGCGGATATTTTTAATACACAATTCTATATCAATAAGAATTCGTTCAATTATTGTATTTACAGTTATGCAGATTTAAAAAGAGGAGAAGAACTTCATCATACTTCGCCCGGAAAAAATTCTACTTTACACGGACATAATTACGAAGTGAATTTTGTTGGTGCGGATTTAAATAAGGTTTCTAAAACTAAAGAACAACCTGAATACTATAACTACTTTTTAGGAAACAACCGCAGTAAATGGGCAAGTAATATAAAAGCGTTTGAAGATCTGTTGTTTAATGAAGTATATGAAGGCATTGATTTAAAAGTTTACAGCAACAACTTAAATTTAAAATACGACTTCATTGTAAAACCAAACGCCAACGTAAATTCGATAAAACTTAACTATAATTATACTGACGGAATCGAAATAATAAATAATGAATTAGTTATAAAAACATCTGTCGGAAATATTATTGAACAAGAACCTTTTGCTTATCAAATCATAAACGGAAAACAGAATAAGGTAAATTGCAAATACACATTGTTAAATAACAATACGGTTGGATTTACTTTCCCTAATGGTTATAATAAGAACTACGTATTAGTAATTGATCCAACAGTCATTGTTTGTTCTTATTCGGGTTCTACAAAAATGATGTTTGGTTGTGCTGCAGGTTATGATGACATTGGAAATATTTATGTTACCAGCTGTGGAAGAGAAGGCTATCCAACAACAACAGGTGCGTTTTCTCAAACTTATTATGGTGGTTATGATATTGTAGTAAGCGCCTATAATTCTGTTGGTACATCTAAAATTTTCTCAACATATATTGGTGGCGATTCTTTAGAATATTTCACAACCATAAAAGTGAAGAATAACGAAATAATTATGGCAGGCTCAACAGCATCGAGTGATTTTCCCACGCCGGTTAATACTTTCGATTCAACCAGCAATGGCAGAGGAGATATCATAATCTCTAAGTTAGATATGAGTGGTTCAAATTTATTAGCGTCAACTTACATTGGTGGCTCTGGTGATGAATCTAATTGGAGCATATACGCTTTAGGTGCTATTGGATGGGACGCTCTCAGGAATTCAGATTTTATTCCCGATACCGCAGGGAATGTTTATATGGTTGGTATAACTAATTCTACAAATTTTCCTGTTTCATCCGGAGCTATATCAACTTCTCTAACTGGTACTACCGATGGTTACGTTCTTAAAATGGATAAAACGCTTAGCAATCTAGTTTGGAGTACTTTTCTTGGAGGCAATAGAGAAGACGCTGCCAAAAGTATAAAATTGGATGGTACTGGCGGGGCCTATATCTTAGGAATTACTTCAAGCACAACTTTTCCTACAACATCAGGCGTTATTTCACCAACTAAAAATGGTGCAGCTTTTTCTAGTGATATGTTTGTTTCACATATTAATTCAAATGGTACTGCTCTAATTGCATCAACTTATTTAGGAACCACAGGTTATGATTATGGTTCATATATGGATCTCGATTTCAATAATAATATTTATATCTGTGGACATATTACAAGCCCCATTCCTTTAGTTTCAACTCCCGGCGTTTATAATAATAATAATGGATTCAATACACTTTATAAAATTAATTCCAACTTAAGTACCATTGCCTTTAAAACAAAGTTTGGAAATCAACCGCCGCCTGTAAATCCAGCGCCAAGTCCATATTTAATTTATTCTGCATTTAGGGTAGACAGTTGTCAGAATATTTATGTGGCAGGATATGCTGAAAATATTTTACCTGTGACTTCAAATCAATTAATGCCATTTGCAGGAGGAATTACTGATGTTTATATGGCTGTGTTTGGAAATAACTGTTCCTCTTTAAAATTTGCCTCCTATTTTGGAGGTTCTGTTCAACATTATAGTATTGGTGAACATAACGATTATTCATCAAGTGATTTTGATAGTAAGGGGCGCTTATACATGTCGATTTGTAATAATGGAGGTTTGCCTACTACACCTGGTGCTTTTGTTCAGACGTATGTGAGTCCGGGTGATTCAATTTATAATGATGCTTTTTTAAAAGTAGATTTACAAACATTCATTAACGCCGGTTCATCTTACGGTGCGAATATTACAGGTTGTCCACCCTTTACGCCAACATTTGTTAGTACAACCAATACCGGAAGTACGTATTGGGATTTAGGAAATGGAGTTACGTCAATAAAAGACACTGTTTCTACCACGTATACAAATTTAGGAACTTATAATGTTTTGTTATTGGTAACTGATACGACAACATGTAACAGAACAGATTCTATAAAAAGTTTTTTAAACGTGATTAATCCAACTGAGTTTGATTTGGGTGATGATATTTTAGCTTGTTTTGATTCAAAAACTTTATTGAAAGCGAATGTCAGTGCTGTAACTTACAGTTGGAGTACCGGACAAACTTTTCCGAATATTTATGTAAATCAATTGGGGTCTTATACATTAACCATTAATAACGGAGGTTGTAATACAAGTGATGTTATAAATGTTGTATTAGGCGAAATAAAATTATCAGAACGTTTCCCCAACGTAATTACTCCAAATGGTGATAACATAAATGATTGGATTGATTTTATAAATTACAATTTTGATGAAATTGAATTTTACTTGTACGACAGGTGGGGTAGGGAACGCTACAAAATAACTAAGCCTGATGAAAAATGGAATCCCGCTGATTTAGATAATGGAACTTATTATTACGTTGCTAATTATAAATCGAGTTGCACAGGGAAATTTGGGACTGATAAGGGGTTTATAAGTGTGTTTAAATAACATGGAAGGTGGTTTCGACTACGCTCAACCACCGCGTATTCTAAACGAATGTTGTTAATATCAATCGGTGGCTGAGCGGAGCCGAAGTCACAGTGCCCCCTTCGCAGCTTCAACAACCTTCTTACTATTCCCAACAAATATTTCTTTGCCAATTAAAATAACAGGACGTTTCAAAAAAGTGTATTCTTCTAAAATTAATTTCTTGTACTCAGCTTCAGTGGCAGGTTTAGGATTAAGCGTTTTATATTTTAATGCCACGCGACTAAACAAAGCTTCATAACTTCCCGCTTTATCTTTCATTTCAGTTAATTGAATTGCAGTAATCTTTTCTGTTTTTATATCCTGAAAAACGAACTTGTGTTTTTCTAATTGTAAATCTTTTATAATTCTTGCACACGTGCTGCAAGAGGAGAGGTAATATATTTTCTTAATGCTTCAAATATACATAATGCAAACCCTTCGTCAAGCTCAGGGTTAAATAAAAGAGATATCTAACTTATGGTTCGGCAGGCTCACCATGACTCTGTCCTTTGAATAGAATAAATATGGTTCGTAGTGAGCTTGACGAACTATCACAATGACTTCCGTTTTTAAAAGCGAATTCTTGGTAATTGACAGAGTCATCCTGAGCTTGATGAAGGACAAAAGAAAAACCCCCACATTTCTGCAGGGGTTCTAACTTTATACTTTTCACCTTTAACTTTCTACCGTTTAGGCTTTATCTTCCTTCTTACCTTTTTTTCCTTTAGGTTTATGAGTAGTTACGGTAATTAATTCTTTTTCTTTATCGTAATCCACTTCAATTTCATCACCTTCAGCTAAATTATTTTTAATGATTTCTTCAGCCATTGGATCTTCAAGGTATTTTTGAATAGCACGCTTCAAAGGACGAGCACCATATTGTACGTCATAACCTTTTTCTACAATATAATCTTTAGCAGCATCCGTAATTTTAATTTGGAAGCCTAAAGTATTTACGCGTCCGAATAAATTTCCTAATTCAATATCAATAATTTTGTGAATGTCTTCCCTGCTTAAAGAGTTAAACATTACCACATCATCAATACGGTTTAAGAATTCAGGAGCGAAAGCTTTCTTTAAAGCACTTTCAACAACACCTTTACTATGATCATCAGCTCCTTCAGTCTTAGCTGCAGTTCCAAATCCAACACCTTGTCCGAAATCTTTTAATTGACGTGCGCCAATGTTAGAAGTCATGATGATGATAGTATTTTTAAAATCAATTTTACGTCCTAAACTATCAGTTAACATACCGTCATCTAATACTTGTAATAACATATTAAACACATCAGGATGCGCTTTTTCAATCTCATCTAATAACACAACAGAGTAGGGACGACGACGAACTTTTTCAGTTAATTGTCCTCCTTCTTCGTAACCAACATACCCCGGAGGCGCTCCGATTAAACGAGTCACGGCAAATTTTTCCATGTATTCGCTCATATCAATACGAATCAACGCTTCATCATTATCAAATAAATGACGCGCTAATACTTTTGCTAATTCAGTTTTACCAACACCGGTTGGACCTAAGAAAATAAAGGTGCCGATTGGTTTTTTAGGATCTTTTAATCCGGCACGGTTACGTTGAATAGCTTTTACAACTTTTAAAAGCGCAGCATCTTGTCCGATAACTTTACCTTTTAAAAGTTCGTTCATCTTCACAAGTTTGTCGCTTTCGTTTTGGTTTACACGTTGAACAGGAACTCCGCTCATCATACTTACCACTTCAGCAACATTGTCTTCGCTAACAGTAACACGATTTTGTTTTGTCTCTTCTTCCCAAGCTTTTTTAGCAGTTTCCAATTGAGCTTGTAATTGTTTTTCTGTATCACGTAGTTTTGCAGCCTCTTCATATTTTTGAGAGCGCACCACTTGATTCTTTAATTCTTTAATGTCCTCCATTTTTTTCTCAAGTTCCAAAACATTTTGAGGGACATTAATATTTGTGATATGAACACGAGAACCAGCTTCATCTAAAGCATCAATCGCTTTATCCGGTAAGTGACGATCAGTAATGTAACGAGCTGTTAACATCACACAAGCTTTAATAGCTTCGTCGGTATAAGTTACGTTATGATGTTCTTCGTATTTTCCTTTAATGTTATTTAAAATTTGTAATGTTTCATCCGGAGTAGCAGGCTCAACAATTACTTTTTGGAAACGACGCTCTAATGCTCCGTCTTTTTCAATATACTGACGGTATTCATCAAGCGTAGTTGCACCAATACATTGTATTTCGCCACGCGCTAATGCTGGCTTGAACATGTTGCTAGCATCTAACGATCCGCTAGCACCACCTGCACCGATAATAGTATGAATTTCGTCAATGAATAAAATAACATCAGGACTTTTTTCTAACTCATTCATTACTGCTTTCATTCGCTCTTCAAATTGTCCACGGTATTTTGTTCCCGCAACTAAAGAAGCTAAATCTAAAGTAACAACACGTTTTCCGAAGAGAACACGAGATACTTTACGTTGAACAATTCTTAATGCTAAACCTTCAGCGATAGATGATTTACCTACACCAGGCTCACCAATTAAAATCGGATTATTCTTTTTACGGCGCGATAAGATTTGAGAAACACGCTCTATTTCCTTCTCACGTCCAACTACAGGGTCTAATTTGCCATCTTCAGCCATCTTAGTCAAATCCCTGCCAAAGTTGTCTAAAACCGGCGTTTTTGATTTACTCTCGCCTTGTTTTTTGGTAGAGCCACCTTGTCCGCCACTTCCGCCACCTGAAAATCCGGTTTCTTCACCTTCATCATCGTCTGCTGCTGTATTCTCAATTTTATGAGGATTATCCATAAATACTTCTAATTCCGCTCTAACAGCCTCGTAATCTACACCAACTTTTAATAAAGCTTTAGAAACTACATTATCAGCATCTTTTAAAATACAAAGCAATAAATGCTCTGTGCCAATTTGTACCGATTTAAAAGTTTTAGCTTCCAAATATGTCAGCTTTAATGTCTTTTCGGCTTGTTTTACTAATGGTATATTGGCAAGGTTATTCGACTTGCGTGTACCGGGCGTTAAACTGCCTTCAATATTTTTTCTTAACTCCTGAGTATCAATAGTTAGTTTTTTTAAGAGACGAATCCCAACACCTTCACCGTCACGAATCATTCCTAACATAAGATGTTCTATGCCTATAAAATCGTGCCCTAATCGTAATGCTTCCTCACGGCTGTAAGTGATTACGTCTTTAACTCGTGGCGAAAATTTTGCTTCCATAATAGTTCTTTTTAAATTAGTATAGCACATACTGTGCCATACTCAAAAGTAAGGTTTAAATAATGTTTTGAACTGACACAAAAAACACTTTTTTTAACAAAAAAAATGTTGATAAGTATTGAGTTCCAATACCGCTTTTTTGGCTAGTTTAGGGGGATGTAAGACGATTTTTATGGTGTACGATTTTTGTGATTTTTAGGTTTCAAAAGACCTAGTTATTTTTCACAAAAAGGAACTTATAAGATCAAAAAATTTATTTAAAAGAAACATAACGACTATGGCAGACGGAGAGAAAATTATCCCCATTAACATTGAAGATGAAATGAAAACCGCCTACATCGATTATTCGATGTCGGTAATTGTATCGCGTGCTTTACCAGATGTACGCGACGGTTTAAAACCGGTTCACCGCCGTGTTTTATACGGAATGTTAGAACTTGGATTAATGCACAACAGACCGTACAAAAAAAGTGCGCGTATTGTTGGTGAGGTTTTAGGAAAATATCACCCGCACGGTGATGCCAGCGTTTATGATACCATGGTGCGTATGGCTCAAGATTGGAGTTTACGTTATATGTTGGTTGACGGACAAGGAAACTACGGAAGTATTGACGGCGATCCTCCTGCAGCAATGCGTTATACCGAAGCGCGTTTACGTAAAATTGCAGAAGAAATTATTGCTGACTTAGAAAAAGACACAGTAGATTTCCGTCCGAACTTTGACGACTCGTTAACAGAACCAACCGTAATGCCAACACGTATTCCTAATTTATTAGTGAATGGTGCATCCGGAATTGCAGTAGGTATGGCTACTAACATGGCGCCGCATAACTTAACTGAAATTTGCGACGCTTGTATGGCGTACATTGATAACCGTGATATTGATATTGCAGGATTAATGCAACATGTAAAAGCTCCTGATTTTCCAACGGGTGGAACCATTTATGGTTTTGCAGGTGTGAAAGAAGCTTTTGAAACCGGACGCGGAAGAATTGTGTTACGTGCAAAAGCAACTATTGAAAACTTTAAAGACAGAGAAAGAATTATCGTTAGCGAAATTCCTTATCAGTTGAACAAAGCGGAAATGATAAAAAAAACCGCTGAGTTAGTTAACGATAAAAAATTAGAAGGTATTTCTGATATCCGTGATGAATCGGATAGAGATGGTATGCGTATTGTTTACGAATTAAAACGCGATGCGATATCAAACGTTGTATTAAATAACTTATACAAGTACACTTCTTTACAAACCTCATTCTCAGTAAATAACATTGCATTAGTTGGTGGTCGTCCAATGATGTTGAATCTAAAAGATCAGATTCATTATTTTATTGAGCACCGTCATGAAGTGGTGGTTCGCCGTACAAAATTTGATTTAGCTCAAGCTGAAAAACGCGCTCATATTTTAGAAGGTTTATTAATTGCTATCGATCACTTAGATCAGGTAATTAAAATTATCCGTGAAAGCGAAACGCCTGACACAGCCCGTGAAGAATTAATGTCGAATTTCCAATTAAGCGAAATTCAAAGTCGTGCCATTTTAGATATGCGTTTACGTGCTTTAACCGGTCTTGAAAGAGACAAGTTAAAAGGCGAATACGAAGAATTGAAGAAATTAATTGATTATTTAAACAGCATTTTAAATGATGAAGTGTTGCGTTACAAAATAATTAAGGATGAAATTGCTGAGATAAAAGAGAAATACGGCGATGCTCGTCGTACTGATATTGTTTTCTCGGGTGATGATATTCGTATGGAAGATATGATTGCTGATGAAGATGTGGTAATTACCATTTCTCACATGGGTTATATTAAACGTACAAATCTTGCTGAATACAGAGCGCAGGGCAGAGGAGGTAAAGGAAGTAAAGGTTCTTCAACGCGTGAAGAAGACTTTATCGAACACATGTTTACCGCTTCAACACATAACTATTTATTATTGTTCTCAGAAAAAGGACAAGTGTATTGGTTACGTGCCTTTGAAATTCCGGAAGGAAATAAAACAAGCAAAGGAAGAGCTATTCAGAATTTATTAAATATTCAAAATGATGATAAAATTAAAGCGTTCATCAACGTTAAGAATTTAGCGGATGAAGAATACATTAATAATAACTTCATTATTTTATGTACTAAAGAAGGTATCATTAAGAAAACAACTTTAGAAGCATATTCTCGTCCACGAGCTAACGGTATTAACGCAATTACTATTCGTGAAGGTGATGTTTTATTAGAAGCCGCTTTAACCAATGGTAAAAACGAAATCATGTTAGCTACCAAATTGGGTAAAGTTTGTCGTTTTAACGAAGAGAAAGTTCGTCCAATGGGACGTAACGCATCCGGTGTAATTGGTATTGATTTAGCGGATGAAGAAGGTGACAAAAATGAAGTGATTGGCATGATTTGTATCGATAATCCAACTGCAAACGTTTTAGTTGTATCTGAAAAAGGATATGGTAAACGTTCGGAAATTGATGAATACCGTATTACAAACCGTGGTGGAAAAGGTGTAAAAACTATAAACATTACCGAAAAAACCGGAAACTTAGTAGCTATTAAATCGGTTACTGATGAAAACGACTTAATGATTATTACCAAAAACGGAATCACTATCCGTATGAATGTAAAAGATTTAAGGGTGATGGGTCGCGCCACTCAAGGTGTTAGGTTAATTAATATTCAGGAAACCGACGAAATTGCTGCTGTAACCAAAGTTGACCACGAAGAAGAAGTGGAAGGTGGAGATAACAGTGATACAGTTGTAAATCCGGAGATTACACCTGAAAATCCTGAAAATAATACACCAACGGGTGATATCACGCAATAAGTGGTATAACCTCAATTCGATTTTAATTTAATTTAGCAACACAAAAATAACGAAGGAGTCCCGATAATTTATCGGGACACTTCATTAACAAACAACCAAAATGAAAAAAAGCATCATTGCAACCATCGCGTTAAGTGTTTTAGGCTTAACAACTTTAATGGCTCAACCTACACTAGTAGAGAAAGTAGTTGAACAACCTGGAAAAATTGTAATTCCATACGAAAAATGGAAGTTACCAAATGGTTTAACCATCTTATTACAAGAAGACCATTCTGATCCATTAGTTCACACTTTAGTAACTTATAAGGTAGGTTCTAATCGTGAAACTATTGGTAAATCTGGTTTTGCTCACTTTTTTGAGCACATGATGTTTCAAGGTTCAAAACACGTAGCGGATGAAGAGCATTTCAAAATTGTATCTACTGCTGGTGGTAACATGAACGGTAATACTACACGCGATAGAACAGTTTATTTTGAAAACGTTCCGAGTAACTATTTAGAAATGTCTTTATGGTTAGAAGCTGACCGTATGGGTTTCTTATTAGATTCATTAACTCAGAAGAAATTCGAAAACCAACGTGATGCCGTTAAAAACGAAAAATCACAAAACGTAGAAAATCAACCTTACGCAATGGCATTTGTTGAGGAAATTGGAAAGGCCTTATATCCTGACAAACACCCATACAGCTGGCCGGTTATTGGTTATGTTGATGACTTAAACAGAGCAACCGTTGAAGATGCAAAGAATTTCTTCTTACGCTGGTATGGTCCTAATAACGCTATATTAACTATTGCAGGTGATTTTAATCCTACTGAAGCTTTAGCTATGGTAGATAAATATTTTGGTTCAATTAAACCTTGTCCGGAAGTAAAGAAAATGCGTGTACCACCGGTTGTTATTCCAACTGATAAATACACTGCTTATAAAGACAGAACTTATTTCCCGCTAAACTTACGTGTATATCCAACTGTAGCGCAATATCACCGTGATGAGCCAGCATTAGATTTATTAGGTTTAATGATGGGAGCAGGTAACAACTCTATTTTCTATAAAAAATTCGTAAAAACAGAGATTGCAGCTGATGCAAGTGTAAATCACCGTTCAGAAGAATTATCAGGTGAGTTTTCAATTCAAATTTTTGCTTATCCACCTGAAGATTTCAATTTAGAAAAACTATTCACTGATTTAGATAATAAAGTAAAAGAAACTATTGATGAATTTGAAAAAACAGGAATCACTGACGAAGCATTAAACCGTGTAAAAGCTGATTTAGAGTCAAGTTACTTAGGAATTTTAGATGGTGGTGTGCAAGGTAAGGCCGGTATTATTTCGGAATGGGAACGTTTATTAGGTAAGACTTTTACTGTATCTGATGAAATTGACCGTTATGCTAAAGTAACTAAAGAAGATATCTCACGTGTATTTTTAAAATACATTAAAGGTTCGGGTGCTGCTATTTTAAATACGTATCCAATCGTGAATCAAAAAGATTCAGTAAAATCAACAAACCCTTATGCTAACGCAAACATTCCAACTCCGGCTGAATATTCAGGCTTAAGTTACAATCCAAATCCTGATAAATTTAACCGCGCTCAACGTCCGGTTGCAGGAGCAGTAAAACCAATTAAAACTCCGGATTTCTTCCAAACTAAATTAAAAAACGGAATGCCGGTTATTGGAACAAAAACAACTGAAAGTCCAATTATCAGTATTGTTATCACAATGGAAGGTGGAAGTTTAGTTTTAACAGCTGACCAATTAAAAAAATTAGGTGTTGCTGAATTAACTGCAAGCATGCTAGGAGAGGGTACTAAAAACTTTACAACTGAGCAGATTTCTGCAGAAGAAGAAAAGTTAGGAAGTTCAATTGACATCTTTGCTAATAAAACTCAAACATCTATCAATATCCGTACACAGAAAAAGAATTTAGATGCGACGTTAAAATTACTAGAAGAGCGTTTATTAAATCCTGGTTTCCGTGCTGAAGATTTTAAATTAGCTAAGAAACAATATAAAGAGAGCGTAAAGAACTCAGCAACCAGCGCACAATCTATTGCGCAAAAAGCGTTTGCTTTCGCTATGTTTGGAAGTTCTGTAATGGGATTAGAGCCTACAGTAAAAACAATTGACAATATCGAGTTACAAGATGTGAAAGATTACTACAACAATAATTATTCTGCTTCAGTTTCTAATTTAGTAGTTGTTGGAGATATTACTGAGGGTGAAATTTTACCTAAGTTGGAATTCTTAAACAAATGGACTAATAAAGAAGTAAAGATTCAACCGATACCTGAGCCGGTTGCTAATACTGAACCACAGTTTTTCTTACAAAACAAAACTGCTGCACCTTCTTCAGTATTAATTATGGGTTATCCTTCAATTAAATTTGATGCTACAGGTGATTATTTCAAAAATCGAATTGCTAATTTTGTATTTGGTGGTGCTTTTACAAGCCGCTTAAATTTAAACTTACGTGAAGATAAAGGTTACACTTATGGTATTCGTTCAGGTTTCCAAGGTGGAAAGTACAATGGTTTATTTACTATTAGCGCGTCTGTAAAGCGTCCTGCTACTGTTTTATCTTTATTTGAAGTAACTAAAGAATTTAAAAACTATCAGGAAAATGGAATTACTGATAAAGAATTAGAATTTACAAAGAACTCTTTATTGAATGAAGAAGCGTTACGTTATGAGGCGCCATTCCAAAAAGCAAGTTATTTATCTAACATCATTAAATACAATTTACCAAAAGATTATACATCTCAACAAACGACATTTTAAAAAAAATGACGAAAGAAGATGTAAACGCTCAAGTTAAAAAATATTTCGATTTAAATAAAATGACTACTGTAATTGTTGGTGATAAAAACTATATCGAAGCTAAATTGGACGCTGCGTTAAAAGACGCAAAAACTAAAGAAGAATTAAAGAATGTTAAATTAAAGAAGATTTCGGTTGACTAATTATGCATTTGCATAGTATTTGAGTCTTAATAATAAACCGATATACTAATATGAAACCACTTTTAACTATAACTCTTGCTGCTTTAAGCATTATTGCTGTTGCACAGGACAATCAAGTGCTAAACTCAATCAATTACGTAAAAAGTAAAGAATTTGATAAAGCAAAAGCTGCAACCGATGCTGCTGCGGAAAATGAAAAGACCAAGAGCTCTCCAAAAATGTGGAAAGCCCGTGGCGATGTTTACCGCGCTATTTATTCAGACACATCGGCAAAAGTGAGAGCTATTGATGAAGATGCGGAAGAAAAAGCTTTAAAAGCTTACATAAATTGTTTAGCAATCGACCTTAAAGAAAATGCAAAAGATCCAATCTATAAACCAGATGTAAAGGGTCCAATTGTTATGGCTGCTAACGCAACCAATAGAAAAGCGGGGCGTTTAGGACAAGCCAAACAATTTGAAAAGGCTATTGCTGCCTATGATTTAGTGGAGAGTGCTTTAATTTATGATTTTGACGAGGGGATGAAACGTAATAACATCACCAAAGAAAAATTAATTTACAACAAATTCGACATGTTCTTTAAAGCAAGTGATTATGCCAAAATGCAAGAGTATGCCGATAAATTAATTGCTATTAACTACAAAGACCCAAAGATTTACATTATCATGGCCAATTCATCAATTGGTGCAAAGGATACAGTAAAAGCCTTATCGTATATTGATAAAGGAAAGAAAATGTTTGATGATAACATGGATTTAGTAAATCTTGAAATCAACATTTATTTAGCTCAAAAAAGATCGGCAGAATTGAAGGATAAACTAATCGCTGCCATAGCTGCAAATGATAATGAAATTTTGCATGCCATATTAGCGAACATTTATGCTAAGACAAACGAAGTAGATAAAGCTGAAGCTGAATACATGAAAGCCTTAGAAATAAAACCTGATTACGAAGTGGCTAACTTTAACTTAGCGGTAATAATATCTAACCAAGGAAACGAGTGGAGTAAAAAAGCAGGCGATTTACCGCCAAAAGAAGCAGCTAAAGCAAAAGAATATGATGCTAAAGCTATTGAATATTGGAAAAAGTCAATCACTTATTTCGAGAAAGCTTACGAAGTAACACCAGACAAAGCGACAAAACAACGTTTACGTCAATTGTTACTAAAAACCGGTGAGACTGAAAAAGCAGATAAATACAAATAAAATTAAATTGTTCTCTATGCTTAAAAAAACAATTGCTTTTACCTTACTGATTTCATTAAGCACTTTAGGTGTTGCACAAAAATCGAAGATTAATGCAGCCTGGAGGGGATTAACAGATTATCAATCTACCTTAAAAGAAAAACCGGATGTTTCTTATTTATTAAAGGCTAAAGAAAGTATTGATTTAGCTGTTGCTAATGAAGAAACGAAAAGCAATGCAAAAGCGCATATTTACAAAACACAGATTTATTACGAACTGTTTAAATATAATTTAAAAATAGAAGAAGAGAAAGCAGCTGCAAGTTCCGGCGATAAAAAGCAACGCATGGAAACAGCTTATAGCAACGTAAGCACTGCTGAATTTAAAGAAGCCATAAAGTCGATTGAATTTGTAAAGAAAGAATGTAAAAGACCAAAGTGCATTTCAGGAATTATTGACAACAGGTTTATCGATGATAGATGACTTGAATAATTTAGCAGTTGGTTCTTATAAAGCAAAAAAATACGATGATGCCTCAGATTATTTTGAGAACTCATTTAGTTTAAGCAGCATGTTGAATCAGGGCAGGAAGGATACTGTTAGTTTGTTTAACGCCTCTTTATCAGCACAAAAAGCAAAAAACTATAGCAAAGTAGTAAAGATAAATCAGCGTATGGTGGATGAGGAAGATGGCCAACGCCGGAACTTACCAGTACTTATATAATGCAAAATTAAACACTCAGGATTCTGTTGGTGCGATTACCACTTTGCAAGAAGGAAGAAAATTGTATCCAAACGATGTAACACTTTTAAATTTAGAAACCGAGTATTATATAAAATCCGGTAAGCAAGAAGAAACCATTAAGAATTTATTAGTGGCACTAGAAAAGATCCGAATAATGCCGTATTGCATTTAATTGCTGCGAACACCTTCGATGGAATGGCTAACCCAAAACAAAAGGTCCTGATGGAAAAGATAAGGATTTAGATAAGCCTGCTAATTTTGCGGAGTTATTTGGAAAAGCAGAAGAACATTACAGAAAACAGTAGAGTTAAAGCCGAGTAATACTGAATACAGTTTTAATGCATTATACAATTTAGGCGCGCTGTATTATAACTACGGTACGTATATGTACAACAAAGAAATGAACGATGCTACCATCACTAAACTAGCATCAAAGCAAAGGGAGATTATGGCAAAATGTAACGAGCAGTACAAGAAAGCCATTCCTGAATTTGAAGCAGCATTAACTTTTAAGCCCGATGATAACTCCACATTACAATCTTTACGCAGATTATACCTTTTAGTTGGTGATGAAGCTAAAGCCGCTGAGATTACGGCTAAGCTTAATAAAGGAAAGTAATTCCAACAAAAAGCTCCGAAAGGGGCTTTTTTTTAATTCAAAACTTAAATTACATTTGATAAACTTAAGAAACTCAAATGAGGCGGACTCTCTTTGTATTTATAGCATTTTGTCTGCTCAGCAGTTTGCTTCGTTCGCAAAACGATTGGAATTCGAAATTAAAAACTATTGAGGCTATTTCAAATGACAGCATTGCATTAAATTCACTACAAGTTCTTGCTCAAAAAAACAAATCAAATCTTAAAGCGCTATTAAATATTAATCTAAAGATTATTACACGTGCTAATCTGATTCAAAAATATTCCCTTGCCACTTCAATTGGCAATGAAAGTGCTGTATTAGCCAATAAAAACAGTTTAGATAGTTTAGAAGCTGTATTTCATAAATATATTGGTGTTACTAATTATTATATGGATCGCAAAAAGGCAGCCGTTCCTTTTTTCGAAAAAGCCCTAGAAATAGCAGAAAAAAATAATTATTGGGAATTAGAAGCATCATGTAATAACAATATAGGTGCAGCATTTACTGATATACAGGAATACGAAAAAGCTGAGCCATACCTCCTGAAATCTATTGAGATTATGAAGGAACACGGAAAAGCCAACACAATTGTTACACTTCGTTCTTATCGAGTACTAGCCCGAATGTATTCTGAAAGTGCAAGAGAAAAGAAAGCTGAACCGATTTATTTAAATTTAATTGAAAAGAGTAAAGAACTAAAAGATACAGCCTTACTATGCGATAATTTAATATTCTATTCGGAAATTCTGGCAAGACGTGGTGAATTAAATAAAGCTGTGAAGATGAGTGGAGAAGCGTTAGCATTCAGGCGTAAACAGAAAAGCATACACGATCTTCAAGGAGCATTAAATATACACGCTATAAATTTGGCATTAATCGGCCGCCATAAAGAGGCTTATACTTTAGAAGAAGAACGTGCATTGCTTATGAGAACGATTTTCGCTAAAGACCTGGAAAAGGAAATAAGTGAAGTTGAAGTTAAATATAAAACGGCTCAGCTTCAACAAGAAAAAGAATTATCAGTATTAAAAGCAAAAAAACAAAAACAGATTTATCTCCTTTCAATAGTTGGAATACTTCTTTTGTCAGTTGGTGGAATTTATGTTTGGAATCAAAGAAAGAAGGCGAAACATCTTTACCAACTCGCCGAAGCTGATAAGATCCGTTTTAAAGAAGTAATAGAAGCAGAAGAAAAAGAACGTTCACGCATTGCGCAAGAGTTACATGATGGTTTAGGACAATTACTGTCAACCGCAAGATTAAACGTAGCCGGACTCGAAGATTCAGTTTCCGCAGAAGATAAAGCAGGATTGAACCGCTCTTTAAAAATAATTGATGATGCCTGTGTGGAGGTTAGAAGTATTTCGCACAACATGATGCCGAGTGCTTTAATTCGTTTAGGTTTAATTCCAGCCATTAATGAGGTTGTAAATAATGTAAATTCAGCAAAAGGAATTAAAATTGATTTTACAACAAATGTAGAAAGCTCTTTAGGGAAATCGTTAGACATTACTATTTACCGAGTGGTTCAGGAAATTCTAAATAATATGATTCGTCACGCTAAAGCCACCAATATTAATATAGATATTGAAAAAGCAGGTGATGATTTGAAAATTGAAATGAAGGATAACGGAGTAGGTTTTAATACAGAAGAACTCAAAAACAGTAATGGAATAGGGTGGAAGAACATTTTCTCAAGAATATCTATGTTAGATGGTGATATTAAATTAGAATCGGAATTGCAAAAGGGAACCATAGTTTTCATAAATTTGAAACTAAAGAATGGATAAGGAAATAAAAATAGTTATTGCCGACGACCATCAAATGTTTATTGATGGGGTTAAATCCTTATTATCAAAAGAGAAAAAATTAAATTTCGTTCATGAAGCAGCTAATGCAGAAGATGCTTTGTCTTACATCAGAAAAAACGAAATTGACTTATTAATCACCGACATGAGCATGCCCGGTATGAGTGGGACTGAACTCACCAAAAAAATTAAACAGGAATTCCGCAAATAAAAGTTTTGGTATTAAGTATGTTCAACGATTCTGCTATCGTGAATGAAATATTACAATCGGAAGCGGAAGGTTATATATTAAAGAATACAGGGAAACAAGAACTATTAGCTGCCAATTCAAAAATAATGGATAATGGCCCTTATTATAGCAATGAAGTGATGAACATCATGCTAAAGCAGAACCGAAAAAAATTAATTGAAACAAACACAAAAGAACATCTAACGGAACGCGAAACCGAAATCCTTAAATTGGTTTGTGAAGAATATACCACCGCAGGAATAGCTGAAAAACTATTTATTAGTCCGCGTACAGTTGATACCCACCGCAAGAACATTCTCGAAAAAACGCAATCCAAAACCATTGTTGGATTAATTAAATACGCCTTCGAAAACAACATCATCGGTTAAAATACCTAGTACTACTGATATAAAAGAGTAGGGGTTTACATAGTTTTACAGCAAAACAGTAGCTGTGAAAACTTCACTAACAGAACGCGAAATAGAAATCTTGAAATTAGTTCTGGAAGAATTTTCTTCAGATGCAATCGCATCACAGTTAAACCTGAGCATCAGAACCATTGAAACCCACCGTAAGAATATTTTACGTAAAACAGGTTGCAAATCGCTTATTGGTCTGTTTAAACTTTCTATTAAAGCTGGTTTGGTAGAAGGTTATTATTATAAACCGACAAATGGTAAGTAGTACATATACCTAATACTACGGATATAATATACCTAGCACTACGGATTGTATAAACTGTTTTAATAAGGGAGATTTGATGTTATAATTTAAACCCTTTAAAAATGAAAAAACTATTACTATTTGCTTCATTACTATGTTTAATTCAAGTAAAAGCTCAAACACTCCAGTGGTTACACAGTTTTGGGAACACGGGAACAGAAATTGGAAGGTCGGTGACAACAGATGCTTCCGGAAATGTATATTCAACAGGTGGTTTTAGTGGGGTAATTGATTTTGATCCGGGACCAGGAACCTTTACAATGAACGGAACAGGAAGTATGTTATATATAAGTAAATTAGATGCGGCTGGTAATTTTGTGTGGGCGAAAAGTTTAGGTGGCGGCACAAATATTTATGCACAATCAATTGCTGTTGATGCAACAGGTAATGTTTATACAGCCGGAGGATTTGATGGCTCTGCAGATTTCGACCCGGGAACACCAAATGTTATTGTAACTTCTTCAGGAAATACAGATGCCTTTGTAAGTAAATTAGATGCTTCAGGAAATTATGTTTGGGCTAAACCTTTTGGTGGTGTGAGTAGTTTTGAATATGCCTATTCATTAGCGTTAGATGCAGTTGGTGATATCTATGTTACGGGTTCGTTTAATGGAACAAATACAGATTTTGATCCTGCATTAACTACATACACATTAGGAACAAATGGCTCTTACGATGCCTTTGTAAGTAAACTAACATCTGCCGGTAACTTTGTTTGGGCTAAAAAATTAGGTGGTGGAATTGCAGATTACGGACGTTGCATAAAAGTAGACGCTTCAAACAACGTTTATACAACAGGATATTATCAAAACACAGCAGACTTTGATCCAAATGCCGGTTCATATACTTTAACTTCTGCAGGGATGAACGATATTTATGTAAGTAAATTAGATGGTTCAGGGAATTTTATCTGGGCGAAAAGTATGGGAAGCGCATCAAATGATTGGGGATACGGTTTAGATATTGATGCTTCAGGTAATGTTTGACACAACAGGAGCGTTTCAAGGAACTGGGGATTTTGATCCGGGAGCAAGCACTTTTAGTTTATCGTTCGGCGGAATATTTGTAAGCAAACTTGATAATGCTGGTAATTTTGTTTGGGCTAAAAAACTAGCAGATAACGGTTCATACGGAGAGGCTATTGCGGTAGATGCAGTTGGTAACATTTTCACAACAGGTCGTTATATCTCCGGTGATTTTGACCCGGGACCAGGTTCGGTAAATTTAAACGCAATTGGTTTCAGTGATATTTTCATTAGTCAACTTGACCCTTCAGGAAATTATTTATGGGTAGGAACTGCCGGGGATATTGGTACAGATAATGCGTTTTCAATAAATGTAAATAACAATGCCGTACATATCACAGGTCATTACAATGTTGCGGGTGATTTTGATCCAACAGCAGGAACTTTTAGCTTAACACCTGTTGGGGGCTATGATTCCTATGTCATGAAATTAAACATCGCAGCAACTGGTATTATTGAATCGAATAATAACTTCAATTCAATTTCAATCTATCCAAACCCAACAACAGGAGAATTTTCTCTTAAGTTCAATGATGAAGTAAAAGGTGATAAACAACTGACTATGTTTGATATAAACGGAAAGGAAATTTTAAAACAAACTATACAAGCGGGTGTTAAACAAACAGAACTTGAAATAAAAACTCCGGGACTATATTTTATAAATTTAGAAACCGAAGAAGGTAAGAAGTTGACTAGGAAAGTAGTGGTACAGTAGGATTATCTTTATGTGTTTAAATGAAAGGACAGGTTTAATTATCTGTCCTTTTTTGGTTTTATAGAGCTTGTTACACGCGTAGATAGCTTCAAAATCTATTTAACATAACGTTAATTATAGTTCTTTTAAAATAATTGATTTACAGTAAATTAACCATTAAATATAGTTTATACAGACAATATAATCTACCTTTCCAATATTCACAAATGCCTAAACAATTAAACTATGAATAATCTACTTAAATACCTACTCACATCACTACTTTTCACGGCATTTTTAGCAAATTCTCAAGTTATAATAAACCAAAAAACTACTGCGGTTGCGCCCGCTTGGGGACCATCAGATAAAACCGAAGTCCGCTATTATTACCTGCCCGACATTGAAATCTATTACGATTTACAGAAAGCTAATTTCATCTATTCAAATGGTACAAAATGGGTTTATACTGATGTATTACCCGTTAAATATTCGTCGTACGATTTATATAGCAGCTATAAGGTTCTGTTGTTCGATTACTTCGGACCAAAGCCGTATAGCAATTTTAAAACTCATAAAAGTAAATATCCTAAAGGTTATAACGGTCAGCCACCACAAGCCAGTCCAAAAGGAAAAAATAAAGAAGACGGAAAACCGGCTGAAGATCTTTATAAGATAAAAAGAAAAATTAAACTCTTATTCCAATTAAACAAACGTCATCCACTTGTTCAAGATCACCTTTCCAACTATTAAGGGTTTCAACAAGCATTTCCTTTTGGGTTTTCATGGGTTCTTGAGAAATTGTAATCAATAACTCTTTTAGTTTCTTATACATGAATTTCTTGCCTTTTGGTCCACCAAACTGATCCGGTAAACCATCTGTTAAGGTATATACCACGTCGCCTTTTACAAGATCAAGATTATGTTGTGTAAACGGCACATGGTCTTTATCATGTTTACCAACCGGCATTTTATCGGGGGCTAATTCAATAATCTGATTTTCTTACTATCCATATCGGATTATTGGCTGCCGAATAAGTTAATTTGTTATTTGTAAAATCAAAACTTACTAAACTGCAATCCATTCCGTCTTTTCCTCCAAACTCACTGCCGTCTTTTTTTAAACGCTCTATAATGGTATTTCTGGTATGATTAAAAATTTCTGCTGGTTCCAACAATCCTTGTTCAACAGCTTTTTCGAGCGATGAAATATTTAATATACTCATAATGGCACCCGGCACACCATGTCCGGTACTATCTGCAGTAGCCAAAATGAAATTATTGTTCTTTAATTCAGTTGCCCAATAAAAATCGCCACTCACCACGTCTTTGGGTTGAAAGAATACAAAATGCTCTTTTAAATTAGAATCCAAAATTTCTGAACTTGCCAAGAAACTTCTTTGAATCCGTTCAGCATAATTGATACTATCAGTTATCTCCTTATGCTTTTCTTCCACTATTTCTTTTTGATGCGATATCACCAAGTTTTGTTTTTGAGTTTCTTGTTCTTTTAACTCAATAATTTTCTTTTGTTTACTGGTTACTCTAAAACGGTTCACCATAAAACCTGAAAACACTAAAACCAAAGCTAAACCTCCATACAAAGAATAACTTTTCGTTTTTTC
Organism: Sphingobacteriaceae bacterium; assembly: GCA_016709575.1. GTDB lineage: Bacteria > Bacteroidota > Bacteroidia > B-17B0 > Aurantibacillaceae > JAHEYG01. The sequence continues at coordinate 247,676 of JADJMM010000006.1, forward strand.
TACTTTAAGTTGTGCTGATATAACTTTTTTCTCTTCATTAACTCTAACACTATCCGCCAAAGCTTTTTTCTCGTAATCATATTTAAGTTGACTTTTTATACCGGCTTTACGCGTTTCTTTATTATGAATACTATCACGATAAATAATAAAATTTTTATAATGAACGTAAGCTGCTAAATAATTTCCTGTGGCTGAATCAATTTTTGAATGCGTATTTTCTGCTAGTAATAAATTCTCAGGAAATCCAAGTTGTTTTGACAATACTATTGAACTGTCGCAATAAGCCAATGCCAGCGGATATTTTTTTTGCTTCAAGTACAACTTGCTTAAATTATTAAAAACAAATGCTAAGCCCTCTTTACCCCTGATTTCGGTGTACAACTTCAGACTTCTGTTAAAAGAATTCATGGCATTCGACAGGTCACCTTTTTTCACATAGATCTCTCCCATTTTATTTAGTGCACCCGCCATACCTTTTCTATTGCCCATTTCTTCACGTATTTTTAAACTCCGGCTAAAATAGTTTAACGCTTCTTCAATATTCTTTTGCGCATCATACAAAGTGCCAATATTAAGCAGTGCAGCAGCTATTGCAGATTTCTCACCGGCTCCTTCACTCATTTTCAAACTTTTATTATAATAATCGGCGGCATTGATGTGATCGCCTTGTGCATAATACATTGCCCCAATATTGCACAACATAAGAGCTATTCCTTTCTTTTCACCTATTTCTTCGTATAATTTTAAACTTTTGCTCATGTATTCCACCGCCTTTTGAATGTTCCCCTGATCATTGTATGTATTGCCAATATTATTCAAGGTAATTGCCATTCCTAACTTACTTCCCATCTCCTCTTTTATTTTTAAACTTCTATTGTAATACTCAAGAGCTTTTAAAATATCACCTTGTTTGTCGTATAAAATCGCAATATTATTAAGCGATCCTGATATACCGTTTTTATCTTTTATCTCTTCTCTTATATTTAAACTTTGAAGATAATTTACTAAAGCCTTCTCATAATCTCCTTTATCAGAATAAATCATGCCGATATTATTAAGCCCTATGGCAAAATTTTGTTTATTTCCCGTTTCCTCCGCAATAGCTATACTCTTCGTATAATACTCTATTGCTTTGGTTAAATTTCCCCGTTCTTCATAAATATGACCGATATTATTAAGCAATATCCCAACATTCTGTTTGTTTCCTAATTCTTCAAATAGCTTATTAGACTTCTCATAAAATTCGAGGCCTTTAATTACATTACCATTATGTTCGTGGAGATAACCAAGGTTGTTATAACACTCCGCAATACCCTCCTTGTTTTTAATTTCTTCGTAGATCTTTAAACTTTTTGTGGTATAATCAAGAGCATTGGTAATATCACCAGCCACATTGCATAAGTAACCTTTATTTACAAATGTGCCCGCCAAAGCTCTTTTACCATTTACTTTAATTTTTTGATTACTGCTTTCACATAACTTTACAGCAATATTGTAAGCCTGATCATTATATTTAGGCCATAGACTTTCATCAGGAAGATTCACTATGATCTGCAACAAAATATTAACTTTTGTTGTGTCATGCTTTGCACTGTTAAGAAGAATTTCAAGAGAGTCAGTCGTTTTATTTTGAGAAAACAATAAACAAGGAGTAGCAAGTACAATGAACAAGATTTTTTTCATGTTTAAAAGTAGATAATTAAGAGCCTATCTACAATTTAATTTTTAAGTACTTGAGAACTAACGGTCACTGGATTTCCCCGTCTTCTAGAAGTTCAATGTAAAGTTTTTCTACTTTCTTTCGGGCCCAATCTGTTTTGCGCAAAAACGTTAAACTTGATTTTATACTTGGATTTTCGGAAAAACAACGGATTTTAATAATTGTACCCAATTCTTCCCAACCAAAATGATACACGAGTTGTTTTACAATCATTTCAAGTGTTTTACCATGTAAAGGATCTTTCGGTTTATTTTCCATGTTCACTTACTTTTGTGCGTACTAAATTACGAACTAAAATATCAACTTCACGGTTCATAGCATCTCCATCTTTTTGATGCGCTTTTACTTTTGTGAAATTTATATCGTGAGTTTCTATTTGCTGAATTAATCTTTGAACTAAATCCGAATTCTGTATAGGCGTTCCTTTTTTGGTAATGAAATTCTTTTGCTTTAATCTTGTCTTACGGGTTAACAAATTAACCACATACTGACTATCCGAATACACCTCAATACTATTTCTGGTTAAATTCTTGTCTTCTAAATATTCTACTGCTTTAATTACGCCGAGCAATTCCATTCTGTTGTGGGTTGTATCGGTTTCAATATTACTTAATACCACTTTCTTGTCGTTAATTAAAATAATTGCACCCCAAGCTCCAATTAATTGTTGGGTATGACAACTGCCATCAGTATAAATTTGAATTGTTGATTTCAATTCGTTAAAATTTCAAACGCATTTTAATGTGAGGCCCTTCGGCGAGCTCAGGATGACGGGCTATCATACTAATAAACGCATTTTAATATGAGGAATGTCGTCTTCGAGATAACTCTCGCCTTCGATTTTGAAACCAAGGTCGCTATAAAACCGTTCTAAATAACACTGCGCTGAAATTACAATTTCGTTAGTGCTAAACAATTCCATTGCATCTGCAATTGCTCTTTTCATTAATTCTTTTCCTGCACTTCGTCCCCTAAAATTCTTGTCAACCACTACTCTACCGATTGATGCTTCTTTATAAGACAAGCCCTTTGGTAAAATTCTTGCATAAGCAACTAGTTTACCCTCATCGTAACCTAATAAATGATAAGAGCCTTGGTCTTTATCATCCATATCCTGATAATTACAATTTTGTTCAATCACAAAAATAGCGCTACGAAGTTTCAAAGCTTCGTACAATTCATCAACCGTAAGTTCTTTGTATGGTTTTAAAATGAAATTCATTAGTAATTTCCTATTGATAACATAACCAATGTACAAGCTTCGATAGTTTCTATTCCTTTTGCCTGAGCAGCTTTTTCGAAAACAGAATTCTCAGTACCGGGATTAAAAATAATACGTTTCGGTTTTAAACTAAAGATATACTCTTGCCAACCTTCTTGGTTTTGTGGACCAACATATAAAGTAACTGTATCAACATTTTGGATTGCAGGTTTATCTGTTATAACATCTAGACCTTGAATTTTTCCGGCTTTAATGCCAATAGGATAAACTTTATGTCCGTGATTTTTTAAACTTACTGTGGCTTTATAACTGTAACGTTCTTCATTATTTGAAGCGCCTATTACAACTGTATCTTTACTCATTATTCGGTATAATTTAAATCTTTATGAAACGTTTCTTCTAATTTGTACCATGCCCAAAATCCTAATGCAAAAACAATAGTACCAACAATAATAGCTGAATATACATTACCAACGCCTTCCATTCTTCCTAAATACTGAAACAAAGTTGTAATTAAAATGGTTCCGCCTCTTACAAAATTAGGAACACTTGTTGTTACGGTTGAACGTAAATTCGTTCCAAATAATTCTGATGCTGTTGAAATAAACACTGCCCAATAACCAGTTGCAAATCCAATTAAAATGACAATGCTGTAGAACATTACTACCGATGTTTTTCCTAAAGTAAAATAACCGATCACAAACAAAACAGCTAACATTAAAAATAATAACAAACTTTTTTTACGGCTTTGCAATCTTTGACTAATCAATCCGCTTACCACATCACCAATTGTAATGCCGACATAAGCTAAAGTCATGGCAAGCCTCGCATTTTGAGGTGGCGTTTCCATGCCCAGGCTCTTCATAATCTCCGGACAAAACGTAATTAAAATTCCCATCACAAACCAAACCGGTAAGGCCACCAAAATAATAGTAATGAATTTTGTAAAACGTTCTTTAGTTTGGAATAAGGATAAGAAATTTCCCTTCTTAATACTTTTATCAGCTTTCACCGCATTAAACATGCCTGATTCTAAAACGCCAATACGCATAATTAATAACAATAATCCCATTACACCACCAATCATATAAGAGGTGCGCCAGTCGCCAATGGATATACCAACGGTTCCTGCCACTACGGCACCAAATAAACCGACTGATGCTACTATTGTTGCGCCATAACCCCGTTTTTCTTTTGGCATGCTTTCACTTACTAAAGTAATGCCTGCACCTAACTCCCCTGCAAGACCAAATCCTGAAATAAAGCGTAACAAGGCGTAAGTTGTAGTATCCTGCACCATCGCATTCGCAATATTGGCTAATGAATATAAAAAGATAGAACCAAATAAAACGGAGAGTCTTCCTTTCTTATCTCCCAATATTCCCCAAAAAATTCCACCAACTAACATTCCAAACATTTGCCAGTTAAGTAAAGAGATCCCCATACTTTGCACTTGCTTTTTTAATTCAACGGGATCGGAAATAGTTTTTGATAAAATTTCAGTTAAACTGGAAACACGTTCCATTCCAAATAAAACCAAATCGTAGATATCTACAAAGTAGCCAAGAGCAGCAACAATAATAATTTTACTTAAGTACGGAGAACCTTTTAAAGCGTTCATAAATTACTGCTTCACAATTTTTTTTAGTGATATTTATTTCCGGTGTAGAAATCGTCACAAAATAAATTCCAGAAGGAAAATGTTGAATGTTAAATGTTAGATGTTGAATGGAAGAATTTTCTTCTAGAATAATCTGTCCTAATGTATTTGTGATTTTAATTTTTGAATCATTGCTATTTAACATTTCTAATTCAACATTTAAAATTCCATTATTCGGATTCGGATAAATTTTTACTGAAGCATCTTTTTCATATGAAGGAACAGAGACTGCACTTAAAATAGAGTAAGAAGCAGCGGCACACATATTTGGTATACCCCACCCTATTCTATTATTTGGAGTTGCAGCACTATCAGCAGTTGCTTTTAAAGCCGCCATAATCTGAAAATTGGTTGCAGCTTTTTTGTATTGCCACAAACAAGTAACAGCACCTGCTAAAATTGGTGTTGCAAATGAAGTTCCATTACCAAAATTACAACCGCTGTAACAAACATAACCTGGTCCGCCTTGTGCACATAAATCAGGTTTAATACGACCATCAGAAGTTGGACCATGAGAACTAAAACCGGAGTAAGAGCCATTTGTTCCAACTGAACCTACCGCTATAATACTATCTGCATCAGCAGGAACACCAACATAGTACCAAGAACCACCGCCTTCATTACCGGCTGCGTTTAAAACTAACATTCCTTTGCGAGCTGCCATTGTTGCAGCAATACTCATCGGCGCCGTTTTTCCGTTTAATTGAGAATAATTATGATTGTTTGCATTTGGTCCGCCATTATCAAATGTTGTATAACCTAAAGATGTAGTACAAACATCAGCACCAACACTATCAGCAAACTCTGCACCTCTAATCCAATTATATTCTTCACTTATAGTTTCACTTCCAATATCTTCAGTACGCAATAACCAATATTTAGCTTTTGGTGCTGAACCAATAATAGTACCGGGACTACAACCTGCCATGGTAGATAAACACTTTGCACCGTGCGAATCATCTTCAAACACTAAAGTGTCACCAGTAACAAAATCATGTACCTAATAAACGGTTTTGTAAAACAAACTATCATAAATATTATCAATGTGAACATCAGCAAAACCATCATCTAATACAGCAATAGTCATGCCTTGTCCACGATAACCCATGTTGTGTAGACAATCAACTCCAACCATTGTATTTTGTCCAACCGCTAAACCATAATTAAAGGCTGTTGGTGATTGTGTTTTATAAGCTTCATTAATATCATGAGGGTTAGTCTCGGCAAAAGGGAAAGTCAATTTATACTTATTTACTTTATTAGTAGTTTGTACAAATGAAAAAGTATTGATAGTAGTTAATGCTATTGTATTGGTTACACTAATAACTACACCATTTAGCCATTTAGAGCGGTATAAAATTGTTACACCCGAAACAGCATCTACTTGCGAAACGTAAGAAGGCGTTACCGGCAAATCAGTATTATCTAAAGCGATTCCTTGATCAATACGACGCTGAATGGCTTTAGTTGACAAATATGCACCTGCAGCACTCAATCTATAAGGTGTTCCGGTTTTGTTTTTAAACATTACCCAATATTTTTGAGAATACATTACATCTGAGCAAATGAAACTTGCGATGAATGCTAGTGCGAAAAGTAATTTTTATTCATATTCTGTTTTTTTTAAAATTATTCGATGCCGTAACTTACAATGGTTGATTTATAAATAACCCTGATTTTTTAGGAATATTAATGGCGGGGTGTTTTGATTGGAACTACGGTTGCAAATCCAAATCAATTATCTCACTGTAAAACAATCCAATATCTTTAGCGTATTTTTCCTAATAATACTCACTTGAAATTCTAATGTCGGAAATCTTTTTGAGTGATAAATAAAACTTTCTCGAAAGGAATTCCTCCAATAGTCTCTGCTTTATCGGTATAGGTATATTTGTATTCCCACTCTTCTTTTGTGTTAGTGCTGTTTCCGTTCCAACTGTTATTTTCTTTTACAGGAAAAGTAAGTTTTACAAAACGGATATTTTCTTCAACAATCTCAACATTTTTATTAGTAATATTCACTTGCCAAACATCCTTTATAGTCCATGGCATTGCGGTATAAGAAACAGTGGCACTAAATTTTTTAATATAGCGAACTAATTTTAAAGCGGGTCTTCCCTGTAAATCGGTATACTCCTCCTCTATTTTCTCTTTAATTTGATACTTATAAAAGGTTGAATCGAAGGTGAATTCATCAAAAACTATACTATCCACATCGTAAATAATGTATTTACCAACGGTTCCAGGATAATATGCCTCTCCTAAATCGGGTTTGGTAATGGGTTCGGTTTTCTTTTTACAGGAAATGATAGCCGAGCTAATAGCTAGAATTACAACTATAAAAAGTCCCTTTTTCATGTGTATTTATTGTATTTTATTGTCATATGGAATAAGCAGGATTTGCGTTTAAAAACAAAAAGAATCCTGCTTATTTCATTCCCATAAAGTTAACGAATATATTGTTGAAATAAAAGCCCTTATTTATCGTCATTTTGTTGTTAAATTCGTGGTCTAAAACCAGTAAAATGACAGATTTCTCTAAGCACAAATTCGGAACTAAAGCTATACACGCAGGTGCGGATCCAGACCCTAGTACAGGCGCTATCATGACCCCTATTTTCCAAACCAGTACTTATGTACAGGAAAGTCCAGGTAAAAACAAAGGTTATGGCTATGCCCGTGGGAAAAATCCTACCCGTGAAGCTTTACAAAAAAACATTGCTGCCTTAGAAAATGGTAAACATTGCGTTTGTTTTAGCAGTGGTATGGGAGCAACCGATGCCGTAATGAAATTATTACGTCCGGGTGATGAAGTTATTACATGTGATGATTTATATGGCGGTTCTTACCGTTTGTTTACCAAGATTTTTGAGCCTTACGGGATAAAATTTCATTTCATCAATTTAACCGATGCCAATAATATTAAAAAGTATATCAATAAAAACACAAAAATGATTTGGGCAGAAACACCAACTAACCCAACCATGCAAATTATTGATATTGCCGCTTGTGCCGAAATTGCAAAAGCTAACAAGTTAACTTTAGTAGTGGATAATACATTTGCTTCTCCCTATTTACAAAATCCATTAGCATTAGGCGCAGATATTGTAATGCACTCGGTTACAAAATATTTAGGCGGACACAGTGATGTGGTAATGGGAGCATTAGTCACTAATGATGATAAATTACACGAACAATTATATTTCATTTTAAATAGTTGTGGTGCAAATCCCGGACCAATGGATTGTTTTTTAGTAATGCGTGGTATTAAAACTTTGCATTTACGAATGGAAAGACATTGTTTTAACGGTAGAAAGATTGCAGAATATTTAAAAACGCATCCAAAAATTGAAAAAGTATATTGGCCGGGTTTCCCTGAGCATCCGAACCACGACATTGCTAAAAAGCAAATGCGTGATTTTGGTGGAATGATTTCTATTGTACTTAAAGATAAAAATGTGGAGAACACCTTTAAAGTAGCATCATCATTTAAAGTATTTTCATTAGCAGAATCACTAGGCGGTGTTGAATCTTTGATTAATCATCCCGCAACTATGACGCATGCTTCTATTCCAAAAGAGGAAAGAGAAAAAGCAGGTGTTGTAGATAATTTACTCCGACTAAGTGTTGGTGTTGAAGATGTAGAAGATTTATTGGAAGATTTGAAACAAGCTTTGGCTTGATTTTAAACTACTATTCCGCTGCGGCGGAGTATCGCAAATTGATTAAATTAGTATCAGCTAAAGGATTGACAAAGTCACCCTCATAAGCTTGTTACGGCCAAAGTGCCGACGATACTATAAATAAAAGTAAATGGACACAATAGAAAATACATTGACATCAAAGCCAAAGTATGTAGACTTGCTAGGAAAGGAACAAGCTTTAAAATTACTTCACGTTTTTGCAGACATTGAATCTGGAAAATATGACAAGAGTGAAATTCACACGTTTAAACTAAATGGTGTTACGCATCCGATATATCTTAGGACTATTCGGGCAGACATGCAATCTTTTATTAATACTTTTATTGACACATATCTTGACAAAAAACCATACCTGGCAGACGCACAATTTGTAATTGACGCAGGAGCTAACATTGGTTTTACTGCTATTTTATTTGCAAACTGGTGGCCTCAATGCAAAATTATAAGCATTGAACCCGATAAAGAAAATTATGAATTGACACTTAAAAACACTTCGCTTTATCCTAATATTACTGTTTTAAATGGTGGACTATGGAACAAAGAAGTTAAATTAAAAATTGAGGCAGGACAAGAAGATGGTTTTGTTGTTAGGGAAGTTAATAGCAACCAAAAGCAAATCAAATCAGAAAATCTAACTTTAGGTATATCAATTGACCAACTGCTCAAGAAATATAATATTTCTCAAATTGACTTTTTGAAAATGAACATTGAAGGAAGCGAAAAAGAAATCTTTGCTGAAAATTATAAGACTTGGTTACCGCAAACAAAAGCAATGCTAATTGAATTACACGACGGCAAAAACGCTGGTTGTTCAAAAACTGTTTTTTCCACAGTTAATCAATTTGACTTTGCGGTTGCGGAAACTGCTCCATATGGAATTTTATTTGTGAAGGAAAAGGTTTATAGGAAATGGTATGCTGACTGGTACCGTGAAGAAATATATAAACCTAACATTGACAAAAATCGTTTCCCTGAATTTTACCTTGACAAAGAAAATACATAATGACAAACTAAATGTAGCACACAGGCTATAACCAGCTATTAAAGCGGTAGACAATTTGTTTCCGGCTCACTAATAAAGTAAGTATCTTTAAAATACCTTTTGTGTGTTATGACAGGTGATAATTCAATAGCCTACCTACTCTTGCTTGCAAAAAGTTAACAAGCTATAAAATAAAAAAATTACATTCTAATAATTCGGCCATCTTCCATCTCAATGATTCGATGTGTACGTTCCGCGAATTCATTATCGTGGGTTACAATTAATAACGACTGATTATAAACGGAGGTTAATTCTTGAAATATATTAAAAACAATATCACTATTTTTTTATCCAAATTTCCTGTAGGTTCGTCTCCCATAATAATTATAGGATCATTTATTAGTGCACGTGCAATTGCAACTCTTTGTTTTTGTCCACCTGATAATTGATTAGGACTTTTTAATGCCTCATTCTCAATACCAAGTATTTTCAACTTTTCGTAAGCGCGATGCTCTACTTCTTTTTCTGAATGAATTCCTAGCTTAAGTCCTGGCAACATAACATTTCGTAAAACAGAAAATTCATTTAGTAAATAATGAAATTGAAAAACGAAACCAATTTTTTCATTTCTCACCCTTGCTAGTTCGGCTTCATTTTTATTTCGCATCTGAACACCATCAATCCACAAATCTCCCTCGTAATCGGTATCCATTGTAGAAAGGATATAAAGTAAAGTTGATTTACCACAACCTGATTTGCCAATTACAGAAATAAACTCGGCTTTATTAACAGAAAATGAAACATCCTTTAAAACCCGCACAGATACAGGATCATGAAAGTATTTAGAAATTCCGGCTGCTTTAAGTATAACAGATTCCATCTTATTTACCTCTAATGATTATTACCGGATCAATTTTGCTAGCCTTACGCGAAGGAAAATAGCCTGCCAAATACGTTGTAACAATAGAAAAAATAGCACCTATTATATAAAATTTTGGATTATAATTTATCGGATAGGTTTTAATAGAAGGTAAAGACTCAGTATTAAATGGTATTTGATCAATAAGTGCAGACAGTCCAAACCCACAAATTAATCCGAGGGCACCTCCCACAATTCCAATAGTTGAAGCTATAGAAATAAAAATAGCATTCACATCTTTACCTGAAAAACCGGTAGCTTTTAAAATGGCAATGGAATCCATTTTTTCATATATCATCATATTTAAAATATTGTAGATACCAAAACCTGCCACTATCAATAAAGTGATTCCAACCGCATAGGAAATAAGGGTGCGGACAAAGCTTCCTGTTTCAAATTGTGAATTGGCGGTTTGAATATCAATAGCGTCAACGACAAATAAAGTTTCATATTCCTTAGCTAATTTAGGAGCAATCACAATGTCTTTTAATTTTACTTGCAAATCTGTAATGTAATTTGAAGATTCTCCAAGTAATTTTTGAGTTGTACTAATTGAGCAATAACTCTGAATATTATCCAACTCCCGGAGTCCGGATTGAAAAAAAACCAACAACTTTTAATTGAACCCGCTCGCCTTTAGAAGTGGTGACTTGTATTACATCACCAAGTTGAACTAACATTTTTTCAGCGATGCCTTTGCCTAAAATTATACTGTTGGGAGTGTTTTTAAGGTCAATGTAATTTCCTGCTACTACATAATCTTTAAACAAAAATAATTTATTCTCTGCCTCTACATCAATGCCATTAATAACACCTGTAATATCAATTACACCTACATTATAAAATATCTGAGTTGTAATCTTAGCAGCTACACCAAGTACTCTTTTGTCTTTTTTTAATGCAGAAAGAATTGCAGCGTTGTTATAAATTTCAAGCCGTTCATTTTTTGGTTTTACGGAACTTACAAAATTGTGGGAGTCTTTAAATTTGGCTGAGTTATCTATTGGTTGACGTTTAGAAGGTTTAATCTCATTGTATAAGCGAATGTGTGGCGTTCGATTGAGAATTAATCCATCGAGCATATCATTTAATCCAGCCATGAAACTTTGTAAACCAATAAACATGGTAATACTAAAAGTTACGCCTATAGCTGCGACTAAAGTTTGTCGCCACCTGGCCATTAATAACGAAATAGAAATACTGCCTATTAATTTAAATTTCATTTGTTGGGATCTATTAATTCGTCATCTGAGGTAATCCCGGATACTATTTCAATTTTCTGATAATCTTTTAAGCCTGTTTTAACAATCACTTTATCACCATTACCTTTTATAACAATGGAATCATTGAGAACATAATTTCTTGGAACCAATAAAGCCTTTTCTTTTGATTGTAATACAATGTTTGCCTCAAACGAAATATTTGGATATAATACCTCCGGTTGTTTTAAAAATTCTGCTTCAATTAAAAATGTTTTGCTCCGTTCATTCATCAAAGGATTAATTTTGGTCACCTGCGCTTCAAATACTTTACCTTTGTAACTATCCAATGTTAATTGTATCAGCAAACCTTTTTTGATTTTTAAAATATCGTATTCATCTACCTGCATTTCCAGAACGAAATTTTTCGCATCCCCAATAACTGCTAAAGGTGTTTGAAGACCCACAATTTCTCCTTTAACTTTATTAAGACTATATACAATCCCATCAACTTCACTTCGTAAAATATGGTCTTCAGCAACGTTTTTTGAAATTAACAGATTCTTCTTTGATTGCGTAGAATTGAAATCTAATTGCCGTTTTAGATCATTATATTTCACAATTGAAGAAAAATACAATGTCTTTGAATTTTGATACGCTAATTCCCTCTGCTCAAATTCAACTTTTGTACCTATTAGTTGTTTCCATAATTCCTTTTGTCTGAAATAAAGTAAAGAATCATTCTTCATTTTATTAAACGAAAAATCACTTACAAGCTTTGCCTCGTTAAGTTTCCCTTGATTGGCATTAATATCCTGAAATGCTGCCGAAAGCTCGGCATTTTCCTGATTAAGTCGCTGTATGGTACTGGAAATAGAAAGTATTTGATCCGATTTTTTTACCGAATCACCCTCCGAAACATAAATATTCTCAATAATACCATTTACAGGAGCAAATGCCTGATATTGATTCTTACTCTTTACAATTCCTGAAGCATAAATAGATTCAGAAATAGATTCTACGGTGGTTTTATCTTCTCAACTTTATCCTTACAAGACAGAAGAAAAAAGACAAAAAAGTAAATTGGTAATTTATTCATAAACTAAAGTTATCCTGTTTTAACATATCAAAATTAACATAATTCAATTGTAATTATGACACAAATCATATGTGGTTATAACTAATGATTTCGTTATCTAACTAACCAAAATGCAAAAAGTAGCACTAATGGAATTAAAATTTAGCTAACAATTTCATAGCAAACAACACGTTAACATTTTTCGTATATTAGCCTAAGGGATTTTTGAGATTCTTTAAAATGAGGAGTTCACTCGACATATTAGAAGAAATAAGAGCAACTTTATCTGCAAAAAAATTAATTGCTGAGAAGGAAGAATTAGATGCTGAGATTAGAGCCAGCTCTACTGCAGAGGAGTTATGTTTAAGAAGTGCTGAGACTTTATTATCACTACAAAAACGACATCCTGAAGTAAAAAATGCAATTGGTCATTTAATAGAAGAGTTTACAAGTTATTGTACATATATAGGAATTCATCCTAAGGGCTAAATCTACCTCGCCCACCTAATAATGCATTTCGATAACAATCTTGCTTTACTACCCGTGTAATGGTTGTGCCAATGCGATTTAAAATAATAGAAATAAGCTTTTGGTCCAAGATTAGTAATACCACAAGCATCGTACCATTGTTTAGCAAGTATATTTTGTAAGGTGGTTTCGTTAATGAAGTTTAGTTTTTTATTCTGTTCAAACAATTCATCAAACCATACCGATAAAGCATCTAAATCTTTTACCGATTCAATTATTTGTGAAGTACCCAATAAACAATGTACTCGTAATTGATTCTCTGTAAATCCAAATCCGGCCTTCTCTAACAATTGCTTTCTCACCTTATTTCCATTCTCAATTTGCTCAGTACGGTATTGCCGGCTTACCTGTGAGGCGTGAATACGGTATTTTAATAATGTTTCAGAAACATCAGCAAATTTGTTTTTAAAAATTAAGCGGCTCCATAATTCATAATCTTCTACATGTTTAAATTCAGAATTAAAATAAGGTGTTTCTGCTTTTAAGATAGAAGAACGGATAATTAATGCAGGATGTACAACCGATGAATTAAATAACATCCAACCTGAAATTAAATCATGTGTATGATGTGAAGTAAGCGCAATCTGTTTTCCTTTTCCAAAATGAATATAATCACTACCACATACCCCTACTCCTTTGTTGGCTTCCATAAACTCAACCTGTTTTTTAATTCTTTCAGGTAAGCTGATGTCGTCGGCATCCATTCTAACAATGTATTCGCCTTTACATAAATCAATACCCTTGTTTAAGGTTTTGATTAAGCCAAGATTGGTTTCGTTTTTATGGTATTTGATTTTTTCGTTCTTAACCGACAAAACAACTTCTTCTGAAGAATCCGTTGACCCATCATTAATAATAACAAACTCAAAGTTTTGATACGATTGATTTAAAATACTCTCTATAGCTTCTTTCACATAAGCCGAGGCATTATAAACAGGCATTAAAACCGAAACAAGAGGTGAACTCATAAAATGTATATTGTCCTTCGAGCGTAGCTCAGGCACCGTAATATTAAAAATGCGGTGGTCTCGACGGAGCCGAACCTGAATTACGCTTCTACTTCAGTAACAATACTTGGGAAGATACGCACGTTACCTGAATCTTCTTTACGGAACTGATAAGTATAACGGTAATGACTTTCCAAACCACTCTTGTTTGGTAGACCATTAATCATCATAATATTTCTGTTCTTCGCAAATTTCAATAATTCACGTAAGTAGTGAGCCGAAATCTGACCTACCTCGTCAATAATACAATGTACTTTAAAGTCAGAACTACTTCTATGCGAAGATTCCTTAATAAATACGTGTAATAATGTAATGTAGATAATAGCTTTTACAAGGATATCCGTTCCGGTACTTCCGATACTGTCGATTTTGTGAGTCCAACCGGTTTCGTTCATACCTTCTTTAATATTGAACTTCAACTCGAATAAATCTTGTAAACGGATTTCTTCCTGGTCTTGCTCTTTAATAGCAGAACGTAATTGCTCTAACAAACGAACCGCGCGTGTACTTATTTCACGTTTAGAACCTGTTGCAAAATCGGTATTGAATAATCCTTCGCTGTAAACTAAACCATGTTCTTCACGGAATTCTTCAATTTTCTTCAATAAACGGTAAACTTTATTGTCAGATTCTTCAATCTTAATCTTAATAAATTCAATCAATTTACTTTCCTCAAACTCTGCCTTCTTAAAGTCTTCCGCAATTAAAGTAATAATATGTTGAATTTTATCTTTTTGTCCGCTTAACTCTTTTACTTTCGTAGCGATACTATCCGTTACTAAACCAATTTGTGTTGCTGTTTCAGCTAACGACATTTCAATTTTGTTTTCGTTGATGAACGAACGTAAGTTCTGAGCAAAACGCTCGTACTCACCTTGCGATGCATCATTACGGATAACAAAGTTAAAGTGATTATCAAATCTGAATTTACCGGCGTATTCATTTATATAACGCTGGAAAGCACCGTACTCTTCATTAAAGTGAGAATCATTCTTTAATAACTGCGTACAAATGTCCATGATATTATAAGTGGTACGTTTTGGTTCTGCACGCTCAATAATATCTGCATACTTATTAAATACCGGTGTATCGCGGAAGTTATTGCTATAATAGTTTACACCATTATTAAATTCAATTAACTCTTCATCAAACGCACGTTTTTGCTTATTCAACTCCATACGTTTGATGTTGAACTTACGGGTGGCTTCTTCCATTTGGTTAGCCATGTCGTTCGATGTTTTTACGAACTCTTCTTTCTTTTGAATTAAGTCAGGAAGTTTATCGAAAGTTTCACGTTTATCTTTTAAGTAATCGTTTACAATTTGTTGGTATTGCTCGATTTCTTTTAAAGATTCTTGTAATTCTTTAATACGATTATCAATGGCTTTGATTTGCTTGCTATCAACACCTTTAGACTTAAAGTTGCTTTCTTTTCTTTAGATAATGACTCTTCTTTATCTTCAAACTCCTTTACCTGATTCTTTTTCTCAACTTCTAATTCAGAGATTTCAGTTTCCTGTCTTTCTTTTAATTCAGCAATACGTTCTTCATTATAAACACGTAAACGTTCTAACTGTACGTTGAAGTCAGTTAAAATGGTATTTTTCTTTTTGTTTAAAACAGAAAGTTCTTCTTCAATTAAATTTAACTTCTGACGATTACCGCTTAATGATGATTCAATTTCGGTTCCTGCTTTTTGTTTCCACTCTTCTAATTCTTCAATTAATTTTTGCTCACGTTTCTCAGCTAATTCAAAGAGTAAGCTAATACTTTAACGTCTTCTTTATACTCACCTAATTGTTTACCATAACGATCGGCAGCTAACATCTTCTCTTCGTTATTAGCAACTTGGAATTGGTTTAACGATTCTTCAAGATCTTTAATTTGAGCTAAACGTTCATTTTTCTCGTGTTGGTATTCTTCAATACTCTTCGATACAACTTCAACCTGACCTAATTCTAACTGGATACCATATAAAGTTTTGGCAGATTCAGCTTTAAACTCAGGGGTTAAATCGGTACGGAATAATAATTTCTCATTTACAACTTTACCAATTGTGGTATGCCAATCTTTTACGTTCTTCTCTAAATAACCATAAAACGCATCGTGCTGTACATTTAACTTGTCTTCAATTTCCTTAATTTCAGTTTTTATCTTTATAATCTCGTTATTGATTTTGTTAACCTGATTATTTAAAGACGTTTTAAGTTTCAATTCTAAAGCTTCCCACTCACGAGTTAACGTCTGAACCATGTTTTGCTTTATAGCGCGCTCACTTTTGTTCTTGTAATTGATAGCGCGTAACTCAGCTAATTCACTTTCTAGGCCTTTAATCTCAGTCTCGTAGAAACGCGTGTTACGGATAACTTTCTCTTCTGATTTTAATTCGTTAAACTCAATTTGTTTAGCAGTAGTTTCAGAATTTAATTCATCAATTGCTTCTTCGCGTTTTGATTTTAACTCAGTATCTTTCTTATTGTATTCGTTCTTTTGTAATAATTGTAATTCGTTATAGTGATTGAATACTTCACCGGTTTTAGAATTTATCTTATTAATGTACGCCGACTTATCGTTACGTAATTGCTCAATTAAAGAAGAATACTTATGCTCGATGCTCGAAACGTTAGAAGTTAACGATTCGTATTCGCGGCGGGCAATATTTAAATCAACCTGTAATTTTTCACGCTCAGCGTTTTTCTCTACAGCTTGTTCAATGTTTTTCTCCTTATATTCTTTTAATTTTTTGTTCGCATCACGAATGGTACGGTCGTAATACCCAATTTCCTCGCGGATATCTTTTTGTTTCTCTTCTAAATTGGTTTTAAAAGTATCATGCGCTTCCACTAAGCCATCTAACTCTTCTTCTTTCTTCTTTGCAGCTTCACGGATAGTTTCGTTTTGAGTTTCAGCATAACGAAGACTGCTTCCTAATTTGTCAGCTAACTCCATTTGAGAACCCTTCAACATGTGAACCTGATCGTATTTTTTATCAATCAACTCCACTAACTGCTGACTTTCCTTTTTTAAGTAAGTTTCAATATCTGCATACTTCTCGTTAAACTGACGAAGCTGACGTTCTACTTGTTCTAATTTAATACTTGAATTTTCTGTAGTTAAAGAGTTAGCGATAAAATCCTTAATGAAACGGGAATCGATACTGCTTTTAGAACTTAAGAATACGTTAGTAATAGATTTCGGAATGTTTTGATATTTCTCGTTACCTTTTAATAAATGGAATTTAGAAAGCATTTTATCCGTCTCAGTTCCATAAATAATATTTCTGTAACGTTCAAAGGTGTCAATTTGATTCGAGATAAAAATACCGCGTTTTTCAAAACCACCGATTACTTCTTTAATCTTCATCGCTTCATCATTCGCATTTAAGAAGAAATCAGGATTGTAAGGCGCATCAAAGAAACGGAATACTAATTTATTGTGACGGTACACCATTACACAAAACGCAGAATCTTCTGTAGTGATTTCATAAATCAAATATGAATTCTCGAAACGGAAGTAGTGTTCCTCAAATGTTTTTTGTGATTGGGCAATACCTAATCCACGACTGTTAGCACTATAGAAAAATAAAATAGCACGTTGCAACGATGTTTTTCCGTAGTTGTTTGTTCCCACAAAACAGGTGTTTCCGCACAATTCAATATCCGCATACTTTACGTTGGTGATATTAATCTCAACAATCCTGTTTAGAATTCTGGTGTTTTCCATTCTCTCTATTTATTTAGTTTCTGTATTTTTTTATCTTGTAAACGTGTGTCATCCTGAGCTTGCCGAAGGGCTAGTTATAAATGATCCCGCCTGTTCCTTCTTCCGGACTTGTTTCTTCGTAAATCGCAATAGAATTAATCATATCTAACAAATACGAATACGCATCCATTACTTTGTAGCTCTCTGTTTGTTCGTCTTCTAATTCTAAAAACGAATCACGAGTCATTAAATCACAAATATCACGCACCTTGTTCAACAAAGTTTCAGAACGGTACATTGGGATTTTTTGTAATTTTTGTTTCAAACGAACATTCGCATTACACTCTTCCGAAATTTCGCTTGGGCGGAAACGTGAACCGATAGTGATTTTATTATCCATACTCGCGAATAAATCAATAACATCGATATAACGTTCAAACGTTTCCAATTTTTTCTCAATGATACTATTCGCTTCGCTTGTTTTTGAGAAATAGAAATAATTATTTCCTCTTTCAATATTGTAACGGATAACGTTAAAATATGCCTGTAAACGATCGAAGTTATCAGGGTTATTGATGATATCGTACAAACGTCCCATGTTATCTCTAGAACCATTGCTGGAAATAAAATGTCCACGCGCCATAATGGCAAAAATATCGTGGGTTTGTTTCGGTAAGTTAAAATCTTCTGCGGTCATGATATGTTTAATGTTTTATTGTTTGATGTTTAATGTTTGTTTATAGTGAGCTTGTCGAACTACGCCGCTTTTTTCTTTTTCTTTTCTTTTTCTTCGGTTACAGGTAAAATCACGGTGTATCCTAATCGTTTTTTCTTTTCCCCTACTTCGTATTCAAAATAATTTAATCGGTATCTGAAATCTAATTCTTTCTCATATTCCATCGCAATCTCAACGAATAACGATAGTCGGTCTTCAAATTTTACATCTCCAATTGCTTTTGGGAATTTGTAATCCATCAAGTACTCGAATAAGTTCGCTTTGTTCTGAGCAAGGAAACGGTCTACCAATTTCTCGGTATCCAATTTAATTTGGTTGTCCACCATTTTATCCTTGAAGTTGCTGGCCATTTTACCTGCCATACCACGCGCCATTAAACGGGAAATTTTATATTTCTCCGCAATACGCTTACACAAAACATGTCCATCATCCGTTACTAAAAAGTCGAGCGCAATTTTTGTACGCGGACCTTTCACCCCGTTGAAACGTAATGGTTTTACAGCTCTAACAATTTCATTAAAATTAGTTCTGAAATGTAATGCACCGTGATCTTTTACTTCTTTCAGTTTCTGCGCTTTCACATACACATCCAACTGGAATTGAATTTTATTGATGTAATCGGTAATGTCGGTTTGAATTTCAATTAAGAAGTCTAAGTTCTCAATCAAATTCGCTTTCAAAGAGTTTACAATTCCATAAAGTTCAGTATCGTTTGTCATGCTGAACAAAGCACGCGTTTCGGTAATAACTTCTTCTGTTTTCTGAATGAAATCTATGATAGTATCACGTTTCTGGCGGTAATCTTCCAGCTTTTGAATTTTGATGCGGTAGTTACTTTCGTTTTTGTAAGTATCATCTACATTTTTCTGAAGCTTGATGATTTCGCGTGACAGAGCGATGTTGATCCGTTTTAAATATTTTTTTATGCTGCGTAAAAAGCGGTGTTCGTGTACTTCCTGATAGAAGCGGATGTGACGTTTTAGTTCGTTGATGTAATCGTTGATGAAACCCGGCGTTACCTCTCCAATCTCCATGAAATCTTCGAACATCGCCACAACAGCGTCGTTCAAGCTTACGATATTCTCATATTCGTAAACTAAATCCAGTGAGCGGAGTTTTTGATATTGATCCGCTGAAAGATCTTCACGAGCTAGTAATTCGTTAACCGTTATGTTTTCACGGTTCGCGAATAAAAATTCAACTACGCCACGGTTATGGTAAAGTTGGGATAATATATCTTTTACATTGACCTGTAATGCCATTCTTTATTGGGTATATCCGCTAAAATACAAAGGCTAGAGCCCGCAATTGGTGCGGGTTTTCAACAAAAATGAGAGTAATTCACAAAACTGTAAGTGAGAGGTTGTAATGTATTGGTTTTGAGTGCTTAGGAACTCTCCCTAGAGGGAAATAAAGAAGTTAACACCTGTTATATAATTCTAACACCCTGTTGATAAATGTTGGCCACAGATATTTTGTTTTTTCCACTTTTAAATTTTCTACAAATTCTTTCTCTCTGTTATTCTCAAAATAATCTAAAATACATTCGGAAATTTGTTGTGTATCGATTGGAACCGTATACCCAATTTTTTTATGTGGCACTAATTCCGATAAACCTCCAACATCAGTAACCAACATCGGTTTTTCATAATAATAACCAACCATGGTCACCCCGCTGTTCGTTGCATTACGATAAGTTTGAGCCACTAAATCGCTTGCGCAGAAATAATAACGTACATCTTCATTAGGTATGAATTGAGAATGAAAAACGACTTTATCTTTCAAACCATGCTTCTCAATTAAATCTAAATACGGTTGTTTGTCCTCGTAAAACTCACCGGCCACCAATAATTTTATATTTGAATTTTTAATTTTGTCGATAGCCATAGCCTCTAATAAAATATCTAATCCTTTGTATTTACGAATCAATCCAAAAAATAAAATGACTTTATCATTTTCATTCAAATTCAATTTCTTTCTGGCTTCTGATTTACTTACAGCAGAACCATAAGTTTCGTACATCGGATGCGGAGAATACACTTTTTTATCAGTGGGAGTGAATACAGAAATATCATTAAAAACAGCTTTACTCATAGTAATAAAACCGTGACAAGCTTTGACGAAGTATTTTGTGAAAGGCTTATCCCCTGCTCTTTTTTCGTGAGGAATAATATTATCAGTAAGAGCGAGAACTTTTATGTTCGTTCCTTTTCTAACTAATCTACCAATAGTCCCTAAACTCGGACCGAAAAACGGCAACCAGTAACGGAAAATAATAAAATCAGGTTTTTCCTTCTTTATAAATCGAGCTACAGAAAACCAATTGAAGGGATTTACTGTATTTATTAAAGTGTGAATTTTTATATCTGAAGGAGCACTTCCACTCGTTTCATATTGAGAACTTCCCGGGAATAAAAAATTAGGGTATTGTAATGAATAGGAAATAATCTGAGCATCATGTCCCATCTTATTAAACTCACGGCAAAGATTTTCATTGAATTGTGCAGGTCCGCCTCTTAAAGGAAAACCGGGACCAACTATGAATACTTTTGCCATTGTGGGACGAAGTTAACTAAAAAAATCCTCTGAAAAATTAATTAGGTATACCTTTTCCTTTGCCCTGGTAATAGCAGTGTAAAGCCATCGCAGATAATTAAAATCAATCATTTCCTTAGTCAAATACCCTTGATCGATAAAAACTACCGGCCATTGTCCACCCTGCGCTTTATGACAAGTGACAGCGTAACAGAATTTAGCTTGGAGAGCATTGTAATACGGACTGTTTTTCATGTAGGCAATCCTCTTCCCCTTGCTTGGTTCATCAGCTACATCAGCCAAAACGCCTTCATAAAGAGCTTTTTGTTGTTCTTGAGTTAAGCTTGGTCCATCTGAAGTCATACTTTCTTGTATAATTTTCAGTTGTAAATCGGGCATATTGGGGTAATCAATTAAACCTACTACACATTCTAAAAAGTTGAAACCATACATTTCCTCGCGTTTCACAATTCTTTTTATTTCAAAACTATCTCCGTTGGCAATAAAACCGATTTCACTTTTTTCATCGAGCCAGAAATAATTATTTTTCACACTCATAAATAAATCTCCCGCACAAACATCATCCTCCATATAACGCACTCTCGCTCTTACAGCCTGATTAAACAAATTGGCGCGCTTATTGCTTCGGGTTACAATCAACACATCATTATAACCATATTTACTATAAGCCATATTTAAAATATCCTGCAATTCATCGCCTTCTACTTTCACAACATCAGGGTTAAAAAATAATTTGGGTTGTTGTCCCTCATAATTAGCCAAAAGCTCTCTTAATTTGGTGGCGTTTTCTAAAATTCCACTCTCTAAACTTTGTCGAGCTACTGTTTTTAACTCGCAACCATAAATGTTTAAATGGAAGGAAGCTTTTAAGAATTTGGGATTTAAAGCCGGACTTTCATCACAACCCACAGGCGGTAATTGGGCAGTATCTCCAACAAATAATAATTTACAATTCTCACCTGAAAAAACGTATTCAAACAAACTTTCTAATAAACCCGGACTCGCATAAGAACTCTGCGTATTGGAATCAATTCCAATCATAGAAGCCTCATCAACTATAAAAACAGTATTAGTATGTTTATTCTCGCCTAACGAAAAATACATTGAACCATTTTCGTTAACGGATTTATTGAATATTTTTTTGTGGATGGTTTGCGCCGGACGTTTAGAATAAAGCGACAAAACTTTCGCCGCTCTTCCTGTTGGGGCTAATAAAACGCTCTTCCATTTAAAAGTGGTAAGTATTTGCGATAAAGCTGATACCAGATTCGTTTTTCCCGTTCCCGCATATCCTTTTAATATAAATAAGTCGGTATTGTTTTCACTATTCACAAATGTGGCCAGTTTTGCAATGGCATCTTCCTGGTCGGGATTTGCCGTAAAGGGCAATTGCTCAGTGAATTGTTTAACAAAAGTACTTATGTTGAATTGAGCCGGCATTGTTTTGTAAAAGTATCATATATACGGACAAAAAATAAGGAATTTTAGTAACTTTAAGCCTTTAATGCTAAGCACAACCGACATACAAAAAAACGTGATTGAATTGAAGGTGGAAAAGCTTCCATCTGAAGTACTGGTCATTAATTTGTCTTATCATGGCTTTGAGGTGGTAAGTTTTACTAAATCTCCGTACACAATCACAAAAATTGCTGAATCTGTTTTTAAAGAGCCCGTTAAACATGCCGATAAATTAAGCGATTTGTTTTTACAATTTGTTTGCAGAAAATAATTTCAATAAGAAAACTACAAAAGCATTTAGTAAGATTGGTTAGGAAATCATTTACTTTAGTCCCGGCCTCGTTTTACGATGCTGATAAAGCAAAGAGATGTTGGAATTTAATGTTGGAGGCACAAACGGCGAGTTAACTTTCACAAATGATGTAAACGATATTAAATTAATTTATTCTGTTCCTTCTGAATTGAAAAACAGTTTAGATAAAACTTTTCCTAATCACAATTTCAAACATATTGGTTACAGCACCATGAAATTGTTCTTTACACACTTTCAATTAAAGAACGCGGATATATTTATAAATATTCATCAGGGACAAACCGAAATATTAATTAAAAAAGACAAGAAACCGGTTTTATATAATATGTTCAAAACGCAAAGTGATGAAGATGTTTTATACTATTTGCTGTTTTCGGTTGAGCAATTTGATTTGAATCCAACAACTTTAAAATTATTTGTTTCAGCTAACAGAGCTACAACAGATAATTTATTCACTGCTATTAAAAAATATGTAAAACATGTTGATTTTACAGTAAGTGATAAAATCATTGTCAGAAAAGAAGCATTTGAACAAACGCCTCATCATTTTTATTTTTCAGCTTTAAACCGTTTGCTTTGCGAATAATAGGAGGCATACACGGGGGTAAAACCATTAATGTAACCAAAGGTTTAGATGTTAGACCCACAACTGATTTTGCGAAAGAAGGTTTATTCAACATTTTAAATAATAAAGTAGATTTTGATGGTTTAGAAGTACTGGATTTATTTTCAGGAACCGGAAATATTGCTTTTGAATTTGCCTCCCGCGGTGCCAATGTTTCTTGTCTCGATAAAAACTTTGAATGTTCTAAATTCATTTCAAACACCGCTAAAAATTTAAATCTCAATATTCATACTTTAAAAGGTGATGTGTTTAAATTTTTGAAAACGCATACTCAGAAATATGATTTAATTTTTGCTGACCCTCCTTATATTTTAGAAAACATTCCTGAAATTCACCAATGGGTATTTCAAAATAATTTATTGAAAGACGGCGCTTGGTTAATTATAGAACACGGACCAACTACAAAATTAAACGAACTCCCCCATTTTTTTGAACAACGCAAATACGGCAACGTAAACTTTAGTTTTTTCACAAATGTCACGTCGAGCGAAGTCGAGACGTCTAAATAAAATTATTATGTTCACAATAGACACGCACACTCATATTTTCCCAAAACACTTACCTGATTTTACAACGAAATTTGGTTATGGAAAATTTATTCATTTAAACCATCATGCGCCGGGTCGTGCCTGGATGATGCAAGGGGATGTTAAATTCAGAGAGATTGTAGAGAATTGCTGGGATGCCGAAGTACGTATTAAAGAAATGGCGCAACATAAAGCCGACATGCAAGTTATTTGTACTATTCCTGTAATGTTTAGTTATGATGCCAAACCAATGGACGGATTAGAAATATCTAAATTTTTGAATGATGATATTGCGGCCACTTTTACAAAGTATCCTGACAAATTTATTGGTTTGTGTACAGTTCCATTACAGGATACAAAATTAGCAATACAGGAATTAGAGCGTTGCATGAAAATGGGATACAAAGGTGTTCAAATTGGAAGTAACGTTAACAATATAAATTTAAGCGAGCCTCAGTTCCATGAATTCTGGGCAGCTTGTGAAAGATTGAATGCTGCAATCTTAGTTCATCCTTGGCAAATGATGGGACAAGAACATATGAGTAAATATTGGCTTCCTTGGTTAGTTGGTATGCCCGCTGAAATTAGTCGCGCTGCTTGCAGTATGATATTTGGTGGTGTATTTGAAAAATATCCGAAACTAAAAGTTTGTTTTGCTCACGGTGGTGGTTCGTTCTTACCAACCATCAGCAGAATTGAACACGGTTGGGATTGCAGACCAGATCTTGTAGCTATCGACAATAAAGAAAATCCAAAAAAGTATTTAGGGAAGTTTTGGGTGGATTCACATGTATGCGATCATAAAATGTTGCAGTACGTAATTGATTTAGTTGGTGCCGATAAAGTGATGCAAGGTTCTGATTATCCTTTTCCTTTAGGGGAAGCTGTTCCCGGTGAGTTAGTAAGAACTGCGCCATTAGACGATAAGACTAAAG